>NZ_JBXASL010000004.1:0-616941 GCF_058809275.1 Shinella sp. GW821-FHT10F02 | reverse complement strand
GGGCAATCCATCACCTGCCTCCATGCAAATCACACGAATAGCAGAACCTCAAAAGCGTTCCGTGTAAACACTCCCCCTTGAGGGGGAGATGCCCGGCAGGGCAGAGGGGGGTGTCTACGGCTTAAACCCGCCCCGGCAGCACCCTGTCTGGTGGGCGGTGGCCGTCGAAGAAGGTGCGGATGTTGATCACCACCTTCTCGCCCATGTCGATGCGGCCTTCGAGCGTTGCCGAGCTCATATGCGGCAGCAGCACGACCTTGCCTTCCGTTGCAAGCTTCAGGAGCTTCGGGTTGACCGCCGGTTCGTTCTCGAACACGTCGAGGCCGGCGCCGGCGATTTTTCCTTCGCGCAGGCATTTGATCAGCGCCGTCTCGTCGATGATGCCGCCGCGGGCTGTGTTGACGATGTAGCTCGTCGGCTGCATCAGCTCCAGCCGGCGGGCGGAGAGCAGATGGAATGTCGCGGGCGTCGAGGGGCAGTTCACCGAGACGATGTCGACGCGGGCGAGCATCTGGTCGAGGCTGTCCCAATAGGTCGCTTCCAGCGCGTCTTCCGTGTCCGGGCGCACGCGGTGGCGGTTATGATAGTGAATGGAGAGGCCGAAGGCCTTGGCGCGCCGCGCGACGGCGGTGCCGATGCGGCCCATGCCGACGATGCCGAGGCGTTTTCCCCAGATACGGCGGCCGAGCATCCAGGTCGGCGACCAGCCGGCCCATTCGCCCTTGCGGTCCGTCAGGATGCGCGCACCTTCGGCAAGGCGGCGCGGGGCGGCGAGGATCAGCGCCATCGTCATGTCGGCCGTGTCCTCGGTCAGGACGTTCGGCGTGTTGGTGACGGTGATGCCGCGCTTGGCGGCGGCCTCGACGTCGACATTGTCGACGCCGTTGGAAAAGCAGGCGATCAGCTTGAGCTGCGGCCCCGCCTGTTCGATGAGGGCCGCGTCGATGCGATCGGTCAGCGTCGGCACCAGGACGTCGGCCGATTTCACGGCGGCGACGAGCTCGGGCTGGGTGCGCGGCGTGTCGTCGATGTTGAGTTCCGCGTCGAACAGTTCGCGCATCCGGGTCTCCACGACCTCGGGCAGGCGGCGGGTGATGTAGACCTTCGGTTTTTTCTTCTGGGTCATGGGATGTTCCGGCGTCCTGTTGACGGGTCCTTAACCAAGTTGGGCAAGGATTGCTTCATCAGGGGCATTTTCTACCAGACCCGGTCGCGAAGACAATCCGCCCTCTTGGCGGTCCCCGCGATTTGCCACGTCGCGCCGGCAAGGCAGCCTGATGCCCTCTACAGTTTCGAACGGATTTTCCATGCGTAACCTCGTCGTCCGTCTCAGCCTTGCTGCCCTTGCCGGCGTCATCGTGTCGGTCGCCGGCCTCTCGCTCGCCCATGCCCAGGCGGCAAAAGGCCCGAGCGGCCTGCCGCTGCCGCGCTTCGTCAGCCTCAAGGCCAAGAGCGTCAATCTTCGCGTCGGCCCGAGCGTCGATTATGCCGTCGCCTGGCGTTATCTCAAGTCCGGCGTGCCGGTCGAAATCATCCAGGAATACGACAACTGGCGCCGCGTGCGCGATGCCGACGGCACGGAAGGCTGGGTCAACCAGGCGCTGCTTTCGGGCGAGCGCACCGCCGTGACGGCACCCTGGATGCGTGGCAAGGGCGAGGACATCTACGTCAACATGCGCCGCGAGGCTTTGGCCAACAGCTCGCTCGTCGCCAAGATTCAGCCGGGCGTCGTCGTCAAGGTCGGCGAATGCAATGGCGACTGGTGCCGCGCCGAAGTGGATGGCACGGCAGGCTGGGTTTCGCAGAACGAGATCTGGGGCGCCTATCCGGGCGAAGCCTTCAAATAAGGCCGGCCTTCTTGGCTTCATCCGCCAGCGACAGGAGCGGCCGCGGGCCGACCTGCTGGATGACAAGGCCGGCGGCAAGGCTGCCGAGCTTGCCGCAATCGGCAAGCGAACGCCCAGCCGTATAACCGTAGAGGAAGCCGGCGGCATAAAGATCGCCGGCGCCGGTCGTGTCGACCACGCTCGGAATGCTGATCGCCTCCACCCGGGTGCGCTCGCCCTTGGTCAGCACGATCGAACCCTCCTCGCTCATCGTCACCGCCGCCAGGCGGCAATCCTGCGCGATGCGCGTTAGCGCTTCCTCGAAATCCTCCGTCTCGTAAAGCGCCAAGGCTTCAGCCTTGTTCGCAAAGACGATGTCGACGGTGCCGGAACGCATGAGATCCAGGAATTCGCTGCGGTAGCGGTGCACGCAGAAACTGTCGGACAGCGTCATCGACACTTCGCGGCCATGGGCATGCGCGATACGGGCGCATTCGCGGATCGCATCCTTGGCGCGCGGCGGATCCCACAGATATCCCTCGAAATAGGTGACCTTAGCCTCGGCGACGACATGCTCTTCCACGTCCTCCGGCCCGAGCTCCACGCAGGCGCCGAGATAGGTGTTCATCGAGCGCTCGCCGTCGGGTGTGACGAAAATCATCGAGCGGGCGGTGGGCGGCGTGCCGCCGAGCGGCCTGGTCTCGAAATGCACGCCCTGGGCGCGGATGTCGTGGATGAAGATCTCGCCGAGCTGGTCGTCGGCGACCTTGCCGAAATAGGCGGCCCGCCCGCCGAAGCTCGCCACGCCGGAGGCGGTGTTGCCGGCGCTGCCGCCGGAGGCTTCGAGTGCGGGGCCCATGCGGGAATAGAGCAGTTCCGCCCGATCGGTGTCGATCAGGTTCATCGCGCCCTTGATGATGCCGTTATCCGTGATGAAGCTCTCATCGCAGCGCGCGATGATATCGACGATGGCATTGCCGACCGTCAGCACGTCGAATTTGGTCATTCGGGATTCCCGTCTCCGTAAGCTTGCCGCGCAAAAGTGTATAGCGGTTTTGCGATAACGGCATGCGTCAAAACAAATGGTAAGAGCCGGGATTTGGTCTTAACGGATTTTGCGGAGTTTAAAAGAAAAAAGCCGCCCGGCCGTTTCCGGCGGGCGGCTTTGATGTCCGCGAGGGCGGATCAATCCTTGGCGCGTTCCACGTAGGAACCGTCTTCGGTGGCGATGACGACGCGCGTGCCGGCCGAGATGTGCGGCGGCACCAGCGTGCGAACGCCGTTCGACAGGATCGCCGGCTTGTAGGAGGAAGACGCCGTCTGGCCCTTGACGACCGGCTCGGTCTCCATGATTTCGAGCGTGACGTGGCGCGGCAGGTCGATGGCGATAGCCACGCCTTCATGCACCGAAAGGATGACCGTCATGCCTTCCTGGAGATAGGCCTTCAGGTCGCCGATGTCCTCGTGGGACATGGTGAGCTGGTCGTAGCTCTCCGGGTTCATGAAGTGGTAGCCGTCGCCGTCCTCATAGAGGAAATTGTGCTCGCGGTCCTCGACGAAGGCGCGTTCGACCTGCTCGGTCGTGCGGTAGCGCTCGGAGACCTTCACGCCATCGGAGATGCGGCGCATGTCGACCTGGGTGACCGGCGTGCCCTTGCCCGGGTGGAAGTTCTGCGCCGTCAGCACGACATAGAGCTTGCCGTCGACGTCGAGGACATTGCCCTTGCGGACGGAAGAGGCGATGATCTTTACCATAAGTCTTCCTTGTAACTGGATGGAGCGCGTCGTAGAGGACCGCCTTGAGACGTCTTCCCCGCGCGCTGAAAAGCGTATTCGGGGCCGCAACTATCCTATATTCCGGCAAAAGACCAGTCTGTCCGCCGGCATGGCCGAAGAAACCTGTCACATGAGTGCCACAAGCCAAAAACCCTCGCCCTGGTGGACGCCCGACGTGCACGCCGACCGCCGGCCGTTCCTGATGGCGCGGGGTCGCATCCAGGCGGCCTTGCGCGCCTGGTTTGTCGCGCGCGATTTCGTCGAGGTGGATACGGCGACGCTGCAGGTCTCGCCCGGCAACGAGGCGCACCTGCACGCCTTCGAGACCGCCGCGATCGGCCATTCGGGCACGAAGACGCCGCTCTACCTGCACACCTCGCCGGAATTCGCCTGCAAGAAGCTGCTGGCCGCGGGAGAGCAGCGCATCGCCTGTTTCGCCCATGTCTATCGCAACCGCGAGCGCGGGCCGCTGCACCATCCGGAATTCACCATGCTGGAATGGTATCGGACGGGCGAGGCCTATGACGTGCTGATGGCGGATTGCGCTGAGATGCTCGCGCTCGCCGCAGACGTCACGGGCGCATCGGCGCTCACGTATCGTGGTGCCACCTGCGATCCGGCGCTTGAACCGGAACGGCTGACGGTGGCGGACGCTTTCCGGCGTCATGCCGGCATCGACCTGCTCGCCTCGATCGATCCGGACGGGTCGACCGACCGGGAGCGCCTCGCCACGGCGATGCGGGCCGCCGGCCTGCGCGTTGCGGAGGACGACACCTGGGCCGATCTCTTCAGCCGCGTGCTGGTGGAGAAGGTGGAGCTCGAACTCGGCTTCGGCCGCGCCACCATCCTGTGCGAATATCCGGTCGCCGAAGCAGCCCTCGCCCGCCCCGCGCCGCACGACCGGCGCGTCGCCGAGCGCTTCGAGCTCTATGCCTGCGGCGTGGAACTCGCCAATGCTTTCGGCGAACTGACCGATGCCGCCGAACAGCGCCGGCGTTTCGAGCTGGAAATGGCGGAGAAGGCGCGCGTCTACGGCGAGACCTATCCGCTCGACGAGGATTTTCTGGCCGCCCTTGCCCTCATGCCGGAAGCGAGCGGCATCGCGCTCGGCTTCGACCGGCTGGTCATGCTGGCGACGGGGGCGTCGCGCATCGACCAGGTGATCTGGGCGCCTGTCGCGGAGACGGCGCCATGACGGCGGCCAGAAGCCTGACGACGGTTGCCGAATTTTTCGAGGCCGGCCTTGTTACGGAGGAGAAGCGCGCGGAAGCGCGTGCCGTCGCCGAACGCTACACCGTCGCCATCACCCCGTCGCTCGCCGCGCTGATCGATCGCGACGACCCGCTCGACCCGATCGCCCGGCAGTTCGTGCCCAATGCGGCCGAGCTCGTCACCCTGCCGGAGGAGCGCGCCGACCCGATCGGCGATCTCGCGCACAGCCCCGTCGAGGGCATCGTGCACCGCTATCCCGATCGCGTGCTGCTGAAGGCTGTGCATGTTTGCCCGGTCTATTGCCGCTTCTGCTTCCGTCGCGAAATGGTCGGGCCTGAAGGCCTCGGCACGCTGTCGCCGGCAGCACTCGATGCGGCGATTGCCTATATCGCCGAACGGCCGGAGATCTGGGAAGTGATCCTGACGGGCGGCGATCCGCTCGTCCTCTCGCCGCGCCGCCTGCACGCCATCATGGAGCGGCTTGCGACAATCCCGCATGTGAAGATCGTGCGCTTCCACACCCGGGTGCCGGCAGTCGATCCGGCCCGGGTCGACGCCGCCCTCGTCGCGGCGCTGAAGGCCTCGGGCAAGACGACCTATGTGGCGCTTCACGCCAACCATCCCCGCGAATTCACCACTGACGCCCGCGCCGCCATCGCCCGCATCGTCGATGCCGGTCTGGTGATGATCAGCCAGACGGTGCTGTTGAAGGGCGTCAACGACGATGCGGCGGTGCTGGCGGAGCTGATGCGGACCTTCGTCGAAAACCGCATAAAACCCTATTACCTGCACCATCCCGACCTGGCGCCGGGCACGTCGCATTTCCGCCTGACGCTCGCCGAGGGCAGGGCGCTGGTCGAAAGCCTGCGCGGCCGCGTCTCCGGCCTCTGCCAGCCGACCTACATCCTCGATATTCCGGGCGGCCACGGCAAGGTCCGGGCGGATTCGCTCGCCGTCGAAGAGGCTGACGACGGCTGTTTTCGCGTGCGCGATTTCCGCGGCGAGACGCATCTCTACCCGCCGGAAGAGGGCGGGGCGTAGCGCCGGCACGGAGCTTTTTTTCGCGGAGGTCTCTCCACTCTCAACGTCATCCTCGGGCTTGACCCGAGGATCCAAGTGGCACCCGTGGCGTGGATGGTCGGGTCAAGCCCGACCATGACGGAGGAGAGGTTAGGCGCCCTGCCGATCCAGCTTCAGCCGCGTCTCAAAACTCTTCCCAGTCCCCGTCACTGCCGTTTTCCTGCCGCACGCCGAGCGCGCCTGCAAGCTTTTCGCTGAGCGCGAGCGCCGGTGAGCCGACGGGGCGAGAGGCGGTGTTGGCCGGTTTGACGTTCCATTGGCCGGGCGACTTGCGGGCGACCACCGGAGCCGGGGCAGGGGCGGGCGTGGAGGGCACGATGTGGAGATGCGGTGCGTGCACGGTGCGGCTTGCGGCGGCGCTGCCGCCGACATTGAAGCGGCCGATCAGCGCGTTGAGCGCCTGCACTTCGGAGGCGAGGCCGTGGCTTGCCGCCGTCGTCTCCTCGACCATCGCGGCATTTTTCTGCGTGCCCTGGTCCATGGTGTTGACGGCGGTGTTGATTTCCTGAAGCCCGGTCGATTGTTCGCGCGCCGCCTCCACGATGGCCGCGACGTGGCTGTTGATCTCCTGCACTTCGGTCACGATCGTCTGGAGCGAGCGCCCCGTATCGCCGACCAGCGACACGCCGGTGCGCACCTGCTCGCCCGACGTGGTGATCAGCGCCTTGATCTCCTTGGCGGCCTTGGCCGAGCGCTGGGCAAGCTCCCGCACCTCCTGCGCCACGACCGCAAAGCCCTTGCCGGCTTCACCGGCGCGAGCAGCCTCGACGCCGGCATTCAACGCCAGAAGATTGGTCTGGAAGGCGATGTCGTCGATGACGCCGATGATGTTGGTGATCTCGCTCGACGACTTTTCGATCTCCTGCATGGCCGAGACCGCGCGGCGCACGATCTCGCCGGATTTTTCGGCGCCGGAACGCGTGCGGGCAACGAGCTGGCCGGCCTCTTCCGCCCGGCGGGTCGAATCCTTGACCGTGGTGGTGATCTCTTCAAGGGCGGCGGCCGTCTCCTCGACGGAGGCCGCCTGCTGCTCGGTGCGGCGCGAGAGGTCGTCGGCCGCGGCGCGGATCTGGCTGGCGCCGGCATCGATCGCCCGGGCGTTCTCGCCGACTTCGCGCAACGCGTCGCTGAGGCGCGAGACGGATGCGTTGAAATCCTCGCGCAGCCGCTCCAGGTCGCCGTCGAAGGGCCTCTCGATGCGGCAGGTCATGTCGCCGCCGGCAAGCCTGCCGAGCGCATCGGCAAGGCTGGCGACGGCCTCCTGCACGCGGCCGCTGTCGCGGGTGCGCTCGGCCTCGCGGGCCTGGCGCTCGCCATCGGCGCGGCGGCGGTCGTCCTCGCTCTGGCGCTCCAGGCGCTGGCGCTCGGCGGCATTGTCGCGGAAGATCGCGACGGTGCCGGCCATCTCGCCGATCTCGTCCGTGCGGTCGGCATGGGGAATGGTGACGGCCGTGTCGCCGCCGGCAAGCCGCTTCATTGCGGCGCCAAGGCCGTTCAGCGGTTTGACCACGCGGCGGTTGACCAGGAAGATCGCGGCAATCGCGAGACCCATGGAAATGGCGAGCGACGCCCAGGTGAGCGCGAAGGCGGAACCCTCTTCGCCGCGCGCCGAGAGGATCGTCTCCTCGGTGACTTTCTGCGTGCTGGCGACGAGGTCGTTGAGGGCGGTGGTGATCGCGTCGGCGCTCGCCTGCATTGGCCCCTTGTAGACCTCCAGCGCCGGCCCCTTGGCCGCGATGGCGGAGAACTGGATGAGTTTGGCGGAATCGTCGATATAGGTCTTCAGCGTCGCCTTGATGCCGTCGATCTCGGCCGTCGCAGCCGGGTCCGCGGTGTTGGCGGCGCCGTAGCTGTCGACCATGCCGGAAAACGCGTCCGCCCGCTCCTTGATGCGCGCCTCGATGCGGACGATCTCGTCCGGGTCCATCGACAGGAGGTGCTCGGAATAGGTGGCGTTGAGCTCCGAGAAGGCATGGCTCAATTGCAGGATGCTGCTCATCTGCGGCATGCGGTCCGTGCCGATGCGCTCGATATGGCCGGTCATCGTCGAGAGCGAGCGGAAGGCGACGGCGCCTTGCAGCGCGCCCAGCACGACCATGAGGACGAAGAGGGCGGGCAGGAGCCTGCTGATCCGGACGTTGCGCATGACGGTTCCCTGGTTTTCTTGAGACGCACGGCTGCGTGCGTGTGGGCGAAAGTCTAGGAGCGGTCGTTTAACGTGGGCTTAATGGGCGGCCCTGATCTCCTGCCTTGCCGCCCGCTTTTCCACACCCTACATGCGAGACGAACAGGAGTTTTTCGATGATCCTTCACGCCGCCCGGCTCTCGCTTGCCAACCTCTTCGCCCCGGAGACGCGCGGCGTGTTCTGGAAGGTCATCGGGCTCACCGTCCTTGCCCTCGTCGTCATCTGGTTCGGCCTGCGGGAAAGCTTCGTCGCCTTTGCCTGGCCGTGGCTGCAGGGCGCGGTCATGCCGGACCTGCCGGAATGGGCGGGCTGGCTCACCTTCGTCTTCGGCATCATCGCGAGCCTCGGCCTGGCGCTGGGTCTCGCGCTGCTGCTGGCGCCCGTCACGGCCATCATCGCCGGCTTCTTCCTCGACGATGTCGCCGAGGTCATCGAGAAGCGCGACTATCCGGCGGAACCGCCGGGGACGGCGCTGCCGCTCGGCCAGGCGATCTCGGGCTCGATCAAGTTTCTGGGCATCGTCATCCTCGGCAACCTGGTCGCGCTGTTCCTGCTGTTCATCCCGGGCGTCAATCTCGTCGCCTTCTTCCTGGTCAACGGCTACCTGCTCGGCCGGGAATTCTTCGAGTTCGCGGCGATGCGCTACCGCACGCCCGCGGAGGCGCGGCTGTTTCGGGCCAAACACGCCTCCACGGTGCTGCTTGCTGGCCTGCTCGTCGCGGCCTTCCTGGCCATCCCCATCGTCAACCTGTTGACGCCGCTCTTTGCCGCCGGCCTCATGGTGCATCTCCACAAGGCGTTGAGCCGCAAGGACCCCGGCTTCTCACTGCGGCAGAACTGACGCGTCGTAGAGCGCGACATACTCGCCCTTTGGCGGGATCGGCTTGATCACGTCGATCAGCACGCCGTTCGGATCGGCGGTGATGAAATGGCGCTGGCCGAAATCCTCGTCGCGGATGTCGAGCAGGATGGGAAGGTCGGCGGCGCGCAGCGCGTCATAGACCGCGTCGACATCCTCCACCTCGAAGTTCAGGAGCAGGCCGGAGACCTTGCCGCGGCCGGCGGCGGGGATCGTCGTGTGGCTGCCGTCGAGCACGGCAAGCGTCACCTTCTCGTCCTCGCGGGACTGGAGATGGATGTACCAGCCGCTGTCGAACAGGGCCTCGAAGCGGAAATGCTTTTCATAGAAGGCCGCGGTGCCGGCCACGTCGTCGGTCATGATGACCGGATAATAGCTGGTCGTTTTCATCTCTTTCCCTTTCGTGAAAATAAACATACAGTCTGCATGTTTCTATCAATTAACATACAGACAGTTTGTATGTAAAGGCGAAAAATGGCACGCAGCAACAAGGAACGCACGGAGGCCACGCGCCTCGCTCTGATCGAGGCGGCCCGGCGGCTTTTCGTGGAAAAGGGCTATGCGGAAACGGCGACGCCCGACATCGTGGCGGAGGCCGGCGTGACGCGCGGCGCCCTCTACCACCATTTCGAGGACAAAAAGGCGCTTTTCCGCGCCGTGCTGGAGCGGGAAGGCGAGGCGGTGGCCGCGCATATCGAAGGTGTCGCGCTGGAGGGTGCATCGCCCCGCCAGGCCCTCCTCCTCGGCGCCTCCGCCTATTTCGATGCGATGGCGGCACCCGGCCGCACGCGGCTTCTCCTCTTGGAGGCGCCGGCCGTGCTGGGCCTCGAAAGCGTCGTGGCGATCGACAGGGAGAATGCCGAGGGCACGCTGAGGGTCGGGCTTGCGGATTTCCTCGGCGCGGGCGCGAATGCCGCAACACTCAAGGCGCTGACGGAAATGCTCTCCGCCGCCTTCGACCGCGCGGCGATTGCCATCGAGACCGGCGCGGACCGCAAGACCTATGAAAGCGCGATCGCCGATCTCATCGATGGGCTCGTCAGGGCGTAGGGCCGAAAAGCTGCGGCGGCAGTTCCACCAAGGGCGCCGGCACGTCGCAGGTCTTTTCCGGCGACTTGCAGAGATCGGCGATGACGCAGCGCTCGCATTCCGGCTTGCGCGCCTTGCAACAGTACCGCCCGTGCAGGATCAGCCAATGGTGGGCGTGGTAGAGATATTCGTCCGGGATGATGCGGATCAGCCGGTCCTCCACCTCGTCCGGCGTTTTGCCGGGCGCCAGCAGCAGCCGGTTGGCGATGCGAAAGATATGCGTGTCGACCGCCATCGTCGCCTGCCCGAAGGCCATGGAAAGCACGACATTCGCCGTCTTGCGCCCGACGCCCGGCAGCAGGATCAACTCTTCGCGCGTGCGCGGCACCTCGCTGCCGAAGCGCTCCACCAGCATCTGGCTGAGCGCGATGACGTTCTTCGCCTTGTTGCGGTAGAGCCCGATGGTGCGGATGTAGTCGCGCACCTTCTCCTCGCCGAGCTCAAGCATCTTTTCCGGCGTGTCGGCCACCTTGAAGAGCGCCCGCGTCGCCTTGTTGACGCCGGCATCCGTCGCCTGCGCAGAAAGGGCGACGGCGACGACGAGCGTGAAGGGGTTGACGTGCTCCAGCTCCCCTTTCGGCTCCGGCCGCTGGATGGAGAAGCGGCGGAAGATTTCGCTCAGTTCATCGTGCGAATACAGGCTCTTCGGCCGCGGCGCCGCCTTGCGACGTTGCGGAGCGATGCTCGCTGTCTTTTTGATCTTTCCGTTTTCCATGATGCTTCTATAGTCATGCGTCATGACGCAAGGCAACGCCGACATGACGATGAACGAGCGCCCGGTCTTCTCCGCGGAGCTCCACCCCTACCGCTCGCTCGGGCGCAATGGGCACCGGATCTTTTTCATCATCGCGGGCGCCATGTGCCTCGCCCATATGGTCGTCTTCCTGATCTCGGGCGCCTGGCCGGTTGTGCTGTTCTTCGGCCTGGATTTCCTGGTGCTGTTCGGCGCTTTCTGGCTGAACAACCGGGCGGCGAAGGCCCGCGAGGTCGTCTCGCTGTCGCGCACCAACATCTCGATCCGCAAGATCAGCCCGTCGGGCCGCGAGACCGAACATGTCTTCAACCCGTTCTGGGCGCGCTTCCTCGTCTCGCGCAAGGCGAAGATCGGCATCACGGCCATGCATGTGCGCGGCAATGGCCGCGAGACCGACGTCGGCACCTTCCTGCCACCCGATGACCGCGAGCGCTTCGCCACCGCCTTTTCCGGGGCTTTGGCCCGCGTAAAGCGAGGCTACTAAGGGTCTCTGCAGGAATCGGGTGGCGGGCACGCCAAGGGCGTGCTTTTCTGGCGGCACAGGAGAAGACTGATGAATATTGCCGCGACTTTGCAATCCGATATCACCCCCGAGGGCGATGACTACACCACCGTGCGCCGGGTCATCGAGCTGATCACCGAGGATTATCGTGCGCAGCCGGGGCTGGAGGATATTGCCGGCCAACTTGGCCAGTCGCCGACGCAGTTGCAGAAGACCTTTACCCGCTGGGCCGGCCTCTCGCCGAAGGCGTTTTTGCAGGCCGTGACGCTCGACCACGCCAAGCGCCTGCTGCGCCAGGAAGCGCTGCCGCTGCTGGAGACGAGTTTCGAGGTGGGCCTCTCCGGCCCGAGCCGCCTGCACGATCTTTTCGTCACGCACGAGGCCATGTCGCCCGGCGAATGGAAGGCGCGCGGCGCCGGCCTGACCATCCGCTACGGCCTGCATCCCTCGCCCTTCGGCCAGGCCCTCGTCATGATCACCGACCGCGGCCTTGCCGGCCTCGCCTTCACCGACGAGCCGGGCGGCATGGATGCCTTCGACGACATGTCGTCGCGCTGGCCGAACGCCCACTATGTCGAGGACAGCGCGGCGACGACGCCCTATGCGGAGCGCATCTTCGACCCGAAGCGCTGGGACCCCAAGGAGCCGCTGCGCGTCGTCCTGATCGGCTCGGATTTCCAGGTCCGCGTCTGGGAGGCGCTCCTGCGCATCCCCATGGGCTGCGCCGTCACCTATTCGTCGATCGCCGAAAAACTCGGCCAGCCGACCGCATCCCGCGCCGTCGGCGCCGCCGTCGGCCGCAACCCCATCTCCTTCGTGGTGCCCTGCCACCGGGCGCTCGGCAAGAGCGGCGCGCTGACGGGCTACCACTGGGGCCTGACGCGCAAGCGCGCGATGCTGGGGTGGGAATCGGGCAAGGCTTGAGAACAAAAAAGGCCGGCGATAGCCGGCCTCCTGTTTCTGGAAGTACAACGTCCCCTTCCGTCATCCTCGGGCTTGACCCGAGGATCCACCTGCATCCGCGGCGTGGATGGTCGGGTCAGGCCCGACCATGACGGAGGAGAGGGCAGCGGGCTGTCGCCGAGGGCGAAGCACTCAATGCGCGCCGGACATATCCCCGAGCACGTCCTTCGACTTCACCGTCGAATCCGCGTTCAGCGTGTAGACCATCGGCACGCCGGTCGCGAGGTTGAGCTTCAAGATCTCTTCCTTCGTCAGTTTGTCGAGCACCATGACCAGCGAACGCAGCGAGTTGCCGTGGGCGGCGACGAGGACCTTTTCGCCGCGCAGCACGCGGGGCAGGATCTCCGTGAGGTAGTAGGGCCAGACGCGGGCGCCGGTGTCGCGCAGGCTTTCGCCGCCCGGCGGGGGGATGTCGTAGGAGCGGCGCCAGATATGGACCTGCTCCTCGCCCCACTTGGCGCGGGCGTCGTCCTTGTTGAGGCCGGAGAGGTCGCCGTAGTCGCGCTCGTTCAGCGCCTGGTCGCGGATTGTCTCAAGACCCTGCTGGCCGATCTCGTCGAGGATCAGCGTCAGCGTCTTCTGGGCGCGCGAGAGGTCGGAGGTGAAGGCGATGTCGAACTTGATGCCGGTCTCGGCGATCGCCTTGCCGCCGGTCTTGGCTTCCTCGATGCCGAGTTCCGTCAGGTCCGGGTCACGCCAGCCGGTGAAGAGGTTTTTCAGGTTCCATTCGCTTTGGCCGTGGCGAACGAGGACGAGGGTTCCGCTCATATCATCTGTCTCCCGAGAGGTTCTGTCAGTTGAGCCCGAGCACGTCGAGCATGGAATAGAGGCCGGGCTTCTTGTCGCGCGCCCAGAGTGCCGCCTTGACCGCGCCGCGGGCGAAGATCGAGCGGTCGGTGGCGCTGTGCGACAGCGTCACCAGCTCGCCTTCGCCGGCCAGCATCACCGAATGTTCGCCGATGACCGAGCCGCCGCGCAACGTCGCAAAGCCGATCGTGCCGGCGGGCCGCGGGCCGGTATGGCCGTCGCGCACGCGCACGGAATTGTCCGCAAGCTGAATGCCGCGGCCCTTGGCGGCGGCATTGCCAAGCAGCAACGCGGTGCCGGAGGGCGCATCGACCTTGTGCTTATGGTGCATTTCCAGCACCTCGATGTCCCAGTCGCTGGCGCCGAGTGCGCGCGCGGCCGTTTCCGTCAGCACGCCGAGCAAGTTGACGCCGAGGCTCATATTGCCGGATTTCACGATGCGGGCATGGCGCGCCGCCGCCTTGATCTTCTCGTCGTCGGCCGGCTGGCAGCCGGTCGTGCCGACGACATGCACGATGCGCGCCTGCGCGGCGAGGCCGGCGAATTCGATCGTTGCGGCCGGTGCTGTGAAATCGAGCACGCCTTCCGCCGCGACGAAGGCTTCCAGCGGCTTGTCGGTGATCGGAACGCCGATCGGGCCGAGGCCGGCGATCTCGCCCGCGTCACGGCCGACGAAAGGCGAGCCCTCGCGCTCGACCGCGGCAAAGACCTCCGCGCCCTCGATGGCGTGGATCGTCCGGATCAGCGTCTGGCCCATGCGGCCCGCCGCACCCACGACCACCAGCTTCATTGCGTTGCCGCTCATATTCCGTTCCCGTCCATTCTCTACTTGCCCGTGCTGCCGGCAGGCGCCTGAAGGCTGTTGAGGCGAGCGTAAAGGCCGTTTTCCCGGCCTGCAAGCGCCTCGTGCGTGCCTTCCTCGGCAACCTTGCCGTCCTGCATCACGATGATCTTGTCGGCGCGCACGATGGTCGACAGCCGATGCGCGATGACGACGACGGTGCGCCCGCTCATCGCCTCGTCCAGCGCCTTCTGCACGGCCTGTTCCGACTCGGTATCAAGGGCCGAGGTCGCCTCGTCGAGCAGCAGGATCGGCGCGTTGCGCACCAGCGCACGCGCGATCGACAGCCGCTGGCGCTGGCCGCCCGAAAGCGTCACGCCGTTTTCGCCGACGGGCGTATCGTAGCCGAGCGGCTGGGCGAGGATGAAGTCATGCGCATAGGCATGGCGCGCGGCCTCCTCGATCTCGCCGTCCGTCGCGTCGGGCCGGCCATAGCGGATATTGTCGCGGATCGTGCCCTCGAAGAGATAGGGCTGCTGCGAGACATAGGCGATCGCGTTGCGGAGCGACTGCTTGGTGACATGGGCGATGTCCTGCCCGTCGATCAGGATTTCGCCCTCGGCCGGGTCGTAGAAGCGCGGGATGAGGTTGATGACGGTCGATTTGCCGGCGCCGGACGGGCCGACGAGCGCCGTCGTCCTGCCGCCCTCGGCGGTGAAGCTGACGCCCTTCAGGATCGTCTCGGTCTCCGAATAACCGAAATGCACGCCGTTGAAGCTGATGGTCGCATCGGAAACGACGAGCGGCCTGGCATCCGCCAGGTCGGCCTGGCGCGGTTTCAGGTCGAGGATCTCGTAGATCATGCGCGCATTGACGACCGCGCGCTCCAGCGAGACCTGCAGGCGGGCGAGGCGCTTGGCCGGATCGTAGGCCATCAGCAGCGCGGTGACGAAGGAGAAGAAGGCGCCCGGCAGCACGCCGCCATAGATCGAGCGATAGGCGGCATAGGCGAGCACGCCTGAAATGGCGAAGCCCGCGAAGGTTTCGGTCATCGGCGCGGTGCGCTCGGTCAGCCGCGCGATGCGGTTGGAGCGGCTTTCGGCGCGGTCGATGATGCCCTCGACCTTGGTCTTGAGCTGCGCCTCCATGGTGAAGGCCTTGACGATGGCGATGCCCTGCACCGTCTCCTGCATGGCGCCGAGAACGTGGCTGTTCAGCTCGACGGATTCGCGCGTGGCGCTGCGCAGGCGCTTGGAGACGTAGCGCAGGCCGAGAAGCAGCGGCGGTGCGACGACGAAGACGATCAGCGTCAGCACCCAGTCCTTCGAAATCATCACGCCGATGAGGGCGACGAGCGTCAGGAAGTCGCGCGCCACCGACGTCACCGTCATGTTGAGCACGTCGCGGATGCCGGTGACGTTCTGGCTGATCTGGGCGGCGAGATAGGCCGAGCGCGATTCGTTGAAATAGCCGACGCTGAGCGCCATCAAGTGCGAAAACAGCCGGCGCTGGTAGCGCGCAACGATGTTGTTGCCGATCTTCGACAGGATGACGGCCTGGTAATAGGTGGCAAAGCCGCGCAGCACGAAGGCGATGAAGATCGAGCCGCAGATGAGGGCGACGAGGTCGGCGCGCTTGTTGGCGAAAGCCTCGTTGACGACCGATTCCATGATCCAGGCGGTAAACCCCGTGGTCCCGGCGACGACCGCAAGGCAGGCGATGGCGATGACATAGCCCCGGACGTGCTCGCGGCCATTCTCGGCGATGATGCGCTTGAGCACGGTGGTGACGGTGTCGGAGCTTATGGGTTGGCGCTGGGTGCGACTCTTATCGGCCAATACACTGACTTTCCTGCACGGTCCTGCGGCGCCGGGAGGAAGCGCTGCACTGGCCGCTCTATAGGGTGTCGGCCTGCCTTTGGCGAGTCCGCGCCGCGCCGAAGCGCCAGGCGTGGCCTCACCTTTTCCAGTGGCGTCCCTCGGTTGCAACACCAAAACGGTCGGGCATGCGCGCGAAGGCGGCAAGGCCGGCAAGGGCCGCGACCGGATGGGTGACCACATAGGTCGGCATCGTCCTCAACAGCTCGCTGTGCGGCGCCTTGTCCTCGAAGGCCGCGCGGAATTCCGGACCGCGCAGCGCCGGCAGGATCTTTTGCGAGATGCCGCCGGCAAGGAACACGCCGCCCTTGGCCATGAAGATCATCGCCATATCGCCAGCGACCCGGCCGAGATAGGTCGAAAACAGCGAGACGGTCTCGACCGCCGCGCGGTCCTCGTGCGCCAGCGCCTTCGCCGTCACGTCGGCCGGCGTTTCCAGCGGCGCATCGATGCCGTCGGCGGCACAGACCGAGTGGTAGATGTTCATGATACCGCGGCCGCAGAGCAGCTGCTCGGCGGAAATGCGGCCTTCGATCGGCTCCAGGAAGGGCCAGATCTGGTAGTCACGCTCGCTGCGCGGGCCTACATCCACATGGCCGCCTTCGCCGGGAACCGGAAACCAGGTGTGGCGCGCATGCACGAGGCCGGCGACGCCGAGCCCGGTGCCGGGGCCGAGCACGGCGCGAGACGCAGCGGCGCGCTCGACGCCGGGGCCGATCTTTTCCCGCTCGCCGTCGGTCAGCGAGGCGATGGCAAGGGCCTGCGCCTCGAAATCGTTGACGAGCAGCACGTCCTCGAAGCCGAGATTGGCGATCATGTCGCGCGGGCGCACCACCCAGGGGCAGTTGGTCAGCGGCACCTCGTCGCCTTCGATCGGCCCGGCGAGCGCCAGGATCGCCGAGCGCGGCTGGACGGAGCTTTTATCGAGAATGCACTGCTGGAGCGCGTCGTCGATATTGGCGAAATCGGCGGTCCGCACGAACGGAAACTGTTTCGGCTCGGCAAAGGCATCGAGCAGCAGCGCAAAACGCGCATTGGTGCCGCCGATATCGCCGACCAGGATGGGGAAGGGGAGGTTGGTGTCGTTGTCGCTCGGCCTTGCCATCAAGCTGTCCCGTTCTCTTTCGCGTGGATGGTCCCGCATTTTGCCTATCGGGGGCAGAGGCTGCCGTCAATCGGTCGCGAAGTCGAGCAGGTTTTCGGCCGTCGCGCGGTTCAGCGCCATCGGAATGTCGTAGACGATGGCAAGTCGCATCAGCGCCTTGACGTCCACGTCATGCGGCATGGGGGTGAGCGGATCGACGAAGAAGATGAGGAGATCGACCTCGCCGGTGGCGATCAGGGCGCCGATCTGCTGGTCGCCGCCGAGTGGACCGCTCTTCAGCCGCGTCACGTCGAGGCCGGGGCAGGCCTCCAGCACCTTGCCGCCCGTCGTGCCGGTGGCGACGATCTTCGCCTTGGACAGCACGGCTTCGTTCTGCCGCGCAAAGGCCGCCATGTCGTCCTTCTTTTCGTCATGCGCGATGAGCGCAATGCATTTCTGGCGCGACATGGGCGTTCCCTGGCGGTTTTAAATCGATTTGAACGCCTTATACAAAAGCGGCGGAGCCTTGAAAAGCCCCACCGTGGGATCGCTTACTGGAACGGCCGCGGGATCGGGATGGGCACGATGGCCGGAAGCGCCGTGTCGGCGGCGATGACCGATTCGATCGAACGGCCGGCGCTTTCGCCTGCACCGGAGAAGGCGAGCGCCGTCGAGGTGCCGCCATTGCCCTGGTAGGTCACTTCCTGTTCGGATTCCGGTGAAGGACCGGCGAGCACCGTGCGGCAGGCCTTCGGCAGGTCCGACATCTTGACGTACCAGGGTTTGACGGGCTTGGCGTCCTTCTTCGGTTTCGGCTTCGCCCAGGGCTCCTTGGTGAACCACCAGGCAAGCGATGCATCGCAGCCGTCGCCGGCCGGCACGCGGGCCTGCGGCTTGCAGCCGGCGGCACCTTCCGGGCACTTGATGCGGATGTGGAAGTGCTCGTCATGGCCGTAGATCGGCCGCACCTTGCCGAGCAGCGAGCGGTCGCCCTGCCAGGTCTCGCAGAGCTTCTTCTTGATCGCCGGATTGACGAAGACGCGCTCGACCTGCGGGTAGCTCGCAGCCTTCATGACGAGTTTCGCATGGGTGGAGGTCCAGCGGCGCGAATCGACCGTCAGGAACTTGCTCTTGTCGAGCATGGAGGTGAAGGGCAGCGCGTCGCGCTCGGCGGCGGAAAGCCTGTGGTCGGGCATCGGCGTGAACCAGATATCGGCATCGAGGCCGACCTGGTGCGAGGCATGGCCCGACAGCATCGGCCCGCCGCGCGGCTGCGAAATGTCGCCGAGCAATAGGCCCGGCCAGCCGAGCTTCTGGGCGTCGGCGGAAAACTGCTCGATGAGCGCGATCATCTGCGGATGGCCCCAGCGGCGGTTGCGCGACAGGCGCATCGCCTGCCAGGCCGGGCCGTCCGTCGGGATCGCCACCGCGCCGGCAATGCAGCCCTTGGCATAGGAACCGTAGGGGCTCACCGCCATCTTCGCCGGCAGGCGCTTGGCGCCGAACAGTTCCTTCGCCGGCCGTTCTTCGGCGGCAAGCGGCCCGGCCAGCGCGCTCAGCGCAAGCCCGGCGGCGATCAGGCAGGTCGTCAGTCGGGAAATCAAGGAATGCACGGGCATAATCCGGTCTCAAAAATCGCAATCGTTGCGAAAGGTTAAAGGATCATCCTTTCGCGGAAGTGAATCACTGGCCGGGATTGGGGCGGCAAAAACCGCCGCTTTGATGGCGGGCCTGTCATTTGCCCGGATTTTGCCTATTCTCTCGTGCAAGCTCCGGCAAAACGACTGAAAGGGAATTGGCATGCATTCAGCCTTCGGGAAAATGGTGTTCAGCACGGCGCTGGCTTTATCGCTGGCGGTCGCGACCGGCACGAAGGCGCAGGAAACGAAGGATCCGGTCTGGCGCACCGGCATTTCGACGATCGGCGAGCTGAAGCGCCCGAACGGCTTCGAGCGCTTCGACTATGTCAATGCGGACGCGCCGAAGGGCGGCGAGCTGAAGATGTCGGAAACCGGCACCTTCGACACGTTCAACCCGATCCTTTCCAAGGGCGAGGCGGCGACCGCCGTCACGTCGCTCGTCTTCGATACGCTCTTGAAATCCGCCGAGGACGAGATCACCGCCTCCTACGGTCTGCTCGCCGAGGGCGTCTCCTATCCCGACGATTATTCCTCCGCGACATTCCGGCTGCGTCCCGAAGCGAAATGGGCGGACGGCCAGCCGGTGACGGCGGAAGACGTCATCTTCTCCTTTGAAAAATCGAAAGAGCACAATCCCCTTCTCTCGAACTACTATCGCCATGTGATCTCGGCCGAAAAGACCGGCGAGCGCGACGTGACCTTCCGCTTCGACGAGAAGAACAATCGCGAACTGCCGAACATTCTCGGCCAGTTCCCCATCGTGCCGAAGCATTGGTGGGAGGGCCAGGACGCGAAGGGCAACAAGCGCGATATCGCGAACACCACGCTGGAACCGGTGATGGGCTCGGGCCCCTACAAGATCGCCTCTTTCCAGGCCGGCGGCTCGATCCGCTTCGAATTGCGCGACGACTATTGGGGCAAGAACGTCAATGTGAATGTCGGCCAGAACAATTTCGGCACGATCACCTACACGTTCTTCGGCGACAGGAGCGTCGAGTTCGAAGCCTTCCGCGGCGGCAATGTCGACTTCTTCCGCGATGGCAGCGCCAGCAGTTGGGCCACCCGATACGATTTTCCGGCCGTGAAGGATGGCCGCGTGGTGCGCGAGGAGATCGAGAACCCGCTGCGCGCCGTGGGCATCATGCAGGCCTTCGTGCCGAACCTCAGGCGTGAAAAATTCAAGGACCAGAAGGTGCGGGAGGCGATGAACTACGCCTTCGATTTCGAGGACCTGAACAAGACTCTCGCCTATAACGCCTACCAGCGTGTCGACAGCTATTTCTGGAACACCGAGCTTGCCTCCACGGGCCTGCCGGAAGGCCGTGAGAAAGAGATCCTGGAGGAGCTGAAGGACAAGGTTCCCGCCGCCGTCTTCACCACGCCCTACACGAACCCCGTGAACGGCGATCCGCAGAAGGTCCGCGACAACCTGCGCAAGGCGATCGGGCTCTTCAGGGAGGCCGGGTATGAGCTGAAGAGCAACAAGCTGGTCAACGCCAAGACCGGCGAACCCTTCGCTTTCGAGATTCTTCTGTCCAGTCCGTCCTTCGAGCGCACGGTCGGTCCCTTCGTGGCGAGCCTCAAAAAGATCGGCATCGACGCCCGCATGCGAACCGTCGATGCGTCACAATATACCAATCGCGTCAGAAGCTTCGACTATGACATGATCTACGGCATCTGGGCGCAGACGCTGGTGCCCGGCAACGAGCAGAGCGACTATTGGGGCTCCGCCTCCGTCGACCAGCAGGGCTCGAAGAACTATGCGGGCATTTCCGATCCGGCGATCGACGACCTGATCCGCAGGATCATCTTCGCGCCGACCCGGGACGAACTGATTGCGACCACGCGCGCGCTCGACCGGGTGCTTCTGGCGCATCACTATGTCGTGCCGCTGTTCTATTCCAAGGCCCAGCGCATCGCCTACTGGAACCACCTCGTGCGCCCTGCGGAACTGCCCTATTACGGCCTGGGCTTTCCGGATGTCTGGTGGTCGAAAAATGCTGCGAAATGAGCCGGGGCTTGCGCCATGCGGCGTCCTCGGCTCCATATAGCGACGACGAATCACCGCCGCGGCGAGCGGCGGCAGAACGGAAGGGTTGGGCTTGACCGACGGGACTGCGCCAAAACAAGAAGACCGGCAACAGGCTGTGGCGGGTAATCGCTGATGGGCGCCTATATCCTTCGCCGAATCCTGCTGATGATCCCGACGATCTTCGGCATCATGGCGATCTCCTTCGCCATCGTGCAGTTCGCGCCGGGCGGCCCGGTGGAGCAGGTGATCTCGGACCTCACCAACCAGAGTTCCGGCGATCGCCTTTCCGGCGGTACCGAGATGTCGCAGGAGCTTTCGCAGGACAGCGCCTATCGCGGCGCGCGCGGCCTAGATCCGGAATTCATCGCAAAGCTCGAAAAGCAGTTCGGCTTCGACAAGCCGCCGCTCGAACGCTTCTTCACGATGATGTGGGACTACCTGCGCTTCGATTTCGGCGAGAGCTTCTTCCGCAACACCTCCGTGATCGACCTCATCGCCCAGAAGATGCCGGTCTCGGTGTCGCTCGGGGTCTGGATCCTCATCTTCTCCTACGCCATCTCCATTCCGCTCGGCATCCACAAGGCGATAAAGGACGGCTCGGCCTTCGACGTCTGGACCTCCGGCATCATTATCATCGGTTATGCGGTGCCGAGCTTCCTCTTCGGCATCCTGCTGATCGTGCTCTTCGCCGGTGGCTCGTTCCTCGACTGGTTCCCGCTGCGCGGCATCGTGTCCGATAATTTCGACACGCTCGCCTGGTGGCAGAAGCCGCTCGATTATCTCTGGCACATGACGCTGCCGCTGATCACGCTGCTGCTGTCGGCCTTCGCCACGACGACGCTGCTGACGAAAAACTCGTTCATCGACGAGATCAAGAAACAATATGTCACCACCGCCCGCGCCAAGGGCCTCAACGAGCGCCAGGTGCTCTACGGCCACGTCTTCCGCAATGCCATGCTGATCATCATCGCGGGCTTTCCCGGTGCCTTCATCTCGGCCTTCTTCACCGGCTCGCTGCTCATCGAATATATCTTCTCGCTCGATGGTCTCGGCCGCCTCGGCTACGATTCCATCGTGCGGCGCGACTATCCGATCGTTTTTGCCACGCTCTTCATCTTCTCGCTGATGGGCCTCGTCGTCAGCCTCATCTCCGACCTCATCTATACCTGGGTCGACCCGCGCATCGATTTCGAGCGGAGGGACGTCTGATGAGCGCCGTCGTCGACACAAAACCGATCGCCCCGCCGCGCAAGGGCCTGCTCAACCCGACCAACCTGCGCCGCTGGGAGAATTTCAAGGCGAACCGCCGTGGCTACTGGTCGCTGTGGATTTTCCTCGTCATCTTCGTCCTGAGCCTGCTTGCCGAGGGCATCGCCAACGACCGGCCGGTCATCGCGTCCTACAAGGGCGAGATCCTCTTCCCCGTCGTCATCGACTATCCGGAGGAGAAATTCGGCGGCTTCCTCGCCGAGACCGACTACCGCTCGGACTTCATCGCGGAGGAGATCAACGCCAATGGCTGGATGATCTGGCCGCCGATCCGCTATTCCTACAACACGACGAATTCCAACATCCCGCATTCCGCGCCGACCAAGCCGTTCTGGCTGATGTCGGAGGCGGAGCGTTGCGCCGGTTATCCGGGCGGTGCGGAAGACCCGAACTGCAACTGGAACAACCTCAACTGGCTCGGCACCGACGACCAGGCGCGCGACGTGCTCGCCCGCGTCATTTACGGCTTCCGCATCTCGGTGCTGTTCGGCCTGGCGCTGACCATCGCGTCGGCCATCGTCGGGGTCACGGCCGGTGCCATCCAGGGCTATTTCGGCGGCTGGACCGACCTTCTGATGCAGCGCGTCATCGAGATCTGGTCGTCGATGCCCGTGCTCTACATCCTGCTGATCATCGCCTCGATCCTGCCGCCCGGCTTCTGGATCTTGCTCGCCATCATGCTGCTGTTTTCCTGGACCGGCTTCGTCGGCGTCGTGCGTGCGGAATTCCTGCGCGCCCGCAATTTCGAATATGTGCGCGCCGCGCGTGCGCTTGGTGTGGGCAATGCGACGATCATGTACCGGCACCTGCTGCCGAACGCGATGGTCGCGACCCTCACCTTCCTGCCCTTCATCCTCTCCGGGTCGATCACCACGCTCACCTCGCTCGACTTCCTGGGCCTCGGCATGCCGCCGGGCGCGCCGTCGCTGGGCGAGCTGATCGCGCAGGGCAAGAACAATCTCCAGGCACCCTGGCTTGGCTTCACCGCTTTCGCCGTCATGTCCATCATGCTGTCGCTCCTGATCTTCGTCGGTGAAGCGACGCGCGATGCCTTCGATCCGAGGAAGACCTTCCGGTGAGCGCTCCCGAAACCATCCTGTCCGTCCGCGATCTCTCGGTCGCCTTCCACCAGGGCGGCAACACGTCGCTTGCCGTCGACCGCGTCTCGTTCGACATCAAGCGCGGCGAGGTCGTAGCGCTGGTCGGCGAATCCGGCTCCGGCAAGTCGGTGACCGCGAATTCGATCCTGCGGCTGTTGCCCTATCCCGCCGCCAGCCACCCATCCGGTGAAATCTTCTTCGGCGGCAAGGACCTGTTGAAGGCGTCGGATGCCACGCTGCGCGACGTGCGCGGCAACGACATCACGATGATCTTCCAGGAGCCGATGACGTCGCTCAATCCGCTGCATTCGATCGAGCGGCAGATCGGCGAGATCCTGGAACTGCACCAAGGCATCGAGGGCGCGGCCGCGCGCACGAAAATCCTCGAACTCCTGAACCAGGTCGGCATCCGCGAGCCGGAAAAGCGGCTCGCCGCCTATCCGCATGAGCTGTCCGGCGGCCAGCGCCAGCGTGTGATGATCGCCATGGCGCTCGCCAACCGGCCGGAACTGCTCATCGCCGACGAGCCGACGACCGCGCTCGACGTCACAGTGCAGGCGCAGATCCTGGCGCTCCTGAAAAACCTCAAGGAAGAGCACGGCATGTCCATGCTCTTCATCACCCACGACCTCGGCATCGTGCGCAAATTCGCCGACCGGGTCTGCGTGATGACCAAGGGCAAGATCGTCGAGACCGGGCCGGTGGAAGAAATCTTCTCCAACCCGCAGCATGCCTATACGCGCCACCTGCTCGCCTCCGAGCCCAAGGGCCAGCCGCGGCCGGCGGACGATGCCCAGCCGATCGTCATGGAAGCCGAGGACGTCAAGGTCTGGTTCCCCATCAAGGCCGGTTTTCTCCGCCGCGTCGTCGATCATGTGAAGGCGGTGGATGGCATCGACCTGAAACTGCGCGCCGGCCACACGCTCGGCGTGGTCGGCGAATCCGGCTCGGGCAAGACAACGCTGGGGCTCGCGCTGACGCGGCTGATCTCCTCCCAGGGCCGCATCGCCTTCGTCGGGCAGGACATCGCCGGCCATTCCTTCGGCGAGATGCGGCCGCTGCGCCGCCGCATGCAGATCGTCTTCCAGGATCCTTTCGGCTCGCTGTCGCCGCGCATGTCGGTTTCCGATATCGTTGCGGAAGGCCTGAAGATCCACGAGCCGTCGCTTTCCGAGGCCGAGCGCGACCACCGCGTCGCTTCCGCGCTGGAAGAGACCGGCCTCGACCCGACGACCCGCTGGCGTTATCCGCACGAATTCTCCGGCGGCCAGCGCCAGCGCATCGCGATTGCGCGCGCCATGGTGCTGAAGCCGGAATTCGTCATGCTCGACGAGCCGACCTCCGCGCTCGACATGAGCGTGCAGGCGCAGGTGGTGGAACTCCTGCGCGACCTCCAGGTGAAGCACAATCTCGCCTATCTCTTCATCAGCCACGACCTGAAGGTCGTGCGTGCGCTCGCCAACGACATCATCGTCATGCGGGCCGGGCGCGTGGTGGAAAAGGGCCCGGCGAAGGATATCATCGAACGGCCGAGCGAGGCCTATACCAAGGCACTGATGGCCGCCGCCTTCGATCTGGAAGCCATCCGCGCCGACAGCATCCGCCAATAAGCATAAAGAGAAATGCCATGAAAAGCCCGGTCATCATCGATCTGAAATTCGACCAGGAGCAGGTTGCGGCCGCGCTCAAGGGCGCCTTTGCCGACCGGGAGGTCATCAACCTGCTGCACCCCGGCAGCCGCAAGCGCGACCTCTCCGGCATCGATTATGCCGTGGTCTGGAGGCCGGGTGCCGATCTCTTTTCGCGCGCGAAGGACCTCAAGGTCGTGTTCTCCGGCGGCGCTGGCGTGGACCATGTGCTGACGCTGCCCGGCCTGCCGGACGTGCCGCTGGTGCGCTTCGTCGACGATACGTTGACGACGCGCATGAGCGAGTGGGTGGTCTTGCAGTGCCTGCTGCATCTGCGCCAGCACCAGGCCTATGAGGCGCAGCGGCAGAAGCGCGTCTGGCGCGAACTCGTGCAGCCGGAAGCCAAGGAACTGACCGTCGGCATCATGGGGTTTGGCGTGCTCGGGCAGGATGCGGCGGCGAAGCTGAAGACGCTCGGCTTCAACGTCATCGGCTGGTCGCGCAGCCGCAAGCAGGTGGATGGTTTCGAGACCTTCGATGCGAGCGGTCTCAATGCCTTCCTCGCCAAGACCGATATTCTCGTCGGCCTGCTGCCGCTGACGCCGGACACCAAGGGCATCTTCAACACCGGCCTCTTCACCCGCCTCAGCCGCAAGGGGCCGCTCGGCGCGCCGGTCTTCATCAATGCCGGCCGCGGCGGCAGCCAGGTGGAGGCCGATATCGTCGCCAGCATCAATGACGGCACGCTGCGCGGCGCCTCGCTCGATGTGTTCGAGACCGAGCCGCTGCCGCTCGAAAGCCCGCTCTGGGCGATGGACAAGGTGGTCATCACGCCGCATGCCGCGGCGGCATCGGACGTCGCCGCGCTCTTTCGCCATGTGGCCGGGCAGATCGAACGGCTCGAAAGCGGCAAGCCGCTGGAGCATCTCGTCGATCGTAGCGCGGGGTACTGAAGCTTCAGGGCCGGCGATAGCCCGTCGGCTGCTGGTAGAGCCAGCCGATGCGCTCGATTGCCGCGTCCAGCCCCTCGCGCGCCACGGTCATCGTGTGGCCGTTGGCGTGCAGGATGGTCTTGTCGTCTTCCATGATCGCCACATGGCCTTTCCAGAAGACCAGGTCGCCGCGCGTAAGGCCCGCGCGCTCGATCGGCGTGCCGAGGCCGGCAGCCTGCATATCGGAATCGCGCGGCGCCGTGCGGCCGGTCATCATCATCGCGAGCTGCACGAGGGCAGAGCAGTCGAGGCCGAAGCTGGAACGGCCGCCCCAGAGATAGGGCGTTTCAAGGAAACGGGCGGCAACGGAGACGTAGTCGTCCCCCGCCTTCTCGCCGAGGACCAGGCAATGGCCGGCCACGACGGACTGACCGCCCGCCAGCGTCAGGTAGCGCGTGCCGCGCGTCTCGCTTTCGCCGACAACCGTTAGCCGGCTTCCGATCGACAGCGCAAAGGCTGCAGGCGTCTTCAGGTCGGGGCCGGAATAGGCGAAGCTGCGCGGCACGGCGACGATATGGGTCGCGACCTGTTCATCCTCGGCAAGCGCCGTTTCCGGCAGATAGCCAACATAACCGTCGAAATCCGACTTCACCCAGGCCCAGCCATCCGCCCGGTCGAGCACGCGAACGTCCTCGCCGAACAGCAGTTGCGTATCGATGCCGGCGGCGAGGTCCGGCCGGGGCCGGAGTGCGGCGACCGGATCGGCGATCCGCGCCGGCGTGCCCGCCACGTAACGCTCCGCCGCGACGATGCCGCGCAGCGCCTCCTCGGCGAGGTCGGGGCGGTAGGCATTGAGGCGGCGGTCGGGAAGGGTGGTCATGGTCGTCTCACAGGGTTTGTGCACGGCCCCGGGCGATGATCAGGTCACCCAGGCGTTCGAGATAGAGCGCACCGTCGACGGTGCGCTTGATGACGACGTTGCGGCGGTCGCGGTCGTCGCGCATGCGGGTGACGAGGCCGAGCTCGCCCATCGTGTCGAGCGCGCGGGTGATCACCGGCTTGGTCACGCCGAGTTTGGCCGCCAGTCCCCGCACCGTATGCGGCGGTGGCACGAGGTAGATCTCCAGCAGGATCGCGAGCTGGCGCAGCGTCAGGTCGCGCCCGTCCTGATGCACCTGCTGCAGCGTCACCTCGTGCCAGAGGCCGAGCGCCTGCGTTGGGGTCAGATCTACCGGCACGGCTCCTCCGGATGCGAGCGGATTTTCGTTACGCTACCGTATCGTTCCCCCGAAGGAAAGCTCCCTCTCAGGCGGTCGCTTTGCGCAAATGGTGGTAGAGCGCGCGGATCGCCTGCGCCTCGCCGCCGACCGGCGAATGCGGCCGCTCGGCCTGCGCCCAGCCGTAGATGTCGAAATGCGCCCAGCGCTTGTTGCGGGTGACGAAGCGTTTCAGGAACAACGCCGCGGTGATCGAGCCCGCCATGCCGCCCGAAGGGGCATTGGTGAGGTCGGCGATGCGGGCGGAAACGTCCTTGTCGTAGCCCATGTAGAGCGGCATGCGCCACATCGGATCGTCGACCGTCAGGCTCGCCTCGGTGAGGTCGTGGGCAAGGTCGCCGTCGTCGGTGAAGAAGGGCGGCAGGTCCGGGCCCAGCGCCACGCGGGCAGCTCCCGTCAGCGTCGCCATGTCGATGACGAGATCGGCCTCCTCCTCGTCCGCATAGGCAAGCGCGTCGGCAAGGATGAGGCGGCCTTCGGCGTCGGTATTGTCGATCTGCACGGTCAGGCCCTTGCGGCTCCTGTAGATGTCACCGGGGCGGAAGGCATTGGCCGAGATCGAGTTTTCGACGACCGGCAGCAGCACGCGCAGGTCCACCTTCAGCTTGGCGTCCATGATCATCAGCGCGAGGCCCATGACATTGGCCGCGCCGCCCATATCCTTCTTCATCAGCAGCATGGAGGAGGCGGGCTTGATGTCGAGGCCGCCGGTATCGAAGCACACGCCCTTGCCGACCAGCGTCACGCGCTTGTGGCCCTTCTTGCCCCAGCGCAGTTCCAAGAGACGCGGCGCCTGCGCGGAGGCGCGGCCGACGGTGTGGATGAGCGGGAAGTTCTCCTTCAGCAGGTCCTCGCCCGTGATGACCGAGACCTTCGCCTTGTAATGCGCGCCGAGCGCCCGGAAGACGTCCTCCATCGCGTCCGGCCCCATGTCGTTGGTGGGGGTGTTGATGAGGTCGCGGGCGAGGAAGACACCGGCGAGCTGGCGCTTGATGTCGGTGGCGTCGGCGTCGCTCGGGATGAGCAGCGTCGGCGCTTCCGAGGCGGAGGCCTTGTAGCGCTCGAAGCGGTAGCTGCCGAGGCCGTAGCCGAGCGCCAGGCGATTGGCCGTCAGCGGCGCGGTCTCGATATGCCAGTCGCCGGCGGGAAGCGCGCGGGCGAGCTTGCCCGTCAGGAACGGCGCGTCGGAAGGGTTGCGGCCGAGGCCGAACAGGGCGCCGCCGAGATGGCCGTCGGCGGTCGGCACCATCAGGAGCGCGCCGGATTCCGCCTTGAAGCCGGCCTTCTTCGCCCAGTCGAGCGCGATCGGGTCGATCGTTCCGGTCTCGATATGGGCCGGGGTGATCGCAAAGATCGGCAGGGTCTTTCCGTTCTTCGTGTTGAAGGGAGAGGGCCGGTCGATGAACTGGAAGGGGGCCATGGCGAAACCTTTGAAGAGAGCCGAGAGAATCGGCCAATTAACACTCTGTTAGGGTTAACAGATTATTGCTGGAGCGAAGATTGCGGCGTGATTCCTTAACCGCCGCGACATGCGGAAATCGCTTCGGGGACTTTATCATGGCCGCTTGCCTCACGCGTTCATCCTTCTATTCGGGGCTCCTCAAGGGTGCAGCACTTCTGACCATCGCCGTCGCGGTGGCCGGCTGCGCCGGCAAGAGCAACCTCACCACCGGCTCCATTCCGAAAATGTCGAAGCCGGTGTCCGAGATGAACACGACGGAACTGCGCGGCGCCGCCGACAGCTTCGGCCGGGCCTATGAGAAGAACCCGAAGGACCGCACCGTCGGCATGAACTATGCCAATGTGCTGCGCATGAACGGGCGCAACGACCAGGCGCTCGCCGTCATGCAGCAGGTCGCCATCAGCAATCCCAACGACCGCGAGGTGCTCGCCGCGTATGGCAAGGCGCAGGCCGCGGCCGGCCAGCTCGAGCAGGCGCTGAACACCATCATGCGTGCCCAGACACCGGACCGGCCGGACTGGAAACTGAAATCGGCGGAAGGCGCGATCCTCGACCAGCTCGGCCGCGCGGGCGACGCCCGCCAGCGTTATCGCGAGGCGCTCGATCTCAATCCGAACGAGCCCTCGGTGCTGTCTAATCTCGGCATGTCCTACCTCCTGGCAAAGGACCTGAAGACCGCCGAGACCTATCTGCACTCCGCGGCCTCGCAGCCCGGCGCCGACAGCAGCGTGCGCCAGAACCTGGCCCTCGCCGTCGGCCTCCAGGGCCGCTTCCAGGAGGCGGAAAACATTGCGCGGCGCGAGCTGACCTCCGAGCAGGCCGAGGCAAACGTCGCCTATCTCCGCTCCATGCTGACCCAGCAGAACGCCTGGAAGAAACTTGCCTCCGACGACAGCGGCAATACCAACTAACCAGAGCCTCCCTCCCAAGGACGACTCCGCCCCGGCCGAACTTTTCGATCGGGGCGTTTTTTATCGTGTCGGGTTTGTGCTTAGAAGCGGTCGGCGACCTGGATGCCGGCGGGGCCGAGGATGACGGCGATCAGCACCGGCAGGAAGAACAGGATCATCGGCACGGTCAGCTTCGGCGGCAGGGCGGCGGCCTTCTTTTCCGCCTCGTTCATGCGCTGGTCGCGGCATTCCTGGGCGAGAACGCGCAGCGCCTGGGCCAGCGGCGTGCCGTAGCGCTCGGCCTGGATGAGCGCCTGCGTCACCGATTTCACGGTGTCGAGGCCGACGCGGATGCCGAGGTTTTCATAGGCCGCGCGGCGTTCCTGGAGGAAGGAGAGTTCCGCCGTGGTCAGCACCAGTTCCTCGGCCAGTTCCGGCGAGGCCATGGCGATTTCGTCGGCCACGCGCTTGAAGGCGACTTCGATGGAAATGCCGGATTCGACGCAGATCAGCATGAGGTCGAGCGCATCCGGCCAGGCGCGGCGGATCGATTTCTGCCGTTTCGTCACCTTGTTGGAGATGAAGATATTCGGCATGTAGAAGCCGATATAGGCGATGACGATCGTTGCCAGAATGCGCATCGGCAGCGGTTTTTCGCCGAGATAACCGAGGTAGAAGATGTAGAAAGCGCCGAGCGCGCCGAAGACGAACGGCAGCACGAACCGGGCGAAGAGGAAGATGTTGAGCGCGTTCTGCGAGCGGTAGCCGGCCTGGCGCAGCCGGTTCATCGTGTTGGCGTCGACCAGCGCCTCGCGAAGGTTCAGCCGGTCGACCACGTTGCGCACGGAGGTATTGTGCTGGGCGCGCAGCGACGCCTTGTTCTGCGCGGTGTCCGCGTTCAGGCGGGCACGTTCGCGCGCCCGCATCTGCTCGCGCTCCAGCGCCACCGATTTCATGCGCTTGTCGAGGTCGCCGCGGTCGAGATAGGGCACGGCGAGCGTATAGAAGGTCGCCAGCACCGCGATCATCACGAAGGCCGGCAGCAGGATGGCCGGATCGGTAAGAGTGTCGACGATGGACATGACCCTGGCTCCTAGATGTCGAAGTTGATCATGTTGCGCATTACGAAGATGCCGATCGACATCCACACGCCGGAAATGCCCATGATCAGGTGGCCGCGCGAATCCTGGAACAGGATCATGATGTAGTCGGGCGAGGTCAGGTAGACGAGGAAGGCGACGATGAAGGGCAGGGCGCCGATGATGGCGGCCGATGCCTTGGCTTCCATCGACAGCGCATTGACCTTGGCCTTCATCTTGCGCCGCTCGCGCAGGACGCGCGACAGGTTGCCGAGCGCTTCGGAGAGGTTGCCGCCGGCCTGGCTCTGGATCGCGATGACGATGGCGAAGAAGTTCACTTCCTGCAGCGGGATGTTGGTGAACATGCGCGCGCAGGCTTCCGGCACGTTGAGGCCGACCTGCTGGGCCTCGACGAGCCGGCGGAATTCCGTGCGCACCGGCTCCTGGCCCTCGGAGGCGATCAGGCGCAGCGCATCGGTCAGCGGCAGGCCGGATTTGATCGAGCGCGTCATCACGTCGAGCGAGTTCGGGAACTCCTCGAGGAACTTGTTCAGCCGCCGCTTGACGAGGAAGCCGACGACCCAGCGCGGCAGGCCGGCGCCGGCTATGAAGGCGGCACCGAGGCTGACGAGCAGGCCGGAGCCGGCGAGGAGCACGACCACGAAAACGAAGAGGCCGAAGACGGCGCTCATGATGTAGAATTGCGAAACGGTGATCGAAAGCCCGGCCTGGCCCAGCTTGGCCTTCAGCGTGGCCGCGACACGCTTGGTCTGTTCCTGCTGTTTCTTTTCAAGGTCCTTCAGCGAATCCTGCACCGACTTGCGGCGCTTCGAGAGTTCCTGCAAGCGGTCGCGCGAGGCCTTGGCCCGGGACTGGTCGGTCTCGGCCGCCTGTACCCGGCGCACGCGGCTTTCCGTCTTCCGCTCGGTTTCGATGCGCGAGAAGAGCAGGCCATAGGCGAGGCCGGCGGTGGAGAGCGCCGCCAGCGCGAAGATCGCCACGATGGTGATATCCAGTCCGAACATCGGCGCCCCTTACGGCTTTTCCATCGCGTCGAGCGTTGCCGCCAGGCGCTTGTCTTCGTTGAAGTAGCGGGCGCGGTCCCAGAAATGCGGCTTGCCGATGCCGGTGCCCGTATGTTTGCCGATGATGCGGCCGTTGGCATCCTCGCCCTGCATTTCGAATCGCATCAGGTCCTGCGTGACGATGACGTCGCCTTCCATGCCCACCACCTCGGTGATGTGGGTGATGCGGCGCGAGCCGTCGCGCAGGCGCGAGGCCTGGATGATGACGTCGATCGAGCCGGCGATGATTTCGCGTACCGTCTTGGCGGGCAGCGTGTAGCCGCCCATGGCGATCATCGATTCCATACGGCTGAGGCATTCGCGCGGCGTGTTGGCGTGGATCGTGCCCATCGAGCCGTCGTGGCCGGTGTTCATCGCCTGCAAAAGGTCGAACACCTCCGGTCCGCGCACTTCGCCGACGATGATGCGTTCGGGCCGCATACGCAGGCAGTTCTTGATGAGATCGCGCATGGTGATCTCGCCTTCGCCTTCGATGTTCGGCGGGCGCGTTTCGAGGCGCACGACATGCGGCTGCTGCAGCTGGAGTTCGGCCGAGTCTTCGCAGGTGATGACGCGCTCGTCCCGGTCGATATAGTTCGTCAGGCAGTTGAGCAGCGTCGTCTTGCCCGAGCCCGTGCCGCCGGAGATGACGAGGTTGCAGCGCACCCGGCCGATGATCTGGAGAAGAGCTGCGCCTTCGGGCGTGATCGAGCCGAACTTGACCAGCTGGTCGAGCGTCAGCTTGTCCTTCTTGAACTTACGAATGGTGAGCGCGGTGCCGTCGATGGCGAGCGGCGGGGCGATGACGTTGACGCGCGAGCCGTCCGGCAGGCGCGCGTCGCAGATCGGGCTCGATTCGTCGACGCGGCGGCCGACCTGGCTGACGATGCGCTGGCAGATCGACAGAAGCTGGGCATTGTCACGGAAGCGGATCTCCGATTCCTGCACCTTGCCGCCCACTTCGATATAGGTCTTGCCCGCACCGTTCACCATGATGTCGGCGATGTCGTCGCGTGCGAGCAGCGGCTCCAGCGGGCCATAGCCGAGCACGTCGTTGCAGATGTCGTCGAGCAGTTCTTCCTGCTCGGAAATCGACATCGCGAAGTTCTTGATCGTGATGATGTCGTTGACGATATCGCGGATTTCCTCGCGCGCGCTCTCGGTATCGAGCTTGGCGAGCTGCGACAGGTCGATCGTGTCGATGAGCGCGGAGAAGACCTGGCTCTTCGTGTCGTAATAATCTTCCGTGCGCGGCGTGCGGCGGCGTCCCGTTGCGGCCTGCGCGGGCGCCATGACCGGCGGCGGGGCCGGTTCGAAGACGGGCTGGGGAGCGGCCGTGACAGGACGCTCCGCCGTCATGGTCGTGGCGGAAGCCGGGACGGCATGGGTCGTCTGGGCCGCCGTGCCGCTCTTGCCTGTGCCTTCATTGCCGCGTCTGCCGAACATGCCACTTCATCCAGTCTGTTGTGCCGCCCCTTAGGGCCTACCTTGGCTTACTTGCGGCCGAGCAGGCCGAGCATCTTGCCGAGGCCGGCCTTCTTGGGTTTCTTGATCGTCGCGCGTCCCGTCACGATATGGGCGATCTGCGAGAAGGTTTCCGCCGTCGGCGATTTGCGATCCATCTCGGCGATCATGCGGCCGCTGTTGGAGGCCGTGCCGAAGAGCTGCGCGTCGAAGGGGATGATCGCGATCGGCTGCATGCCGAGCGGCTCGCAAAAATCGGCCGGGGCGATTTCCGGGCGCTTCGGCAGGCCGACCTGGTTGAGGATCAGGTGGGGCGGCTTGTCGTTCGGCCTGAGCTTCTTCAATGCGTCGAGCATGTTCTTCGCGTTGCGCAGGTTCGCAAGGTCCGGCACGGCGGTGATGATCAGCTCGTCGACCTCCGACAGCAGCGCACGGGTCCATTCCGACCAGGCATGCGGCACGTCGAGGATGGTCACCGGGGCGCTGCGCTGCAACACTTCGATGATCGGCTGGAAGGAGCCGCGTTCGAGATCGTAGGCGCGGTCGAGCATGGAGGGGGCCGCGAGCAGCGACAGGCGCTCCGAGCACTTGGTCAGCAGGCGGTCGAGGAACACCTCGTCGAGCCGGTCCGGCGCGTAGATCGCCTCGGAAATGCCCTGCGGCGGATCCTGGTCGAAGTCGATATTGGCGGTGCCGTAGGGCAGGTCGAGGTCGGCGAGGATGACTTCCGTCTGGAACAGGCTGGAAATGTCGAAGGCGCAATTGTGGGCGATCGTCGAGGAGCCGGAGCCGCCCTTGGCGCCGATGAAGGCGATCGTGCGGCCGAGCGGCTCGGAATCGGGATCGACGAAGATCGCCGACATGGCGTTGAGGATATCGGCCATGCCGACGGGGCCGACCATATATTCGGAAATGCCGTTGCGGATGAGGTCGCGATAGAGCGGGATGTCGTTGTAATTGCCGACGATGATGACCTTGGTGCTCGGGTCGCAGACCTCGGCGAGCGGCGCAAGCTCGTCCATGATGCCGCGCGGCTCGGTCGATGTTTCGAGGATCAGCAGGTTCGGCGTCGGCGCGGAGGCGAACATGTTGGCGGCGGCCGCGATGCTGGCGCTGGAGACGCGCAGGCTCACCTTGGAGAGGCGCCGGTCCTGGGCGCAACGCTCCATGGTGCGCAGCATCGCCTCGCTTTCGCAGAAGGCGTGCACCGAGATGCGCGGCAGCGAGCGCACGGCCTCGAGTTCGGAGGGCCGGACCGTCTCTTCTGCCTCGGCGCCTGCGGCGTGCTCAATGGTGTAATCTGCTGGGTTCATCGTCATGCCCGTTCCTGGTGTCCGGTTGACCGGATGAATGGTTGTCTCTTGTCAGTGGCCGTTGCACCGTCACTCTTCCACGCCACGATAGTCCTGGATGACCACGTAGCGCTGCTCGGCGTCGATCGGGGTCATGCCGCGCGGCTGGAGGAGATCCATCGGGTTCGCGATCTGGGCAGCAAGGTTGGCTTGCGAGGCACAGCCGAAATTCTGGTAGTTGCGGTTTTCCATCGTGTTGACGACGAGATCCTCCGGCCATTCACCGCATGGGCCTGCCTTGGCCGTGATGGCGAAGAAGGCGAGGCGGATCGGCGCGGACGAGCCGTAGCCGCTTGCGTCGTAACGCGTCTCGATCAGCTGGTCGCGTTTCAGCCCCGCCCCGACGAGGGTTGCGCGGATGTCCTTGCGCAGGTGATCGGCCGTCGCGGCATTGGCCGATCCGGCCGGCAGCATGATCTGCACGGCACTGCGCGACTTGGCGGCATGGTCGGCGGCGAAACCGCGGATGTTGTCGCGCATGGCAAGCGTCAGCGCCCGGTCGCCGGTGGCGATCGGAATGTCCATGGTCTGCGCGCTCTCGGACAGCACGATCGGATGGCGCGTGCGGTAATCGTCCGGGATCGACCCCGTCGTGGACCGGTCCTGGCGCGCACCGCAGCTCGAAAGGGCCGCGGCCGAGAGAATGAGGGTCGCTGCGAGCGCAGCGCGCATCGGCAGGGGCTTGTGCATGGTGCGGTTCCTTGCGGGAAGTCGGATCTGGCTATTGTTGTCGCGCATCTTCCGTCCCGTCACTTGTAGATGAAGCCGATGGAGCCGTGGTAATTGCCCGAGGGCATCGCCTCTTCCTTGCGGCCGTAGATCTTGTTCACCTTGCCGAGGAAGAAGCTTGCCGCGTCGTTGGTCGCGTTGAAATTGTCATCCGGACGCTGGAGTGCGGTGCGCGCGACAGGCCGCACGAGATAGGGCGTCGCGATGATGACCATTTCCGTCTCGTTGCGCACGAAATCCTTGGAGCGGAACAGCGTGCCGAAGATCGGGATCTTCGAGAGGCCCGGCAGACCCGAAACCGCCTGGCGGATATCGTCCTTGACGAGGCCGGCGATGACGATGGAACCGCCCGACGGCAGTTCGACGCTGGTGGAGGCCTCGCGGCGGCGGATGCCGAGCACGGTCAGGCCGGGAATGCTGTTGTTGGCGAGGGATGTCGCGGACCCTTCGAAGGTCGGTTCCGACACCTCGGTCTGGATCCTGAGGCTGATGCGGCCGGGGGACAGCACGACGGGGCGGAAGTTCAGCCGGATGCCGTATTCGACTTCCGTGATCGTGCGGCCGATCGTCGGGCCTTTGCCCTCTTCACCTTCGGAGATCGATTGTTCGGTCGGCAGGCGGAATTCGCCGCCGACATAGAATCTTGCTTCTTCGCCGGAAATGGCCGTGAGGCTCGGTTCGGCGAGCGTGCGCATGACGCCGGCCTGTTCCATGGCGCTCATGCTGCTGGCAAGCGACAGGCCACCGATACTGCCGCTGGCGAAGCCATTGGAGACCCAGTCGGCCGCGCCGCCGAGATTGGTCGGATTGCGGAACGAGATACCGCCGTTCGATCCGCCGATGGAACCGTTGAAGCCGAGCTGCTTGAGGACCTGGCGGCTGACTTCGGCCACGGTGATCTTCAGCGTGACCTGGTCCTCGCCATCGATCTTCAGCATGTTGACGACCTGCGAGCGCTGGCGGGATTCGCCGAAGATCGCCGAATCGCCGTTATTGCCCTGGGAGACGACCGTGCGGGTCGTGGCCTCGCCGCCTCTGAGGAAGATTTCCGCAAGACGCGTCGCCTGGGCGGCGTCCTGCGGCGTGCGCACCGTGCCGTTCAGCACGATGTTGTCCGAGATGATCTCGACTTCGATGTCGGAGTCGGGGATGAAGCGGCGCAGGTTCGCCTGCAGGCCGTCGATGTCGCGTTCGACGGTCAGATCGATGCTGACAATCTCCTCGCCGCCCGGCCCGAAGATGAAGATGTTGGTCTGGCCGACTTCCTTGCCGAAGAGATAGATGCGCCGCGACGTGCGGGTGACGGCATCCGCCTTGACCGGATCGGCGACGAGGATGTCGTGCGCGTCGGTCGGCAGGTCGACGACAATCGCCTTGTTGAGGCCGAGCTTGACCGCCTTGCGGGCGCCCGGGCCGCTGTCATTGATGCGGATGACCGACGCGGTTGCCGCTTCGGCGGTCGCGACGGCCGCGCCCTCGAGAACGACGCCCGGCAGGCCGGAAAGCGCCAGGCAGACGCTCAGCCCGCCGGCGACAGAAGCCCGAAAAGTCCTTGCGATTCCAAACACGGTCAGCTCCTGGTCACTTCTGTGTTGCGGACGAACCGCCATTGACGATTTCACCGGTCTTGATCACCTGGATGATCGGCATGCCGTCGCCGCCGCTGAGCAGGTAGTCGGCCGCGCCCGTATCAGGCTCCTGGGCATCCGCCACGCTGCGCAGCGCCAGCGACAGGCGCTCGGCCATCTGCTGGGCGACGGCGATCACCTTGGTCTGGTCGGGGGTGAGTTCGAGCGTGGCGGTGGTGCCGACGGCGGCCTTCGAGCCGTCCTCGTTTTCCTGGATCTGCTGGTCGATGGCGAGCACGCGCACGTTCGCCAGCACGGTCTCGGTAATGTACAAGCCCTCGGCGCTCTTGCGCACCATGATCACGTCGACACGGTCGTTCGGCAGGATGAAGCCGCCGGCACCCGTCGCCACCGAGATTTCCGTCGCGACGGCGCGCTTACCGGAGGGAAGCAGCGACGACATGATGCGATTGCTCGAATCGGCGATCTTCTCCTGGCGGATCGGCTCGCCATTGAAGACCGGCAGGCGCACGACCGCGCCGTTGAGGGTCTCCATCGCATCGGGCCGGTTCTGGTCGGTGATGAAGCCTTCGACCACCGAGCCTTCCGGCCAGGCCGTCCAGGCGAGTGTTTCCGGGTTGAGACGCGCGCCGACCGGCAGGCTTTCCTTGGCCACAAGCACATTGATCGTCGGCTCGCGCTCGACGACGGCCTCGGGCAGGGCGGGGCCACCGCCGCCGGCGAGCCGCAACGCCAGAAGGCCTGCGACGCCCGCCGAAACGACGGCCACTGCCAGAATGATGATTCGCGCCGGTCTCATGTGGTTTCCCTGGGGCTGCGGACAGTTCTATCCGCCCACATTGACCGGCAATGGTGTAATTATGGTTAATAGTCGCCTTACGGCTATGGTTAACGAGCGATTGACGCTGCCTTTCGCCGGCGCGGCTTTGCCCCGGGCGTTTCAACCCGGGGTGGCGCGTGTTCCTTGTAGGAAGGTTACTATCAGCCGGCGCTGCCGAGGGCTGCAAGCATCAAAGGGGAGGTCGGATAGGCGGCAAAGGCGCCAATCCCGATCGCGATGCCGTAGGGCACCTTCTTCGCCTTCAGGAGATGGTCGGGAACCGGCAGGCCGGCGGCCAGGATCAGGCTCGTTTTCGAGCGCAGCGACAGGATCAGGAGGGTCAGCAGGCCGCCGAAGAAGGAAACGTAGATCAGGAATTCGACAAGCGAGAAGTTCAGCCCGAACCAGACGGCGCTTGCCGTCAGGAGCTTGGCATCGCCGCCGCCCATGACATTGAGGGCGAAGAGCGCGAAGCAGACGGAAAAGACGATGAGGCCGGCGGCTAAATGCATGGCGATATCCGTCATGCCGAGGCCTGCAAGCGGCGCGACGATGACGAAGGAGACAAGCAGGATCGCCGAAACCCTGTTTGGAATCAGCATCGTCAGGAAATCGGAACAGGCCGCAACCGCCAGGCAAAGCGGAAAGACAACGAAGATGATGGCCTGGGTCACGCTGCTCTCCTTTTGGCGAATGATGCGCCTGATCCGTTTCGGAAAGGATAACGTCTGAAAACAGAAAGCCGCCGGTGAGGGCGGCTTTCCAGATAGGAGCACTTGCTCGTATCGATTATTCGCCGACGGCGTTTTCCAGCTTGCCACCCAGCGCGGTGAACGTGTTGTTCAGCGAGTCGCCGAGCGCGGTGGCGCCGGTGATGAGTGCAACGGAAATCAGAGCGGCGATAAGGCCGTATTCGATGGCGGTAGCGCCCGATTCGTCCTTCATAAGGCGAGCGAAAATCTTGGTCATGGTATTCTCCTAGCTCCACGATGTTGGTTCAGCACGTCCGCCAACTGTTTCCGTTGTTCGGATGCTTGCAACCTACAGGCCGGCCATTTCCATCGGCTTAAAGAAATGGGTTAACAGGAGGTTAGCGCGGGCTTGCAGGATGTAGGGTTAGAAATCGGTTAATTCCCTTACGCGCGCGGATTCCCTAGTCCGTTCCGCCGCTTGCAGGCATGGGGCGTTTCACGGGGCAAACGCATAAATCGACAAGCCTAGCGACCGGTTTAAACCTTCGTTCACCATTCAGCGCGATGCTGTCCCTGATTTCTTACCGGGATGATTGTTTATGGGACGCGACTGGACCTTCGCCGTAGCAGCCGCAAAGCTTGCGACAGCCGCCATTGTTATCGTGTCGACGGCCGCGCCCGCGCTTGCCGAAGAGCCGTTGATGCGCGTTTACATGGATCATGCCCGCGTGCTCAAGCTCGACCGGCCCGTCAGCAAGGTGATCATCGGTAACGCCGACGTCGCCGACGCCACGGTGGCGGATGCGCAGACGATCGTGCTCACCGGCCGCAACTTCGGAACGACCAACCTCGTGCTGCTCGATGCGGATGGCAATGCCATCGTCGACGAGCGCATCCTCGTCTCGATCGACGAAGGCAATACAGTGCGCGTCTTCCGCCAGACCGACCGCTCGGTGCTCTCCTGCACGCCGAATTGCGAAGAGCATGTCGCCAGAACCAATTCGGGCGGCTGACGGCGCGTCCCGCTTCGGGCGTCCGAATGCGGGAAACCGTTCAATTCTTCGGCTCCCCGCACACGAAATATAAACGGTCTGTCGCCTACTCTCGCCGTGTCCACTATCTGGGAACGGATCGCGATGTCGCTCGATCATGATGCACCTACCCGCCGGAGGCCGATGAAGGGCCTGCTCGGCCGCCTCTTCGCCCGTCGCGACGGTGCGACGGCAATGGAATTCGCCCTTCTCAGCCTGCCCTTTTTCATGATCGTCTTCGCCTCGCTCGAGACCTTCGTCGCCTTTTCGGCCGAGCAGATGCTGGCCAATGCCACCGACACGATGGCACGCAAGATCAGGATGGGTGATATCCGCTTGACGACGAAGGACGCGGAAGCAACCTTCCGCAAGGCGTTCTGCGACGAAATCGCCATCCTCATGCCCTGCTCGCGGGAAGAGCTCGCAAAGCCGGACAAGCTCTATCTCGACGTGCGGAGTTTCGCGACCTACGCGGACATTCCGCAAGCCATTCCGATGATCGGCACCGATCTCGACGCCTCCGCCTTCGCGTTCGCGCCCGGCGGCAAGCGGTCGATCAACATCATACGCGCCTATTATCGCTGGGACATCGTGACGGATGTTGTCCGCCCCTATGTCTCCAACGTCCGCGCGTCCGACGGCTCCCGCCAGAACTACCTCATGGTCGCGACAGCCGTTGTCCAGAACGAGGACTTTCCATGATACGCGGCGTCCCTGGAGCAAGATATGCCGGGCAAGACCGGCAGGGCACGAAGAGCGGCGTTCTCCTCAGGCTGCGTCGTTTCATCGAGGATCGGCGCGGCGTCGGTGCCATCGAATTCGCGATCGTCGCCCCCTTGCTGATGATGGCCTATATCAGCGCCTTCGAAATCACCATCGGCTTCACCTTCTCGCGCAAGGTCAGCCGTGCGGCCAGCACCGTTTCCGATCTGCTGACGCAGAACGGTTCGACCAACGCTGCGGTCCTGGACACGATGAAGGACGTCACGAAAAGCGTCATCGCCCCCTTCCCGCAGGCCGAAGGATATACGCTGAAGATCACCGGCGTCGCCATCGATGCGGATGGCAAGGCGACGGTTGCCTGGTCGCGGGACCAGAACAAGGGGAAACCCTATGTCAAGGGAACCGCCGTGGTCCTGCCGAGCAGCATCGAGGGCGCCAAGAGCCTGTTCTTCGTGCGCACGGAACTGGCCGTGCCGCACAAGATCCTCCTCGTGGCACCCAACCTCTCCTCGCATCTCAACGAGATAACGCTCAGCAAGACGAGTTATTTCGGCCTGCGCCAGGGCTCTGCGATCGCTTGCGCCGACTGCTGAGCGTGGCGGCCTGCCCTGCCGATTTCGCTTGAACCCTTCATGACGCCCGTGTCATGTCAGTCAGTTCATCCGCTCTTTAGAAGGCGGTTGATCCGCTCTTCAGAAGGCGGACACGGACAGACGACAGGTGATTCCATGGCGCGAGCCTTCCTCTTCGTTCTCGATTCCTTCGGTATCGGCGGCGGCCCGGATGCGGCGGCCTTTGGCGATCTCGGCGCCGATACGCTCGGCCATATCGCCGAATTCTGCGCGGCGGGCGTCGCAGACCGGCCCGGGCTGCGGCAGGGGCCGCTGAAACTTCCCAACATGTCGGCGCTCGGCCTCCTGCATGCCGCCCGTGCCGCAACCGGCCGCTTCCCGCCCGGCATGGACGTGCCGCCGCGCGTCTTCGGCCTCCATGGCGCGGCAAGCGAGGTCTCGAACGGCAAGGACACGCCGTCGGGCCATTGGGAGATCGCCGGCACGCCCGTCACCTTCGACTGGGGCTACTTTCCGGCCGAAGGCGATGCCTTCGAGCCCGAGCTCGTGAAAGCGATCTGTGCGGCAGGCGATGTGCCGGGCATTCTCGGCAACTGCCACGCCTCGGGCACGGATATCATCGCCCGCCACGGCTGGGAGCACGCCAGCACCGGCCGGCCGATCTGCTACACGTCTTCGGATTCCGTCTTCCAGGTCGCAGCCCACGAGCGCTATTTCGGCCTCGACCGTCTGCTGGCTTTCTGCGAGGCCGTGCGAAAAATCCTCGACGAGCGGCCGGGCGGGCGTATCGGCCGGGTCATCGCTCGGCCCTTCGTCGGCGAGACGCCGGAGACCTTCGAGCGCACCGGCAACCGCCGCGACTATTCCGTGCTGCCGCCGGAGCCGACCCTGCTTGACCGGCTCAGCGAGGCCGGCCGCACCGTGCGCGCCGTCGGCAAGATCGGCGATATCTTCGCCCACCAGGGCATCGGCAAGCTCACCAAGGCGAACGGCAACATGGCGTTGCTCGATGCCACGCTCGGCGTGATGGACGAGGCGGAGGACGGCGACCTCGTCTTCACCAATTTCGTCGATTTCGACATGCTCTATGGCCACCGTCGCGACGTCGCCGGTTATGCGGCGGCGCTGGAAGCCTTCGATCGGCGCCTGCCGGAAGTGGATCGCAAGCTGAAGCCCGGCGATATCGTCATCCTCACCGCCGACCACGGCTGCGACCCCACCTGGCGCGGCACGGACCACACGCGCGAGCGCGTGCCGATCATGAGTTTTGGCCCGGGTATCCGCTCGCGCCTGCTTGAAACCCGCACGACCTTCGCCGATATCGGCGAGAGTATTGCCCGTCACCTCGGCATTGCGCCGGGTCCGCACGGAAGGAGCTTTTTGTGACGATACCCATGCCCAAGGCGGAGCTGCACTGCCATATCGAAGGCGCCACCCCGCCGGCCCTGGCGCTTGCCCAGGCCGAACGCTACGGCGTCGACACCTCCGCCTTCATCCGCAATGGCGAATATGCCTGGCAGGATTTCACCAGCTTCGTGCAGAGTTATGATGCGACCGCCAACCTGTTTCGTGACGAGGAGGATTATGCGCTTCTCGCCGAAACCTACCTCACCGAGATCGCCGAAGCAGGCGCCATCTACAGCGAGCTGATCGTCTCGCCCGACCAGGGCGACGCTGTCGGCATCGGTGCGGACGCCTATGTACGCGGCCTTGCCGAGGGCGCCGAGCGCGCCAAGGCGAAGACCGGCATCGAAACGCGTCTCCTGATCGTCGGTATCCGCCATTTCGGGCCGGAACGGGTGGTGAAGGCGGCGGAATATGCCGCGCGCCGGCCGCATCCGTTGATCACCGGCTTCAATCTCGCCGGCGAGGAGCGCATGCACCGCGTCGCCGATTTCACCCGCGCCTTCGATATCGCTCGCGACGCCGGCCTCGGCATCACCATCCATGCCGGCGAACTCTCCGGCGCCTTCAGCGTGCGCGACGCGCTCGATCACATTCGCCCCGCGCGCATCAGCCACGGCGTGCGCGCCATCGAGGATGCGGATCTGGTCAAGCGGTTGGCGGACGAGGGCGTCGTGCTGGAAGTCTGCCCCGGCTCGAATGTCGCGCTGAACGTCTTTCCGGATTTCGAGAGCCACCCACTGCGGGCACTTCATGAGGCCGGCGTTCGCGTCACGCTCAATTCCGACGATCCGCCGTTCTTCCACACCTCGCTCGCCCGCGAATACGAGGTTGCCGCGACGATCATGGGCTTCAGCGAGGCGGAAATCCTCGGCATGACGCGCACTGCCATCGAGGCGGCCTTTGTGGACGAGCCGACGCGGCATGGGCTGTTGGCAAAGCTTTGAGGCGTGTTCCGGCTGGGGATGTTGCCCGCGGCCGGCTGTCTTCTCTTGCGGCCCTCCGCCGTTCCGTGGAAAAAGAGGCGTTTACTCAATTTGGGAAGGTTGGCCATGGACGGCGTTACAGTCATCGATCACCCGCTCGTGCAGCACAAGCTGACCATCATGCGCAAGAAGGAAACCTCGACCGGCAGCTTCCGCCGCCTGCTGCGCGAGATCTCCACGCTGCTCTGCTACGAAGTCACGCGCGACCTGGAACTGACCACCCAGCGCATCGAGACACCGCTGGAGGTGATCGACGCGCCGGTGCTGGAAGGCAAGAAGCTGGTCTTCGCCTCCATCCTGCGCGCCGGCAACGGCCTGCTGGAAGGCATGCTGGAGCTGGTACCCTCGGCCCGCGTCTCCCACATCGGCGTCTACCGCGACCATGAGACGCTGGAAGCGGTCGAATATTTCTTCAAGGCACCCGACAGCATCGACGAACGCCTCGTCATCGTGGTCGATCCGATGCTGGCGACCGGCAATTCGGCCATCGCCGCCATCGACACGCTGAAGAGCCGCGGCGCAACGAACATCCGCTTCCTCTGCCTGCTGGCCGCCCCCGAAGGCATCAAGAGTTTTCGCGCGCACCATCCGGACGTGCCGGTCTACACCGCTTCCATCGACCGCCAACTCAACGAGAAGGGTTATATCGTGCCGGGCCTGGGCGACGCGGGCGACCGCATGTACGGCACGAAGTGAGCCGTTAACCGGACAGAGCCTCTGCCCTCTCCTCCGTCATGGTCGGGCTTGACCCGACCATCCATGGTACGCCCGCCGCGTGGACCCTCGGGTCAAGCCCGAGGGTGACTTGAGGGGTGGCGAGGGCGGTGTAAAAGCTTTTAACCTGCCGTTTACCAAGCCGAACGAAGATCGTGGAGAGGGGCGCCGTCGGGCGCCCCTTTTGCCGTCCGTTAGCCGGATGCGTGTTATTTCGGGACAGATCTTCCGGAGACCCGTCCATGTCCGTCCGCAGCCTCGCCTTTGTCACCGGTGCCGTGATTGTCACCGCGGCCTTCGTGCCCGACGTCGCGACCCGCTATCTCGAATCGACCGGCGACAAACCCGCCGCAAAGGTCGAGACGGCGGCCGTGCAGACGGGGCAGGGCGCGGCGCGTTATACCGGCAATCGCAGCGCGGTGATCGATGCGGACCCGAACGGCCATTTCACCGGCCTCTTCGCCCTCAACGGCCGCAAGGAAGAGGGCATGGTCGATACCGGCGCCAGCATGGTCGCCATCAACGTCTCGACGGCCCAGCGCATCGGCATCGACAGGGCCGACCTCGATTTCCGCTATGCCGTCGACACCGCCAACGGCAAGGCGCGCGCCGCCTATATCCGCCTCGACCGGATCGAGATCGGCCCGGTGCGCATGGAAAACATTGGCGCCATGGTGCTGGAGGACAAGGCGCTCTCCGGCACGCTGATCGGCATGAGCTTCCTGAAGGGCCTCTCCTCCTACCGCGTCGAAGACGGCAGGCTGCATCTTACGCGCTGATGCGCGTCAGGATATCGGGAGACGCCGCAGGCGCCTGTGGCGCGATCCGGTAAAGCCCGGCAAGCCGCTCGGCGCCGCGCGCGGCATCCGTGTCGTTTACGGCGTGCACACGGCCGATCTCGTCGCCCTTTTCCACCCTCGTACCGAGCGGCAACAGCCGGTCGAAGCCGACGCGGTGGTCGATCGTGTCGTTTGGCCGGCTGCGACCGCCACCAAGCTCGATGACCGCCATTCCCACGCCGCGCGTATCGCAGGAAACCAGATAGCCGGCTTCCGATGCTGTGACTGAGCGGATGACCGGGGCCGCCGAAAGGTAAGTCTCGGGCTTTTCCAGCAGGTCGGCGGGGCCGCCGAGCGCATGCACCATGCGCCCGAAAATCTCTGCGGCCGCGCCGCTGGCGAGCGCCTTGGCCGCTTTGCTTTCCGCCGCGGCCAAGTCCCGTTCCACCCCGGAAAGCACCAGCATTTCCGCGGCGAAAGCGAGCACGTTGCGTTCCAGCCGCGTGCCGGCCTTCTCGCCTTTCTGGAAGGCGATGCAATTGGCGATCTCGACGGCGTTGCCGGCGGCGTCCGCCAGCGGCTGGTTCATGTCGGTGATGAGGGCAGAGGTCTTGACGCCCGCGCCGTTCGCCACCGCGACCAGCGAGCGGGCGAGCGTTTCGGCCTCGGCCGCATCCGCCATGAAGGCGCCGTTGCCGACCTTCACGTCGAGCACCAGCGATTGCAGGCCAGCCGCAAGCTTTTTCGAGAGAATGGAGGCGGTGATCAGCGGCACGGAATCGACCGTCGCCGTGACGTCGCGGATGGCGTAGATGCGTTTGTCGGCGGGGGCAAGGTCGGCGGTCTGGCCGATGATCGCGCAACCGACGTCCTTCACCGTACGGCGGAAGAGGTCCGCGGAGGGCATGATCGTATAGCCGGGGATCGATTCCAGCTTGTCGAGCGTTCCGCCGGTATGGCCGAGGCCGCGGCCGGAAATCATCGGCACGGCGAGCCCGCAGGCGGCCGCGATCGGGGCCAGCATCAGCGAGACATTGTCGCCGACACCGCCGGTCGAATGTTTGTCGGCGATCGGTCGGTCGATGTCCGACCAGTCCAGCACGTCGCCCGAATCGCGCATGGCGAGCGTCAGCGCCACGGTCTCCTCGCGCGCCATGCCGTTGAACCAGATCGCCATGGCGAAGGCCGCCACCTGCCCCTCGGAGACGCTGCCATCCGTCACGCCGGCCATGAAGCGGGCGATGTCTTCCGGGGCGAGGGGCTCGCCGTTGCGCTTTCGGCGGATCGTCTCCTGCGGGAGCATCTTCAGTAGCTCGCGGGCGCGGCCGGCGCGGGCTGGCCGCCGAGCGTGGCCAGGATATCGCCGAGCAGGCCGGACGCTCCGAAGCGGAAGGTCTTGGGCGTCGCCCACCCTTCGCCGAGGATCGCGGCGGCAAGTACCAGATAGTCGCCGGCATCGGCGACGGTGCGAACCCCGCCCGCCGGCTTGAAACCGACCGGCTTGCCACTGGCCTTGATGGCATTCAGCATGATCTCGGCAGCTTGCAGGGTGGCGTTGACGGCAAACTTTCCGGTCGAGGTCTTGATGAAATCCGCGCCTGCGGCAATCGCAAGATCGGAGGCCTCGCGGATCAGCGCCGGGTCTTTCAGCGCGCCGGTCTCCAGGATTGTCTTGAGAACGATCGGCGGCGTGCAGACCGCCTTTACGGCCTCCACCATCTCCACTACTGCCGCTTCGTCGCCGATGATGAAGTCGCGGTAGGGGATGACGAGATCGATCTCGTCGGCGCCGTCGGCAATCGCCTGCTTCGTCTCGGCAATCACCTCGGCAACCGTCAGGTCTCCGGCGGGGAAGTTGACCACGGTCGCGATCTTCACCGCATGGCCTTTGCCGAGAATGCCCCGCGCCTGCGCGACGAAGCGCGGCCAGATGCAGATGGCGGCCGTGTTGCCGAAGGGTGTCTGCGCCTGGGCGCAGAGCTTCTCGATGGCCGCCGCATTGCTGTCGTCGTTGAGGTCCGTCAGGTCGAGCAGGGAGAGCGCCTTTTGCGCGATCGCCTTGGTGTCGTCCTCATGCATTTTCATTGCCTCCGCCCGCGATCATTTCCGCAAGGATAGCGGCAAGCCGCTTTCCGCCGATCGGGGCCATGTCCTTGGTTTCGTGATGGCTGAGCTCGCCGCCCGTCATGCCGGCGCCGAAATTGGTGATGACCGAAGCGGCGGCGACATCGAGGCCGAGATGGCGCGCGATCAGCACTTCCGGCACGGTCGACATGCCGACGGCGTCGGCGCCGAAAACCCGCGCCATGCGGATTTCTGCCGGCGTTTCGAAATTCGGGCCGGAGAACCACATGTAGACGCCGCTCGACAGCGGGATGCCGAGTTTCTGCGCCGCCGCTTCCATGCGGGCGGCAAGCCCGGCATCATAGGCATTGGTCATGCCGACGAAACGGTCGTCGCTCTCGATGCCGATCAGCGGGTTCGCGCCCGAAAAATTGATGTGGTCCGAAATCCGCATCACCGAGCCGGGCGGCATGTCCTCACGCAGCGAGCCCGCCGAATTGGTGAGGATCAGCGAGGTGACGCCCAAACCCTTCAGCACTTCGATGGGCGTGCGCATGGCATTGGCATCGCCGCGTTCATAATAGTGCACGCGGCCGGACAGCATGATGACCGGCACCTCGCCGAGATAGCCGATGACCATCTCGCCGGCATGGCCCGAGACGGAGCTGACCGGAAAACTCGGCAGGTCCGAATAGGGAATGTGCAGCGGGTTTGCCACCGCCTCCACCAGTGAGCCGAGCCCTGAGCCGAGCACGATGCCATAACGCGGCAGCACGCCGCCGAGGCGGGCGCGCAGCAGTTCTGTCGTGTGCGGGCTCATCCGATCACGTCCGTGGCAAAACCATGCGGCAGAAGCTCTTCCATGGTCATGGTCTTCTTCACGCCGGTCTCGTCGCAGAGATAGATCGGCGTTTTCGCCGTCGCGAATTCCGCGATCTTCTGGCGGCAGCCGCCGCAAGGCGGGCAGAGCGGCAGCTTTTCCGCAATGACGGCCATCTCGACGATCTTCTTGTTGCCGGCCATGATCATGTGGCTGATCGCGGTCGGCTCGGCGCACCAGCCCTGGGGAAACGAGAGGTTCTCGATATTGGCGCCGGCATAGATCTTGCCGTCCTCGGCGCGGATGGCCGCGCCGACGGGGAATTTGGAATAGGGCGCATGCGCGAAGGCCATCGCCGCGCGCGCCGCCTCGAAGAGGTCGTGGGACATGTTTTATCGCTCCTTGACGTAGGGCACGCCGCCGGCCTTCGGCGGAATGGCCTTGCCGATGAAACCTGCAAGCAGGATCACGGTCAGGATATAGGGCAGCGCCTGCATGAACTGTACCGGCACCTTGCCGATCAGCGGGAAGGCATAACCCTGGTAGCGGATGGCGAAGGCATCGAGGAAGCCGAAGAGCAGGCAGGCGAAGAGGATGTTCTTCGGCCGCCACTTGGCGAAGATCAGCGCAGCGAGCGCGATATAGCCCTTGCCCGCCGTCATGCCCTTGGTGAAGCCGGCATTGGCCGAGAGCGACAGGTATGCGCCGGCAATGCCGCAGAGGATGCCGCAGCAGATGACGGCGCGGTAGCGCAGCCAGATCACCGAAATGCCTGCGGTATCGACCGCGCCGGGGTTCTCGCCGACGGCACGCAGGCGCAGGCCGAAGCGCGTGCGGTAGAGAATCCACCAGCTCGCCGGCACCATCAGGAAGGCGAGGTAGGTCAGCGGGGAATGGCCGGAGAGCAGGCCGGAATAAAGCGGGCCGAGGATCGGCACTTCGCGCACGGCATCGGCGAAGGGTAGCGTGATCCGGCCGAAGCGGCCGTCTTCGGTGAGCGCCGGGGTGCGCCCGCCCTGGCGGAACCAGGCCTCGCCGAGGATGACGGTGGAGCCAGCGACGACGAAGTTGATCGCGACGCCGGAGACGATCTGGCTGCCGCGCTGGGTGATCGAGGCATAGCCATGCACCAGCGAGAGCAGCACGGAGACGAGCACGGCGGCGAGCAGGCCCATGGTCACCGATTGCGTGAGATAGGCGACGGTGCCGGCGGCGAAGGCGGCGCCGAGCATCTTGCCCTCAAGCCCGATGTCGAAGACGCCGGCGCGTTCGGTGAAGAGGCCGGCAAGGGCGGCGAGGATCAGCGGCGTCGAGACGCGCACCGTCGACTGGGCGAGCTCGATGAAGGTCTGGAAGAATTCCATGGCGCTCAGGCTCCCTTGGTGGCGGCGACGTCGCGGGTTTTCGGCGAAAGCGCAAGCACGACCCGCGTGATGGCCGGTCGGAACATGTGCTCCAGCGCGCCGGCAAACAGGATGACGAGACCCTGGATGATGACGATCATGTCGCGCGAGATGGAGGGCATCTCGAAGGAGATTTCCGCCCCGCCCTGGTAGAGCATGCCGAAGAGCAGTGCGGCCGGAATGATGCCCGCGGGATGCGAGCGCCCCATCAGCGCCACCGCGATGCCGACGAAGCCGGCACCCTGCACGAAATCGAGCTGCATGCGGAACTGCTCGCCCATGATCGGGTTCAGCGCCATCATGCCGGCAAGCCCGCCGGAGATCATCATGGCGATGACGATGATCCTGGCTTCCTTGATGCCGGCGTAACGCGCGGCCGCGGGGCTGTGGCCCATCGTGCGCATCTCGTAGCCGAGCCTTGTTCGCCAGATCAGCACCCAGACGCCGAAGGCGGCAACCAGTGCCAGCAGGAAGGAAATGTTGAACGGCGCCGAACCGACGGAAAGGCCGAAGATAGACATCAGCCAGTCGAGTTTCGGCAACTGGCCGCCCGCCTCGAAGGTGCGGGTTTCGAGCGACATGGAGCCGAGCGGCTTGAACACCCGATTGAGCAGGTAGTTCATCAGGCTAGCGGCGATGAAGTTGAACATGATCGTCGTGATGACGATATGGCTGCCGCGCTTGGCCTGCAGCCAGCCGGGGATCATCGCCCAGAGCGCGCCGAACAGCGCGGCGCCGAGAATGGCGATCGGGAAGAGGAGATACCAGGGCAGCACGCGGTCGAAGGAGAGGCAGGCAAGCGCCACGCCGATGCCGCCGATATAGGCCTGGCCTTCGCCGCCGATGTTGAACAGGCCGCAATGGAAGGCGACCGCGACGGCAAGGCCGGTGAAGATGAAGGTGGTCGTGTAATAGAGCGTGAAGCCGATATATTCGCCGCGGCCGAAGGCGCCGTTGATCATGTGATAGGCGGCTTCCAGCGGGCTTTCGCCGACGATGAGCACGACGAGGCCGGAAATCAGGAAGGCGACGGCGAGGTTGACGAGCGGGATCAGGCCATATTCGGCCCAGGCCGGCAGTTTCGCGTAAGGAACACTCATTCCGCGGCCTCCTTCCGGCCTTCCACACCAGCCATCAACAGGCCGAGCTCTCCTTCCGTGGCATCCGGCAGGCGCTCGCCGACGACGCGGCCGGCGAACATCACCAGGATACGGTCGGAAAGCGCGCGGATCTCGTCCAGCTCGACCGAGACGAGCAGCACGGCCTTGCCCTGGTCGCGCATCTCAATGATGCGCTTGTGAATGAATTCGATGGCGCCGACATCGACGCCGCGGGTCGGCTGACCGATGATCAGCACGTCGGGATTGCGCTCCATCTCGCGCGCCAGCACGATCTTCTGCTGGTTGCCGCCGGAGAAATTGGCGGTCTTCAGCCGCGGGTTCGGTGGGCGGATGTCATAGGCAGCGATCTTCTCCTCGGCATCGGCGCGGATCGCGTCCACATCGAGCAGCAGGCCTTTGCGGTATTTCGGGTCGTCGTGATAGCCGAGGATGGCGTTTTCGCTTTCCTCGAATTTCAGGACGAGGCCGACATGGTGGCGATCCTCCGGCACATGCGCCAGGCCGCGCTTGCGCAGCTCTGCCGGGTCGGCATTGCCGGTGACGTCGATCGGGCTGCCGTTGAGCAGCACCGTGCCGGATTTGGCGCGGCGGATGCCGGAGATCGCCTCCAGCAGTTCCGATTGGCCGTTGCCGGCAACGCCTGCAATGCCGACGATCTCGCCGGCGCGGATATCGAAGGAGACGTCGTCGACCATGGTCACGCCGCGGCTGTCGCGCACCGTCAGGTTCTTGACGGAGAATTTGACGTCCGCCGGCTTCGCCTCGCCCTTTTCGACGCGCAGCAGCACGCGACGGCCGACCATAAGCTCCGCCAGTTCCTCGACGGAGGTGTCCTTCGTCGTGCGCGTCGCCACCATCTCGCCGCGGCGCATGACGGAGACCTCGTCGGTGATCGCCATGATCTCGCGCAGCTTGTGGGTGATGAGCAGGACCGTTTTGCCCTCGTCCTTCAACTGGCCGAGGATGCGGAACAGGTGGTCGGCTTCGGGCGGCGTCAGCACGCCCGTCGGCTCGTCGAGAATGAGGATATCGGCCCGGCGGTAGAGCGCCTTCAGGATTTCCACGCGCTGCTGGATGCCGACCGGCAGTTCCTCGATCACAGCGTCCGGATCGACCTCCAGCGCATATTCCTCTTCGAGCCGCTTCAGCTCGGCGCGCGCCTTGGTGATGCCGGCATTGAGGATCTGGCTCTCTTCCGCGCCGAGCATGATGTTTTCCAGCACGGTGAAATTCTCGACCAGCATGAAGTGCTGGTGCACCATGCCGATGCCGGCGGCGATGGCGGCGTTCGGATCGCGGATATTGACCGTCTTGCCGTCGATCACGATGTCGCCGTGGTCGGCCTGGTAGAAGCCGTAGAGGATCGACATGAGGGTGGATTTGCCGGCGCCGTTTTCGCCGATGATACCGTGAATGGTGCCTTTGCGGACCTTCAGGTTGATGTTCCGGTTGGCGTGGACGAGGCCGAAGCTCTTGTCGATGCCCTTCAGTTCGATTGCCAATTCGCTCATGACGATCCACTCTTACGGGGATTTAGGGCCGACAGGCCTCCCGGCCGATCGGTCTTAGTCTTGTTGCTTCCGCCGTGCTTGTCCAGCCTGATTGCGGGTTGATGCGGCGCTCGCTATAGCTCGGGCCGCCGGCAGCGAGCGATGAGGACTAGACATGACCACGCCCGATCTTCCCGAAGACGACCGCATCGCCCGCCTGGAGGAGCACATCGCCCACCAGGCAAAGACGATCGAGGAAATGTCGGACCAGCTCGCCGAGCAATGGCGCGTCATCGAACAGGTCCGCTCGAAGCTCGACCGGTTGACGGAACGTTTCCTCACGCTGGAAGAGGGGTCCTTGGAAGCCCCGGCCATTACCCGCCCGCCGCACTATTAAGGCGTAAGGGAAAACGGAATCGGCCCGTCTGCTTTCACGCAAACGGGCCGTCAATGCCGCTTAGTAGGGGCAGGTTTCATCCGACATGTAGTCGTGCACCTTCACCGTACCGGCGATGATATCGGCGCGCGCCTTGTCGACTGCAGCTTTCATTTCCGGGGTGACGAGTGCGGCGTTGTTGTCGTCCATGGCGACATCCACGCCGTTCTCCTTGAGGCCGAGCACGTTGATGCCGGGCTTGAACGTATCGTCCTTGGCCGAGATGAAGGCGTCGTAGACAGCGACATCGACGCGTTTGAGCATCGAGGTCAGAACCTTGCCGGGGTGAAGGGCGTTCTGGTTGGAATCGACGCCGAGGCCGAGCTTGCCGGCGTCGGCCGCAGCCTGGAGAACGCCGACGCCCGTGCCGCCTGCCGCATGGTAGACGACGTCAGACCCCTGGTCGAACTGCGACTTGGCGATTTCACCGCCCTTGACTGGGTCGTTCCAGGCATCCGGCGTCGTGCCCGTATACGCTTCGAGGACGTTGTAGTCCGCGCCGAGCGACTTGGCGCCTCCGATATAGCCGCAGGCGAATTTGTGGATCAGCGGAATATCCATACCGCCGACGAAGCTGACGGTCTTCGACTTGGATGCCATGCCCGCCATGATGCCGGCGAGCCACGAGCCCTCTTCTTCCTTGAAGACGACCGAGCGGACGTTCGGCTTGTCGACGACCATGTCGATGATGGCGAACTTGGTGTCCGGATATTCGGCTGCGACCTTCTCGAGCTGGGCAGCCCAGGAGAAGCCGGCCATCACGATCGGGTTGTTGCCGTCGCTGGCGAAGCGGCGGAGCGCCTGCTCGCGCTGCGCGTCATTGGCGATTTCGAAGTCGCGGTATTCGATGCCGGTCTCGGCCTTGAACTTTTCCGCGCCATTATAGGCTGCTTCGTTGAACGACTTGTCGAACTTGCCGCCGAGGTCGTAGATGATCGCCGGCTTGATGTCCGCGGCAAAGGCGCCGGCCGACATGGCGGCGGTGGCAAGAAGGGTGAGAAGGGTTTTTTTCATTGTGCAGCCCTGTTCGCTATTGGTTTTATAGGGACCTTCCGCGCACCGCCCGAAAAGGCGCGCGACGGAGCCACCGACCCTTTCCCTTGGGTCAGGCTGGCGGCATCCTTGCACGGCTCCGGGAAAAATTCACCAGAAATTTTTCAGTTGGTAAAAAATATGAGCCGCCGGGAATGAAGGTGGAAAACCCCATTCCCGGCGGCTGGTAGCCCGATGAAAAATCTGGGAAATCAGCCGATGGCGCAGGCGACGCCCGTGCCGCGCATGCTGCAATAGCCGCCCGGGTTCTTGGCGAGATATTGCTGGTGCACGTCCTCGGCGAAGTAGAGCGGCCCCGCCTTGGCGATCTCCGTGGTGATGCGGTCCGTGCGCCCGGCGGCCGTCAGCGCCGCCTGGTAGACGTCGCGGGCGTGGCGCGCCGTGGCAAGGTCCGCCTCGTCGTCGAGATAGATCGCCGAGCGGTAGGTCGTGCCGATATCGTTGCCCTGGCGCATGCCCTGGGTCGGGTCGTGCGCCTCGAAGAAGGTCTTCAGCAGCGTTTCCAGCGAGACCGTGGCCGGGTCGTAGACGACGAGCACGACTTCGGTATGGCCGGTCAGCCCCGTCGTCGTCTCGTGATAGGTCGGGTTGGGCGTGAAACCGCCGGAATAGCCGACCGCCGTCACCCATACGCCCGGGATCTTCCAAAGCGCGCGTTCGGCACCCCAGAAGCAGCCCATGCCGAGCAGCACGGTCTTGAAACCCTCGGGATAGGGGCCTTGCAGCGGGCGCCCGTTGACGAAATGGATGGCGGATGTCGGGATGGGCTGGTCGCGGCCGGGCAGGGCTGCGTCGGGCGCGGGCATGGTGGTCTTCTTGTTGAACATGTCGATCAGGAACATATCTGGCCTCCTGGCCGGGCCGCGCGGAAGGCGGCGGGTTGGTGTCAGGCGGTGAAGCGGCCTGCGGGGGATGGGCGCTTGTAGGCGATCACCCAGAAGAACAGCGAGACGGCGAGCAGCACGGCAAAGGCCGGCTGGGAGAGCACCCACATCGCCGCCGGATCCCATGCATAGGGGTGGAGATTGCGCATGATGCCGTCGGCGACGAGCGCGATCGTATCCGGGCTTGCCGTGCTCCAGGCAACCGCTAGGGGCGTCAGCACCGGCTCGGAGGCCGAAACCGACTGGATCGCGTCGATCGTCCCCGCCATGACGGCGATGACCAGGGCAACAAGACTGATGGCCCTCAAGACGAATCGTATCATCGCGCACCCTCCTGGTGCCGCCTGCGGGAGCCTCGATTTCGCTCCGCTTCATTCCTGCCTATAAATAGGAAGACGGCCAACCTTCTGCAATCCTTCGCACCTGTGCGTGAAAGAACCTTCAAGAATCTGTCAGAAAGCGGTTGATCCCGCGTGAAACCTCGGTATATATCGCGCCGTCTCGCCGGAATGGAAACAGGAAAGCGGTCCGCGCCGGATTGACCGACGGCTGCGAGCGGATGGACAGGTGGCCGAGTGGTTGAAGGCGCACGCCTGGAAAGTGTGTATAGGGGAGACTCTATCGCGGGTTCGAATCCCGCTCTGTCCGCCATTTTTTGGCTTTTCCCTTCTATTTAGCTTTATTGAGAAGTTGCAAACGACCTGATAGAGGGTGCCTCAAATAACGGAGGTTTCTATGCAGCGTCGTTTCTTGAATGTCGGTGGCGGTTCAAAATTGACGCCGGTCCCGCCTGTTTACGAGGGCTGGGAGCATTTGCTTCTAGACATCGATCCGAAGGGCGAGCCCGAAATTTGCCTCGATGCAAGGGACTTAGCGACGCTGGAGGCGGGGCAATTCGATGCGATTTACTGCTCTCATAACTTGGAGCATTACTTTGCGCACGACGTAAAACGTGTGCTGGGTGGCTTCCATCACGTCTTGAAGGATGATGGCTTCGCTGAGATCCGGGTTCCGGATATGGGGGGCCTATTCAATGAAGTCATCGAGCGCAAATTGGATATCGATGATGTCCTCTATACGTCCGGAAGGGGTCCCATTCTGGTTCGTGATGTGATCTATGGTTTCGGTCGGGAGATTGAAGACTCCGGTGTTGATTTTTATGCCCACAAGACCGGCTTCACGCGCAAGTCACTTGCTGCGGCCCTTACCCGGGCGAACTTTCCGTATCATGTATTTACGACCGGCCGGAATCGGGAACTAGCCGTGCGCGCCTTCAAGAAGATGCCAAACCAGGAGCAGCGCGCACTCTTGGGCATCAAAGGATAACGAAACGGATTGTCTCAGGAGTTATCTAGACTGCTGACAGTCAAGCTCCATTATACTCAAAAAGCCAGGCCGGCACGCGTGGCGGAACTTGGCCGGTAATTGCGGCTTCGATGCAGTCGGCGAGGTTGCCGAAGCGGACGGTGCGGCCGGAGAGGCCGGGGCCGTAATGGGCGTATTTGCCGGAATTGGTGATGAGGGTGCGGGTCTTCGGCGGGAAGACCGGTTCGGAGATCGAGCACCAGCAGAGGTCAGGAATGACCTGGACGCCGCACTCCCTTAGTCGGGTAAGGATATCGCCGGCTTCGGCCATGATGTCGCGACCGGCGGTGACGATGACGGTGACGTCCTTGTGCCGCTTGCGGTCTCCCAGCGCATCCGCCAGGGCGCGGCATTCGGAAAGCGAGGCGTGCGGGCTGCCGATGGCGACGAGTTCGACTTCGGCCGGGCCGTCGTTGAACATCGTCCAGACGTCGATCATGTCGGCGCGTGTAATGGTGGTGTGGTCGGCATCGGCGGCGGCTGCGTCTTTCGCTTCGGGCGTGACGCCCTCGATGTGGAGCATAGGGGCGGCGGAGGTGGTGCCGAAGGCGGCGCAGAGCGCCTTCAGGTCGTCCTGCGTCGGTTTTGCAGCGGCGAGGCCGCGCAGCAGGGGGATGCGGTCGGGCGCGGCGCGGCCGGCGAGATAGCCGACGAGCGGCCAGAAGGCGTCGTCGATATTTGGCGGCAGGTCGACATCGATGATGCGAGTGGCCTTGCGGTGTTCGTCGAGATAGACGCCGGAGAGGGGCGCGCGGCCGGTCAGCGCGATGCAGAGGTCAAGGAAATCCGGATGTTTCGCCGTGCGGGCGCCAAGCACGGTGTTGGCGAAGATCACGGCGTTGGATTCGGCCCAGGCGATGGCCTCGCCGGTTTTGGGCGCGCTGTCGAGCAGGTAGGGCGAACAGGTGAATGTCGGGCGACAGCCCATGCGCACATAGGCGTCGGCGAGGCGGGCGGCGGGATCGCCGAAATCCGCCGGCACGCCCTGGGCCTGCCAGTTGGCGCGATCGACGGAGATGGCGTTCATCGTGGTGGGGATGCGCACCTTGGCGCCCATCTCGGCCATCTTTTCGGCAAATGTCAGGTTGGCGGGGCTGGCATAGATGCAGCCGTCGATATGGCCCTGCACGACGTCGACGAGCTTTTGCGCCCCCTGCTGCGCGGCCATGGCCGTCGTGATGCGCATGGCGAGCTGCACGGCAATGCCGTCGCGACCATCCAGCATGGCGCGGTCGTCTTCGGTGAGATCGAGCGTAGCGGTCGCCGGTGGCGTGACCGGGATCGTCAAGGCGTCGGTCTCGATCGCCGTCTCGCTGACCCGGGCGGTTTTTTCGCGACAGAGGGCGGCGAAGGCATCGCGCGAGACGCGCAGCACGGGCAGCGATTTGCCGAACATTTCGGCTGCGATCAGTGCGCCGAGCGTCAGCACATCCTCGGCCTCGCTGAAAACCAGGGCGGCCGGCGCACGGCCCGTCAGCGCGAGATCGAGCAGCACGCCGGAGCCGGTGCAGGAGCCGCGGCTCGACGGCATCATGAGGATGCCGCCGGTGATCGTGACGCCGTGCAGCGGGTGATGCACGTCGATGACCTTGCCGGTGGCGGGATCGACGCCGCCCCAGAAGCTCAGCGCCTCCCCCGCCGCGATGACCGGGCCGGCGGCGATGCCGGGAAGAATGCTGCGGGCGAAAAGCTCGGCCATGGGGCGGGTCCTGTGCGGCTAGAAGCGTTGCGGCGAGAAGGATGTGATGTCGATCGTCGTCGGGCGATCTGTCAACAGGTCCGCGACGAGCCGCGCGGTGCCGGCGGACTGGGTGAGGCCCAGATGGCCGTGGCCGAAGGCGTAGACGACATTTGGCGTGGCGCGGGCGCGGCCGATCGCCGGCAGGCTGTCGGGTAGCGAGGGACGGAAACCCATCCATTGCACGCCGCCTTCCGGCCTGAGGCCGGGCAGGAAGGCGCGGGCCTTTTCCAGCATGGCTTCCGACCGGCGAAAGTTCGGCGGCAGCTTCAGCCCACCGAGCTCCACCGCGCCGCCGACGCGGATGCCGGTCGAAAGCCGGGTCACGACGAAGCCATGGCCGCCGAAGGTGACCTGGGTGCGCAGGTCGAAGGCGTCGAGCGGCAGCGTCGTGTTGTAGCCGCGCTCGGTTTCGAGCGGGATGGTCTCGCCCAGGCTGCGCGCGACCTGATGGGAAAAGGCGCCGGCGGCGAGCACCACCTTTTTCGCGCGCCGCATGCCGCTCCTGGTGGTGATCTCGACGCCGTCGTCAACGGGGCGCAGGCCAAGAACCTCCGTCCGTTCGATGACGCCGCCTTTGGCTTGGAAATGATCGGCGAGCGCCAGCGTATAGAGTTTCGGATCGGCGATCGAATACCAGCCGGGCGTGAACGTGCCGTGCGTGAAGCGCGGGGCGAGGCCGGGCTGGACCGCCGCCATGGCGCTCGCGTCCATGTGGTGGAATTCGATGCCGTGTTTTTCGCGCACTTTCCAGCCGGGCAGCGAGGCGTTCAGTTCAGCCTGGCTTTCATAGACCTGGAGGTTGCCCTCCTTGCGCAGCATTGCGGCCGTGCCAGTCTCGCTGAGGAGAGGCTCCAGTTCCGTCCTGGAGAGGTCCATCAGCGCGGTTTGCGCAGCGGTGGAATGGGCGACGCGGCTGGCCGCGCAGGCGCGCCAAAAGCGGAACATCCACGGCGCGATCTGCACGGCATAGGACGGCGGGATGCTGAGCGGCCCGAGCGGGTCGAGCAGCCATTTCGGCGCCTTCTTCAAAATACCGGGCGAGGCGAGCGGCAGGATGTCGGTGAAGGCGAAGGCGCCCGCATTGCCGGCGGAAGCGCCGGCGGCCGGCGCCTCGCGTTCCAGCACGGTGACGGAGAGGCCACGCGCCTGCACGGCGATGGCCGCCGAAAGCCCGACGACGCCGGCGCCGATCACCACGACATCGGGCATGGTTTCAGTCTTCATCATGGCCTCAATGGGTGGCGGAGAGGAAGTTTTGCAGCTCGGGATCTTTTGGCGCGCCAAAAAGCGTTTCCGGCGGTGCGATCTCGGCCATCACGCCCTTGTGGAAGAAGGCGACGCGGTCGGAGACTTCGCGGGCGAACTTCATTTCATGCGTGACGCAGATCATCGTCATGCCCTCGGAGGCGAGCATGCGAAGCGTATCGAGCACTTCGCCGACGAGCTGCGGATCGAGCGCCGAGGTCACTTCGTCGAACAGCATGTAGGCCGGCGACATGGCGAGTGCGCGGGCAATCGCCATGCGCTGCTGCTGGCCGCCGGACATGCGGTTCGGATAGACCTTCAGCTTGTCGCCGAGGCCGACATGGGTGAGCTGCTTGACGGCCATCGCCTCCGCCTCGGCCTTCGACTGGCCGAGCACCTTGCGGGGCGCGAGCATGACGTTTTCCAGCACCGTGAGGTGCGGGAAGGCGTTGAACTGCTGGAAGACGATGCCGAGCTTGCGGCGCAGCTTGTTGAGGTCCGTCGCCTTGGCATGCACGTCGGTGCCATCCACCACGATGCGGCCGGCATCGATGGTCTCCAGCCCGTTGATGCAGGTGAGCAGCGTCGACTTGCCGGAGCCCGAGCCGCCGATGATGGTCAGCACCTCGCCCTTCCGGACGGTGAGGTTGATCCCCTTCAGCACTTCCAGCGAGCCAAAGGATTTGCGGACGTTTTCGATCTCAATCATTGGGGGACCACCGTTTTTCGAGATAGCCGCCAAGCCGGGCTATGGGGAAGCTGATGATGAAGTAGATGGCGCCGCAGATGAGCAGGATGAACAGCGGTTCCTGCAGGCGCGTGACGAGGATCTGCGAGGCGCGGAGCAGCTCGATCAGGCCGAGCCAGAGCACGAGCGCCGAATCCTTCATGACGCCGAGCGTGAGCCCGATCCAGGAGGGCAGCGAGACGCGGGTGGCGAGCGGCGCCACGATGTAGCGCATGTCCTGCCACCAGGTCATGCCGAGCGAGCGGGCCGCGCGGCGTGTGGTCAGCGGCACGGAGGAGATGCCGCCGCGCACGATCTCGGTGCAATAGGCGGCGGTGTAGAGCGACAGCACCACGCAGGAGGTGGTGAAGGGCGCCCAGCCGAGCTTCATGATCGATTGCGCCGCATTGCCGAGCACGAGCTGGATGAGCAGCGGCACGGAGCGGAAGACATCGAGCAGGAAGGTGAGCGGCATCGACCAGTAGGGGCCGGCCTGGTTGCGGACGACGCCGAAGATGACGCCGAGCACGGTGCCGGCCAGCACGGAGACGGCGGTGACGGCGAGCGTCATGGCCGCGCCCTTGGCGAGGAAGCCGAGATCGGCCAGCGTGAGAGCGGTATCGAACATGGTTTACCCTCTCAGTAGCGGAACATGCGCGTGGCGGCGATGCGCGCTGCCAGCGTCACGGCCTTGGCGATCAGGTAGTAGATGACCGCCGCGAGCGCGAAGAATTCGAAGGTCCGGAAGGAGACCGCGTTCAGCGCCTGCGTGACGCCTGCAAGATCCGTGTTCATGCCGACGGTAACGCCGAGCGAGGTCATCAGGATCGCCCAGACCGCCTGGTTGGTGGCCGGCAGGAAGGCGATGCGCAGCATCTGCGGCATGACGATGTAGCGGAAGGCCATGAGCGGCGTCATGCCGAGCGAACGGCCGGCACGGGTCTGTGTCTCGGGGATCGCCTTCAGCGCGCCGCGAAAATTCTCCGCGAGATAGCCGGCATTGTTGAAGGCGATGCCGACGAGCAGCGCCGTGTAGGGGCTGAGGTGGATGCCGAAGCTGCCGAGGCCGAAATGCGCCATGTAGATCTGGAAGAGGGCGGGCGTGTTGCGCGCGATCTCGACCCAGGCCGCGGTGAAGCCGGAGAGGATGCGGTTGCCGGAGAGCCGGAACAGCGTCAGCGCCATGGCAACGGCAAGGCCGATGACCATGGAGAGAAGCGCGATCTGCAGCGTGACCAGCGCCCCGTCGAGGAGCTGCGGCAGTGCCTTCAGCGCCTGATTCCAGTGGAAGGTGTAGTTGAACATGCCGTCTCACCTTTTGGAAATGAGGAACGGCGCGGGAGAAGAACCCGCGCCGCCTTGGAAACGGCTCTCTTAGCGGTAGACGCCGCCGACCGAGAGGTCCGGCACGTCACCGCCGACCCACTTCTCGTAGAGTTCCTTGTAGCGGCCGGTGCGAACCTGCTGGTTGATGAAGAGGTTCAGGTAGTTGATCAGGCCGTATTCTTCGCGGTTGGTGAAGAGCGCGACATAGTCGATGTCATAGGGCGCCTTGCCGACGACGGAGATGCCGGGGAACTTGCCGGTCTTGACATTGGCCTGGGCGACCGTCGAGGTGGAGACCGTGGCGTCGATCTGGCCCTGGCTCAGCGCCAGGAACACGTCGGCCTGTGTCTGGTACGGGCGGAACTCGCCGGCGCCCCATGCCTTGACCGAGTTTTCCAGCGCGATGGCCTCGAAGGTGCCGGCAGTGGCGCCGACCGTCTTGCCCTTCATGTCCTCAAAAGACTTGACGCCCGACTTGTCATTGGCGGTGACGGCCATTTCGAAGGCGAAGTAGGGGATCGTCATGCCGACGGTCTTGGCACGCTCCAGCGTATCGGAGGTCGAGGCGACGCCGACATCGACGCGGCCGGACATCAGGGCCGGGATGCGCTCCGGGAAGGGCGTTTCGACAATCTCGGCGGTGACGCCGAGCGCCTTGGCGAGGTCGTTGCAATAATCGACGTCGAAACCGATCGGGTTGTTGCTCTCGTCGCGCGCGCCCATCGGCGGGAAGTCGAGCACGACGGCGCAGCGCAGCGTGCCGGACGCGATGATGTCGTCCAGCTTGTCGGCCTGGGCCGGGCTGGTCAGAGCGGTGGCGGCCACGAGGCCGAAGGCGAGGACCGAGGTCTTCTTCATTACTCTCTCCCTGGATTGGTCAGTCGATTCCGTCGGCGCAGGTTCCTCCTTCGCCAAAACGGTAACCGGCCTTAAAATACAACTAATATACAAAAAGTATATACCGGGGACGCAGAAAATATGCAGGCCGGGTCGCCCTTTCGGACAGCCCGGCCAAAGCGCTGAATCAGTTGAGGAAATCTTCCGGCAACAGGCCTTCCGGCATGTTCTGATAGGAGACAGGGCGCAGGAAACGGCGGATCGACATCGTGCCGACGCTCGTCGCGCCGAAATTCGTCGAGGCCGGGTAGGGGCCGCCATGCACCATGGAATCCACCACTTCCACGCCGGTCGGGAAGCCGTTGACCAGCACGCGGCCGGCCTTGCGCTCCAGGACCGGGCGCAGGCGCTTGGCGGCGTCGAGGTCGCCCGCATCCATGTGGATGGTCGCCGTCAGCTGGCCCTCGAACGTGCGGGCCAGCGCTTCCATCTCGTCGAGCGAGCCGACGCGCACGACGAGGCCGAGCGGGCCAAAGACTTCTTCCGAAAGTGCGTGGTCGGCGAGGAACTGGTCGCCGGAGATCTCGAAGAGGTTCGGCAGCGCGGTGCGGCCGGTGGACTCGCTCGAAAACAGCGGCTTCACCGTGTTGCGGCTTTCGAAACGCGCCTGGCCGTCGTGATAGGCCTTGGCGATGCCGTCGGTCAGCATGGTCTGCGGGCCGACGTTGCCGAGCGCTTCCACGGCGGCGGCGGTGAAACGGTCGGCGTCGGGGCTATCCGTCACGATGGCGATGCCCGGATTGGTGCAGAACTGGCCCGCACCCATGGTGAGCGAGCCCGCCCAGCCCTGGCCGAGCCCTTCGGCCCGTGCCTTCAGCGCTTCCGGCAGCAGGAACATCGGGTTGACCGAGCCGAGTTCGCCGAAGAACGGGATCGGCTCGGGACGCGCGGCGCAGAGGTTGAACAATGCGCGACCGCCGGCGAGCGACCCGGTGAAGCCGACGGCCTTGATCAGCGGATGCTGCACCACAGCCTCGCCGACCTGGCGATTGCCGCCCTGGATGAGCGAGAAGACCCCCGGATGCACGCCGGTCTTGCGGATCGCGGCCTCGATTGCCTCGGCGACGATCTCGCCGGTGCCCGGATGGGCGGAGTGACCCTTCACCACGACGGGGCAACCGGCGGCAAGCGCTGCGGCGGTATCACCGCCGGCGGTCGAGAAGGCGAGCGGGAAGTTCGAGGCGCCGAACACGGCGACCGAACCGATCGGCCGCTGGATCAGGCGGATTTCGGTGCGCGGCATCGGCTCGCGGTTGGGAAGGGCTGCGTCGAAGCGGCGGTCGAGATAGTCGCCCTTCTCGATGTGGTCGGCGAAGAGGCGGAGCTGGCCGGTCGTGCGGCCGCGTTCACCCTGCAGGCGGGCTTCCGGCAGGCCGGTTTCCTGACTGCCGATCTCGGTGATCGCTTCGGCGCGCGCCTCGATCTCGTCGGCAATGGCGCGAAGAAAACCGGCGCGTGTCGCGCGCGACGCATAACCGTAGCTGAGGAAGGCTTCTTCGGCCGCTTGCGCGGCACGATCGACCAGCGCCACGGTGCCGGTCGCGAAGCTGTGCGCCGGCCCATGGGCAGGCGAGGACGTGAAGGTGCCGTCGCCATCCAGCCATTCGCCGGCGACGAGGTGTTTACCGTTGGGAGTGAAAGCCATTTGACGTACCTTTCTCGCGGAATAGGGATTCGCCCTCACGAGACTTCGGGTGGGCGAATTGCACTTGTCGAAATCTTGTATACTCTATGTATGCAAATACTCAATCACCAACTGCCGCAGCCGGCATCAGCCTTGAGAGACGAACGATGACGCAAACCTCCACCTTGACGATTGCCGACCTCTACACGCGCGTCGAAGCGATCTTCCGCAAGGCCGGATTGAACGACGTGCAGGCCGGCGCGCTCGCCCGGGTGATCGTCGCCGGCGAGCGCGATGCCTGCAAATCGCACGGCATCTATCGCATCGAGGGCGCGCTGCGCACGGTGAAGGCAGGCAAGGTCAATCCGCAGGCGGTGCCGGAGCTGGAGTTGAACGAGGGCACGGCCATCGTGAAGGTCAATGCGAATGGCGGCTTTGCCAACCCGGCCTTCGAGCTTGGCGTGCCGGCGCTTGCCGAGCGTGCCCGCAAGCTCGGCCTCGCCTCCCTCGTCATCAACGACTGCACGCACTTCTCCGCGCTTTGGCCGGAAGTCGAAGCCGTGACCAACGAAGGCCTGGCCGGGCTCGTCATGTGCCCGAGCTACGCGACCGTGGCGCCGACCGGCGGCAACAAGCCGCTGTTCGGCACCAATCCCTTCGCCTTCGGCTGGCCGCGCCCGAACCAGTCGCCCTACGTCTTCGACTTCGCCACCTCGGTCGCCGCCCGCGGCGAGATCGAGCTGCATCGCCGTGCCGGCAAAAAATTGCCGGAAGGCTGGGCGATCGACGCCGAAGGCAACCCGACGACGGACCCGGAAGCGGCCCTTGCCGGTGCCATGCTGCCCTTCGGCGGCCACAAGGGGTCTGCCATCAGCACGATGATCGAGCTTCTCGCCGGCGTCATGATCGGCGACCTCACAAGCCCCGAAGCGCTCGCCCAGCTCGGCACGACGACGCTCGCACCCGCCCATGGCGAGCTGATTATCGCCATGTCGCCGGAAGCTTTCTCCGCCGGCCGGCCCGGCGATCCCTTCGCCCGTGCCGAAGTGCTGTTCGAGGCGATCGTCGGGCAGGGCGCGCGCCTGCCCTCGCAGCGCCGCTTCGTCGCCCGCAAAAAATCCGAGGCGGACGGCGTCACGTTGACGGCCGCCGAGATCGAGCAGCTGGATCGCCTTCAGGAAAAGGGCCTCGACGCCGTGTCATGATGGCCTTGGACCGCGGCGTCGTCGCTGCCGCGGTTCTCAGCCCTTTTGCAGGGCGAGATGGGCGCCGAGACCGATGAGCACGGTCCCGCCCGCCTTGCGTACCAGCGCCTGCACCCCGCTCGACCGCTTCAGCCGCGCGAGGATCACATCCGCCAGCAGCACGCTGACCACGTCGGCGAAGGTGAAGATCAGGTTGACCACCGTCCCGAGAATGGTGAGCTGCGCCCAGATCGGCAGCCCCGCGGTGCTGTCGACGAACTGCGGCAGGAAGGCGAGGAAGAAGATCGCCGTCTTCGGATTGAGGATCTCGACCGTGACGCTTTGGACGAAGGCCCGCCGCGCGTTTTTCGGAACGGTTTCCGACCCACTTTCCTCTTGTACGTCCTTCGAGCGGAATAGCGAAATACCGAGCCAGATCAGATAGGCCGCACCCGCAAGCTTGACGCCGGTATAGGCGACGGGAACCGCATGAAACAACGCGGAAAGCCCGGCCGCGGCAGCAATAATATGGGCGTAGGCGCCGAGATGAATGCCGAACACCGCCATCAGCCCGGCCTTGCGCCCGCCCGCCATCGTCCGGGCGGCGGCATAGAGCATCGCGGGGCCAGGAATGAAGGCAAAGATCGCCGTGGTGACGGCAAAGGCAAGCAGCACGTCCAGGGAAGGCATTTCGGTTTCCTCTCGTTCGGTTCGGCCGTGACCGTCGCAGAAGAGGTTCGCTGCGGCAATCCCAAACGAACACCGCCCGCAGCGTCGGCTGCGGGCGGTGAGCATGTTCAAAGAAGGAACAGCCTGGATCAGGCGGCCTTGTAGGTCTGGACGGCGCCCGGCAGCTTGCTCCATTCGGCATACCAGGTGTCGAACAGCTTCAGCTGGGTTTCGACATAGCCGCGCTGGCTGTCGGAGAGCGCATCGTCCTCATTGAAGTGCAGCGTGTATTCCGCGTCGCCCTTCAGCACCATCATATGCTTGAAGTAGAGCACGAGGTCCGGCCCTTCGTCGAAGGAGGAGAGCACGCCGAGTGCCGATTCCAGTTCCAGCGCGCGGCTGCGGGCATCCGCGTCGCCCTTGGCGGCGGCCTGTGCGAGGTTGCACATATGGAGCACTTCCTTCGGCAGCACGCAGCCGATGCCGGTGATCGCGCCGACGGCGCCGCAATTGACGAAGCCGTGGAACACGCAGGTATCGACGCCGATCATCAGCGAGACGTCGTCATCGCGGCTGGTGATGTTTTCCGCCGCATAACGCATGTCGGCAGCGCCGCCGAATTCCTTGAAGCCGACGAGGTTCTTGTGGTCCTGGCGCAGCGCGAAGAACAGGTCGGCGCGGGTGGCGAAGCCGTAATAGGGGCTGTTGTAGATGACGGCCGGCAGGTCGGGAGCGGCCGACAGGATCGCCTTGAAGTGGTTCTTCTGGGCGGCGACGACGGTGCCGCGCGACAGCACGCGCGGAATGACCATCAGGCCATGCGCGCCGACCTTCTGGGCATGCGCGGCATGCGCCACGGCGGAGGCGGTGTTGACCGCGCCGGTGCCGACGATGACCGGAATGCCGGCCTTCACCAGGCGCTCGACGCCTTCCATGCGCTGCGCGTCCGTGAGCAGCGGCCAGTCACCCATCGAGCCGCAATAGACGACGGCGGACATGCCCTTTTCGATGAGTTCCTTACCCTTGCGCACCAGCGCGTCGAAGTCCGGGCTGCGGTCATCCTTGCAGGGCGTCATCAGGGCGGGGATCACGCCGGAAAAAATCTTGGCCTTCATGTCGGTCTCCTCTCGGGCTGTTCGGTCGGTCTGGCGGGCCGGCGCAAGGCCTCCCCCGTTTCATGATAGGGGTTATAGCATCTTGTATTTTATTTGTCGACAAGAAAAATACAGTTGCGTCACAAGGCAATGTCGAGCCTGTCGTTGCGGCTGAACAGCTTCTGCACCTGCGCCACGATCTGCTCGGCATGGGCCTTGCCCAGCCGGTCGGCCGCCTCGACGTCACGCGCCTCGATCGCGGCGATGATCTCCGCATGTTCATCGACGAAGCGCTGTGGAAACTGCTCCTCATAGGACTGGTAGTAGAGCCGCAAGATCCGCCGCGCCTCGTCGAGAAGCCGGCGAAACAATCCGGTGAAATAGGGGTTGCGGCCCGCCTCGGCGATCGCGGCATGGAAGGCGACGTTGGTGGCGATCATCGCCAGCGTGTCGCGCGCCTTGACCGCCGCCGCATAATCCTCGTGAAAACCGCGAATGATCGGCAGGTCCTCCGGCCGGTGGCTCTGCGCTGCCAGCCGCGTCGTCACCCGGTACATCAGCACCAGAGCGTCGAAGAGCGTGTTGAGGTTGAGGAAGTCGATGTTCGACACCATGGTGGAACGGTTCGGCAGGGTCTCGATCAATCCTTCGCCGGCAAGCCGCACCAGCGCCTCGCGGATCGGCGTGCGCGACATCTTGAACCGCTCGGCAAGCTGCACCTCGTCGACCGGGCTGCCGGGCGTGATCTTCAGGTCGAGGATCTCGTCGCGCAGAAGGTCGTAGACCATCTTTACGCCGGAGCCTCGCTTGCGTTCGGGCAGGGAATCGGTATCACTCATCGAAAAATCCTCTTGTCGACATAAGAAATACAATTCTCTGTCGGCTCTATCAATCGTTTTAAGGGAGCCCTTTGGCGAAAGCGCCGTCAAGCCGTCAGAAGGAATAGTTCGGCGCTTTGTCGCCGAGGTTCGGGCCGCAAGTCGGCTCGCAGGGTGAAAACGTTCGAAAATCGGAGAAAGTGCCATGCGCAGCAGCAAGGTCATCCATATCGTCTCCTGCCACGCCGAGGGCGAGGTGGGCGATGTCATCGTCGGCGGCGTCGCGCCGCCGCCCGGCGCCACGCTCTGGGAGCAGCGCAACTTCATCGCCGAGGACAAGACGTTGCGCAATTTCGTGCTGAATGAACCGCGCGGCGGCGTCTTCCGCCACATCAACCTGCTGGTGCCGCCGAAGGACCCGCGCGCCACCATGGGCTTCATCATCATGGAGCCGGAGGACACGCCGCCGATGTCCGGCTCGAACTCGATCTGCGTCTCCACCGTGCTGCTCGACAGCGGCATCGTGCCGATGGTCGAGCCGGAAACCCATATGATCCTTGAGGCGCCGGGCGGGCTGGTCAACGTCGTCGCCACCTGCCGCAACGGCAAGGCCGAGCGCATCACCGTCACCAACGTGCCCTCCTTCGCCGACAGGCTGGATGCCAAGCTGGAGGTCGAAGGCCTCGGCACGCTCACCGTTGACACGGCCTATGGCGGCGACAGTTTTGTGTTCGCCGACGCCCGCGCGCTCGGTTTTGCGATCACGCCGGACGAGGCCCGCGAACTCGCCGAAACCGGCATCCGCATCACCAAGGCCGCCAACGAACAGCTCGGCTTCACCCATCCGGAAAATCCGGAATGGAATCACATCTCCTTCTGCCAGCTCACGCTGCCGGTCGAGGAGCGCGACGGCGCGCTGCACGGCCGCAACACCGTCGTCATCCAGCCGGCAAAACTCGACCGCTCGCCGACCGGCACGGGCTGCTCGGCGCGCATGGCGGTGCTGCATGCCCGCGGCCAGATCAAGGTCGGCCAGTCCTTCTCCGGCTATTCGATCCTCGATTCGCGCTTCGATTGCCGCATCGTCGGCGAAACGACGGTCGGCGGGCGCCCCGCCATCGTGCCGGAAATCTCCGGCCGCGCCTGGATCACCGGCACCAGCCAGGTCATGCTCGATCCGGACGATCCGTGGCCGGCGGGCTACCGCTTGGCCGATACCTGGCCGCGCAAGCAGTAACCCTTCTCTCCCGGCGGCACGGCGAAAGCATGTGCCGCCGGAATTGCTTTGATCTTTTTCAGAAATCGCGATAATCACCAAGTCATATGATGACTTGGTGATTTTATGCGCTCTCTCAGCAAAACCAACCTTGCCGATACCGCCGTCGAGGCGATCCGCACGGAAATCCTTCGCCAGCGCTGGGCGATCGGCGAAAAGCTGCCGAACGAGGCAGCACTGTCGGCCATGCTGTCGGTGAGCCGCGGCACGGTGCGCGAGGCCGTGCGCGTTCTCGTCTCGCAGGGCTATCTGGAGACGCGGCAGGGCTCCGGCACCTATGTACTCTCCACCGCCGATACGAGCCGCCCGCTCACCATGGCGCGCCGCGCCGGCCTGCGCGACCAGTTCGAGGCGCGCCTGGCGCTCGATGCGCAGGCCGCGCGGCTTGCGGCGCTGCGCCAGACGCCGGCAGCGATCGCCGGGCTTCGCGCCCTGCTCGCCGAGCGCGGCAATTACGAGGGCGGTGACAAGACGGCCTTCATCGCCCGCGATCTCGCCTTCCACCAGGCGGTGATCGCCGCATCGGGTAACAGTGTGCTGGTCGGCATGTTCGATTTCTTCTCGGCGCTGATCACGGAGACCATCGAAGCGACGCTCGGCGAGGACCTGCCGGAGCCGGACATGGCGGCCCATGCCGCGATCGTCGACGCCATCGAAGGCGGCGATCCGGATGCGGCGGATGCGGCGGTGCGCCGCTTCATGGCGCCCGTGCTTTCCGCCCTCGACCGGTTGCTGATGTCATGAGAAATCCCGACCCGAACGATCCCGGCGCCATCGACCTGATCGACGCCGAAGCCGACAGCGTGCCGGCGCCCGCACCGCACCGGCCGCCGACGCCGGTTGCCCGCTTCCTGCTCGGCGCCAGCCTCGTGCTCATCGCCTTCAACCTGCGGCCCGTCTTCTCCAGCGCCTCGGCGCTGCTGCCGGAAATCCGGGACCATCTCGACCTCTCCGCCACTGGCGCCAGCCTGCTGACGACGCTGCCTGTCGTCTGCCTCGGCCTGTTTTCGCCGCTGGCGCCGCGGCTTGCCCAGCGCATCGGCACGGAGCGCACGCTGCTCGTCGTGGTCTTCCTGCTGGCGCTCGGTACGGCGCTGCGTGGTTTGTCCTCCCTGCCGTTGCTGTTCGTCGGCACGGCGCTTGCCGGCGCCTGCATCGCGGTCGGCAATGTCCTGCTGCCCGGCCTCGTCAAACGCGATTTTCCGGACAAGGCGGCGCTGATGACGGGTTGCTACACGATGGCGCTCTGCGCCGGTGCCGCGGGTGCCGCCGGCCTGACGCTGCCGATCGAGCATGCGCTTGGCGGCTCGCTCGATGGCGCGCTGGCGGTCTGGGCGGTGCCGGCCGTCATCGTCGGCCTGCTCTGGTTGCCGCAGGTGCTGTCCACGCGCATGCAGGCCAAGCGCGCCGGCTTCCACGTCGAAGGCCTGTGGCGCGACCGGGTTGCCTGGCAGGTCACGCTTTTCATGGGCCTGCAATCGGCACTCGCCTATTGCGTCTTCGGCTGGCTGGTGCCGATCCTGCGCGAACGCGGGCTCGATGGCGTGACGGCCGGCGCCATCGTCTCCATGTCGGTGATGGTGCAGGCCGGCGCCTGCCTCGTCGCGCCACACCTGGCGGTGCGCGGCAAGGATCAGCGGCTGATCAATGTCGCGCTCTGCGGCATCGCCGTCGTCGCCCTTCTCGGGCTGCTCTTCGCGCCGCTGTGGACGGTTTGGTTCTGGGCGGTGCTGCAGGGCATCGGGCAGGGCGGGCTGATCGCGGTGGCGATGACCGTCATCGTGCTGCGCACCCGCGATCCGCATGTCGCGGCGCATCTTTCCGGCATGGCGCAATGCATCGGCTACCTGCTCGCCGCCATCGGGCCGCTCGTCGTCGGCCTCATTCGCGGCTGGACCGGCAGTTTTGCCTGGAGCGCGGTGCTTTTCGTGGCGCTCGGCCTCGGCGCCGCGGTGAACGGCTGGTTTGCCGGGAGGGCGCTTTATGTAAATGCGCACACGGTGGAAACCGCGGGCTGAACGGTGCCCGCCTCGGTCACGATGATGTCCATCGCAATGTCGTGCGGCTGCGGATAGATCGTCGCCAGCCGCGCGGCGCTGTAGCCGACACCGATGACCCGCGGCCGTGCCGGCATGGCCGCCAGCGTGCGATCGAAGAAACCGCCGCCATAACCGAGCCGGTAGCAGGCGGCATCGTAGCCGACGACTGGCGCGAGCACGATATCCGGCAGGCAGGGGCGCGCTTCCGCCGGGATGGGAATGTTCCAGACGCCGCGCGACAGCGCCTCGCCCGATTGCCAGAGGTGGAATTCCAGCGGCCGCCCCTTCTCGATGACCACCGGCAGCGCCGTCCTGCCGCCGCGCCTCACCACTTCGTCAAGCAGCGGCCGAAGGTCCGGCTCGCCGCGAAAAGGCCAGTAAGCGCTGAGGATGCGGCCGCTGACATCACCGATTTCCGCCAGCACGCCGGCGGCGATCGCCTCGCCTTGGGAGGCCCGCGACTCCGCAGGCACCGCGCGCCGCGCCGCGATCAGCCGCTCGCGTTCGTGTTTGCGCCAGCGATTGACATCGGTCCAGGTCTGCCGGTCGGGCAGGCCCAGATAGGCCGGATCGACCTCGTGCATGAAGCAGGCCGGCGAGGCGAAGGTGGCGGGAACGTCGTCGTCATCCATGAAGTCGGCCTCCGTCGGGTGGCTTGCCGTCAGAATGCCCCTCGTCTCCTTATCTGGCAAACGAATTCGCCTCGCGCAGCACCTCGGCCAGCACCGCCGCATGATTGAATTCCCGGTTGCGCGAGCCATAGAGCAGCGTGACCATGCCCGCCGCGCTACGCGTGCGCAAAAGGTCCACCACCGGGTTTTCCCGCATCTCCGCGCGATAAAGCTGCTGGAATTCCGCCCAGCGCTCCGGCCTGTGGTCGAACCATTTGCGCAGCTCGGACGTCGGTGCGACATCCTTCAGCCAGTCGTCGAACGCGGCCTTCTCCTTCGACAGGCCGCGCGGCCAAAGGCGGTCGACGAGGATGCGCGCGCCATCCGTCGGGTCGGGCGCGTCGTAGATGCGCTTGATCTGCACGGGCATCGGCCTGCCTCCTGTCATGTCCCCTATTGGAGAGCAGAAAGCGGCCCGTGCTTCAAGCCGGGCCGCGGGGGCGGCGTTCGGCCGCGGCGGCTTGACTTTGCCGGCGGGCTCACGCCATCATGGCCCCATGACGATGACGCACTCCATAGCCCGGTTTCTGAAGCGGTTGTTTCCGCTCGCAGGACACTAGCCCCTCGGCTTGGACGCGTCGCGCCCCGGCCGTGGGGCGATAGCGGTTTCGTCGCGTGACGACAACCGCGCCAGAAGAGCGCGACACATTTCCCCGTTTTCCCTTTACGCGCGCCTGCTGGGCGCCGCGAAACCGTGTCGTGAGGTTTTTATGATCGCCAAGACCAAGGACAGGCGCCTGCCTGCCATCACCATTGCCCGTTCCGAACACGCCCGCCTGTCGAACCTCGCCGACATGCTGGCGGAGCGCGATCCCCATGCCGCAGAGCAGCTCGCCGCCGAACTCGACCGCGCGAAGATCATCGACGACGCGCGTTTGGCGCCCGGCGTGATGCGCATGGGCTCCGTCGCGGAATTCCAGATCGACGAGGAGGCGCCGCAGAGTGCCGAACTGGTGTTCCCGAAGGATGCCGATATTTCCCGCCAGCGCATCTCCGTGCTGACGCCGGTCGGCGCCGCCCTTCTCGGTCTTTCCGCCGGCCAGTCGATCCAGTGGGCGGCGCGTGACGGCCGGGTGCGACGCCTCAGCGTCATCGCCGTTCATGCGGCGGACGAAGCGCGCGCCTCCTGAGGGTTTTGCCGACCATGAAATTCCTCTCCTTCTCTGACGTTGGGCGCATCGGAGGTTGCCTCGTCGCAGGATCGTGACCCCCTGCGCCGCACCCGCGGCCAGGGGGGCTTCTCCACCATGGATTTTGGATGCCCCGCCCAAAGTGCGGGCAGGATGGAGAATGGCGATGGGACAGGATCCCGCGATGCTCACGGCGAGAGACGGATATGTATTGGACAGGATGCTTCGGGAATGGCCGTCGCTCACGCCGGAATGGCTGGCACTCCTGAAGCGCAAGGTGACGGCCGCCCGGTTGCCCCTGGAGGTGCGCGCACCCGTCGATCTGGCGATGATCGATGCGCGCGTGTCGTTCCGCTGCGCCAGCGGGCTTACGGACACGCGCAGCCTATGCCTTCCCGGCACCTATGCGCCGGGCAGCGCCTTCCTGCCGATCACCACCTTCTACGGCCTCGCGCTTCTCGGCCTGCGCGAGGGCCAGTCGATGGCCTTCGACCGGCCGGAGGGACGCCGCGACTGGATCGTGCTGGAGAAGGTGCTCTTCCAGCCGGTTGGCGTGGACGCTGCGCCCTTGGCGCCCAAGCACCCTTTCAAGCTGATCGCCGGCGACCTCGTCGAGCGCGCCTTCAGGGCGGCCAACGAAAACGGCCCCGGAAGAGGTCCGGGGCCGTCTGCTGCCTGAAGGCGGACAAATGGCCCGTCAGATCACGCCACGCGGGGCTTTTGTCAGATGCCCTGCCCGTGGCCGCCCATCAGGCCGTTCGGACCGGTCTGGGAGAGGCTTTTGGCGAGCGTGGCCAGAAGGTCGGTCTGGGAGATGATGCCTGCGACACGGCGCTCGTTATCGACGATGACGACGGCGTGGATGCTGCCGTCCGTCAGGCGCGGCAACAGGCCGATCGCCGGGTCGGAAGCACTCGCGGTCGCAGCCTCGGAGATGGGAAGATGGGCCGCAGGCGCCATGGCGGCGAGTTCGCGCAGGCCCACGGTGCCGAGCAGGCGCCGGTCGCCATCGAGCACGGGCAGGGTGCGGATGTCGTGGTCGAGCAGCAGGGCGCGCGCCTCTTCCGTGGTCGCGTCGGCGGCGACCGTCACCACGTCGCGCGACATGATGTCGGCCGCGGTGAGTTCGCCGCGCTGGCGCAGCAGCGCTTGCAGTTCGACCTGCCGGAGCAGCGTGTCGAGGTCGGCCCGGCTGATGTCGAGCGTCTCGTTCAGGTTGGCAATGGCGGTGTCGATGTCCTCGCTGTTGAACCCAACGCGCAAGGCGGCTGGCGGATCGGCGGTCTTGTGCGTGTTGACGGGGGCGATCGCCTGGCGGTGCGGGTACTGTCGCCCCGCCAGCCGGTGGAACATCATGCCAAGCGCCACGAGGATCAGCGAGTTGATCGCGATCGGCACGAGCGGGAACCAGAAGCCGGCGCGCGTGACGGCAGCACCCCCAATGACGGCCGTCAGGGCCGCGGCCCCGCCCGGCGGATGCAGGCAGCGGGTCAGCGACATGACCAGGATGGCGAGCGCCACGGCAAGGCCGATGGCGATGGTCGGGTCGGTCACGAGCATGGTGACGGTGACACCGACAAAGGCGGAGATCGTGTTGCCGCCGACGATCGACCACGGCTGGGCAAGCGGGCTTGCAGGCACCGCGAAGAGCAGCACGGCGGAGGCGCCGATGGGCGCGACGATCAGCGGAAGATGCGGCCCCTGGCCCATGAAGAGGCCGCAGACGAGGCCGGTCAGGCAGATGCCGATCAGGGCGCCGAGGCAGCCGATCAGGCGTTCCTTGAGCGTGGCGCCGGCGAGAATGGGAAAGAAGAGCCGGAACTTGGACAGAATGCCCGGTTTCTGGGCATCGTGCTGGGGAGGGGCCACGATGATCCTGATCTTGAAAAGGCAGATGACTATTTTCTAGGCTTATGTGCCGATCACGCCGAGGACGCAAGGGAGATTTTGCTTCGCCCTGGAGGAGGGCGAGAGCGGCAAATCGCAGGAAACAAAAAAGCCCGGCAAGGCCGGGCTTTTTGCAACATCCGGAAAAATCCGGATTGGGAATTTGGTGCCCAGAAGAGGACTCGAACCTCCACACCCTTTCGAGTACCAGCACCTGAAGCTGGCGCGTCTACCAATTCCGCCATCTGGGCGACGGAGAGCCATGTAGAAGGCCCGCACTCTTGTGTCAACAGGCTTTTTGAAGTTTTTGCAACAGCTTGGCGAAAACCGTCATTCGCGGCCGAGTGCCCATTCGCGAATGCGCGCCAGCCCGGCCGCGAGCAACCGGGCAGCGGCGGCCTCATCCCTGGCCTCCACATAGCAGCGCATTTCCGGCGCATTGCCGGAGGGGCGGAAGTGGATGACGCTGGCATCGTCCAGCGTCACGCGCAGCCCGTCGATATCGCTTGTCTTCATCGGCACGCCGATGGGGGCGAGGAAGGCGGACAGCGCGCCGGCGCTCGATCGCAGCTCCGCCATCAGGGCGGCGCTGGTTTCGACGGGAAAGTGCTCCAGCCGGTCGCTGGCGGCCGCGGGCAGCGCGAAGCCGGCGGCGATCTGCGAGAGGGGCCGGTCTTCCGCAGCGGCGACCGAGAGCACCGCGAGCACCGGCATCAGGCTGTCGCGGGTCGGAAGGGGGGCGAGTGCGTGGCCGTTCACGGTGAAGGGGGTGGCGGTCAGCGTGCCGCCATTCGCCTCGAAGCCGACGACGGCGGTTTCTCCGCCGGCGACCGCCTCGTTCATCGTGGCGATGACGAAGGGCGAGCCGACCCTGGTGCGCAGCACCTTGCCGGCGACGGCCGCCTCGATGCCGGAATTCGAGGTGACCGGCGTGGCCACAGTGGTCGCGCCGAGGAAGCGGCTGGCGACGAGGCCGACGAGATCGCCGCGGATCGGCGTGCCGGTCTCGTCGGTGACGAGCGGCCGGTCGCCGTCGCCGTCGGCCGAGATGATGGCGTGCAGGCCGTGCTGCACGGCCCAGCCTTGCATAAGTGCCACGGTCTCGGCGGAAACCGCCTCCGTATCGACCGGGATGAAGGTCTCCGACCGGCCCAGCGCCACGACATCGGCGCCGTAGTGGATGAGCACCGCGGCGAAGAGGTCGCGCGCCACCGTCGAATGCTGGTAGACGCCGACCCGGAGGCCGGCGAGGCTGCCTTCCGGCAGCAGCGCGCGGTTGCGTGCGTCGTAGAGCGCCGTGGCCTCGGCGTGCAGGTCGTCCGCGGCCTCCTGAACGGCGTCGAAAACCGTGTTTTCCGCGCGGATCGCCTCGGCGGCGGCGGTGATGGCGGCTTCGTCCGCCTTGTCGATCTCGCCGTCCGGCCGGTAGAATTTGATGCCGTTTCGGTCGGCGGGGATGTGCGAACCCGTCACCATCAGGCAGGCGGCTTTTCGGGCAAGACCAGTGAGGGCGAGCGCTGGCGTCGGCAGCGCGCCGCAGTCGCGCGGGCGAAAACCGGCCTTGCGAAGGGCCGCGATGGCGATTGCCGAAATCCCCGGGCTGGAGGCGCGAAAATCGCGACCGATGAGGATCTCGTCACCCTCCCGCGCGAGGCCAGCGGCCAGCAGGTGGCGGGCAAAGGCGGTGGCATAGAGCGCGGTGGCAGGCCCTTCGAGATCGACCGACAGGCCGCGCAGGCCGCTGGTTCCGAATTTCAGGCTCATGCGGTCACCTCGTGTCTCTTGCGGGCCGGTCTTCTTACGGCGCGGCGCGACCATGAATAAAACAAAATGCGTGAACGTAATGCAAAGCAGGGACGTGACAGGGAAGTATCCCGCCAGGAACAGTGAGGATCAACATGTTGAAGATTCGAAATCTCGTTTTCGGTTGCGCGATGGGGATTGCCTCCGCGATCGCGCCCATGGGGGCGGCTCAGGCCGTTCCTCTTGCCGTACCGAAGGTTGAGACGAAAAGCGACGTCACGCAGGCGCAGGTGCAGTTCTGCTACGGCTACGGCTGCGAACGTCGTTACAATCGTCGCCACTACCGGCCGTATTACGGCGGTTACGAGCGACGCTACTATCGTCCGCGCTACGAGCGGCCGCGCTATTACGGCGGACGCGGGGCGCATACGGAATGGTGCTCGAACCGCTATCGCACCTACGACCCCTATACCAACCGCTACCATGCCGGCGGCGGCGTCTATCGCCTGTGCTATTCGCCTTATCGGTAAGCGACAGGCGACCTCGGTTCATCGAACGAACGGCGGGCTTCTTGCCCGCCGTTTGCGTTTCAGCCGGGCGTGCTGTCGGCCACACGGTCGGTATGGCCGAGATCGCGGTCGGGTTCGATGACGTCACGCACGCGCTGCTTCAGCTCCTTCGGCCCCGGAAAACCGCCGTCGCGCTTGCGCTCCCAGACGAGCGCATCGCCGACGCGGATCTCGAAATTGCCGCCGGTTCCGGGAATGAGCGCCACCTCGCCGAGCGAACCGGAAAAGGTCGACAAAAGCTCCTGCGCCATCCAGCCGGCGCGAAGCAGCCAGTTGCACTGGGTACAGTAGAGAATGGAAACGCGCGGCTTTTCCCCGGTCATGGTCACCTCCTGTCGATATGAGAAAAACATATAGCAGGGCGGGCCGCTTAGCACGCGATCCGTTCACAACAATGTCAACTCAATTTATCAGGTTTTACCGCCGGACATCTTGTCGCAGCCACGGTCCTGTCGGAGAGGTGTTGCACTGCAACATACAGACAGGACATCCCATGACGGACTTTTCCACCTCCCGCCCGCGCCTCATCATTCCCTCGCTCGGCAGCATCTATTCGGCGCTTGGCGAAAGCGCGGAAACGATCCTGCGCGTGGCGGCCGGCCTGCTTCTCGTCACGCATGGCTACGGCAAGATCCTGAACCCCTTCGGCGCAAGCGGCATGGTCGAAAGCCTTGGCTTCTACCCCGGTGCCTTCTGGTCGCCGCTCTTGTCCGCCACCGAATTCTTCGGCGGCATCCTGATCGCCATTGGCCTCTTCACGCGCCCCGCCGCCTTCGCGGCGATGATCGTGCTGGCCGTCACCGTCTATTTCCACGGCATCGTGCAGGCCGAAGGCCTGATGGGCGCGGAAAAGTCCATCCTCTGGGCGCTGATCATGTTCTATTTCGTCATCCACGGCGCAAACAGCCACTCGGTCGACGCCAAGCTCGGCCGTCAGTTCTGATCCGTCTCTTCGCGCGGCTGTGGCTTTTCACGCAGCCGCGCCTTGACGAGCGCGACCAGTGTCTCGCCGTCATAGGGCTTGCGGGCGACGGGAATGACCTCGAAGCCCGCGACGCCCTCGCGGTGGATCTCGCCCACGGTGGTGAACAGCAGCGGCACGCGCGCCTCGATCAGGCGTTCGATGCGCGCCGTGATCCGCGTCGCATCGAGCGGCACGTCGAGCAGGCACAGGTCGATATCCGCCAGCGCCGCCGCATCCCACTGGTCGAGCTGCTCAGGCCGCAGCAGTGAAATGCGGCAATCGAGCGCCGCCTTGATCAGATATTCCGCGTCGAGCGCAATCAGGAATTCGCGTTCGGCGATCAAGATGTGCGGAAGAGATGGTTCCATGGCGCCGCACTCCTCATCCATGCGAACAGCCGGAATCACCGGCGGTTTTGGAGGCGGAATGTGGGCTGAGGACGGTGTACTGTCATTTAAAAAAGACATAGTGTTTGGTCGCGCGGAACAAGTGCGCATCCTTCACGTTCAGCAAGCCAGCCCGGCGCTCAGGGCTGTGAACGGAAGGGGCAAGACAATATGGCGAGCAGCACGGCGGGCAACCATCCCTCGAAATGGCGCACGCCCTGCCATCAGTGTCCCTTGCGAGACCTGTCGGGCTTCCGCGATTTTTCCGCCAAGGAACTCGACTTCGTCTCGCAGTTCAAAAGCGGCGAATTGTCGAGCGAGCGCGGCGCCACCATCCTCGTCGAGGGCATGCACAGCGCGCACCTTTTTACGGTGCTGTCCGGCTGGGCGTTTCGCTACAAGCTTTTACCGGATGGCCGCCGGCAGATCATGAACTATGTGCTGCCCGGCGACCTGCTTGGCCTGCAAGGCAGCCTGATGGGGGAGATGGATCATTCCGTCGAGGCGCTGACGCCGGTCACGCTCTGTGTCTTTGAACGCTCCAAGCTGGAGCGCCTGTTCGAGCGTCATGCGTCGCTCGGCTACGACCTGACCTGGATCGCCGCGCATGAGGAGCGCATCCTCGACGAGCACCTGCTCAGCGTCGGCCGGCGCACGGCGCTGGAGCGTACGGCCTATCTCCTGTCCTTCATCCACCAGCGGGCGCATTCGGCTGGCGTCAATGGCGGCCGGCGTGTCATTCCGATCACCCAGCAGCATGTCGCCGACACGCTCGGCCTGTCGCTCGTTCATACCAACAAGACGCTGCGCAAGCTCTCCGACCGCAAGCTGATGCGCTGGCAGGACAAGGGCTGCGAAATCCTCGATGGGGACGGCCTTCAGGCTCTCGCCGGCTGGGAAGGGCTGAAAGAAGGTGCGCGCCCCTTTATCTAGCGCTTTTATAGGCGCAATTCCGGACGCAAAACTGCTTCACACTTTTGCTGGAATTGCTCAGGCCACGTCCCAGTGCAGCGGGAACATCGGGTCGAACACCGTCACCGGCCCCGCCCCCGTCTCGATCTTCGCCGGGAAGGCGACAGGTTCGGCCCGTTTCACCAGGCGGATCGTCTCTTCGTTGACCGGCAGGCCGTACCAAGCCGGGCCGTTCAGCGAGGCGAAGGCTTCCAGCGTGTCGAGTGCGCCGTCCTGTTCGAACACATGGGCGAGGCAGCTCATCGTGTTGATCGAGGTGTAGATGCCGGCGCAGCCGCAGGCGCATTCCTTCAACGGATCGACATGCGGCGCCGAATCGGTGCCGAGGAAGAAGCGCTTGTCGCCGGAGGTCGCGGCTGCGCGCAGCGCCAGCCGGTGCTCCTCGCGCTTGGCGACGGGCAGGCAGTAATAATGCGGGCGGATGCCGCCGACCAGGATGGCGTTGCGGTTGATGATCAGGTGATGCGTGGTGATCGAGCCGGCGAGGTTCGCCTTCTCGGCCTTGATATAGTCGACGCCGTTTTTCGTCGTGACGTGCTCCATCGTCACGCGCAATTCCGGCAGGCGGTTGCGCAGCGGGTCCAGCACCGTCTCGATGAACACGGCCTCGCGGTCGAAGATATCGACCTCCGGCGTCGTGACCTCGCCGTGCACGCAGAGCGTCAGGCCGATCTTCGCCATGCGTTCCAGCACCGGCATGGCCTTGTCCATATCCCGCACGCCGCCATGCGAATTGGTGGTCGCGCCAGCCGGATAGAGTTTTACGGCGCGGATCAGGCCGCTTTCGTAGCCGGCTTCCACGTCGTCGGGGTCGGTGTGCTCGGTGAGATAGAGCGTCATCAGCGGCTCGAACCGGTCGCCCTCGGGAAGGGCGGCGAGGATGCGGTCGCGATAGGCGGTTGCATCCGCAGTGGTGACGACCGGCGGCACCAGGTTCGGCATGATGATCGCGCGGGCGAAATGGCGGCTCGTGTCGCCGATCACGCCTTCCAGCATGACGCCGTCGCGCAGGTGCAGGTGCCAGTCGTCCGGCCGGCGGATGGTCAGTTCAGTGGTCATCGGTCATCTCCCGCGTGTTGCGGCTGCGATAGCATCCGCGGGCGGCAACGACAATCGCCTCAGAAGGTGTCGATGGTGAGATCGGCGGGGCGAGAGTTCTCCAGGATGCGCTTCCCGTTCGGCAGGTCGTTGCCGTAGAGCTTCCAGCCGATCTGGTCCTCCGGCAGCGCATAGCCCATCCAGCGCCGGCGCAGCCGTTCCTCCAGCACGGGGTAGGGCGGGCCGACGAAGATGGTAAAGTCGAACTTGCCGTCGAGCCCGTCCCAGGGCGCGTCCTTGAAGAGCAGGTAATTGCCCTCGGCGAGGATGAAGCGGGTTTCGCGCGGGATGGCGCGGGCGGCATTGATGGCGATCTCGCGCGATCGGTCGAAAACCGGCACCAGCACTTCGCCCTCGGCCCGTTTCAGCGCGGTGACGATATCGATGAAGCCGCGGCCGTCGAAGGATTCCGGGGCGCCCTTGCGCGGCAGCAGGCCGCGCTCGGCGAGAATGCCGTTGTCCATGTGAAACCCGTCCATCGGCAGGATTTCGGCGCTCTCGCCGCGGGCGACAAGGCCGTCGCGCAAGGCCTCGGCGAGCGTCGATTTTCCAGCGGCCGGCGGGCCGGCGAGGCCGACGAGGAAGCGGCGCGCGTCCCCCGCGCGCCGCTGGAGTGCATCCACGATGGTGGCGGGCGAGATCATGCGGCAATCGCCTCCGCCGGCAGCTTGGCGCCGGTCATGAAGGCGACGGCGTCGGACATGGTGTAGTCCTTGGGGTTGATGACCGTCAGCCGCCGGCCGAGCCGGTGGATGTGGATGCGGTCCGCGACCTCGAAGACATGCGGCATGTTGTGCGAGATCAGCACGATCGGAATGCCACGCCGGCGCACGTCGAGGATGAGTTCCAGCACGCGCCGGCTCTCCTTGACGCCAAGTGCGGCCGTCGGTTCATCGAGAATGATGACCTTCGAGCCGAAGGCGGCGGCGCGCGCCACCGCCACACCCTGGCGCTGGCCGCCCGACAGCGTCTCCACCGCCTGGTTGATGTTCTGGATCGTCATCAGCCCGAGTTCCGAAAGCTTGTCGCGGGCGAACTTCTCCATCGCCGAGCGGTCGAGCTTGCGGAACCACTGGCCCATGACGCCCGGTTTGCGCAATTCGCGGCCGAGGAACATGTTGTCGGCGATCGACAATGCCGGCGACAGTGCGAGGTTCTGGTAGACGGTCTCGATGCCGGCCTTGCGCGCCTCGATCGGCGAGCGGAAGTTGATCACCTGGCCCTGCAGGCGGATTTCGCCCTCGTCCGGCGTGATGGCGCCGGAGATCGCCTTGATCATCGAGGACTTGCCGGCCCCGTTGTCGCCGATCACGGCGAGGATTTCGCCGGGATAGAGGTCGAAGTCGGCATGGTCGAGGGCGGTGACGCGGCCGTAGCGCTTGACGAGACCGCGCGCGGTGAGAATGGGTTCCATCAGCCTGCTACCTTTCTGATCCACTGGTCGATTGCGACTGCCGAGATGATGAGGACGCCGATCAGGAGATAGGTCCATTGCGGGTCCGTGCCGATGAGGCGAAGGCCGAGCGAGAAGACGCCGACGATCAGCGCCCCGAAGATCATGCCGAGGATGGAGCCGCGCCCGCCGAAGAGCGAGATGCCACCGATCACCACGGCCGTGATCGATTCGATATTGGCGAACTGGCCGGCCGTCGGCGAGACCGAACCGATGCGGCCGATGAGCGCCCAGCCGGCGAGCGCGCAGATGAGACCGGAGAGCGTGTAGATCGAGACCAGCATGCGCTTGACGTTGACGCCGGCGAGTTCCGCCGCATCCGGGTCGTCGCCGACCGCATAGACGTGGCGGCCCCAGGCGGTGTGGTTGAGCACGTACCAGAGCAGCGCCACGAGCAGCACCATGGCGATGACGCCATAGGTGAAGACCGCGCTGCCGAGCTTGAGGTTGTTGCCGAAGAACTGGAGGAGCGGCGCCTGCGAGGAAATGTCCTGCGAGCGGATCGTCTCGTTGGCCGAATAGAGGAAGTTCGAGGCGAGGATGATCTGCCACATGCCGAGCGTGACGATGAAGGGCGGCAGCTTCATGCGGGCGACGAGCAGGCCGTTGATGTAGCCGCAGAGCGCGCCGCAGGCGAGCCCGCAGAGGACGGCGACCGTCGGCGGCAGGCCGTAGCGGAAGGTGAACTGGCCCATCACGACCGAGGACAGCACCATGATGGCGCCGACCGAAAGGTCGATGCCGGCCGTCAGGATGACCAGCGTCTGCGCGGCGCCGACGATGCCGACGATCGCCACCTGCTGGAGGATCAGCGTCAGCGTGAAGGCGGAGAAGAACTTTCCGCCGAGAATGACGCCGAAGATGGCCACCGACAGAACGAGCACGATGAGCGGCACGGCCGCCGGGCTCGAATGCAGGAAATGCTGGAATTTCTGGATGGGCGTCTTGTCGTGCGTGTCGAAGGATGCGACCTGCGTCGCGCTGCCGGACAGCACCTTCTCGAATTCCTGCGATGGCTGCGAGGGTTGCGAACCCTGCGAGGCCGTCGTTGTCTCAGTCATGATCCAGTTCCTCCCCTTCCGGGTGCCGACCGTCGCGGCTTTGCCGGATGAAATGGTGTACGGACGCACCGATCGGGCGCTTTTCGCGCACCTGCCGCCATTTTTGGGCGGTCTCCTCCCCAAGCGGTCCCGGCTGTCGCCGTCGCCTGCCGAAGAAGGGTGCCCATGTCTTGTGCGAATGTCAAAGCAGGGTGCGTTTCACGCGGACCCCATCCGTCCGTAGCGGAATGCCGGCCCGGTCAGCCCGGGCCGGCGTGGTGGAGCATCAGCCCCAGCACTTGTCCTTGCCGGCCTTGGTGTCGATGGATTCGACGCCGGCTGCCGGCTTGTCGGTCACGAGCGTCACGCCCGTGTCGAAGAAGTCCTTGCCTTCGGTGGCCTTCGGCTTCTCGCCGGTGTCGGCGAACTTCTTGATCGCCTCGATGCCGAGCGCCGCCATCATCAGCGGGTACTGCTGCGAGGTCGCGCCGATAACGCCGTCCGCGACGTTCTGCACGCCCGGGCAACCGCCGTCGACCGATACGATCAGCACGTCGCCTTCCTTGCCGACGGCCTTCAGCGCTTCATAGGCGCCGGCTGCTGCCGGTTCGTTGATGGTGTGCACGACATTGATGGACGGATCCTTCTGGAGAAGGTTTTCCATGGCGGTGCGGCCGCCTTCCTCGTTGCCGTTGGTCACGTCATGGCCGACGATGCGGGCATCGTCCTCGTCGCCGATCTTGCCGATGTCCTTAACGTCGATGCCAAAACCCTTCATGAAGCCCTGGTTGCGCAGCACGTCGACCGAAGGCTGTGAGGGCGTCAGGTTGAGGAAGGCGATCTTGGCGTCCTTGGCGGCGTCGCCGAGGGTGGCGGCAGCCCACTTGCCGATCAGTTCGCCAGCGAGCAGGTTGTCGGTGGCAAAGGTCATGTCGGCGCTGTCGACTGGCTCCAGCGGTGTGTCGAGCGCGATGACCAGCAGGCCGGCGTCACGCGCCTTCTGCACGGAGGGAACGATGCCCTTGGTGTCGGACGCGGCGATCAGGATGCCCTTCGCGCCGTCCGCGATGCAGGTCTCGATTGCCGCGACCTGGCTTTCCGAATCGCCGTCGATCTTGCCGGCATAGGCCTTCAGCGTCACGCCGATTTCCTTGGCCTTGGCTTCGGCGCCTTCCTTCATCTTGACGAAGAAGGGGTTGGTGTCGGTCTTGGTGATCAGGCAGGCGGTGGTGTCGGCGGCGAGAGCCGGCGAGGAGAAGGCGACGCCGAGCGCGAGCGCGCCGAGAGCGGCGGAAATGATGGTTTTCTTCATGGTAATCCTCCCAAGGACAGAACGGGATGCGCCCCTCTCCTGGGGCCATCCGGTCGCAGGGTGGCCAGCAGCTCCTCCGCCGGCAGACCTCGCTTCCGACCGTGAAAAGAGCACCAAAAGAAATCGCTGTCAATAAATAAATCGAATTGAATTATTAATCCAATGTGTCATGCTCCAGCAAAACAAGGGCGTGTCGTTTCCGGTGGAAGAGCGGAACGGCAGCCGATAAGAGGACGGGAGAGGCGCAGGACGCCGCGACCGGCACGGGAGGAGACGATGAGAAAGAATGCCGCGACGGCACCCGCCGCGCCGGCCGAAATCCTCGACCCGAGCGGGGGCGCCAATCAGGTGCGCGTGCGGGCCTATAACGAGCGCCTGGTCATGTCGCTGGTGCGCCGGCACGGCAGCCTCTCGAAGGCCGAGATCGCGCGGCGCAGCGGCCTTTCTGCCCAGACCGTGACGGTCATCATGCGCGCGCTGGAGGCCGAAGGCCTGCTGATGCGCGGCGCGCCGATGCGCGGCAAGGTCGGCCAGCCCTCCGTGCCCATGCGGCTCAATCCCGATGCCGTCTATTCCTTCGGCCTGAAGATCGGCCGCCGCAGCGCCGATCTCGTCATGATGGATTTCGTTGGCGGCATCCGCCGGCAGGTCCGCCGTACCTTCGCCTATCCCATGCCCGGCCCGCTGCTCGCCTTCGTGCAAGAGGGGCTTGCCGAGCTGGAAGCCGCGATCACCCCGCAGGAGCGCGCCCGCATCGCCGGTTTCGGCGTCGCCGCCCCCTTCGAGCTGTGGAGCTGGGCAAGCGAGGTGGGCGCGCCCCAGGCCGACATGGACCAATGGCGCGGCGTCGACCTGGAGGCGGAGATCGCCCGGCGCGTGCCCTATCCGGTCGTCTTGCAGAACGACGCCACCAGTGCCTGCGCCGCCGAGCTCGTCTTCGGCCTCGGCCCGCAATATCCGGATTTCCTCTATCTGTTCATCGGCTCCTTCATCGGCGGCGGCGTGGTGCTGAATTCCGCGCTCTTCACCGGTCGCACCGGCACGGCCGGCGCCATCGGCCCGCTGCCCGTGCAGGGCCGCGACGGCGAGACCGTGCAGCTCCTGAAGATCGCCTCGATCTACCGGCTGGAGAATCTTCTGCGCGAGCACGGCATCGATCCGAAGCCGCTCTGGTATTCGCCCGACGACTGGATCGAATTCGGCGCGCCGCTCGAAATCTGGATCGACGACATGGCGGCAGCACTCGCTCAAGCAGTTGTCGCGTCGGCCTCCGTCATCGACTTTTCCGCCGTTATCATCGACGGCGGCTTCCCGGCCTGGGTGCGTGAACGCGTGGTTGCCGCAACACGCGCCGCCGTCGCCCGCCTCGACCTGCAAGGCGTCACCCTGCCCGAAATCCTCGAAGGCGCCGTCGGCAGCCACGCCCGCTCGATCGGCGGTGCCAGCCTGCCGCTGTTCTCCCGCTATCTTCCCGACCAGAACGTCCTCTTCAAGGAGCTTGCCTGAATGCTGAAAGGTATCGACCCCATCCTGAGCCCGGAGCTGCTGTCGACGCTGCGCGCCATGGGCCATGGCGACGAGATCGCCATCGTCGACGGCAATTATCCGGGCGTCGAACATGCCCGTCGCCTCATCCGCCTCGACGGCGTGCCGCTTCTACCCGTGCTCAACGCCGTGCTCTCGGTGCTGCCGATCGACGATTTCGTCGACGAGGCGATCTTCCGCTCCACCTTCCGCCAGGAGCGCGACACGCTTCAGCCCGTGCACCACGAGATCATCGATTGCTGCGCCCGCCGCGAGCCGACACGCACCGTCGTGCCGCTGGTCGGCGCCGATTTCTACAACCGAGTGCGCGCCGCCCATACGCTGGTGCAGACGAGCGAACCGCGGCTCTATGCAAATGTGATCCTGCGCAAGGGCGTCATCTATCCCTGACCCTGTTCCATCCGGAACAGCGGGCGGCGGGGCGATGTGGGAAAGTCTGATCACTGGATGAGAGAGGCTCATCCCTCACAGAGATCAGGAGAGACCCCATGCGCAAGTTCATCGTTTCCGCCACCGTTGCCCTCGTTGCAGCCGTTTCCTTCGCCGCTCCCTCGCAGGCCGGCTACTACAGCTACGGCTATGAACCCTATTGCTTCATCAAGAAGGTGAAGTCCTACGACTACTACGGCAATGTTATCATCAAGAAGATCAAGGTTTGCCGTTGATTTCTTCCTTCCGTCGATCCTCCCCGCCTTGCCCGGCTCGAAAGAGCCGGGTTCTTTCTGTTCGAAACCCTTGAACGAAGCGAAAGGGCGTGATTGTGTCGCGTCCTATCGAAAAGCAGGAGTTTCACATGCGGGTGCTGGTGGTGGAAAACGACAAGGTGACCCTTCTCGGTCAGATCGGTGTCGCGCTGGAAGAGGCGGGCGCCGAGATCGAGATCTGCCGGCCGCATGCCGGGGACGCCATCCCCGCCGACGAGACGAACCATGACGCCATCGTCGTGATGGGCGGCCCGCAGAACGCCCGCGACGACGAACGCCACGCCTATCTGCCGGCGCTGGCCGGGCTGATGCGCCGCTTCGGCGATGCGGAGAAATCGGTGCTCGGCGTCTGTCTCGGCAGCCAGCTCCTGGCGCGCGCCTATGGCGCGGAAAACCTCATCGGCACGGCGCCGGAATTCGGCTGGTGCACGGTCGCGCTGACGAAGGACGGTGCCGGCGATCCGGTTCTCTCGGCCGCTAATGCCGACTTCCCGATCTTCCAGTGGCACAGCGACACCTTTGCGCTGCCGGAAGGCGCCATGCGGCTCGCCACCAACGGCGCCGCGGAAAACCAGGCCTTTCGCATCGGCCGCGCCGTCTACGGCACGCAGTTTCATTTCGAAGCCAGCCGCACCGTCGTCGATGAATGGGTGAGCACGTTCGGCGCCCTCATTCCGACGCTTGCGCCCGGCTGGCTCGAACAGCGCGAGACGCTCGCCGCCGAAAACGGCCCCAGCGCCGATGCCACCGGCCTTGCCATCGCCCGCGCCTGGGTCGCCACCATCGCCGCCGCCGAGTCCCGCCGCGTCGCCTAGTTGCCTGAGATTGCCGCGGCGAAGCGCGTCGCCGCGGCATGCAGCACCTCCGGCGCAAAGCCGGAAAAGCCGATGACCAGACCCTGCCGCGGCGGGTTGGTGACCGCCATGGACGACAGCGCCCGCACACCGAGCCCGGCCTTGCGCGCAATCTCCACCGCCGCCGTATCGGCAAGCGAATCGGGCAGGCCGGCGACCAGGTGCAGGCCCTGGTCGGGCACGCCGACCGAGAGGTTTTTCGCCGCCGAAAGCCCCGCGACCAGCGCATCGCGCGCCGCCTGCGCGTGCCGTCGGGCGCGGCGCAGATGGGCGGCGAAATGGCCCTCGCGCAGGAGATCGGTCAGCGCCGCTTCGGCAAGCGTCGGCGGGCTGCGGTCGGTGCGGCTGCGCAGCGCCATGACCTCTTCGAGCAGCGGGTCCGGGATGACGGCATAGCCGAGACGCAGCCCCGGAAACAGCACCTTGGAGAAGGTGCCGAGATAGATGACGCGGCCGCTGTCGTCCATGCCCTGCATGGCGGCGAGCGGCGGGCCGGCAAAGCGGAACTCGCTGTCATAGTCGTCCTCGATGATCCAGCCGCCGGTCTCGCGCGCCCAGTCGATCAGGGCGAGCCGGCGGCGCATGCTCATGGTCACGCCGAGCGGGAACTGGTGCGACGGCGTCACATAGACCGCCCGCGCCCCCGCCGTCGCGAGCGATATGTCGGCGCCCTCGGCATCCACCGCGAGGCCGGAAAGGTCGAGGCCCGCGCCGGCAAAGGCGGCCCGCGCGCTCGGATAACAGGGGTCCTCGACCATCACCCGGTCGCCCGGCCGAAGCGCGCTGCGGATGACGAGGTCGATGCCCTGCTGCGTGCCGGTCGTGATGACGATCGACTGCGCCTCGCAGCGCACGCCGCGTGCCTGCCGCAGATAGGCGGCGACCGCCTGGCGCAGCGCCGCCCCGCCGCGCGGATCGCCATAATAGAAATGTTCCGGGCCGGGGCGGGCGAGATGGCGCGCCAGCAGCGTGCGAAACAGGTTGAGCGTGCGCGCATCGGCCATCGCCACGCCAAGCGTGCCGGGCAGCGGCATTTTCGCCTCGATGTTTTCCGTCTCCACCGGCAGAGCGGATTTCACGACGGGCACCCGGTCGGCGACGAAGGTGCCGGCGCCCGTGCGCGCCACGGCATAACCTTCGGCGATCAGCGTTTCGAAGGCCGCGACCACGCTGCCGCGTGCGATCTTCAGCCGTCCCGCAAGGTCACGCGACGGCGGCAGCTTGCTGCCCGCCGGAATGGTCCCCGCCTCGATCAGCCGGCGCAGTTCCCTGTAAAGCGCCGGCGTGCGTTTGCCCGCCGCCGGCAGCACGGGAATAAGCGATGACCAGTCCGGCAGATTGGTCCTGATTTTTTGATCAGGATTGGTGCTTTTTCGATCCAATGGCATGGCGCACCATGGCGGCACCCTGTTTGAAAGGCAAGACCGCATGCGTGCAGACACCGAAACCGCCGCCTATCCCATCACCCCCCGCAACCGCGTCAAGCGCATGCATGAACGCGGCAGCTACGACCGGCAGGCGGTGCACGCCATCCTCGATGCGGCCATGCTCTGCAACGTCGCCTATGTCATCGACGGCCAGCCCTATGCGACGCCGACGCTGTTCTGGCGCAAGGGCGATACGCTCTACTGGCACGGCTCGTCGGCCAGCCGCATGCTGCGCCACCTCAAGGCCGGCACGCCCGCCTGCCTCACCGTCGCCCATCTCGACGGGCTGGTGCTGGCGCGCTCCGGCTTCAACCATTCGGCCAACTACCGCTCCGCCATGTGTTTCGGCACCGCGCGCCTCGTCGAGGATTCTGACGAAAAGATCGAGGCGATGCGCGACGTCGTCGACCGTTTCTATCCCGGCCGCAGCGCCCTGCTGCGGCCCATCACGCCGCAGGAGGCCAAGGCGACGACGATCATCGCCATGCCGATCGACGAGGCCGCCGCAAAAGTGCGCGCCAAGGGCGTGGGAGACGACGAGGTGGATTTTGCCCTGCCGATCTGGGCCGGCGTCATCCCCGTGACGACCGTGCTCGGTGCCGTCGAAACCTGTCCCCGGCTGGTAGAAGGCGTCGAACCGCCAGAAATGCTCGGCCTTTTCCCGCCGGGCGGGCGGCTTGATACGTCGCTCCTCGCCGGCCAGGACGCCTACGAAGAGGCTTAGCCGGCTACTAAATACGACGGCGGGACCGACATCGTTCCAGCTGAGATGACGCAGGCGTGATCGCGGCCGGTGGCAGGATGGCTTGCCACCGGCGCGCGCAACCGCTAGAGAACCCGCGCGCTGGACGACCAGAGCCTTGTTCGTTCCGGGGACGGCCCCTTATCTCGCAGTCGAGATAGGATGGCCCCGCGTGAACCCTTCACTCCCTACCGTTCCAAAATCAGCCGCACGCCTGTCGCGTGCCGTACATCGCCGCGCCGCGATCACGGCGCGCGCATTTTCCTTGCGTCCTGCTGCCTTTCCAAGGAAATCCGATGGCCGGACCCATTGAGCAATTCGAGATCAAGCCGCTTGTGCCCTTCCAGATCGGCGGGCTCGACCTGAGCTTCACCAATTCCGCCGCCTACATGGTGCTGACTGTGGCGGTGGCGAGCGCCTTCCTGCTCTTGGCCACGCGCCGGCGCGGGCTGGTGCCCGGTCGCTTACAGGCGAGCGCCGAGATGCTCTACGAATTCGTCGCGGCGACGCTTCGGGCTAATGCGGGCGAGCGGGGCATGCGCTTCTTCCCGCTGGTCTTCTCGCTCTTCCTGTTCATCCTCGTCGCCAACCTCGTCGGCATGTTCCCCTATGCCTTCACGGTGACGAGCCACCTCATCGTCACCTTCGCACTCGCCATGCTGGTCTTTGCCACGGTCACCCTCTACGGCTTGTTCAGGCACGGTGCCGGGTTCCTGAAACTGTTCGTGCCGGAGGGCGTGCCGCTGATCCTGACGCCGATCATCGTGCCGATCGAAGTGATTTCCTATCTCTCCCGCCCCGTCAGCCATTCCGTGCGCCTCTTCGCCGTCATGCTGGCCGGCCATATCACGCTGAAAGTCTTCGCAGGCTTCGTCGTCTCTATGGGCGGCCTCGGCACGCTCGGCATGCTGGGCGCAGTGCTGCCGCTCGCCATGACCGTGGCGCTGACGGCGCTGGAACTGCTGATGGCGATCATCCAGGCCTACGTCTTCACCATGCTCACCTGCATGTACCTGAACGACGCGCTGCATCCCGGCCACTAAGACAGATCCGGCCCGTGCCGAAACGGCACAGGGTCGGGATTTTCCCGTTCACGCGATGGAAAGGCCCACGCCGTAAAAAGGCATTGCATCAACGAGGCCTCCGCAATGCAGATCACCGGCATCATGAACACGGCCCGCCAGGGCATGGCGACGGAAACCGCGCGGGTCGGCACGGCCGCCCGCAACATCGCGAGCGGCACCGGCGATCCGGCAATGGATATGCTCGATCTGGTCTCAGCCGAAATCGGCTTCCGCGCCAACGCCGCCGTCTTCGAGACGGGCGCGGACCTCTGGGAAGTCCTCGCGACCATCAAGCGGGACTAGCGCAAAGAAAAAGGGAGGCCAGAGCCTCCCTTTGTTATTCGTCGCCCATCTTGAGCGCCGCGATGAACGCTTCCTGCGGGATTTCCACCTTGCCGAACTGGCGCATGCGCTTCTTGCCCGCCTTCTGCTTGTCGAGCAGCTTGCGCTTGCGGGTGGCGTCGCCGCCATAGCACTTGGCGGTCACGTCCTTGCGAAGCGCCGAGATGGTCTCGCGGGCAATCACGTTGCCGCCGATGGCGGCCTGGATCGGGATCTTGAACATGTGCTTCGGGATCAGCTCCTTGAGCTTCTCGCACATGTCGCGGCCGCGCTTTTCGGCGGCCATGCGGTGCACCATCATCGACAGCGCATCCACCGGCTCGCCGTTCACCAGGATCGACATCTTCACCAGATGGCCTTCCTGATGGTTGGTGATGGCGTAGTCGAACGAGGCATAGCCCTTGGAAATCGACTTCAGCCGGTCGTAGAAATCGAAGACAACTTCGTTGAGCGGCAGGTCGTAGGTCAGCATCGCGCGGGTGCCGACGTAGGTGAGTTCCACCTGGATGCCGCGGCGATCCTGGCACAGCTTCAGGATGCCGCCGAGATAATCGTCCGGCGTCAGGATGGTGGCGCGGATCCACGGCTCGTGGATTTCCGAGATTTTCACGACATCCGGCATGTCGGCCGGGTTGTGCAGCTCACGCTCGCTGCCATCCGTCATGAACAGCTTGTAGACGACCGACGGTGCGGTCGCGATCAGGTCGAGGTCGAATTCGCGCTCGAGGCGTTCCTGAACGATTTCGAGATGCAGCAGCCCGAGGAAGCCGCAGCGGAAACCGAAGCCGAGCGCGGCCGAGGATTCCATTTCGAAGGAGAAGGACGCATCGTTGAGACGGAGCTTCCCCATGGCGGCGCGCAGGTCCTCGAAATCGGCGGCATCGACCGGGAACAGGCCGCAGAACACCACCGGCTGCGCCGGCTTGAAGCCCGGCAGCATGTGGGCGGTCGGGCGCTTGTCCTCGGTGATCGTGTCGCCGACGCGGGTATCGGCCACTTCCTTGATGGAGGCGGTGATGAAGCCGATCTCGCCGGGGCCGAGCGCCTCGACGGTGACCATCTTCGGCGTGATGACGCCGACGCGTTCCACTTGGTACTTCGCGTCCGTGCCCATCATGCGGATGGTCTGGCCCTTTTTCAGCACGCCATCGAGAATGCGCACGAGCACGATAACGCCGAGATAGGTGTCGTACCAGCTATCGACCAAGAGCGCCTTCAGCGGCGCGGTCTCGCCGCCCTCGCTCTTCGGCGCGGGCAGCTGGTGGACGATGGCTTCCAGTACATCGGGAATGCCAAGGCCGGTCTTGGCCGAAATCAGCACGGCCTGCGATGCGTCAATGCCGATGACTTCCTCGATCTGCTCGCGGATGCGGTCGGGCTCGGCGGCCGGCAGGTCGATCTTGTTGAGGACGGTGACGATCTCATGGTTGTTGTCGATCGCCTGGTAGACATTGGCGAGCGTCTGCGCCTCGACGCCCTGCGAGGCATCCACCACGAGAAGCGAACCTTCGCAGGCCGACAGCGAGCGCGACACTTCATAGGCGAAGTCGACATGGCCGGGCGTGTCGATGAGGTTGAGGACGTAGGTCTCGCCATTGTTGGCGACATAGTGCAGGCGCACCGTCTGCGCCTTGATGGTGATGCCGCGTTCCTTCTCGATATCCATGTTATCGAGAACCTGTTCCGACATTTCGCGCGCGGCAAGGCCGCCGGTCGTCTGGATCAGACGGTCGGCGAGCGTCGATTTGCCGTGGTCGATATGGGCCACGATCGAGAAATTGCGGATATGGTCGAGGGGCGTCGAAGAATTGGTGCTCATGCGCGCCATATAGCAGCGGCCGAGATTCCCGCAAAGCGGTAAATGAACCGTTGTATGGCCGGAATGTCCGCTATTCCCGGGCGTTTTCGCCCTCGACGAGCGCGCCGGCATTCGGCACCTGCGCACTTCTGATTTCGAAGCTTTCCCGCGCCGCCACCGGCACGGTCTCGCGACGACGCAGGCGATGGGCGACGAAGGCGGCGTAGAGCAGCGCCACGGCCATCGCGGCATAGATGAAGGTCTTGGGCCCGTAGATGGGGGTGAGCGCCGTGACCGCCAGCGGAACCAGCGTCGCAGACGCCGACCAGGCGACGAGCAGGGTCGAGGCGAGCGGCACGAAATCCTCCGGATCCGTGCGGTCGTTGGCATGCGCATTGGCGATCGAATAGACGCTTTCGACCGCACCGGCCCACAGCGCGAAGACCAGCATCAGGATGAAGAACGCCTGGAAGGAGACGAAAAGCGCCACGACCGCCGTGCCGGCGATCAAAAGGCAGGTGAAGATCAGCACGATGCGCCGGTCGATGCGGTCGGACAGCGTGCCGAGCGGATATTGCACGAAGATCAGGCCGAACTGCATGACGAACATCAGGAGCGCCACGTCCGTCTGGCCGACATTGTTGGTGGCGGCATAGATCGGCGTAAAGCCCTGCACGACCATGGAAAGCCCGCCGGCGGCAAGAACGCCGATCAGCGCCACCGGCGAATTGCGCCACGTCATGGCGAAATCGACGCTGACGCGGGCGGGTGCCGGCGGCGTCGGCAGGCGCGTCAGGCCGATCGGCAGCAGCGCGATGGTGGTGACGAAGATGGTGACGAGCGGCGCGAGGTTGCCATCCGCCGGCATCTGCCCGAACAGCCATGCGCCGACGCCAAGGCCCAGTACATAGGCCATGTAGAAGAACGACATGGCCTTGCCGCGCCAGCGGTTGTCGGCCGCATGGTTCAGCCAGCTCTGCGTGATGATGAAGTTGGAATTGCCCGCCATGCCATAGATGCAGCGCGCGAGCACCCAGAGGAGCGGGTTGACCCCGAGCGCCACGAGGAAGGCGGCGATGATGACGAGGGCGAGCGAGCAGGAAAAGGCGCGGGCATGGCCGACGCGCCGGATGACCGGGCCGGCGATGACGCAGCCGACGAGCCCGCCGAAGGCAATGGCCGTGACAGCGGCACCCGGCGCCCAGGAGGGTGCGACGGCGCGCGACAGCACATAGGGCACATAGGCGAGCATGATGCCGTTGCCGATCGCCACGAAGGTCATCGAAACGACGATGGCGGTGATGGAGAAGAGCGACGATGCCCGTTGCGTCTCACCTGTCATCCGTCCGTCCTCCCGATTCTGCCGCGCCACCTTATCCGCCCGCCCGGTGTCGCATTGTCGCCGGAGCGGCATGGCCGGAATTTATTTTCAGATCGGGTCATGCCGGTTGACTCCATTATAAGAGATAATTATTCCATAATAATGGAAAACGACACCGACCCCTTGGAAAGCGCCATCGGCGAGCGGCTGCGGCTGCTGCGCACCGCGCGCAACCAGACGCTGGACGACCTCGCCAGTGCCTCGGGCGTCAGCCGGGCGATGATCTCGCGCATCGAGCGCGGCGAGGCGAGCCCGACGGCACAGCTGCTGTCACGGCTCTGCGCCGCGCTGGACCTGACGCTCTCCGCCTTCTTCGCCTTTTCGCAGGGCGACGGCGAACCGCTGTCGCGGCGCGAGAAACAGACCGTCTGGCGCGATCCGGAGACGGGTTACCAGCGCCGCGCCGTCTCGCCGCCGAACACCGCGTCGCGCGTCGAGGTGATCGACGTGGAATTTCCTGCGGGTGCCCGCATCGCCTATCCGCCGGAGACGGCGAAGGCGGGCATGACGCAGCATGTCTGGCTGTTTTCCGGCACGCTCCGCATGACGATCGCCGGAACGGTACACGACCTCGCCCCCGGCGATTGCCTCTACATGAGCATCACCGAGGGCCATGTCTTCGAAAATCCCGGCACCGAGCCGGCCCATTATGCCGTGGTGCTGGACCGCGGCCGCAACTGAGATAGTCGAGGAAACGATGAGCGACATAAGGCTGCTCGATCATGAGGAAACCCGCGCCCGGCTGAGCGAACTTGCCGAAGTGCTGTCGGATTGCGTCACCGGCGGCGCCTCCGTCGGCTTCATGGCACCCTATGGGCCGGCCGATGCGCTGCCCTTCTGGGAGGGTGTCGCGGCCGCGGTCGGCGAGGATGCGACCCTGCTTTTTGCCGCCGAGCGGGCCGGCCGTATCGTCGGCACCGTGCAGGTCGGCATTCGCCAGATGCCGAACCAGCCGCACCGGGCGGATCTGAAGAAACTGCTGGTAATGGAGAGCGAGCGCGGCCGCGGCCTCGCCCGCGCCCTCATGGCAGCCGCTGAAACCGAAGCCGCTCGGCGTGGCAAGACCGTGCTCGTGCTCGACACTGCCACCGGCAGCCCCGCCGAAACCCTCTACGAGAAGCTCGGCTGGAAACGCGCCGGCGTCATTCCGGACTATGCGCTCTACCCCGATGGCCGCTATTGTGCGACGACGTTTTTCTACAAGCGGATCGGGGAGGGCGCGTAGGCTTCAGTGCCAAACCCCGTTCCACCTCTTTTATGGACACGGGACCCATGACCTTTTCTCCCTTCGACCACCCTTATCTTTCCGGTCTCCTGGGTGACGGCGAGATCGCCGCGCTGTTTTCGGCTGCTGCCGAACTGGAAGCCATGCTCGCCTTCGAGGTGGCGCTCGCAAAGGCGGAGGCGGCAGAAGGCGTGATCCCGCAGGACGCCGCCCTGGCGATTTCGGACACTGCGCACCGCTTCTCCCCCGACATTGCGAGCCTGCGGACGGCAACCGCCCGCGACGGCGTCGTCATTCCGGATCTGGTGCGCCAGTTGCGCGCCGCCGTCGGCGAGCCGCACGGCAAACACGTCCATGTCGGCGCTACCAGCCAGGACGTCATCGACAGCGGGCTGATGCTGCGGCTCGCGCGCGTGCTGCCGATCCTCGAAAGCCGGCTGGAGGCACTCGCCGCCAGCCTTGATGGCCTCGCCGCCGCGTTTGGCGACCGGCCGCTGATGGGCCGCACCCGCATGCAGGCGGCAATCGAAATTACGGTCACGGACCGCATCGAATCGTGGCGGTCACCGCTCGCGCGCCATGCCGGCCGGCTGGAAGACTTCGCCAAGGACGGCCTTGCGGTGCAGTTCGGCGGCGCGGCCGGCACACTGGAAAAGCTGGGCGCCAAGGGGCCGGCGGTGCGCGCGGCGCTCGCCCGCGAACTCGGCCTCGCCGATGCCCTCCAATGGCACAGCCAGCGCGACCGGATCGGCGATCTCGCCGGCTTCCTCGCGGCCATGACCGGCAGCCTCGGCAAGCTCGGCCAGGACATGGCGCTGATGGCCGATCGCGGCGACGAGATTGCGCTTGCCGGCGGCGGCGGGTCCTCCGCCATGCCCCACAAGCAGAACCCGGTCGGCGCCGAAGTGCTCGTCACGCTCGCCCGCTTCAATGCCGCCCAGCTCGGCGGGCTCGCCCAGGCCGCAGTGCACGAGCAGGAGCGCTCGGGGGCGGCCTGGACGCTCGAATGGCTGATCCTGCCGCAGATGGTCGCTGCCACGGGCGTATCCCTTCGCTTGGCCGGCGATCTCATCGCCTCCGTCAAGCGGCTGGGTGCGGTATAGGTCAAATTCATAATTTATAAGTTATGAATTTGACGGATATTTTCATTTTACATCACCGTTTCATCTGGCAAGCTGGCAAAATGCTCTTTTGCGACTGGACCGGGCAACGGCTGGGAGGCCTGCCCCTCAGGGAGGAAAACATGAAGAAATTTGCGATCGCCGCACTGGCGGCGGCACTCATGGGCGGCGTCGCCCAGGCCGATACGATCAAGGTCGGCGTCGTCGGGCCGTTTTCCGGCCCCTTCGCGCTCCAGGGCAAGAATTTCAAAGCCGGCATCGACGCCTATATGGCGTTGAACGGCAGCACGGTCGGCGATGATACGATCGAGATCATCTATCGCGATATCCCGACCGCCGATCCGGCCCAGTCCAAGGCGCTGTCGCAGGAACTCGTCGTCAAGGAAGGCGTGCAATATTTAGCCGGCTTCTATTTCACCCCGGATGCCATGGCCGCCACGCCGCTGCTCGAACAGGCGAACGTGCCGATGGTGGTGATGAACGCCGCGACCTCGGCCATCGTCACCAAGAGCCCCTTCGTGGTGCGCACCTCGTTCACCACCTGGCAGACCTCCACGCCGATCGCCAAGGTCGCCTTCGATGGCGGCACGAAGAAGGTCATCTCGGTCGTCAGCGATTACGGTCCGGGCGTCGACGCCGAAGCCGCCTTCAAGGCCGGGTTCGAGAAGGCGGGTGGCGCGGTCGTCGAGGCGATCCGCATGCCGCTCCAGACCAACGACTTTTCGCCGATCATGCAGCGCATCAAGGATTCGGGCGCCGAGGGCGTCTTCGCCTTCCTGCCCTCCGGCCCGACGACGCTCGGTTTCGTCAAGGCCTTCAACGAAAACGGCCTCAAGGATGCCGGTATCAAATTCTTCGCGCCCGGCGACCTGACGCAGGAATCCGACTTGCCGGCGCTGGGCGAGGCGGCTCTCGGCCTGCAGACGACCTTCCACTACGCCGTCTCGCACGATTCTGCGGAAAACAATAAGTTCGTCGAAGCCGCCGCAAAGGCGATCGGCAACCCCGCCGAACTCTCCTTCCCCGCGGTCGGCGCCTATGACGGCATGCACGTCATCTACAAGATGATCGAGGCGACCGGCGGCGAGCAGGACGCGGCCAAGGCCGTCGAGGCCGTGAAGGGCCTCTCCTGGGAAAGCCCGCGCGGGCCGGTGACGATCGATCCGGAAAGCCGGCACATCACGCAGAACATCTATCTGCGCGAAGTGGCCAAGACGGAGGATGGGACCTACTATAACAAGGAAATTCAGACGTTTGAAAAGCAGGGCGACCCCGGGTTGGCGGCTGCGAAGTAGCCTGGGGGTTTGCCCCTCACCCTAACCCTCTCCCCGCAAGCGGGGAGAGGGGACGTGCCCTGCGAGACGGTAGTGGCTTGGGGAGACTGAGCGGCATATCCCTTCGCCCCGCTTGCGGGGAGAAGGTGGCCGGCAGGCCGGATGAGGGGCCGGCACCACGGAGCCTTGTACGCAACACCAGGACGGAAACATGCAAACGGTCTTCAGCATCGGTGTCGATGCCCTTGCCTATGGCATGGTGCTCTTCGTCATCTCCATCGGGCTTTCGGTCACCATGGGCCTGATGCGCGTCGTCAACCTGGCGCATGGCGCCTTCGCGATGATCGGCGGCTACATCGCTTCCTATGCCGCGCGCGACCTCGGCCTCGCTTATGCCTTCGCCGTCCTCATCGCCGTTGTCGGTACCATCCTCATCGCCATCCCCATCGAGCGATTGCTCTACCGCCGCATCTATGGCCAGCCGGAGTTGACGCAGGTGCTGATGACCATCGGCATAACCTTCTGCATCATCGGGATCGCCAACTATGTCTTCGGCCCGACGCTGAAAACCATCCCGACGCCGGAGACGCTCCGCCAGTCCGTCAGCCTCGGCTTCCGCACCGTCTCGGCGCACCGCCTCTTCGTCATCGCCTGCGGCCTCGCGGTGGCACTTGGCCTCTGGTACTTCATCGAGCGTACGGCCTTCGGCGTGAAACTGCGCGCCGCTGTCGACAATGCGGCGATGGCCGCGGCGCTGGGCGTCAAGACGCAGGTCGTCTATGCCGTCAGCTTCGCCGTCGCCGTCGGCCTGGCCGCCTTCGGCGGCGTGGTCGGCGCGGAACTGCTGCCGATCGAGCCCTATTATGCGCTGCGCTACATGGTGACCTTCCTCGTCGTCGTCTCGGTCGGCGGTGCGGGCTCCATTCCCGGCGCGCTCGCCGCCTGCCTGCTGCTCGGCGCCATCGACACGACGGGGCGTTACCTGATGCCGGAATTCGGCGAATTCTTCTTCTATCTCGCGGTCATCGCCATCGTCTGGATCTTTCCGCGCGGCCTTGCGGGGAGGGCGAAGTGATGGCGCTGCTGACGACCTCGCTCTCCACAACCGGCGACCGCCGCGCCCGGCTGACGCGCGATGCGATCGGCGTTCTCGTCATCGCCGCCTTCGCCCTCCTCGGCTATTTCCTCTTCCCGAACAATCTGGCGCTGCTGACCCGCATCACCGCGATCGCCCTGCTGGTCCTCTCGCTCGATCTCGTCACGGGCTATTGCGGCGTCGCGACCCTCGGCCATGCCGCGCTCTTCGGCGCTGGCGCCTATGGCGCGGGCATCGCAGCCGCGCATTTCGGCATCACCGACCCGGTCGCCATGCTCGCCGTCGGCATCGTCGCCGGCGCGCTTGCGGGGCTCATCTCCGGCGTCGTCGTGCTCCGGGCGCATGGCCTTCCGCAGCTCGTGCTCTCCATCGCCATCATCCACCTCGCGCATGAGGCCGCCAACAAGGCCTCCGGCTGGACCGGCGGCAGCGATGGCCTTGCCGGCATCATGCCGGATGCTGTCTTCGGCCTGTGGCAATTCGATCTCTGGGGCCGCACGGCCTATGTCTTCGGCATCGTGCTACTCATCGCCGCCTTCGTCATCCTGCGCCAGATCGTGCGCTCGCCCTTCGGCATGCTCTGCCGCGGCATCCGGCAGGACCCGGTGCGCGTTCGCGCCATGGGCGCCTCGGTGCACGGCACGCTGATCAAAATGTACGCCATTTCCGGCGCCGTCGCCGGTGCCGGCGGCGCGCTCAATGCCATCTCCACGCAGGTCGTCGGCCTCGACAGCCTGTCCTTCACGCTCTCGGCCGAGGCCCTCGTCATGCTCGTGCTCGGCGGCACCGGCTCGCTCTACGGCGCGCTGATCGGCACGATCACCTTCATGTGGTTCGAGGACGTCGTCTCCGCGGCAAACCCGTTCCACTGGCTCACCATCGTCGGCGCGCTGCTGATCGCCGTCGTGCTCTTCGCGCCGAAGGGTCTTTACGGCTCCGTCGCCGCCTATTTCGAACGCCGCGGGAGGAAGGGCCGATGAGCGCGATCTTCGACGTCCGAAACCTCAAGAAGATGTTCGGCGGCCTCGCCGTCACCAACGACGTCTCGCTTTCGATGGCGCCGGGCGACCGGGTCGCGCTGATCGGCCCGAACGGCGCCGGCAAGACGACCTTCGTCAATCTCGTCACCGGCAATATCCTGCCGAATTCCGGCACCGTGACGCTTGGCGGCGAGGACGTCACGCGTCTCGGGCCGACGCAGCGGGTGCGCCGAGGCCTCGTGCGCTCCTTCCAGGTCACGCGCCTCTTTTCCGAGATGACGCCGGAGGAGCATGTGTCGCTGGCCATCCTCCAGCGCGAAGGCCGTTCGGGAAAAATGTTTGCCAGCCACCGCGCCATGCCGGACGTCACGGACGAGGCCCACGCCCTGCTTGCCAAGCTCGGCATCGCCCACCTTGCCAGCTATCGCGTCAGCGAGATCGCCTATGGCCAGCAGCGCCTGCTGGAACTCGCCTTGGCGCTGGCGCTGAAGCCCAAGGTGTTACTGCTCGACGAGCCCGCCGCCGGCGTGCCGCAGAGCGATACGGCGCGCATCGAACAGGCGATCGCCGACCTGCCGGCCGACCTCGCCGTGCTCATGATCGAACACGACATGGACCTCGTCTTCCGCTTCGCCAAGCGCGTCATCGTGCTGGCGGCAGGCGAGATCATCTTCGACGGATCGCCGGATGCGGTGACGAAGGATGCCCGCGTCCGTCAGGCCTATCTCGGGAGTTATGCCGATGCCCGCAGCGTCGCTTGAAATCGCCGGCCTTTCCGCCGGCTACGGCCCGACGCGCGTGCTGGAGGACATTTCGTTTTCCGCCGGCGCCGGCGGAAAACTCGCCGTGCTCGGCCGCAACGGCATGGGCAAATCCACTCTCTTCGCCACGCTCGCCGGCCAGACGAAACGTTATGGCGGCGAGATTCGTCTCGACGGCCAGGCGATCGAGGGTATCGACAGCGCATCGCGCGCCTTGAAAGGCCTCGGCTACGTGCCGCAATCGCGCGACGTCTTCCCGACGCTGACGGTCGAGGAAAACCTTTTCGTCGGCCTGAAGGCACGGCCGCGTTCGGCGATCGAGGAGGCCTATGCCATGTTCCCGCGGCTCAAGGAGCGGCGCAAAAACCTCGGCTCGCAGCTTTCCGGCGGCGAACAGCAGATGCTGACGACCGCGCGCACCATCCTCGGCCAGCCCTCCGTACTGCTACTCGACGAGCCGCTGGAAGGCCTCGCCCCCGTCATCTGTGAGGAGCTGATGGCGGCCTTCGGCACGCTCGCGGCTTCGGGCGAGATGACCATCCTGCTGGTCGAACAGCGCATCCAGAGCGCGCTCGATTTCGCCGACGCGGTCATCATCCTCGAACGCGGCCGCATCGCCTGGAGCGGCACGCCGGCGGCCCTCGCCGCAGACCAGCACACGGTCGAAACCCTGCTCGGCGTCGGCGGCCTGCACTGAGCCGCAGGCGCCTGTTCCGCGCGGAACAGCGGACGAGCAGGCGATGTGGGAAAGTCTGATCACTGGATGAGAGAGGCTCATCCCTCAGAGATCAGGAGAGACCCCCATGCGCAAGATCATCGTTTCCGCCACCATCGCCCTCGTCGCCGTCGTTTCCTTCGCCGCCCCGTCACAGGCCGGCTACTACAGCTACGGCTACAAGCCGCATTGCTTCGTCAAGAAGATCCATTCCTACGACTACTACGGCAACCTGATCGTCAAGAAGATCAAGATCTGCAAGTAAGTGCCCCCCACTGACCTCCTCGAAGGCCCGGATGTTCCCCTGCATCCGGGTCTTTTGCCGTCGAGGTCAGATATCGAAGAACACCGTTTCCTTCTCGCCTTGCAGATGGATGTCGAACCGGTAGCTGTCGCCGTCGGCGGCGGCAATGAGCGTCGGCACGCGCACGCGGTGTTCGATGCGGGCAAGGACTGGGTCCTCGGCATTGGCCGCTTCTTCATCGCCGAAATACAGGCGCGTGTTGAGGCCGAGATTGATGCCGCGGGCGACGATCCAGAGCGAGATATGCGGCGCCATCGGGCGGCCGTCCCTGAAGGGCACGCGGCCGGGCTTGATCGTCTCGAAGCGGTATTCGCCGGTCTCGCCATGGGTCGCGCAGCGTCCCCAGCCGGAAAAATTGGCGTCGGCGCTGCCGCGCAGTTCCGAGGGGCTGTTGTAGAGGCCGGCGGCATCCGCCTGCCAGATCTCGATCAGCGCGTCGCGCAGCGGTATGCCGGTGCCGTCGAAGACGCGGCCGGTAATGGTGATGCGCCGCCCGAGCGTCTTGTCGTTCACCATCGTGGTGCCGAGATCACTCTCGTAGACGCCGCCGATGCCGGCGAAATTGGGCGTCAGGCCGATATGCACATAAGGCCCCGCCGTCTGGGAAGCGCTTTCCTTGAGCGTGCCGAGGGACTGCACCATCAGTTGCCCTCCATCCGGTTTTCGAAGAGCGTCGAGCGGCGGCCGCGCAGCACGATGTCGAACTTGTAGGCGCGCGCATCCATCGGGATCGTGTTGCCCCAGTCGAGCGCTGCGACCAGCTGCTCGATCGCCGCCTTGTCCGGAATGGTCTGCACGATGGGACACTTCCAGATCATCGGGTCGCCCTCGAAATACATCTGCGTGATCAGCCGCTGCGCGAAACCATGGCCGAAGACGGAGAAATGGATATGCGCCGGGCGCCAGTCGTTGACACCGTTCGGCCACGGATAGGGGCCGGGCTTGATGGTGCGGAAGGCATAATGGCCGTCTTCATCGGTGATGGTGCGCCCGCAGCCGCCGAAATTCGGATCGAGCGGCGCGAGATAGCTTTCCTTCTTGTGACGATAGCGCCCGCCGGCATTCGCCTGCCAGAATTCGAGCAGCGCGCCCGGCACCGGTCGCCCACGCTCGTCGAGCACGCGGCCATGCACGATGATGCGCTCGCCGATGGCGCTTTCGCCGGCTTTGGCGAAATTGTGGATCAGGTCGTTGTCGAGCTCGCCGAGGATCGAGTGCCCGAAGACCGGGCCGGTGATTTCCGAGACCGTGCCGTCGAGCGACAGCAGCGCCTTTTGGGGTGAGCGCAGCACGGAGGTCTTGTAGCCCGGCGTCAGCCCCGGCGGATGCCATTGGCGATCGCGGGAGAAGAAGGCGCCCGTTTCGGGCTTTCTGTTGGAAAGGTCCGTCATTGTCAGGCCGCCTTTTCCGCGTCCAGTTCCTCGAAGACATGCTTGGCGATCTTGATCGCCCGGTTCGCCGCCGGCACGCCGGCATAGATCGCCACATGCAGCAGCGCCTCGGCAATATCCTCGCGGCTCGCCCCGGTGTTCACGGTCGCCCGCACATGCATCGCCACCTCCTCGTCATGGCCCAGCGCCGCGAGCAGCGCGATCGTCACCATGGAGCGCTCACGCTTCGACCAGCCCGGCCGCGACCAGACCGTGCCCCAGGCGCCTTCGGTGATCAGCTCCTGGAAAGGCTGGTCGAAGGCGGTTGCCGCAGACGAGGCGCGGTCGACGTGATGGTCGCCGAGCACCGCGCGGCGGGTCACCATGCCCTGGCGGTAGCGATCGGAAAAGGTGTGGGCATCAGCCATTTGGCTCGTCTCCGGCAGGTAGGGTGGCGATGAAGGCGCGGATCATCTCGGTGAGCATTTCCGGCTGCTCGACGCAGGGAATGTGCCCGGCATCCTTGATGACTTCGTAGCGGGCGCCGGGGATGAGCTTTGCCATGGACAGCACGAGATCCGGCGGCGTCGAGCCATCCTGGTCGCCGACGACACAGAGTGTTGGGACAGAGATGCGCTTGGTGGTCTCGGTAAGATCGGCATCGCGCACTGAAGCGCAGGTGGCAGCGTAGCCAACGGCCGACTGGCGGGTGAGCATGGTGCGGTAGCCGTGATAGGCGGCGTTCTCCGGGCGGCGGAAGGCGGGCGTGAACCAGCGCTCCATGATCGAGTCGGCAAGGCTCTCGATGCCCTTCGTCTCGACGCTTTCGATGCGGGCGTTCCACATGTCCGCGGTGCCGATCTTGTGCGCCGTGTCGCAGAGGATCAGCGCCTTGACGAGATCCGGCCGCTTCGCCTGCAAGCCCTGCGCGATCATACCGCCGACGGAAAGGCCGCAGATGATCGCGTCCTTTACGGCAAGCCGGTCGAGAAGAGCAGCGAGATCGAGCACATGGTCGTCGATCGAATAGGGCACCTGGCCGAGGTCGGAGAGGCCATGGCCGCGCTTGTCATAGGTGATGATGGGGAAGTCGCCCGCAAGCCGCACCACGACGTCGCGCCAGATGCGGAAATCGGTGCCGAGCGAATTGGCAAAGACGATGACCGGCCGTCCGGCGGGGCCGCCGATCAGCTGATGGTGCAGGATGACATCGTTGACGGTCGCGAATTGCAAGGCTCTCTCCTCCGATCTTTCCAGATTGATCCCTTGATCTGGTTAGGTAAAATGATATTTCACGCCGTTTCGTTAACTTGGGGGTTATGAAAACAGTGGTCGATAGCCGTATCAAGTTCCGCCATCTGCAAACCTTTGTCGAGGTGGCGCGCCAGAAGAGCGTTATGAAGGCGGCCCAGCTCCTGCATGTCAGCCAGCCCGCCGTGACCAAGACGATCCGCGAGCTGGAGGAGGTTCTGGGCGTCGCCGTCTTCGAGCGCGACGGCCGCGGCATCAAGATCACCCGCTACGGCGAGGTCTTTTTGAAGCATGCTGGCGCGGCGCTGACGGCGCTGCGCCAGGGCTTCGATTCCGTCTCGCAGGCGCTTTCCGGCGATGCCCCGCCGATCCGCATCGGCGCGCTGCCGACCGTCTCGACGCGCATCATGCCGAAAGCAATGCGGCTTTTCCTGGAGGAAGGCACCGGCGCGCGCATCAAGATCGTCACGGGGGAGAATGCCGTGCTGCTCGAACAGCTGCGCGTCGGCGATCTCGACCTTGTCGTCGGGCGGCTCGCAGCGCCGGAGAAGATGGCGGGTTTTTCCTTCGAGCATCTCTATTCCGAACAGGTGGTGTTCTGCGTGCGCGCCGGCCATCCGCTGCTTGCCGCGAGCAGCGCGGTCTTTGCCGGGCTCGATGCCTATCCCGTGCTGATGCCGACACGCGCCTCGATCATCCGCCCCTTCGTCGAAAGTTTTTTGATCACCCATGGCATTGCCGGCTTGGCGAACCAGATCGAAACCGTCTCCGACGCCTTCGGCCGCGCCTTCGTGCGGGAGAGCGATGCGATCTGGATCATTTCGGAAGGCGTCGTTGCGGCGGATATCGCGGAAGGCGCGCTTGCGGCCCTGCCGATCGATACCAGCGGCACGAAAGGCCCCGTCGGCCTCACCATGCGCACCGACGCCGTGCCCTCCCTGCCGCTCGCCATCCTCATGCAGACGGTCCGCGAGGTGGCGGGAACGGTGTCGCCGGCGGGTTGAGGCGCCGTCGCGCCTCCGCTAGGAGTGCCCATGACATACGAACTCGACCCGTTTCGCGCGGCAATCGTCGCGCGTCATCCCGATCTCGCGACGGCCTCCTTCCGGCTGCTGCCGGGCGGCTGGCATTCGCGCGCGGTCGCGGTGGACGAGCGCCTGGTCTTCAAATTCCCGCAAGGTGCGGAAGCGGAGCAGGCGCTGCGCCGCGAGGCCTCGATCCTCACCGCCGTGCGCCCGCATGTGACGATGCGAGTTCCGGATCTGTGCCTGCATGAGGGTGAACCGCTCTTCTCCGAGCACGCGATCATTCCCGGCGAGCATCTGGAGACGGCGCAATATGAGGCACTGCCGGACTCCGCGCAGCAGCAACTCGCCGAGACGCTCGCCCGCTTCTATGCCGAGCTCCATTCCCTCGATCGCGACGTGATGGCGGCGGCCGGTGCGCGGCCTGTCGAGCGCTGGCTCGATGCGAACGCAATCGTCGCCGGTGCCCTGCCGCTTCTGCCGGAGGCGCTGCACGGCTTCGCCGAGAAAACGATAGCCGGCTGGCGCACCCTGCCGCCGGACCCCCATGGCGAAACCTACGGCTTCTTCGACGGTCACGGCTGGAACATGGCATTCGACCACGCGGCGGGACGGCTGAACGGCCTTTACGACTTCGCCGATTCCGGCTTCGGCCCGCTGCACCAGGATTTCATCTATTCGAATTTCATCAGCCCGGACCTGACCGCGCGCATCGTCGACGGCTATGAGCGCCTGACCGGCCGCACGCTCGACCGCGCCCGCATCCATCTCCTCACCGGCGTGCACCGCCTATGGGAACTGGCAGCCCTTGCGGATGCGCCGGAACATCACGCGACGATGATCGCCTCGGTCACCGCCTGGGCCGCGCGTCAGTAGGGCAGACCGACGTAGTTTTCCGCCAGCACCGTCTCCGCCGCGCGCGAATGCGTGAGATAATCGAGCTCGGCTTCCTGGATTTTCTGGTCGAAATCGCCGGTTTCGGGAAAGCGGTGCAGCATGGTCGTCATCCACCAGGAGAAACGAACGGCCTTCCAGACCCGGGCGAGCGCGCGCCCCGAATAGGCGTCGATGCCGGCGTTGGAGCGGTCCTGATAGTGCTCCATCAGGCCGGAAAACAGGTAGTGCACGTCGCTTGCCGCAAGGTTCAGCCCCTTGGCGCCGGTGGGCGGCACGATATGCGCGGCATCGCCGACGAGGAACAGGCGGCCGAAACGCATCGGTTCGGCGACGAAGGAGCGCAAGGGCGCGATCGATTTCTCGAAGCTCGGACCGGTGACCATCGCCTCCGCATGATGAGCGGGAAGCCGGCGGCGCAGTTCGTCCCAGAAGCGGGTGTCCGACCAGGCCTCGATCTTCTCGTCCAGCGCCGCCTGGATATAGTAGCGGCTGCGGGTCTCGGAGCGCATGGAACAGAGCGCGAAGCCGCGGGGATGGTTGGCGTAGATCAGTTCGTCGCTGACGGGCGGCACTTCGGCAAGAATGCCGAGCCAGCCGAACGGATAGACCTTTTCGAAGGTGCGGATCGCCGTCTCCGGCACCGCCTTGCGGCTCGTGCCATGGAACCCGTCGCAGCCGGCGATGAAATCGCAGTCGATACTATGGGTGAGGCCATCCTTCTCATAGGTCACATAGGGTGCGGCATCATCGAAATCGTGCGGCGTGACATTCGCCGCCTCGTAGATCGTAAGCCGGCTATCGGCTTCGCGCTGTTCGATCAAGTCGCGCGTCAGCTCCGTCTGGCCATAGACCATCACGCGCTTGCCGCCGGTGAGATCGAAAAGGTCGATGCGATGGTCGCGGCCGTCGAACGCCAGCGAAAACCCGTCATGCGGCAGACCCTCGGCCCGCATGCGGGCGCCGACGCCCGCCTTTTCCATCAGCCCGACCGTGCCCTCCTCCAGCACGCCGGCGCGCACGCGGCTCAGGATATGCGCCTTGCTGGAGCGGTCGAGGATGACGGTCTCGATGCCGGCATTGCCGAGCAGCTGCCCGAGCAGCAGGCCCGATGGACCCGAGCCGATAATGGCGACCTGAACACGCATGACATCCTCCCGACCTGGCATTGCGCAAATTGTCAGGGAGGAGGGTGGGTGCTGGCAATGGACGGATCGGTCCCGAACTTGTACAAATCGAACATCGCGAACCGACGGTGCCGGCATGACCAGACACGTCCCGACCTATGATCTCTACGGCGAACGCACCGACAATGCGCCGGACTTCTGGCTGCACTGCGAAACGATCCCGTCGCGCAGCAGCCTGCACCGCTATGAGATCGGCCTACATCGGCACGACAGCTTTTTCCAGATCCTGTACATTTCCGCCGGATCGGGCGATGCGTTGTTCGGCACCGGGAAGGTGACGCTGACGCCGCCCGCCGTCGTCACAGTGCCGCCCGGCATCGACCACGGCTTCCGCTTCTCGCGCGATGTGGACGGCCACGTCTTCACCATGCTCGCCTCGCATCTGCGCCTTGCCGGCGAGGTAGGGCGTTTCGCGGCAGAGCCGCGTGTGATGCCGCTCGATGCCGGTGATCCGGACGGCGCCTTCGTCATCGCGACGCTGGAACGGCTCGCCGCCGAATGGGCGGCCCGGCGCAACGGCCGCACGGACCTGATGGAGGCCTATCTTGTCTCGGTGCTGACGCTGACGGCGCGGCTTTCAGGCCGTGACGATGCGCCGGAGGGCGCTGTGGCGCGGCGCATGGAGCACCTGAACGGCCTGATCCAGCAGCATTTTCGCGCGCAAAGACCCGCCGGTTTCTACGCAGAAAAGCTCGGTATTTCGCCGACGCACCTCAACCGCATCGTCAAGGCGGCGACGGGCCTTTCGGCGCATGCCTATATCGGGCGCAAGATGATCGACGAGGCGAAGCGCGAACTGGTCTTCACCGAAATGCCGGCGCAGGAAATTGGCGTGCGCCTTGGCTTTGCCGACCCCGCCTATTTCTCGCGCTACTTTCTGCGTGAGACCGGGGAGACGCCGCGTGCCTGGCGGCTGCACGAACGGGCGCGGCTCGCCGCTCAGTCGTCGGAATAACGCTCCTCGCGCCATGGGTCGCCGCGCATGTGATAGCCGTTGCGCTCCCAAAAGCCGGCCTGGTCGCCGGGCAGGAAATCGATGCGCGTCAGCCACTTGGCGCTCTTCCAGAAATAGAGATGCGGCACGACGAGGCGCATCGGCCCGCCATGTTTGGTGGAAATCGGCTTGCCTTCCCAATGGGTGGCGAGGATGGCGTCTTCCGCCGCGAAATCGGCAAGCGGGAGGTTGGTCGTATAGCCGTCATAGCTCGTCAGCAGCACGAAATCCGCCTCCGGCCGCGGCATGACGAGGTCGAGCAGGTCGCAGGTGGAAACGCCTTCCCAGCGGTTGTCGTAGCGCGACCACGTCGTCACGCAGTGGATGTCCGAAAGTTTCTGGCTCTGCGGCAACGCCAGAAAATCCATCCAGCCGAAGGATGTCGGGTTTTCCGCCCCGCCCTTCACGTCCAGCCGCCAGCTTTCCGGGCGGATCACCGGCTGCTGGCCGAGATCGAGTACCGGCCAGTCTTTCACCAGATGTTGGCCGGGCGGCAGGCGGTCGGTCTCGGGCCGTGCGATGCGGCCGGTCAGGAATTTCCCCTCGTCCGCCCATTTGCGTTTGGTGCGGGTGAGCTTGCTGTCGTCGTCGCGCATGGCGGTCTCCTGCTGCACTGCAACAGGTGGGGTCGGCCCCTGACCTCTGTCAAGTCCGGCTCAGGCAAGCACCTGCCGCAACGCCGCCTGCACCTCGCGCATCGCGGGCAGGTAGCGCTCGACCATCTCGTCGGCGGTCGCAAGTGCTGCCGGCGCGCCGATATTGAGCGCCGCGACGACCCGGCCGCGGGCATTTTCCAGCGGAACGGCGATGGAGCAGAGGCCGATTTCCAGCTCCTGGTCGATGACGGCATAGCCTTGCCGGCGCACGCGGGAAAATTCCGCCATCAGGTCGTCCGGGTCGGTCTTTGTGAACGGCGTGTTCGCCGGCCGGTCGGAGGCCTCCACGATCGCCCGCGCCTCCGCCTCGGGCAGGGCCGCGAGCAGTACGCGGCCCATCGAGGCGCAATAGGCTGGCAGCCGCGAGCCCGGCATCAGGTTGATCGACATGACGCGTTTTTGCGCCGCGCGCGCCACATAGACGATCTCCGTGCCATCGAGCACCGAGGCCGATGCGCTCTGCCCGACCTTTTCGGAGAGCTGGTCGAGATAGGGCTGTACGAGTCGCGGCAGCGGCGTCGCGGAAAGATAGGCATGGCCGAGCCGCAGGATCTTTGGCGTGAGCTCGAAGAACTTTCCGTCATAGGCGGCATAGCCGAGTTCGGCGAGCGTCAGCAGGCAACGCCTTGCCGTCGCCCGGTCGAGGCCGGTTTCCTTCGCGACATCGGTGATGGTGAGCCGCGGTTTTGTCTCGCCGAAGGCCTCGATGACCCGAAGCCCCTTGGCAAACCCGCCGATGAAATCCGTTTCGCGCATTGTGACCTCGCTTTTCTATAGTTTGTGCGATTATTGAACAAAAGTCAAATAACGCACAAAATGCCTTGCCGCTTTTCCCCTTCGGATTTACCTCTGCTGCAACAACGGGAGATTTTGCATGGACAAGACCATCAAAAGTCTGGCGGAGGCGGTGGCCGGCATCGGCGATGGCGCCACGGTGATGATCGGCGGCTTCGGCGGCTCGGGTGCGCCGATCGAGCTGATCCACGCGCTCATCGACAAGGGCGCCAAGGACCTGACCGTCATCAACAACAATGCCGGCAACGGCCGCATCGGCATCGCCGCGATGATCGATGCCGGGCTGGTGCGCAAGATGATCTGCTCCTTCCCGCGCTCGACCGACCCCCGCGCCTTCACCGATCGCTATCTGGCCGGCAAGATCGAGCTGGAGCTGGTGCCGCAGGGCACGCTCGCCGAGCGCATCCGCGCCGGCGGCGCCGGCATCCCCGCTTTCTACACGCCGACGAGCTACGGAACCGAGCTCGCCAAGGGCAAGCCGACCGCCGAATTCGATGGCCGCATGTATGTGCAGGAACGCTGGCTCAAGGCGGATTTTGCGCTGGTGAAGGCGCATGTCGGCGATACGCATGGCAACCTCACCTACAACAAGGCGGCCCGCAATTTCGGCCCGCTGATGTGCATGGCGGCGGCAAAGACCTTCGTGCAGGTCAGGCAACTGGTGAAGCCGGGCGGCATCGAGCCGGAACACGTCGTCACCCCCGGCATCTTCGTCGATGGCGTCGTGGAAGTGACGGATGCCCGGCAGGAAGAAGATCTCATCCGCGCAGGAGTGGCCTACGCATGACTGTCGATACACGCGAAGACATCAAGCTTTCCAACGCCCAGATCGCCTGGCGCGCGGCGCAGGACATTGCCGACGGCGCCTATGTGAACCTTGGCATCGGCTTTCCCGAAATGGTGGCGCGCTATCAGCCGGCGGGCCGCGAGGCGATTTTTCATACGGAAAACGGCCTCTTGGACTTCGGTGAAGCGCCGCCGGCCGGTGAGGAGGACTGGGACCTCATCAATGCCGGCAAGAAGGCCGTCACGCTGAAGCCCGGCTCCGCCTTCTTCCACCATGCCGACAGTTTTGCCATGGTGCGCGGCGGCCATCTCGACGTCGCGATCCTCGGCGCCTACCAGGTGGCGGAGAACGGCGACCTTGCCAACTGGCGCGTCGGCTCCAAGGGCGTGCCGGCCGTCGGCGGCGCGATGGACCTGGTGCACGGCGCCAAATCGGTCGTCGTCATCACCGAGCATGTTACCAAGAACGGCGAGCCGAAGCTCGTCGAAAAATGCACCTTCCCGCTCACCGGCGTCGGCTGCATCACCCGCATCTATACGAGCCACGCCGTGATCGACGTGACCGGCGGCCGCTTCGTTTTGCGCGAAAAGCTGGCGGGCATGACGATCGAAGAGTTGCAGGCTATGACGGGCGCGAAACTCCATGTCGAAGGCCCCGTAGCCGATCTCGTCGTGCCGGAAATCTGAGGCCGGAAATCTGAGGAAAGACCATGAGCGAAGCCTATATCTGCGACTATATCCGCACGCCCATCGGCCGCTTCGGCGGCTCGCTCTCGTCGGTACGCGCCGACGATCTCGGCGCCATCCCGCTGAAGGCGCTGATGGCGAAGAATACCGGCATCGACTGGGAAGCGGTCGACGACGTCATCTTCGGCTGCGCCAACCAGGCAGGCGAGGACAATCGCAACGTCGCCCGCATGTCCTCGCTGCTCGCCGGCCTGCCCGTTTCGGTGTCGGGCACGACGATCAACCGGCTCTGCGGCTCCGGCATGGATGCCGTCATCGCCGCCGCCCGCGCCATCAAGGCGGGCGAGGCGGAACTGATCGTCGCTGGCGGTGTCGAAAGCATGAGCCGCGCGCCCTTCGTCATGCCCAAGGCCGAGACGGCGTTCTCGCGCAATGCGGAAATTTACGACACGACCATCGGCTGGCGCTTCGTCAATCCGCTGATGAAGAAGCAATACGGCGTCGATTCCATGCCGGAGACCGGTGAGAACGTCGCCGAGGATTTCAAGGTGTCGCGCGAGGACCAGGACGCCTTCGCCGTGCGCTCGCAGGCGAAGGCCGCCGAAGCGCAGGCGAACGGGCGGCTGGCGAAGGAAATCACCCCCGTCACCATCCCGCAGCGCAAGGGCGATCCGGTGGTCGTCGAGAAGGACGAACATCCGCGCGCGACCACGATGGAAGCGCTTGCCAAGCTCGGCACACCCTTCAAGAAGGAAGGCGGCACGGTGACGGCGGGCAATGCCTCCGGCGTCAACGATGGTGCGGCAGCGCTGATCATCGCGTCGGAGGCGGCGGTCAGGAAATACGGCCTGACCCCGATCGCCCGCATTCTCGGCGGTGCCATGGCGGGTGTTCCGCCGCGCATCATGGGCATCGGCCCGGTCTATGCGACGCAGCGTCTCTGCGCCCGCCTCGGCCTGAAACCATCCGATTTCGACGTCGTCGAACTCAACGAAGCCTTTGCCTCGCAGGGCCTGGCGACGCTTCGCGAACTCGGCATCGCCGATGATGCGGATCACGTCAACCCGAACGGCGGCGCCATCTCGCTCGGCCACCCGCTCGGCATGTCCGGCGCCCGCATCACCGGCACGGCGGCGCTGGAACTGCAACTGACCGGCAAGACGCGCTCGCTCTCCACCATGTGCATCGGCGTCGGCCAGGGCATCGCGGTGGTGCTGGAGCGGGCTTGAGGTAGCCCCTCATTCTAACCTTCTCCCCGCTAGCGGGGAGAAGGTTGCGGCAGCCGGATGAGGGGCTGCTTCGCCGACGACAATTGACACGGCCCCGCCGCTCCGGCACCCATGCGGACCACCCAATCCGCTTCGATGACGGCCCGCCATGTCCAAAACCACCCGCGCCACCCAGGCGCTCGCCAAGTCCGGCACTTCCTTCACCGTCCATACCTACGACTACGACCCGACTACCGACCGCGTCGGCATCCAGGCCGCCGAGGCGCTGGGGGAGGACCCTTCACGCGTGCTGAAGACGCTGATGGCCGAGGTGGATGGCAAGCCGGTCTGTGTCATCGTGCCGTCAGATTGCGAGGTCAGCATGAAGAAGCTGGCCGCCGCCTTCAAGGGCAAGTCGGCGAACATGATGAAGCCGGCGGATGCCGAGCGGCTCACCGGTTTCGTGGTCGGCGGCATCAGTCCCTTCGGCCAGAAGAAGCAGGTGCCGACGGCAATCGAGGAAGCCGCACTCGTGCATGAGGCCGTCTATATCAACGGCGGGCAGCGCGGTTTGCAGGTGCGGCTGGCGCCGCGCGATGCGCTTGCGGCGCTGAAGGCGATTTCGGCGCCGGTCATTGCCTGATTGCGCCTTCTCTTCCGGCGACAAGCACACTAAGTTTCCTCTATCCATTTTGAGAACAGACAGGCATGCCATGACCTATCCCGAAAATTCCGCCCCTGCCATCGATCCGCAAAAGCTCGACAAGCTCGCCGAAGTCGCGGTGCGCGTCGGCCTTCAGCTCCAGAAGGGGCAGGATCTCGTGGTAACGGCGCCGGTCGCCGCCCTGCCGCTCGCCCGCCTCATCACCAAACACGCCTATATGGCCGGCGCGGGTCTCGTCAGCACCTTCTATTCCGACGAAGAGACGACGCTCGCCCGCTATCATCATGCGCCGGACGAGAGCTTCGACCGCGCGACCGACTGGCTCTACGAGGGCATGGCCAAGGCCTATGCCAATGGCGCGGCGCGCCTTGCGATTTCCGGCGACAACCCGATGCTTCTGTCCGGCGAGGACCCGGCCAAGGTCGCCCGCGCCAACAAGGCGAACTCCACCGCCTACAAACCGGCGCTGGAGAAGATCGCCAATTTCGACATCAACTGGAATATCGTCTCCTATCCGAACCCCTCCTGGGCCAAGCAGGTCTTCCCGAACGACCCGGAGGACGTGGCGGTCGAAAAGCTCGCCAACGCCATCTTCGCAGCGTCGCGCGTCGATGTCGCCGATCCGGTCGGCGCCTGGCGGGCGCACAACGCCAATCTCGCCAGCCGCTCGGCCTGGCTCAACGGCGAGCGCTTTTCCGCGCTGCATTTCACGGGGCCGGGCACGGACCTGACGGTGGGCCTCGCCGATGGCCATGAATGGCACGGCGGTGCCGCGACGGCGAAGAACGGCATCACCTGCAACCCGAACATCCCGACGGAAGAGGTTTTTACCACGCCGCATGCGCTGCGCGTCGAGGGCCATGTCTCCTCCACCAAGCCGCTTTCCCACCAGGGCACGCTGATCGACGATATCCAGGTGCGCTTCGAGGGCGGCCGCATCGTCGAGGCGAAGGCCTCGAAGGGCGAGGCGGTGCTGAACAAGGTGCTGGACACCGACGAGGGCGCGCGCCGGCTCGGCGAAGTGGCGCTGGTGCCGCATTCCTCGCCGATTTCGGCGAGCGGCATCCTGTTCTACAACACGCTGTTCGACGAAAACGCCTCCTGCCATATCGCGCTCGGCCAGTGCTATTCGAAGTGCTTCCTCGACGGCGCGAGCCTTTCGCCCGAGCAGATCCGCGCGCAGGGCGGCAATGAAAGCCTCATCCACATCGACTGGATGATCGGCTCCGACAAGGTGGATATCGACGGCATCCGTGCCGACGGCAGCCGCATGCCCGTCATGCGACGCGGCGAGTGGGCATGACCCATATCGGCGTGATCGGCGGTGGCGGATGGCTGGCCGGGGCTCTGCTTCGGCCCGTGCTTGCCGACCGCATCGTCAAGCCGGCCGATCTCGTGCTGTCCTCGCGCTCCGGCAATATTTCCGGCTTCGAAGCCTGGCCGGGCGTGCATATGACGACGGACAATTCCATTCTGGTGGATGCGTCCGACGTCATCGTGTTCTCCGTCCGCCCTTCGGATCTCGACGATATCGACCTCGATCTTCGCGGCCGTTTCGTGATTTCCGTCATGGCGAGCGTCTCGGTGGACGAGATCACCGACCGGTTTGGTGCAAGGCGCATCGTGCGCGCCATGCCGAATGCCTGCGCCGAGCAGCGGCAGTCCTTCACGCCGTGGTTTGCGACGGATGACGTGCGCAAGTCCGAGGCGGAATTCGCGCAAAGCTTCTTCTCCGCCTCGGGCCGCGCGCATTTTATCACAAACGAACACGAGCTCGATTATTTCACCGCGCTCACCGGCTCGGGCGCCGCCTTCCCGGCGCTGGTGGCGGATGCAATGATCCGCCATGCGATCGAGGCGGGCATCGATCCCGAGACGGCCGATCTTGCCGTGCGCCAGCTTTTCCTCGGCGCCGCCACGCAGATGGCGAGCATCAGCGATACGCCGGCCGATATCGTCGAACTCTTCATGGAATATCGCGGCACGACGGCGGCCGGCCTTTCCGCGATGATCGACGCCGACCTGGCGCACGCCGTCTTCATGGGGCTGACGGCCGCACGGCGGCGGGCGATGCAGGGCGCGGACTGATCCGCACGGCACCCTGCGCCTGCGCCCACTGGCTGAGCCACACACTTCCCAGCACCACGACCATGCCGGCGATCTGCAGGAGGCTGAGATCCTGCCTGAGCAGCGCCCAGCCGAGCACGACGGCGACGAGCGGGCTCAGGAAACCGAGCGGCGAGATGGTTGCCGGGTCGAGCCGGGCGAGGCCGCGGAACCAGACGATATAGGTGAGCGCTGCGCCGATGACGCCGAGATAAAGGAAGCCGACGAGGTTTTCCGCTGTCGGAACCGGCAGCGCCGGCTCGAAGAACAGCGCGACGGGCACGAGCAGCAAGCCGCCCGCCGTCAGCTGCCACGCGGTGAAGGTGAGCGGCGGCACCGGCGGCTGCCAATGGCGCGACAGCACGGTGCCGAAGGCCATGGACACGGCGCCGGCAAGGCCCGCGGCGATGCCGATCGGGTCGAGATGGGCGGCCGGCGTCAGCACGAGCAGCGCCACGCCGCCAATGCCGGCGAGACCCGCGACGACCGAAAGCGGCCGGATCGCCGTGCCCATTACGGCGCGTGACAGGCCGAGCACGATCAGCGGCTGGATGGCGCCGACCGTGGCGGCGACGCCGCCCGGCAGGCGATAGGCCGAAACGAAAAGCATTGCCCAGAAGAACGAAAAGTTCAGCGCGCCGAGCAGGAACGTCCGCCCCCACCAGATGCCCTGCGGCAATTGCCGCACGACGGCGAGCAGGAGAAGGCCCGCCGGCAGCGCGCGCAGCATGGCGAGGGTCAGCGGATAGCCGGCCGGTAGCAGCTCGGTGGTGACGATATAGGTACTGCCCCAGATGGCGGGTGCGGCGGCGGTGAGGAGGATATCGGTGCTGCGAGACATGATTATCTCCATATAAAGAATCTTGACGTCAAGATAAATGAGATTATCTTGACGTCAAGTTAAATTCGCCTTTAATTCCGCCCATGGATCACGTCGACAGAATTTTAGCCCAGTGGACCCGAGAACGGCCGGACCTCGATGTCGGCCCGATGGGCCTGCTCGGCCGCATCGCGCGGCTGCGCACCCATCTTGCCCGGGAGATCGACAAGACGCTTGCCGAAAACGGGCTCAACGCCGCGAGTTTCGACGTGCTGGCGACGCTCCGCCGGTCCGGGCCGCCCTACCGGCTCTCGCCGGGCGACCTGCTGGCGGCCACCATGGTGACCTCCGGCACGATGACAAATCGCCTGGATCAGCTGGAAAAAGCCGGGCTCATCGAACGCTCGCACAATCCGGAGGACCGGCGCGGCGTGATCATCGCGCTGACGCCGAAGGGTTTTTCCGTGGTGGATGCGACGGTGACCGCCCATGTAGAGAACCAGCATCGGCTGCTGGAAGGCCTGGATGACGGGGAACGCGCGGCGCTGGATGGCTTGCTGCGGAAATTCCTCGCCGAATTCGAATAGTCAGATGTGGTCGACCAGCTTTTCGACCCGCGCGATATGCGCCTTGCGCTTGGCCTCGCTACTGCGATCGATGTCGTAGAGATTGACCAGCTTGAAATCGAGGCCCTTGGCGCAGAAGGCGGCGATGGCGCGCTTCAGCAGCCGTTTCACCGGGTTGCCCATGTAGAGATGCACGATCCACCAAGGCGAACCGGTCGTGGTGAAGGCCCAGAACAGGTGGATATTGTCGAGGCGCGGCTGGATGCGCCCGCCCGCCGGATCGTTTTCATAGGCCACGCCGGGGGCAAACACCCGGTCGAAAAAGCCCTTCAGGATGGCCGGGAAATTGAACCACCACTGCGGAAAGACCAGCACGAGCCCGTCCGCCGCCTTCAGCCGCGAAACGAAGGGTTCCGCCTCCGAAGGGTCGTAACCCGGCTCGAAAAAGCGGGCGCGTTCGGAGGGCGTCAGCCGCGGATCGAAATCCTCGCGGTAGAGGTCGAGAAGATCGACCGTATGGCCGTTTGCCACCAGTTTCCGCCGCACCGTCTCGGCGACGCTAGCGGCAAAACTCTCTTCCAGCGGATGGGCGAGCACGAGCAGGATGCGCATCAGAACAGCGAACCCTGGCGCGGCGCCGGTTTTTCCGGCTCCGCCTTCGCGCCCTTCTTGCGCGACGGCGTGCCGCCGCCCGAACCCGTGACGGCATCGACCGTGCCGTCGGCGAATTCGATGGCGATCGCCCGGCCCGGCCCCAGTTCCGCCGCGGCATTGACCGGTGCCCCGTCCTCGTCGCGCACCAGCGCATAACCGCGCTTCAGCACGTTGCGATAGGAGAGCGATTGCAGCATGCGGTCCTGTGCCTGAAGCAACGCGTGGCGGCGGGCAAGAGTGCCGGCAAGCGCGCTTTCGGCGCGCAGCGCCAGGCCCGTCAGCCGGTCGCGCGACCGGCCGGTCTGCGCGGCGATGCGGGCCGGTGTCGCGCGCAGCGACACGTCGAAGGCGGAAAGGCGGGCACGGAACTGGTCGAGCCGGCGCTCGATGATACGCTCGGCGCGTTGCACGCGGTCGGTGACGCGTTGGCGGCGCTCGGCGATGCGGGTCAAGAGCACGTCGGGCCGAAGATGCGCGGCCGTGCGCTCGAAGGTGCGGCGCTTGTTGACCGTGTTCATTTGCAAGCCGCGGCCGAGCCCGGTGGCCGCCTCGTCGAAACGGCGGCGGGGGAGTGCAAGCAGCTGGTCGAGCGAGGGCAACGCCCGGGCAAGTGCGCGCACTCCCTGGCGGCGATTGTCCATCTGGCGGGCCACGGCGCCGCGAAGGCGGGCCGTGAGCGAGGCGATTTCCGCGTCGAGGTCGGCTTTGACGGGCACAGCCATTTCGGCGGCCCCCGTCGGGGTCGGCGCGCGCCGGTCGGCGGCGTGGTCGATCAGCGTCCAGTCCGTCTCGTGGCCGACGGCGGAGATCAGCGGGATTTTCGAGGCGGCGGCGGCGCGCACGACGATCTCGTCGTTGAAACTCCAGAGGTCCTCCAGGCTGCCGCCGCCGCGCGCGACGATCAGCACGTCCGGCCGCGGCATCGGCCCGCCGGGCTGAAACGCATTGAAACCGTCGATCGCCGCCGCCACCTCCTGGCCGGATCCTTCGCCCTGCACCTTGACCGGCCAGACGATGACATGGACCGGAAACCGGTCGGCGATGCGGTGCAGGATGTCGCGGATGACGGCACCGGTCGGCGAGGTGACGACGCCGATCACCCTGGGCAGGAAGGGGAGTGGCTTCTTGCGCTCCGTATCGAACAGCCCCTCGGCGGCGAGCTTGCGGCGGCGTTCCTCCAGTAGCGCCATCAGCGCGCCGGCACCGGCGGGCTCCAGCGTCTCGATGACGATCTGGTATTTCGAGGAGCCGGGGAAGGTCGTGACCTTGCCGGTGGCGATCACCTCCATGCCCTCCTCCGGCTTGAAGCGCAGCTTCGAGAAGCTGCCCTTCCAGATCACCGCGTCGATGCGCGCCCGATCGTCCTTCAGCGAGAAATAGGCGTGTCCCGAGGAATGCGGGCCGCGATAGCCGGAAATCTCGCCGCGCACCCGCACCTGGTCGAAGGCCTGCTCGACGGTGCGCTTGATGGAGCCGGAAAGTTCCGACACCGAATATTCGGCAAGGTTGCTGGGCGAATCACTGTCGGAAAAGAAGCTCATACGGCAAAGTGTAGTGCGTTTGGCGGCGGATGACAGGGTGCCGCAGCCGGCATCCCCAGCTGTCGCGCGCCAAAAAGCGACCTATTCGGGTTTCACCCGGTAGAGCTTTAGCACCGGCCCCTGCGCGCCCTCGACCGGTTCCAGATAGTCCGGCACCTTGCCCTTCAGCAGGCCGGCATAGAGCCCGTCCGGCTCGGCCTTGGCGATCATCTTGATTTGCGAATTGCCCGGGCAAAAGGCGAGCAGCGTCACCTTGGCCCCGCGCAAAAATGCTTCCGCCTGGCGCGGGTTGGAAAGGCCGATATGCAGCTCCGTCAGCATGCCGCCCTGGTTGCGGTGGTAGGGCGCGGACAGCACGCGGTGGCCGGTGAAGCGCAGGATCGGCGCGCCGAGATCCGACACGGCGGCGACGACGCCGATCGGTTCGTGGGCAAGCGGCGCCAGCACGGACTGGTCCTTGCAGGCGGGCAGCTTCGGCTTGCTCGAAAGTTCGGCGCGCAGCACATCGCCGGACTGGCCGGGCAGGAGGGCGCCGGCGAGCGCCCAGCTGGCGGGCGTCGAGGCGAGTGTCAGGCCGGCGAAGGCGGCGCCGAGCTTCAGGTTCTTCGGCGCGGCATTCGAGGCCTCACGCAGCCTGGCAACCATCCGGCCGAGCGGGATGGCGGCAAGCACGTAGACGAAGATCGAGCCGCGGATCTGGAGGATGGAGATCGCGAAGGCGACCGTCAGCAGCGCGAGCAGGATGAGATGCTGTTCCGTCGCCTCGCGGCGATAGACGCAGCGCAGGCAGGCGACGATCGCGATCACGCCGGTGGCGTAGAAGCCGGCGATCGACGTGGGGTCGAGGCGGAACTGCGCGATTGCCGATTGCGCCTCGATGACCATGTCGAGCCAGAAGGTTTTCAGCAGCGGATCGAGCGCGTCGAGCGGGTTCGACAGGCAGCCAGGCGCGATCAGCAGCACGGCCGCGGCAAGCACGGCGCCGGCACCAGCGAGCGCGAAAACCCGGCCGCGGAACGACCAGGCGCTGGCGAGCGACGCCGTCAGGAAAAGCGTTCCCCCGCCGAGCGTGGCGAGCGCATAGAAGCCGTAGGACAGGCTGTCGCAGGTGACCTGGCTGTAATGCGACGGTGCGACGGTCGCGAAGAAGGCGCCGGTCGTCGTCAGCGCCAGCGCAAGGCCATAGGCGGTGGCGGCATCCCGGAAGCTGCTGCCATGCCACGCCCAGCGCAGGGCGACGATCAGGCAGACCGCGCCGATCAGCGGTGTCGTTTCCACGCCGATGGCGATGGCGAAGCCGGCCAGCACCCCGGCGATGGCGTGGTCGCGTGGTCGTCTTGTGGGCGAAAGCAGCATGGCCGTGATGGCGGTCACCAGCAGGATCTGCACGTTGTGATGATCGATCGAGCCGGGCTGGAAGCGGTTCAGCGACAGGATGAGGATGGCGGTCAGGATCAGCGTCGCATGCATCGCCATCGTGCCGCCCAGCCGATAGCTGGCGACGCCCGCGCTGAAGAGCACCGCGACGACCAGAATGGACGGCCAGACGGCAAGCGCCAGCGCCTCGGCCTGCTGCTGCCCGGCAAAAAGCGAGAAGAAGCTGATCAGGTTGGCGATCGGCAGGTCGATGAAGCGCGACCAGTGCATCGGCGTGCCGCCCGAAAGCCCCAGGCGATATTGCGTCGTGTCGAACCAGCCCTGGCCGGCGAGCAGGTCGCGCACCATGACGAGCCGCATCGCATCGTCATTGTCGGAGCCGACATAATCCGTGGTGAAGGGCAGTGAAAGGGCCAGCAGCAGGGCGATGGTGATGGCGGAATAGAAGGCGAGCACGCGCCAGGTCATCCCGGTGCGCGGGGCGAACGTCTCCTGCGGTGCGATCGGCAGGGCTGCAGGCATGGATTTCGACACGTTTCGCCTCTTTGTCTGCCCATTCAACTCTGGCGAAAACCTAGCCTTAACCTTCTCAAGAAATAGTAAAACCGGTGGGACGCATGAGGCGGCCCGCAACGGAGACCGCGTCGTCATGACGGAAGCCTTGCTGGAAGACCTTGAGATTGCCGTGCTGTTGCCCTGCTACAACGAGGCGCAGACGATCGGCGATGTCGTGACGAATTTCCGCGCAGCGCTGCCCTCCGCCCGCGTCTATGTCTACGACAACAATTCCACCGACTCGACCGCGCTGCGCGCAGCCCTTGCGGGCGCGACCGTCGTGCGCGAGCGCCGCCAGGGCAAGGGCAATGTGGTGCGCCGCATGTTCTCCGACATCGAGGCGGACATCTATATCATGGCCGACGGCGACGGCACCTATGCGGCCTCCGACGCGCCGGAACTCATCCGCACGCTGATCACCGAGGGCGCCGACATGGTCGTCGGCACGCGCCGCGGCGTGCATGCGGATGCCGGACGCCAGGGCCACGCCTTCGGCAACCGCATCTTCAACACGCTGTTCCGCTCGCTGTTCGGCAACGATTTCTCCGATATCTTCTCCGGCTACCGCGCCTTCTCCCGCCGCTTCGCCAAAAGCTTCCCGGCCGTGTCCGGCGGCTTCGAGATCGAGACGGAAATGTCCGTGCATGCCTCGCGCCTGCGCATGCCCATCGCCGAGCTGGAGCTCGACTATGGGCGCCGGCCGGAAGGTTCCCATTCGAAACTCTCCACCTTCAAGGATGGCGCAAAGATCCTCTGGATGTTCGCCATGCTGATGAAGGAAACGCGGCCCTTCGTGTTCTTCGGCGCGATCAGCGGCTTCTTCATGATCCTGAGCCTCAGCTTCATGGCGCCGGTGCTGGGCGAATATTTCCGCACGGGCCTCGTCGAGCGCATGCCGACCTGGGTCTTCTCGCTGGCGCTGATGATGATCTCGTTCCTCGTCTTTTCCGCCGGCATGATCCTCGATTCGCTGGCCCGCGCCCGCGCCGAGCAGCTGCGCATCCATTACATGAACCAATCCGCCGGCCGGTATGCCCGCACCGCCCGCAGGGCGGAAAAGGCGACGCGGCATCTTGCGGCCTGACCGAACGGGACAGCACCATGAACAGGGAAACCACCAACCGCATCCGCTTCGTGATCGAGGACGTGCTGCCGCCGATCCTGCGCGATTCCGCGCTGTTCAAGCAGGCGGCGAGCCTGGTCTGGGGCAAGCATATCGGCAAGCTCGCGAAATTCCGCGAGCGCGCGCCCTTCCTCACCGCCGCGGAATATGAGGATCTCTACCGCGAACATCCGCGCGTCCACGCCGGCACGGACAATTCACAGGCCTGCATCGACCGTATCGTCGCCTCCATCGTCGGCGAAAGCGTCTGCGATGTCGGCTGCGGCACCGGCGCGCTCCTCAACTTCATCAAGGCGGGCAATCCCGGCCTCAAGCGGTTGACGGGCGTCGATTTCGTCGTCGACGATGCGGCGAGCATCACAGGCGTCGAATATGTCGCCGCGATGATCGAGCAGCTGCCCTTTGCGGATGGCGAATTCGACACGGTCGTCTGCACCCATGTCATCGAACATGTGCTGGAATACCGCCAGGCCATCGCCGAGCTGCGCCGCATCGCCCGCCGCCGGCTGATCATCGTCGTGCCGCGCGAGCGGGAATACCGCTACAGCTTCAACCCGCATTTCAACTTCTTCCCCTACACGCATTCCTTCCTGCGCGCCGTGCATCCAGTGCCGCCGCGCCATGTCTGCGTCGATATCGGCCGCGACATTTTCTACATGGAAGACCGCGCGGAGCCCGACGCGTGACGACAGGCGGCTACAGCCCGACGATCTGGGCCGGCCTGCTCGGCACGCCGCTTTTGATTGCGGCGGGGCAGGTGCTGTTCAAGCTGACGAGCGGCACGACCGGCGAATTCGGCGTAAAGGGGCTCGTCGCGCTGGCGCTCAATCCGCTGCTGCTGCTGGCGCTCGCCATTTACGGCGCCGGAACGGTCGTCTGGATCTTCGTGCTGAAGGCGGTGCCGCTGACGATCGGCTATTCCTTCATGGCGCTGACCTTCTGCTTCGTGCCGCTGCTCGCCAGCCTCTTTCTCGGCGAGGCGCTGACGCTGCGCTACGCGCTCGGCGCCGTGCTCATCGTCGGCGGCATGCTCGTCATCAACGGCTGACATCATCCCTCGAAATGCGCCCGCGTCTCGGCATCCGCCGGGAAGAAGCTCTCGATCAGCACGCCCTGCACCAGCGCATCCTGCGCGGAGCCGAAGGAGGTCAGCGTGGTGATCCAGTTGAAGCGTTTCGCGCCGATCGCCATCTCGATCGGCAGGATCGGCAACCTGTCTGTTTCCGGAAAGGCTTGAAGTGCTGCCTGAATGTCGTCCGCCGCCGCCAGCCGCTCGATGCGCTTGAGGAGCGGGCTTCGCGGCCCCTGCAACCAGGCCTCGGCGCGGATGCGGTGCACCAGGTCGGCGGCCGATTGCGCCCAGTTGACGACGATATCGCGCAGCGGCGTCGGCCCGAGATAGGCGTCGAGGAAATTGTCGCCCGGCGACACCGCGATGCCCGCCATGCTGGCGAGGCCGAGGAACGCTTGGTTGGCGGTCAGCACATTGTATTCGTGATCGAAGACGACGCCCGGATAGGGATCGTGCCGGCCGAGGATAAGGCCGATCGCCTCCGCCACCGCCGGCGGGAAGGCCGACAGGCTCGCGGCTGGCGACGTCGCGAAACGCGGGCGAAAACCGGCGGCGGAAAACAGCATGCCCTGGTCGCGCGCCGGAATGTCGAGCACGGCGGAGAGCCGGAGGATCATGCCCTCCGAGGGACGTGAGCGGCCGGTCTCCAGGAAGGAAAGGTGGCGGGAGGAGATGCCGGCCTCGGTCGCGAGCTCCAGTTGGCTCATGCGCCGGTGGCCGCGCCACTCCTTGAGATGTTCGCCGAATTCCATGCCTGTCTCCCATTCATGCTGTCCCGCGCACTAAACAGCAGGCGCGACATCATTTCCATTACCTCCAAGGTAATTGGTTTGCCGCAGCGCTCCCGGCAGGATCAGCCCATCGAAACGAAAGGAGCCCACCATGTTCGCCACCCTCAACCGCAATCTCCTGAAGTCCATCATGCTCGCCGACAGCGTCTTCTCGCTCGTCGCCGCCGCCGGCCTCTTTGCCCTCTCCGGTCCCATCGGCAGCCTCGTCGGCCCGCTCGCCACGCCGGCCGTTATCAACGGTTTCGCCGCCTTCTTCCTCGTCTGGGGCGCCTTCCACCTCGTCGTCGGTCGGCAGGAGCGGCCGTCGCCTGCCGCGGTCCGCTTCGCCATCGCCGGCGATGCGCTCTGGGTCATCGGCAGTATCGCCGTGCTGCTCTTTGCCCGCAGCGGGCTGACGTTCACCGGCATCGGCCTCATCGCGATCGTGGCCGTGGCGGTAGCCGATATCCTGCTCGTCAAGCAGATCGGCCTCGGCCGGCAGCAGCGCGCAGCCCTCGCCTGAACACGCCGACATTGTTCCAATCGCCTCCGCGAAAGCGGGGGCGATCGCCGTTCAGAAAGCATCGGCCTACCCCGCGGGAGAGATTCCCCTTGCCCGGAAAATGCACTACCGTCGCGCCCGAATGAACACGGGGAGCCCTTCATGCGCGTTATCTTTTCCGAGGACCACAAGCTCAGGAACGCTCGCACCGAGCTTTACGGTGGCGAACTCGTGCCGCCCTTCGAGGCGCCGTTCCGGGCGGAATGGATCTTGGCGGCGGTCAAGGATGCCGGTTTCACCGATGTTGCCGCGCCGGAACGCCATGGGCTGGAAACCGCGCTGAAAGTCCACGATGCTGGCTACCTCGCCTTCCTGGAAGTGGCCTGGGAAAAGTGGAAGGCTGCCGGCTACCGGGGCGAGGCGATCGCCACCTCCTTCCCGGTGCGCCGCACCTCGCCGCGCATCCCCACCCAGATCGACGGCCTGCTCGGCTATTATTGCAACGCCACGGAAACCGCGATCACGCCCGGCACCTGGGAAGCCGCCGTCTCCTCCATGCAGACCGCGCTGACGGCGGCCGATATCGTGGCCGGCGGCGACAAGGCCGCGTTCGCGCTGTGCCGTCCGCCCGGCCACCATGCCGGCATCGATAGTTTCGGCGGCTATTGCTTCATCAACAACGCCGCCGTCGCCGCCCAGCGCTTCCTCGACAAGGGCGCGAAGAAGGTCGCGGTGCTCGACGTCGATTTCCACCATGGCAACGGCACGCAGGATATCTTCTACGAGCGCGGCGACGTCTACTTCGCCTCGCTGCACGGCGATCCGGCCGAAGCCTTCCCGCACTTCCTTGGCTATGCGGAAGAGACCGGCAAGGGCGCCGGCGAGGGCACCACGCAGAACTACCCGCTGCCGCCCGGCACGCCCTATTCCATCTGGGAGGCCGCCCTTCACGACGCGCTGAAGCGCATCGCCGCCTTCGGCGCGGAGGTGATCGTGCTGTCGCTCGGCGTCGATACGTTCGAGAAGGACCCGATCTCCTTCTTTAAGCTCGTCTCGCCGGACTACATCACGATGGGACGCGCGGTCGCGGCCAGCGGCGTCCCCGTGCTCGTCGTCATGGAAGGCGGCTACGGCGTGCCGGAAATCGGCCCCAACGTCGCCAATACGCTGAAAGGCATCACCGGCTGAGGCCTGGAGTCTGTCAGGTTCATTATGAACCTGACAGACTCCAGGTTTCTTTGTTTTCGTTTGTCTTTTCGGGAAAACCGGTTTCCACTTTTCCCTGACAAACTTTAGCATCAATTTTCCTGAAGCAAGGCGTCACGATTATCCATTTGTCGGCTGGCAGACCCTCCTCTAGGACTGGGTGCCTGGAGGAGCATCTCACATGGCAGATCAACAGGTGGTAGCGGGCGGCAAGCTTTCCGGCTCCGGCAATGCGGGGCTTTTTTCGGGGGTGCTGCTCTGCCTCGCCTCCATGTCGAGCATCCAGTTCGGCTCGGCGTTTTCCGCCACCGCGATCGACGCTTACGGACCATCGACCACGACGTTCCTCCGCTTGGTCATGGCGGCCGCCGTGCTGGCGCTCATCGTGCGCCCGCCCATGCGCTCCTACAGCCGCGAACAGTGGAAGAGCGCGCTGACGCTCGGCACCACCATGGCGGCCATGACGCTCTGTTTCTTCGCCGCGATCGACCGCATTCCGCTCGGCCTGGTCGTGGCGATCGAGTTTCTCGGCCCGCTCGCCGTCGCGACCTGGGGGCTTGGCGGCGGCTGGCGGCTGATCTGGCCGCTCGCGGCCTTCATTGGCGTCGTTCTCCTCTCCCATGACGGCGAGGGCTGGGTCGGCGATCCCGTCGGCGTTCTCTTCGCCTGCGGCGCCGGCGTCGGGTGGGGCACCTACATCGTGCTGATGAAGAAGTCCGGAAAGCTTTTCAAGGGCCTGGAAGGGCTCTCCATGTCGCTGATCGTCGCGGCGGTCGCCGCCGCACCCTTCGGCCTCATGCGCGCGCACGAGGCGATGAGCCCGGAAGGGCTCGGCATGATGCTCGGCCTCGCCATTCTCGTGCCGCTCTTCCCCTATGCGCTGGAAATGATTGCGCTGCGCCGCATGCCGATGTCCGCTTTCGGCATCCTGATGAGCCTGGAACCGGCGCTCGGCGCGCTGGCCGGCTTCCTGGTGCTCAGCCAGCCGATGACGCCCTTCCAGATGCTCGGCACCGCCTTGGTCGTCGCGGCGAGTGCCGGTGTCACCTCCGGCGGAAACAGTGAAGCCTAGGCAAAACTGCCGCCTCTTTCATGTTCCTGCCGCAATCGCTAGGTTGAAGCAGATTCATCGAATCCTCGGGGACGCCTAGATGTACAAGAAATGCGCTGTTATCGCGGTTGCCGCGGTCTATCTTTCTGCCTGCACGACGACTGACCCCTATACGGGCGAACAGAAGGTCTCGAACACCGCTGGCGGTGCCGCGATCGGCGCCGGCGTGGGCGCCGTGGCCGGCCTGCTGATCGGCAACAACCCCGTGCAGCGCCGCAATGCCGCGTTGATCGGCGCCGGTGTCGGCGCGCTCGCCGGCGGCGCGATCGGCAATTACATGGACACGCAGGAATCCGAGCTGCGCGCGCAGTTGCAGGGCACCGGCGTCTCGGTCACCCGCATGGGCGACCGCATCGTTCTGAACATGCCGTCGAACGTCACCTTCTCGACGGACCAGGACCAGGTGATCCCGCCGTTCTATCCGACGCTTGATTCGGTGGCGATCGTGCTGCGCAAGTTCGACAAGACGCTGATCGACGTCGACGGCCACACCGATTCTGTCGGCAATGCCGGCTACAACATGGATCTCTCCAACCGCCGCGCCAATTCGGTCGCGAACTACCTCGCCTCGCGCGGTGTCGATCCGCGCCGCATGTCGGCGATGGGGTACGGCCTGGAGCGTCCGATCGCCTCCAACGCCTCGGAAATGGGCCGCGCGCAGAACCGTCGCGTCGAAATCGCGATTTCGCCGCTCAAGAGCTAAGCGCGCTTGAGACCCGGGTCGTCGTCGGCCGGGTTGTAGAAGAGCGAGAGCACCAGGCTCTTCGCGATCCGCTCGGCCGTCGCCATGAACCACGCCTTCGCCTCCGGCGAGGGCGCGATGTCGTCCAGCGTCGCGGAAAACAGGCCGAGCCAGGTCTGGAACAGCGGCGGGTTCATGCCCGCCACACCCTGATGCGCCATCACCGGCTTGCCGCCATAGCCGCCGTCCTTGAAGGCGACGGCGGACCAGAAGCGGTTCATCTTCGCCATATGCTCCGGCCAGCGGCCTTGAAGCCGGCCGTCGAAGACCGGGCCTAGCTCCGGATGCGCACGCACGCGGCCGTAAAACGTCTCCACCAGCAGCGGAATGAAGTCGGCGGTGACACCGATCGCCAGCATCTCCGCCTCCGCACGGGCACGGATGGCGGCGAAATGGGAGAGGCGGTCGGGAGCATCTTCGGTCATGGGCCGAAGATAGGGTGCCGGCCGGCCGCATACAATCCGGCCGATCGCCGCAGGCAGGTCAGGGGCCTTCGCGATCCAGCGCCCATTCCAGCCGCTTGTAGTCGAACCCGTATTTCAGCGTCGGCTTGACGACCTCGAAATAGGGCGAGAGGTCGAAATCGCGCGGCGTGTAGAGCGAGTGGTGGCGGATGTGCAGGATCTCTTCGCGCGAATAGGTCGAGGTCGCCGCCGCATGGCCCGGCGAGCGGACGATATCCGGCAGGATCGGGTACCGGATCCGCTCGAAGGCTTCCGCGATCAGCGTGGAGCAGATCGCCCGCGTCGGATCGCCCGAACCGAAAGCCAGCATGCGGCGGCGCCAGCGCACCGGCACGGGCGGCGCCGGCAGGAAGAAGCGCAGCATGTCCGTGATGTTCTTCAGGTCGTATTTGAGGCCAAGGCGCGAGACCATGAAGGAGACCAGCATGTTGCGATCCTCCGGGGTCAGCCCGACAGGTCGGCAGATGCGCGTGTTGTAGGTGCGGTATTTGGTGAGCGGCACCGCCACGCAGCCCTCGCCGAGATTGACCTCGATGAGCTGCGGCCGGTCGATCGAGGGCAGCGCCGCCTGGTCGAGCGTCAGCGGGATCTCGTCACCGACGAAGAGCGCGGCATGCGACCAGGTCGATTGCGTAAGGTATTTGATCGCCGCCGAGACCTTCTGGTTGCCTTCGACCAGCAGCACGTCGCCGGGCCGCAGCGTGCGCGCCAGCGTTTCCGGGTCGGAGGGCGTGTAGGGCTCGTAACCGGACGCCTGGCTTTGCAGGCGGTCTGCGAGGCGGCGGCCGAGGCGGTCCAGCAATGTGTCGCGGCTTGCGGAAAGCGGCTTCAGTGCGGCGGTCACATTGCGTCCTTTGCAGTCTCTGTCGCCACCACTCTAGCGTTAGCCGCGACACTCTGTCGAGGTTGACCGCAGCGGCTGGAATCCTATATTTAGAATAATTCTAAACTGGATAGTCGCCGATGTTCTCCCGCCTTCTCCGCCCCGGCAAACGCAGCCTCGAATCGCTCAGCGAACAGGAAATCCTGGCGCTCGCGATCTCCTCCGAGGAAGACGACGGCCGCATCTATCTCGCCTATGCCGATGCGCTGCGCGACGCCTATCCGCATTCCGCCCGTGTCTTCGAGGAGATGGCGGAGGAAGAAAGCCATCACCGCCAGATGCTGATCGACCGGCATATCGCCCGCTTCGGCGACCGCATCCCGCTGGTGCGGCGCGAATATGTGCGCGACTTCCCGGAGCGAAAGCCCGACTGGCTGATCGCCAACATGTCGGTCGAAAAGATCCGCGAGCAGGCGGAGGCCATGGAGGATGCCGCCCACCGCTTCTACCTGACCGCCGCTTCGCGCACGCAGGACGCCGCGACGCGAAAACTGCTCGGCGACCTGGCGCTGGCGGAAAAGTCGCATGAATCGCTCGCCCGAAGGCTCGGCGAGGAGCACACGCCGGTGGATGTGAAGGCCGAGGAGGACCAGACTTCGCGGCGGCAATTCGTGCTGACCTACGTACAGCCGGGCCTTGCCGGACTGATGGATGGCTCGGTCTCGACGCTCGCGCCGATCTTCGCCGCCGCTTTCGCCACGCAGGATACCTGGCAGACGTTCCTGGTCGGCCTCTCCGCCTCCGTCGGCGCCGGCATCTCCATGGGCTTCACGGAGGCAGCCCATGACGACGGCAAGCTCTCCGGCCGCGGTTCGCCCGTCAAACGCGGCCTCGCCTCCGGCATCATGACGGCACTCGGCGGCCTCGGCCACGCGCTGCCCTATCTCATCCCGAATTTCCTGCTGGCGACGACCATCGCCGTGATCGTCGTGTTCATCGAACTCTGGGCCATCGCCTTCATCCAGAACCGCTACATGGAAACGCCGTTTCTGCGCGCGGCGATGCAGGTCGTGCTCGGCGGCAGCCTCGTGCTGGCGGCGGGTGTGTTGATTGGCAATGCCTGAAACGCAAAAGGCCCACCCCACCCACAGTGTCATCCTCGGGTCAAGCCCGAGGATGACGGAGGAGAGGTCGGCAGGCCTTGAATTGGTCCGAGCGGGGCGTTGTTATCGCCCCGCCTTTACATAATTACGCCCGCAGCGTGCCGCCCGTCGTCTTGACGACGTTGCCGACGATCTTTGCCGTCAGCGCCTCGAAATCCTCGTCCGTCAGCGTCTTGTCGGTCGGCTGGATGACGACTTCGATGGCGATCGACTTCTTGCCTTCGCCGAGCGAGGCGCCCTCGAAGACGTCGAAGACGGTGACGCCGGCGATCAGCTTGCGGTCGGCGCCGGTGGCGGCGCGCACGATGGCGCCCGCATCCACCGTCTTGTCGACGACGAAGGCGAAGTCGCGCTTGACGGCCTGGAAGGGCGAGAGGTCGAGCGCCGGCTTGGTGCGGGTCGCCTTCTTCTTCGGTTCCGGCATGGCATCGACATAGATCTCGAAGCCGGCGAGCGCGCCGGACACGTCGAGGGCGCCGAGCGCCTTCGGATGGAACTCGCCGAAGTAACCGAGCACGACCTTCGGACCCATCTTGATGGTGCCGGAGCGGCCCGGATGATACCAGGCGGGCGCACCCGCCTCGATCTGCACATTGCCCATCGGCAGGCCGCAGGCCTCGATCACGGCGAGCGCATCGGCTTTGGCGTCATAGACGTCGACCGGCTTGCCGCCACCCTTGGCGGCGTTCGACCAGAGACGGCCAGAGCCGGCAAGCGAGGCCGTGCCGCGGCGCACGCCGCCGGCAACGCGGCGCTGGCCTTCCGGCTTGTCGTTCTCGTAGGTGCCGGAGACTTCGAACAGCGCGACGTCGCCATAACCCTTGTCGGCATTGCGCTGCGCAGCCGCCAGCAGGCCCGGCAGCAGCGAAGGCCGCATGTCGGACATATCAGCAGCGATCGGGTTCGACAGCGCCAGCGACGGCGCACCGCCGCCGAAGAGCTCGGCATGGGCCTTCGGGATGAACGACCAGGTGACGGCCTCCATCATGCCGCGTGAGGCGAGCGCGCGCTTGGCAAGGCGCGAGCGGATCTGCAGCGTGGTGAGGATGCGCCCGTTCACCGCGCCATGGCTTTCCAGCGGCGCCGGCTTGATATTGTCGACGCCGTGGATGCGCATGACCTCTTCCACAAGGTCCGCCTTGCCGTCGACATCCGGACGCCAGGAAGGAACCGCGACGGAGACGCGTTCGCCCGAGCCCGAAACCTTGAAGCCGAGGCGGGTCAGGATGTCGACGCTCTCGTCCGACGAGACGTCGAGGCCGGTGAGGCGCTTGACGTCCGTGAACGGGAAATCGACGACCTTGGCGTCATAGCCCTTGTAGCCGACCACGTCGGTCTTGGCCGCCGTGCCACCGCACAACTCCAGCACCAGCTCGGTGGCGCGTTCCAGGCCTGGCACCATATATTCCGGGTCCACGCCACGCTCGAAGCGGTAGCGCGCATCGGTGATGATGCCATGCGAGCGGCCGGACTTGGCGATGTTCATCGGGTCCCAGAGAGCCGATTCGATCAGCACGTCGGTGGTGTCCGAGTCGCAGCCCGAGTGCTCGCCGCCCATGATGCCGCCGATCGATTCCACGCCATTATCGTCGGCGATGACGATATTCGACGGGTTCAGCGTGTATTCGCGCGTATCGAGCGCCAGCACCTTCTCGCCTTCCGCCGCCCGGCGCACGACAAGATTGCCCTTCACCTTGGCCGCGTCGAAGACGTGCAGCGGGCGGCCCTGGTCGAAGGTCATGTAGTTGGTGATGTCGACGAGCGCATTGATCGGGCGAAGGCCGATCGCCAGCAGCCGCTGCTGCATCCAGCGCGGGCTCGGGCCGTTCTTGACGCCGCGCACGAGGCGGAGCGCAAAGCCCGGGCAGAGATGATAGTCACCGCCGAGATCGAGCTTCACCTTGACCGGCGTTTCGCCTTCGACGGCGAAGGACGGTGCCTTCGGCGCTTTCAGCGTGCCGAGGCCGGAAGCGGCGAGATCGCGGGCGATGCCAAAAATGCTGGTGCAGTCCGGACGATTCGGCGTCAGGTTGATCTCGATGACCGGATCGTCGAGGCCGGCATAGGCGGCATAGCTCTGGCCGACCGGCGCATCGGCCGGCAGGTCGATGATGCCGTCATGGTTGTCGGAGATTTCCAGTTCCTTCTCCGAGCACATCATGCCGCGGCTCTCGACACCGCGGATGGTGCCGACGGCAAGCGTCACGTCGATGCCGGGCACATAGGTGCCGGGCGCCGCGAAGGCGCCCACGAGGCCGGTGCGCGCGTTGGGCGCGCCGCAGACGACCTGGATCGGATCGCCCTTGCCGGTATCGACCATCAGCACGCGCAGCTTGTCGGCGTTGGGGTGCTGTTCGGCGGAGACGACCTTGGCGATGACGAAGGGCTTGAAGGCCGCCTTGTCATCGACGTCTTCCACTTCGAGGCCGATCGCCGTCAGCTTCGCGCAGATGTCTTCCAGCGAGGCGTCGGTGTCGAGATGGTCCTTCAGCCAGGAGAGCGTGAATTTCATGTGATTTCTCCTTGATGCCGGTTATGCGCTGAGGCCGCCGAACAGGGTCGGCATGTCTAGCGGGCGGAAGCCGTAGTGGCTCAGCCAGCGGACGTCGGCGTTGAAGAAGTCGCGCAGGTCCGGCATGCCGTATTTCAGCATGGCGATGCGGTCGAGGCCCATGCCCCAGGCAAAGCCCTGATATTCGTCCGGATCGAGACCGCCGGCGCGCAGCACGTTCGGGTGCACCATGCCGCAGCCGAGGATTTCCATCCAGTCGGTGCCCTCGCCGAACTTGACGATCGGGCCGGACGAGCGGTCGCACTGGATATCGACCTCGAAGGACGGCTCGGTGAACGGGAAGTAGGACGGGCGGAAGCGCATGGTGACGCTGTCGACCTCGAAGAAGGCCTTGCAGAACTCTTCCAGCACCCAGCGCATGTTGGCGACATTCGCCTTTTTGTCGACCACGAGGCCTTCAACCTGGTGGAACATCGGCGAATGGGTGGCGTCGCTGTCCTGGCGATAGGTCTTGCCCGGAATGATGATGCGGATCGGCGGCTTCTGCGCTTCCATCGTGCGGATCTGCACGGGCGAGGTGTGCGTGCGCAGCACCTTGCGCTCGCCGTTCTCATCCGCGGGGAAGAAGAACGTGTCGTGCATTTCGCGGGCCGGGTGGCCCTCGGGGAAGTTCAGCGCCGTGAAGTTATAGTAGTCGGTCTCGACGTCAGGCCCTTCGGCGATGGAAAAGCCCATGTCGCCGAAGATAGCGGTGATTTCATCGACGATCTGGCTGATCGGATGGATGCGGCCGCGCTCGGCCGGCGAGGAGCGCACCGGCAGGCTGACATCGACGGTCTCGGCCGCAAGGCGCGCTTCGATCGCGGCATCGCGCAGCGCCGTCTTGCGTTCGGTGATCGCGTCCGTCACGCGGGTCTTCAGCGCGTTGATCGCCGCACCGCGCGTCTGGCGCTCTTCCGGCGACATGGTGCCGAGCGTCTTCAGGAGGTCCGAGACGGAACCCTTCTTGCCGAGCGCGCCCACGCGCACGGCCTCGATCGCCGCTTCGTCGGAGGCCGCGGCAACGTCGGAGAGGAGCTGCTGTTCCAAAGTGTCGAGTTCAGTCATCTTTACCTGCTTTGCTTGCGTCGGCCGGGCGGGGGGCCAGGAGACCCTCGGACGGATAGCCGGTTGCGGCGAGGAAGCGCCGCAGATCACTACCCATGTGCACGCGCCCGATCAATCGGGTGGGCCAGAAAAACTTGGCGAGGACCCCCACGGGCAGGCGGCGCCTTCGTGGCGGTATCCATCAAGCAAAAACCCGCACCGGTTCCCCGGCGCGGGTTTCACAACGAAACGAAGTTTTGGTTGTGGAAGCGCCGGTTAGTTTACGGCGGCTTCAAACTCGTTCTTCGTACCAGCGTCCTTGAGGTATTCGAGAGCCTTCTTGGAGGCAGCGACCAGCGCGCCGAAAGCTTCGGTCTCATGGATTGCCATGTCGGACAGCACCTTGCGGTCCACTTCGATGCCGGCCTTGTTGAGGCCGTCGATGAAGCGGCCGTAGGTCAGGCCATGCTCGCGGACGGCAGCGTTGATGCGCTGGATCCAGAGCGCGCGGAAATTGCGCTTGTTGACCTTGCGGTCGCGGTAGGCGAACTGCTTCGAACGGTCAACCGCGGCCTTGGCGGCGCGGATGGTGTTCTTGCGGCGGCCGTAGAAACCCTTGGCTGCCTTCAGCGTCTTCTTGTGCTTGGCGTGCGAGGTAACGCCGCGTTTTACACGTGCCATTTCATGATCTCCTTAAACGTATCAAAAGTGCCGGATAAGTCTCAGAGACCGTTGGGCAGGTAGTTCTTGATGACTTTCTTGCCATCGGCTTCGGCCAGCACCATGGTGCCGCGCGCGTCGCGAATGAACTTGTTGCTACGCTTGATCATGCCATGGCGCTTGCCGGCGGCGGCCGCTACGACCTTGCCGGTCGCGGTGATCTTGAACCGCTTCTTGGCAGACGATTTCGTCTTCATCTTGGGCATTTTGCTACTCCATTCTTCTTGAATTCGAGCCGCGTGACGATGCACGGCTCCAGCGTAAAGAACGGCCACGGCATGCCCTGCCGGACCGTTCGGACGGCGGCTTGTAACCGAAGTGCCTTAAAAGCGCAACCGGATTCCTCGAAGTCGGGCATTTCCGGTGCAGAAAAGGAAAAGCCGCCCCGAAAGGCGGCTTCGATCCGTGCGGGCTAAAGCAATTCCAGCAAAAGTGTGTCGCGGTTTTGCGTCCGGAATTGCGTATAAAAGCAAAGCCGCGCGAGAGACGGGCTCACTTCGGAGCGAGCACCATCATCATCTGGCGGCCTTCGAGCTTCGGCTCGGCTTCGACCTTGGCGATGGTCACAGTGTCTTCCTTGACCTGCATCAGGAGCTTCATGCCGAGTTCCTGGTGGGCCATTTCGCGGCCGCGGAACTTCAGGGTCACCTTGACCTTGTCGCCCTCTTCAAAGAAGCGGTTCATCGCCTTCATCTTCACGTCATAATCATGCGTGTCGATGTTCGGGCGCATCTTGATTTCCTTGATCTCGACGATCTTCTGCTTTTTGCGCGCCTCGGCCGCCTTCTTCTGGTTGGCGTATTTCAGCTTGCCCAGGTCAAGGATCTTGACGACAGGAGGCTCGGAGTTCGGCGAAATCTCCACCAGATCGAGGCCGGCTTCTTCCGCCATGCGGAGTGCCTGATCGGTCGGAACGGTGCCGTGGTTGGTGCCTTCGGCATCGATAAGCTGAACCCGGGGAATCCGGATTTCCTTGTTGGAGCGCGGGCCGTCCTTGACGGGTGCTTCCGCTTTGAAGGGTCTGCGAATGGTCGTGTTCTCCTCGAACTGTTTCAGCAGGGTATAAATTTGGTGCGTCGATCGGGCCGTTTGCCCGCCTCGCGGCGTTTTTCGGCAATGTGTTGATCGGGCTTGCGAAGTCAATAGCACGGCGCGTGGAAAAAATCACCACCTGTCCTTGCGTGCGCGAATCTGGTCTAGCTCTCGGCCAAAGGCCGGCTGGCTGGCGGCTTTTCGCGGCTGGAACGTGCAGATCAGGGAGATAGGTATGACGGCGACGAACGGCAATGGGCGGGCCAAGGATTTCATCACCGTCGGGGCCGGCGACGAGGCGCGGCAGATCGCGGTCGCGCTGCAGCCGGAAGCCCCCGGCAACGGGCTTGCCCATTTCGTCTGGCTCGGCGGCTACCGTTCCGACATGACCGGCACCAAGGCGGTGGAGCTTGCCGCATTGGCCGCGAGACTCGGCACCGGCTGCGTGCGCTTCGACTATTCCGGCCACGGCGCCTCCGGCGGCGCCTTCACCGACGGCACCATTTCGCGCTGGCTGGAAGAGACGCTTGCCGTGATCGACCATGCGGGCAAGGTGCTCGGCACGCGCCGCATGGTGCTCGTCGGCTCGTCCATGGGCGGCTGGATCGCGCTGCGCACGGTGGCGGAGCTTGCCGGGCGCAAGGGGATCGCGATCGCCGGCCTCGTGCTGATCGCGCCCGCACCCGATTTCACCTCGGAGCTGATCGAGCCGAACCTGACGGATGCCGAACGCGCAGCGCTTGCCGAGCGCGGCCAGTTCGAGGAGCCGACGCCCTATGGCCCCGATCCGAACATCTATACGCTGAAACTCATCGAGGACGGCCGCGACAACCGCGTGCTCACCGGCGCCATCGAGACCGGCTGCCCCGTGCATATCCTGCAGGGCATGGCCGATCCGGACGTGCCTTACAGCCATGCCGTCCGCCTCATGGAGCATCTTTCCGGCGACGACGTGGTCTTAACGATGATCCGCGATGGCGACCACCGCCTGTCACGGCCGCAGGATATCGCGAAAATCCTTGAGGCAGCAGAGGTTTTCGCCCGGGCGGAATGAGGTTTCGGCGTGCTGCCGGGATCGCATTTTAACCATAATGCTGCATCGCCAATTCTGATGATTGACGAGATGCCCTCCTGACCGTTAACTCTTTGTTAACGATTAGGGGACGTTTCATGGCACGAATGATTGGTGCGAAGGCTGGGGCTGCGGCGTTTTTCGCGCTCCTCGTTTCTTCTTCCTCGGCTTTCACGGCACCGGCATCGGCGCTTTCCATGCAGACCGGCGGCGTCACGTCCCAGCCGATCGGCCATTACGAATTCTGTCAGACCTACAAGTCCGAATGCCGCGCCGGCGTGCGCAACCAGGCGCCTGCCAAGGTCACGGAGTTCGGCTGGTCGGTGGTTCGCCAGATCAATGCCAGCGTCAACCGCGACATCACGCCGATGACCGACAAGGAACTGCACGGCAAGGACGAGTACTGGTCCTATCCCGACGGTGCCGGCGACTGCGAGGATTTCGTTCTCCTCAAGCGCAAGAAGCTGATGGAAAAGGGTTTTGCCGCCGGTGACCTCTTGATCACCGTGGTGCGCAAGCCGGACGGCGAAGGCCATGCCGTGCTGACCGTGCGCACCACCCAGGGCGATTTCATCCTCGACAACCTCAACACCGAAGTGAAGCCCTGGACGGCGACGCCCTATCGCTACCTGAAGCGCCAGGCTTCGTTCCACGCCGGCCGCTGGGTCTCGATCGAAAACGGCGATGCCGTCATGGTGTCGTCGGTCGGCCAGTAAGCAGGCCGCAGACCGGATTTGAAAAGGCCGCGGAGCGATCCGCGGCCTTTTTGTTTTAACGGCTGGTCATCGAGGCCATGCGCTGCGAATAGCGCCCGCCGGCAACCTTCGCCGGCGACAGCAGGTCGCCGAGGCGGGCCGCCTCTTCAGTGGTCAGCACCACATCGGCCGCAGCGGCGTTCTGTTCCAGGTGCGGCACCTTGCTGGCGCCGGGGATCGGCACGATGAAATCGCCCTGCGCCAGGACCCAGGCCAGCGCCAGCTGAGCGGGTGCGACGCCTTTTTCTGTTGCCATCTCTTCAAGCGCCGCCACCAGCGCCAGGTTGGCATCGAAATTCTCCGCCGCAAAACGCGGCAGCGAGCGGCGGAAGTCGTCGGCGGAAAGGCCGTCGATATTCTTCAGCGCGCCGGTCAGCACACCGCGGCCGAGCGGGCTGAAGGGCACGAAGCCGATGCCGAGCTCCCGGCAGGTGTCGAGCACGCCGTTTTCCTCGACGTCCCGGGTCCACAGCGAATATTCGCTCTGGAGGGCGGCGATCGGGTGCACGGCATGCGCCCGACGAACCGTATCGGCGCCCGCCTCCGAAAGGCCGAGCGCCTTCACCTTGCCCGCGCTGACCAGCTCCGCCATGGCGCCCACCGTCTCTTCGATCGGCACGTTGGGGTCGACGCGGTGCTGGTAGAACAGGTCGATGACCTCGATGCCGAGCCGCTTCAGCGAGGCCTCGGCGACGGCCTTGACGTTTTCCGGCCGGCTGTCGGTGCCGGTGATCATTTCGGCCGATGGCTTTGACGGATCGATGCGGAAGCCGAACTTGGTGGCGATCACCACCTTGTCGCGCACCGGCTTCAGCGCCTTGCCGACGAGGATCTCGTTCTTGTAGGGGCCGTAGACTTCGGCCGTGTCGAACAGCGTGATGCCGAGATCGACGGCGCGGTGCAGCGTGTCGATCGCCGCCGTTTCGTCGTGCGCCGGGCCATAGGCATGGCTCATGCCCATGCAGCCGAGGCCGAGGGCGGAAACATCAAGGCTGCCGAGTTTTCTGTGATGCATGGCAAAATCCTTTTCCTGGGGTCCGGGCAGCGCTTCGCCGTCATCCGGACAAGGCCAATTTAGGGCGCGGCCCTTCATCTGAAAATTGCTGCAAAAGCCAACGGGTTGTTCTATTTGTTGGAACAATGAACCGGACCCAGCTTTCCCAACTCGCCGTGCTCGCCATCGTCGCGGAGGCGCGCAGTTTCCGCAAGGCCGCCGCCGAACTCGGTATCGCGCCGTCTGCCGTCAGCCATGCGGTCTCCGCACTGGAGGCGAGCCTCGGCGTGCGCCTCATCGCCCGCACCACCCGCAGCGTCGCGCCGACGGAAGAGGGCCGCCTGCTGCTCGACACTTTGGCGCCAGCACTTGCCGACATTGGCTCCGTCATGGAAGCGCTGTCCGACCGGCAGGGCCGCCCCGCCGGGCCGCTGCGCATCACCATGCCGCTGATCGCCGCGGAAGACATCGTCATGCCGCGCCTCGGCGCCTTCCTGCTTGCTTATCCGGATATCGAACTGGAACTGAGAACGGACGACCGCTTCGAGGATATCGTCGAAAAGGGGTTTGACGCCGGGCTCCGGCTCGGCGAGCACCTGGAGGCGGACATGATCGCGGTGAGGGCAAGCGGCCCCTGGCGCGGCCTCATCGTCGGCGCGCCCGCCTATTTTGAGGCGCACCCGAAGCCTATGCAGCCGCGTGACCTCATGCAGCACCGCTGCATCCGCCGGCGGTTTTCGAGCGGCCGGCTCTATCGCTGGGAACTGGAAAAGGACGGCCGGCTGGTGACGGTGGATGTCACAGGCCCGCTGATCGTCTCGGACCAGCGGCTGATGCGCGCCGCGGCGATGGATGGCGCCGGCCTCGCCTATGTCTTCGACCAGCGGGTGGACGAGGATATCCGCGCCGGCCGGCTCATCCCGGTGCTGGAAGACTGGTGCCCGGCCTTCGATGGTTTCTCGATCTACTATCCCTCGCGCCGGCAGATGCGCCCGGCGCTGCGCGCCTTTCTCGATTTCTTTCGGTATCGCGGCTAGGTCTTCAGGCGATAGCGGATGTGGCCGTCGGTCTCGACATAGGTGTCGTAGAGTTTTCGGGCGCGGGCATTGTCGTGGTTGGTGTGCCAGTAGATGCCGCGCCAGCCGTTGCGCTTGGAGATCTTGACGAGATCGTCGATCAGCGCCCGCCCGACGCCCTTGCCGCGGATCGTCTCGTCGACGAAGAGGTCTTCCAGATAACCTTCCGGCGCGATGTCCCAGGTGGAATCGTGATAGTGGTGGATGGCGAAGCCGAGCATGTCCTCGTCCTCCACGGCGACGCGCATCGTCACGCGCGAGCCCGCATCGAGGATGCGCGCCCAGGTAAAGGCCGTCACCTCGTCCGAAAGCTCGGTGTCGTAAAAGGCGAGGTAGCCGGCCCAGAGTTTCCTCCAGGCCGCCTCGTCGCGTTCCACGGCATCGCGGATCGTCACGGTCATGTCGAGGCTCCCGCCGCATCGAGCGCGGCCACCTGTTCCGGGGAAAGCGACAGCGATGCCGCCTTCGTCAAGCTCGCAAGCTGGGCAAGGCTGGTGGCGCTGGCGATCGGCGCGGTCACGGCGGGCTTCGCCATCAGCCAGGCGAGCGCGATCTCCGCCGGCTTGGCGTCGGTCTCGGCGGCCACCTTGTCGAGCGCCTTGAGAATGCGAAGGCCCTTCTCATCCAGATAGTGCACGACACCCTCGCCGCGCGCCTTGCCCTTGGTATCCTCTGCCGAGCGGTACTTGCCCGTCAGGAAGCCGGAGGCGAGGCTGTAATAGGTAATGACGCCGATCTCTTCCTTTTGGCAAAGGTCGGCAAGCGCGCCCTCGAAGCCGGCGCGGTCGTAGAGATTGTATTCCGGCTGGAGCGCGCCGTAAGGCGGCAAGCCCGCCTTGTCGGCGGCGTCGAACGAGGCCTGGAGCTGGCCGGCATCGAGGTTCGAGGCGCCGAAGGCGCGCACCTTGCCCGATTTCACCAGGGCCGCATGGGCTTCCAGCGTTTCCTCATAGGGCGTTTCCGGATCCGGCCAATGCGACAGGTAGAGGTCGATATGGTCCGTCTGGAGCCGCTTCAGCGAATTCTCGACCGCCTCGATGATCCACGACTTGCTCAGGTCCCGCCGGCCCTGGCCCATGTCGGAGCCGACCTTGGTGATGATGACCACCTTGTCGCGCGCGATGCCGGAGCGCTTCAGCCACTTGCCGATGATCGCCTCGGACTCGCCGCCTTCATTGCCCGGCACCCAGCGCGAATAGACATCCGCCGTGTCGATGGCATTGAAGCCGGCGCCGGTGAAGGCGTCGAGCAGATCGAACGAAGTCTTCTCGTCGGCGGTCCAGCCGAAAACATTGCCGCCGAAGACGAGGGGCGCGATCGAAAGGCCGGTCTTGCCGAGGGAACGAAGCTGCATGGGTGATCCTCCAAAGGGTTCGTGCTGAAAACGGTCGAAGGCAACATAGGACTCGGCAAAGCGCTTTGCACGCTGTTCGTCCGATTTTTTGCCGGCATCCGTGCTTGCGAGGAACGTACCTCGCGACTAGTCTCTGCGCGCAATCCAGGGAGAGAGAACCATGCTGCGTTTCGGAATTCTGTCGACGGCCAAGATCGGTCGCGAGCTCGTCGTGCCGGCCATCCAGGATGCGGAAAACTGCGTCGTCACCGCCATCGCCAGCCGCGACCTTGCCAAGGCGCGCGCCCTGGCGGACCGCTTTTCCGTGCCGCACGCCTTCGGTTCCTATGAGGAGATGCTCGCCTCCGACGTAATCGACGCCGTCTACATCCCGCTGCCCACCTCGCAGCATGTGGAATGGTCGATCAAGGCGGCGGATGCCGGCAAACATGTGCTCTGCGAAAAGCCGATCGCGCTGAACGCCGGCGAGATCGCCTCGCTGATCGAGGCGCGCGAGCGCAACAAGGTGCTGATCTCGGAAGCCTTCATGGTCACCTACAGCCCCGTCTGGCGCAAGGTGCGCTCGCTTCTGGCGGAAGGCGCGATCGGCAGGCTGCGCCACGTACAGGGCGCCTTCACCTATTTCAACCGCGATCCCGGCAACATGCGCAACGTGCCGGCGCTCGGCGGCGGCGGCCTGCCGGATATCGGCGTCTACCCGACGATCACCACGCGTTTCGTCACCGGCAAGGAGCCGGTCCGCGTGCAGGCGAGCACCGATCGCGACCCGGATTTCAGCACGGACATCTATTCCAGCGTGCGCGCCGATTTCGGCGATTTCGAACTGTCCTTCTACATCTCCACCCAGCTCGCCCAGCGCCAGATCATGGTCTTCCACGGCGACAAGGGTTTCATCGAGGTGAAATCCCCCTTCAATGCCGACCGCTACGGCGCGGAGGAAATCGAGCTCACCAACCAGAGCCACACCGAAAGCCAGCACTTCCGTTTCCAGGACGCCCGCCAATACCGGTGCCAAGTGGAAGCCTTCACCAAGGCCGCGCTTGGCGAGAAGGAGGAAGTGGTGTCGCTGGAAAGCTCCGCCAGCAACCAGAAGCTCATCGACGCCATCTACCGCGCCAGCGAGAAGGACGGCTGGGAGGCAGTCTGAGCGTCAGGACGTAAAGCTCAGAACAGCGTTTCGTAGATGTCCGGCTTGAAGCCGGCCGTCAGCGCACCGTCACGGTCGAGCATCGGGCGCTTGATCATCGAGGGTTGGGCGAGCATCAGCGTGATCGCCTTCTTCGCGTCAAGACCCTGCTTGTCGGCATCCGGCAGTGCGCGGAAGGTGGTGCCGGCACGGTTCAGCACGGTTTCCCAGCCGAGCGCCTCGACCCAGCGCTTGAGGCTCGCTTCGTCGATGCCTTCGGCCTTGTAGTCGTGGAAGCGGTAGGCGACGCCCTTCGCGTCGAGCCAGGTGCGGGCCTTCTTCATCGTGTCGCAGTTCTTGATGCCGTAGATCGTGACGGTCACGCGTCTCTCCTCGATTCGCTTTATGGCGCTTTTTTAGAGCGCCGGCGCGGTCACGTCACCCCGAGATAGCGGCCGGGGCGATGATTGATCGCAAGCGTCATGTTCACCACGACGGCGCCGACGACCGAGAGGGCGAGGCGATCGAGCGGGATGACGAAGAAGGCGGCGGCGAGGATGGCGAGATCGACCGCGAGCTGGAAATAGCCGGCGCGGATGCCGAAATGGTCCTGAAGGTAGATCGCCAGCACATTGATGCCGCCAAGCCCGGTGCGGTGGCGAAAGAGGATGAGCAGGCCCGTGCCGGACAGCGCGCCGCCCATGACCGCCGCATAGAGCGGATCGAGATGGGAGAACGAGACCAGCTCGAATGTGAGCCGGGTAAAGATCGAGACCAGTGTGACCGCCGCGAAGGTGCGCAGCGTGAAAGCCCAGCCGAGCTTTCTGACGGCGAGGATGTAGAAGGGCAGGTTGATGGCGAAGAACAGCCACCAGAAGCCGATGCCGGTGGCATATTGCAGGAGCAGCGCGAGGCCCGCCGTGCTGCCGGCAAGCAGCACGGTTTTGGTGTAGATCACGATGCCGAGCGCCATGAACATCGTGCCGACGAGGATGGCGATGGCATCCTCATAGGCGGAATGGCGCTCGGTCTGTGTCGCGGTCTCGGCCGACATGGTTCCCTCAGAGGCTCAGGAATTTCTCGATGACGGCATCGACTTCGGCGGTCTTGAGGCCGGCAATGTTGATGCGGCCGGAGGTCGGCATGTAGATCGCGTGCTCGGCGCGCAGCTTCAGCACGTCCGCCTCTTCGAGCGGCAGCAGCGAGAACATGCCCTCCTGCTCGCGCACCGCCGTCAGCACCTGCCAGCGGCGGGAAAGCCCGGCGGAGAGCCGTTCGCGGATCGAGGTGATGCGCAGCCGCATGGTCTCGATCTCTTCCATCCAGTCGGCCGTCAGCGCCGCGTCGCCGAGGATCGTGCTGACAACGGCGGCGCCATGGTCCGGCGGCATGGAATAGCTGGTGCGGGCGAGGGCCGCGAGGTTGGTGCGCACAGAGAGTGCGCTGTCGGCGTTGGCGCAGGCGGCATAGATGGCGCCGGTGCGCTCGCGATAGAGGCCGAAAGATTTCGAGCAGGAGACGGCGACGAGCGCTTCCGGCACGGCGGTCAGCAGGGTGCGAAGCCCCGCGGCGTCCTCGTCGAGGCCGCGGCCATAACCCTGGTAGGCGATGTCGACGAGCGGCAGCAGGCCACGCGCGGCGATGAGGTCGGAGACGGCGCGCCACTGCTCGGCGGTGAGGCCGGCGCCGGTCGGGTTGTGGCAGCTTGCATGCAGCAGCACGGCATCGCCGGGTGCGGCGCCTGTCAGCGCCTCCATCATGCGGTCGAACTGCACGGTCTGCGACGGGATGTCGAAGAAGGGATAGGTGATGACTTCGAGGCCGGCGGCCTTGAAGATGCTGGCATGGTTCGGCCAACTTGGCAGGCCGAGCCAGATGCCCTTGGTGCCCATGCGTGCCATCAGGTCAGCGGCAAGCCGCAGTGCGCCGGAGCCGCCCGGCGTCTGGAGCGCGGCGGTGGCGCGGCCGCGGCCGGCTTCGCCCGTCGTCAGCGCCCAGAGACGGTCGAGGAAGACGGGGTCGCCCTCGGGGCCGACATAGGCCTTGGTCGGCTGCGTCTCGACGAGGCGGCGCTCGGCCTCCTTCACCGCGCGGAAGATCGGCGTCGCACCCGTCTCGTCGCGATAGACGCCGACGCCGAGATCCACCTTGCCAGCGCGTTCATCCGCCCGGTAAAGACCGATCAGGGCAAGCAACGGATCATCGGGCTGGCGGGTGAGGGCGTCGAACATGGCCGGTTCCTTGGTGGCGTGAAGATCAGTCCGGTTTAGGCCAAAGCCTGGGCAAAATCGACCATGATATTGCGGAGAAAGCGCAAGAAGCTTTTGTATTATTGCAGGCTGACGCTAGATTGATGCGTGTTTTTGCGCGAGGGGCGATCATGGACAAAAAGGCGGACGGCGAGGTGGCGCTCGACCAGACGGACCGGCGCATCATCCGCCTGCTCGTCGAGGATGCCGGGCTCTCCAACAACCAGCTTGCGGAGAAGGTGGGGCTGTCACCCGCACCGCTGTCGCGCCGGCTGGCGCGGCTGGAGGCGACAGGCGTCATCCGCCATACGGTGATCGTCGATCCGCGTGCGGCCGGCATCGGCTTCCAGGCCTTTCTGGAGGTGACGCTGGAGCGCACCGCGCCGAAGGTCGGCGAGCGCTTCATCGATCTGGTGCGCCGCATGCCGGAGGTGGTGGAGTGCCACACGGTGGCGGGCGATTTCGATTTTCTGCTGAAGATCGCGGTGAAGGACGTTGCCGATTACCGGCGCCTGCTGTGGAGCGAGTTCGAACGCATCGGCGAGATCAAGACGCTGCGCTCGACCATCCTGCTCGACAGCCCGAAGATGCAGGTGAGCGCGCTGCCCTGACATTCTTTGCGGAACCTTCTGGCGCGACAGAGGTTGCCGACCGGGGGAAAGCGCCCATATGATGCGCTATGCCGCGAAGGAAGGACGAGTGGACAGAAAGCTGAACGACAAGCTCATGTCGGCCGCGCTGCTGTCGGCCATCCGAAACCGTCGCGGCCACCGGCCGCCGGAAGACAATCGCCCCGGCGATACCGTCATCGCGTCCTACAACGTGCACAAATGCGTGGGCGTCGACCGGCGCTTCGATCCGGAACGCACGGCAAGCGTGATCGCCGAGATCGACGCGGATATCATCGCGATCCAGGAGGCGGACAAGCGTTTTGGCGAGCGCTCGGGTCTGCTCAATCTCGAAATCCTGGAGCGCGATTGCGGCCTCGTGCCGGTGCCGATCACGGCGCTCTCCTCCACCGGCCACGGCTGGCACGGCAACATGATCATGATGCGCAAGGGGGCCGTTGGCGCCGTCCGCCAGTTGAAGCTGCCGGGTGTCGAGCCGCGGGGCGCGCTGGTCGTGACGCTCGATTTGCCGATGGGCAAGCTCCGCCTCGTCGCCGCGCATTTCGGCCTGCTGAAGCGCTCGCGCGAGCAGCAGGCCATGGCGATCCTCGCCTCGGTTGCGGAAGAGGAGCAGATGCCGACCCTGCTCGTCGGCGACCTCAACGAATGGCGCGTCGGCCGCCGCTCATCGCTCTCCCGCCTCCAGCCGACCTTCGATCCGGCCTCCGGCGCGGTGCCGAGCTTTCCGTCACGCTTTCCGGTGCTGGCGCTCGACCGGGCGCTCGGCCACCCACACGATCTCGTCACCTCCGTCGAGGTGCACGACACGCCGCTTGCCCGCGTCGCCTCCGATCACCTGCCGATCAAGGCGCATATCGACCTGAAGGTCGTCTGGGAGCGTTCGCTCGGCGTCACAGATAGGGCGAACCAAGCCATGTGACGCGCTCGACCAGGCGCTGCGCAAAGGGCCGCGCCCGGAGTTCGTCGAGCTTCACCTCCACCGCCTCCGAGAGGGCGGCGGCGATGCGCTCGCCGATAAGATCGGCGAACTCCGCATCGATCACCTCGATATCCACCTCGAAATTCAGCCGCAGCGAGCGCGGATCGATGTTCGACGAGCCGATATAGGACCAGGCATCGTCGATGACGGCCAGCTTGGAATGGTTGAAGGCACCGGATGCCCGCCAGATGCGGCAGCCATATTTCAGCATCTGGTCGAACTGCGCGGTCATGGCGAGGTCGACGAGCTTCAGGTTGTTGGCCGACGGCACGACGATGTCGATCTCCACCCCGCGCCGCGCCGCCGTGACGATCGCGCTGATCAGTTCCCGGTCAGGCAGGAAATAGGGCGACATGATGCGGATATGCTTCTTGGCGACCGAGACGGCGCCCATCAGCATGCGGTGGTTGGTCTCCAGGCTCTTGTCCGGTCCGGAGGGCACGACACGGGCGAGCATGCCGCTATCCGGCGCATCCGGCGGCCCGGCGATCTGCCAGACCTCGCCGGCGAGATCCTCGCCACCGGAAAAGCGCCAGTCTTCATAGGCGATGCGGAAGAGATCGCTGACGATGGGGCCGGTGATGCGGAAATGCGTGTCCAGCGCCGCCGCATCGCCGGAGAATTCGGCGCAGAAGCCGGCGCGGATGTTGAGCCCGCCGGTGAAGGCGACGCTGCCGTCGACGATGATGATCTTGCGGTGGGTGCGCAGGTTCGCATAGGGCAGGCGCAGGCCCATCACGATATTGCCATTGAACACATCCGTCGGCACGTTGGCGCGTTGCAGCTCGGAAACGATCGAGGGGATGGAATAGCGCGCGCCGACCGCATCGATCAGCACGCGTACCTCAACGCCGCGGCTAACCGCCGCCGAGAGCGCCGCCACGAAGCGCTCGCCGGCCTGGTCGCGGTCGAAAATATAGGTTTCGAGCAGGATGGAGCGTTCCGCGGCGTCGATGGCGGCGAGCATCGCCGCATAGGCCTCGTCGCCGGTCGAGAGAAGCTTGATGCGGTTGCCGGAGGTGAGCTTGCAGCGCCCCACCGTGTCGCCGAGCCGCTGCATGGCGGCGAGCGCGCCGCCATAGGTCACCTGCATGTGCTCGTTCGAAACGTCGTATTCCGCCATATGGTGCCAGCCGGCGGCGAGCAGCCCCTCGCGGCTGAGGTTCAGCGTCTTGCGGCGGATGCGGTTCACCCCGCCGATGGCATAGATGAGCGCACCCACCACGGGCGACAGCACGATGACGCCGACCCAGCCGATTGCCGCGCGAACCTCTTCCTTCGTCATGGTGGCGTGGATGGCGGCCGGCACGCCGAGGATGATCGAGAGCGCGACGAGGATATGCGGCCAGTAGGTGGAGAACGTCTCAATCATGCTGCGTGCGGACCATCCAGAGGCGGCAACCTATTCTGCCGCCACTATATATTGCTTCGGATGATGCGAATGCGAGGGGTAACGGACCCCATTTGGAAGATTATCGCTCAGTCCTCCAGCGTGCCCGGCTTGCGATCCTTCCGGGTCGCCTCGTGGCAGGCGATCTTCATCAGGTCCTCGCCGCGGCGCGCATAGCGCGCGGAGGTGCGGGTGGCGATTAGCCCATCATGGCCCGCCTTCACGGGAAGCGTACCATCCGGCTCGCCGGGGCGCATGATCAGCGTCGCCAGCAGGTCGCCGGCCTTCACCGTGTCGCCGATGTCGCGGTGGAAGAGCACGGTGCCCGGCTCGGGCGCCCGCACCATCTCGATATTGTCGAGCGAAATGGCCGGGCCGGCGTAATCCTTAGCCCGGTAAGCGGGATCGGACACGACGCCGCGGCCGGCGAGGAACTGCCAAAGGCCTGCCGCATCCGCCTTCGCCATCTCCGGATAGACGTCGCGCCTGCCGCGCAGTTCGACCGTCACCGCAAGACGGCCAGGCACGGTTTTCAGCTTGTCGCCGCCCTGGTGCTTGAAGGCATGGCCGACCGCTTCCTCGAAGGCGCTGCTTTCACCGTCGGAAAGAAATACGGCCTGCATGTCGAGCGCGGCGGCAAGGTCGGCCGCTTCCGGCCAGAAGGCGTCGTCGATATAGGCATATTGCAGGGATTCGTCGTCGCAATGGAGGTCGATCACGAGATCCGCGCCGAGTGCCGTGTGCAGGAGTGTGCGCTTCAGCCGGTCGGCGGCGCTGCGGCGGTCGAGATTTTCCAGCAGCGTCTCGCGCTCCGCAAGCGCGACCAGCGGAAAGTCGCGATTGAAATTGGTGCGCGAGCCAAGCTCGAACCGGCCCTGCATCTCGCCAAAATGCGACTGCGCAAGACCGATCGGGTTCGCCTGCGGGATCACGGTCATGTCGCCGAGGATCGCGCCGCCGGCTTCCGCCTTGCGCAGCGTCTCCAACAGAAAGTGCGCGAGCGCCGTGCCCGGCAGCTCGTTGGCATGCAGCGCCGCCTGGATGTAGACGGACGGCGCCTTGGCGTCGCTGCCCTTGAAGCGGAAGACGGGCAGGCGCCATTCGATGCCCGCGGTATCGCCGCCGATGATGATCTCCGAATGCTCCACGTCGTTTCCTCGCTGATATATTTTGCGACGGTTTATGCGAATTGGCGGCGGATCACGCAAGTCCCGGCAAGAAACGGGTTGAAAGCGGCCGGGCAAAGCCCGATCTTGTGACAAAACGGGAACGGAGGAGCCGATCATGCCCGGCAAGACCCATTTTCTGATCTTCGACACCGAGGGCGGCCCCTGCGGCATCGCCTGGACCGCTGCCGGCGTCGTGCGCTTCCAGCTGCCCGGCGACGATGCGGCCACAACCCGCCGCCTCTTGCTGCGCCACCTGCCCGAGGCGGAAGCCGCCGAACCGCCTCCGGCCATCGCCGAGACGGTCGCGGCCGTCAAACGCTACTTCGCCGGCGAGCAGGCGGATTTTTCCAAGGTCCCGCTCGACCTCGACGGCCAGAGCGCGTTCTTCCGCGCGATCTACGATGCCGCGCGCCGGGTGCACTGGGGCGAGACGACGACCTACGGCACGATCGCCCGCGACCTTGGCGCCGGCCCGGAAATGGCGCGCGAGGTCGGCCAAGCCATGGCGAAAAACCCCGTCGCCCTCATCATCCCCTGCCACCGCGTGCTCGCCGCGGGCGGCAAGGTCGGCGGCTTCTCCGCCCCCGGCGGTGCCTCCTCCAAGCTGAAGATGCTGGCACTGGAAGGCATTTCCTTCGAGCAACCCGAACCTGCGCAGCAATCGTTTGGGTTTTGAGCAAAGCAGTTCGAAATCATCCATCTTGACGAACTGCCTACTAGTTGGTAGGCTTGCGGTATGGGAAACGTATCGACCAAAGCCGAAGACATTGTCAGCTGCGCCCGCGCCCTGATTATCAAGGGTGGCTACAACAGCTTCAGTTATGCCGATATTTCCAGCGTGGTCGGCATTCGCAAGGCGAGCATTCACCATCATTTTCCCGCAAAATCGGATCTCGTCCGCACCGTCGTCAAACAGTACCGGGAGGAGGGTGAAGCGGGGATCGCCGCACTGGAACGCAATGTTCTCGATCCGCTCGATCAACTTCGTGCCTATGTCGGCTACTGGGAGGCATGTATCGCGGATGCATCGCACCCGTTCTGCGCCTGCGCTCTGCTGGCCAGTGAAATCCAGGTTCTTCCCGAAGAGGTCGCGCTCGAAGTGCGCGGGCATTTTCGAACGCTCTCGGAGTGGCTCACATCCGTCCTGGAGCGCGGGCTGGCGGAGGGCCGTTTCGCCCCGATCGGGACCGCCAGGGAAAACGCCGAAATGCTCATGGCCACCGTGCATGGCGCCATGCTTTCGGCGCGCGCCTATGGCGACCCTGCAATTTTTGGCGTGATAACAAAGCCGTTGCTGAAGCGCATCGCAGTTTAACCCGGAGCTTCGCCGACGGATGCCTACGCGCCCTAACAACCTATCAACTAGTAGATAGTTTTCTTTCGCAAAGCTCACATCGTCCACTTGACGAGAAAGGTCATGTCCATGTTCGGAATTTCCACCCTTGGCTGGGTCCACACGATCGGCAGCCTGCCAGCCATCCCCGCCGCCCTTTACATGATCGCACGGCATGGCCGTATCGTTCCGAGGTCCGCATTGGGTACTCTCTATTTTGTGTCCATGCTGATCGGTGCTGCGACCGTGTTTCTCGTTGCCCATCAGCCGGTCAGCTATGGCATCGGCATTGCGACGATCCTGTTCCTGCTGGCAGGTTATGGCGCCGAACGCGTTCTGCGGCCGTCACCCGCAGCCAGATATGTTGAAATCATCTGTCTGACGCTGAGCGTCTTTCTTCTGATGCTGCCGACCGTCACGGAGATCCTGCGCCGCGTTCCGGACGGCCACCCGCTGGTCACCGACCTGAAATCGCCGCTGCTTCTCGGAGCCCAGGGCGCGCTGCTGGCGCTTCTGATCGTCGGCTTGACCGCCCAGATCCTCTATCTGCGTAGGGCAGGCCAAGACCGCGCGAAACGGTCATAGTATCGCGCAGCCTGCCGCAGTCATTCCCACTCGATCGTGCCGGGCGGCTTGCTCGTCACGTCGTAGACGACGCGGTTGATGCCGCGGACTTCATTGATGATGCGGGTGGCGGCGCGGCCGAGGAAGTTCATGTCGTAGTGGTAGAAGTCGGCGGTCATGCCGTCGACGGAGGTGACGGCGCGCAGCGCACAGACGAATTCGTAGGTGCGGCCGTCGCCCATCACGCCGACGGTCTGGACCGGCAGCAGTACCGCGAAGGCCTGCCAGATCTTGTCGTAGAGGCCGGCCTTGCGGATCTCGTCGAGATAGATCGCGTCGGCCTCGCGGAGAATTTCCAGCTTGTCGCGGGTGATGCCGCCGGGGCAGCGGATGGCAAGGCCCGGACCCGGGAAGGGGTGGCGGCCGATGAATGAGTCCGGCAGGCCGAGTTCGCGGCCGAGCACGCGCACTTCGTCCTTGAAGAGCTCACGCAGCGGCTCCACCAGCTTCATGTTCATGCGGTCGGGCAGGCCGCCGACATTGTGGTGCGACTTGATGGTGACCGAGGGGCCGCCGGTGAAGGAGACGCTTTCGATGACATCCGGATAGAGCGTGCCCTGGGCGAGGAATTCCGCGCCGCCGAGTTTTTTGGCCTCGTCCTCGAACACTTCGATGAACAGGCGGCCGATGATCTTGCGCTTGGTTTCCGGGTCGGAGACGCCTTCCAGCTCGCCGACGAAACGATCGACGGCATCGACATGGATGAGGTGCAGGTTGTAGTGCTCGCGGAACATGGCGACGACGTCGGCCGCCTCGTTCTTGCGCATCAGGCCATGGTCGACGAGGATGCAGGTGAGCTGCGCGCCGACCGCCTCATGGATGAGGAGCGCCGCGACGGAACTGTCGACACCGCCAGACAGGGCGCAGATGACGCGCTTGTCGCCGACCTGCTCGCGGATGGCTTCCACGGCGCGCGCGCGGTAGGCCGACATCGACCAGTCGCCCTTGATACCGGCAATCTTGTGCACGAAGTTGGAGAGCAGCTTGGCGCCATCCGGCGTGTGCACCACTTCCGGGTGGAACATGGTCGTGTAGTAGCGCTTCGCCTCGTTGACGCAGATGGCGAAGGGGGCGTTTTCCGAGGTGCCGATGATCTCGAAGCCTTCGGGCGCGACGGTGACGCGGTCGCCATGGCTCATCCAGACCGGATATTTTTGGCCGACCTCCCAGAAACCGTCGAACAGCGGGCTACTTTTAAGGATCTCGACGTCTGCGCGGCCGAATTCGCGGGCGTGGCCGCCCTCGACGGTGCCGCCGAGCTGGGTCGCGAGCGTCTGCTGGCCATAGCAGATGCCGAGGATCGGGAGGCCCGAATCGAAGGCGATCTGCGGTGCGCGGGGGCTGCCCTGGTCCAGAACCGAGGCGGGTCCGCCGGAGAAGATGATCGCCTTCGGCTGCATGCGGTGGAAGGCTTCTTCCGCCGACTGGAAGGGGATGATCTCGCAATAGACGCCTGCTTCGCGCACGCGCCGCCCGATGAGCTGGGTCACCTGGCTGCCGAAATCGATGATGAGAACGCTGTCGGGATGAGCTGTCTGGGTCATGGCGAGCCTTTAATGAAAAACCTCGCGCCGCGCAACCGGGGACGGCCGGATTTTCAGCCGTTGCGAACGATCGTGCCGCTGGCGATGGCCGCTTCCAGAATGTCGACGGCGGCGGCGAGCCTCTCGTCGATCACATGCAGGTACTCCGTCCAGTCGCCGATATGGGTGAGCTCGGCCTTGCCGTCGGAAATGCCGCGCAGCCCGATCAGCCGCACGCCAAAAGCCTGGCAGGCGCGCAGTTCGGCAAAGGTCTCCATCTCCACCATGTCCGCATCGATATCGGCATAGGCGGCGCCGGAGACGATGTTGGCGCCGGTCGAAAGCCGGGCTTCCGGGATGCCGGGAATGCGGACGGGCAGTTTCACTTCCACCGGCAGGTCGAGGAAGGGCGTGGCACCCCTGGTGAAGCCGAGCGGCGAGGCATCCATGTCGCGGTAGGAGACCGATATCGCCTGGTAAACGCCGGTTTGCTCCAGCGTCGCCGATCCGGCGGAGCCGAGCGAGACGACGAAATCGGGCAGCTGCGCCTCGGATTCCAGATGACTGAGCGCCAATGTCAGCTGCACGGCGGCCTCCACGGGGCCGACGCCGGTCATGAAGGGCGTGATGCGGGCTTTCAGGTGCGGGCCGTATTCGGCATCCACGGCCATGACATAGAGGATGCGGTGGCTAACGACGGTCTTGAGAGTGACGCTCATTCGGCGATGTCCTGCCGGCCGCGCACCACCATCATCGTGCCCGTCATAGAGGCGATGAGCTTTGCCGGCCCGTCGGAGATGGCATAGCCGCGTCCGTCGGCGACGATGATGTTGGAGCCCGGCTTGGTGACCTCGCCGCGGAACAGGAAACGCTCGCCACGCCCCGGCGACATCAAATTGACTTTGAACTCGATCGTCAGGATCGAGGCATCGGCATCGATCACCGAATAGGCGGCATAGCCGCAGGCGGCGTCGAGGGCGGCGGAGATGATGCCGGCATGGAGGAAACCGTGCTGCTGCGTCAGCTTCTCGTCGAAGGGCAGCTCGATCTCCACCGTGCCGTGCTCGACGCGGGTCAGCTCGGCGCCGATCAGCGCCATCGCGGGCTGGCGCGCAAAACTTCGGGTGATGCGGCCGGCGAAATCGGCCGGCGGGAAATCGGTCATGGTGCACACATGTCTGCCGGCGCGCCGGCCTGGAACGAGGGTGGCCGACGTTTGCATGGCGCTTGCTGCACTGCAAGCGTCTTTCAGTTCAGCGCGAGAATTGCCGCGTTGAGCGCCGTCGCGAAGGCGACCCAGGCGAGATAGGGCAGGAAGAGCAGCGCCGCCGTGCGGTCCTGCCGCCAGGAGACCACGATGAAGCCCGCGACGGAGACCAGCAGGCCGAGGATGATGATCATCGCCGACATCGGATCCTGAAGGCCGAAGAAGGCGGGCGACCAGGCGAAGTTGAAGACGAGTTGCGCAAACCACAGGCGCATCGCGATCGATCGGCGAAGGGGCGACAGCCAGGTGCGCGCGCCGACCACGCCGATGATGACGTAGAGGATGCTCCAGACGGGTGCAAAAACCCAGTTCGGCGGGTTGAACGCGGGTTTTGCCAGCGACTGATACCAGTCGCCAGGCACGTTGTTGGCGCCGATAATAAGGCCGCCGCCGAGGACGAGGATGATGAAGGCGAGATAGACGAGGGGCTTGTTGTTCATGCGCCTGGAACTAGCGCGCCGCGCGCGGCCGTCCAGGGGGTGCGGTCATCGGCGCAGGCTGGCGATGTGCTGGTCCCAGGCGATGTCCCCGCGGCGTTCGGCAAAGCGCCCGTCATAGGAGGAGACGGCAAACCCGTGCGGTGCGGCCGCGATGCCGGCGGCATCCGCGACGGCCTCTTCGCGCAGCACGCCACCCGTCTTCGCGTCGAGCACGACGAAGCGCCCGCCGTTCGGCGAAGTCAGGCCGACGAGGTTTTCGCGGCGGTTGACGGCGATGGCGCCGACATAGTTGGCAAGCCCGATGGTGGTTTCCTCGGGGAGCGAGAGGAAGCGCAGGTCCTCGCCCTTGCCGAAAGAGCCGACGAGCGGCGGCAAATCGTTGCGCGGGCCTTCATATTGGCAGGCGAACCAGATGCGGCCCCTGTCGTCGAGGTCGATATGGCGCGTGGAAAGCTGGCGGAGTTTTTCCGGCAGCGTGTGACGCTCGATGAGCGCGCCGGTCGCGGCATCGATGAGCGCCAGCGACGGCTCCATATGGTCGAGATTGAGCTTGGTGCGGCCGAAATCCGGATGGGTCTCGATGCCGCCATTGGCGGCGATCAGCATCCGGCCGTCATCGCTGACGGAAAGATCGTGCGTGCCGATACCGTAGGTCGAATATTCGCCGATGCGGCGGTAGTTTTCGCGGGCGTCGTAGAGGCCGATGACGCCGCGGTTGGCGTCGAAATCGTTCTCGCTGGCATAGAGCAGCTGGCCATCCGGCGAGAAGCAGCCATGGCCGAAGAAATGCCGGTCCTCGGCGGCGGCGATCGTCACGGGCGCGGCCTTGCCGCTTTGGTCGATCACCAGCGCGAAGGTGCCGGGCCGGCGCGCGAAGGCGACGAGATGGCCTGTGGCGGGCGAAAAGGCCATGCCGTGGCTTCGGGCCGGCAGCGGCGTCCTGTCGATGATCGACCCGTCTTCCGCAAGCACGGCAATGCCGAAACTGCCGTCGCGATCCCGGTAGCCGGAGGCGAAGACGGCGTCGGTGCGTGACAGCGCAAAGGACTGGCGGGCACCGAGTGACGCGACCCAGGCAGCCCCCGCCATGCGCAGGAAGCTGCGCCGGTCGAGAAGCGCACTATGGACGCCGGCGCCCCGCATCAGTCGCCGTCCGAGAAGGAGAAGCCGGAGCCAAGGCCGATGGCGCCGCCATAGCCGGCGTCGAGGCGCAGGATCAGGTCGCGCGTGTTGACGAGGAGGAAGTTGATCTTCTGCTGCTCCTCAGGCGTCGAGACGGCCTTTTCCACGTCCGAATCGACCATCGGCGCGATGTGGCCGAGCGATTTCAGCACGAAGTCGATATTCTCGTTGATCGACGCGAAATTCGGATCGACCAGCTCCCGCATGCCGGACGTGTCGAACAGAACTTGCAGGCCTTCGATATTGGCGGAAATAGACGTCCAGGTGTTGCCGGAGCGCCAGAACACCGCCGATTTCGGCCGCGCGATGCCGCCATTGCGGTAGAAGGTCTCGATTCGTTGGTCGCGCACCGCCTCCGCGCCATGGACGAGAATGCCGAGCAGCGCGGTGATTGCTTCCCGTCCGGTGCGGAAGACGGGGTTTTGCGGCCCGGGGTGTTTCCAGTCGTCCTGCACGCCGTCCGGCGCATCCCAGGCCGCCACGAGTTGGCCGGCCGTCGTCTCGATATGGGTGGCGACGGCGGCGGCGTAGCGGCAGCGGAAGCCGTCCGGCTTGTCCATCAGCGTTTCGGCGCCCGTGCCGTAGAGCGCGAATTCGATCGCGCCAAAACCCTGGATCGCCACGCTCTTGCCGCCCATCGTCGCGGCGTCGGTGTCCTTCTCCTCCTGCTTCTGGAGCAGCGCTTGCACCTGTTTCAGGCCGGTGCCCTTGCGGTCCGGGTAGAACAGGATGCGCTCGAAGCGGTTGTCGTCGATTACCGGGCCGATGCGCACGATCTCGATATGCCCCCAGTCGGTGACCGCTTGGCGGAACGCGTCGTCGACGGCCTTGCGGCTGGCGTCGGACGGTGCCTTGCAGAAGGCGCCGGTCGCCTCCGCCAGCTTGCCGGCAGACGCCTGGAAAGTGCGATAGCCGGGGCGGATGACGTCATCGACGGCGCGCGTCATGATGCCGGTGACGATCTGTTCCGTCAGCTCCGGCGGCACGGGGGTGCTGCTCTCCTGAGCGAAGGCCGGCGGGCTCGCCGAAAGCATCAGGCCAGCGGCAATGAGGGAGGCAAAACGGAAGGGGTGGCGCCGGGTCTGCATCAGAGGCTCTCCAGGAAGGTCAGAAGGGCGTCGCGGTCTTGTTTTTCCAGCGTGGTGAAGCGGTCGCGCGCCGCCTTTGCCTCGCCGCCGTGCCAGAGGATGGCCTCGGTGAGGTTGCGGGCGCGCCCGTCATGCAGGAAGAACGTATGGCCGTTGACGGTTTTTGTAAGGCCGATGCCCCAGAGCGGGGGCGTGCGCCACTCCCGGCCGGTCGCAACCCCAACCGCCTGTCCATCGGCAAGGCCTTCGCCCATGTCGTGCAGCAGGAAATCGGAATAGGGCCAGATAAGCTGGAAGGCATGGGCCTTGTTTGCGGCATCGCGCCGCGTCACGAATTTCGGTTGATGACAGCTGGTGCAGCCGGTCTCGTAGAACACGCGTTTTCCCGCAAGCGTCTCGGCGAAACTCGCCTTGCGCCGCGCCGGCACGGCAAGATTTTCCGCGTAGAAGGTCACGAGGTCCATGATCGGCGGCGGCGCCTCCACATCGCCGAGCCGCGCCTGCACGCCATTCGGGCGCTCCAGGCAGGCGGCTTCCGCGGCCATGCAGTCCCCCTGGTGCAGTGGCACTTCGGGCGTCGAGATGCCGATATCGTGGGCGAAGGCGTCGGCGCTCTGCTGGCGCACGGAGGCGGACTGCGCCTTCCAGCCGAAGCGGCCGAGCGTCTTTTTGCCGGTCTTCGGGTCGATCGCGACGGCCGCCTTGCCGCTGATGCCGTCCTCGTCCGCATCGTCCGGGTCGGCAAGCGCCAGGATATCCGCCTCGTGGATCGCCTGGACGAGGCCGAGGCCGAGCATCGGCTGGGTGACGCGCGGCGAGAGCGTCGTCGTCCTGCCGAGGTCGCCATAGGCGAGATCGGCGACGGAATAGGTCGGCCGGCGCAGCATCACGACTTCGCCGCCGGCCAGCGTCACCGCTTCCTCGGTATAGTCGATCACCATGCGGCCTTCGGCCTTCAGGCCGGGAACGGCGAGGTCCTGCAACTGGCGGCCATAGACCGGGTCCGGCAGGCTCATCTCGCTGAAATCTTTGAGCGCCGCCTCTTCCTCCGGCGTCACCGCGGCACGGGCCAGGCGCAGGAACATCGAGGTCGCGTCATCAGCGCCCTCCGGCGGATGGCCCCGGCCGTCCTTGATGTGGCAGGATTGGCAGGAACGCGCATTGTAGAACGGCCCAAGCCCATCGGAGGCCTGCGTGGAGGAGGGCGAGGACACCCAGAGTTTCTGGAACAGCGCATTGCCGAGCTTAAACGTCTCTTCCTCGGCAAAGCTGATGTTTTCCGAAAAATGCGAAAAGCTGTTCAGGTTGACCGAGGCAAGCGAGGTCGCAGCACCCCCGGACATCGCCTCGTACTGTTCGGCGGCGGAAAAATCCGTGGTGAGCCGCGTCACGGCAGCGACGCGCTTGCGGTCCTTTGCCGAGAGGTCGTCCCGGCCCTGGCCGGCAGAATAGGCCTTCCCAAGAACAAAAACGCCCGCCACGACGGAGACCGCGGCAAAAACCGCGAGCAGGCGACGGGCGGGGCGTTCTGTCATTGCGAAATCGGGCCGCTATCGCGAAGATGCGGCCCGCCTTCTATCATTGGAAGACAGCGTTAGGATTATCCAGGCTGTCGGAGCCTTCAAGCTCGATCTTGCCGATATCGAGCGACGCAATGACGCGCTCGATCGTCTTGGTCTGGTCGATCAGGCTGTCGACGGCGGTCTGCACCACCTTGTTGCCCTCGGCATTGCCTTCGCCGATCATCTGGTCATAGGCCTCGCCGCCTTCGGCACGGTCCACCAGCGCCTTGAAGGCCGCATGGCTCGCATCGAGCTTGCCCTTCATCTCGGTGTCGAGCGCGGCGTCCTTTTCCGCGACCAGTTCCGAGAGCGACGGGCCGGTCAGCTTCGAGCCGTCCGCACGAGTATATTCGCCCGTATAGACGGTCTGGATGCCGACGACGTCGTAGTAATGCGAGTTGTGCGTGTTGTCGGAGAAGCAATCGTGCTCTTCTTCCGGATCGTGCAGCAGTAGGCCGAGCTTCATGCGCTCGCCGGCAAGTTCGCCGTAGGAGAGCGAGCCCATGCCGGTCAGCATGGCGGTGATGCCCGCCTTCGGGTCGGCGGTCACGTTCTTCGTGGCGTCGCCTTCCGGCGCCCAGGCGGCGACCATCTCTTCGAGATCGGTGACGAGCAGCGACGAGGCGGCCTTCAGGTAGGCGCCGCGGCGGTCGCAATTGCCGTTGGTGCAATTGGCCTTGTCGTAGTCCGAAGCCTGGCGGTTGCCCGCACCCTTGCCGGTGCCGTTCAGGTCCTGGCCCCACAGCAGGAATTCGATGGCGTGGTAGCCGGTGGCGACGTTCGCCTCGACTTCGCCCGCCTCGTGCAGTTCCTGCAGCACGGCCGGGGTGATCGTGGTGGCGTCGATCGTCTTGCCGCCGATTTCGAGCTTCGGATTGGCGATGACATTGCCGACGAACAGCGCGTTCTCGTCGCTTTCCGTGCCGTAGCTCGGGTCGACATAGTCGATCAGGCCTTCATCGAGCGGCCAGGCATTGACCTTGCCTTCCCAGTCGTCGACGAGCGGGTTACCGAAGCGGTAGGCTTCCGTCTGCTGGTAGGGCACGCGGGACTTCAGCCACGCTTCGCGCGCAGCCTTCAGCGTCTCGTCGTTCGGCGTGGCGATGAGCGCGTCGACCGCCGCGTCGAGCGCCTCGGCGGCCGCCAGCGAGTCGGAATATTTGGCATGGGCAATTTCAGCATAGTGCTTGACGATCGCAGCCGGATCGGCCGCCGCATGGGCGGTGCCGATGGCAAGGCTCGACGTCGCGGCAGCGAGCACAAAGGCAGCCGCGCGAAGGAAGGAAGTGGTCATGACGTCTCCTGGTGTCCTGTTCGATGTGTCCCCCGACACCGGACGTGGCGGTGCGCCTCCCTTGGCGACCGTCGCCCGGATGGCCCGGCAGGCAGGCCGGACCCGGGTTTATTCAGGCGTTATTGTCATGGACCAAATAAAAACTGGTGTCAAAGTGTATAGTTTAGAACGGTTTCAAGCTGTTCCACACATTTGACAGAGCGCAAGAGGTGCGACGCCGCAGCCGTCAGGCCCGGCGGCCCATGGCGCAGAAGAAGAAGCCGTCCGTATCGGTGGACGCGGGCGTCAGCGTCACCGTCTTCTTGTCCGTCGACCAGGGCTGCGGCTTGTCGGTGCCGAACAGATCCTGCCAGGCCTTGGCGGCCGAAAGGATCTCGAATTCCGGGTTGTTCTCGCAGAAAGCGTGGACCTGGTTCTCGTTTTCCTGCGGCAGGATCGAACAGGTGACGTAGAGCAGCGAACCGCCGGGACGCACATAGGCGCTGGCATTGGCAAGCGCTTCCTGCTGCTGGCCGAGGCGTTCTTCGAGGTTCTTTTCGGTGAGGCGCCACTTGGTGTCCGGCCGCCGGCGCCAGGTGCCGGTGCCGGTGCAGGGGGCGTCAACCAGCACCCGGTCGAAGCGGCCGGTGAGGGCGGTAAGGCTCGTGATGTCCTGGTGGACCTGGACATTGCGGGTGCCGGCACGCTTCAGCCGCTCGATGATCGGGGCGAGGCGCTTGCGGTCGGTGTCGTAGGCGTGCACCTGGCCCTTGTTGTTCATTGCGGCCGCCATGGCGAGCGTCTTGCCGCCACCGCCGGCGCAGAAATCGAGCACCTGCTCGCCCTCCTGCGGCAGCACGAGATCAGCGACGATCTGCGAGCCTTCGTCCTGCACCTCGAACCAGCCCTTCTGGAAGGCGAGGTCGGCGGTGACGTTCGGCAGGCGCGACGGGCCTTCGCCGGCCGGAATGCGGATGCCCTGGCGGGCGATGGGGGAGGCGACGGCGGCGTTGCGCTCCAGTGCCTTCAGCACCTTGTCGCGGCCCGCCTTCAGCGTGTTGGCGCGCAGGTCCAGCGTCGGGCGTCCGGCAAGCGCCTTGGCCTCGTCCAGCCATTTGTCGGAAAAGTTTTCCTCGAAGGAGGGCTGAATCCATTCCGGGATGTCGCCCTGCACATGCGGTGCGGCTTCGTCGAGGTTGCGGGCGCGGAAGGCGGCAAGCTTCTCTTCAGACAGCAGCTCCGGGGCAAACCGGTCGCCGTCGAGTTCGGCGGCGATGGCCTCGGGCGTCAGGCCCCATTGGCGCAGCAGCACGGCGTGGCCAAGGGCGGTGGGGCTGTCGTCTTCCATCAGATAGGCGTGCGACAGTTTCATGCGCAACGCGTCGTACACGATGTTGCCGATCGCGGCACGGTCGCCGGAGCCGGCGAAACGATGGGAGAGACCCCAGTCCTTGAGCGCATCGGCGACGGGGCGCCGCCGCGTCTCGATATCCGTCAGAACCTCGATGGCTCCGGAAAGCCGCCCACCCAATCGCATACGTTTACTCCGTTTTGCGTCGTGGTAGCGGCGGAACGCGCCGAGGGCAAGCCGGCGCGGTGAGATTAGAGTTTGTCAGGGAAAAGTGGGAACCGGTTTTCCCGGAAAGACAAACGAAAACAAAGAAACCTGGAGTTTGTCTGATTCAGAATGAACCAGACGGACTCCAGCGCCTGATCAGCCGATGACCTCGTAACAGATCTTGGCGTGGCCGGAGCGGATCATGCCGATGTTGGAGGCGGCGGCCTTGGACAGATCGAGCACGCGGCCGCGGATGAACGGGCCACGATCGTTGATGCGCACCACGACGCTCTTGCCGTTGTTCGCGTTGGTGACCTTCACCTTGGTGCCGAAGCGCAGGCTGCGATGCGCGGCCGTCATGAGGCTGGGGTTCATACGCTCACCGGAGGCCGTGCGCGAGTGCAGCGCATACCACGAGGCGCGGCCGCAACCGGCTGCCTGAGCATCGGTGAATGTAACGAAGGTGGAGGAGGCGGCGACGAGGGAGGCAAGAGCCACACTGGAGAGTTTGAGCACCATGTTCGGATGACCTTCCGGGCGAGTTGTGAATTTCCGCTGCTATGCTTGCCCTATGAGGAAGCAAAAGTGGCGAAAACGTGCCTCAACCGGCCGCAATTCTGTCAAAGCCCGCGCAGCTATACAGTCCATCGCCCGCGATGGATTTTTAATCTTCGTTAAGATGACAGGAAAAGTTCTTCGGAATCAGTCGTTAAACTGGATCGACTGTAAAGCTGGAATGGCCATGCGGCATTCGTGCAAATTTTCGGAAAAAACTTTCAATATTAGCAATCGCTGCGCATGAATCTGGCGGCGAAATTGGGGCAGATAAATTTATGGTTGTATAAAAGCGCAAAAGCCAAGGCTACCGGCACGCCGCCCTCAGCCCCGCCAGCGCCCGGAAGACCACAGGTCGGCGAGCGATTGACGGTAGTTCGGGAAGCGGAATTCGAAGCCGGCAGCACGCAGCTTTGCGTTCGAAACGCGCTTGTTCTCTCCGTAGAAAGACCGTGCCATGGGGGAAAGTTCCGCCGTCTCGAACGGAATATCCGGCGGCACCGGCAGGCCCATCAGCCGGGCGGCCTCGGCAACCACGTCCTGCGGCGGGCCGGGCTCGTGGTCGGTGATGTTCCAGACACCGCCCAGGCGCTTCTCCGCAAGGAACAGCGCCGAGCGGCCGATGTCTTCCACACGAATGCGATTGAACACCTGGTCCGGCTTGATGAGGCGGCGGGCGGTGCCGTCTTCCATGTTGCGCAGCGCATTGCGTCCCGGCCCGTAGATGCCGGAAAGACGAAGCACGGCGACGGGCAGGCCGGAGGCCTTGCCGAAGTCGAGCCAGTGGTTCTCCGCCTCGACCCGTTCCACCGAACGAGCGGATACCGGGTTCAGCACCGTCTCCTCGTCCACCCAGGCGCCCTTGTGGTCGCCGTAGACGCCGACGGTGGAAAGATAGCCGGCCCATTCGAGCTTCGGCATCAGGACAGACAGCGCGGGGCTTCCGGCGCGAAACAGCGGATCGCCATCCTTGCCGGGCGCAATCGACTGCACGACATGGGTGGCGCGCGACATGTCCGCAGCAAGCGCTTCCGAGATCGTACCGCCATCATAAAGAAGAGGCTCGATCCCGAGCGCGCGCAGGCTCTCCGCTTTTTCGGAGGAGCGCGTCGTGCCGGAAACGGAAAAGCCGGCATCGCGAAAAACGTCGCCGATGGCCTTGCCGGAAAAACCGGCGCCGAGGATCAGGAGATGCGTCATCGACAGTCCGCCTTCGCTCTTTCATATTCCGCGCGCACATCCGCGTCCGCGTCGTCCGCCCTTCCTGCCGCAAATTCTTCGAATTCGCCAGCGGTCATCAGCCTGGAGAGCGCCCATGCGGCCATGCCGCGCACCACGGGTGCGGCATCGTCGGCAAGCAGGATACATCGGTCGATCAGGCCGCGGTCGCCGGAATTGCCGGCGGCGATCAGCACGTTGCGCACGAAGCGGTCGCGGCCGATGCGCTTGACGGGCGAGCCGGAGAAATGCGTGCGAAAGCCGGGATCATCGAGCGTCAGCAGGTCGGCAATCGCCGGCGCCTTCAGCTCCTCGCGCGCCTTGAGCTTCATTTCGGAGGAGCTGGCGGCGAACTTGTTCCAGGGGCAGGCGGCCAGGCAATCGTCGCAGCCATAGATGCGGTTACCGATTTTTTCGCGGAATTCGGGCTCGATCGGGCCTTTGTGTTCGATGGTGAGGTAGGAAATGCAGCGCCGCGCATCGATCTTGTAGGGGGCCGGAAAGGCATCCGTCGGGCAGGCGTCGAGGCAGGCGCGGCAGGAGCCGCAATGGTCGCGCTCCGGCTCGTCGCGGAAGAGGTCGGCGGTGGTGAACAGACTGCCGAGGAAGAGCCAGGAGCCGTGCGTGCGGCTGACGAGGTTGGTGTGCTTGCCCTGCCAGCCAAGCCCGGCAGCGGCGGCCAGAGGCTTTTCCATCACCGGCGCCGTATCGACGAAGACCTTGACATCCGCCCCGCCGCGCGCGGCAAACCGCGTCGCCACTTCCTTGAGCTTGCCTTTGATGATGTCGTGATAGTCGCGGTTCTGCGCATAGACGGAGATCGCCGCCCGGTCCGGCATGGCGAGCACGTCGCGCGGATCGTGCTCCGGGCCGTAATTCATGCCGAAGAGGATGACGGAGCGCACGTCGCTCCACAGCACACGCGGATCGGCGCGGCGGGCTTCCGTCTCTGCCATCCACTCCATGGTACCGTGATAGCCGGCGGCGAGAAAATCGGCGAGCCGGGCCGGCGCCTGCGGAATGGAATCCGGGCCGGTGATGCGACAGAGATCGAAGCCCTTGGCGGCGGCCTCCGCCTTGACGAAATCGGTCAGGCGGCGCCGGATCCTCTCGTCGCCCGACATGTGTCCGTCCTCAGAAATCCAGGTCCGCGTAGTGCGAGACCGGCGTGACGCCGCGCACGCGCTCGGCCAGCAGCGGGCGGAAGGAGGGGCGGGATTTCAGCCGCTGATACCAGTCCTTGGCCTGCGGTGCATCCGCCCAGTTGATCTCCCCCATATAGTCGAGCACCGAGATCATCGCGGCGGCGGCGATGTCGGCATAGCTGAGGCGGTCGCCGGCGAGATAGGTGCGCGAGCCGGCAAGCCAGGAGAGATACTTCATGTGCTGGCGAATATTGGCGCGCGAATTGCGCAGGATCTTGCTGTCCGGCGGGCCACCGCCCTGGTCCGGCGTCATCTGCAGTTTGAAGACACGCTCTCGCACCAGCGGGCGCGTCACGTCCTGCTCCATCTTCTGCAGGAACCATTCGGTCAGCCGGCGGATTTCAGCGCGCTGAAAAGGGTCTTCGGCGAGCAGCCGGCGATCGCGCTTCAGCACGCCGTGGGTCTCGTCGAGATATTCGGAAATGATGCTCGCGCCACAGAGCGCCCGCATGCTGTCGTCGACGTAGACGGGCAGCGTTCCGGCCGGGTTGAGGGCCAGGAAATCGCGTCGGTTTTCCCACGGCGCCTCTTCGGCAAGCTCCGTCTGGAAGCCGTATTCGGCCAGAATCAGGCGGACGAAGCGCGAGGCGGAAGACATCGGGTGATGATAGAGTGTGGGCATGAACGCTGCTTTTACTCGTCTTGCGGAAGGGGCGATGCCGGGCCTGCCGCTTCACGCGGACCTGATTTGGCGACGGCTGATTTGACGAACCTATAGAAATTTGGTGGTACAAACACAAGCGAATCGGGCTTTTTGCCGTAAGGCCGCTTCGTTTTCATGCTTTCCTTTCCCAGCATCAAGGAACTTTCATGGCAGACCAATCGATTGTCAGCGCCCTCATTCTCGGTCTCATCGAGGGCCTGACCGAATTCATCCCGGTGTCCTCCACCGCCCATATCCTGCTTGCCGGGCACTTCCTCGGCTTCAAGTCGCCGGGCAACAGTTTTGCCGTCCTCATCCAGCTCGGCGCCATCCTGGCGATCCTGTCCGTCTATGCGGCCAAGCTGTTGCGCATCGCCTTCGATCTGCCATCGCGCCCGGAGGCGCGCCGCTTCGTCCTCAGCGTGCTGTTGGCCTTCCTGCCGGCGGCCGTCATCGGCGCCATCGCGCATGATTTCATCAAGACGGTGCTTTTCGAGACGCCGATGCTGATCTGCATCGTGCTGATTATCGGCGGCGTCATCCTCTATGTGGTCGATCGCCTGCCGCTGACGCCCCGTTATACGGATGCAATGACCTACCCGCCGTCGCTCGCCTTCAAGATCGGCCTGTGCCAGTGCCTGGCGATGATCCCCGGCACCTCGCGCTCGGGCGCGACGATCGCCGGCGCCCTGCTGCTCGGCACCGACAAGCGCTCGGCGGCGGAGTTCTCGTTCTTCCTCGCCATGCCGACCATGGTCGGTGCCTTCACGCTCGATCTCTACAAGAACCGCGATGCGCTGTCCTCGGATGACCTCGTGGTGATCGGGGTGGGCTTCGCGGCCGCTTTCGTCGCGGGCCTCTTCGTCGTGCGCAAGCTGCTCGACTTCGTCTCTCGCCGCGGCTTCACGCTGTTCGCCATCTGGCGCATAGTCGTGGGCACGCTTGGCCTGATCGGCCTTCTGGTCTTCGGCTGAAGATGTGGGTTTCGGCCGGTCCTTCGATCGGCCGAAGCTTACTTGACCGATGCGGTCGTGCAGGGGTCGACGCCGTAGGCCGGCGAACAGCCGTGCTTGCCGGCAGACACCGTTCCCGGCGCGGCAAAGGATCCGGCCACGATGATCAGAGCCGAAAATCCGAAGAAGATTGCAATTGCCTTGCCCATGGGCCGGGAGCCTCTCAAAGTCCTGAAAATACGCCGCAGAACTGTCATCAGTACGACGCGACGGGGGCGGTGTTTATTCGCTGGTCCGACGACAATCAATATCGCGTCATGCTGAATCACGGGTAAATGCCACGCAGCTTTTTTTAACCGCTGCATAAGTGCAACAGAGTGCTCAAAGCGCTTTCGAAAAAGAACCGGCCGCCGCGGGGTTTTCCCTCGCGGCGGCCGGTTTTCATTGCGGCGATGGATGCGTCAGGCCGTCTTGTCGATCTTGGTGAACTGGCCCTGCTGGCGGTAGCGCACGAGATAGCTCGGCAGGATCGCCTCGACGAGGGTCGGCTGGATGCCGATGGCCTCAAGGGTGCGGCCTTCGCTGCGGGCCGCTTCGGAGACGATGGTGTCGGAGCGCAGCAGCGTCACCTGGTCGGACGTCAGCGGCGGCGCGATGAAGGGCACCAGCGAGGCGACGGAGCCGATCAGCGAGGCGATGCCGAAGGGCAGCGACACGAGCGGGTTCTTGCGGTCGACCACGCGCAGCATCAGCTCAAGACACTGGCGGAAGGTCAGCACTTCCGGGCCGCCGAGTTCGTAGATGCGGCCGCGTTCGATCGTGCCGTCCACCGAGCGGGCGACGGCTTCGGCGACGTCGGCGACATAGACCGGCTGGAACTTCGTGTGGCCGCCGCCGATCAGCGGCAGGACCGGCGCATAACGCGCCATGGTGGCGAACTTGTTGAAGAAGCCGTCCTCCGGCCCGAAGATGATGGAAGGGCGCAGGATGACCGCATCCGGCACCGTGCGCAGCACGGCCGCTTCACCGCGGCCCTTGGTGCGACCGTAGGAGGATTCCGACTTCTCGTTGGCGCCGATCGCGGAAATGTGGGTGAGCTTGGCACCGGCGGCCCGGGCGGCCTCGGCCACGGCGCGGGCACCAAAATCCTGGACGGCGTCGAAGGTGTTGCGGCCGGCCTCGAAGAGCACGCCGACACAGTTGATGACGTGGTCGGAGCCTTCGACGGCGCGGTCGACGGACTGGCGGTAGCGCAGGTTCGCCTGGACGAAGGAGATCTGGCCGACGCCGCCGATCGGCTGCAGGAAGCCGGCGAGGTCCGGGCGGCGGACCGCCACGCGGATGCGGTAGCCGCGGCGCGCCAGCGCGCGCACCACATGACGCCCGACGAAGCCCGAGCCGCCGAAGACGGTGACGAGCGGCGGAAGGTTGGACAAGGTCATGCGGGCAGCTCCTGAAGAGTAGGAAAGGTGGGTAGGGCCTACATAGCCCAAAGCGCCGGCAAGGTGAAGCGCGGCGAAGCGTCTCTCCTGCCGGGGTTTTCGCGGTAACTCAGATGCCTTCGACGACCACCATTTCCGCATCCGCCACTTCCTGGCGGATGGCGGCGGCGATCTGGTATTCCGGCGAGTTGTAACAGTCGACGGCGGCTTGCAGCGAGGGGAACTCGATGATCACGTTGCGGGCGCGAACATCGCCTTCGAGACGCTCGAACGCACCGCCGCGGGCGATGAAATTCGCGCCGTATTTTTCGAAGGCCGGCTTGGCGGCGGCGACATAGTCCTTGTAGCGCTCGGTATCGCGCACATCGACCCGTGCAATCCAGTAGCCCTTCGGCATGTCTCTCTCCCTTGGTTTCAGGCTTTCAGCGCGCCGTCCATCTCGGCGAGGATCGCCTTCGTGGCGGCAAGCGGGTCTGCGGCGTTGACGATGGGCCGGGCGACGACGAGGTGGCTGGAGCCGGCCTTCAGCGCATCGGCCGGCGTCATCACGCGCTTCTGGTCGCCGAGCTCCGCGCCCGCCGGGCGGATGCCGGGCGTGACGATCGCCATGTCGGCGCCGACGATTTTGCGCACGGCGTTTGCCTCCTCGGCCGAGCAGACGACCCCGCCCATGCCGGCGATGCGCGCCTGTTCGGCGCGGCGCAGCACCAGCGTGTGCGGATCATATTCATAGCCGGCGTCGATGACGTCCTTGGCATCCATGGAGGTGAGCACGGTGACGCCGAGCAGGCAGAGGTCGGATCCCCTGGCGGCGGAAACCGCGGCGGCCATGGCCTTCGGATAGGCATGCAGGGTGAGCATGGACATGCCCATCTTGACGATGTTTTCCACGCCCTTGGCCACCGTGTTGTCGATGTCGAGCAGCTTCATGTCGAGAAAGACCTTCTTGCCGTCCTTGGCAAGGTCGCGGGCGAATTCGAGGCCGCCGGCGAAGACCAGCTGGTAGCCGATCTTGTAGAAGAGGGCGGTGTTGCCAAGGGTACGAACCACCTTTTCCGCCTCCGCGATGGTTGGAACATCGAGGCCAACGATCAGGCGGTCGCGCGCGGACATGGTCAAAACCCTTTCCAAGATTCGATTGGCGTCCAGTCGCATGTGACAGCGCGGTCTGCAAGCCGGAAAGCGAAAAGATTGCCGCCCCCGCCCGGCTGGTCGCCGTCACGACGGATCGGCGTGCCGTTCAGGTAGCACTTCAGCAGCGTGCCGACCCCGCCATGGCCAACGAAGGCGATAGGGACGGTCCGGTCGTGGCTGGCCAGCACCTGCTCGACGGCGGCAACGATGCGCGCCTGCGCATCCACCGCCCGCTCCCAGCCGCGAAAACTCGTCTCCGGATGGGCGAAGAATTCATCCGCGGCTGCCTCGAAGGCAGGAGGCGGCAGAAAACCCGTGGTGGAGCGGTCGTTCTCGCCCATGGCATGGTCGGTCTCGACCGGGACGCGGCCGCCGGCAAGAATGTCCGCCGTTTCGATCGCCTTGCGCTCGGTGCTCGCGACGAAGCGGCCGATCTGCCGCGCCCAGCCGGCCTCAGCCGCAAGCAAGGCCCGCTCGCGGCCGCGCTCCGAAAGCCCCCAGTCGGGCACGGGCACGGCCGGGTCGATCAGCACTTGCGGATGGGTAATATAGAGCGCGAACATCGCCGCCGCTCAGTGCGTGCGGCGATAGGTCCACAGCTGTGCCGGCGGGATGTTGCGCACGACGAAGTCGAGATGGCTGATCTGGTAGCGGTCCGGCATGGCGATGACGGGGGAGAGCGGACCGTAGGAGATCTGCACGACGGGGCGGCCGACGGGAATGCGCGTCAGCAGGTCCTCGATCATCGAGACGCGCTTGTGCATCGGGAAATTCAGCAGCGGCACGGCGGAAACAACGCTGTCGAAGGTCGTCTCCCGCAGGTCGCCGAGCGTCTTGTCGAGATCGAAGGCATCGCCGTTGATGAAGTTGACGCCATGGAAGCGCTCGACGAGATGATTGTAGAAATCCGTGGAGAATTCGACCGAGGTCAGCTTTTCCGGGGCAAGGCCGGTGCCGAGGATCGCCTTGGTGATGACGCCTGTGCCGGGACCGAGTTCCAGCACGGGAAGGCCGGAGGCGGGGTTGACGACGCTCGCCATGCGGCGCGCGGTGATGGAGGAGGTGGGGATGATCGAGCCGACCGCCCGCGTATTGCTCATCCAGCCCTTGAAGAAGCGAATCTCGTCGTCGAATTTCTTGCCGAGCCGTTCCTTGACCTTCACACGCAGCGTCATGCCGTCCCCCTTCATGGTATCGCTTTCCGGTCGGCGGCGGGCGTCATTCCCGTCCGCGCATTCGACCATGGCGAATATGTGACGCGGTTTGCGTCAAAAACAAGTCTGATTGCGCCGTCGCCCGCAAATTTCTAAAGCAATTCCAGCAAAGGTGCGTAGCGGTTTTGCGTCCGGAATTGCGTAAAAACAAAGGGGGCGGCGTTGCCAAGTAAAAAAGAACCCGCCGGATAGCCGGCGGGTTCCGTGAACGGTTTCCCGATGCTGCCGGCGGCCTACACGCGCATCGGCATGAGCACGTAGAGCGCATCGTCGCCGGCGAGATCGCGCACCAGCGTCGGCGAGCCCGGATCGGCCAGCATGAACACGGCTTCCGTGCCGGAAAGCTGCGAGGTGATGTCGAGCAGGTACTTGGCGTTGAAGCCGATTTCGAGCGGATCGTTGTCGTAGCCGACGGCCAGTTCTTCCGTCGCACTGCCAGAATCCGGGTTGTTGACGGTGAGCGTCAGCTGGCCTTCGCCAAGCGCCAGCTTCACGGCGCGGCCGCGCTCGGAAGATATGGTGGAAACGCGGTCGACCGCCTGCGCGAAGGACTGGCAGTCGATCTTCAGTTCCTTGTCGTTGTTGGTCGGGATCACGCGCTGGTAATCCGGGAAGGTGCCGTCGATAAGCTTCGAGGTCAGCACGATCGAGCCGATGGTGAAGCGGATCTTCGCATCGGACACTTCCACCGTGACGACGAGTTCCGGGTTATCGACCAGCTTCTGGAGTTCGCCGACCGTCTTGCGCGGGATGATGATGCCCGGCATGCCCTCCGAGCCCGACGGGGCTTCGACATCGGCGCGGGCGAGGCGGTGACCGTCGGTGGCGACGGCGCGCAGCTTCAGCGCGCCGTTGCTCTCGATCGTGTGGATGAAGATGCCGTTCAGGTAATAGCGGGTCTCTTCCGTCGAGATCGCGAACTGCGTGCGATCGATCAACATCTTGAGATCCGTCGCCTTGAGGCGGAACGTGTGGGAAAAGCTGCCGGCGGTAAGGTCCGGGAAGTCGGACTGCGGCAGGCATTGCAGCGAGAATTTCGAGCGGCCGGAGGTGACCGTCATCGAGGAGCCGTCGGCATTGGTGGCGAGCGCCACTTCCGAACCGTCGGAGAGTTTGCGCACGATGTCGTAGAGCAGATGCGCGGGAACGGTCGTGGCACCCGCCTGCTCGACCTGCGCCGGCGTCGCCTCGGTGATTTCCAGGTCGAGGTCGGTCGCCTTCATGTCGAGGCTGGCGCCGTCCGAGCGCAGGAGCACGTTCGAGAGGATCGGGATCGTGTTGCGGCGCTCGACCACGCGGTGAACGTGGTTCAGCGACTTCAGGAGATTGGACCGCTCGAGAGTAATGCGCATGGATGTATCGCTTTCGACCGCTTGCACGCCGGAGACCGGCGCGGCATTGCCTTGGAATTCCGGCAGGCGCCGGATGGATGTGGACGGGCAAAATGGCAGAAACAGGCGGACGATTGCAAGTGCTAACGGCGCCGGACACAGGATAGTCAACCGCCGGACCTTGCGAGGGCATCGGCGCTCGCCCATAAGGAGGGGAAATGCGGCCGTCCAGCGGCTGGAAAGGTGACGGACGATGCGGGATGAAGGTGCGGCAAGCGGGGCGGGTGCAAGTGCGAAAACCTTTCGCCTGCACAATGCCGTGATCCCCGCCCGGCCGCAGGAGCCCGCGCTCTATCTGGTCGCCACCCCCATCGGCAATCTCTCCGACATCACGCTGCGCGCCCTGGAAACGCTCGCCGGTGCGGATGTGCTCGCCTGCGAGGACACCCGCATCACCCGCGTGCTGCTCGACCGCTACGGCATCGTCAACCGGCCCTATGCCTATCACGAGCACAATGCGGACGAGGCCGGCCCACGCCTCATCGCGGCGCTCGAAGCGGGAAAATCCGTGGCACTGGTCTCCGACGCCGGCACGCCGCTCGTCTCTGATCCCGGTTATCGCCTGGCGCTCATGGCGATCGAAGCCGGGCACCGTGTGGTGCCGATCCCCGGCGCCTCCGCACCGCTCGCCGCCCTCGTCGGCTCCGGCCTGCCGAACGATGCCTTTTTCTTCGCCGGATTCCTGCCCTCCAAGGACAAAGCGCGGCGCGATCGTCTCGCCGAGCTGGCAAGTGTGCCGGCAACGCTGCTCTTCTTTGAATCACCGCACCGTATTGCGGCGACCGTCGCTGCCGCAGCCGACGTGCTGGGCGAGGGACGGGCGGCATGCGTCTGCCGCGAACTCACCAAGACTTTCGAGGAATTCCGCCGCGGCCCGCTCGGCGACCTCGCCGCCTTCTATGGCGACGGCCACACCGTCAAGGGCGAGATCGTCTTCGTCATCGCCCCGCCGGGCGAGGCGGCCGCACCCGAGGCGGCGGATGTCGACCGGCTGCTTACGGCGCTCGTGAAGGACATGTCGGCTGGCAAGGCGGCGACCGAGGCGGCGCGCCAGACCGGCCTGCCGCGCCGCGATCTCTACCAGCGCCTCATCGACCTGAAGGGTGGCGATGGGGAATAGGGCGGCCGATCCGAACCGGCTCAAAGCCTTCCGCCGCGGACATGTCTCCGAATATATTGCCGCGCTCTACCTGATGGCAAAGGGCTATCGCATCCGCGCCATCCGCTATCGCACCAAGCTCGGCGAGATCGACATCATCGCGCAGCGCGGCGATCTTGTCGTCTGCGTCGAAGTGAAAGCCCGGCGCGATGTCGACAGCGCCGTCTTCGCCGTCACTGCAACCACCCAGAACCGCATCCGCGCGGCGAGCGAAGTCTGGCTTTCCCGCCAGCCGGACGGCCACCGCCTCTCCCTGCGCTATGACATCGTCGCCGTGCAGCCCTGGCGTTTCCCCAAACACCTTGTGGATGCGTTCTGAGCAAAAGGAAAATGTAACGAAACTGACACGAAACCGTAACGCGCCCGTCACGCTCGCTCATTAGTGCACCCCTCACACCAAATCCGGTGAAGAGGAGCAACCCATGTTCAAGCCGCTTTCCCTCGCAGGTTTCGCACTCGCCGTTTCCGCCTCGGCCTCGATGGCCGCCACCAACATCACCTGGTGGCACGGCATGGCCGGCCGCAATGGCGAAGTCATCAACGAAGTCGCCCAGAAGTTCAACGCTGCGCAGTCCGCCTGTGCGCTGACGCCGGTTTCCAAGGGCACTTACGAAGAGGCGCTGGCTTCCGGCATCGCCGCCTTCCGTTCGGGCGAACAGCCGAACATTCTCCAGGTCTTCGACGCCGGTGCGGCGACGATCATCAACGCGCCTGGCGCCGTCATCCCGGCTGAAGACCTGATCAACGGTGCCGGCTACAAGTTCGACCGCGAAGCCTTCATCGAGGGCGTGCGTTACTTCTACGCCGCGCCGGATGGCAAGTTCGTCGGCATGCCGTTCAACTCCTCGGCGCCGATCATGTATGTCAACACCGAAGCCCTCGAAAAGGTCGGCGTCGAAGCCCCGAAGACCTGGGAAGAGTTCGAGGCGATCGCGCCGAAGCTCAAGGAAGCCGGCTACCTGCCGCTCGTCCAGTCGCAGCTGACCTGGCAGTTCACCGAAAACTTCTTCTCGCGCCACAACATCCAGTTCGCGACGAACAACAACGGTTACGACACGGTCGTCGACACCAAGATCAACATGACGGACCCGAACCTCGTCATGATGTTCACCAAGCTCAAGGCCTGGGCTGACGAAGGCTATTTCGGTTATTACGGCGCCGGCTGGAACGACAACCAGAAGCTCTTCGAAGAAGGCAAGGCCGCCTTCTGGATCGGCTCCTCGGGTTCGTTCGGCGGCCTCCAGAAGACCGCGCAGAAGCCGTTCTCGGCAACCTTCCTGCCCTATTGGAACAGCATCCAGGGTGCCGGCACCAACACCTTCATCGGCGGCGCTGCCCTCTTCGCGATGTCCGGCAAGCCGGAAGCCGAAAACAAGTGCACGGCCGACTTCTTCCAGTTCCTGACCTCGCCGGAAATCCAGAAGTTCTACCACGAGGCAACCGGCTACGTCGCCATCACCACGGCTGCCTATGAGCTGACCAAGTCCGAAGGTTACTACAAGGAGAAGCCGGCGGCCGAAGTCGGCATCCAGCAGCTCATGCTGCCGTCGGGCGAATGGTCGAAGGGCTACCGCCTCGGCTTCTACCCGCAGATCCGCGAGATCATGGAGCGTGAATACGGCCGCATCTTCGCCGGTGAAACCACGGTCGAAGAAGCCCTGAAGACGATCGAGACCGAAGCGAACGAACTGCTCGCCCGCTTCGCCAAGACCGCCGGCTGATACTGCCATCCGCTGAAATTCGTGCCGGGGGCGTCCTGCTCCCGGCACGCCGCTATGAAGGTGGCTCCATGAAGCGCGTGCAATTCTCGTCGCCCTATCTGCCCTATCTCTTTATCGCGCCGCAGATGGCGATCATCTTCGTGTTCTTCTACTGGCCGTCCGTGCAGGCGATCCAGTCGTCCTTCTACCTCGAAGACCCGTTCGGCTTCGGCTCCACCTTCGTGGGCCTGTCCAACTATTCCGACGCGCTGGGCTCCGTGCAGTACCAGTCGATCGCCCGCTTCACCGTGCTCTTCACGGTGCTCGTCACCTTCCTGTCGCTCGGCATCGGCATGCTGCTCGCGGTGAAGGCGGATGCGGTGCTCAAGGGCAGCTCGACCTACAAGACGCTGCTGATCTGGGTCTATGCCATCGCCCCGCCGGTCGCCGGCCTCATGGGCATGATGTTCTTCGACCAGCATATCGGCCCGCTGGTCAAGCTCGCGGCCTTCTTCGGCTGGGACATGAAGGTCGGCCTCAACTACAACGACACGGCGATCGCCATGATCATCGTGTCGGTCTGGAAGCAGATCCCCTACAATTTCATCTTCATCCTCTCCGGCCTGCAGGGCATTCCGGTCTCGATCCGCGAGGCTGCCGCCATCGATTGTCGCTCCGGCATGCGTCGCTTCTGGACGATGACGCTGCCGCTCTTGGCGCCCACCGCCTTCTTCCTGCTCATCATCAACATGACCTATTCGCTGTTCGACACGTTCGGCGTCATCGACGTGATGGTGAAGGACAAGGCGGCCAACAACCCGATCACGCTCGTCTACAAGGTCTATATGGACGGCTTCCGCGGCAACGACCTCGGCGGCTCCTCGGCCCAATCGGTCATCCTGATGATCGTCGTCTTCGTGCTCACCATCTTCCAGTTCCGCTTCATCGAGCGGCGCGTCCATTACAATTGAGAGGGCGCCCGCCATGTACCGCACCCGTTTGCTCGACCACGTCATTCTCCTGATCGGCGTCTTCATCATGGTGGCCCCCGTGGTGGTCGCCTTCATGACCTCCACCCACGAGGCGGCCGACATCCATCGCAACGGCCTTTCGCTGACCTGGGGCGGCTATTTCACCGAGACCTACAACACCGTGCTCACCCGCAAGGGCGGCTTTACCGGCGAAATCACCGGCGCGCGCATGATCTGGAACTCGCTGATCCTCGGCATCGGCTTTGCCGCCGGCAAGATCATCCTGTCGATGCTGGCCGCCTACGCCATCGTCTATTTCCGCTTCAAGCTCGGCACGCTGTTCTTCTGGATGATCTTCACCACGCTGCTGCTGCCGCTCGAAGTGCGCATCCTTCCCTCCTACGAGGTGATGAACAAGCTCTCGCTCACCAACACCTATACCGGCCTCATCGTGCCGCTTCTGGCGTCCGCCACCGGCACCTTCTATTTCCGCCAGTTCTTCAAGTCCGTGCCGGAGGAATTGCTGGAGGCCGCGCGCATCGACGGCGCCGGGCCGTTCAAGTTCTTCATCGACATTCTCGTGCCGCTGTCGCGCACCATGATCGCGGCGATCTTCATCATCATGTTCGTCTATGGCTGGAACCAGTATCTCTGGCCGACGCTGATGACCACGGACGAGCGCTTCTTCACGCTGGTGCGCGGCATCAAGCAGATCCTGCTCGTCTGGGTCGGCTCCAACATTCCCGACTATAACGAGGCCTTTGCACTGGCGATCCTCGCCATGCTGCCGCCGGTGATGATCGTGATGATCTTCCAGCGGTGGTTCATCAAGGGCCTTACCGAAAGCGACAAATAAGGAGCCTGTCCCATGGCATCGATCGGTATCAAGGACGTATCCAAGATCTACAATGGCGGCGTCACCGCGGTCAGCTCCGTCTCGATCGACATCGCCGATGGCGAGTTCATCGTGCTCGTCGGCCCGTCCGGCTGCGGAAAGTCGACGCTGCTGCGCATGGTCGCGGGGCTGGAAGCGATCAGCGAGGGCAGCGTGACGATCGGCGACCGCGTCGTCAACGAGGTCGATCCCGCCGACCGCGACATCGCCATGGTCTTCCAGAACTATGCGCTCTACCCGCATATGTCGGTCTACGAAAACCTCGCCTACGGCCTGAAAAACCGCCGCACGCCCAAGGCCGAGATCGACGCCCGCGTGGCGGAAGCCGCCCGCATGCTGGAGCTCCAGCCCTATCTGGAGCGCAAGCCGCGCGCGCTTTCCGGCGGCCAGCGCCAGCGCGTCGCGATGGGCCGCGCCATTGTGCGCAAGCCCTCGGCCTTCCTGTTCGACGAGCCGCTCTCCAACCTCGACGCCAAGCTGCGCGTCTCCATGCGCGGCGAGATCAAGCGCCTGCAACGCCGCGTCGGCACGACCTCGATCTACGTCACGCACGACCAGCTCGAAGCCATGACGCTTGCCGACCGCCTCGTCGTGCTTTCCGGCGGAAAGATCGAGCAGATCGGCCGCCCGCTCGACGTCTACCACCGCCCCGCCACCACCTTCGTCGCGAGCTTCATCGGCTCGCCTGCCATGAACCTCGTCACCGGCGAGCTGCACGGCAGCAAGCTCGCCCTCGGCCCCGCCCTCATCGATCTCGGCGCGACGGTGCCGACCCAGGGCGCGGTGACCGTGGGTCTCCGCGCCGAAGACCTGCACATCCACGACGGCGTGAAAGGCGACCTGCCGTTCCGCATCGACTATGTCGAGGAACTGGGCTCGCAGCGCCTCGTGCACGGCGTCGTCGGCGACCAGCCGCTCGTCGCCGCCATCCCCTCGGAAATCCCGCTGCCGGAAACCGCCTCGCTCTCCATCGCCACGGCCAAGCTGCACTTCTTCGACAGCAAGAGCGGCCAGCGCATCGACTGGTCGGGCGAGGGCGCCATCGCAGCCAGCATTCCTGCCATGGAGGTCGCCGCATCATGATCCGCGAAACCGTCGGCCGGCTGGCCGCTCCCACCGGCGTGGAACGCGCCGCCATTGCCGGCCTCGAAAAATCCATCGCCGCGCATGACGCCCACATGGCCGATCTCGCCTGCATGAATGCGGTGGAGGCCGGCGGTAGCGCCGAGCGCGCCGAGCCGCTGCCCTTCCCCTTCACGGTCGCCGCCTGGAACCTGGAGCGCTGCCTGTTTCCGATGGAAAGCGCCGAACATCTGGGTGCCACCGGCGCGGAGATCGTGCTGCTCTCCGAGATGGACGACGGCATGGCCCGCACCCGCCAGCGCCACACCACCGCGGAAGTCGCCGAAGAGCTCGGCATGGCCTATCTCTACGGCGTCGAATTCGTCGAGCTCGGCCTCGGCTCGGATACCGAGCTGGAATTCTGCAAGGACCAGTTCAACCGTCGCGGCCTGCACGGCAACAGCCTGCTCTCCACCGTGCCGCTGCACGAAGCCTTCCTGCTGCGCCTGCCGGGCGAGCGCCTGTGGTTCACGGGCGAGGTCGACCAGCCGCGGCTCGGCGAGCGCATGGCGATCGGCGCGGTGATCAACACCGAATCCGGTCCGCTCGTGCTGGCCTCCACCCATTTCGAAAGCGCCACCACCGCCGCCTATCGCGAGCGTCAGATGGTCGGCCTCATCGATGCGCTGGAGGCAGCCTTCCCCGGCCGCCCCATGCTCATCGGCGGCGATCTCAACACCGGCAACCACGCCGACGGCGATTTCGAAGCGGAAGGCCTGTTCGCCCGCGCCGCCGAGCGCGGCTTCACCCGCCACGGCGGCCCGCTCGACGTCATGACGACGCGCCCGAGCCTCATCACCCGCTGGCCCGAACGCTCGATGAAGCTCGACTGGTTCCTGTCGCGCGGCCTTTCGGTGTCGGATACGCGCATCGTCTCCTCGCTCTCGCCGGCCGGCCGGCCGCTCTCCGACCACGACCTCATCACCTGCCGCATCGACGGTTTCGCCTGAGCGCTGCACGCCCGTTGCGCTCGCCCCTCGGGCACCTTAAATGTGTCGGGCATTCCTGAGGGGACTTTTCATGGCAAAGATCAAGAACGTCGCGGTCCAGATGGACCATGTGTCGACCATCAATATCGCCGGCGATTCCACCTTCGCCATGAGCATCGAGGCGCAAAGCCGCGGCTACAAGCTCTTCCACTACACGCCGGACCGCCTGAGCCTGCGCGACGGCACGGTCTATGCCACCGTCGAGCCGATGGAGCTGCGCGACATCAAGGGCGACCACTACACGCTCGGCACCCCGGAGCGCGTCGACCTGTCGACCATGGACGTGGTGCTGCTGCGCCAGGATCCGCCCTTCGACATGTCCTACATCACCTCGACGCACCTGCTGGAGCGCATCCACCCCAAGACGCTCGTCGTCAACGACCCGGCCTGGGTGCGCAACTCGCCGGAGAAGATTTTCGTCACCGAATTCGCCGACCTTATGCCGGCAACGCTGATCACCCGTGATCCGGCCGAAATCCGCCGCTTCCGCGACGAGATGGGCGACATGATCCTGAAGCCGCTCTATGGCAATGGCGGCGCCGGCGTCTTCCATTCCACGAAGGATGACCGCAACCTCTCGTCGCTCTTGGAAATGTTCGGCCAGATGTTCCGCGAACCCTTCATCGCCCAGCAATACCTGCCGGACGTGCGCAAGGGCGACAAGCGCATCATCCTCGTCGATGGCGAGCCCGTCGGCGCCATCAACCGCGTGCCCGCCGAACACGATGCCCGCTCCAACATGCATGCCGGCGGCCGCCCCGAGCCGACGGAGCTGACGGCGCGCGAAAAGGAAATCTGCGCCCGCATCGGCCCCGCGCTGCGCGAGCGCGGCTTCCTGCTGGTCGGCATCGACGTCATCGGTGATTACATGACCGAGATCAACGTCACCTCGCCCACCGGCATCCGCGAAGTGAAGAAATTCGGCGGCGCCGACATCGCCGCCCTGCTCTGGGACGCCATCGAAAAGAAGCGCTAATGGTGCGCGCGGGACGTTCCGTTCGCGAACGTCCCGCCTTCGTTCCGCAAATGCAACCGAGCACAACCAGCACGCGGAAAATCTTCGCGCAAGTTCTATAATTGTTCTTGTTTCATTCCGAATTCCATGCCAGATTTCCAGCTGCAACCCAGGGGCGGTTGCGAGGGTCGTTTTCGGCCAGGGCGAGCGGAGTCCATCATGGTGGCGCGGGTCAGCACGATTGCGTTTCAGGGCATCGAGGGCGTGCCCGTCGATGTGCAGGTGATGGTGGCGCCCGGCAAGGTCGGCATGCAGATCGTCGGGCTGGCGGACAAGGCGGTCGCCGAAAGCCGGGAACGGGTGCAGGCCGCGCTCCACGCCTCCGGCCTGTCGCTGCCGCCGAAGCGGGTGACGGTCAATCTCGCGCCCGCCGATCTGCCGAAAGAGGGCAGCCACTACGATCTCGCCATCGCGCTCGGCCTCATGATGGCGCTCGGCGCCCTGCCGGGTGACGCGCTGGACGACTATGTCGTCATCGGCGAACTCAATCTTGACGGCACGATTGCCGCGGTCGCCGGAGCGCTGCCCGCCGCCATGGGCGCAAACGCACTCGGCAAGGGCGTAATCTGCCCGGCGGAGAACGGTGCGGAAGCCGCCTGGGCCGGTGGCGGGCTCGATATTCTAGCGCCGCGCAGTCTCATCGCGCTGGTCAACCATTTCAAGGGCACGCAGGTCCTGTCGCGCCCCGCGCCGGCCATCCGCGCGCCGGCCGGCGACCTGCCGGATCTCGCCGATATCCGCGGCCAGGAAAGCGCCAAGCGGGCGCTGGAAGTGGCAGCCGCCGGCAACCACAATCTCCTGATGGTCGGCCCGCCCGGTTCGGGAAAATCCATGCTCGCCGCGCGCCTTGCCGCCATCCTGCCGCCGCTCTCGCCGGCGGAGCTCCTCGAAGTCTCGATGATCCATTCCATCGCCGGCCAGCTGTCCGGCGGCCGCCTGTCGGACCGCCGGCCTTTCCGCACGCCGCACCACTCCGCCACCATGGCCGCCCTCGTCGGCGGTGGCGCCCGGGCACGGCCGGGAGAGGCCTCGCTTGCCCATAATGGCGTGCTCTTCCTCGATGAACTGCCGGAATTCTCGCCGCAGGCGCTCGATGCGCTGCGCCAGCCGCTCGAAACCGGCGCATGCATCATCGCCCGCGCCAATCACCGCGTCAGCTACCCCGCCGCCGTCCAGCTCGTCGCCGCCATGAACCCCTGCCGCTGCGGCATGGCGGGCGAACCCGGCAGGCAATGCGCCCGCGGCCCGCGCTGCATGAGCGACTACCAGGCCCGCGTCTCCGGCCCGCTGATGGACCGTATCGATATCCGCATCGACGTGCCCGCCGTCTCCGCCACGGACCTCATCCGCCCGATGGCGGCGGAGGCGAGCGCCACCGTCGCCCGCCGCGTCGCCCGCGCCCGCGCCCTGCAGATCGACCGTTTCGCCCGTCTCGGCATGGGTGGGGTGACGAGCAATGCGCGCGCCTCGACGGCGCTCGTCGAAAAGGTCGCCGAACCCGACCCCGGCGGCCTCCAGCTTCTGCGCGACGCCGCGGAAAAGATGCGCTTCTCCGCCCGCGGCTATCATCGCATCCTCAAGGTCGCCCGCACGCTGGCCGATCTCGACGAAGCCGCAATCGTCGGCCGCATCCACCTGGCGGAAGCGATTTCCTATCGCATCGTCGGTGATCGAATGGCGGCAATGGCGTGATTGCGCGGGGGCGGCGGGATCAAAGCCAGCCGTCCGCTGATACTAGGCCGGACCCTTGAAGACCACTTCGATCCGGTGCCCGTCCGGATCGATGACGAAGGCGGCATAATAGGATGGTCCATAATCGGGCCGAAGCCCCGGAGCGCCATTATCGCGTCCGCCGGCGGCAAGGGCCGCCTGGTGGAAAGCCTCCACGGCCTGCCGGTCCGTCGCGGCGAAGGCGACATGGAAGCCGGCACCCGTTGCCACGGCGGCATCGCCATGTTCCTTGAGGGCGAGCTTGTCGCCGCCGCCGGGTGGTCCGTAGCCGACGGCCTGGCCCGCTTCGCCGGGCCGGATATCAGACCAGACCCGGCCATAGCCGAGCGGCGCGAACGCGGCGTCATAGAAGGCGGCTGCGCGCACAATATCCGAAACGCCGAGGGAGAGGTGATGGATCATGCTGTCCCGTATGGGAAAGGCCCGCCGCGCGCTGGCGCAACGGGCCGCCAGATCTCAGCCGCCGAGGCCTTCGAAAAGCGCGGTCGAAAGGTAACGCTCGGCGAAGGAGGGGATGATGACGACGATGGTCTTGCCGGCATTTTCCGGACGGCTGCCCACCTTGACGGCGGCGGCGAGTGCGGCACCGGACGAGATGCCGACCGGCACGCCTTCGAGCCGCGCAACGAGGCGGGCATTTTCGAAGGCCTCGTCATTGGTGATCGGAACCACTTCGTCATAGACCGAGGTGTCAAGGATAGCCGGGGCAAAACCCGCGCCGATACCCTGGATCTTGTGCGGGCCGGGGTTGCCGCCGGAGAGGACCGGGCTGTCGGCCGGTTCCACCGCGATGACCTTGAAGCCGGGCTTCTTCGCCTTCAGCACCTGGCCGGCGCCGGTGATCGTGCCGCCGGTGCCGATGCCGGAAACGAGGATGTCGACGGCGCCCTCCGTGTCGTTCCAGATCTCTTCCGCCGTGGTCTTGCGGTGGATTTCCGGGTTGGCCGGGTTTTCGAACTGCTGGGGAATGATGGCGTCCGGAATGCTGGCGGCCAGTTCCTCGGCTTTTGCGATCGCGCCCTTCATGCCCTTCGGCCCCTCGGTCAGCACCAGCTCGGCGCCGAGCAGCGCCAGCATCTTGCGGCGCTCGACGGACATGGTCTCCGGCATGGTGAGGATGAGGCGATAGCCCTTGGCGGCGGCGGCGAAGGCGAGCGCGATGCCCGTATTGCCCGAGGTCGGCTCGACCAGCGTCGACTTGCCGGGCGCGATCTTGCCTTGCGCTTCCAGCGCCTCGATCATCGCAACGCCGATACGGTCCTTGACGGAGGCGATCGGGTTGAAGAATTCGAGCTTGGCGAGAAGGTTGGCGACGACGCCCTTCTCCTTGGCGAACTTGTCGAGCCGCACGATCGGCGTATCGCCGATTGTCTCGGTGATGGAGGCGTAGATCCGGCCACGGCCGGGCTTGCGGGTGTCGGTCATCGGGGGCTCCCTCGGTTCTCGTTACCGGAGAAGATAGGAGCGAATGCCGCCGGAGACGAGTCCGGATTTCGCGACAAAAGCGTTGGAAGCGGAATATTCGGATACCGATCCGGGAAAAGCCGGATCGATAACCTCAGGCCGCGCGGGTCGCGATATAGGCGGCCGTGCCGGCGAGAATGCCCGCGGCCACGCGGTTCATCCGCTGCAACGCCTTCGGCTGCTTGAGCAGAAGCCGGGCGCGCGAGGCGAGCGCGATATAGGGCACGAGCACGATGAGCAGCACGACGAAGGTCGCGGCAAGCAGCACGCCATATTCCTCAAGGCCGATCGCCTCGAGGTCGACCAGCGTCGGCACGAGCGCCACGTAGAACAGCATGGTCTTCGGATTGCCGAGCGTCACGAACAGGCCGGACAGGAAGGACATGGTCATGCTGGTCGAGCGCCGCGCCTCGATATTCTGCGGCAAGAGGCCGGTCGTCCAGAGCTTCCAGGCGATATAGCCGAGATAGAGGGCGCCGGCGATCTTGATCAGCATGAAGGTCGTGGTGAAGGTCTGCGCGATGAAGGCGAGGCCGAGGATGACCGCGGTGAGATAGATCATGTCGCCGAGGATGAGGCCGAGCCCCATGAAGAAGGTCGGCCGGAAGCCCGAGCCGAGCGCGCGGGCGACGATCGCCGTGATCCCGGGACCGGGAATGATGGCGGCGATGAACAGCGCACCGCAATAGGCGATCAGCACGGCAATGGTCATGGCAGGCTCCTTGGGCTGACGCTCTTTTAGCGCTGCCGATATCCTGCGGCAATGGTTTTGCGGCCGGCGCCTTGCCGCAAGCGCGGCTGCGGGATAGTCCTTCGTCAGATCGTCCAAGGAGAGCATGCCATGCCAGACCTGACCGGCCTTGCCGCCTTCGCCCTCATCGCGCTCGGCATGGTGCTCACCCCGGGGCCGAACATGATCTATCTCGTCTCCCGCTCGATCTGCCAAGGGCCGGCCGCCGGACTCGTGTCGCTCTGCGGCGTGGCGCTCGGCTTCGTCTTCTACATGCTGTCGGCGGCGCTCGGCATCACCGCGCTCGTGATGGCGGTGCCCTATGCCTATGATGCGCTGCGGCTTGCCGGCGTGCTCTACCTGGCCTGGCTCGCCTGGCAGGCGCTGCGCCCCGGTGGCCGCTCCGCCTTCGAGGTCAAGGCCCTGCCGCGCGACGGCAACCGGAAACTCTTCCTCATGGGGTTCCTGACGAGCCTGCTCAACCCGAAGATCGCGGTGCTCTACCTCTCCCTGCTGCCGCAGTTCATCGATCCGGCAAAAGGCAGCGTCTTCCTGCAATCGCTCGTGCTCGGCGGCACGCAGATCGCCATCAGCGTCAGCGTCAACGCGCTGATCGCCGTTTCGGCCGGCTCGATTGCCGCGCTCCTCGCCGCCCGCCCACGCTGGCTTCTGGTACAGCGCTGGCTGATGGGCACGGTGCTGGCCGGGCTTGCGCTACGCATGGCGATGGAAGCCCGCCGCTGATCAGAACTCCGCCATCGGCGACAATGCGAAGGGCCGCTCCAGTCGCAGATCGGGCGCGGCGCGCAGCATGAGCACCATATCGCCGCCATCCGCAACGGCCTCGCCCTCCCATCCAAGATGATCGGGGGCAAAGTGCACGGTGACCCGAGAGGGTGCGACCTGCAGGCTCGCCACGATATCAGCGAGGCGCGGGATGTGAGCGCCAACGATATCCAGCAGTTCAAAGCCATCGTCTTCGCCCGCCTGCCAAGCAATAACGGCATCGTGCTCTTCCATCAGGTCGAGCCGCAGGTCCGGCATCAGCGATGCGTTGAAGAGGAACATTTCCCGCTGCCGCAGCGGCGCGAAACGGTCGGACACCGGCCGGCGGCTATCCAGTAGCCGGCTAAGCAAGGCAATGTCGGCTTCGCTTCCGATGTCGAGCCGCCGAACCGGGCCGACGCGCCCACCCTCGGGCGCAGCGCCGGCAAACCGGTGCTGCGCCAGCGTGCGAAAACCAAGGCGCGCGTAGAGGTCGGGCTTGTCGGTCAACAGCGCGACGGCTTCGAACCCTTCCGCGTCGCAATGGTCGAGCGCTGCCTCCATCACATCGCGAAAAAGCCCCTGGCCGCGATGGCTCGGCCGCACGGCGCCGGATTGCAGGCCGGCGGCGCGCACGAAGGTGCCGTTGATGACGAGCGGCAGCGAGAAGACGCTGATATTGGCCACGCAGGTGCCGTTCGCGTCGAACCACGCGAAGGGCACGCTGGTCGGGTCCGGCCCGCCCAGCCGGTCGAGCGCGGTGATGTCGATGCTGAACGTGTCTTCCAGCAGGTCGGCAAGCGCGCGCCAGGCGGCGGTGTCGCCGAGATGGTCGGAGCGGAAGACCAGCCCCGGCCGGTCGGTAGGCATGGTGTTAGCGCACGCCCGTGGAGCCGAAGCCGCCGGCGCCGCGGGTGGTTTCGCTGGTTTCCGCCGCCTCGCGCACGGCGACCTGCGTGACGGGCGCAATCACCATCTGCGCGATGCGCATGCCGCGCTCGATGACGAAAGGTTCTTCGCCGAGATTGGCGAGCAGCACCTTCACCTCGCCGCGATAATCGCTATCCACGGTGCCCGGCGTATTGAGGCAGGTGATGCCGTGCTTGAAGGCGAGGCCGGAGCGGGGACGGATCTGCCCCTCGTAGCCATGCGGGATTTCGAAGATGAAACCGGTCGGCACGAGCGCGCGTTTTCCCGGTGCCAGCGTCAGCGGCGCATCCACGGCCACGCCGGCGCGGAGGTCCATGCCGGCGGCGCCCGTCGTTTCGTAGGCGGGAAGCTCGATGCCCTCGCCATGCGGCAGGCGGACGAGCGAAAGGGTGGGCTGGGTGGGGGCGTGCGCGTTCATGCGCCCATAAGCCGGCCACGGCACAATCCCGTCAATTGCATCTTCGGGGCGGAGCCTGTAAAGACCGCGGCAACTCACAGGATATTGCAGAAAATGGCCGAAACCCTTGCCGAGGCGGTCTCCCGCCGCCGCACCTTCGCGATCATCGCGCACCCGGACGCCGGTAAAACCACCCTCACCGAAAAGCTGCTCCTGTTCGGCGGCGCCATCCAGCTCGCCGGTGAGGTGAAGGCGAAGAAGGACCGCATCCAGACCCGCTCGGACTGGATGAAAATCGAACGCGAACGCGGCATCTCGGTCGTGACCTCCGTGATGACCTTCGAATATGACGGCAACGTCTTCAACATTCTCGACACCCCCGGCCACGAGGACTTCGCGGACGACACCTACCGCACGCTGACGGCGGTGGATGCGGCGGTCATGGTCATCGACGCCGCCAAGGGCATCGAGCCGCGGACGCTAAAACTGTTCGAGGTCTGCCGCCTGCGCGACATCCCGATCATCACCTTCGTCAACAAGATGGACCGCGAGAGCCGCGACCCGTTCGAGATTTTGGACGAGGTGGAAGAGAAGCTGGCGCTCGATACGGCGCCGATCACCTGGCCCGTCGGCCGTTCCAAGTCGTTCTGCGGCTCCTATCATCTAGCCGACCGCACCTTCCGCGGCTCGGATACGCAGGTGCAGCCGACGAAGATCGACGATGCGACGGTGGTGGCGAAAAACCTGCCGGAAAACGAACGGGATGCCTTCATCGAGGAGCTGGAGCTTGCCCGCGAGGCCTGCCGGCCGTTCGATCGCGAGGCTTTCCTCGAAGGTCACCTGACGCCGGTCTTCTTCGGCTCGGCGCTGCGCAATTTCGGCGTGCGCGACCTTATCAATGCGCTCGGCGCCGTAGCCCCGCCGCCGCGCGACCAGGTGGCGGATGTGCGCAAGGTTCATGCGTCCGAGGACAAGATGACGGCCTTCGTCTTCAAGATCCAGGCGAACATGGACCCGAACCACCGCGACCGCATCGCCTTTGCCCGCGTCTGCTCCGGCATGCTGGAGCGCGGCATGAAGGTGCGCCTTGCCCGCACCGGCAAGCAGATCGGCCTTTCCGCGCCGCAGTTCTTCTTCGCCTCGCAGCGCCAGCTCGCCGATACGGCCTATGCCGGCGACGTGGTGGGCATTCCCAACCACGGCACGCTCCGCATCGGCGATACGCTGACGGAAGGCGAGGCGCTGGTCTTCGAAGGCGTGCCGAACTTCGCGCCGGAAATTCTGCGCCGCGTGCGGCTGGAAGACGCCATGAAGGCGAAGAAGCTGAAGGAAGCGCTCCAGCAGATGGCGGAAGAGGGCGTCGTGCAGCTCTTCTCGCCGGAGGATGGCTCGCCCGCCATCGTCGGCGTCGTCGGCGCACTGCAGCTCGACGTCTTGAAGGAGCGGCTTCAAGGGGAATACGGCTTGCCGGTCTCCTTCGAAATGTCGCGCTTCTCCGTCTGCCGCTGGATTTCGTCGGATAGCGCGGCCGAACTCGAAAAATTCGTCACCCAGCGCCGTGGCGATATCGCCCGCGACCTCGATGGCGACCCGGTGTTCCTGGCGCAGGATTCCTTCTCGCTGCGCTACGAATCGGAGCGCTATCCGGCGATCAAAATGGTCGCCATCAAGGAATACCACGTCACCAAGGCGTGATCGGATCGCGCACTTGCCACTTTCGGCGTGACAGGTGCCGCATCATTTGCGAAAATCGCCCCCGAGACGGGGGCGTCCGCGTGAGCGGGCTGAGAAGCACCCTTTGAACCTGAACCGGATCATGCCGGCGGAGGGAGTCGAACGGGTGCCGGCTTGCTGGCGCCTGTTGGCCGCCTTCGTCGCAGGGAGGCGAGATGGCCGACACGATTGCAAACATACTCTCGATCGCAGGGTCCGACCCATCGGGCGGCGCCGGCATCCAGGCCGACCTCAAGACCTTTGCGGCCCGCGGGACCTACGGCATGGCGGTGCTGACCGCGCTGACGGCGCAGAACACGCAAGGCGTCTTCGGCGTGCATCTCGTGCCGCCGGCCTTCGTCGCGGCGCAGATCGCGGATGTCTTCAGCGATGTGCGCGTCGATGCCGTGAAGATCGGCATGATCGCGTCGGCCGAGATCGCGGAAGCCGTTGCCAACAGCCTGTCGTCGCGCCGCGGCCTGCCGATCGTGCTCGATCCGGTAATGGTCGCCAAGGGCGGCGCGTCGCTGCTGGCTCGGGAGGCGGTCGAGGCACTGACGCGCCGGCTGCTGCCGCGCGCCACCGTGCTGACGCCGAACCTGCCGGAAGCCGCTGCCCTCCTGGGCGAGCCGGAGGCCGTGGACCGGGCGGGCATGGAGGACCAGGCGCGGCGGCTTCTTACGCTCGGGCCGAAGGCGGTGCTGCTCAAGGGCGGGCACCTGCCGGGCACCGAAAGCCCGGATGTGCTGGCAACGCCAGACCGGCTGCACTGGTTCGAAGGCGTGCGCGTGCTGACGCGCAACACCCATGGCACCGGCTGCTCGCTGTCGAGCGCGATTGCCGCAGAGCTCGGCAAAGGGCGCACGCTTGCCGATGCCGCGGCGGCGGCGAAGAGTTTCATCGCCGGTGCTGTGCGCAGCTCCGATGCGCTGTCCGTCGGCTCCGGCCATGGACCGCTGCACCATTTCCACGCGCTCTGGAACTAGCGGTCGGCCAGCGCGAGCCGCAAGCCCATCAGGCCGAGCGCTGCGGCGAAGCTGCGCTGCGTCCACACCATGATCCTTGGCCGGCTCAGCACCTGCTGACGCAGCCCCGCGGCGAGCGCGCCGTAGAGGGCGAAGACGAGGAAGGTCATCAGCATGAAGATACCGCCGAGATAGAGCATCTGCGCCGTGGCGTCGGACGCCTCCGCCGGCACGAATTGCGGCAAGAAGGCCAGGAAGAACAGCGAGAGTTTCGGATTGAAGATGTTGGTGAGGATGCCCTTGCGCACGATGCGCAGCGCCTTTTCGGCGGGCGCCTGATCCGGCCCGAGATCCAGCGCGTTGCTGTCCTTCAGCATGCTCCAGGCGATGAAGAGCAGGTAGGCGACACCGACATAGCGCAGCACCTCGAAGGCGAGCGCGCTCGCATGCAGCACCGCGGCAAGCCCGACGACGGAGGCGACGATATGCGGGATGATGCCGAGCGTGCAGCCGAAGGCGGCAAGCAGGCCGGCGCGAAAGCCGCCGCTGATGCCGAGCGCCAGCGTGTAGATCACGCCGGTGCCCGGCAGGAGGATGACGACGAGCGAGGTGATAAGGAATTCTGTGGTCATGTTCGGTTTCCATGCGGCGGGGAGGCGGTAGGAAACACCGGAAGGGCGGCGGTGGTCTTGAACGAAATTGCAGTCAGGCGCGGGCAGCGAGATAGGCGCCCGGCGTATAGCCGTAGCGGCGCGTGAAATTGCGCGTCATGTGGCTCTGGTCGGCAAACCCCGCCTCGATGGCGGCTTCGGCGAGCGAGGTGCCCGTCGCGATCAGCCGCCGCGCGCGCTCCGTCCGGCGCTGGAGCAGATAGGCATGCGGCGTCAGGCCCGTGCTGCGGGCGAAATCGCGCACCAGCCGGAAGCGGCCAAGCCCGCAATCCGCCGCAAGATCGTCCAGCGTGACGGCGGCGGCCGGGTCTTCGTCGAGCCGGTTGCGGGCTTGCGCAATGGCCGATGAGGCGATGGTTTCCCGCTGCGGTGTCCGCTCCTGCAAGGCGGCGGCGAGCAGCAGGAGGAGGCGCTCGTCCCGGGCGAGGCCAGCGGCGTGTTCGTCGAGCAGGGAGGCGAGCAACGCCGAGACGAGCCTGGCGATGCGGCCATCCTCCAGCACCGGCGCATGAAATTCCTCGCGCGGCCGGCCCTCGAAAATATCCTCCACCGCAGCCGCAACGATCGCCGGCTGCATGTAGAGCATGCGCCAGGCACGCGGGGCGTCGCCGAGTGGTGCGCCGTCATGCACCTCGCCGGGATTGACGGTGATGGTGTTGCCGGCTTCGGCCTCGACCATGCCGCGCCCGCTTGCCGATTTCTGCGCGCCGCGCTCGACAACGCCGATGCCGTAGGTCTCATGCGTGTGGCGCGCGAAACTCAGGCGGCTGTCGGCGATGACGGCCTCGATGCCGTCGATGCCCGTCCTGAAGATCTGGAAGCGCTCGGCTGCCATGATCAATCCCGCAGCACGCCGGGAAGGGCGGCCGTTTCGCCGAACCAGTCGGTGGCGGAGGTGCACCAGATCTGGCGCACCGGTTTCAGGCCGGCGCGCTGGTTGATGCTGCCCCAGCGGATGCCCCAGGTCTCGGCTGCTTCGCCCGTTCCGGTCGAAAAAAGTGGCGTGCCGCATTCCGGGCAGAAATAGAGCAGGCGCTTGCGGCCGCTCTCGGCGCTCTTGGTGTAGAGTTTCGGCGGGTTTGCGGTGAGGCGCAGAGCATCGCGCGGCACGCTTGCGGTGACGCGATAGGGCGAGCCGGTCAGCCTCTGGCAATCCGTGCAATGACAGATCGCCACCTTGTCCGGGTCGATCTCGGCCTCATAGGTCACGAAGCCGCAATGGCACTGCCCGTCGATTTTCATGCTGCATCCTTCTCTCACCGGAAAGGATAGGCCGCGATGCCGCACCGTCAACCGCAGGGGCATCCTGTTCCGCAAGAAACTGCCAACCTCGCGCCCTGTCATCAGAATGACACGCATGGTTTCGGCCCGTTTACATTCGTTAACGCATTTTTACCCATTTGCGTTGAAAATCAGGGCAGTGCCATGGTTAATGCGTCTGGTCAAACACCGGTTCGTCGCCGGTCTTCGAAAGCGAGAATAGCCTCATGTGCCGTTGGGCAGCCTATCGCGGAGAACCGCTTTACCTCGAGGAACTGGTGTCCTCGCCCGCCCACTCGCTCATCGAACAATCCCACTGCGCCACCCGCGCCAAGACGGCGACCAATGGCGACGGTTTCGGCATCGCCTGGTATGGCGAGCGCCCGGAGCCCGGCCGCTACCGCGATATCCTGCCCGCCTGGTCCGACTGCAACCTGCGCAGCATCGCCCGCCAGGTGCGCTCGCCGCTCTTCCTCGCCCATGTGCGGGCCGCCACCGGCGGCGGCACGCGGCGCGACAATTGCCATCCCTTCGTCAACGGCATCTGGTCCTTCATGCACAATGGCCAGATCGCCGATTTCGAGCACCTGCGCCGGCCGCTCGAAACCATGCTCGACAACGATCTCTACAATGCCCGTACCGGCTCGACGGATTCGGAGCTGCTCTTCCTGCTCGCCCTGCAATTCGGCCTGGCGCGCGACCCGCTCGGTGCCATGGCCGAGACGATCGCCTTCGTCGAGCGGCTGGCGGCCCACCTGGAGCGCCGCGTGCTCGTGCGCTTCACCGCAGCCTTCACCGATGGCGACCAGCTCTACGCCGTGCGCTACGCGACCGACTACGCAGCCCCCACGCTTTACGCCGCCCCGATGGGCGCGACGGGCGGCTACTGCCTCGTCTCCGAGCCCTTGAACGACGACACGGAAGCCTGGGTGGAAATCCCGGATGGCAGCGCCGTCGTGCTGGGCGAAAACGGCGTCGACGTGCGCATCTTCTCGCCGGCAGGACGCCCGGCAAGTGGCATGGACACGAAGCTCGCCCTCGTCAGGTAAGTTTTCCGCCAATCCAGTCGGCCAAGCGGCCGGCGACGTCTTCCTTGGAAAGCTCCGGCCATTCCTCGATGCCGGCGGCGGTGATCAGCTTCACGCTGTTGCGCGTGCCGCCCATGATGCCGGTTTCCGGCGAAACGTCATTGGCGACGATGAGGTCGGCGCCCTTCTTCTGAAGTTTCACCCGGCCATTGTTCTCGACGTCCTGCGTCTCCGCGGCAAAGCCGACGACGACTTTCGGCCGCTTCGCATGATGGCCGACGGTCTTCAGTATATCCGGGTTTTCCGCAAGCATCAGCGGCGGGGGGCCTTCGCCCGGCTGCTTCTTGATCTTTTCTGCATTCGGCGTCGCGACGCGCCAGTCGGCGACGGCCGCGACCATCACCGCTATATCCGCCGGCAGCGCGGCCAGCACCGCCTGCAACATGTCGTCCGCCCGCTCCACCTTGACCACGGTCACACCTGACGGGTCGGGCAATGTGACGGGGCCGGAGACGAGCGTCACCTTTGCGCCCAGCCGGGCGAGCGCTGCGGCGATGGCATGCCCCTGGCGGCCGGAGGAGCGGTTGGCGATGTAGCGCACCGGATCGATTGGCTCATGCGTCGGGCCGGAGGTAACGATCGCGGTGCGGCCGGCAAGCGGCTTCCTCCCGCCGTCGAGCAGGGCTTCCACGGCAGCGACGATTTCCAGCGGTTCCGCCATGCGGCCGAAGCCGGCCTCGCCGCCTTCCGCCATCTCGCCGGCATTGGGCCCGATGAAGGAAAGCCCATCCTTGCGCAGCGTCTCGACATTGCGCCGGGTCGCCGGGTGCGCCCACATTTTCGGGTTCATGGCGGGCGCCAGCAGCACCGGGCGATCGGTGGCGAGCAGCACGGTGGAGGCGAGGTCGTCGGCAAGGCCGTTCGCCATCTTGGCCATCAGATCGGCCGTGGCGGGGGCGACGACGATGAGGTCGCAGTCGCGCGCCAGCCGGATATGCCCGACATCCTGCTCGTCCTCGCGCGAAAAGAGATCCGTATAGACATGGCCCGCCGAAAGCGCGCCAACGGCAAGCGGCGTCACGAATTCGCGCGCGCCTGATGTCATGACCGGGCGCACCTCCGCGCCGCGCTCGCGCAGGCGGCGGATCAGGTCGAGGCTCTTATAGGCGGCGATGCCGCCGGAGATGACGAGGAGGATGCGTTTTCCTGCAAGCGGCATGGCGGGCCCCGGGCTTTTAAAGCACACGACCATCCCCGGCGAGGACGGTCATCCCGTCCTACCCCGTTGCAGCGGCATTTCCAAGTCTGCCCCGGCGGCGGATCCCCCCGGATACCGCCTCACCACGTCAAGAGACGTGGCTTACCGCGTCAGGCGACGCGGCCACCGCGCCAAGAGGCGCGGCTTAATGGCAGACCTTCACCTTCTTGATGACGAGGTTGCCGTAGTAGTCGTACTTCTTGATTTTCTTCCAGAAGCACTTCGGCTTGTGGCCGTAATAGTGCGTCACGGGTTCGACGAGGCTTGTCGACCGCAGGCCTGCTGCATCCGGCATGATGCCGGCGAGCGACGGTGCGGCGAAAGCGCCGAAGGAAAAGACTGCGATGGCTGCGGATAGAATGATATTGCGCATGGGACGTTCCCCTCTGGCCCTTGGAGAATTCGGTCTGCTCTGCACTGTGCCGCTTATTCCGGCTTTTCTAAATTACCACCTTACCGACAAGAGGTGAACTGCCTGCAACGGGCCAAGACGGGGTGGTTTTCAGGTTTTCAGGCGCCTTCGTCGGGAATGTTCAGCACATGGCCGCAGGCCTTGCAGTGCACGGCATCCGCCTCATGGCGCGAGAGGCCGCATTCAGGGCAGGGAAAGGTCACCTTGAACGGCCGGAAGATCGCCTGCGCGAGGCGCACGAAGAGCGAAATGCCGATGATCATCGTGACGATGGAGGTGAGCTTGCCGAGCGTGCCGGGCAGCACGATATCGCCGAAGCCGGTGGTCGTGACGGTGGCGACCGAGAAATAGAGTGCGTCGACGAAACCCTCGAAGCCATCCGCGCCGTAGAAGAAGTTGCTGTAGACGAAGCCGGTGACGAGGAAGAGAAAGACGAGGAAGTTCACGCAGGCCTGGATGATGTCTTCCAGGTCGCCGTAGCCGAAGCGGCGAAGGAGCAGCGTGACGAGCTTGCTCTGGCTGATCGCCCAGATGCGCAACACGCGCAGGAACGCGAAATTGTGCAGCTGGCCCGGAAAGAGCAGCGTGCCGAGCACGATGATATCCACCCAGGTCATCGGCCGCATCGCAAAATAGCGCAGGTTTGGCGCGATCAGTGCCCGGGCGGCAAGTTCGAAGGCGATGACCAGGGCAATGGCGTAGTCGACGATGATATAGGCCGGACCGGTGCGCAGATACGGACCCGCGATGAAGAAGCAGAGGATCGCGATATCGATCAGCAGCATCGCGACCTGGAAGCGGATCGCCTCCCGGTCCCGCCCAAAATAGAGCCCGCGCAACTGCCGGCGCGCCCGTTCGAGAAAGGGTTGCGGTGGGGTCACGCTCAGCGGTTCATCGGCCATGATCGAAAGACTAGCGCCGGCCCCGTCCCGGTCAAGCGGGACAGATCAGAACCTGGCCTTCATCGTCGCGAGGAAGGTGCGGCCGGGGGCGGGCGTATCGAAGGCCATGTCGATATCGGTATCGAAGGCATTGAGCAGCTGGAGCGCGACTTCGAGATGGCCGCTCTCGGATTTCCAGGTCACGGCGGCGTCCGTCGTCGAGTAGCTGTCGAGATCGAACAGGTGGAGGTTCCCTGCTTCGTCCCTGATCTGACCGCCGAGCCTTTCCCCGACGAATGTCTGCGCGACGCTGAGCGTGAACCGCGAGGGGTGGACATAGGTGAAGCCCACCTGGCCGACATAGTCGGGCACCAGCGGCAGCGTGTTGTCGCTGCCAATCCCCGGCGTCGTGTCCTTGTTCTCGTTCCAGGTGAAGGAGCCGAAAATTCCAAGGCCGTTGCCGACCCAGTAGTTCGCGCTGAGGCTGATCCTGTCGATTTCGCCTTGGCTGGTCTCGAACCAGTTGAAGAAACCGGGAATGCCGATCGAAACGCTGTCGAAGTGGAGGTTCTGGTATTCGAGCGAGGTGAAGAACCGCTCGCTCCATTCCGCATCCCATCGCACGGCCGCGGTGCGCGCCTGCCCCTGGTAGAAGGATGGCAGCTGCAGCGGCACGAGCCCTACGGTCGAGACCGGAGAGAGGGTCTGCGTCACCGGATATTGCGTATCCCGCCGGTAATAGGCGCGCAGCCAATGGTTTTCGACAGGCGCCCAGGCAATGCCGATGCGGGGATCCACCGTTTCGAAGACGCCGCTGGCGGAATCGAACCACGAATAGTACGCGCCGCCCTGCACTTGCAGGTCGGGAGAAAAGTCATAGGTGGCATCGGCGTAGAGGCGGGCCGCCTTTCCATCGGATGCATAGTCGTCACGCTGGAAGATGTCGCCGTTGGTCAGGTCGGTAAAGATCTGGGCGGTGCGTGACTTGTAGTCGACCGCTTCCGCGCCATAGCGCACGGTGAGCGATCCGATGCCGAAGAGATGGCTGAGGCCTAAACTCTTCGTGTCACCGCGTGAGGGGGTTTCGACACTATAGGGATTTCCGTCCAGGTCCGCCGTTTCGAAATAGTCGGACGTGTTGGAATGCTCGAACATGCCGAAGGCCTGTATGACGTTCTTGTCCGAGATCGTATGGCTCCAGGCCCCGCCGAGCATCGTGTCTCTGCCGGTGCTTTGGTCTGCCGGCGTGGGAGAGAAGAGGGGGCCGGGATAGCCCGTCACGGAACGTGAAGAGCTGCCGAACAGGTAGATATTGTCGACGAGGGTCGGCCGCAGGCCCAGTTCGAAGACCCCGCCCTCGAAATCGTTCGTGTCGTTGTCGCGCTCACCCTCCGGTCGGCTGATCTGGCCCTGGAGGTTGTAGCTCAGCGGAATGGCGCCGTAGCTGGTGCCCTTGACGTTGATGTCGCCATTCCAGCCCAGTTCCGCGCTTTCGGACGAAAGACCGGCGGTCAGGGCCGTCTCGATGAAGCTGCGGCGTTCGAGGGAGTTGACGCGTTCCTCGGCGGCGACGGCCAAAGGGTCGAGCATCAGGCTTTGCAGGTTCGTCGGCAGGTAGATCGAGCCCGCAGGATAGCGGGACAACCCCAGCGGCGGAACGCTGATGAAGGGGCTGAGCTGGCCCGCTCTCTGCTCGTCGTCATAGCTTGTTGCGATGAACGGGTCGAAGGCGCGGTCCTTGTAATATTGGCTCCACTCGTTGAGGCCGATATTGTCGAGGGTGGAGCCCAGCACCGACGAAACCTGCCGGTTGGCATCATAACCGGTGTAATACCCGCCGCGGGCCTGGCGGCGGCGCAGCGCCTCGCGGGCGTTGAGGATGGCGTCGTCGGCGCGGAATTCCTCGACGGCGATGCCGGCGCGCATCAGCGAGACGCTCGGATTGTCGCGGTCGAAGCGGTCGGCATTGTCGAGCGCCTGCGCGGCCTCTTGCGTCGCGCCGCTTTGAAAGTTGGCAATCGCAAGGCCGATCAGCGCGTCGCCGGCGGTCGGGTTGACGGCGGCGGCCTCTTGCAGGGTCTTCTCGCCCTCGGCCGTCTTGCCCATGCGCAGGAGGTAGCGTCCCTTGGCGGCGAGCACGGCATAGGAGGTCGGGTCGAGCGCCTCGGCGGCGTCGATCGCCCGCTTTGCGGCGGCCATCTGGTCGTGATCCATCAGGAAGCGCGCATGGTTGGCGTGCAGCACGGCATTTTCCGGGTTGAGGCCGATCGCGCGCCGGTGTGCCGCATCCGCCTCGACGATGGCGTTGCGGTCGCTCTGGATGATGCCGATCTCGTTCCAGACGGCATCGTCGCCAGGCGCTGCCTCCACGGCCCGCGTGAGATCGGCCAGCGCGCCGTCGAGATCGCTCGAAACGGTGGCGCGGAAGCGGGCGCTGACCAGCAGATGGGACGGGTCGCTCGGATCGAGCGACCGTGCGCGGGCGAGCGCCTCGCGCACCTCGTCGCGTCGGTCGAGTTCGTAGGCGAGGCTGGCGCGCATCGCCGGCAGGCTGGCCTCGTCGGGAAAACGCCGTTCGGCTTTCTTCAGGATCTCGATCGCCTCGACCTGGCCTTGCATATGGGCAACGACGGTCGCCTGGGCGATTGCCTCGCCGATGGTTGCCGGCGTGCGGTTCAGTGAAGGGGTCTTCACCCGTGCATCGGGGTCCTTCAGTGAGATCGCGATCCATTCGCCGTAGCGCGCCATGGTGCGCCGCTCGCCGGAAAGATGCGGCAGCGCCTTGCGGAACAGCCGGATCGCTTCGTCATACTGCGTGGCCTGGCCGGCGATCATCGCCTCGACCAGCGTCGCGCGGGCCTCCAGCGCTGCCGGCAGCGGTCGCGGCAGGTGCGCGAGGGCGGCGGCTGCCGCTGCCCGGCCGTCATAGGCGAGCGCGGTTTCCGCGAGCTTCAGCCAGTCCTCGCGGCTGCGGTCGGATTCTGGCCTGGCGAGAATGCCGAGCCGCTCGCCGCGTGCGTCGCGCGTGCCCTCGCCGCTGATCGGCAAGCCGTTGAAGACGCCGCGGATTTCGCCATAGAGCAGGACCTGCTCGCGCTCTTCGAGATTGACGAGGATATATTTGCGCGGCGCCTGGCCGATCGTCGCGACGGCGCCTTCCCCCTGGCCGACCGTCACCGTGCCTTGCGCGTTGGAAAGCTCGACCGTGCCTTCGAGCACCGTCAGCACTGTGCGGTCGCCCTCGGCGCGCAGCGTCCAGTCGGTCCCGCGAATGGCGGCGGCGGCTGCCGGCGTGTCGACGGTCAGGCCGGTGCCGCCGCGTTCCGCGCGGCCCCAGATCGTGCCGCCTTCGAGGTTGAGTTCGCTGTCGGACGTGCTGCCGATCTTGCGCACGCGCAGGATCGTCTCACGCGCCATGCGCACCAGCGTGTTGTCGGAAAAGCGGATGGCGAGGCTGCCGACGGCATTGGTGCGCAGCGTATCGCCGGCAATGAGGTCCTGGTTGACCTCGACGCCGCGCCACGCCTCGATGTCGACGAAACGGACCTCCTCGCCGGATTTCCGGTCGACGACGGCACCGTCCGCCACGGAGCCGCGCGGAAAAACCTCGGCGGACGCCGGCAAAAAGCTTCCAACGATCGCAAGGGCGCTCACGCCCAGCTGCAACGCACGCATGTGATCTGGTTTCGTCCACCCTCGGAGGCGACGTTATGGATGCAATTTCCCGGTGTTGTCAACGCGAAGGAAGCAACCGGATCAGCCGAGTTTCCAGGCAATATAGACGAGCGTTGCGGCGATGACCCAGAGCGCCAGCCGGCCGGATCGGCTGTGGCGGGCCTCCGAACGACCGATCGCCTCGGCGGTTTCCGCATCGAAACGTAGGCCTTTTTCAGTCATAGCCGTGAGTTCCTGCGAGAATTTCTCCGCCTTGGCGGCGATTTCCGGTGCGGCTTCGGCCAGCCGCAGGGCGGCATGCGCACCGTCGCGCAGGTCCGTCAGGAGGCGTTTCGGCCCCAAATTGTCCCGGATCCAGTCGCCGACGACACCCTCGGAGGCCTTCCACATGTTGAAGCGCGGGTTCAGCGTGCGCGACACGCCCTCCACCACCACCATGGTCTTCTGCAGCATGACGAGCTCGGTGCGGGTCTCCATGTCGAAGAGCTCCGTCACCTCGAAGAGCAGCGTCAGAAGCTTCGCCATCGAGATGGTCTCGGCCGGCTGGCCGTGGATCGGCTCGCCGATGGCGCGGATGGCCTGGGCGAAGCTTGCGGTATCGTGGTGCGAGGGCACGTAGCCCGCCTCGAAATGCACGTTGGCGACGCGCTGGTAGTCGCGCGTGATGAAGCCGTAGAGGATCTCGGCGAGGAAGCGACGCTCCTTCTTGCCGAGCCGTCCGACGATGCCCATGTCGACCGCGACGATGACGCCTTGCGGGTCGACGAAGAGATTGCCCTGGTGCATGTCGGCATGGAAGAAGCCGTCGCGCAACGTGTGGCGCAGGAAGGATTGGATGAGCGTATCGGCAAGCTTGTTCAGGTCGTGGCCGGCGGCGCGCAGGCCATCCACATCCGACATCTTGATGCCGTCGATCCACTCCATGGTGACGACGTCGCGGCCGGTGCGCTCCCAATCGACCGTCGGCACGCGGAAGCCGGGGTCGTCGCCGGTGTTCTCGCCGAGTTCAGAGAGGGCTGCCGCCTCCAGCCGAAGGTCCATCTCGATCTTCGTCGTCTGCTCCAGCGTGCGCGTCACCTCGATGGGCTTCAGCCGGCGCGTGTTGGGCAGGATCGTTTCCTGAAGGTGCGCGGCCGCATACATCGCTTCCAGATCATGGGCAAAACGCTGGCGCACGCCGGGGCGAATGACTTTTACCGCGACACGGCGCTCGCCATTCGCATCGCGCACCGTCGCGGGATGGACCTGCGCGATGGAGGCGGCGGCGATGGGATCGTCGAAACTGACATAGAGGTCGTCGAGCTTGCGGCCGAGCGAGCCTTCGACCGTGGCCACGGCGGCGGCGCGCGGAAAGGTCGCCATGCGGTCCTGCAACGCCGAAAGGTCGACGGCGATCTCGGCGCCGACGACGTCCGGACGGGTCGCCAGGAACTGGCCCATCTTCACATAGGAGGGGCCGAGGCGCTCGATGGCGCGGGCAAGACGGTCGCCGCGCTCTTCCTTCGTCGCCTTGCGGCGGGCGAGCAGGCCCGCAAAAGCGTGCGCCGTGCGGGCAAGCGGCGGCATGCCCTCCGTCGGCAGCGCCGAGACGACACCCTCGCGCACGAGGACCCAGCCCACGCGGGCGAGGCGAAGATAGGCGCCGAAAACGCTCATGCGGTGTGGCTATTCTTGGAAGAGACCGGGGTCATGCTCAGAGCTTCCAGCCCGAATGCAGTGCGGCGATGCCGCCGGTATAATTGGTGAAACTGACGCGGGAGAAGCCGGCCGTGCGGATCATCGTCGCAAAGTCCTGCTGGTTCGGGAACTTGCGGATCGATTCCACGAGATACTGGTAGGGCTCCGCCTCGCCGGTGATCATCTTGCCGAATTGCGGGATCGCCTTGAACGACCAGGTCTCGTAGAATTTGTCGAGCAGCGGCATCTCCACCTCCGAGAATTCCAGCACGAGCAGCCGCCCGCCGCGCTTCAGCACGCGATAGGCTTCTGACAGCGCGACATCGATGCGCGGCACGTTGCGGATGCCGAAGGCGATCGTATAGGCGTCGAAGCTGCCGCTTTCGAAGGGCAGTTCCTCGGCATTGGCTTCCACGAATTCGAGATTGACGGAAAGGCCCTTCTTCGCCGCGCGGTCGGCGCCGACTGACAGCATCGAGCCGTTGATGTCGAGCACGGTGGCGTGCGCCAGGCGATCGGAGGCCTCGACGATGCGAAACGCGATGTCGCCCGTGCCGCCGGCGACGTCGAGCACTTTGTAGCTGGCGTCCTTGCGCGGGTTCAGGCTCGCGATCATCGCGTCCTTCCAGGCCCGGTGCAGGCCGGCGGACATGACGTCGTTCATGATGTCGTAGCGCTTGGCGACCTTGTGGAAGACGTCGTTGACCAGCGCCTGCTTTTCGCCTTCGGCCACCTGGCGGAAGCCGTAGGAGGTCTCCATGCCGCCGTCCGCGGATGTGCGCTGTTCCGTCATCGTCGTCTCCATGGGCGGTCTGTCGCAGCCGAATTGCCGCAAAGACCATAGCGAATTGGCAAGGGCCGCGCTATCTGAACACCGCGTCCGCCGCTTTGCCGGGTATATAGGACATAGATTGCCGAGAGGGAAATGCCGGGCCGCGGCAAATGCGCTCAAGGTTAAGTCGAAGGAGACAGATATGCCGGAATTGCCGGAAGTGGAAACGGTGAGGCGCGGTCTAGCACCCGTCATGGAAGGGGCGCTGATCCGCCAGGCGGAACTGCGCCGTCCGGATCTGCGCTTTCCCTTTCCGCCGGCCTTTTCCGAAGCGCTGAAGGGCCGCCGCGTCGTCTCGCTCGGCCGGCGTGCCAAATATCTGCTGATCGACCTCGAGGGCGACGACGTGGTGATCGCCCATCTCGGCATGTCCGGCTCGTTCCGGGTGGAAGGGCCGGCGCTGGAGACGGAGGCGCCCGGCGACTTCCACATGCCGCGCAGCAAGGACGTGCGCCACGACCATGTCGTCTTCCATCTGGAAACGCCGGAGGGCGAGCGCCGCGTCGTCTACAACGACCCGCGCCGTTTCGGCTTCATGGACCTCGCCCGCCGGGAGAACCTCAGCGCCCATGCCTTCTTCCGCGATCTCGGCGCCGAGCCGACCGGCAACACGTTGGATGCCGATTATATCGCGGCGAAATTCCGCGGCCGCCAGACGCCGCTGAAGGCGGCGCTGCTCGACCAGAAGAACATTGCCGGCCTCGGCAATATCTATGTCTGCGAGGCGCTGTGGCGCGCGCATCTTTCGCCGGAGCGCCTCGCCGGCTCGCTGGTGACGGCGGCGGGCAAGCCGAAGAAGGAACTCGTCGTGCTGACGCAGGCGATCCGCGAGGTGATCGCCGATGCGATCGCGGCCGGCGGCTCGACCCTGCGCGACCATATCCGCGCCGATGGCTCACTCGGTTACTTCCAGCATTCCTTCTCCGTCTACGACCGCGAGAAGGAGCCTTGCCGCACCCCCGGCTGCACGGGCACTATCGGCCGCATCGTGCAGAGCGGCCGGTCGACCTTCCACTGCGCCGCCTGCCAGAAATAAAGCAACGCCAGGAAAAGTGTGCAGCGGTTTTCCGTCCGGCGTTGCGCGACAGAAATAGATCATAAGATAATAAGAGGAGAGAGACATGGCTTACGAAACCCTGCTGGTGGAGACGCGCGGGCGCGTCGGCCTCATCACGCTCAACCGGCCGCAGGCGCTGAACGCGCTGAACAGCCAGTTGCTCGGCGAGCTGAAGGGCGTGCTCGCCGGCTTCGAGGCGGATGAAGGCATCGGCGCGATCGTCATCACCGGCTCGGAAAAGGCCTTTGCCGCCGGGGCGGACATCAAGGAAATGCAGCCCTACGGCTTTGCCGAGGCCGTGCTGGCCGATCTCGCCGCCGGCTGGGACGATGTTGCCGGCTGCCGCAAGCCGATGATCGCGGCTGTCAGCGGCTTCGCGCTCGGCGGTGGCTGCGAGCTCGCCATGATGTGTGACTTCATCATCGCCTCGGAGACGGCAAAGTTCGGCCAGCCGGAAATCACGCTCGCCGTCATCCCCGGCATGGGTGGAACGCAGCGGCTGACGCGCGCGATCGGCAAGGCGAAGGCGATGGATCTCTGCCTGACGGGCCGCCTGATGGATGCCGCGGAAGCCGAACGCTCCGGCCTGGTCGCCCGCGTGGTGGCGTCGGAGAAGCTTCTGGAGGAGGCGCTCACTGCTGCCGAAAAGATCGCCAGCTTCTCGCTGCCGTCGGTCATGATCGCCAAGGAGGCCGTCAGCCGCGCCTATGAGACGGTGCTGTCGGAAGGCATGCGCGCGGAGCGCCGGCTGTTCCACGCGCTCTTCGCCACGGAGGATCAGAAGGAGGGCATGGCGGCCTTCATCGAGAAGCGCAAGCCGGCGTTCAAGCACCGCTGATCGGGCGATCCGGCGTTTCTTGCAGAATCCGCGTTGACGTCTTCGCGGTTTCCAGCTATACGCCGCCCACAGTTTGGAAAGCCGAATTCTGAGGTTTTCCGATATTGCTCCCGAATTGCTTTGATGACAGGTCGCAGTGACCCGGCACGGCGAGGGCGGAGTTTGTGTCAGATTTCTGAAGAGAGGCATAGATGGCCAATACAACCTCGGCAAAGAAGGCGACCCGCAAGATCGCCGCGCGCACCGCAGTCAACAAGTCGCGCCGCTCGCGCGTCCGCAACTTCATCCGCAAGGTCGAGGAGGCAATCGCCTCCGGTGACCAGGTTCAGGCCGCCGCCGCCCTCAAGGCAGCCCAGCCGGAACTGATGCGCGCCGCGACCCGCGGGGTGCTCCATTCCAACACAGCATCCCGCAAGGTTTCGCGTCTGGCGAGCCGCGTGAAGACGATGTCGGCCTGATCGACCCGTCGAGCTATGCAATATTAGAAAAAGCCCGGTGCTCGCACCGGGCTTTTTCTTTGGTTTTTCGACCCTGCTATGGTTAATGTGCAAGGCTCGATCTTGTCAAAACAGTGACGAAAAAATTCCTTTAAATTCAGTTACTTGCGGGAGGTTGGGTGGTCTTGCTCCCCCTTTCGTTGCGGGAGTTTGACAGCAATTTGAGTCAAGCGAATTTTTATTTTTTTCGTTTTCCAGCCCTTCCGAAAACAACCCGAAAACAAAGCCATTGATTCCTAACAGATTCTCCACGGGAAAGCTGATTCCGAGTCAGGAAGCCCTCTGCGAGTCAACGCCCGCCCCTTAATTTTGCGTAAAATTCGTGATTGATCTTGCTACCTGATCCTGCCTAAATGCTTTCCACAGGGGGCACGGAAACAAGCCTGAAAATGATCGCCGACAAGACTGTCTCACAAGGCAGCGGTGGTTGTTTGTTCCCTGTGACGGAGCGGCTCCGCTTCGTAAAATCATCAAACCGGCAACGCTTGCCCCAGGTGCCCCTGGCACTCTGGCAGTGAGTTTTTGCGACTATTGATTGTGCCGGTTGCAGCTGTGAGGACGGCTGCCGATGAAGAGGGCATGCCCGCTGGACGCTCTACGAGGGGGCGCACGGCGAGGCCACAGACGGGAACGCGGGATCGGGTATGACACCGGATCGTGCCGACCTGAATTGTGTTTGGGAAACAGGATTGTGCCGGAGCAGGGGGCCGGTTCAATCGGGGCACCAGATCCCGGACCGGGCGATTGGCTCGGCACGGCCGGGAGATGGCAAACATGAAAGGCGCCGGCAGGAATGCCGACGTGGCGAATTGAGCATGAAAGGCGGCAAGATGCAGGTGAATACGGCCACCAGAACAGCTGGTGCATTCGCAAACGGGGAAAATGCACTAAAGGCGCTCCCACCAGAAGGGGTGCAGGCGGCGGGGGTTCCATCCGATATGAAGCAGGACGCGATTTTCGAACGGGTCAGTGCGCGCCTCAAAGCGCAGGTTGGTCCGGACGTCTTCGCGAGCTGGTTCGGCCGGTTGAAGATCCATTCCGTTTCCAAGAGCGTGGTGCGCCTTTCGGTGCCGACGACGTTCCTGAAGTCGTGGATCAACAATCGTTATCTCGATCTCATCACCAGCCTGTTCCAGCAGGAGGATGCCGAAATCCTCAAGGTGGAGATCCTGGTGCGCACCGCGACCCGTGGCGTGCGCCCGGGTTCCGTCGACGAGGCCATTGCCGTCGAGCCCGCGCCGCAGGTGCAGTCGTCGCGCCGTCCGGCCGGTGGCCCGCAGCCTGTCGCCAGTGCGGCCGCTTCCGTCACTGCGGCGGCCCAGCCGCGCCAGCATTCCGGTCCGCTCTTCGGCTCGCCGCTCGACCAGCGTTATACGTTCGATGCCTTCGTCGAGGGCACGTCGAACCGCGTCGCCCTTGCCGCAGCCCGCACGATCGCGGAAGCCGGTGCCGGCGCCGTGCGCTTCAACCCGCTCTTCGTGCATTCGAGCGTCGGCCTCGGCAAGACGCACCTTCTCCAGGCGATCGCGCTCGGCGCGCTGTCCAGTGCCCGCAACCCGCGCGTCGTCTACCTGACGGCCGAATATTTCATGTGGCGTTTCGCGACCGCCATCCGCGACAATGATGCGCTCTCCCTCAAGGAGACGCTGCGCAACATCGACCTCCTGATCATCGACGACATGCAGTTCCTGCAGGGCAATTCGATCCAGAACGAGTTCTGCCACCTGCTCAACATGCTGCTCGATTCCGCCAAGCAGGTCGTGGTCGCTGCCGACCGCGCACCCTGGGAACTGGAATCGCTCGATCCGCGGGTTCGCTCGCGTCTCCAGGGCGGCGTCGCCATCGAAATGGAAGCGCCGGATTACGAAATGCGCCTGGAAATCCTCAAGCGCCGCCTTGCGGCCGCCCAGCAGGAAGACCAGTCGCTCGATATTCCGGTCGAGATCCTCAGCCACGTCGCGCGCAACATCACGGCCAGCGGCCGCGAGCTGGAAGGCGCCTTCAACCAGCTGCTCTTCCGCCGCTCCTTTGAGCCGAACCTGACGATCGAGCGCGTCGACGAACTGCTCGGCCATCTTGTCGCCGCCGGCGAGCCGCGCCGCGTGCGCATCGAGGACATCCAGCGCGTGGTGGCGAAACACTACAATGTCTCGCGCCAGGAGCTGGTCTCGAACCGCCGTACGCGCGTCATCGTCAAGCCGCGCCAGATCGCCATGTATCTGTCCAAGACGCTGACGCCGCGCTCCTTCCCGGAAATCGGCCGCCGCTTCGGCGGTCGCGACCACACGACCGTGCTGCACGCCGTGCGCAAGATCGAGGAACTGATCTCAGGTGATACCAAGCTCAGCCATGAGATCGAGCTCCTGAAGCGCCTGATCAACGAATAGGGCGTTCACGCCCCTTCGACAGCTCTGAACGCTGTGCCGTCCTTTCGGGTCGCGCACGGCGTTCTGCTTTTGGCAGAACGAATGAGACGCCGGCATGGACCTGCTCGTCACCTATATGGAACTCTGCACACCGCCGTCGGAGCGGCCGGTGCTGCCGGCCCCAAGTGCCGATCTGGAAGTCGGCGCGGAGCGCCTTTCCCTGGAGGACTACCTGTCGCTCTATCGCACCATCGGCGAGCCGTGGACCTGGGACCAGCGGCTGCGCATGCCACAGGACGCATTGGCGCAACTCCTGTCCGCTCCGTCGACGATCATCTTCGTTCTGCGCGAGAAGGGGCAACCGGTCGGCCTCTGCGAATTCGATGCCGCCAACGAGCAGGACATCGAGCTGGTGCATTTCGGCCTCGTTCCGGCGGCCTATGGCCGGCGGCTTGGTCCTTTCCTGCTGGATACGGCGCTCAGGGCGACGTGGCGGAAGGCGACGCGGCGCATCTGGCTGCACACCGATACGAACGACCATGCGAAGGCGCAGGCGACCTACGCGCGGGCAGGCTTCACGCCCTACCTGCAACGGATGGAAACCTTTGCCGATTGACGCCGCGCGTCAGCTGCCGCGCACCGCCCGTGCCTCGTCGGTCAGCCATTGGCGCAGCGCCGTGACGGCTGGCCGGTCGAGCGCGCCCGGCGGATAGACGATGTAATAGGCGAGCCCCGTCGACACGCCGCGCGAAAAGGGCGCGACCAGCCGCCGCTCCTGGATTTCCCGCGCCACCAGCGAAAGCCGCACCAGCGCCACCCCGTCGCCCGCCTTGGCCGCCTCGATCGCGCCATTGCTGTCGGTGAAGACGGGGCCGCGCATCGCGTCGATGCCGGTGACGCCCATCGCCTCCAGCCAGAGCCGCCAGTCCTGCCGGTGTACGTCGTGGATCAATATATGGTTGGCGAGATCGGCCGGCTCGTCGAGCGGCACGGTTTCGCGCAACGCCGGGGCGATGACGGGCACGAGGTTGTCGTCGAGCAGCCGTTCGCTGACGAGGCCCTCATAGCGGCCGAACCCGTGCCGGATCGCGATATCGACCCCGTCGCGCACGAAATCGACTAGGCGGTTCGAGGCGCTGATGCGGATGTCGAGGCCGGGAAAGCGCTCTTCGAAATGCGGCAGCCGCGGCACGAGCCATTGGGCGGCAAAGGTCGGCGTGCAGCTGATCGACAGCGTCGCCGGGCGGGCGCGGGCGAGAAGCTCGTCGGTCGCCTCGCGCATCAGGCGAAAGGCCGAGCGCATTGCCTTGAAGTAACCCTCGCCATCCTCCGTCAGCGAAAGTCGTCGCGGCCGCCGCTCGAAGAGCTGCACGCCGAGCGTTTGTTCGAGGTCGCGGATCTGCAGGCTCACGGCGCCGGGTGTCACGTTGAGCTCGCCGGCGGCAAGCGTGACGCTCAGGTGGCGCGCTGCCGCCTCGAAGGCGCGCAGGCCAGACAGAGAGGGAAGACGGCCGCTCATGGTTTAGTTTTCCTCGCTGAATTGTCGAAATATGATCGTTTGTACCAGAGGGAAATAACCGGAATGATAGCGCAACTGCCGGGTTCTTGCACTCGGTCCCATCGCTCGGTTTAGAAAAAATCCCGTAGGAGGCCGTCATGGCTAGCCATCAAATGTCCGCCCGCGAATGGGCCTTGCTCATCGCCCTGTCGCTGCTCTGGGGCGGCTCGTTCCTGTTCAACGGCATCCTCGTGCGCGAGCTGCCGACGCTCACCATCGTCGCGCTGCGCGTGGCGCTTGCGGCGATGGCGCTCTGGACGATCGTGCGGCTCTCCGGCCATGCCATTCCGAAGAGCCGTGAAGTCTGGCTCGCCTTTCTCGGCATGGGCGTGCTCAACAACATCATCCCCTTCTCGCTGATCGTCTGGGGCCAGACGCATATTGCGAGCGGCCTCGCCTCTATCCTCAACGCCACGACCCCACTCTTCGCGGTGATCGCCGCCCATCTGCTGACGCAGGACGAGAAGATGACCGGTAGCCGGCTCATCGGCGTGTTGGTGGGTTTTGCGGGCGTGGCCCTGATGATCGGCCCGTCGGTGCTGTCCGATCTCGGCACGAACGTGCTGGCACAGCTCGCCGTGCTTGGCGGCGCCGTCTCCTATTCGATCGCCGGCATTTTCGGCCGCCGCTTCCGCCGCATGGGCCTGCCGCCGCTGCTGCCGGCCGCCGGGCAGGTCACCACGTCTGCGGCTCTGATGCTGCCGGTCGCCTTGATCGTCGACCGGCCATGGACGCTCGCCATGCCCTCGGCGGAAGCTTGGATAGCGCTGTTCGGCCTCGCCTTCCTCGCCACCGCGCTCGCCTATGTCATCTTCTTCCGCATCCTTGCGACGGCAGGCGCCACGAACCTGATGCTCGTCACTTTCCTGATCCCGGTCAGCGCCATCCTGCTCGGCGCGCTGGTGCTGGGCGAGATGCTGGCGCCAAAACACTTTGCCGGCATGGCGCTGATCGCCGTCGGCCTTGCGGCGATCGACGGACGTCTCTTTCGTTTCTTCATGGAAAAGCGCCGGCCGCTCGGCTCGGATGCCGGCAACTGATCAGCAGGCGAGATCGGCGACGACGGCGTCGAGGATCAGCATGCCGGCCGGCGTACAGCGCAGCCGCGAATTGCCGAGCCGCTCGATGAAACCGTGTTCGATGAGGAACTGTTGGCGGTCCGGGTCCAGATCGCGGCCGGAAAGGCTCTGCCAGCGGGCGAGATCGACACCCTCCTTCAGGCGCAGGCCCATCAGCAGCAGCTCGTCCGACTGTGCCTCGCGCTCCAACAATTCCTGGTCGACCATGCCGTGGCCCCCGGCCTCGACCAGCGACAGCCAGCTTTCCGGCTTGCGTTCCGTCGCGGTCGCGATCTTCGAGCCGCCGGTCGTCAGGCGGCCATGCGCGCCGGGGCCGATGCCGACATAGTCGCCATAACGCCAGTAGGTGAGGTTATGGCGGCTTTCGGAGCCGGGGCGGGCATGATTGGAGACCTCGTAGGCCGGCATGCCCTCGCGCTCGGTGATCTCCTGCGTCGCCTCGTAGAGCACGGCCGACTGTTCGCCATCCGGCACGATCAGCTTGCCGGCCTTGTGCAGGCCGTAGAAGGGCGTGCCCTCCTCGATGGTGAGCTGGTAGAGCGAAAGGTGGTCGACGGCGTAGGAGACCGCCTCCTTCAGCTCGCGGTCCCACTCCTCCACCGTCTGGTTCGGCCGGGCATAGATGAGGTCAAAGGACATGCGCGGGAAGATGTCGCGGGCCAGCCGGATCGCCTTCAGCGCATCGGCGACGTCATGCAGCCGGCCGAGGAATTTCAGGTCCCGGTCGTTCAGCGCCTGCACGCCGAGCGAGACGCGGTTGACGCCGGCAGCCCGATAACCGCGAAAACGTTCGGCCTCGACGCTCGACGGATTGGCCTCCATGGTGATCTCGATGCCGTCAGGCACATGCCAGTGGCGGGCGATGCCGTTGAGGATCGCGTCGACCGTCTCCGGCGCCATCAGCGACGGCGTGCCGCCACCCATGAAGATGCTGGTGACCGTGCGCGAGCCGGTGAGGCGGCGCATCGTCGCCATTTCGGTCAGAAAAGCCTGCACGAAGCGCGGCTGGTCGACCGGCTGGTGGCGCACATGGCTGTTGAAGTCGCAATAGGGGCATTTGGCGGCACAGAACGGCCAGTGCACATAGATGCCGAAGCCGGGCTCGGCGAGGTCCGGCCCAAAGCTCTGCCTGATGTCGAGGGGCACCGCCGTCATTTTGCCTCAGGCCGTCAGGCAGGTTTCGACGAAGATCTTGAAGGCGCGGGCGCGGTGCGACAGTGCTGCCGCGTCGCCCGGCTTCCAGCCGTGTTTTTGCTCAGCGCTCATCTCGCCGAAGGTCGTCTCGTAACCCTCGGGCTGGAAGACCGGGTCGTAACCGAAACCCTGCGTTCCACGCGGCGGCCAGACGACCTGGCCTTCGACCTCGCCGCGGAAGAGTTCCGTATGGCCGTCCGGCCAGGCAAGGCAGAGCACGGAGACGAAACGTGCCGTGCGATCCCTGGCCTCGCTCACACCCTTTTCGGCCAGCGCCTTCTCCACCTTCTCCATGGCCATGGCGAAGTCGCGCGTGCCGTTCGCCGTCTCCGCCCAGTTCGCCGTGTAGACGCCGGGCGCGCCGTCGAGCGCATCGACGACGAGGCCGGAATCATCCGAAAGGGCGGGCAGGCCGGAGGCCTTGGCCGAGGCGAGCGCCTTGATCGTCGCGTTCTCCTCAAAGGTCGTGCCGGTCTCGTCCGGCTCCTCGAAGTTCAATTCGGCGGCCGACTTGGCGGAGAAGCCGAAGGGGCCGATCAGGTCCTCGATCTCGCGGATCTTTCCCGCATTGTGGCTGGCGACGACGATCGTCTTGGTGTCGAGCTTGCGCATAAGGGTCCTAAGCGATGTTCCAGAGGCCGGGCTCGGCACATTCGAGGCTGTTGCCGGCGGGGTCGCGGAAATAGATGGAGCGGGCGCCGTTCGGCCAACAGAAATCCGCTTCGATGGTGATGCCGGCTTCTACGAGCTTTTCCACCCAGAAATCAAGCTCCGGCCCGGGAACGCGAAAGCAGACATGGCCCGGTCCCGTCGCGCCGTGCACCGGCACGGGAAAGGCATGGGGCGGCGGCGGAACGACGGTCTCCTGCGGATTGAAGATCAGGAGAACGCCGGGGCCGCAGCGGAAGAAGACGTGGCGGTTTGCCTGCCGCGTGATCTTTGCCAGCCCGAGCAGGTCGCCGTAAAAGGCTTCCGCCGCGTCGAGGTCGTCCGCATAGAGCGCGGTTTCGAGTATCCCTTCGAGCGCGGCGGCCATGGGCAAACCTATCTCAGGCGATCGCCTGCTTCTGCATCTCGACCAGTTCGGCAATGCCGTTGCGGGCGAGCACCATCAGGGAGGAGAATTCCTCTTCCGTGAACGGCTTGCCCTCGGCGGTGCCCTGGATCTCGACGATGCCGCCGGAGCCGGTCATGACGAAGTTGGCGTCCGTCTCGGCGGCGGAATCCTCGAGATAGTCGAGGTCGATCACCGACTGCGCGGCGAAGATGCCGCAGGAGATCGCGGCGACATGGTCCTTCAGGACCTTCTCGACCTTGATCATGTTGCGCGCTTCCATCCACTTCAGGCAGTCATGCAGCGCGATGAAGGCGCCGGTGATGGAGGCGGTGCGGGTGCCGCCGTCTGCCTGGATGACGTCGCAGTCGACGGTGATCTGGCGTTCGCCGAGCGCTTCCAGATCGACGATGGCGCGCAGCGACCGGCCGATGAGGCGCTGGATTTCCTGCGTACGGCCGCCCTGCTTGCCGGCTGCGGCTTCGCGGCGCATGCGGTCGCCGGTGGCGCGCGGCAGCATGCCGTATTCGGCCGTCACCCAGCCCTTGCCGCTGTTGCGCAGCCACGGCGGCGTCTTGTCTTCCAGGCTGGCGGTGACGAGCACATGCGTGTCGCCGAACTTGACGAGACAGGAGCCTTCGGCATGTTTGGAGATGTTGCGCTCGAAGGAAACCTTGCGCATCTGATCGGTTTTTCTGCCGGACGGCCGCATTGCGAACTCCTCATTGAGATATGTGGGAAGTGCTTTAGACCAGTTCGTCAGGCGAGGGAATGCCGATGCCGCGACGCCAGGGAAAATCCGTTTTGCGCTTACCCGCGAAATCACTATATTCCAGTCGGATAACAGGGTTTGCAGCGAGAAGATGGTTTTGAATAGATCTCCGGGTCCTGAAAGTCAGGCGGCGCTCGACGAGCGTTCGGGTGAGATCTTCCGTCGCATCGTCGAAAGCTATCTGGAAAGCGGCGAGCCGCTCGGCTCGCGCAACCTGTCGCGCATCCTGCCGATGTCGCTCTCGCCCGCCTCCGTGCGCAATGTGATGAGCGACCTGGAAGAACTCGGCCTCATCTACTCGCCGCATATCAGCGCCGGCCGCCTGCCGACGCAGCTGGGTCTGCGCTTCTTCGTCGATGCCTTCATGCAGGTGGGCAATATTTCGGCGGAGGATCGCGCCTCGATCGAGCGCCATGTGCGCCCGCACGGCCAGAAACATTCGGCCGTCGAGACCCTGATGAACGAGGCGAGCCAGGCGCTGTCCGGCATGTCGCGCGGCGCCGGCCTCGTCATCACCACCAAGAACGACGCCGTGCTGAAACATGTCGAATTCATCCGGCTGGAGCCGACCAAGGCGCTCGTGGTGCTCGTCGGCGATCACGACCAGGTGGAAAACCGCATCATCGAGCTGCCGGCGGGCGTCACCGGCTCGCAGCTCACCGAGGCCGCCAATTTCCTCAACGCGCATCTCGCCGGCAACACGCTGGTCGAGGCGCGCGCGCAGCTGGAGCGCCTGCGCGGCGAGATCAGCGTCGAGCTGGACAAGCTGTCGCAGGACCTCGTCGAGCGCGGACTGATGGTCTGGTCCGGCGGCTTCGACGAGGGCAAGCCGACGCGGCTCATCGTGCGCGGCCGGGCGAACCTGCTCGAAGGGCTTGCAGGCGCGGAGGATATCGATCGCCTGCGCATGCTGTTCGACGACCTGGAGCGCAAGGACGGCCTGATCGAGCTTCTCAACCTGGCCGAGACGGGCCCGGGCGTGCGCATCTTCATCGGCTCGGAAAACAAGCTCTTCTCGCTGTCCGGCTCCTCGCTCATCGTCGCGCCCTATCGCGACAGCGAGGAAAAGATCGTCGGCGCCGTCGGCGTCATCGGACCGACGCGGCTCAACTATTCCCGTATCGTGCCCATGGTGGACTATACGGCCCAGCTCATGTCGCGGCTTTCGCGCTGAACCCCGGCAATCCGGCCATCGGCCCTTGATTTTTCGGGCTCAAAGCTCGATATCGGGCGCAAACCTCAAAATACAATTCGGAGTACGTCATGACCGACGAGAACAAGAAACACGGACCTGACGAAGCGGTAGAAGACAACGTCACCGCAGAAGCGTCCGCCCTGGAAGAGCTGACCATCGAGGCCGATGCCCCGGCGGAGCCGGATCCGGTGGACGTGCTGCGCACGGAAAATGCCGACCTCAGGGACCGGTATCTCCGCCTCGCCGCCGAGATGGACAACCTGCGCCGCCGCACCGAGCGCGACGTGAAGGATGCAAAATCCTATTCCGTCGCCGGTTTTGCGCGCGACATGCTGGCCGTGTCCGACAACCTGCGCCGCGCGCTGGACGCCATTCCGGCCGATGCGCTGGAAAGCGGCGATGCCGGCTTCAAGGCATTGGTGGAAGGCGTCGAGATGACCGAGCGCTCGATGCTCTCAGCCCTTGAACGCCACGGCGTGCGCAAGCTCGAGCCGGTCGGCGAGAAGTTCGATCCGAACTTCCACCAGGCGATGTTCGAGGTGCCAAACCCGGAGATCGCCAACAACACGGTCGTACAGGTCGTGCAGGCCGGTTTCGTCATTGGCGAGCGGGTGTTGCGCCCCGCCATGGTCGGCGTCTCCAAGGGCGGCCCCAAGGCGCCCGCGGGCGAGACCAGCGCCGCCCAGGCCTGATCGTTCCCTTTCGCAAAAAGAAAAACCGGCGGTCGCAAAACCGCCGGTTTTTTTATGCGAATTGATGAAGATCGTTCAGGCGGCGTTCGACGCCTGTTCCTCGCTCAGGCACGCGTAGATGGCGCTCTCGCTGTCGGAGGCGCGCAGCTTCGCCACCATCGCCGGGTCGCGCAGAACGCGGGCGATGCGCGACAGCGCCTTCAGATGGTCCGCACCGGCACCTTCCGGGGCCAGAAGCAGGAAGACGAGGTCGACCGGCTGGTCGTCCAACGCCTCGAAGTCCACAGGGGTCTCGAGCCTCGCGAAGAGGCCGGTGATCTGCGAAAGCTCCTTCAGCTTGCCGTGCGGGATGGCGATGCCATTGCCCACGCCGGTGGAGCCCAGTCGCTCGCGCTGAAGAATGACGTCGAAGATCTCGCGCTCCGGAATCCCGGTGATCTTTGCCGCTTTTGTCGCCAGTTCCTGAAGCAGCTGCTTCTTGGAATTGGCCTTCATCGCCGGAATAATCGCACTTTGCTGCAGCAAACCTGCCAATGCCATGCTTTTGTCCTCGTGAGGCGGGTGAAGGGGTTGAAGAAACGTGGTGCCGGTTTCCGGCACCACGCTCCCGTCACTCAGCCTTTGATATTGGCTGCATCGATCCAGCCAATATTTCCGTCGTTGCGTCGGTAGACGATATTGAGCTGCTCCGATCCGGCGCTGCGGAAGAGAAGAACCGGTTCGTCGGTCATGTCGAGCGCCATGACGGCGCTTGCGACGGACATCGTCCTCAGTTTCTTCGTGCTTTCCGCGACGATGGTCGGCGCGTAGTCCTCGGGAAGTTCATCCTCTTCGTCGGGGACCGAATCCATCACCGTGTAGGCCACTTCTGCAAAGGCATCGTGACCATTGCCGTTGTGGTGTGCCTTGAGTTTGCGCTTGTAGCGGCGCAGGCGTTTCTCGATCCGTTCGGAAGCCGATTGGAAGGCCACCAGGGGATCGTTTGCTTCGCCATTCGCCTGCAAGGCCATTCCCGTATCAAGGTGGATCTTGCAGTCGGCGCTGTACCGCGATCCCGCTTTCTCTACGGTGACCTGGCTCGAATATCCTCCGTCGAAATATTTGGTTACGGCCTCTCCGACCTGGTCTTCAATGCGTTGACGGAAAGTTTCGCCGATTTCCATATGTTTACCGGATACACGCACACTCATGGAGGTTTCCTCTCGTTCGTGATTTGCGCGCAACAGTCTATTCCAACCTTACCCACGTTCCAAGCGTTTCACGCAGGCGATGCAATTTGCCTCGCATACGGCAGAAAAGTGGGGATATGTCTGGAATTCCGGCCTTCTTCTCTTCAGAATTGGGCCGCGCATTAGCCCGTTCCAGCTGCGAAGTCAATTGGCGGATTCAGGCATTCTTAACTTCTCATGTCCTCAAACGCCGGTTCTCCCGGCTTTGTTTCAGGAGGCGGCCGCTTTCGCATGCGCCCGTTTTTCGCGCCGGCGCTGCACGGAGGAGGGGATGTTCATCGCTTCGCGATATTTCGCGACCGTGCGGCGGGCAAGATCGACGCCGCCCTTGCGCAGCACGTCGACGATGTCGTCGTCCGACAGCACCGCATCCGGCTGCTCCTGGGCGATCATCGTACGGATGCGGTGGCGCACGCTCTCGGCCGAATGCGAATCGCCGCCCTCGGCCGAGCCGATCGACACCGTGAAGAAATATTTGAGCTCGAACAGGCCGCGCGGCGTCAGCATGAACTTGTTCGAGGTGACGCGGCTCACCGTCGATTCGTGCATCTTGATCGCCTCGGCGATCGTCTTCAGGTTCAACGGCCGCAGGTGATCGACGCCGTGCATCAGGAAGGCGTCCTGCTGGCGCACGATCTCGGTCGCCACCTTCATGATGGTGCGGGCGCGCTGGTCGAGGCTGCGCGTCAGCCAGTTGGCCGTCTGCAGGCATTCGTTGAGGAAACCCTGGTCCTCGCTGTCGCGGCTCGTGCGGCTGGAGACGGCGGCGTAGTATTCCCGGTTGACGAGCACGCGTGGCAGGGTGTCGGCATTGAGTTCGACATGCCAGGTGCCGTCCGGTGCTGCGCGCACGACGATATCCGGCACCACGGCCTCCGAGGCGCTCGTTTCGTAGCGCGTGCCGGGCTTCGGGTCGAGCTTGCGGATCTCCGCCAGCATGTCGAGCAGGTCTTCCTCGTTGACGCCGCACAGCTTCTTCAGCGTCGCGAAGTCGCGCCGGGCGAGAAGTTCGAGATTGTCGATCAGCGTGGCCATGGCCGGATCGAACCGGTCGCGGGCGCGCAGCTGGATGGCGAGGCATTCGCTGAGCGAGCGGGCGAAGACGCCGGGCGGATCGAGCTCCTGGAGCCTGTAGAGCACCCGGTCGACCTCGGCGACGGGCTTGCCGAGCCTGAGTGCCGTCTCGGCGGTGCTGCCTTGCAGGTAGCCGGCTTCATCGAGCTGGTCGACGAGATGCTGGGCGACCAGCCGGTCGATCGGATCGGCGAGCAGGAAGGGGATCTGCGCGCCAAGAACGTCGCGCAGCGTCTCGCGGCCCGCCACGAAGTCGTCGAGGTCATAACCTTCGCCACCCTCGCTGCCGGGCATGGATTTCCACTGGCCGAGGAGTTCCGGCGCATCGGCCGCACGCGGTCCGGCATCGTCGGGAAACATGTTGTCGAGGCCGGCGTCGCTCGTGTCGGACGCGCTTCCGGCACTCGCCGTGGCGGAATCGTAGAGGTCGGGCTGAAAACCCTCCTCGCCGCCCACATCTTCGGCACGCGTGCGGTCCTCGTTGGGCAAGGAATAGGCATCGGCGCCGCGCTCGTCGTCGCGTGCGCCCTCGTCGCCGGAAACCACTTCGAGCAGCGGATTTTTTTCCAGCTCCTGCTCGATGAACTGGTTCAGCTCCAGATGCGTCATCTGCAATAGCTGGATCGACTGCATCAGCTGCGGTGTCATCACCAGCGACTGGCTTTGGCGCAGGAAAAGGCTGGCTGCGAGTGCCATGCGGACGCTCTACTCCCCGGGAAACCCGTCCAGGACGGGTGCAAATTCCAACTGGCCCAAAAATTGCTTTTTTGAGGAGTTTGGTCAAGCGCCAGCCGCGCTTTATGCGTCAGAGGCTGAAATTGTCGCCGAGATAGAGGCGGCGCACATCCGGATTGGCGACGATATCGTTCGCCCGGCCATGCGTCAGCACTTCGCCGGCATGGATGATATAGGCCCGGTCGATGAGGCCGAGCGTCTCGCGCACATTGTGATCGGTGATGAGCACGCCGATGCCGCGCGAGGTGAGATGGCGCACCAGCGCCTGGATGTCGGCGACCGAGATGGGATCGACACCGGCAAAGGGTTCGTCGAGCAGCATGAAGGTCGGGTCGGTGGCGAGCGCGCGGGCGATTTCCAGGCGGCGGCGTTCACCGCCGGACAGCGAGATGGCCGGCGCTTTCCTCAGATGCGAGATCGAGAATTCGGCAAGCAGGCTGTCGAGCTTCTTCTCGCGCTGCGCCTTGTCCTTGTCGTGCACTTCCAGCACGGCGCGGATGTTCTCCTCGACCGTTAGCCCGCGAAAGATCGAGGCTTCCTGCGGCAGGTAGCCGACGCCGAGGCGGGCGCGGCGATACATCGGCATGGTCGTGACGTCGTTGCCGTTGATCTCGATCGAGCCTTCATCGACCGGCACGAGGCCGGTGATCATGTAGAAACAGGTCGTCTTGCCCGCACCGTTCGGGCCGAGCAGGCCGACGGCCTCGCCGCGCCGCACGACCAGCGACACGCCGTTGACGACGCGCCGGTCGCGATAGGTCTTGGTCAACCCGCGGGCAATGAGGGTCCCTTCGTAGCGCGAAAGATCGGCGGTACGCTGGTGCTCCTGCGCAGCCTTCTTGGGACGGCGCGTCAGGCGGGTGAGCAAAGAGGAAGACACCTGGGAACGCTATCTCAATTCGTGGTCTTGCGCGACTTCGGGTCGAGCTGGATCATGACGCGGCCGCCGCAGGCATCGAGCTTGGCTTCGCCGGTGCGCATGGTGACGAGCAGCTGGCAGCCGACGAAGACGTTCTTGCCTTCCGACAGCACGACCTTCTCGCCCTTGAGCAGAAGCGTCTCGTTCACCAGGTTGAAGGTGCCGGTATCGGCGGTCGCTTCCTGCGTGCCGGACTTGAGATAGACCTTTTCCGAAACGTCGATCTTCTCGATATCCGCGTCGCCGCTCGCCACGGAACCCTGCCCGCCGGCGGCGTAGTAGACGATCATCTTGCCGGCCTGGAGCGTCGTCGTGCCCTGCACGACCTTCACATTGCCGGAAAATTCGGCCTTGTTCTCCTGGTCGCGGATCTCGAGCTTGTCGCTCTGGATCTGGATCGGCTGGTCGTTCGATAGCTGCATGCCCTTCATGCGGCTCGACGTCTGCTGGGCGCCCGCGGGAACCGAGATCAGCGTGAGGCTTGTGGCAAGAACGAAGATGCTGGCGGCCCGGAGCGGGGCGGAGAGAGTGGCGAACATGGCGCTCTTACTTTTCTCGGTTGCGGATGGCGGCAGGATCGACGTCGACGACGACCTTGCCCTCGAAGACGACGATCCGGCCTTTATCCGTCATTCTCAGCGACTGCGCAACAATGGATGCTTCGCGCGAGCGGATGGAAACCGGCTCCTGCGTCGACATGTTGCCGCCGTCGATATCGAGATGGGCGGAGCGGAAGGCGGCTTCGAGGCCGGTGTTGAGGCTGATGGTGAAGGGGGCGATCATGTCGAGCAGGTTCTTGCCCCGATCGTAGACGCCGGTGGCGGCCACGACCTCGGCAATCGTGCTCTCGTTGACCGGCACCTTGGCCTTGATGTTTTCCAATGTCAGCACGTCCGGCTGCTTCATGTCCTGCAGCGCCCGCTCGGCCTTCATCGAATAGCTGATGCCGTCATTGTTGCGCCCGGAGATCGCCGGATTGCGCATCACGATCTTGCCGTCTTCGATGGAGGCGCTTTCGACCTGCAATTCGGTGGGCAGATAGGTGCGCACGATCGAGACGATGACGAAGACCACGGCGACGATGATGGCGGCGACCGGCAGCGCGACTTTCAGGAAGCGCACGCGCGCGGAATGCCGCGTCGCGAGGCGATAAGCCGCGGCGGATACGCCTGTGCCCTGTGCACCCATCGGTGCTTCTGCCACGGTGTCCAGCATTGTACCTGCTAAATATCTTGCCGATATGGCCTTCGCTGCGAAACGAGGGACCCTCGGATAACGGGCCCCATATGGCGATTATTCCTGAACAAACAATGTCTGCCCAAGAAAGTTCAGCGACGAATTGCCATTTGCTTCTGGAATGCCATATCGATAGGGCCTTCGGCAAGCCACCTGAAAGTCTAGGGGCGCCAGCATCGAGGACAGGGAATGGATCACTCCGCCATCGCCGACCGCCGGCAACTGCGCCGCAAGCTCACCTTCTGGCGGGTCGTCGCCGTTCTGATCGCGCTTGCCGTCATTCTTGCGGCCGCCGCCTGGCGCTGGCCGGGCAGCGGGGCGCGTGACCATATCGCGCGGGTCAGCATTTCCGGCATCATCCAGGACGATGCCGAGCTGCTGGAGCGCCTCGACCGCATCGCCCGCAACGACCGGGCGAAGGCGCTCGTCGTGACGATCTCGTCGCCGGGAGGCACCACCTATGGCGGCGAGGTCATCTTCAAGGCGCTGCGCAAGGTGGCGGAAAAGAAGCCGGTCGTCTCGGACGTGCGCACGCTCGCCGCCTCCGCCGGCTATATGATCGCGACCGCCGGCGACACGATCATAGCCGGCGAAAGTTCGATCACCGGCTCGATCGGCGTGCTCTTCCAGTATCCGCAGATGAAGGAGCTGATGGACAAGATCGGCGTCTCGCTCGAAGAAATCAAATCCGCGCCGCTGAAGGCCGAGCCCTCGCCGTTCCACCCGGCAAGCGAGGAAGCGAAGACGATGATCCGCGCCATGGTGATGGACAGCTACGACTGGTTCGTCGACCTCGTCGTCGAACGCCGCAAGCTGCCGCGCGACCAGGTGCTGCGCCTTGCCGACGGCAGCATTTTCACCGGCCGCCAGGCGCTGGCCGCCAAGCTCGTCGACAAGCTCGGCGGCCCGGAGGAGATTCGCGCCTATCTCGACGAGCGCAAGGTGCCCGCCGATCTGCCCTTCGTCGACTACGAGGCGGTGAAGCGCTCGGGGATTTCGTGGATCGGCAGCAGCGCGCGTGATTTTGCACGTTCCGTCTTCGGGCTGCCGCTCGATCTTCAACCGACGATCGAAAAGCTGACCGGCGAAAAGTTGTTTCTTGACGGTCTTGTTTCGGTTTGGCAGGTTGATCGTGATTGAAAAACAAGAATTTTTGAGGGGGACACAGTGATCAAGTCGGAATTGGTTCAGATTGTCGCCGCGCGCAATCCCCACCTCTACCACCGTGATGTCGAGAACATCGTCAACGCGGTGCTCGATGAGATCACCGATGCGCTGGCCGGCGGAAACCGGGTGGAGCTGCGCGGCTTCGGCGCCTTCTCCGTCAAGAACCGCCCCTCGCGTTCGGGTCGCAACCCGCGCACGGGCGACGCGGTTTTCGTCGAGGAGAAGTGGGTTCCCTTCTTCAAGACCGGCAAGGAGCTGCGCGAGCGTCTTAATCCCGGCCAGGCCGACCAGGACGATTAAAGCAAGTCCAGCAAAAGAGTGCCGCGATTTTGCCTCAGGAATTGCGGAAACACTCTAAAGCGCAGGCGCCTGATCGGCGCCGCGCGCCAAAGCAGGTGATGCCATGATCAAGAGAGTAGTCAACATCCTCGTCCTCATCCCGATCGCCATCGTGCTGATCGTGCTGTCGGTGGCGAACCGGCAAGCGGTGACGCTGGCGCTCAATCCGTTCCGGCCCGAGGACAGCGTGCTCTCCGTCACCGCGCCGTTCTTCGTCTACCTCTTCCTCGCGGTGATCCTGGGCCTGGTGATCGGCTCGTTCGCCACCTGGTTCACCCAGGGCAAATACCGCAAGCGCGCCCGCATCGAGGCGAGCGAAGCCGTGAAGTGGCACAGCGAGGCGGAAAAGCACAAGGCGATCGCCGCACAGGCCGTGGTGCCGGTTTCCGGGAAATAGCGCTTCAGGATGCGGCGCCGTTCAGCTTCTCGCCGAGATCGGCGAAGAACTGCGTCGCGAGCTTCTTCGACGTCGAATCGATGAGCCGCGAGCCGAGCTGGGCGAGCTTGCCGCCGATCTGCGCCTTCACATCATAAGCGAGGATCGTGCCGTCGCCGTCCTCGATGAGCCGCACGTCGGCCCCGCCCTTGGCAAAACCCGCAATGCCGCCCTTGCCCTCGCCGGAGATCGTATAGCCCATCGGCGGGTTGAGGTTGGAAAGCGTCACTTCGCCGCTGAAGGTTGCGGAGACCGGGCCGATCTTGATCTTGACGGTCGCTTCCAGCTCGGTCGGCGATTTCATGGTGAGCGACTGACAGCCCGGAATGCAGGCCTTCAGGATCTCCGGATCGTTCAGCGCCGCCCAGACGGCGTCGCGCGGGGCCGCAATGCGTTCTTCGCCGGACATGTCCATGATCGATCCTCCCAGGAATAGCCTCAACTTATCGCAGATCGGAAAGCGCTTTGCCAAGTGGGGGAGGGATGGTATGGGGACCGCTCGTTTTCCGGCGCTGCCGGCAAGTTTTCAACCGACGACGGACGATCCATCGTGAAGGACAGACACCGCCGGCCGAAGATCGGCTCCGCCGCGCCCGCCAAGGCGCAGGCGCAAAGGGCTCCTGCCATGAAGGCCCCGGCCCCCAAGAAGGAGCCGCGCCCGGCGCCCGAGGCCCCCGCCCGCCCGCTGATGCGCCGCGAGGGCGAGAAGCCGGCCGAGCGCCTGCCGGTCATCCTCGAAACCGCAGGCTCCGACCAGTACCGCCTGATCGACAGCGGTGCCGGCGAGAAGCTCGAACAATACGGCCCCTACCGCATCGTGCGCCCGGAAGCGCAGGCGCTCTGGCAGCGCAGCCTCCCCGACAGCGTGTGGGACAAGGCCGACGCCCTCTTCACCGGCGATACGGAAGAGGACGGCATGGGTCGCTGGAGGTTCCCCAAGGCAGCGCTCGGCGAGACCTGGCCGATGAAGCTGCTCGACGTCGATTTCCACGGTCGCTTCACCGCCTTCCGCCATGTCGGCGTCTTTCCGGAACAGCTCGCCCACTGGAGCTGGATGAGGGATAAGGTCGAGACGGCCGGCCGGCCGGTCAAGGTGCTGAACCTCTTCGGCTATACCGGTGTCGCTTCGCTGGTTGCCGCGGCCGCCGGCGCGGAAGTCACCCATGTCGATGCGTCCAAGAAGGCGATCGGCTGGGGGCGGGAAAACCAGGCGCTCGGGCGCATGGAAAAGCTGCCGATCCGCTGGATCTGCGAAGACGCGATGAAGTTCATCCAGCGCGAGGAACGCCGCGGCAGCAAATACGATATCATCCTGACGGACCCGCCGAAATTCGGCCGCGGCCCGAACGGCGAGGTCTGGCATCTCTTCGACCACCTTCCGCTGATGCTCGATGTCTGCCGCGAAATCCTGTCGCCCAAGGCGATCGGCCTCGTCCTGACCGCCTATTCGATCCGCGCGAGTTTCTATTCCATCCACGAGCTGATGCGCGAGACGATGCGCGGTGCCGGCGGCACGGTGGAATCCGGCGAACTCGTCATCCGCGAGAGCGGCATCGACGGCAAGGATACCGGCCGCGCGCTCTCCACCTCCCTTTTCAGCCGATGGATCAGCGCATGAGCCACGAACAGCACGGAACGCGCCGCGTCGGGCAGGTGAAGGAGGTCACGAGCCTCGCAAACCCGATCATCAAGGACATCAAGGCGCTCGCCAACAAGAAGGACCGCGACGAGACGCGGAGCTTCATGGCGGAAGGCCTGAAGCTCGTCATCGATGCGCTCGAACTCGGCTTCGAGATCAGGACGCTGGTCTATGCCAAGAACGTCAAGGACAAGCCGCAGGTCGTGCAGTGCGCGACGAAGACCGTGGCGCGCGGTGGGCTCGTGCTGGAAGTCAGCGAAAAGGTGCTGTCCTCGATCACCCGGCGCGACAATCCGCAGATGGTCGTCGGCATTTTCACCCAGCGCTGGACGAACCTCCGCGACCTCAGGCCCCAGACCGGCGAAACCTATGTCGCGCTCGACCGGGTACGCGACCCCGGCAACCTCGGCACGATCATCCGCACGGCGGATGCGGCCGGCGCCAGCGGCGTCATCCTCGTCGGCGAGAGCACCGATCCCTTCTCGATGGAAACCGTGCGCGCCACCATGGGCTCGGTCTTCGCCGTGCCGCTGGTGAAAACCAGCCCCGCCGATTTCCTCGCCTGGAAGAAGACGGCCGGCGTGCAGGTCGTCGCGACCCATCTCGCCGGTGCGGTCGACTACCGCACCATCGATTACAAGAAGAAGCCTGTCGTGCTCCTGATGGGCAACGAGCAATCCGGCCTGCCGGAAGAGCTCGCCCGCGAGGCCGATGCGCTCGCCCGCATCCCGCAGGCCGGCCGCGCCGATTCGCTCAATCTGGCGATTGCCACTGGCATCATGCTCTTCGAGGCGCGCCGCCATCTGCTGGCGCTGGACGCGCGCGCATGAACGAAGAACGCATTCCGCTGATGTCCCGGCCGGTGCCGGTGATCGTCGTCATCGTGCTGGCGCTGCTGCTTGACCAGGCGGTGAAATTCGCCGTCGAGGCCTGGCTGCCCTTCCAGGAGGCGGTGCATGTCGTGCCGATGCTGGCACTCTACCGCACCTACAATTACGGCGTCGCCTTCTCCATGCTGTCGGGCATGGAGGGCTGGTTCATCGTGACGCTCCGGCTCTTCGTCGTCGGCTTCGTCGTCTGGCTCTGGCGCCAGACGCCCAAGGCGCGCGGCTTCGCCCATGCCGGCTACGCCTTCATCATCGCCGGCGCCTTCGGCAATCTCATCGACCGGGCGCTGTTCGGCTATGTGATCGACTATGTCCTGTTCTACACGGAGACCTGGTCCTTCGCGGTGTTCAATCTCGCCGACAGTTTCATCACCATCGGCGCCGCTTTGGTGATCCTCGACGAGCTCCTGCTGCTGCGCCGCGCGAAACGTTAAAATTCGAATGACTTGCTGAAGCCGATTTGAACGGTCCATGTGGTAAGCGGTTCCTCATGAGCGAACCCGTCAAGCTACAAGATCGGCTCAAGGCCGAATTTGCCGATGCACCGCGCCGGTCCGCCGACGTCCGTTCTGATGGGGACGCGGCGCAGGATCTTCTTCGCCCGGAGGCCCCCGCACCGCGGGCCGAGCCGGAGAACCACGCGATGATCCGCAGCGTCATCGGCGGCGTCGGCCTGCTTCTGGGCGCGCTGGTGCTGGCAACCGGCATGACGGCCGGGTTCTACATCGCCGCCATCGGCCTCGGCCTTGCGGGCCTTGCCGGCGCTGCCTTCCTCCTCTGGACGCGCCGTCCGGCCCCCGGCATCGAGGCCGACCGCGACCGCAGCTGGGAACGCAGCGAAACCTCCGAAATCCTCTCCGCCATCCATGATGTGCTCGGCGACATCGTCGTCATGCGCTCGCTCGACGGCCGCATCCTGCGCGCCAATGCCGTGCTCGGCGAGCTGACCGGCGTCGCCGATGTCGAAGGCCGGACCTGCGAGGCGCTCGGCCTCACCTTCCGCTCGCAGGCGATGGCGCACCGCTACGACGTCGACGTGGAACGCCCGGCGGGCAAGCGCATCTATTCCTGGCACGACGTCACCGTGCGCGATCCGGCTTCCGGCGAGCTGGTGGTGCATTCCATCGCCCGCGACGTGACGGAAGAGCGCCGCGCCGAAGGCGAACGCGAACGCGCCCGGCTGCGTGCGGAAGAAGCGAGCGCCGCCAAGTCGCGCCTGCTCGCTACCGTCAGCCACGAGATTCGCACCCCGCTTTCCGGCATTCTCGGCATGTCGCACCTCATCGGCCAGACGCGGCTGACGGCCGAGCAGAAGAACTATCTCTCCGGCATGCGCCAGTCCGGCCACGCGCTGGTGCAGCTCGTTGACGACCTGCTCGATTTCTCGACCATCGAGGCCGGCCGCTTCCAGCTGCGCCCGTCGGAGGAGCCGGTGCGGCCGATGCTGGAAAGCGTCGTCGAAATGCTCTCGCCGCGCGCGCACGAAAAAGGCATTGAGATCGGCTCCTTCGTCTCGCCCGAGGTGCCGGGCCTGATGCTCTACGATGCGCCGCGCCTTCGCCAGGTGCTCTACAATGTCGTCGGCAATGCCGTGAAATTCACCCATACGGGCGGCGTCTCGCTGGAAACGACCATGGACCGCGGTGCCATCGTCATCCGTGTCACCGATAGCGGCCCCGGCATGAATGCCGAGGAGCAGGCGCGCATCTTCCAGGAATTCGAGCAGACGGGAAGTGCTGCGCAGCGCAGCGGCGGCACCGGTCTCGGCCTTGCCATCTCGGCGCGCATCCTCAACGAGGCCGGCGGTGGGCTGACGCTCGAAAGCACGCAGGGCAAGGGCAGCACCTTCACCATCCGCATGCCGGCCGACCCGCGCAAGACGGCGGGCAATGGCGGCTCGCGCAAGGGCGTCTTGAAGGGCAGCCTCGTCTTCCTTCTGGCGCCGGCAGGCCCCGCCGCCAAGGCGCTGGTGCGCACCATCGATGCCCTGGGCGGCGCCTGCCATCTCGCCACCTCCGTCGACGAGGCGCTCGATCTCGCGCAGGGGCTTGCCGGCCGCAGGGCGGAGCTCACCGACATCATCGTCGACAATCGCCTTGCCGGCATCTTCCGCCGCGAACTCGCCGATCTCAACTATTTCCGCGACAGCCGCGCGCGCCGCATCTATCTCGTCAATCCGGAAGAGCGCAGCGGAAGGGCGATCGGCAATGGCGAAGGCTATGATTCCTGGCTCATCCGGCCGCTGCGCGAACGCTCTCTGGTCGAGGTGCTGCGCGGCCGCATGAAGGGCATCGAGGTGCGCGACGCGATCAACGACAACCGACCGATCCTGAAGGAGCCGCCGCAGCCGGCCGCCGAGCCGACACCCGCCGCCGCGACGGGTGCCCGCATCCTGCTGGCCGAAGACGACCCGGTGAATGCCATGCTGGTGCGTTCCGTGCTGGAGCGTGCGGGCCATACGGTGCGCCATGTGCACGACTATCCGAGCCTCGTTTCCGCAATTGCCGGCGCTACGGATGCCGGACCGTTTGCGGCCGATCTGCTCGTCACCGACCTCGGCATGCCCGGCGGCGATGGCAGGGAAATGATCGCGCGAATCGTCCAGCGCGACTACGGCAATGCCCGCCTGCCGGTCGTCGTGCTGACGGCAGACAGCCGCGCCGGCCTGCGCGAGGAGCTGCTTTCGGTCGGCGCCGACGCGGTTCTGGCGAAACCTGCCGATCCCGTTGTTCTGATTGCCGAAATCGCCCGGCTCGCACGTCGCGCCGCTATATGACGTCACCTTGCCGCGGCCGGGGTATCTGTTCAAGCGGGCCTTGCGTCATTATCCTGTTGCAGAATCGTGGTTAAAACCCAGAAGTTTCGCCAACGGATACACTGCCATGACGCTCGACCTCGCCCAGACCATCACCCCGGCAGAGATCCCGCAGAAGACCGTTACAGTCGCGGGACGATCGGGAACGGACGTGCTCGGCCGCATCGGCAATCTCGAGACGCGCATCGCCCGCTCTGTCACCGAAATCGACGCGGCGCAGGCCGTGCGCTACCGGGTCTTCGCGGAAGAGATGAACGCCAAGCTCTCGCCGGATGCCGTGCGCCGCAAGCGGGACATCGATGCCTGGGACATGGTCTGCGACCACCTTCTCGTGCTCGACACCTCGATCGAGGGCGACGCGGAAGAGCAGATCGTCGGCACCTACCGCCTGCTGCGCCAGGATGTGGCGGCGGTTTCCGGCGGCTTCTATTCCCAGTCGGAATTCGACGTCGATTCGCTGATCGCGCGTCATCCCGGAAAGCGCTTCATGGAGCTCGGACGCTCCTGCGTGCTGCCCGCCTACCGCACCAAGCGCACGGTGGAGCTGCTGTGGCAGGGCAACTGGGCCTATTCGCTGAGGCACCGCATCGACGTGATGTTCGGCTGCGCCTCCTTCCACGGCACGGTTCCGGAGGAACATGCGCTGGCGCTCTCCTTCCTGCACCACAATGTGCTGGCGAAGGAAGAGTGGAGCGTGTTGGCCCGGCCGGAACTGTTCCGCACCATGGACCTGATGCCGTCGGAAGGCATTGATGCGCGCCGCGCGCTCTCCGCCATGCCGCCGCTGGTCAAGGGCTATCTGCGCCTTGGCGCAACGGTCGGCGAGGGTGCCGTCGTCGATCACGGCTTCAACACGACGGACGTGCTGATCGTGCTGCCGATCGGCAAGATTTCCGGCCGCTACCTCAATTATTACGGTGCGGATGCCGGACGTTTCGCCAGCTAAGCAATCCGTGACGCTCAAACCTATTTCGATGAAGATCAGTATAGTCTGATTTTGCCGCCCGTTCCCGACCTCCGGGACGGGCGGCTTTTTCACGTTCCAGTCAGACGCCGGAATTGTAGGCGGCAAGGGCCGCCATGTTGACGATGTCGGAATCCTTCGCGCCCATCGAGACGATCTGCACCGACTTGTCGAGGCCGACGAGCAGCGGGCCGATGACCATGGCGCCGCCGAGTTCCTGCAGCATCTTTGTCGAGATCGCCGCCGAGTGGAACGCCGGCATGACGAGCACGTTGCCGGGGCCGGAAAGGCGGCAGAACGGATATTGCTCCATGATGCGCGGGTTGAGCGCCACATCGGCGGCCATCTCGCCGTCATATTCGAAATCGACACGGCGGCGATCGAGGATCTTGACCGCTTCGCGCACCCGCTCGGAGCGTTCGCCCGAGGGATGGCCGAAGGTCGAATAGGCGAGCATGGCGACGCGCGGCTCGTAGCCGAGGCGCCGCGCGAGGCCGGCCGCTTCTTCCGCGATATCCGCCAGCTCCTCGGAGGAGGGCATGTCGTGCACGGCCGTATCGGCGACCAGCACGGCGCGGCCGCGGCAGAGCGCCAGCGAGGCGCCGATGACCCGGTGGCCGGGCTTGGCGTCGATGCAGCGGCGCACGTCTTCCAGCGCGGTGGAATAGTTGCGGGTGAGACCCGTCACCATGCCGTCCGCATCGCCGAGCGCCACCATGCAGGCCGCAAAATGGTTGCGGTCGTTGTGGATCAGGCGCTGGGCATCACGGAAGAGGAAACCCTTCCGCTGAAGCCGGGCGTAGAGATAGTCGATATAGACGTTGTTGCGCTTCGAGATGCGGGCATTCAGCACCTCGATGCCGGCCCGGTCGATATCGATGCCGGCCCGTTCCGCCGTTTCGCGGATGGTTTCCTCGCGGCCGAGCAGGATGGCGGTGCCGAGCTGCTGGTTGGCATAGGAAACGGCGGCGCGCATCATCTGCTCTTCTTCGCCCTCGGCGAAGACGACGCGCTTCGGCTGGCGGCGCACCCGGGCATAGATCTGCTGGAGCGTCGAGGCGATCGGGTCGCGGCGGGCGCGAAGATCGCGGGCATAGGCGTCGAGATCCGGGATCTGCTTGCGCGCGACGCCCGTCTCCATCGCTGCCTTGGCGACGGCGACCGGGATTGCCGAGATCAGCCGCGGGTCGAACGGCACGGGGATGATGTACTGCGCGCCAAAGCGCGGGCGCACGCCCTGATAGGCGGCCGCCACGTCGTCCGGCACGTCTTCCTTGGCAAGGTGGGCGAGCGCTTCTGCCGCCGCGATCTTCATCGCGTCGTTGATCGTCGAGGCCCGCACGTCGAGCGCGCCGCGGAAGATATAGGGGAAGCCGAGTACGTTGTTGACCTGGTTCGGATAGTCCGAACGGCCGGTCGCGACGATCGCGTCGTCACGGATGCGGGCGACCTCTTCCGGGGTGATTTCCGGGTCGGGATTGGCCATGGCGAAGATGATCGGCCGCGGCGCCATCGAGCGGATCATCTCTTCCGAAAGCGCACCCTTGGCCGAAAGGCCGAACACCACGTCGGCGCCGTCCATCGCCTCGGTCAACGTGCGGCGGTCGGTCTTCACCGCGTGGGCCGATTTCCACTGGTTCATGCCCTCTTCGCGGCCCTGGTAGATGACGCCCTTGGTGTCGCAGAGGATGACGTTTTCCGGCGAAAAACCCATCGACTTGATGAGTTCGATGCAGGCGATGGCGGCAGCGCCAGCGCCGTTGCAGACGAGCTTCGTCGTCTTGAAGTCACGGCCGGTCAGCGCCAGCGCGTTGATCAGGCCGGCGGCGGCGATGATCGCGGTGCCGTGCTGGTCATCGTGGAAAACGGGGATGTCCATCAGCTCGCGCAGGCGCTGCTCGATGATGAAACAGTCGGGCGCCTTGATGTCTTCGAGGTTGATGCCGCCGAAGGAGGGGCCGAGGTAGCGCACGCAATTGATGAATTCATCGACATTTTCCGTGTCGACTTCCAGGTCGATCGAATCGACGTCGGCGAAGCGCTTGAAGAGGACGGACTTGCCTTCCATCACCGGCTTCGAAGCCAGTGCGCCCAGATTGCCGAGGCCGAGGATGGCGGTGCCGTTCGAGATGACGGCGACCATGTTGCCGCGCGTCGTGTAGTCATAGGCGGTCGACGGATCGGCGGCGATGGCCTTCACCGGCACCGCGACGCCGGGCGAATAGGCGAGCGAAAGGTCGCGTTGCGTCGCCATCGGCTTGGTCGGCGTGATTTCCAGCTTGCCCGGACGTCCGGACGAGTGGAAATCCAGTGCCTCCTGGTCCGTGACACTTGCCCTCTGGCGATCGGTTTTGTCGGTACCCGGCATGCTCCCCCCTTACACTCCTGTGGGCGATAGACCCATAGCTGCTCACAGCTGTTGTTTTCTATATCGCTGCATGGCTAGGGTGACACCTCTTTTTTAGGAAGAACAGACTCTCCGTGAACGATCAGATCGCGCGCCAGAACGATATCCTGTCGACGGCCGACCTTGCCACCGACCAAAGCCGCGCATCGGCCACGCCGATGATGGAGCAGTATATCGAAATCAAGGCGGCCAACCCCGACAGCATGCTGTTCTATCGCATGGGCGATTTCTACGAGCTGTTCTTCCAGGACGCCGTGGAGGCATCCCGCGCGCTCGGCATAACGCTCACAAGGCGCGGCCAGCATATGGGGCTCGACATTCCCATGTGCGGGGTGCCCGTCCACGCCGCCGACGACTACCTGCAACGGCTGATCGCGCTCGGCTTCCGCGTCGCGGTCTGTGAACAGGTCGAGGATCCGGCGGAGGCGAAGAAGCGCGGCTCCAAATCCGTCGTGCGGCGCGATGTCGTGCGCCTGGTGACGCCCGGCACGCTGACGGAAGAAAAGCTGCTCTCGCCGTCGGACGCCAATTACCTGATGGCCGTCGCCCGCATCCGTGGCGGGGCGGAGCCCGCCATGGCGCTCGCCTGGATCGATATCTCGACCGGCATCTTTCGCCTGTCGGAGACTGCGCAGGGCCAGCTCTTGGCCGATATCCTGCGCATCGACCCGCGCGAGCTGATCGTGCCGGATACGCTGTTCCACGATCCGGAATTCCGGCCTGTATTGGATGTCGTCGGCCGTGTGGCGGTGCCGCAGCCGGCGGTGCTGTTCGACAGCGCGACGGCGGAAGGCCGCATCGCCCGCTATTTCGGCGTCTCGACGCTCGATGGCTTCGGCACCTTTTCGCGTGCCGAACTGGCGGCGGCCTCCGCCGCCGTCGCCTATGTGGAAAAGACGCAGATCGCCGAACGCCCGCCGCTCGGCCGGCCGGAGCGGGAAAACTCGGCCTCCACCCTCTTCATCGACCCCGCCACGCGCGCCAATCTCGAACTGGTGCGCACGCTGTCCGGCGAGCGCAGCGGCACCCTTTTGAAGGCCATAGACCGCACGGTGACGAGCGGCGGCGCGCGCCTGCTTGCCGAACGGCTGATGTCGCCGCTGACCGAGCCGGAGACGATCAACGCCCGGCTCGATTCGATTGCGACCCTCGCCGACCGCCCGTCCTTCTGCGAGGACCTGCGTTCCACGCTGAAGCGGCTTCCCGACATGCCGCGCGCACTGTCGCGTATCGCGCTCGGCCGCGGCGGCCCGCGCGATCTCGGCGCGATCCTGCAAGGCCTGTCCACCTCCGCCGAAATCGCGCGGACGATGGCGGTGGAGGCGCTCGACGGGGAACTTGCCACCGCCCGCACGGCCGTCGCCGACCTGCCGCTCGATCTCTCGCACCGCCTCGCGGTCATGCTCGCCGACGAATTGCCACTGCTCAAGCGCGACGGCGGCTTCATCCGCGAGGGGGCGAATGCCGAACTCGACGAGATGCGGGCACTGCGCGACCAGTCCCGCCGCGTCATCGCCGGGCTCCAGCTGCAATATGCCGAGGAGACGGGCGTCAAGTCGCTGAAGATCAAGCACAACAATGTGCTCGGCTATTTCATCGAGGTTTCCGCCGGCAATGCTTCCGCGCTCACCGATGGCGACGAGGCGAAGGCGCGTTTCATCCACCGCCAGACCATGGCCGGCGCCATGCGCTTCACCACGACGGTGCTCTCCGAACTGGAAACCAAGATCGCCAACGCTGCCGACCGGGCGCTCGCCATCGAGCTTGCCGCCTTCGACGGCCTTGTCGAGGCGGTCGTGGCGGAGGCGGAGCCCATCAAGGCGGCGGCGCGGGCGCTCGCGGTCGTGGATGTGTCGGTGGGGCTTGCGGCGCTTGCCGAAGAGCAGGCCTATTGCCGGCCGATCGTCGACCGCTCCACCATGTTTGCCATCGTCGGCGGGCGCCATCCGGTCGTCGAGCAGGCGCTGCGCCGCCAGCAGGCCGCCGCCTTCGTCGCCAATTCCTGCGATCTCTCGCCGGCGGACGGCAAAGGCCATGGCGCGATCTGGCTGCTCACCGGCCCGAACATGGGCGGTAAGTCGACCTTCCTGCGCCAGAACGCCCTCATCGCCATTCTCGCGCAGATGGGCGCCTATGTGCCGGCCGAAAGCGCCCATATCGGCATCGTCGATCGCCTCTTTTCGCGCGTCGGCGCCTCGGACGATCTTGCCCGCGGCCGCTCCACCTTCATGGTGGAAATGGTCGAGACGGCGGCGATCCTCAACCAGGCGACCGATCGCTCGCTCGTCATCCTCGACGAAATCGGCCGCGGCACCGCCACCTTCGACGGCCTTTCCATCGCCTGGGCCGCCGTCGAGCACCTGCATGAGGCAAACCGCTGCCGCGGGCTTTTCGCCACGCATTTCCATGAATTGACCGTGCTTTCGGAGAAGCTTGGCCGCCTTTCCAACGCCACAATGCGCGTCAAGGAGTGGGACGGCGACGTGATCTTCCTACATGAGGTCGGCCCCGGTGCCGCGGATCGCTCCTACGGCATCCAGGTGGCGCGGCTTGCCGGCCTGCCGGCCTCGGTGGTGGCGCGTGCAAAAGACGTGCTCGCCAAGCTGGAGGATGCGGACCGCAAGAATCCGGCAAGCCAGCTGATAGATGATCTGCCGCTCTTCCAGGTCGCGGTGCGCCGCGAGGAGGTTCAGCGCAGTTCCGCCCCGTCCAAGGTCGAGGGGCTTGTGAAGGACCTCAACCCGGACGATATGACACCGCGCGAGGCGCTCGATGCGCTCTATGCGCTGAAGAAAGAACTTGGCAATCGCTAGCGTGTAGGATGGCTGTCTTCTCGCGCTGAAAGGGTTTATAGCGCATGCGAACCGAACGGGCGATCGAGGACAAGCGGGACGCAGGCCGGCATCCGATGGAACACAAGCTCTTGGCACCGGCCGATTCCGGCCTTCTCGACGTGCCGGCGCTGCGCGCCAAATGCGAATTCATCGCCAGCACCAATGCCGATTACCGCGACCGCCTGCGCCGCGAGCTTCTGGCCGAATTCAAGGCGGTCAACGCCGCGGGCCGCGAACGGGCGCGCGAGCTGCTCTTTGCCGATGGCAGCGGCCTGCAATGCGCTGCGCGCATTTCCTGGCTGCAGGACCAGCTGATCGCCGTCCTGCACGATTTTGCGCTGAACCACGTCTTCAGCGCCGGCCAGGCACCGCCGGGAGCGCGCATCACGGTGACGGCCGTCGGCGGTTACGGCCGCGGCACGCTGGCGCCGGGCTCGGATATCGACCTGCTCTTCCTGCTGCCGGCAAAACCGGCCGCCTGGAGCGAGCCGGCCATCGAATTCATGCTCTATATCCTGTGGGATCTCGGCTTCAAGGTCGGCCATGCGACGCGCAATCTGGAGGAGTGCATCCAGCTCTCCAAGGGCGACATGACGATCCGCACCGCGATCCTCGAAGCCCGCTATATCTGCGGTTCGGTGGCGCTGTTCGAAGAACTCGGCGTGCGCTTCGACCGCGAGATCATGCGCGGCACCGGCCCGGAATTCATCGCCGCGAAACTTGCCGAGCGCGACGAGCGCCACCGCAAGGCCGGCGATACGCGCTACCTCGTCGAGCCGAACGTCAAGGAAGGCAAGGGCGGCCTTCGCGACCTGCACACGCTGTTCTGGATCGCCAAATATTTCTATCACATCCGCGACCCGGCCGAGCTGGTGAAGCTCGGCGTGCTCTCGCGCCAGGAATACAAGCTGTTCCAGAAGGCGGATGATTTCCTCTGGGCCGTGCGCTGCCACATGCACTTCCTGACCGGCAAGGCGGAGGAGCGGCTGTCCTTCGATATCCAGCGCGAGATCGCCGAATGCCTCGGCTACCAGCCGCATCCGGGCCTCTCCGCCGTCGAGCGTTTCATGAAGCACTATTTCCTTGTGGCGAAGGACGTGGGCGATCTCACGCGCATCTTCTGCGCCACGCTGGAGGACCAGCAGGCCAAGGAAGCGCCCGGCATTTCGGCCGTCATCAGCCGCTTCACCCGCCGCACGCGCAAGATCGCCGGCACGCTGGATTTTCTCGAAGACCGCGGCCGCATTACCATCGCTGACCCGGAGGTGTTCAAGCGCGACCCGGTGAACCTCATCCGGCTCTTCCACATCGCCGATATCAACGGGCTGGAATTCCATCCCGATGCCTTGAAGCAGATGACGCGCTCGCTGAAGCTCATCAATGCGGCGCTGCGCGAAAACGAGGAGGCGAACCGGCTCTTCCTGTCGATCCTCACCTCGCCGCGCGACCCGGCGCTGATCCTTCGCCGCATGAACGAGGCGGGCGTGCTCGGCCGCTTCATCCCGGATTTCGGCAAGATCGTCGCGATGATGCAGTTCAACATGTATCACCACTACACGGTCGACGAACACCTGATCCGCGCCGTGGGCGTGCTCGCGAATATCGACCAGGGCCGCGAGAAGGACGCTCATCCGCTGACCCATCAGATCGTGCCGGGCATCGAGGACCGCATCCCGCTCTATGTCGCCGTGCTGCTGCACGATATCGCCAAGGGCCGGCCGGAGGACCATTCCGAAGCGGGCGCCAAGGTCGCGCGCAAACTCTGCCCGCGCTTCGGGCTTTCGCCGAAGCAGACGGAGCTGGTGGTCTGGCTGATCGAGGAACACCTCACCATGTCCATGGTCGCGCAGACCCGCGACCTCAATGACCGCAAGACCATCGTCGACTTCGCCGAGAAGGTGCAGTCGATGGAGCGGCTGAAGATGCTGCTGGTGCTGACGGTCTGCGATATCCGCGCCGTCGGTCCCGGCGTGTGGAACGGCTGGAAGGGCCAGCTGCTGCGCACGCTCTACTACGAGACGGAACTCTTGATCTCCGGCGGCTTCTCCGAACTGTCGCGCAAGGAGCGTGCCCAGGCTGCGCGCGATATCCTGTTCAACGCGCTGCCCGCCGAATGGAGCCAGAAAGACCGCAAGGCCTCCACCAAGCTGCACTACGATCCCTACCTCCTGACGGTATCGCTGGAGGATCAGGTGCGTCATGCGGCCTTCATCCGCGAGGCGGACAAGGCGGGCAAGCCGCTCGCGACCATGGTGCGCACGCACTCCTTCCACGCCATCACCGAGATCACGGTGCTGTCGCCCGACCATCCTCGCCTGTTGACCGTGATCGCCGGCGCCTGCGCTGCGGCGGGAGCGAACATCGTCGACGCACAGATTTTCACCACCTCCGATGGTCGTGCGCTCGACACCATCCTCGTCAACCGCGAATTCCTGAACGATGCGGACGAGACGCGCCGCGCAGGCACGATCGGCCGGATGATCGAGGACGTTCTGTCCGGCCGCAAGCGCCTGCCGGAAGTCATCGCTACGCGCACCAAAAGCCGCAAGCGCAACCGCACCTTCACCGTGTCGCCGGCCGTCACCATCTCCAACACGCTGTCGAACAAGTTCACCGTCATCGAGATCGAGTGCCTCGACCGTCCGGGCCTGCTTTCCGAGGTGACGGCGGTGCTGTCGGACCTGTCGCTCGACATAACGTCCGCGCATATCACCACCTTCGGCGAGAAGGTCATCGATACTTTCTACGTCACCGACCTGGTCGGCCAGAAGGTCACCAATGACAACCGGCATGCCAATATCGCCGCGCGGCTGAAGGCCGTGATGGCGGACGAGGCGGACGAGGTGCGCGACCGCATGCCGCCCGGCATGATCGCGCCCGCCGCCGCGGCCACGCCGAAAAGGATCAGGGCAGAACAATGAGTCTCGTCAGGAAATTCGCGACCGTGGGCGGCGCGACGCTCGGCAGCCGCGTGCTCGGCTTCGCCCGCGAAACGCTGATGGCGGCGGCACTCGGCACCGGGCCGATGGCCGACGCCTTCTACGCCGCCTTCCGCTTCCCGAATCTCTTCCGACGCCTCTTCGCCGAGGGTGCCTTCAACGCCGCCTTCGTGCCGCTCTTCGCCAAGGAAATCGAGGCCGGCGGCATCGAGGGCGCCAAGCGGTTTTCCGAAGAAGTTTTCGGCGTGCTGTTCTCCGTGCTCCTGTTGCTGACCATCGCGATGGAGCTGATGATGCCGCTCATCGTGGCCTGGATCATCGCGCCGGGCTTCGTCGGCGACACGGAAAAATTCGACATCACGGTCAAGCTCGCCGTCGTCATGTTCCCCTATCTCATGTGTATGTCGCTGACGGCGATGCTGTCGGGCATGCTGAACTCGCTGCACCACTATTTCGCCGCCGCCGTGGCGCCCGTCTTCCTCAATGTCATGCTGATCGGCGCGCTCGGGCTCGCGCTCTGGCAGGGCGCCTCGCCGCTCGATACGGCGTGGTATCTGTCCTGGGGCGTGCTGGGCGCGGGCCTCCTTCAGATGGCCGTGCTTTATGCCGGTGTGCGTCACGCCGGCATCAGGATCGGTTTTCGCCGCCCGCGCATGACGCCAAACGTCAAGCGCCTGCTCTGGCTCGCCTTTCCCGCGGCGGTGACGGGCGGCATCACCCAGATCAACCAGATCATCGGCCAGATGATCGCCTCCACCAAGGATGGCGCGATCTCCGTGCTGCAATATGCCGACCGCGTCTACCAGCTTCCCCTCGGCGTCGTCGGCATCGCCGTCGGCGTGGTGCTGCTGCCGGAGCTGGCGCGCGCGCTGAAGGGCGGGCAGGAACGCGAGGCCGGCAACCTGCAGAACCGCTCGATGGAATTCGTGCTGTTCTTGACGCTGCCCGCCGCCGGTGCCCTCTGGGTGATCTCCGACGAGATCGTGCGCGTACTCTACGAACGCGGCGCCTTCGGCACGGAGACGACGGCGATCGTGGCGGGCACGCTCGCCATCTACGGCCTCGGCCTGCCAGGTTTCGTGATGATCAAGGCCTTGAACCCCGGCTTCTTCGCCCGCGAGGACACCAAGACGCCGATGCGCATCACGCTGCTTTCGGTCGTCCTCAACTGCATCCTCGCCGTCACGCTCTTCCCGCTGTTCCACGAGCGCGGCATCGCCACCGCGGAGGCCGTCTCCGGCTGGGTGACGGCGCTCCTGCTCTTCGTGACGCTGGTGCGCCGCGGACATTGGCCGCTGGAAAAGGCGCTCGCCTGGCGCATCGCGCGGCTCCTGATCGCCACCGTCGTCATGGCGGTCGCGCTCAACTACGCCTCGCTCTATCTCGCCGATCGCCTCGCGCCGGCCTCGCCGCTCTATGAGCAGGTCCTGGCGCTCGGCCTGCTCGTGGCCTTCGCCATGGTCGTCTACTTCTCCGTCGCCTTCCTCATCGGCGGCGCGGATCTCGGCATGCTTCGGCGCAATCTCAAGCGCAAGCCGAAAGCCGCACCGCCGGAAGAAGGCTCGCCGGAATAATCAGCGCGTGGCGAGTCTTGCGCGTTTGGTCAGGCGCGCGAGCCCGCCGCAATAGTGCCAGCTGCGCCGCGGTCCCACGTCGACGTGGACGATGCCGTTGCAATAGGTGCCGATTCCGCCGATGGCCGGCGCCGAGCGTGCGGCGGCGATGATCCGCTTCACGGAGACACCGGGAATGCGGATGTCGGCGGCGAGGCATTTGCGGTGGTAGGAGCCGCGGCGGCCGTTCGAGCGATGGCCTGATGTGACGAGCGGCCGGCGTCCGACCTGGCGGGCGATATGGGACAGCACGGCTCTCAGCTTGCCTGGAAAACATCGGTGCCGCACGCGCGTGGTCTGGACGGTGTAGATCTTCGCCACGCTCCCCTTGTCGTTTCGCAGGACATGTTTGTGGATGCGGCTGGCCAGGGTTTCGGTCGCGAAAATCGATGTCAGCGCGACCACGCAGGCAAGCAGAATGGAACCGTTCTTTTGCACGGTGCTCTCCCCGTTTTGCGCCCCTTCGTCACAAAACGGCCGGTCGGGACCGGCCTCCCCTCAAATCCCCGCAGGGACAGAACGACCGGAACATGTCTTTTATAAGGACTTTCTGATGAGCGCGGGCGCGCCGGTTTCCCCCTCTTGATCCATGCCGCGGTGCCGTGCATAAGCGCCACCAGATCAGCAACAGGATCAGGCCCTCCACCCGCCTGAAGGAACACCGTCATGAGCGCATTCAAGCCTCTCGTCTTCTCCGGCGTCCAGCCGACCGGCAATCTCCACCTCGGCAACTATCTCGGTGCGATCCGCAAGTTCGTGGCGCTGCAGGCCGATAACGACTGCATCTACTGCGTTGTCGACCTGCATGCGCTGACGGCACAGCTCGTGCATGAGGACATGCGCGGCCAGATCCGCTCGATCGCCGCCGCCTTCATCGCGTCCGGCATCGACCCGACGAAGCACATCGTCTTCAACCAGTCGGCCGTGCCGCAGCATTCCGAGCTTGCCTGGATCTTCAACTGCGTGGCGCGCATCGGCTGGATGGAGCGCATGACCCAGTTCAAGGACAAGACCGGCGGCAAGAATGCCGAGCAGGTCTCGCTCGGCCTGCTCGCCTATCCGAGCCTGATGGCCGCCGACATCCTCGTCTACCGCGCCACCCATGTGCCCGTCGGCGACGACCAGAAGCAGCACCTGGAACTGACCCGAGACATCGCCCAGAAGTTCAACATCGATTTCGGTGACCATATCCGCAAGGCCGGCACCGGCGTCGACACCGTCGTCGGCGAGGAGCCGGTGCACGCCTATTTCCCGATGGTCGAGCCCCTGATCGGCGGCCCGGCGCCGCGCGTCATGAGCCTGCGCGACGGCACGAAGAAGATGTCGAAGTCGGATGCCTCCGATCTCTCGCGCATCAACCTCACCGACGATGCCGAGACGATCTCCAAGAAGATCCGCAAGGCGAAGACCGATCCGGACGCCTTGCCGAGCGAGGTCGAAGGCCTGAAGGGCCGGCCGGAGGCGGACAACCTCGTCGGCATCTATGCCGCGCTCTCCGACAAGAGTAAGGCGGACGTGCTTTCCGAATATGGCGGCCAGCAGTTCTCCGTCTTCAAGCCGGCGCTCATCGACCTCTCGGTCACCGTTCTCTCGCCGATCACCGACGAGATGCGCCGCCTGATGGACGACACGACCCATATCGACGGCATCCTGCGCGATGGCGGCGAACGGGCGCGTGCGCGTGCCGAAAAGACGATGAAGGAAGTTCGCGACATCATCGGTTTTGTGCAGTAAGGTCGCCCTGAAACGTCTTTGAGAGAAGGGGGCCGCATGGTTTCTCGACGACTTTCCCGCCTTGAAGGCCACCGCCGGAAGTTTCTGGCGGTCATCGACGACACGCCGGAATGCCAGCGCGCCGTCCACTATGCGGGAAGCCGGGCGAAGAACTCCAATGGCGGCGTGGTCCTGCTCTATGTGATCGCCAATGGCGACTTCCAGCAATGGCTGGGCGTCGAGGAGATCATGCGGGCGGAAGCCCGCGAGGAAGCGGAATCCGTGCTCACCAAGGCGGCGCAGGCGCTGCGGGAATCGATCGGCATCGAGCCGGAAATGGTCATCCGCGAGGGTGTCGCGAGCGAAGCCATCAACGGGCTGATCGAGGAGGACCGCGACATCGCGATCCTCGTTCTTGCCGCAGGGTCCGCCAAGGAAGGGCCGGGGCCGCTGGTTTCGTCTCTGGCAAGCCGCGGACAGGCCTTCCCGATCCCGGTGACGGTCATTCCGGACCAGCTTTCCGATGAGGAACTGGACGCTCTGAGCTGATCCTTTGGTCTTGAAGAAGGGCGCGGAAACGCCTATCTTCTTTTGAACCATTCTAAGTATTCTGGCCGACCGAAGTGCCCGGCCGCACGGAGAGAAAGATGTTCATCCAGACCGAAGCGACGCCGAACCCGTCGACCCTGAAGTTCCTGCCGGGCAAGGTGGTGCTGGAGAGCGGCACGGCCGAGTTCCGTGACGAGACGGAAGCGCGCGCCGCTTCGCCGCTCGCCGCCCGCCTTTTCGGCGTTCCGGGCGTCAAGGGCGTGTTCCTCGGCTATGATTTCATCACCGTCACCAAGGACGATGCCGACTGGCAGCATATGAAGCCGGCCATCCTCGGCAACATCATGGAACATTTCATGTCCGGCCAGCCGGTCGTGGCGAGCGGCGCGCTTGGCGCAAGCGATGATCCGGAAGAGGGCGAGTTCTTCGAGGCGGGCGACGAGACGATCGTCGCGACGATCAAGGAACTGCTCGACACCCGCGTGCGCCCGGCCGTGGCGCAGGATGGCGGCGACATCACCTTCAAGGGGTTCCGCGACGGTGTCGTCTACCTCAACATGAAGGGCGCCTGCTCGGGTTGCCCGTCCTCGACGGCGACGTTGAAGCACGGCGTGCAGAACCTTCTCCGCCATTTCGTACCGGAAGTGCAGGAAGTTGAAGCCGTCATGTAAGGCCTGCTCCGCGAACCCTGGATGCCCGGCATGATCGTTCTGGCGATCGATACGGCGGGCATCGGTTGTTACGCGGCGCTTTATCATTCCGATGAGAACAGGATCCTCGGCGCCGCCGGCGCCGATATCGGCCGTGGCCATGCCGAGCGGCTGATGGATTTCGTCGATGCGGCGCTGGACGCTGCCGGCATCACCTTGCAGGACATCGACCGGATCGCGGTCACCGTCGGCCCCGGCTCCTTTACCGGCATCCGCGTCGGCGTCGCTGCCGCGCGCGGCCTGGCGCTGGCGCTCGGCGTGCCCGCAGTCGGCGTCTCGACCCTTGTGGCGCTTGCCGCCGACCGGGGGGCGGGAAGGCCCCAGCTGGTCGCGATGGATGCCAAGCGCGACGAGGTCTACTGGCAGGCTTTTGCCGCCGATGGCGCTGCGGTTTCACCGCCGTCGATCGCCTCCGTGGAGGAAGCACGTCGCCTGGCAGCCGGCCATGACGGCGCGATTGCCGGCTCTGCCGCCGCGCTGCTGCGCGATGACGCCGAGCAGGGGGCTGACAGCGTGTCCATCGCCACCGTGGCGCGGCTCGGCGCCCGGCTCGACCCGGCGGAACACCTGCCGAAGCCACTGTACCTGCGCGGTCCCGATGCCAAGCCGCAGGCGGGTTTCGCGATCCGGAGGGCGTGAGCCATGGCGCTCACCGACTATTTCAACCGCAAGCCCGCCTTCGATATCTTTCCGCTGGAAACGGCCGATGCCGGCCTTGCCGCGGTGCTGCACCGCGCCCGGTTTTCCCAGCCGTGGAATGATGGCGAGTTCCATTCCCTGCTGTCGCAGGAGCCGGTCTTCGGCTTCCTGGCGCTGAAGGAAGGCGCGCTCGGCCGCGTGGCCGGCGGCTTCGTGCTGGTGCGCGCCACGGCTGGCGAGGCGGAAATCCTGACCATCGGCGTCGACCAACGTTTCGAACGTGCCGGCCTCGGCTGGCGGCTGATGCAGGCGGCGTTGCGCGAGGCGAAGATGCGCGGCGCGGAGGATATTTTCCTGGAAGTCGATGAGGGCAATGTCGCTGCCCGCGGGCTCTATGCCAAGCTCGGCTTCGCCAAGGTCGGCGAGCGCAAGGCCTATTATGCCGCGGCCGATGGCCACCGGTCCACGGCGCTTGTCTTGCGGCGCGATCTTCGCTAGTTCCCGTACCGACGGCTGAACGAACAAGGGCGGGTCCGATGACGGAAGTCGAGAAATCGCTGGAAGAACTTTGTGTCGAGCGCGGCATGCGCATGACCGAGCAGCGCCGCGTCATCGCGCGCGTGCTGGAGGGCTCGGCCGACCATCCGGACGTGGAAGAGCTCTATCGCCGGTCTTCCGCGGTCGATGCGCGTATCTCCATCTCGACCGTCTACCGCACGGTGAAGCTGTTCGAGGATGCCGGCATCATCGAGCGGCATGATTTCCGCGATGGCCGCTCGCGCTACGAGACGGTGCCGGACGAACACCACGACCACCTGATCGACCTCAAGAACGGCCAGGTCATCGAGTTCCATTCGCCGGAAATCGAGGCGTTGCAGGAGCGCATCGCGCGCGAGCATGGTTTCCGCCTCGTCGACCACCGCCTGGAACTCTACGGCGTGCCGCTCAAGGAGGGCGAGTGACGCCCGCTTCCGATCGTGCGCCGGTGATCCTTTGATCACCTGGCTCCGCCTCGCCATCGCGCTCATAACACTCGTCGTGGTCACGCTGGTCCTGTTGCCGATCCAGCTGGTCGGCCTGCGCTTCAACCTGAGGATTCGCCGCCGCATCCCGCGCCTCTGGCATCGCGTCGCCTGCCGCGTGCTCGGCCTGAAGGTGCGCGTGCATGGCACGATGGAGCCCAGCCGTCCGCTGCTGATCGCCGCAAACCACGCCTCGTGGAAGGACATCATGGTGCTCGGTTCGGTCGCCGACGTCGTCTATATTGCGAAGGCCGAGGTGCGCGACTGGCCGGTCTTCGGCTTGCTCGCGCGTTTGCAGGCGACGATCTTCGTCGAGCGCGAGCAGCGCCAGAAGACCGGCGACCAGGTGAACGAGATCGCGCGGCGCATGACGGATGGCGAGATCGTCGTGCTCTTTCCGGAAGGCACGACCTCGGACGGCAACCGCCTGCTGGAGATCAAGACCTCGCTGTTCGGCGCAGCCGCCTCCGCCGTGCCGCATGCGCCCAACGGCGTCGTGCATATCCAGCCGGTCTCCATCGCCTATACCGGCGTGCACGGCATGGCGATGGGCCGCTTCCACCGGCCGCTTGCCGCCTGGCCGGGCGATATCGAACTCCTGCCGCATCTGCTCGGCGTGGCGCGGGAAGGGGCGGTGGACGTCGACGTCGATTTCGGCGAGCGCGTCGATTACACGCGGGCGAGCAACCGCAAGCAGGTGAGCCGTGAAGTCGAGGCGCGCATCCGCGCCATGCTGGGCGCGCGCCTGCGCGGCCGCTGAGCCAACGGGGCTTCATTTTCCGGGCTTTTTGCCCTATGGAAGCGGCCATGAGCGAACAAACCCTTTCTCCGCCTGTCATGAGCAACACCCGCAAGGTCTTCGTGAAGACCTACGGCTGTCAGATGAACGTCTATGACAGCGAGCGCATGACGGATGCGCTCTCGAAGGACGGCTACCAGGCGACGGACGTGCTGGAAGAGGCCGACCTCGTCCTCCTCAACACCTGTCACATCCGCGAGAAGGCGGCGGAAAAGGTCTATTCCGAGCTCGGGCGCCTGCGCGACATGAAGAAGGCGCGCGCGAAGGACGGCCGCGAGATGGTGATCGGCGTCACCGGCTGCGTCGCCCAGGCCGAGGGCAAGGAAATCCTGCGCCGGGCGCCGGCCGTCGATCTCGTCATCGGCCCGCAGACCTATCACCGCCTGCCGGACGCGCTGCGTCGCGCCAAGGGCGGCGAGCGCGTCGTTGAGACGGACTATGCGATCGAGGACAAGTTCGAGCACCTGCCCCCGCCGGAAAAGGCGAAGACCCGCGCCCGCGGCGTTACCGCCTTCCTCACCGTGCAGGAAGGCTGCGACAAGTTCTGCACCTTCTGCGTGGTGCCCTATACGCGCGGCTCCGAAGTCTCCCGCCCCGTCTCGCAGATCGTCGCGGAAGCTGAACGGCTGGTGGATGGTGGCGTGCGCGAGATCACGCTGCTCGGCCAGAACGTCAATGCCTGGCACGGCCTCGGCCCGGACGATGCCGAATGGGGCCTTGGCGACCTGCTCTATCGCCTCGCCGAGATCGAGGGTCTCGCCCGGCTGCGTTATACGACCAGCCACCCGCGCGACATGGACGACCGCCTCGTCGAGGCGCATCGCGACCTCCCGAAGCTGATGCCCTACCTGCATCTGCCGGTGCAGTCCGGCTCCGATCGCATCCTCAAGGCCATGAACCGCCGGCACACGGCGGCCGAATATATCGCCCTCATCGAACGCATCCGCGCCATCCAGCCGGAGCTTGCGATCTCGGGCGATTTCATCGTCGGCTTCCCCGGCGAGACCGACCAGGACTTCGAAGACACGATGCGCCTCATCGAGACGGTCGGTTATGCACAGGCATTTTCGTTCAAATATTCCATCCGCCCCGGCACGCCAGGCGCGGAGATGGACGGCCATGTCGCGGAGGACGTGAAGTCGGAACGCCTTGAAAGATTGCAGGCTTTGCTGTTTCGCCAGCAGCGCGACTTCGCCCGCGCCTGCATCGGCAAGGAGATCGACCTGCTCCTGGAGAAGCCTGGACGCATGCCCGGACAGCTCGTCGGCCGGTCGCCCTGGCTGCAGCCTGTGAATGTTGATGCAAAAGCGTCGGAAATCGGTGACATTATCAGGGTACGAATCACGGATGCCGGCCCCAACAGCCTCTTCGCCGAAGCGATCGAGGTGACGGGCTTAACCGCAAGGAGCACGACCGCTTGAACGGACACGAACTGATGACGTCATCGCCGCGCCAGTCGAAGACCCAGACCGACGCCAATCACTTCGTGCTGACTTTCGAGAACAATCGATACGCAAGCGAGCTCTTCGGCCAGTTCGACCAGCATCTCAAGCTCATCGAGCAGCGCCTCGGCATCGATGCCCGCGCCCGCGGCAATTCCGTCTCGATTTCCGGCGACGTGGTGGCGACCAACCAGGCCCGCCGCGCGCTCGATTACCTCTATGGACGCCTGCAGAGCGGCGGCTCGATCGAGCTTTCCGATGTCGAGGGCGCCATCCGCATGGCGATCGCAGCCGACGACCAGCTTTCGCTGCCGACCATGGAGCGCAAGGCCAAGCTTACCATGGCGCAGATTTCCACCCGCAAGAAGACTATCGCCGCCCGCACGCCCATGCAGGATGCGTATATCCGCGCGCTGGAGCGCTCGGAGCTGGTCTTCGGCGTCGGGCCGGCCGGCACGGGCAAGACCTATCTCGCGGTGGCGCATGCCGCCCAGCTTCTGGAGCGCGGTGCGGTCGACCGCATCGTCCTCTCCCGTCCGGCCGTCGAAGCCGGCGAGCGCCTTGGCTTCCTGCCGGGCGACATGAAGGAGAAGGTCGATCCGTACCTGCGGCCGCTCTACGACGCGCTCTACGACATGATGCCCGGCGACAAGGTGGAGCGGGCGATTACCGCCGGGGTCATCGAAATCGCCCCGCTCGCCTTCATGCGTGGCCGTACGCTCGCCAACGCGGCCGTCATCCTCGACGAGGCGCAGAACACGACCTCGATGCAGATGAAGATGTTCCTGACGCGCCTCGGTGAAAACGGCCGCATGATCGTCACCGGCGACCCGAGCCAGGTCGACCTGCCGCGCGGCGTCAAGTCCGGCCTGGTCGAAGCCCTGCAGATCCTCAAGGGCGTCGAAGGTGTCTCGGTCATCCGCTTCAAGGATGCCGACGTCGTGCGTCACCCGATGGTCGCCCGCATCGTCCGGGCCTACGAAGCCCAGACGGCCGTGCAGGACGAAAGCGAGCAGATGGACCGCTGAGGCGGTCCAAAAGTCCAATGAGCGAACTCGACATCCAGATTTCTGTTGAAGAGGGCACTTGGCCCTCGGAAGAGATTTTGCGCGCGACCAGTGAACGTGTGCTCGGCACTGCGGCGAGCTTTCTCGTGCGCGAGGAAAAGCAGCCATTCCCGAAGACGGGCGCGCCGGAAGTCTCGCTGGTCTTTACCAGCGACGCCGAAATCCGCGGCATCAATGCCGAATGGCGCAGCCAGGACAAGCCGACCAACGTTTTGTCCTTCCCTGCCTTCCCGCTGACGCCCGGCAAAATGCCTGGGCCGATGCTCGGCGACATCATCTTTGCGCAGGAGACGCTGAGCCGCGAAGCGGGCGAACTCGGCAAATCTTTCGACGATCATCTCACGCATCTCTTGGTGCATGGATTTCTGCATCTCTTCGGCTATGATCACATGGAAGACGACGAGGCGGAAAAAATGGAAGGGCTCGAGACTCGCATTCTTGCCGAGCTTGGCCTATCTGACCCATACGGGGATGGCCCCGATGAATAGTTTGGACCAATGAGCGACTTCAGAAACCAGTCGGTAGCGACGGAAAAGACCGAGGCGGACGCCTCAAGCGACGAGGCGGGCAGTAGTAGCAGCGCGCCGAAGCAGGAAAGCGGGGGCCGATCATCGTTCTGGTCCCGCGCCGCCCGGCTTTGGCGCATGACCGGCGCCTCCAGCCTGCGCAAGGACCTTGCAGCAGCCCTGATGACGGAGGACGAAGGAGGCGAACCCGCCTTCGCGCCTGAAGAACGGGCGATGCTGCACAACATTCTTCGTTTCCGCGAGGTGCGGGTCGAGGACGTCATGGTGCCGCGTGCCGATATCGAGGCCGTCGACCAGGACATCACGATCGCCGAGCTGATGGTGATCTTCGAGGATTCCGGCCGCTCGCGCATGCCGGTCTATAATGAGAGCCTCGACGATCCGCGCGGCATGGTCCATATCCGCGACCTTCTCGCCTATGTCACCAAACAGGCCCGCAACAAGCGCCGCACCGGCGTAAAGGCTGCGCCCGCCAATGGCGAAAAGCCGCCGCGCACGCCGAAGGCGGAATTCGACCTCGGCCGCGTCGATCTGTCGAAGACGGTCGCCGAGGCCGGCATCATCCGCCAGGTCCTCTTCGTGCCGCCCTCCATGCTCGCCGCCGACCTGATGGCGCGCATGCAGGCCGACCGCACGCAGATGGCTCTGGTCATCGACGAATATGGCGGCACGGATGGTCTGGCTTCGCTGGAGGACATCGTTGAGATGGTCGTCGGCGATATCGAGGACGAACACGACGACGACGAGGCGATGATCCAGCGCGTCAGCGACGACGTTTTCATCGCCGATGCGCGTGTCGAGCTCGAAGAGCTTGCGGAAGTGATCGGTTCGGATTTCGACATTCGCGACCAGCTCGAAGACGCCGATACGCTGGGCGGCCTGATCTTCGCCTCGCTCGGCCGCATTCCGGTGCGCGGCGAGGTGGTGCAGGCGGTGCCGGGCTTCGAATTCCATGTGCTCGATGCCGATCCGCGCCGCGTCAAGCGGGTGCGCGTCACGCGCAAACGCGCCGGTTCCGTCCGCCGCCGCGAGCGCAAGCCGGAAGGCGAGGCCCCGGCCTTTGGCGCCGATCGGCCGAAAGTGCCGGAGCAACAAAACGATGGGGCGAATGCCGAATAGGCAGCCCCGATCCTGTCTTTTGAAGTGACCCACGCCTTGCTCCGCCGTAAAGCGGGACAAGGCGTTGATTTTTTGGAAGACTGGCGCCGGCTGATTCGGGGAAAAAAGGGGACGGCATGGAGCGGCTCGCGGGCACGGTCATGCTCCTGTCTGGGACGAGACGGGCGCTTGCGGCATTTCTTGCGGGCTTGATCGGGGTTCTGGCGCTGCCGCCTTTCGGCTTCTTCGCCGCCCTTTTTGTGTCCTTCACGCTTCTCGTCTGGCTGCTCGATGGCGCGACCGCGGCCCCCGGTGCAGGGTTTAGCCGACGCTTGGCGCCCGCTTTCCGCATCGGCTGGTTCTTCGGTTTCGGCTATTTCGTCGGCGGCCTGTGGTGGCTCGGCAATGCGCTGCTCGTCGAGGCGGACGATTTCGCCTGGGCGCTGCCGCTCGCCGTCTTCGGCCTGCCGGCCTTCCTCGCGCTCTATTACGGTTTCGCCGCCGCACTCGCCCGCCTGTTCTGGTCGGATGGCATGGGGCGCATCGCAGCACTCGCTTTCGCTTTCGGCATCGGCGAGTGGCTGCGCGGCACGCTTTTCACCGGCTTTCCCTGGAACGCCGTCGGTTATGGCGCCATGCCCGTGCCGCTCCTCATGCAGTCCGCCGGTCTTCTGGGCATTGCCGGCATCAATGCCCTCGCGGTCTTCGTCTTCGCAGCACCTGCACTTCTCGGCACGCGTCGCGGCCGCGGCGTCGGGCTGACGCTCGCCACGCTGCTCTTTGCCGCCCATGCCGGCTACGGCTACTACGCCCTCAATGTGGTGCCGGCGCCGGAGAGCGAGACGACCGTCATCCGTCTCGTCCAGCCGGTGATCGATCAGGCGATGAAGCTCGACGATTCCGCGCGTGCGCAAATCTTCGAACGTCACCTGTCGCTGAGTGCCGCCGCACCCGAAGAGGGCGGCAAGCGGCCCGATATCGTCGTCTGGCCGGAAACCTCCATCCCCTTCATCCTGACGGATAATCCGGACGCGCTCGTGCGCATCGCCGAGGTTCTGGAGGACGACCAGGTGCTGATCGCCGGCGCGGTGCGCACGGAAAGTGCCGGCACCGGCAAGGCGCCGCGCTACTACAATTCCATCTACACGATCGACGGCAAGGGCCAGATCATCGGCGCGGCCGACAAGGTGCATCTCGTGCCCTTCGGCGAATACATGCCGTTTGCCGATTTCTTCGAAGGCCTCGGCGTGAGTGCCGTCGCCATGCCGGGCGGTTTCTCCGCGGCCCGCGAGCACCCGCTCTTGACGGCGCTCGGCAAGGGCTTTTATCCGCTGATCTGCTACGAGGCGATCTTCCCCTCCGAGATCAACGGCTCGGCCGACACCGCCGCCGCCCTGCTCAACGTCACCAATGACGGCTGGTTCGGCAACTCACCGGGCCCCTACCAGCACTTCCACCAGGCCCGCCTTCGCGCCGTCGAGCGGGGGCTGCCACTGATTCGCGCGGCCAATAACGGCATTTCGGCCATCGTCGATGCCAAGGGACAGGTGCTTTCGGGCATGGCGCATGATGTTCCGGGCTTTGTGGATGCAACCCTTCCGGGCAAGTTTGCCGCCGGCGAGCGGGCAAAGTGGCAGAACTGGTCGTTTCTGGTTGTAGTGGCGATGCTCTTTGCGACGGCGAGCATTTCTCGCATTGGTTTTAGAAACAGGGTGAATTGACCCAAAACCCCTAAAATAGCATAGTGCACGCCGCCGGCCGTTTTCCTGTATTGTGGCGCCCTTCAGGGGTTGCGCATACAACGTGACGTTAAGTCTTCGTTAAGGCTGCCGGCAGGGTGGGGCCATTTCCGCGCGTTAGGACACACAGTGATGATGGAAAACAAAAAGAAGCCGAATCCGATCGATATTCATGTCGGCAGCCGGATCAGGCTTCGCAGGACCATGCTCGGCATGAGCCAGGAGAAGCTGGGCGAAAGCCTCGGCATCACCTTCCAGCAGATCCAGAAATACGAGAAGGGCACGAACCGTGTCGGCGCCAGCCGCCTGCAGAACATTTCCAGCATTCTCAATGTGCCGGTCGCGTTCTTCTTCGAGGACGCGCCGGGCGACCACGCGGACACGCAGGTCGGCTTCGCCGAAGCATCGAGCTCCAACTACGTGGTCGACTTCCTGTCGTCCTCCGAGGGCCTGCAGCTCAACCGGGCTTTCGTCAAGATCGGCGATCCCAAGGTGCGCCGCAAGCTCGTCGACCTGGTCAAGGCACTCGCCGCCGAAGCCGAGATCGAATAATCGGTTTCTCCTGGCGGTGGATGAAAGAGCGGTCCTTCGGGGCCGCTTTTTGTGCGTAGGGGGCATCATATTTTTGGCGTATCCCAGGCGGAATAGCGCCTGAAAGTTCAGGACATAAACATATTCTTATGTCCTTCTGTGCTTGTTTTTCCCCTGCGAACTGAATAACAACGTCGAAGTCCATTTTCTTTGAGGGGAATTCCCGCATGCGCAGCAGCTATCTGTTCACCAGCGAGTCCGTCGCCGAGGGGCATCCGGACAAGGTGTGCGACCGTATCTCCGACGAAATCGTCGATCTGGTCTACCGCGAAGCCGTGAAGTCGAAGGTCGATCCGTGGTCGGTCCGCATTGCCTGCGAGACGCTTGCGACGACCAACCGCGTGGTGATCGCCGGTGAAGTGCGCCTGCCGCCGAGCCTGCTCAAGAAGGACAAGGACGGCAACGACGTCATCAACCCCTCGAAGTTCAAGTCGGCCGCCCGCAAGGCGATCCGCGACATCGGCTACGAGCAGGACGGCTTCCACTGGAAGACGGCGAAGATCGACGTGCTGCTGCACTCGCAGTCCGCCGATATCGCCCAGGGCGTCGACAACGCCTCCGACAAGCAGGGCGATGAGGGTGCCGGCGACCAGGGCATCATGTTCGGTTACGCCTGCCGCGAAACCTCGGAACTCATGCCGGCGCCGCTTTATTATTCGCACCGCATCCTCCAGCTTCTCGCCACCGCCCGCAAGAAGGGCGAGGGCGATGCCGGCAAGCTCGGCCCGGACGCCAAGAGCCAGGTCACCGTGCGCTACGTCGACGGCAAGCCGGCCGACGTCGCCTCGATCGTTCTGTCCACCCAGCATCTCGATGAAAGCTGGGATTCGAAGAAGGTCCGCGAAGTCGTCGAGCCCTATATTCGCGAAGCGCTGCACGACCTGAAGATCGCCGACGACTGCGTCTGGTACATCAACCCGACGGGCAAGTTCGTCATCGGCGGCCCGGATGGCGACGCCGGCCTCACCGGCCGCAAGATCATCGTCGACACCTATGGCGGTGCGGCACCCCACGGCGGCGGCGCCTTCTCCGGCAAGGACACGACTAAGGTCGACCGTTCGGCCGCCTACGCCGCGCGCTACCTCGCCAAGAACGTCGTAGCCGCCGGCCTTGCCGACCGCTGCACGATCCAGCTCTCCTACGCCATCGGCGTCGCCCAGCCGCTCTCGGTCTATGTCGACCTGCACGGCACGGGCAAGGTCAGCGAAGACGCCGTCGAGGATGCGATCCGCAAGGTCATGGACCTGTCGCCGTCGGGCATCCGCCGCCATCTCGACCTCAACAAGCCGATCTACGCCCGCACCTCCGCCTATGGCCATTTCGGCCGCAAGGCCGGCCGTGACGGTTCCTTCTCCTGGGAGCGCCTCGACCTCGTCAAGGCCCTCAAGGACGCGCTGAAGCACTGAGGCGACCATGAGCGATGCAGAGCGCCCCAGCCGCGCGAGCGAAGCCTTCTTCGGTCGCCGCAAGGGCAAACCGTTGCGGGAGCGGCAGGCGCAGCATCTCGAAACATTGCTGCCGGAGCTGAAGGTCGATCTTTCGACCCCGGCCCCGGCGGACATCACGACGCTTTACGATTTCAAGCCGACCCGCATGCGCCTCGAAATCGGCTTCGGCGGCGGGGAACATCTCATCCATCGCGCGCAGGAGCAGCCGGAGACCGGCTTCATCGGCGTCGAGCCCTTCGTCAATTCCATGGCGAAGCTGATCGGCCGTGTCGAGGACACGGGCGCGAAGAACATCCGGCTCTATGATGACGATGCGACGGTGCTTCTGGATTGGCTGCCGGCGGCGTCGGTCGACCAGATCGACCTGCTCTATCCAGACCCTTGGCCGAAGAAGAAACATTGGAAGCGGCGCTTCGTGTCCAGGGTCAATCTGGACCGTTTTGCCCGGGTGCTGAAGCCCGGCGGGCTCTTCTGCTTCGCGTCCGACATCGACACCTATGTCAACTGGACGCTGATGCATTGCGGGGCACATCCCGCTTTCGTGTGGACCGCCGAAAACGCGGTCGACTGGCTGACGCCGTTTGCCGGCTGGCCGGGCACGCGCTACGAGGCGAAAGCCAAGCGCGAGGGCCGCGGATCGGCCTATCTCACCTTCCGTCGGTCCTGACGGAAGGTTTCAATCCGGTATCAGTGCAGGCTGACGGTGCGCAGGTCGTCCTCGGCCGCCTTGTAGAAGGTGCTCGAACGGTTGTCGGTGAGCAGGATCGGCGTGCCGTCGGCGCCGAACAGCGCCCAGAGGTCGAGGCTCGGGTCGATTTCCGGGGCTTCCGGGAAGACGCGCGACACTTCGTCCGCCTTCATCTTGCGAATATACCCGACTTCGCCTGCGCCGAGATGCGCAAGATCTGCCTTCGAAACACTGGGGGTTACAGTCTTCAGTCCCATCTTTGCCTCCATGGCAATACCGGCACTTGCCGGCCACCGGACGCCCACGGCCACAATGGCCCATCGGTGCGTCAGGCGATCAGGTTACGCTCGAGACGATCCGGCGGGTGTTCCCGCGGGAACGGCTCATGATCTAGTCTGATACGGAAATGTTAATTTTCTTTACCATTCGGATCGGCTCCGGCCGTACGAGATCGACCGAGAGCAGGCCGTTCTTCAGCTCCGCGCCAGAAACGCGCATGCCGTCGGCAAGCACGAAGGTGCGCTGGAACTGGCGGGCCGCGATGCCGCGGTAAAGATAATCCCGCTCGCCGCTGTCGACCTGGCGGCCGCGGATGACGAGCTGGTTTTCCTCCGTCGTCACGTCGAGCTCTTCTTCCGAAAAACCCGCGACGGCGAGCGTGATGCGCAGAAGCTCCGGCGCGCCCGTATCACCGTTCGGCCGCAGCCGTTCGATATTGTAGGGGGGATAGCCATCGTTGCCCTTGGCGATACGCTCAAGGGTCTTTTCCATGGCGTCGAAACCCAGGAGCAGCGGGCTCGTGAAAGGGGTCATGCGTGACATCGTCTAGTCCTTGGCTTCAAGCGACCGTGAGGGGACCCGACCTCGGCATCCCTTCGGGTGCAATATGGTGATTGCGGCGCGGGGGCGCAAGACGCTTGCGATCGGCGATTTCGCAAATATAGTCGCCGCTTCGCCTGCCGAATGTCGGTGGGAAAAAGGAAGAGACAAGGGACGCAAGCGGCATGTCTGAGCCACGCAAAATCATCATCGACACCGATCCCGGCCAGGACGACGCCGCCGCGATCATGCTGGCGCTCGGCAGCCCCGAACTTGAGATCCTCGGCATTACCACCGTCGCCGGCAACGTGCCGCTTTCGCGGACCTCCACCAATGCCCGCATCATCCTGGAATTCTGCTCCCGCCCCGACATCAAGGTCTTCGCCGGCGCCGACAGGCCGATCGCCCGCCCGCTCGTCACCGCCGAGCATGTGCACGGCAAGACCGGCCTAGACGGCCCCGAGCTGCACGAGCCGCAAATGCCGCTGCAGGAGCAGCACGCCGTCGATTTCCTCAGCGAGACGCTGAAGCGCGAGCCTGCAGGCTCCGTCACGCTCTGCACGCTCGGGCCGCTCACCAACATCGCCACTGCGCTTGAGCGCGCGCCGGAGATCGCGGGGCGCGTGCGCGAACTCGTCATGATGGGCGGCGGCTTCTTCGAGGGCGGCAACATCACGCCGGCCGCCGAGTTCAACATCTATGTCGACCCGGAAGCCGCCGCCGCGGTCTTCAAGTCCGGCATCCCGATCGTTATGATGCCGCTCGACGTGACCCACAAGGTGCTGACGCTGAAGAGCCGGATGGCCAAGCTGCGCGCCATCGGCAGCCGTCCGGCGATCGCGCTGGTCGAGATGCTCGATTTCTTCGAGCGCTTCGACATCGAGAAATACGGCTCCGACGGCGGCCCGCTGCACGATCCGACGGTCGTCGCCTACCTCCTGAAACCGGAGCTTTTTTCCGGCCGCGACTGCAATGTCGAGGTGGAGGTGGCGTCGCCGCTTACTGTCGGCATGACCGTCGTCGACTGGTGGCAGGTCACCGGCCGCAAGCACAATGCCCGGGTCATGAAGGACATCGACGCCGACGGCTTCTTCGCGCTGCTCACCGAGCGCGTCGGCCGCCTCTGATGCCCGGTCCTCGCAATGCGGCGCCCGGTGCCGAGGGCCGCTTCCACAAGGAGATGATGGGCCTCTACGACCGCTTCTCCGCGCTCGGCTTCCGCCCGGTGCTGCTGCGCCGCTTCGTGCTGCTCAATGGCGGCGTGGCGGCGGCGAAGGAACTGGTCTTCAAGCCCGGCACGACCGGCCTCGAACGCCTGCTCGACGCCGGCAAGGCGGAGCTCTCCATGGAGGCGCTGATGCTGCGGCCGGAATACCAGGCCCTCTTTTCCGAGCTGGAACTGAAGGAGGCCACGCAGCGCCTGGCAAGCGCCAGCCGCTCGCGCTCCCGCGGACGATTGCAGGCGCAGCCGACCGAGCGGAAATAGTGCTCCCAACGAAAAAGGCCGGCGTCTCCGCCGGCCTTTTTATTTGCTGTTATAAGCCTCAGAACTCTTGCCAGTCGTCCTGTGCAAGCGCCGTGTTGCCGGCGACCTGCGGCATGGCACGGGCCGTCGTGCGCGGCGCCTGATAGGCGGCGCGCTGCGGCTGGACGTCGCGTCGCACCGACTGCTGCACGGGCTGGCTGGCGGCCATGCCGCCATTGCCGGCGCGGAAGCGGGCGACGAGCGACTTCAGCATCTGAGCCTCGTCGTTCAGCGCCATGCTGGCGGCGGTGGTTTCTTCCACCATCGCGGCGTTCTGCTGGGTCACCTGGTCCATCTGGTTGACGGCCGCGTTGATCTCCTTGAGGCCGACGGCCTGTTCGGAGGCGGAACCCGAGATCTGGCGGATGAGGCCGTTGATCTGGATGACCTGGTCGGCGATGTTTTCAAGCGCACCACCGGCCTTGCCGACGAGATCGACACCTTCGCGGACCTGCACCTCGGAGGTGTTGATCAGCGTCTTGATCTCCTTGGCGGCATTGGCCGAGCGCTGGGCAAGCTCGCGCACTTCCTGGGCGACGACGGCAAAGCCCTTGCCGGCTTCACCGGCACGCGCTGCTTCCACGCCGGCGTTGAGCGCCAAGAGGTTGGTCTGGAAGGCGATGTCGTCGATCACGCCGATGATGTTGGAAATCTCGGTCGAGGACTTTTCGATGCCACGCATGGCGTCGATCGCCTTCTGTACCACTTCGCCGGACTTGCTGGCGTCGTTGCTCGCCGTCTCCACCGACTTGGCGGCGACGCGGGCGTTTTCAGCGCTCGAATTGACCTGCGAGGTGAGCTGGTCGAGTGCCGCCGCGGTCTCTTCGAGGCTTGCCGCCTGCTGTTCGGTGCGGTGCGAGAGATCGGCCGCGCCCTTGGAGATTTCGCCGGTGCCGCCGCCGATATTGCCGACCGAGGCGTTGACCGTCTGGATCGTCTCTTCGAGGCTGGCGATCGCCGAGTTGAAGTCGGTCTTGAGCTTGCCGTACTCGCCCGGGAAATCGCCGGAGAGGCGGAAGTTCAGGTTGCCCGAGGAGAGCTGGGCGAGGCCATCGGCGAGGCGGCCGACGATATCGCGCTGGAGGGCGCTCGATTCGGCGCGCTCGGCTTCCGAACGGCCGCGCTCGGCTTCCGTCAGTTGGCGCTGGCTGTTGGCTTCCGCTTCCAAGCGCTTGGTATCGGCGAGCTGATGGCGGAACCCTTCGAGCGCCTTGGCGACCGAGCCCGTTTCGTCCGAGCGGTCCTGGCCGGCGATCGGCTGGGTATAGACGCCATTGCTGAGCGTCGCGACGTCCGAGACGAGGCCGGCGAGCGGCTTCTGCACGAAGATGCGGACGGCGAAATAGAGCCCGAGCAGCACGGCGCCGAGAACGATCAGGCCGCCAAGGATCATCATATAGGTCTGGTCGTTGACCGGCGCGTTGATCGCAGCGCGCGGAACGTCGAGCAGCACGAGCCAGGTCGTGTTGATGTCGGGAAGCGCGAACGGGTAGACCAGGCGGTCGAAGGAAGCGAGTTCGTCGAAGGAGAGGTTTTCGATGCGGCCGGCCTTACCAGTGGCGAGCGCCTCCTTGACGATGTCGACACCTTCACCCTCATAGGGCTTCATGAGGAGATCGGCATTGGGCGCGACGATCCAGTTGCCGGTCTGCGACAGCAGCATGACGCGGCCGGTGCCGAACGGGTTCATCTTGCTGAGCTTCTCATAGAGCGTCTTCAGCGAGACATCGACACCCGTGACGCCGATGAACTTGCCGCCGGAAACGACCGGGTAGGCAATCGACGCCATCGTGAAGTTTTCACCCGTCGTGGTTTCGGCATAAGGCGAGCTCATGGCGCCCTTGCCGCTCTTGGCGGCCAGCGAATACCATTCGGCCTTGTAGTCGGATTCGAAGGTCGACAGCAAAATCGAGCCGTCCTGGCGTTTCGTCCAGTAGGGGTTGAACGTACCGTCCTTGAACGTGCCGGTTTCCAGCTGCGCGGGCGTCTCCTTCGACTTGCCGTCGAAGGCGTTCGGCTCTTCCGCAAACCAGCTGCCGAGCGCAAAACTGTTCTTTTCGGTGTTCGCCTTGAGGATATTGACGACTTCCTTGCGGTCCATCAGGCCGGAGGAATGGCCCTGCTCGATCACGCCGCCCATGGCGCGGGCAGCACCTGCCAGCGCGCCGATATCGGCGGCGATATCGGCGGCGATCGCCTTGGCCTGGGTGTCGGCTTCGGAATAGACGAGATCGGCCACACGGCTCTGCGTCTCGCTGATCAGCACGGTGTTGGAGGCGAGCATCACCAGGGCGATCGTGCCGCCGGTGACGGCGATAAGCTTGGTCGCGAGCGACTTGGCCTTGAAATTGAACATGAAATCCTCACGAGCAGAAACGTCCGCGGCGCGGGCAGCCGCGAAGGAGCACATTCGAAAGCGGGGTGGTCTCCATCATGGAGGGCGGGGCGCGCGACCAGCGCCAGAGACGGAACGCGCCTTTCAAGGCACGCTGTCTAAGACTTCAGTAACCCATAAAATATTAATAAAGAGCCAAATTTCCCGGCAACAAATCGGCCCAACCGGCTGAATTTGCAGGCGTCACAAGGATGCGACGCCTGCTGTGCCATTTGCGAAATCCTGAGGCTAGATTTCGGCGTCGACGGCGCTTGCAAAGGGGATGGAAGGCTGGGCGCCGGGCTTCAGGCAGGCGAGCGAGCCGGCGACGGCCGCGCGGCGCAGCGCGTCCTTGAAGGCGAGGCCGGCATCGAGCGAGGCGGCAAGATAACCGCAGAACGTGTCGCCCGCACCCACCGTGTCGACCGGCTCGATGGCCAGGCCCTTGGCGCGGTGGATCTCCCCCTTGCGGATGGCGACGACGCCATCGGCCCCGAGGGTGACGATGATCGTCTGGCCGCTCTGGGCGTGCAGCGCGCGCATCGTCGCCTCCCGTTCCTCGTCCGAAAGCTCGCCCTTGCCGATGAAGAGGTCGAACTCCGTCTCGTTGGCCACGAGAATATCCGCGATGGCGCCGAGGCGCTTGGCGTCGCCGGTAAAGGGCGCGATGTTGATGATCGAGGTCACGCCCTTCTGCTTGGCGCCGACAAGGGCCGCTTCGATGGCGCTTGCGGGGATTTCGAACTGGAGCATGAGGTAGTCGCCGCGCGACATCGCGCCGATCGTCCGCTTGGCGTCCTCGCCGGTCACTGTGCCATTGGCGCCGGGCACGACCACGATGACGTTCTCGCCATCGGCGGCAACGAGGATATGCGCGGTGCCGGTCGCTTCCGCCGCGACGCGCACGCCGTTCTGGTCGACGGCGGCATCGGCCAGAAGGGCGAGCGCCTGGCTCGCCAGCCGGTCGTCGCCGACCGCACCCGCCATGCGCACGATGGCGCCGGCGCGGCGCGCGGCCAGCGCCTGGTTGGCGCCCTTGCCGCCGGCAGCCGTGGTGAAGCTCGTGCCCATCACCGTCTCGCCGGGCTTCGGCAGGCGGTCTGGCGTGGCGATGAGGTCCATGTTGATGGAGCCGAAGACGGTGATCATGAGAAGTGCCCCTTGTCGTTTCCGCCGGACACTGCCCGAGGCGGTCAGTCCTCGTCAACTACCCTCAGGCGCAGTTGGCCCGTTCGACTCTCGACAGTCTTCTCCGCCGGCGGGGAAACGCCCGAAACCGCCTCGAATTCCATGTCGCCGATGCGTGCGCCGCGCCGCGCGAGCTTTTCGGTCGAGGTGAGGATCAGGTCGACATCCTTCTGCGCCGACGTGAAATGGCCGTGCAGCTTGCGCACTCGGTCGTCGAGCCGCGTCAGGTCGTCCATCAGGCGCACGACCTCGCCCTGGATGACATGGGCCTGCTCGCGCATGCGCTGGTCCTTCAGCAGCGCCTGGAGCACCTGCACGGAGAGCATCAGCAGCGATGGCGAGACGATGACGATGCGCGCGCGGTGCGCCCGCTGCACGACGCCCTCGAAATTCTCGTGGATGCTGGCGAAGATCGATTCCGACGGCACGAAAAGGAAGGCGGTGTCCTGCGTTTCGCCGGGCAGCAGGTATTTTTCGGCGATATCGCGGATATGGGTCTCCATGTCGCGGCGAAACTGCTGGGCGGCGACCTTGGCGGCTTCCGGCGGGCGCCCGTCCGCCATGGCATTCCAGGCCTCCAGCGGGAATTTCGCATCCACGACGAGCGGCGGCTGGCCGTTCGGCATGCGGATCGTGCAGTCCGGGCGCACGCCGTTGGAAAGCTGCGCCTGAAACTGGTAGGCGCCGTGCGGCATGGCATCCGCGACGATCGTCTCCATGCGCGACTGGCCGAAGGCGCCGCGCGTCTGCTTGTTGGAGAGGATCGCCTGCAGGCCGACCACGTCCTTGGCGAGCGACTGGATGTTGGTCTGCGCCGTGTCGATGACCGCGAGACGCTCCTGCAGGCGCCGCAGGTTTTCATGGGTCGAGCGCGTCTGTTCGGAAATCGACTGGCCGAGGCGCTGCGTGAGACCGTCGAGGCGGGAATTGATCGCCTGGTTGGTCTCGGACTGCTTGCTGCCGAAAACCTCCGCCATCGCGGCGACGCGGCCCTGCATCTCCGTCTGGGCCTTCATCAGCTCGGCAAAGCGCAGCTCCGCCATCACCGCCGCTTCCCGCTGGCGCGCCTGGCCGCGGCGGGCCGAGATCAGGCCGAAGACCGCGAGAAGGACCGCTGCCAGCAGCACGAGCGCCGGCCCGGTGCCGCCGAGCCGGGCAAGGAAGGAGGTCAGCATCGTGTCAAAGGCGGGATCGATCATGGCCGGACCATAGCACGCTTTCAGGCGAAAACCAGATCATACCGTGAACAAATTGGCGGCGTCGCGCGCGTATAGCTGGGCAAATCCGATTGAAAGCGCAAAAAAACCGCGCTAAGGAGGCGCATGACCATCAAGCCGCTGATTATCCTCCCCGATCCGATCCTCCGCCAGGTCTCGAAGCCTATCGAGACCGTGGACAGCGAGGTGAAGAAGCTCGCCGACGACATGCTGGAAACCATGTATGATGCGCCGGGCATCGGCCTTGCCGCCATCCAGATCGGCGTTGCGCGCCGCATGCTCGTGCTGGACGTGTCGAAGGACGGCGAGGACAAGGCGCCGCTCGTCTTCATCAATCCCGAAGTCGTGACCTCCTCCGATACGCGTTCCGTCTACGAGGAAGGCTGCCTGTCGATCCCGGATTATTATGCCGAGGTCGAGCGCCCGGCGGCGATCACGGTGAAGCACCTGGACCGCGACGGCAAGGAACAGCTGACCGAGGCCGACGGCCTGCTCGCCACCTGCCTGCAACATGAGATCGACCACCTGAACGGCGTGCTGTTCATCGATCATATTTCCAAGCTGAAGCGCGAGATCGTGATCCGCAAGTTCACCAAGGCGGCAAAGCTGCGCGGCAGCAAGGCGATCTGACCGGGCATCACGGTCCGGTCCGCACCATTTCACACGGAGGCTGACCGATGGCCCTACGCATCATTTTCATGGGCACACCGGATTTCTCCGTCGCCACGCTTGAGGCGCTGGCCGGCGCCGGCCACGAGATCGTCGCCGTCTATTCGCAGCCGCCGCGCCCCGCCGGCCGCCGCGGCCTCGAACTGGTGAAGTCTCCCGTCCATCAGGCCGCCGAACGGCTCGGCATTCCGGTCTTCACGCCGGTCAATTTTCGCGACGAGGTCGATCGCGCCGCATTTCGCGCGCTGAATGCGGATGTCGCGGTCGTCGTCGCCTATGGGCTGCTGCTGCCGGAGGCGATCCTCAACGGCACGCGGCTCGGCTGCTACAATGGCCACGCCTCGCTTTTGCCGCGATGGCGGGGTGCGGCACCCATCCAGCGGGCGATCATGGCGGGGGATGCCGAAACCGGCATGATGGTCATGAAGATGGACAAGGGCCTCGATACCGGCCCCGTCGCGCTGACCGCCCGCGTGGCGATCGGCGAGACCATGACCGCCGGCGAACTGCACGATGCGCTGATGCAGGCGGGCGGCGCGCTGATGGCGGAGGCCATGGCGAAGCTGGAAGCCGGCGACCTGCCGCTGACGGAGCAGGCGCAGGAGGGTGTGCTCTATGCCGCCAAGATCGACAAGGCGGAGACGCGCATCGATTTTTCGCGCGCCGCGCGCGACGTGCATAACCATATCCGCGGCCTCTCGCCGTTTCCCGGCGCCTGGTTCGAGCTGCCGGTTGCCGGCAAGCCGGAGCGTGTCAAGGTTCTGGCGAGCGAGCGGGCGGACGAAACCGCCACCAAGGCCGCCGGCAGGGTGCTCGACGACCGGCTGACGATTGTTTGCGGCGACGGTGGCGCGGTGCGGCTCGTGCGCTTGCAGAAGGCCGGCGGCAAGCCGCTGGATGCGGCGGATTTCCTGCGCGGCACACCGGTCGCGTCCGGCCAGGTCATCGCCTGATGCCGCGCTACCGGCTCCTGGTCGAATATGACGGCACGCCCTATGTCGGCTGGCAGCGGCAGGACAACGGCCACTCCGTGCAGGGCGCCATCGAGGCGGCGATCCTGTCGCTGACGGGCGAGGCCGTCTCGATCCGCGGCGCGGGGCGTACCGATTCCGGCGTGCATGCCATGGGGCAGGTCGCCCATGCCGATCTCTCGCGCACCTGGAAAGAACACACGCTCCGCAACGCGCTGAACGCCCATCTCGGCATGGCGCGCGAGCGCGTCTCCATCCTCGATGCGGCGGAGGTGCCGGAGGATTTCGACGCGCGGTTCTCGGCTAAAAGGCGGCACTATCTCTACCGCATCATTTCGCGCAAGGCGCCGCTGGCGCTGGAGGCGAACCGAGCCTGGTTCGTCGCGAAGGACCTCGATCACGCGGCAATGCATGCGGCGGGGCAGGTGCTGGTCGGCAAACATGATTTCACCACCTTCCGCGCCGCCCAGTGCCAGGCGAACAGCCCGATCCGCACCATCGACCGGTTGGAGGTGACGCGCAGCGGCGATCTGATCGAGATGCGCGTTGCGGCGCAGAGTTTCCTGCACAACCAGATCCGCTCCTTCGCCGGCACGCTGAAGCTCGCGGGCGAGGGCAAGTGGTCGGTGGAGGACGTGCGCGCCGCCCTCGAAGCGCGCGACCGCAAGGCCTGCGGCCCCGTGGCGCCGCCGGACGGGCTCTATTTCATGGCCGTGGACTACTAAGCCGGCAGCGTGCCCAGAATGCGCTGCAATTCCTGCCCGGCGATCATCGGCGGCAGCACGAAGATCGCCGTGATGGCGGCGGCGAGCAGCGTCTGCTTGCCGACGCACATCCAGACCAGGCGGAATTGCAGCACGACGCTGGCGCCGAACACCGCATAGAGCAGCAGGCCGGCAAAGGGCGCGCTTTCGGGCAGCAGGAGCGTCATCGCGAAGGGGACGGCGGCGGCATAGGCGAAGGGCACGGCGATCCAGTTGCTCGCCGTCACCACCACGCCGAGCTGTTTGCCATAGCCGAGCGGGCGGGCGCCGACGGCGAGCAGCACCAGCGGCAGCAGCCAGCCCGCAAGATCGATCACCAGCAGCTTGACGAAGAAGGCGACGCCCGCCGGCGTTCCCGCCGGCATGCTGCCGAGATAATAGAGGCGCCAGGAGGCCCAGATGACGGCGAAGGCGGGCAGGCACCAGACGATCGCCCAGAAGGAGCGCGTAAGCCCGCGTAGCGTCAGGTCCAGCCAGCCGAAGCCGTCCTGCTTCTGTCGCACAAGCAGGAAGACACCGGTCAGGTAGTGCAGGACCTCGTCAAGCCCGGGCATCGCCGAACCAGCGTTCGATGAAGGTCTGGTAGATCACGGTCAGCGTTTCGAGGTCGGCAACGACCACCCGCTCGTCCACCATGTGCATGGTCTGGCCGACAAGGCCGAATTCCACCACCGGGCAGTAATCCTTGATATAGCGCGCATCGGACGTGCCGCCGGTCGTCGACAGTTTTGGCGCCCGGCCGGTGACGGCTTCGATGGCGCCGGACATGGAGGCGATCAGCTGGTTGTTGCGCGTGAGAAAGACGTGGCTCGGCCGCTCAGCCCATTTGACGTCGTAGCGCACGGGTTCGCGGCCGGGGCGCAACGTCTCGTCGCGCGCGGCGGCATCGAGCCGGCGCACGATCTCCTGCATCACGGTTTCGGCAGTCCAGGTATCGTTGAAGCGGATGTTGAAGCTTGCGCTCGCCTGCGACGGCACGACGTTGGTGGCACGGTTGCCCACATCGATCGTCGTCACTTCGAGGTTCGACGGCTGGAAACTCTCGGTGCCGGCATCGAAGGGCGGATGCATCAGCGCGCCGGTGAGCGCGATCACGCCGCGCACGGCATTGTCGGCGAGATGCGGATAGGCGGCGTGGCCCTGCACGCCGTGCACGGTGATCGTGCCGGAGACGGAGCCGCGGCGGCCGATCTTGATCATGTCGCCAAGCTGGTCCGGATTGGTCGGCTCGCCGACGAGGCAGGCATCCCAGCGCTCGCCGCGTTCCGCCGCCCATTGCAAGAGCTTGATCGTGCCGTTGACGGCCGGGCCTTCCTCGTCGCCGGTGATGAGGAAGGAGATGGAGCCCTTCGGCGGGCCGTTCTTTTCGATATGGCGCGCAACGGCGGCGACGAAGCAGGCAATGCCGCCCTTCATGTCCACGGCGCCGCGGCCGAACATCTCGCCACCGGCAATATCGGCGCCGAACGGGTCATGCGTCCAGGCGGCGGCATCGCCGACGGGCACCACATCCGTATGGCCGGCGAACATCAGGTGCGGGCCTTCCGTGCCGATGCGGGCGTAGAGGTTCTCGATATCCGGCATGCCGGGCTCGCTCGCCGTCATGCGCTCCACCGTGAAGCCGAGCGGCGCCAGCATGGCGGCAAGCGCCGTCAGCGCGCCGCCTTCGGCGGGCGTCACGGAGGGGCAGCGGATGAGCGTGGCGAGATTGGCGATCGGATCGGCAGAGGTCATGGGCATGCGGTCACAACGCGAGAGGGGAGACGTGGGTTTGAGGTTTAGCCGATCGCCCGGGGCCTGTCACGAGCCGCAGTCAGTCCTTCGGGCGGTTGGGCTGGTCGCCATATTCGTTCGGCCCGTTCGTGCCGGGCCAGACCAGGAAGGCGATGAGCGCGAAGAAGGAGATGGCGGGGATGAACAGGCAGATGATCAGCGGCACCGGCAGGTTCATGTCGTGCAGCCGCTTGACCGTCAGCAGGACGGAGGAGACGGTGGAGACGATCGCCGTGCCGATGAAGACGAAGGACCAGAGGAGGAAGGACGGATCCTCCTTCGGCACGATGATGATGCGGGCGAGCGAGGCCGAAAGCAGCATGAGCCAGAAGGCCCAGCCGAGCGCGAAGGGCGCCCGGCTCACCCGGCCGGACCAGCCGAAGAAGAGCCAGGCGAGGCTCGGCCTCTGCTCCTCGACGGCTGCCATGGCTCAGTCCCTCAGAAGTTCGTTGATGCCGGTCTTCGAGCGGGTCTGTGCATCGACGCGCTTGACGATGACGGCGCAGTAGAGGCCGGGGGCCGGCAGGCCGTTCGGCATGGTCTTGTCCGAGGGCATGGAGCCCGCGACGACGACGGAATAGGGAGGCACTTCGCCGTAGCTGACGTCGCCCGTGGCGCGGTCGACGATCTTGGTCGACTTGCCGATGAAGACGCCCATGCCGAGCACGGAGCCCTCGCGCACGATGCAGCCTTCGACGACTTCCGAGCGCGCGCCGATGAAGCAATTATCCTCGATGATCGTGGGACCCGCCTGCATCGGCTCCAGCACGCCGCCGATGCCGACGCCGCCGGACAGATGCACATGCTTGCCGATCTGCGCGCAGGAGCCGACCGTCGCCCAGGTATCGACCATCGTGCCTTCGCCGACATAGGCGCCGAGATTGACGAAGGAGGGCATCAGGATGGCATTCGGCGCGATATAGGCCGAGCGGCGCACGACGCAGTTCGGCACGGCGCGGAAGCCGGCCTTCTCGAATTCGTTGACGCTCCAGCCGTCGAACTTGGAGGGCACCTTGTCCCACCAGGAGGATTCACCGGGGCCGCCCTTGACGATTTCCATCGGGTTGAGGCGGAAGGAGAGCAGCACGGCCTTCTTGAGCCACTGGTTGACCGTCCAGTTGCCATCCTCGCCACGCTCGGCGACGCGCACCTTGCCGGTGTCGAGCAGGTTCAGCGCGGTCTCCACCGCATCGCGGATTTCGCCGCGCGTGCCGGTGGAAATGCTGTCCCGTTCCTCGAAGGCGCGGTCGATGGTGGCGGAAAGGGCGGACAGGTTGGATGTGCTCATCGGAATTCCTTAAACTTCGACGCTTATTTTCGATGGTCGGGATGCCGGAAGGTTGATTTCATCAATCTAAAAAATGCTCTAGAGCAAGTGCCGGGAAAGATGAAGCCCCTTTCCGGCAGATACTGTCGCACGGGCGAAATGGTAATCCCGTAGGACGGAAAAGCAGGAAAGTGACATGGCAAAACTGAAGAAGAAGAACCTGCGCCGCAAGGACGGCGTCTGGGACCCGTTGGCCGACAGCGCGCAGGACAAGCACCGCGCCTCCGTCGTGCCGCAAACGCCGCAATCGGCAAACCCCGCTTACCGCCTCGCCTATGTCGACGACGATTTCCTCTGCCGCGAGGAGCTGCGCCCCGTGCGCCTCCAGCTCGAACTGCTGAAGGTCGAGATGATGCTCGCCGAGCGCGGCATCAAGTCGACCGTCGTGATGTTCGGCGGCGCGCGCATTCCGGCCCCCGGCCAGGACGCCTGGGCGGCGCGCAACGAGACCCAGCGCGCCAATCTCGAAGCCGCCTCGGTTTACTACGAGGAAGCGCGGAAATTCGCCCGCATGTGTTCCGAGCGCTCGGCCGAGCTGGACTACAAGGAATATGTCGTCGTCACCGGCGGCGGGCCGGGTGTCATGGAGGCGGGCAATCGCGGCGCGGCCGATGTCGGCGCACCCTCGATCGGCCTCAACATCGTGCTGCCGCACGAGCAGGCGCCGAACCCCTATGTGACGCCGGAGCTCAGCTTCAACTTCCACTATTTCGCGATCCGCAAGATGCACTTCCTGCTGCGCGCCAAGGCGGTCACGGTGTTTCCGGGCGGTTTCGGCACGCTCGACGAGCTGTTCGAGACGGTCACGCTGATGCAGACGGGGCGCATGGCGCTGGTGCCGCTCATCCTGTTCGGCAAGGAATTCTGGCACAAGATCATCGATTTCGACGCACTCGCCGCCTTCGGCACAATTGCCCCGGGGGATGTCGAATTGATGCAGTTCGTCGAGACGGCCGACGAGGCCTGGAACATTATCGTCGACTTCTACGAGAAGCTGGAAGCCGAAAGCGTCGCCGTCGCTGCGGCGCACGGCTGAGACAGACGAACCGGCCTTGGCCGGACCGCCACCTCTCCTCCGTCATGCTCGGGCTTGACCCGAGCATCCACGCCCTGAGTGCCGCATCGATCCTCGGGTCAAGCCCGAGGATGACGTGGTGGGGAGGGACGGCGTCCAAAAAAAACGCCCCGGCAATCAGCCGGGGCGTTTTGAGTTGGTCGTGCTGATTATTTGCTGCGCCTGCCCATTTCGTCGGCGGTGATGAAGCCGTCGGCGTTGGCGTCGCGCTGCTTGAACATGGTGGCGGCCGCCGTTTCCATTTCCGCCTTGGTCAGCGTGCCGTTCTTGTCGGCGTCGGCACGCTCGAACATGCGGCTGCCCATGCGGTCCATGCGCGCGTCGCGCAGTGCCTTGCGGGCTTCCTGCCGGGCTTCGCCATCGGTCGTCTTGACCTCGCGGAATGCCTTGCGGGCGTCGCGGAAGGCGTCACGCTTCGCATCGACCTCGGCCTTCGTCACCTCGCCGTTCTTGTCCGCGTCGAAGCGTTCGAAGGTCTGCGAGGCGCGCGCCAGCATTTCGTCCTGGGAGAGCTTGCCGTCGCTGTTGGCGTCGAGGCGCTTCAGCATGCGTTCGGCGCGATCCTCGCGGTTCTTGCCGTGATGGCCCTTGCCCTTGTGCTGGCCGGCATCGGCCATGTCGAGTGCACCATCCTTGTTGCGGTCGCGGCGTTCGAAGATGGTTTGAGCGGACGCGAGAACCTCCGCTTCGGAGAGCGTGCCGTTCTTGTCGGTATCGGCGCGGTCGAACATGCGCCCGGCGCCCGGCAGCATGACAGGGCCTGCGGCGCGTAGCGCCTCGATCGCCTTGTCCTTGTCCTTGTCGGCGCCGGCCGCATCGCGGACGGCCTTGCGGGCCTGCCGGAAGGCATCGTGGCGGGCCTTGATCTCGTCCTTCGTCACCTGGCCGTTGCCATCGGCGTCGAAGGTCTTGAAGGTTGCCGAAACATTCGTCTTGAATTCGTCGAGCGAGACCTTGCCGTCCTTGTTGCCGTCGAGGCGCTCGATCATGGCAGCGCCGCGCTGGCCATGTTTGCCTTCGCCCTTGGCGGCGAAAGCGGGGGCGGTGGCGCCCGAGAGAAGAAGTCCGGCCGCAACGGCACCGAGGAGAAGTTCTTTTCCAGTCATGGTCGTTTCCTTGTCCATCCATCATCGTCCCTGATGGCAGGATAGGGAGAACGCCGGCTTGCGCCAGTTACAAATTGGTAATTCAACCTTTTGACGAATAAGGGTTTTTTCCGTGTCCGGAATGTGGCGGGCTAGAACATTTCCAGCCGAAGCGGCATCGCTTCGGCGTCGGATAATGCGGCAAAAAATCTAGAGCAGCGCCTTGAGGAAACCCGTCAGGTCCGAGGTCATGTAGTCGATGTGCTGGTCCGCGTCCGAGCGCTTTTCCCAGGCATCGGCGAACTCGTGATGCTCGTCGCGCGGTGTCAAAAGCACGGTCTTCATGCCGAGCGCCTTGGGCACCAGCAGGTTGCGCGGCAGGTCCTCGAACATCACGGCATGGTTCGTGTCCACCCGGTGCAGCGCCATGAACTTGTCATAGGTCGCACCCGCCGGCTTCGGCACATATTCCGCCGCCACGATATCGAACACGTCGTCGAAATGGTCGAAGATGCCGAGCGCACGCGCGGCCATCTCGGCATGTTTCACGCTGCCATTGGTGAAGATGAACTTGCGGCCGGGCAGGGCCTTGATCGCTTCGCCGAGGTCGACGTCGGGCGCCAGGACCTCATAGTTGATGGCATGCGCCTTTTCGAGGAAGTCCGTCGGATCGACGCCGTGGTGCAGCATCAGGCCCTGCAACGTCGTGCCGTGCTCGAAATAATATTGCTTCTGCAAGGCGCGCGCGTCTTCACGCGAAAGCCCGAGCAGCGCCGAGACGTAAGCCGTCATGTTCTTGTCGATCTGGGCGAAGAGATCGACGTGATGCGGATAGAGCGTGTTGTCCAGGTCGAAGACCCAGTCACGCACATGGGCGAAGTCGGCTTTGCTCGGAAGGTCGGTCATGGGCCGTCTTATGACACGGGCCAAAGCAGAGGGAAACGGAATTTTCCGTGGCGGACGGCGCGGGTGATGGATTTGGCCCGGCCCGCATGCTAGCGGCAGGGCATGGAACTCTGGATCCCCATCACCATCGCCGCCGCCTTCCTGCAAAACCTGCGCTCGGCCCTGCAAAAGCACCTTCAGGGCAAGCTCGGCACGCGCGGCGCGAGCTTCGTGCGCTTCGGCTACGGCTTCCCGCTGGCGATCCTCTATGTGGTGGTGCTGCACTGGATCGTCGGCTTTGCCTTCCCGGTGCTCAACTGGACCTTCGCGTTCTGGGCGGTGGTCGGCGGCCTCGCGCAGATCTTTGCGACCATGCTGCTGGTCTACCTGTTCTCGCTCCGGAACTTCGCCGTCGGCACGGCCTATTCCAAGACGGAACCGGTGCAGGCGGCAATCTTCGGCTTCGTGCTGCTCGGCGAGCGCATCACCTTCGGCGCCGTCATCGCCATCGTGGTCGGCGTCATCGGCGTGATGCTGATCTCGGTCGCCCGCGCGCCGCTCTCCTGGCGCAACACATTCGCCGCCCTGAGCAGCCGCACCGCGCTGATCGGCATCGCCTCCGGCGCCGTCTTCGGCGTCTCGGCAGTCGCCTATCGCAGCGCGTCCCTGTCGCTGGACGGCCCCGGCCCGATCATGAACGCCGCCGTCACGCTCGCCTGCGTCACAACCTTCCAGACCGCTTTCATGCTGGTCTGGATGTTGTGGAAGGACAAGAACGAGATCGTGCAGGTCTTGAGAAGCTGGCGCTCCTCCGCGCTGGTCGGCATTGCCGGCGTGCTGGGCTCGGCCTGCTGGTTCACCGCGATGAGCCTCCAGCAGGTCGCCTATGTGCGGGCACTCGGCCAGATCGAGCTGGTCTTCACCTTCATGGCCTCGTATTTCCTCTTCCACGAACGGGTGAACCGCACGGAAGTGGTGGGATGCCTGCTGATCGTCTGCGGCATCCTCGGGCTTTTGTTCTTCTAGATCAGGGCACGATCAGCGTGCCGGCGCCGTGTTCGGTGAAGATTTCGAGCAGCACGGAATGGGCGGTCTTGCCGTTGAGGATGACGACGCCCTGAACGCCCGCCTTGATGGCGTCGATGCAGGTCTCGACCTTGGGGATCATGCCGCCGGAAATCGTGCCGTCCTTGATGAGTTCGCGGGCCTGGGCGACCGAAAGCTCCTTGATGAGCTGGCCTTGTCTGTCGAGCACGCCCGGCACGTCGGTGAGGAACAGCAGGCGCGTGGCGTTCAGCGCGCCGGCGATGGCACCGGCGAAGGTGTCGGCATTGATGTTGTAGGTGTGGCCATCACGGCCGGGCGCCACCGGGGCGATGACCGGGATCATTTCGGATTTCGCCAGCAGGTCGATCAGCGTGCGGTCGACTTCCACCACTTCGCCGACGAAGCCGAGATCGAGGATGCGCTCGATATTGCTGTCCGGGTCGATGACGGTTTTCTTGGCCTTTTCGGCGAAGACCATGTTGCCGTCCTTGCCGCAAAGGCCGATCGCCCATTCGCCCGTCTGGTTGATGAGCGCGACGATCTCCTTGTTGATCGAGCCGGCAAGCACCATCTCGACGATCTCGACCGTCTTCTGGTCGGTGACGCGCAGGCCGCCCTCGAACTTCGATTCGATGCCCATCTTGGTCAGCATGGCGCCGATCTGCGGGCCGCCGCCATGCACGACGATCGGGTTGACGCCGGATTGCTTGAGCAGTGCCACGTCGCTTGCAAAAGCCTTGCCGAGTTCCGCATTGCCCATGGCGTGGCCGCCATATTTCACCACGATGGTCTTGTTCTCGTAGCGCTGCATGTAGGGCAGGGCTTGCGCGAGAAGGCGGGCTTGGGTTTCGCTTTCGGATAGGGACATGGCGGCCTCGTGGGAATGGGTGGGCGCCTGTTTAACGCATGTTTTGTGACGATGGAATGATCCGTCGGCCACATTGCGGCCCAGGGGGAGAAAAAGAAGAAAGGATGGCGCGTCGCAATGCCGGATCGGTGGCAACGAAAGCCGATGGGGAATATGATGCGCTGCTCGTTCGTTTCATGAGCAAAACCGCGCCTGCATGCTTATATAGGCAAGACGAGGACCGCGCCTGACGGAAACCGGTCGAAATCGAGAGAGTGCATGAGCCGATGACGGCGCCTGACAAAGATATGAAAGACCCCCGCCGCGACGAGGTGATCGCCGGCGAATATGTGCTCGGGGTGCTTTCCGCCGAAGACCGCCGCAAGGTCGAGGCGCGGCTGGCGAAGGATCGCCAGTTCGCCGCCATGGTCAACCGCTGGGAAGAAAACCTCTCCACCTTCAACGACGACTACGAGGCGCTGCACCTGCCGCCGCGCGCCCGCTCCCCGATGGAGCAGCGCCTGCTCGGCGCGGATATGCGCGACGCCGCGTTTTCCGGCAAGGTCGCCGGCGGCTGCTGGGGCTCGCTCGCCTTCTGGCGGGCCTTTGCCCTCGCCTCCTTTGCCGTAACCGCGGGCCTCGCCTTTTCGATGAGCGCGCTCCTGGCGCCGCGCCCGATGAGCGGCGGCCGGCTGGTCGCGGATCTCACGGGCGAGGGGGCGGCAGTCAATCTGGTGGCGCGCTACGACGACACGAGCGGCGCGATCCGCGTTACCCCCGTCGCCGGCGGCAAGGAGAAGGAAAAGTCGCTGGAACTTTGGCTGACGCAGGAGGGCAGGGCACCGGTCTCGCTCGGCGTGCTGCCGCAGACCGGCGAGGGTGAACTCGCGGTGCCGGCGGAGATGCGCACCCGCCTCGTGCAGGGCGCCCAGCTTGCCGTCAGCGTCGAGCCCTTCGGCGGCTCGCAGACCGGCAGCGTGACCGGCCCGGTCATTGCTTCGGGTGCGGCGCGTTTCGACTAGAGCATTTCCAGCCGAAGCGGCATCGCTTCGGCGTCGGACAATGCGGCAAGAAAAACTAGCGCTGGATGGCGGTGATGATGGCGCTGCGCAGGCTGTCGAGCCCGCGGCCTTTTTCCGATGAGGTGGCCAGCACCTCCGGATAGGCGGCCGGGCGCTTCTTGATCTTCAGCAGCGTTTCCTCGACAAGGCGCGGCACGCCGACATCCTTGATCTTGTCGGTCTTGGTCAGCACGAGCTGGTAGGAGACGGCGGCCTTGTCGAGCAGCGCGAAGACCTCCTCGTCATTCGGCTTGACGCCGTGGCGGCTGTCGATCAGCACATAGACGCGCTTCAGCGTCGAGCGTCCGCGCAGGTAATCGAAGACGAGCTTGGTCCAGTTGTCGACCTGTTCCTTCGGCGCCTGGGCATAGCCGTAGCCGGGCATGTCGACGAGCGCCATCGGCGGCAGGTCGCCTTCCGCCCCCGAAAACCCGTCCGGGACGAAATAGTTGAGTTCCTGCGTGCGGCCGGGCGTGTTCGAGGTGCGCGCCAGGCCCTTGTGGCCGACGAGCGCGTTGATCAGCGACGATTTCCCGACATTCGACCGCCCGGCAAAGGCGACCTCGGCCGGGCCTTCCGGCGGCAGGAACTTCATGGCCGGCACGCCGCGGATGAAGATCCACGGCCTGCCGAACAGCGGCTTGTCGTCCGGGGATGTCGTCTCGGTCATAAATCTCGCCTTTGTTGTCAGCCCCCCGCTTCCGGGTTTTGGCCGCGAAAGTCAAGCGCGGCGCTGGCGCCAGAGCTCCACGCCGAGATAACACAGCAGCGCCGCAAGCACGATCACGCCGCCGATGACGGTCCTCAGACCGGGGATCTCACCATGGATGACGGCCACCCAGAGAGGCCCCAGCACGGTCTCGGCCGTGCCCAGCAATGCGGCAAGAGCGGAGGGGATGAGGCGCGCCCCGGTGACGAAGAGCGCAAGGCCAAGGCCGAAATTGAGTGCGCCGAAGACGATGAGGATGCCGAGTTCGCTTGCCGTCACGGCAAAGCCGGAGGCCTGGCTTGCCGCCGTGAGGCAGGCAATGACCGTGCCGAGGAAGACGGCGGGCGTCATGCGCACATGGGCGAAGCGGCGGGTGATGATGGTCGCGGTGGCAAAGGCGAAGGCAATCAGGATGGCGAGCGCGTCGCCCATCATCGACACGCTGCCGCCGAGCGATTCCGACACCATGATGGCGACGCCGCCGATCACGGCCGCAATCGCGATCCAGGTGTGGACGGCGATCCGTTCGCGAAAGAGCAGCCAGGCCATCAGCGCCGCGATCAGCGGCACGCCGGCCTGGATCAGCACGACATTGGCGACGGTCGTATAGGCGAGCGCCAGGATGAAGGCGGTGGAGGCGACAGCGAAACAGACGCCGACGGCGACGCCGGCCAAGCCCATGCCCTTGAAGAGCTGCACCGTGCCGCGCGGCCCGTCGCGCACCAGCATGAAGCCGAGCAGGAAGAGGGCGGCGAAGAGCGAGCGCCAGAAGACGACGATCCAGCCGTCCTCGATGGTGAGAAACCGCGCCAGCGTGCCGCCAAAGCTCCACACGACGGCGGAGCCGAGCACCAGGGCGGCGCCATACCCTTGCCCCCGGCTGTCCGGAACGGTGGGGGTGAGCGGAAGCGATGAGGCGGACATGGGGCGCTCGCAGGTTGGGGATTGTCGCAAGCATGCCAGAAGCCGCGCCTGCGGCGCTTCCATGCCAGCGACGAGGCGATGTCGCAAGCGGGCCGTGCATAAAAAAACGGCAAAAGAAAACCCCGGCGCGAGGCCGGGGTTTCTGATGTTACGTCGGAAGGGCCGTCAGGGTGATCCGGCTTTTTTCCCGAACAATCCCTTGAGATTGTCGAAGAGCTCGATCTTGACGCCCTGGCGCTTCATGATGATCGCCTGCTGGATGATCGAGAGCGTGTTGTTCCAGGCCCAGTAGATCACGAGGCCGGCCGGGAAGGTCGCCAGCATGAAGGTGAAGATCAGCGGCATCCAGGTGAAGATCATCGCCTGGGTCGGATCCGGCGGCGTCGGGTTCATGCGCATCTGCAGGAACATCGTGATGCCCATGATGATGGGCCAGACGCCGATCATCAGGAAGTGCGGCACGTCGTAGGGCAGCAGGCCGAACAGGTTGAACAGCGACGTCGGATCGGGCGCGGAAAGGTCCTGGATCCAGCCGAAGAACGGCGCATGCCGCATCTCGATCGTGACGTAGATGACCTTGTAGAGCGCGAAGAAGACCGGGATCTGCAGCAGGATCGGCCAGCAGCCCGCGAGCGGATTGATCTTCTCTTCCTTGTAGAGCTGCATCGTCGCCTGCTGCAGCGCCATGCGGTCGTCGCCGTGCTTCGCCTTCAGCTCCTCCATCTTCGGCTGCATCTTCTTCATGTTCGCCATGGAAGCGTACTGCTTGTTGGCAAGCGGGAAGAACAGGCCCTTGACGACGATCGTGGTGATCAGGATCGCGATGCCGAAATTGCCGAAATAGCGGAAGAAGAAGTCCATCAGCTGGAACATCGGCTTGGTGAAGAACCAGAACCAGCCCCAGTCGATCATCAGGTCGAACTGCGGGATCGAATAGGACGTCTCGTACTGGTCGATGATCGGCACTTCCTTGGCGCCGCCGAAGAACAGGTTCTTCACCTCGATCGTCTGGCCGGGCGCAATGGAAATGTCGTCCTGGCGGTAATCCGCCTGGTAGCGCGGGCGGCCGTCCTTGAAGTAGGAGAAGCGCGTCTCGTAGGGCGTCGCCTGCGGCGGCACGATGGCCGTCGCCCAATATTTGTCGGTGATGCCGAGCCAGCCGCCGGTCGCCTTGCCGGGCGCTACCGTCGTGTCTTCCTCGGTCGTGGTGTACTTCACCTCATGCAGGCCGAGATTGCCGAGCACGCCGATGAAGCCTTCGTGCAGCACGTAGACGGAGGGTTCCGTCGGCTTGAAGAAGCGCGTCGAGCGGCCGTAGGGCGACAGCGCGATCGCCGCTTCCGTGCGGTTCTCGATGCTGTCGGCGATCGTGAACATGTAATGTTCGTCGACCGAGATCGTGCGGGTGAAGGTGATGTTCTTGTCGTTGGTATAGGTGAGCTTGACCGGGGTGGTCTGCGTCAGTTTGCCGGTGCCGTCCTGCGTCCAGACCGTCTGCGGGCCGGGAACCTGGCCGGTCGTCTCGCTGCCGACATAGCCGATTTCGGCAAAGTAACCGTGTTCGGCTTCGGCCGGGCTGAGCAGGGTGATGATCGGGCTCGACTTGTCGACGGTCTGGTGGAAGCCCTTGAGCTTCAGGTCGTCGAAGCGGGAACCGGTGAGCGCGATGGAGCCGGAAAGCGAGGGCGTGTCGATCTCGACGCGGGCGGACTTGGCAAGGGCTGCCTCGCGCGTCTCGGTCGTGGTGGCCGTCGCGGCACCGCCCGGCAGCGCGCCGCTCGTCGCCGTGCCCGTTCCAGTCGCCGTGCCCGTTCCAGTCGCCGTGCCCGTGCCCGTCGTGGTCGTGCCGCCGGCGGTGGTCGTCTGCCCGCTCTGGGCCTGCTGCGCTTCGAGCGCGGCGCGGTCCTTTTCAAGCTTCGGGTTCACATAGAGGAACTGCCAGGCAACGAGGATCAGCACGGACAGCGCGATCGCCACGAAATAATTGCGGTTGTTTTCCATCACTCTTTCCCGGGAGCAGCAGGGCGCTGCTGCTGCTTCTGTTTCTGCCTTGTCGCGATCCTCTCCTTGAGACCGGCCACAAGGGTTTTGAACGGCGCGTGCAACACGTCCCGTCTGGCGACAACCACATAGTCGTGTCCGGGCTCCATTGCAAACCCGGCGGATAGCCGCACCGCCTCTTTCAGGCGCCGCCGCATGCGATTGCGTTCCACGGCATTGCCGTGTTTCTTGGTAACGGTAAAGCCGACGCGGGGCTGTTCTTCCGGCATCTGCCGGTCGCGCACTTCGAGAAGGAACAGCGATCCCCTGCGCTTCTCTCCCTCGCGCACAAAAAGAAACTGCGGACGGCTTTTCAGCCGTCCGACAGCAGATTGTCTAACAGTTTTCGTCATTGCCCGTCGCCTCGGTTCCGGGCATTCACGGCCTTAGGCCGAGAGGCTTGCGCGGCCGCGTGCACGGCGTGCGGACAGAACCTTGCGGCCGCCCTTGGTAGCCATGCGGGCACGGAAGCCGTGACGACGCTTGCGAACAAGCTTGGAGGGTTGGTAGGTACGCTTGGTCATTTATTTAATACCGCGGTGTGCGGCCCTTCTTGGGTTTTGCGTTAACGCAAGCAGCGTTCAAAGTCCGGCACAGCCCGGCCCTCGCGGGAAGGCAGTTTCCAGACGTGCGCGGCTTATAAGGGCAAAGCCGGTGGAAAGTCAATTGCCGGCGGACCACGGCTTTAACTGTCACAATCGTTAAAACGCCAGCCACCTGCGGTTGAGCGCAACGTGCAGATCGTCATGTTTGCCTCACCTTACGTAAGGAAAATCGCCTGATTTTCTTGGGAAATTCCGTACTTCAGAATATTAGCGGAAATTCACTCGCCTCCCGTTTGAGCGGGTTCCCTCAAAATCTAATTAACCTTTAGCGTTTACCTTTCATATCCACGGACAGAGCGGGCGTGCCGTTTTGTCGATCCTGTATCCGTGCCTTTTGGAGTTCGACGTGAAAATACGCGGCAAGATTTACCTCATCGTGGGCGTGATGGGCCTCATCTCCGTCTGCATCGGCGGTATCGCCGTGCATGTGGTCTCGGAATTCAGCGAGAAGCTCCACCAGTATGAGAACGCCGCCGACCGCGCCTTCCTCGGCGAGCACCTGAACCGCCAGGTCACCGCCGTGGTGATGGAAGCCCGCGGCATCTACGCCTCCAAGGATATGGAAGGCGCACAGAAATTCGCCGAAGGCATTGCCAAGGAACTGAACGGCATCGACGAGACGCTGAAGGAATGGCAGCCGATCGTGCCCGCCGAGCAGAAGCCCGCCTTCGACGCCGTCGTGGCGCGCTCCGCCGAATTCCGCACCTTCCGCACGGAAACCGCCCGCCTCGGCACGACGGTCTCGATCGCCGCCGCCAACGAACAGGGCAACAACGAGCTCAACCGCGCCAACCGCAAGGCCTTCCAGAAGGAAATCGATGCTGTCGTCCAGACGGACAACGAGAACCTGACCGCGATCAAGGCCGAAATCGCCGCCTTCGAGACCCTCATGCTGACGCTGGTGCTCGGCACGGTCGGCGCCGGCCTGCTCATCGGCGGCGGCGCGGCTTTCTATATCGCGACCAACGAGCTGAGCCGCCCGATCCAGAACGTCACGCACACGATGAACCGGCTTGCCGGCGGCGACCTCGACACGGAAGTGCCCTATGCCGGCCGCAAGGACGAGATCGGCGAAATGGCCGGCGCCGTCGCGATCTTCCGCCAGAACGCCATCACCGTGCGCGATCTCAACGCCCAGGAGCAGGTGCTGCGCGAAAAGAGCGCCGACCTCCAGTCGTCCATCGCCACCGTCGTGCATGCCGCCGCCGCCGGCGATTTCTCCTCGCGCATCGGCAAGGACTACCAGAACGAGGACCTCAACCGCTTCGCCCGCAGCGTCAACGAACTCGTTGCCGGCGTCGAGGAAGGCATTGCCGAAACCCGCCGCGTCATCGGCGCGCTGGCTGAGGGCGACCTGACGCAGACCATGGACGGTTCGTTCCGCGGCGCCTTCGCCGAGTTGCAGCAGAACGTCAACGCCACCTTCGCCACCCTCCAGCGCACCATGCGCGAGGTGCGTGCTTCGACGGACGCGATCAATGCCAATTCCGGCGAGCTGCGCACCGCCTCCGACGACCTCTCCAAGCGCACCGAGCAGCAGGCCGCAGCGCTTGAGGAAACCTCCGCCGCGCTCGAAGAGATCACCGCCGCCGTCAAGAATTCGACGGAGCGGGCGAACGAGGCGACCAGCATGGTCGGCGAGGCGACGCAGAGCGCAAAACAGTCCGGCGATATCGTGCGCAACGCCATCGGCGCGATGAGCCGCATCGAGCAGGCCTCTAACGAGATCAGCCAGATCATCTCGGTGATCGACGAGATCGCCTTCCAGACCAACCTGCTGGCACTCAATGCCGGCGTCGAGGCAGCCCGCGCGGGTGAGGCCGGCAAGGGCTTTGCCGTCGTCGCGCAGGAAGTGCGCGAACTGGCGCAGCGCGCCGCGAGTGCCGCCAAGGACATCAAGGGCCTCATCACCAAGTCCGGCAGTGAAGTGGCCGTCGGCGTGAAATATGTGCAGGAAACCGGTTTGGCGCTTTCGGATATCGAAACCCGCGTCGTCACCATCAACGACCGCATCCACGCCATCGCCACCGCCGCCCGCGAACAGGCGACGGGCCTGCAGGAAATCAGCACCGCCATCAACCAGATGGACCAGGTCACCCAGCACAATGCCGCGATGGTGGAGGAAACCTCCGCCGCCACGCACAAGCTGAAGAGCGAGGCCGACAGCCTGGCCGATCTCATGGGGCGCTTCCGCACCGGCGACACCGTGCAGCGCATGGCGCCGGTCCGGGCCGATACCCGCCCGGTCGAATCGCCGGCCCGCCGCATGATCGGCAATGTCACCCGCGCCTTCGGCGGCAACCGCGCCACCGCAACGGCGGTCGTCGCCCAGGAGAACTGGGAAGAGTTCTGATCGATAGCCGGATTCCCCGGCAGGATCCGCAGAACCCAGGCGCGGCGGTCGTTGGATCGCCGCGCTTTTTGTTGCGGCCTGCAACGGCGTTGGAAAAATTGCCGTAATCTCCTATGATTGGCTATTGGCTGATGCCGAAAATGCGTCGTCGATCCTCGGATGGCGACGCCGTTTGCCGTTCTGCGGCGTGTCCAGGAGTTGAGTCATGGTGGACAGAGACGGGACGCCGTCCTTGACCGAGACGCCGGTGCCGGCGGTCGGCTTCCTGTCCGGGCTTTCGGGCAGGCTGCTCCTCCTCACCGCCGTCTTCGTCATGATTGCCGAAGTGCTGATCTTCGTGCCCTCGGTCGCCAATATGCGCCTGCAATGGCTGCGCGACCGCCTGAACACGGCGGCAGCCGCCAGCGTCGTCATCGAAGGCCTGCCGGACCAGGAGCTGCCGCGCGCCGTGCAGCAGGAGACGCTGATGGCGACCGGCGCCAAGGCGATCATCCTCAAGAAGCAGGACGCCTCGCGCATGGTCGCCGCCGTCGAGATGCCGCCGAGCATCGATGCGGAATACGACCTCTCCGACGTCTCGACACTCACCGCCGTCTACGACGCCTTCGACACGCTGATCTTCGGCGGCGACCGTGTCATCCGCGTCTATGGCCCCGTCGGCGAATCGAGCACGCGCATCGAACTGCTGCTCGACGAACGCGCTCTGCGCCGCGCCATGCTCGGCTATGCACGCAACGTCTTCATCCTGTCGATGATCATCTCGCTGGTCACCGCCAGCCCGATCTTCTTCGCGCTCAACCGCCTGCTGATCCGCCCGATGCGTCGCATGACGGCGAACATCCAGGAATTCGCCGTCGACCCATCAAATCCGAGCCGTGTGCTAAAACCCTCCGGCGGGCGTGACGAGATCGCGGTGGCCGGCATTCATTTGGCCGCCATGCAGCAGACGCTGCAGCGCACGCTGAAGGAACAAAAGAACCTCGCCGACCTTGGCCTCGCCGTGTCAAAGATCAACCACGACATGCGCAACATCCTGTCCTCCGCCCAGCTGATGTCCGACCGCCTGTCGGATGTCGACGACCCGGTGGTCAAACGCGTTGCGCCAAAACTCTTGCGCAGCATCGACCGGGCGGTGGGTTACACGAACGAGGTGCTCTCCTACGGCCGCATGCGCGAGCCGGAGCCGCGCCGCCGTTTCGTGGCCCTGCGCCCGCTGGTGCAGGAGGTCTCCGAGGTGCTGGCGATCGATGCGCGCGGCGATATCGAATTCGTGCTCCAGGTCGAGCCCGGTCTCCAGGTCGATGCCGATAGCGAGCAGCTCTTCCGTGTCATCCACAATCTCTGCCGCAACGCGGTGGAAGCTCTGGCGCAGGATACCGCCGCCGACCGCCGCACCGTGCTCGTCACGGGGCTTCGCACCGGCAGCGTGGTGTCGATCGCCATTGACGACAACGGCCCCGGCATGCCCGCCAAGGCGCGCGACAACCTCTTCGCGGCCTTCCGCGGTTCCGTGCGCTCCGGCGGCACCGGGCTCGGTCTTGCGATCGCCCGCGAACTGGTGCTCGCTCATGGCGGCACGATCGCGCTTGTGGAAAAGGCGACGCCCGGCACGCTCTTCCGTATCGAGTTGCCCGACCGCCCCGTCCCCCTCGACGCCTTCCGCCACCGGGCCTGATCGCCGCGCGTTGCGGGCGGCATGTGACGGCACGATGAAAAAAGTACATCTTTTCTCAGAAATCCGCTTGCAATAAGCCGGCGATCCCTTTAGGAACCGCCTCGCAGCCGGGCAGTAGACGCCTTGTTGCCAGCGCACCCGTAGCTCAGCTGGATAGAGCACCAGACTACGAATCTGGGGGTCAGGAGTTCGAATCTCTTCGGGTGCGCCATTTCCTTCCAGTCCGGATAATCCGGTCTTAGATTCTTCCCACCAAAATCACCGGATGCTAGCGACGTTGATCCTGGCTAGCGTCTTGACGGTACTCAGAAAAGAAAAAAAGGGTCCGAATCCGGACCCTTCTCAGTTCTCGCTCGCGATTGCTGGTCGCGTTGAGCGTCAGATCACCGTGGTCTTGATGAAGATCGAGTTCACGTCCGTGTGGGCGAGGAAGCCGTAGCCGCGGGGTTTGAGGATCTGCACGAATTCCTCGAAGCGGCCCTCGTGTTCGCACTGGATGATGGTGGGCTGGAAGACGTGGTCCATCTCCGAAAGCACGGCGGCGTCGAGGCCTTCCACGTCGACCGAGAGATAGTCGCAATGGGTGCCGTAGTGCTTCTTCAGGAAGTCGTTGATGTGCATGTTCTCGCATTCGATGGACTCGACGATATTGTCGGTGCCGCCGAAATTCTGGAACATCGAGATGTGGTCCGTCGAAATGGAGGACAGCTCGTTCTTCTCGTGGATGTGCAGCTTGATCGTCCTCTCGTGAGAGACGCTGATGGCGCAGTTGACGACGGTGTCGTTGGGGCGCGCCTTCTGCAGCGTTTCGGCGAGCGACGGGATCGCCTCCACCAGCACGCCCGTGGCGCCGTAGAGCTTGTAGAGCAGGTAGGTCGCGCTCGTCTGGAACGGGTGGTTGGCGCCGATCTCGATGTAGCGGATCGAGTCCATCGACCGGCCGGCGCGGCGCATCTGGGCGCGCAGAACCGATTCGACGATGAAGTCCTCGTTACATTGCCCGTAGGTCTCGTAGATGTTCGTCGGGATCGGCGCGGGATTGATGCCGAACGTATTGCATTCGTTGGCGATGAACGGGTTCTGGAAGACGTGCCGTACGGTCTTGAGCATGCATGGTTCCTTTGTCCTGGCGAGTTCCCGTTGCGCTCAAGGCGACGGCAATCTTTCACTCCTCCTTACGGGCGCCGACTTACCTGAGGCTTGTCTGTCGCAAGGGCGGAAAGCGGACGGGGGCGAATTTGGCGGTTTACGATAGTAATATAATATGATGTTTTACGCGGACTGCTGAGGAGTTTCCTTCATCGAAGAGGGCGGAGCCGTGCGCAAAAAGGGCCTGCTCGAAACCATGATGAACGGTGCGGCGGCGCATTCCAGCCATTCGCAGGTCGTCGACGCGCTCGGCAAGGCGATCGTTTCCGGCGAATTCGCGGTCGGTGCGACGCTGCCGGGCGATGCGGAGCTGGAGGTGCGTTTCGGCGTGTCGCGCACCGTGCTGCGCGAGGCGATGAAGACGCTCGCCGCCAAGGGGCTTATCGTGCCGCGGGCGCGCATCGGCACCCGGGTGATGCCGAAGGCCGAGTGGAACCTCTTCGACGGCGACATCCTCACCTGGCATTTCGCCGTGGGCGTCGATGACGGTTTCCTCATCCACCTGAGCGACATCCGCCTCGGTTTCGAGCCGCATGCCGCAGCGCTCGCTGCCCGCCATGCGGCAGAAGCGGATATCAACCAGATGATGCTGCTCGCCGTCGCCATGGGCGATCCGGATCACACGCCGGAAACCCTGGCGCTTGCCGACCTGCGCTTCCATCTCGCCGTCATGGAGGCCTCGCGCAATCCCTTCATGCGCACCATCGGCAGCCTCATCGAGGCGGCGCTTGCCGGCGTCTTCAAGCTGAGCTCGCCGGCCGCCGATCGCGGCAAGATCGGCGATGTCGCGGCCAGCCACATGCGCATCGTGGAAGAAATCCGCCGTCGCGACGAGGACGGTGCGCGGCGCGCCATGGAAAACGTCATCCGCGTCGGCCGGGGCCGGATGATGGAGGCTTTGGGGCCGCCAGAGGCCTGAAAAGGCCGCCGGCCGTGACCGATATGCCACGGCCTGCCTTGCTCATGCCGCGCGCAAGGCCCCCGTCGCCTCGCTTCGCTTCAAAACCGCCCGCCGCTCCGCTAAGCAGGGGCGAATGGGTGAGGCCGCACCGGCGAAACCTGGAAAGCGGAAGGAAGCGGGGCATGACGAACCGCGAAAGGCCGCGCGTATTGCGTCGCGTGATCATGGCCGGGCTGCTGGCGCTGGCGGGTTGTGCCGGCCGGCCGGAAGGCGTGCTGCTGCCGGGCGGCGAGCCGCCGGCGGGGGTTTCGACGGTCGACCTGCTCGTCGCCACCACGCGCGCGCCCTCGAAACAGCCGGGCGTGCTGTTTTCCGGCGAGCGCGGTTCCGATCTCCAGATGCGCGAGATCACGATCTCCATTCCGGCGGATGACAAGCGCAAGGTTGGCCAGGTGCAATGGCCCGAAAAGCTGCCCGCCGATCCGCTGAAGGATTTTTCCACCGTCAGCGTGACGCCGGTCGACAGCGCCAAGGCCGGCCGCGCCTGGCTCGACGGGCACCTGCCGAAGAGCCGCCGCGTGCTCGTCTTCGTGCACGGCTTCAACAACCGCTATGAGGATGCCGTCTACCGTTTCGCGCAGATCGTGCACGATTCGAAGACCGATGCCGCGCCGGTGATCTTCACCTGGCCGTCGCGCGCCAGCATCTTCGATTATTCCTACGACAAGGAAAGCACCAACTATTCGCGCGATGCGCTGGAGGAGTTGCTGCGCGCGGCCGTCAACACGCCGGAAGTCGGCGAAATCACCATCATGGCCCATTCCATGGGCACTTGGCTGGCGGTCGAGACGCTGCGCCAGATGGCGATCCGCGACGGGCGCGTGCCGAAGAAGATCCAGCAGGTCATCCTGGCCTCGCCCGATCTCGACGTCGACGTCTTCGGCCAGCAGCTTCGCGCCATCGGCAATGACCGGCCGAATTTCACGCTCTTCGTCTCGCAGGACGACCGGGCGCTGACGCTGTCACGGCGCATTTCCGGCAATGTCGACCGCCTCGGCCAGATCGATCCGTCGAAGGAGCCCTATCGCTCCATGCTGGAAAAGCAGGGCATCACGGTGCTCGACCTCACGGCGCTGAAATCCGGCGACAGCCTGAACCACGGCAAGTTTGCCGAAAGCCCGGAGGTGGTGCAGCTCATCGGCAATCGCCTGATCGCCGGCCAGACCGTCACGGATTCCGAGGTCGGCATCGGCGACCGGCTGGGCGCCGTGGCGCTCGGCACGGCGCAGACGGTCGGCAGTGCGGCCAGCATCGCGGTCTCGACGCCGATCGCCGTCTTCGATCCGGTGACACGCAAGAACTACAACGACCAATGGCTGCGCTTCGGCAGTTCGGTGGAGAACACGGCGGTCACCGCGACAGGCCAGTAAACCGCGCGCATGGAAAAGGCGGCCCCCGCAAGGGCCGCCCTCCACTCATCCCGCAAGGGTCAGCGGACCCAGATGACCTCGCGGGTGCCGCGGTCGACGAGAACAGGGCGCTCGTCGACGTAGATGTAGCCGTAGTTCGGGTTTTCCGGCACTTCGACGATCTGCACGGTTTCCGGGATCACGACGCCGGCCTCGACCGGGCCTTCCAGCAGGACGGGATCGAGCGGATGGCGCTCGACATAGGTGATGGTCGCTTCCGGAATGTCGCTGGAAATGCTCGCCGTCGTCTCGACCTCAGGCGCGTAGACGACCTGGCGGCTGTCCGTGCGCACGATCACCGGACGATTATCGACATAGACATAGGCGAGGTCCGGGTGATCGGGGATCGGCGTCAGCGTGACGGTGTCGTCGAAGCGCGTATCGGCGGTGACCTGGCCTTCCAGCACCACCGGCGGCGTCGGGTTTTCCATCACATAGACGCGGGCATCATCCGGAACGGCGGCTTCCGCGCCGATTGCGACACCCGCCACACCGCCGACGATGGCGCCGACCGGGCCGCCGACGACGGCGCCGACGGCAGCACCCGCAGCGCCGCCGGCGGCACCGCCGAGAACTTCCTTGTCGCCGTCGTCTGCATGGGCGACCGTGGCGCCGATGAGTGCCAGGGCGGCACCGGCCATGAGAATCTTGCGCATGTCTTTCTCCTTCGAAAGTTGGGTTTCCCACCCCTTCGGCGGAGACAACGGGATAGGCCCTGCGCGGTTCCCCAAGGGCCGCGCCCGGGCGTCTCACGTTGTGTAACGCGCGTTAACCGGCGCCCTCAGGCAATTTCGGAATCGCGCCGCGCGATTTCATAATCCTCGTGGTGCACCAGTAGACCCTCCTCCGTCACCACGACGATGCCATAGGCGGCCGGCTCGTCCACCGAGAGCGAGGCGTTCGGCGCGTCGAAGGGCATCGGCTGCTGGTGCACCGGGCTCTTGAAGATCGAGAAGGGAATGCCGCGATGCGAGCCGCCGATCGTGCGGTGCACATGGCCGGCGAAGATATGGCGGACATTGCCGTGTTTCAGCACAAGCTCGTAGAAGGCGTCCTCGTTGCCGAGCCGGATCGCGTCCATGCCGGTAAAGCCCGTCTTGTGCGGCGGGTGGTGCATGAAGAGGAGCACCGGCCGGCCGCCGGCGCTTGAAAGCGTGCGGTCGAGCCAGGCGAGGCGCGTCTCGCAGAGGTAACCGGCATGGCTCATGGGATAGTCGTAGGGCGGCGCGAACAGCGTGTCGAGCAGCACGACGCGGCAATCGGCAAAGTCGATCGCCTGCTGCACGAAGCCGTTTTCGTCCGGCGCCACATGAGTGAAGGTTTCCAGGAAACGCTCGCGATAATCATGGTTGCCGATGGTGATGGCGGCGGGCGGCACGAGCAGGGAGAGCAGGTCGCGCAGCCGCTCGTAGGACATCGTGTCGGCGCGGTGCGTCAGGTCGCCGGTGAAGATGACCCGGTCGGCATCGGCATGGTATCGGTTGACATGCTCGATGCCGGCGAGCAGCCGCTGGTAAGGATCGAGGCCAATGATCGTCGTGCCCTCGGGCACCATGTGCAGGTCGGTGAAAACAATGAGCTTGGTCATGAAAAGGATCTCGTTGCGGGCGCTATTTCGTAGCGCGCAATGCTGTCGCATGAAAAGCAGTTGGAACAGATGACGATCTGATATATCAGAGAGTCGACAGCGCCGGCGAGCCGGCAAAGACGGAGCGAGACGACATGAGATGGAAGCGCACGATCCAGTTGCTGGACGTTCATTGCGAAGGCGAGATCGGCAAGGTGGCGATCGGCGGCGTGCCGAAAATCCCCGGCAACACGATCGCCGAGCAGCTCAACCATATCAACACGGTCGATGACAGCCTGCGCCGCTTCCTCTGCCTGGAGCCGCGCGCGGCCGCGACCGGCTCGGTCAACCTGCTGGTGCCGGCCAAGCGCCCGGAGGCCGATGCCGGCTTCATCATCCTGCAGGCGGACCAGGCGCACGCCTCGTCCGGCTCCAACTCCATCTGCGTCACCACGGCGCTGCTCGAATCCGGCATCGTCGAGATGAAGGAGCCGGAGACGGTGGTGATCCTCGATACCGCCGCCGGCCTGGTCAAGGCGACGGCGACCTGCCGCGACGGGCGCTGCGAGAAGGTGAAACTCACCATGGTGCCCTCCTTCGTCGAGGCGCTCGACGTCGAGATCGACACGCCGCACTGGGGCCGCGTGCGCTTCGACATTTCCTATGGCGGCATTTTCTATGCGCTGGTCGATGTCGACCAGATCGGCACGAAGATCGAGAAGGCGAATGCCCGCGCGCTCGTCGATGCGGGCATGGCGCTGAAGGATCTCATCAATAAGTCGATGAAGGTTGTGCATCCTGAAATCCCGGAAATCAGCGGCATCGCCTATGTGATGTTCCGCGATCGCGACCCGGATGGCCTGGTGCGCACCGCCACCACCATGTGGCCTGGCCGCGTCGACCGCTCGCCCTGCGGCACCGGCAATTCCGCCAACCTCGCGACGCTGCACGCCCGTGGTCTGGCCAAGGTCGGCGACACGTTCCGCTCGCGCTCGATCATCGGGTCCGAGTTCGAGGTGGGGCTCGCGGCCGAAACCGAGGTTGCCGGCCGCAAGGCGATCATCCCCACCATTACCGGCCGCGGCTGGACCTTTGGCCTGCACCAAATCGCGCTCGATCCGACCGACCCGCTCGCCAACGGTTTTGCGATGACGGACACCTGGGGTCCGCAGGCCGGCGAGATCGGCTGACCCTTATTTCTCCGCGTAGTGCTTCTCGATCGCGCCGAGCGTGATCGGGTCGATCTCGGCATTCTCGGCGCCGGCGATCAGCTTGCGCTGGGCCAGCACCTGCTTGATGGCGAGGCGGGCATCGGCGCTGAGCTTTTCCGGCGCATCGCGCAGGATCACTTCGAGATCGACGTCGCGCATCTCGAAGGCGGCGACCAGGCTGTTTACCGCCTGCTCGACATTCTTCACGATGCCGGTGCCACTCTGCTGCATCAGGCCGAATTTCAGCTTGCCGTAGCTGTCGCCACGGTCGGCGGCCTGCTTGAAATAGCCGGCGGCAGCGGGAAGATCCTGCGAAACGCCCTCGCCGGATTCCAGCATGAGGCCGAGATTGATCATCGCATCGACGCTGCCGCCCTCGACGGCCAGCCGGTAGAAGGCCGCCGCGCGGGCATTGTCCTCGGTGACGAGGCTGCCGTCGTCGAGCAGCACGCCGAGATTGAAGGCCGCCGTCTCGTCGCCGGCTGCCGCCGCCTTGTCGAACCAGCGGGCCGCTTCCGCGCCGTTGATCTCGGTGCCGATGCCATCGCGATAGGCGACGCCGAGATTGTAGGCGCCGAGCATATCGCCCAGTTCCGCGGCCTTCTTGTAGTGGCTGAATTCGGCGGCGGGATCGCCGCGTTTGCCGAGCATGGCGCCGTAATTCACCATCGCAACGGTGTGGCCGAGGGCCGACGCTTCGGCATAGAGCTTCATGGCTTCGAGATCCTGGCCGGCGCGCTCCAGGGCGCGGGCAAGCTGGAAGGCCATGCGGGCACCGCCGCCGGCATTGTAGGCCTCGCGGCAGGCGGAAAGGGCCGCGCCGATCTCGATATCCTCAAGCGCAACCGGCGCGAAGGCCGTGTTGCGGGTCATGTCGTAGCGGCTGCCGGCGCTGGCATCGCAGCGGGCTTCGATCGAAAGCGTGTTGGCCTGGACGCTGCCTGCGGCGCCGGAAAGCAGGACCGCGAAGAAAAGGGCGCGGCCAGCCGTCTTTACTCCTGTGGATCGCGAAATCATGATCCGTCTCCCTTCGTTGGATGACCGCACCTTAGTGGACCGGCGAAACAAGGCTGTTTCCGCGGGAACAGTGGGAGAGGGGCAGGGCGGCGCATATGGTTTGCAGGTCAGGCGGCAAACGCGATTGACGCGTCGGCCTGTATTGGTTCAATTCCATCCGTCGGGTTTGTGCTCGCGCGAAAGGCATGTCATGCGAACGCTCAACGCTTTCTCTCCGGTCACCCTCAGCCGCCGGTTCTTCATCGCCGGCGCGGCGCTTGCGCTGACCGGCATCGGCGTTCGCGCCACGCAGGCCAATGCGATCATTGGCAAGGCGGTGGAGATCACCGGTGAGGTCACCCGCAAGCAGGCGGAGCGGCTCGAAGGCCTGAAGGCCGGCGCGAGCCTCATGGACCATGATTTCGTGAAGACCGGCAAGGAGAGCTTCGCCTCGCTCGAACTCGGCGACGATACGAGCCTGCTGCTCGGCAGCGAGACGGAACTACTGATTGACACCTTCATCGCCGGGCAGGGCGGCGTCATCGAGCTCGGCACCGGCCAGATGGTCTTCGATCGTCCGGAGGGCCTCGCCAAGATCGACCTCACGGTGCGCACCGCCTTCGGCATGATCGGCGTGCGCGGCACGAAGTTCTTCGCAGGCCCCAGCCGCGGCGCCTTCGCGGTCTTCGTCGAGCATGGCCTCGTGGACGTCACCGGCGGCGGCGTCACGCGGCAGGTGGCACCCGGCCAGGGCGTCGAGATCGCCTCGGTAGGGGCAGCGCCCGGCGAGATCACGCAATGGGGCGAGGCCCGCATCCGCGAGGCCTATGCGAGCGCCGGGATTCGCTAAAGCAATTCCAGTAAAAGTGTGAAGCGGTTTTGCGTCCGGAAATTGCGAAAAACTAATCGAGCGTAAAGAGTTCCATCGTGCCGAAGCCACGGATTTCATGGCTGCCTATGGCGCGCAGCGGCCGGCTGGTTTCGCCGGCTGCGTTCGGGCCAACGCAGATCTGCGTGCCTAGGAACTTGTTGGCATCCTGTAGCCGTGCGGCGAGGTTCACCGCGTCGCCATGCGCGGTATAGTCGAGCTTGCCGCCGATGCCGACTTCCCCCAGCACGGCCATGCCCGTCTCCACGCCGATACGCGTGCGGCCGAAGTCCCGGTCGAGGAAGGTCGGCCGCCGGCGCATTTCTTCCGTCAACGTGCGGATTTCATCGGCGCAGGCGAGCGCCTTGTCGACATGGCGGTCGAGATCGTCGGGTGCGTTGAACAGCGCATGCACGGCGTCGCCCACCACTTTGTCCACCATGCCGCCATGGCGCGCGACGAGCGCGTTCACCTCGGAAAAATAGATGTCGAGCAGCCTGACGAGGTCATGCGGGCCGATCTTCTGGGCAAGCGTGGAAAAGCCCTCGATATCGGTGAACAAAGCCGTCACCTGCCGCTCTTCGCCGGCCACGCGGCCGAGGTCCGGATTGTCGATGTAGCGCGAGACCACCGACTGCGGCAGGTATTGCGCGAAGCGCAGGCGCGCCGTCGCTTCGGCCCGGCGCACATGGGTGAATTGCAGAAGGCCGGTGACCAGCGCCGCCGTCGCCACGATCAGCGTGACGCCGACCGCATCGGAGAGCAGCGCCGTTCGCATATAGAGCAGGACCGACGCGCCGAAGACGATGCCGACCAGCCCGAGACCGGCAAGTGCCGCCCAGAGCGGGCGCAACCGCGCGGCTGCAAGTGCTACCGCCGCGCCGGCGACAAAGGCGAAGCCCGCCTCGATCGGTATGAGGCCGGTATCGCGCATCGGGATATGGTCGGTCAGGATGGCGTTCGCCACATCCGCATGGATCTGCACGGAGGGTTCGAGCGGCATGGAGGCGCTGGTGCGCAGCCCGCCGAGATTGGGCAGGCTGCTGCCGATCAGCACGACCTTGCCGGCGATCTTCTCCGCCGGCACCCGGCCCGCCACGATATCGGCGGCCGAGAAGGTGCGGGCACCGATCGTGCCGGCGCTGCTCGCGACGAAGCGCAGGCTGCCGTCCTCGTCGAGCCGCATGATGCGCGAATCGTGGCGCAGCCAGGCCGGCGTGCCGCCCAGAACTGGCGTGCGTGCCCCCGCTGCCAGCCGCGCCGCCTCCACGCCGAGTGCCGGATAGGCCGCATTGCCGACGATCGCATAGGCCTGCACGCGGCGCACCACCGCATCCTCGTCGCCGACGAGGAAGGATGCCGCGGCGGCGGCGGCCTTGTCTTGCAGGAAGGGGCAGGAGCTTTCCGTGCCGTCGATGAACCAGAGTTCCGGCACATCCACCGGCCTGTGCAAGGCAAGCGCCGGCACCGGATGCGGCGCGCCGTCCAGCGTCTCGCCGATGAGGAAACCGAGAATGGTCGGCGTCTTGCCGATGGCACCCGCCAGCGCGGCATTCGCCGGCTCGTCCGCCGTGCAATCGGTGCTGAAGACGAAGTCGAAGGCGATCGCCGTCGGCTTGGCGGCGGCCAGCCGCTCGATCAGCGTCGCCGTCTGTGTGCGCGTCCAGTCTTTTTCCGGCGCGCTCTGGAAGGCCTTGCGGTCGATGTCGACGACGACAATCCGGTCGCTCGTCTCCACCGGGACCGTCTGGGTCAGCGCATCGAAATAGAACTCGCGCTGCCGCTCCAACGCCGTTTCGCCAAGTAAGAAGAGTGCCAGCGCACCGGCAAAGCTCGCCACGAGGCCGGCGGCAAGCGGTCTGTATCTCTTGGCGATCATGCCCCTAGTCGTCATCCGGCTCGGCGATGGTTTGCAACCGGCCGATATGGCAATGGATGATGCCCTCGTTGCGGCGGATGGCGCCCGCCTCCTGAAGCGCGAGGATCGACCGGTTGATCTTCGGCCGGCTGGCGCCGACGATGCTGGCGATCTCCGTCTGGCTCAGCGAAAGCTGGAGATTGGCGCTCTCCGGCAGGTCCTCGCCATGGATGTTGCGCAGCGTCGCGAGGAAGAAGCGCGCGACACGGGCTTCGAGATCGTAGAGCGCTATGGTTTCGAGCTGCTCGGTCGTCTCGCGCAGCTTGGTGCAGAGATAGTGGATGATCGCCTGCGCGGCCGTCGGGTTGCGGGTGAGGACTTCCAGGAAGTCGCGCTTGGAGATGACGTAGCCTTCGGTCGCGACGACGGCGGTGGCATCGGCAGAGCGTGGCTGGCCGTCGAGGATCGCCATTTCGCCGAGCACCGAGCCGGCTTCGAGCTGCCGCAGCGACAGTTCCTTGCCCTGCGGCGTGATGAGCGAAAGCTTGATGCGGCCGGAAACCAGAGCGATGAGGTAGGTGCCCTCGTCGCCGCGCTGGAAGATCACCGTGCCCGCCGTCCATTTGCGCAAGGAGGCGATGGCCGCGATCTCGCCGATCGTATCCTTGCCAAAGCCCTCGAAAATCGGGAAGGAACGCCAGAACGCGCCGCTTTTGTTGATCTCGTTCATATCCGGTTTCCCCCGACCGCCGCTGACGAAACGAAGACGCGCCGCTCGGCTCAAATCTTCGCCCAGCCGCGGGGCGCATGCAACAGAAAAGAACGGAGAGTTCCGGGGCAGTCCCGTCTTCTACTGGCAGATACGCACGCGTTTGGTGACGGTCTTGCCATAGGCGCCTTCCGTGCGGATGCGCTTGGTGATGCAGGTCTGCTGGTAGTGGCCGTAATAGCCGTCCGCATAGGCCGTGCCGGCATGGCCGGGCGCGGTGAAAGCAAGTGAGGCGGCGGCGAGCGCGAGGGCGAGCAGATAGTGGCGCATGGGGGGCTCCGGCTGGAGATTTCTGAGGTGGGGTGTCGTGTCTCGTTTGTTGCACGGCTGGGGCGAGGGTTCTGTTCCGGCGGGAACAAGGCGTCGTTCACAAAAAGCGAACGATCTGTATCCCGATCGCCCGTCTAGTTTGACGACGGAAAACTGATATCTCTCTGCCAACGCAAACAACCAAAGCCTCAGGAGCTTTCCATGCAACAGAACGTCGTCGTCCTCGTCGGACGCATTCTTCTCGCCCTCATGTTCATCACTGCCGGTTATCCGAAGCTCATCGATCCGTCGGGCACCGCCGGCATGATCGCCGGTGCCGGCCTGCCGGCCGCGACCGCGCTTGCCTACCTCGCCGGTCTCTTCGAAGTCGTCGCTGGCCTCTTCGTGCTCGTCGGCTTCCAGACGCGCATCGCCGCTTACCTTCTTGCCGCCTTCAGCGTGTTCACAGCTCTCGTGTTCCACAGCGGCGCGATCAACGTTCCGGACTTTCCGGAAGGCGCAAACGGCCTGCTTACCCTCTTCAACGGCCTGATGATGTGGAAGAACATCACGATCGCCGGTGGCTTCCTCGTGCTCGCCGCCTTCGGCCCCGGCGCCTATTCGCTGGACGCCCGCTCTTCTGCCGGCAAGACCGTCGCCGCCTAAGCATTCGCGATACTCTGATCCTCCAGAAAAACCCTCCCCGGCCTCCGGGGAGGGTTTTTCGTGTCAGGCATGCTGGAAAGCCGCGTCTCTTGCTGCTATGCGCACGGTAAGACAGCCATGTGGGGAGATGCCGATGTTTTCCAATTCCTTTCCGGACAAAAACGTGATGGCGGGGCTGATGGCCCGCATGCTGTGGGAGATCAAGGCGGTGCATTTCCGCCCGGAAGAACCCTATAAGCTCGCCTCCGGCATGGCCTCCCCGGTCTACATGGATTGCCGCAAGCTGCTTTCCTATCCGCGCATCCGCTCGGCCATCATGGATTTCGCCGCCGCCACCATCACCCGTGATGCCGGTTTCGAGCGCTTCGACGTGATCGCCGGCGGGGAGACGGCGGGCATTCCCTTCGCCGCGCTGCTGGCCGACCGCCTCGGCCTGCCGATGGTCTACGTGCGCAAGAAGCCGAAGGGCCATGGCCGCAATGCGCAGATCGAGGGCGTAATGCCGGAGGGTGCCCGCGTGCTGGTCATCGAGGACCTCGTCACCGTCGGCGGTTCGATGTTCACCTTCATCGACGCGATCCGCGCGGCCGGCGGCGTGGTGGATCACGGCATGGCACTGTTCTACTACGGCATCTTCCAGGAAGCGGAAGCCCGATATGCCAATGGCGGCGTCAAGCTGCACCATATCGGCACCTGGCGTGACGTGCTGGCCGTCGCGCGCGAGGAAAAGCTTTTCGACGATGCGACGCTCGCTTCCGTCGCCGCCTTCTTCGATGCGCCGCTCGTCTGGTCGGCCGCCCATGGCGGCGTCGCGGAGCTGCCGACGTCTTAAAGGCGCTCGCTAAAAGGCTCTGGCGCTTTCCGCCATGATCGTTTAAATCGATTGAAAGTTCGATTGGAGGAAGTCTGATGATCCTGTGTTGTGGTGAAGCGCTGATCGACATGCTCCCGCGCACGTCGACGCTCGGCGAGGATGCCTATGCCCCCTATGCCGGCGGGGCGATCTTCAACACGGCGATTGCGCTCGGCCGCCTCGGCGTGCCAACGGGCTTCTTCACCGGCCTTTCCGACGACATGATGGGCGATATCCTGCGCGGCACGCTGAAGGAAAGCGGCGTGGACTACAGCTATTGCGCAACGCTGTCGCGCCCGACCACCGTCGCCTTCGTCAAGCTCGTCGACGGCCACGCGACCTACGCCTTCTACGACGAAGGCACCGCCGGCCGCATGATCACCGAGGCCGAGCTTCCCGCCCTCGGCGACGACTGCGAGGCGCTGCATTTTGGCGCGATCAGCCTGATCCCCGAGCCCTGCGGCTCCACCTACGAGGCGCTTCTGGCACGCGAACACGAAAAACGCGTCATCTCGCTCGACCCGAACATCCGTCCCGGCTTCATCAAGGACAAGGATGCCCATATGGCCCGCATCCGCCGCATGGCGGCGATGTCCGACATTGTGAAGTTCTCCGACGAGGACCTCGCCTGGTTCGGGCTCGAAGGCGACGAGGAAGCGCTCGCCCGCCACTGGCTGCACCACGGCGCGAAACTCGTCGTCGTGACGCGCGGCGCGGAAGGCGCCGTCGGCTACACCGCGAACCACAAGGTCACGGTGCCGAGCGAGCGCGTCAGCGTGGTCGACACGGTCGGCGCCGGCGATACGTTCGATGCGGGCGTGCTCGCCTCGCTGAAGATGCAGAACCTCTTGACCAAGGAGCAGGTGGCGAAGCTCGACCAGGACCAGATCGCCAAGGTGCTGGCGCTCGGCGCCAAGGCCGCGGCGGTCACCGTCTCGCGCGCCGGCGCAAACCCGCCTTGGGCAAAGGAAATCGGGCTCGCCTGAGCCGGCAGGACACAGGCCGCAACCTCTCCTCCGTCATGCTCGGGCTTGACCCGAGCATCCACGCCACAAGCGCCGCGCGTGCCGCATGGATCCTCGGGTCAAGCCCGAGGATGACGACAGAGGGTGGGGCAAGGTGGTGAAAACAGGCTGAAAGTGCCCTTTCATTTGCCTGTCATCGCAGCATGGTCAAAGGGGCCATGCTCGACCACACCGCCACAGATTCGCTTGCCGCCGCCCGGTCGAATGGCCGGGCTCCCACCATTCTCGTCGTGACGGATGCCTGGCGCCCGCAATTGAACGGCGTCGTGCACACGCTCGAAGAGCTCGCCCGCTCGATGGCGGAAGAGGGCATCGACGTCGTCTTTCTGACGCCGCAGGAATTCACCACGGTGCCGCTGCCGTCCTATCCGGAAATCCGGCTCGCCATCACCTCGAAGCGCCGCGTGCTGGCCGAGATCGAGAAGATCGCGCCCGACTATATCCACATTGCCACGGAAGGCCCGCTCGGCATGGCGGCGCGCAGCGCCTGCCTGGAGCGCCGGCTGCCCTTCACCACCGCCTATCACACGCGTTTTCCCGAATTCATCAGCGCCCGCCTGCCTATCCCGGAAAGCGTCAGCTACTGGTGGCTGCGCCGCTTCCACAATGCCGGCGACGGCATGATGGTGGCGACCAAGTCGCTCGGCGCGGAAATGGCGGCGCGCGGCTTCGTGCGCATCAAGCGCTGGTCGCGCGGCGTCGATACGAAACTGTTCGATCCGGCAAAACGCCGCGATCTCGGCCTGCCGCGGCCGATCTTTCTCAATGTCGGCCGCGTCGCGGTGGAAAAGAACCTCCCGGCCTTCCTGAGCCTCGACCTGCCGGGCAGCAAGGTCGTCGTCGGTGACGGGCCGGACCTTGCGATGCTGCGCCAGCGGTATCCGGATGTGCATTTCCTCGGCCGCAAGACCGGCGAGGAGCTGGCGAACGTCTACGCCTCGGCCGACGTCTTCGTCTTCCCGAGCCGCACGGATACCTTTGGCAATGTGATGCTGGAAGCGCTGGCGAGCGGCGTCCCGGTCGCAGCCTTCCCGGTCACCGCCCCGAAGGACGTTCTCGGCGAAGGCGGCGCGCTGTCGGAGAACCTGCGGGAAGCGGCTCTTGCTGCGCTCGACATCCCGAAGGACGTCGCCCGTGGCCGCGCCATGACCTATAGCTGGAGCGCCTGCGCGCGCGAATTCCTCGGAAACCTCACCCGCGTGCCGCGCGGTGCTTTCGCGGCACGCCGTCTCAGCCTTCGCTCCTGACGAGCGTTAGCTCGCGGCCTTCAGCAGGGCCGCAACAAGGCCGGCCGTCGACGAATCGTGGCCTTCCGCGCTCTCCTTGCCCTCGATGACCGGCAGCAGGCCCGTCGCCAGCTCCTTGCCGAGCTCCACGCCCCACTGGTCGAACGAGTTGATGTTGAACAGCGCGCCTTCCACGAAGACGCGGTGCTCGTAGAGCGCGATCAGCCGGCCGAGCGCAAAGGGCGTCAGGCTGTCATAGACCATGGTGATCGACGGGCGGTTGCCGGAGAACACGCGGTGCGGCGCGATCTTGTCCGCCTTCGCCTCGTCCATGCCCTTGGAGGTGAGCTGCGCCTTGGCCTCCTCAAGCGTGCGGCCTTTCATCAGGGCTTCCGACTGCGCCAGGCAATTGGCGATGAGCAGTTGGTGCTGGTGGCGCAGGTCCTTCTCGTGGCCGTTCGCCGTGATCATGAATTCGGCCGGAATGACCGTCGTGCCCTGGTGGATGAGCTGGTAGAAGGCGTGCTGGCCATTGGTGCCGGGCTCGCCCCAGACGACCGGGCCGGTCTGGCCCTCGACCGGCGTCGAATCCATCGTCACGGACTTGCCGTTCGATTCCATGTCGAGCTGCTGGAGATAGGCCGGGAAACGCGACAGGCGCTGGTCATAGGGCAGGATGGCGCGCGACGGATAACCGAGCACGTTGCGATGATAATAGCCGATGAGGCCGAGCAGCATCGGGATGTTTTCGCGGAACGGCGCCTCGCGGAAATGATTGTCTATGGCATGGCCGCCAGCCAGGAACTCGGCAAAGTTTTCCTTGCCGATCGCGATCATCAGCGGCAGGCCGATCGCCGACCAGATGGAATAGCGCCCGCCGACCCAGTCCCAGAAGCCGAAAACGCGTGTTTCGTCGATGCCGAAGGCCGAAACCTTGTCGAGTGCCGTGGAGACCGCGCAGAAATGGCTGCCGACGGCGGCATCGCCCAGCGCATCGGCGATGAACTTGCGCGCCGTCGCCGCATTGGTCATCGTCTCGATCGTCGTAAACGTCTTCGAGGCGACGATGACGAGCGTCGTCTCGGCCTCAAGCAGCTTCAGCGTATCGGCAATATGCGCGCCGTCGATGTTGGAGACGAAATGCAGCCGCGGGCCGTCATGGAAGGGCGCGAGCGCCAGCGTCGCCATGACCGGGCCGAGGTCCGAGCCGCCGATGCCGATATTGACGACGTCGGTGATCTTCTTGCCCATCGCACCCTTCAACGCACCCGAGCGGATACCGTCGGCAAAGGCGCCCATGGCGTCGAGCACACCGTTCACATCCGGCATCACATCCTTGCCGTCAACGAGCACCGGCGTGTTGGAACGGTTGCGCAGCGCCGTATGCAGCACCGCGCGCTCTTCGGTGATGTTGATGATCGCACCGGCAAACATCGCGTCGCGCTTCGTCTCGACGCCGGCATTCCTGGCGAGTGCCTCCAGCCCGTCGAGCACGGCGTCGTTCACCGCGCATTTCGAATAGTCGAAGAGGAAGTCGCCGAGTTTGGCGTTGTAGCGGGAGAACCGCTCAGGATCGGCCGCAAAGGCGGCCCTTATGTCTGTGGCGTTGGTATCGCGAACGATGGATTTCAGCTTTTCGACAAGCGCGTTCATCGGCGTCTTCCTTGGCTTTGGACGATGCCGGTTAGCTAGTCGCTTTGGCATGCGCAAATCAAGACCGAAAACGCGGCTTGCCCGAAAAAACTAAATCGATTTAACCCAGGTCGCCGTTTAGCCGCGAAGGTCCTTGCGGAGAATCTTGCCGACATTGGATTTCGGCAGTTCGGTGCGGAACTCGATGAAGCGCGGCCGCTTGTAGTTGGTGAGGTTAGCCGCGCAATGCGCCTTCACGTCGGCTTCCGTCAGCGCCGGGTCCCGGCGCACCACGAAGAGTTTCACCGCCTCGCCGGAATGTTCGTCCGGCACGCCGATCGCCGCGCATTCGAGGATGCCGGTCAGCGACATCGCCACTTCCTCCACCTCGTTCGGGAAGACGTTGAAGCCGGAAACCAGGATCATGTCCTTCTTGCGATCGACGATCTTGGTAAAACCGTCCGCCGACATGAAGCCGATATCGCCGGAACGGAAGAAACCGTCCGGCGTCATCACCTTCGCCGTCTCGTCCGGCCGCTGCCAGTAGCCGGCCATGACCTGCGGGCCGCGAATACAGATCTCGCCGATCCCGCCGAGCGCCAGCGTGTTGCCGTCGTCGTCGCGGATCTCGATATCCGTCGAGGGCAGCGGCAGGCCGATCGTGCCGGTGAATTCCGGCTTGTCGAAGCGGTTGGCGGTGGCGACCGGCGAGGTTTCCGAAAGCCCGTAGCCCTCCGTGATGGCGCATCCCGTCATCGCCTGCCAGCGTTCGGCGACCGGCCGCTGCACCGCCATGCCGCCGCCGAGCGTCAGCACCAGTTCGGAGAGGTCGAGCTTGGAGAAATCCGGATTGTTCATCAGCGCGTTGAACAGCGTGTTGAGGCCGGGAAAGATGTGGACACGGTACTTCGACAGTTCCTTGACGAAGGCCGGGATGTCGCGCGGATTGGCGATCAGCACGTTATGGCCGCCGAGCGCGATGCCCATCAGCCCGTTCACCGTCAGCGCGAAGATATGGTAGAGCGGCAGCGCGCAGATGAAGACGAGCTGGTCCGGCCGCGCCTTCACCCGGAAGGTCGGCTCGATCCACAGCTTGATCTGCTCCATGTTGGAGAGCAGGTTGGCATGGGTCAGCGTCGCGCCCTTGGAAATGCCCGTCGTGCCGCCGGTATATTGCAGGAAGGCCGTATCGCCGGGGGCGACGCTGACCGGCTTCAGCGCGCCGCGCGCACCCTCCGCCATGACCTGCCTGAAGGGAATATGCCCCGGCAGCGACCAGGCCGGCACCAGCTTCTTCACCCGGCGCACGACGAAATTGACGATCAGCCCCTTGAGCCCCAGCATGTCGCCCATCGTGGTGACGACCACATGCTTCACCGCCGTGCGCGAAACGACCTGCGCCACCGTGCTTGCGAAATTCTCCAGCACGAACAGCGCCTTGGCGCCCGCATCCTTCAGCTGGTGTTCGAGCTCGCGCGGCGTGTAGAGTGGATTGACGTTGACGACGACGAGGCCGGCGCGCAGGATGCCGAAGATGATCACGGGGTTCTGCAGGATGTTCGGCATCATGACCGCCACGCGGTCGCCCTTTTCCAGCCCCTGCGCCTGCAGCCAGACGGCGATCTTTGCCGATGCCGCTTCGAAATCCTTGAAGCTCAGCGTCTTGCCCATGCTGGTAAAGGCGGGACGATCAGCATAGCGGGCGCAGCAGCTTTCGACGAGGGCACCGATCGACGCATGGCCGAGCGGCGCGATCTCGCCCGCCATGCCCTCCGGATAGGAGGCAAGCCAGAAACGGCCGGTCGGTTGCGTGGAAGTGTCCTGGACTGTGGCCGACATGCATGCTCCTCCTCTTGCGCGCGGGCATCATCCGTCCCGCCGGCACCGAAGGTTCCTCCAACCATCCGATGCGGACAAGATGATGCTTTTGGCGGGCGCCATCAAGGGCTATCGCTAGCTTACATTGACGTAAACGTCAACAATCGGTCGGCGCAACGTCACACAGCTTTTTTACAAGGCGGGTAATTGCGGCGGGCTGCGGCGTCTCATCGCGCCCCGGCCCTAAAAACCGCGTATATGTTTAACATTCTTCTAGTAGACCTTATCTAGATGGTCCGGCCGCTTGCCGGCCTCATGGGAGTGGACGAGTTTGCTGCATTCGGAACATCGCAAAAGTGAGCCCCGGTTTCTCGGCGCGGCGCGCCCGAGCAGCGTCGCGCTCATATCCCCGATCTCGGCGGCGCGCTGGCTCCTCGTCCTCATCGTCTTCGCCGGCATCTATTTCTTCCATGGCTTCGTCGTGCCGGTGCTGGCTGCCCTCGTCATCGCCTTTGCTAGTTGGCCGCTCTATGCGCGCCTGCTCGCGCAGGTGGGCGGCAATCGCACGCTGGCCGCCTCCATCGCCATTCTGCTGATCCTCGCCTTCATCGTCGGGCCGATCATGATCGCGTCGACCTATGCCTTCCACGAGATCCGCGACTGGATCGGCTGGGCGGTGGAGACGAACCGCACCGGGGCCGTGACGCCGGACTGGATCCGCGCGCTGCCGGTCATCGGCGGCTGGCTCGACATGCAATGGACGCGCTTCCTCGATCATCCGGGCGCGATCGGCGAACTGACGCAGATCGTCAGCGGCGCCAATATCGGCAATATCTACCGGGTGGCGCTCGCCGCCGGCGGCAAGGCTTTCGGCCTGCTGCTCGCCATGCTCTTCATGCTGATCGCGCTGTTCTTCATCTATCGCGACGGCCAATCCTTCGCCGGCCAGGTCGATCGCCTCGGCGAGCGCATCCTGCCGATGCGCTGGGAGCGCATTTCGCGCATCGTGCCGGCGACGATCAGCTCCACGGTGACCGGCATGACGCTGATCGCCATCGGCGAAGGCATCGTGCTCGGCGTCGCCTACTGGATCGCCGGCGTGCCGTCCGCCGTCACGCTCGGCGTGATCACCGGCATCATGGCGCTCTTCCCCGGTGGCGCGCCGCTCTCCTTCACCCTCGTCTCGGTCTATCTCGTCTCCAGCGGCTCGCCCGTTGCCGGCCTCGCGCTCTTCATCTGGGGCTCGGTGGAACTCTTCATCGTCGACAAGACGCTGCGCCCCCGCCTCGTCGGCGGCCCGATAAAGCTGCCCTTCCTGCCCACCTTCTTCGGCCTCATCGGCGGCGTGAAGACCATGGGTTTCCTCGGGCTCTTCATCGGTCCGGTCCTCATGGCGCTCCTCGTCGCCATCTGGCGCGAATGGATCCGCGAAGTGGACGCCGCCGAAGCGCCGCCGTCGCCGATCATCCTCGACCCGACAACCGAGGCCGCCACGCGCATCGAGCAGGAGCGCAATGTCGGCTGAGCCGGCTACATAGAGCAGATTGCGCGCGCGAAGCCCCTGCATCCGCTTGCAAATTTCACGGCCGCAACCATAGTCTCCGCTTGCGCGTCTTGCGCAGTTTCTTGGGGGACTAAAACATGACATCCGTTCAGCGGACAGGGCTCGCCGCCCTCGTCCTGGCGACTGTTTTCGCCACATCCACCACATCGGCGCTCGCCTGGGGCTGCATCGCCGTGTCCGAAGAGGGCAGCTACGGCTACAGCTACAGCTACGACAACGAAGGGTCTGCCCGGGAAAAGGCACTGACCGAATGCGCCAACCGCACAACGGAAGAATCCGTCTGCGAAATCACCGAATGCGACGAAAGCGAATAAGCAAGAGGAGCCCGCCCCATGGGCGGGCTCCGGCACCGCATCGCAATCCGTCGCCTGCCATGCGCGAATATGGTAGCCTCGAAGCATGACCAGTCTGTCCAGCGAAACATTTTTCAGCACGCTTCCAGTTTTCGTCGATTTCGCAGGCGTTGCCGATAGCCGGAACTACCGGGCTTTGCCGGCCGACTGGGCCTTGGCGACGGCCGACATCGTCGATTCCACCGGTACGATCGAGGCCGGCCGCTACAAGGCGGTCAACATGGCCGGCGCCAGCGTCATCTCGGCCATCCTGAATGCGCTCGGTAACAGCGACCTTCCCTTCGTCTTCGGCGGCGATGGCGCCGTGGTCGCCGTGCCGCCGTCGGGGGTGGAGAAGGCGCGCGACGCGCTGTCGGCGGTGCAGGCCTGGGTCAGCGAGGAACTGAAGCTGACCCTGCGCGCCGCGCTTGTTCCTGTGGCGGATATCAACGCAGCCGGCCGGGAAGTCCGCATCGCGCGGTTTCAGGTTACGCCGGACCTCTCCTATGCGATGTTTGCCGGCGGCGGTTCGAGTTGGGCCGAAGCACGCATGAAGGAGGGCCTCTTCGCCGTTCCGCCAGCGCAGCCCGGCGCCCGTCCGGACCTGACCGGCCTGTCCTGCCGCTGGAACCCGATCCGGTCCCGCCACGGCGACATCGTCTCGATCATCGCGGTTCCCGTCGCACCCGGCAACCTGGAGCCGTTTCAGGCGCTGATCGTCGATATCGTCGCGCTCGCCGCCGGCGAGGAACGGGAGGGCCATCCCGTCGCGCAGGAAGGACCGCAGATCGGGCTGTCGCTGGCAGGCCTGTCGGCGGAAACGAAAACCGCGCCGAAGGACAAGCGCTTTTCGCACCGGCTGTTCATTCTGGGGCAATATTTTCTGACGGTCGCGCTCTATCGCTTTGGCATGAAGCTTGGCGGTTTCGACGCGCGGGTCTATCGGCAGGATGTCGCGCGCAATGCGGATTTCCGCAAGTTCGACGACGGCCTGAAAATGACCATCGACATCGACCCGAAAAGGCTTCGCGAGATCGAGGCACGGCTTGAGCAAGCCGCAAGCGCCGGCATCTGCCGATTCGGCCTGCATCGCCAGGACTCAGCGTTGATGACCTGCATCGTGCCGACCGCGCTCAAGCGCGACCACATGCATTTCATCGACGGCGCTGCCGGCGGCTACGCCATGGCCGCCACCCGCCTGAAGAAACAGATCTCCGCCACGCCGCATGAGGCAGGCACGCAAGTGTGAGGCCGCATGCCCTGACGGGCGGAGGCTTGGATTGAAACTAACCAATTGAAAGTGAATGGTGCCGCTTACGTGACTCGAACACGTGACCCCGTCATTACGAATGACGTGCTCTACCAACTGAGCTAAAGCGGCCTAACCGGGTCCCGAAGTGTGTCGGGACCGGAATGGGTGCGCTGATAACCGCAATGGGAGGAGATTTCAAGCGGGGAGTTTCAACTTCCGCATTTTTCCTTGTGCAATGCAGCGCTATTGCCGGTTCACGACGCGCAGAGGCGGCCCTTCGCGGTGTGGTATTCGCGCTCCAGACGGGCGACGAGGTCCTCGACGGGAGTGACGGCCTTGATTGCGCCGATACCCTGGCCGCAGCCCCAGATGTCCTTCCAGGCTTTTGCGCCGGTCGTGGCCTTCTCGAAGTCCATCTTCGAAGGGTCGGCATCGGGCAGGTGGTCGGGGTCGAGGCCGGCGGCGAGGATGGAGGGTTTCAGGTAGTTGCCGTGGATGCCGGTGAAATAGTTGGAATAGACGATGTCGGCGGCGGCGCTTTCGACGATCGTCTGCTTGTAGGCGTCGCTGGCGCGCGCCTCGGTCGTGGCGATGAAGGGCGAGCCGATATAGGCCATGTCGGCGCCCATCGCCTGGGCGGCGAGGATCGCGCCGCCGGTGGCGACGGCGCCCGAAAGCAGCAGGGGGCCGTCGAACCATTCGCGGATCTCCTGGACCAGCGCGAAGGGCGAGAGCGGGCCGGCATGGCCACCGGCACCGGCCGCAACGGCGATGAGACCATCGGCCCCCTTGCGGATTGCCGAATTGGCGTGGCGGTTGTTGATCACGTCGTGCAGCACGATGCCGCCATAGGAATGGATCGCCGCATTCACCTCCGGCACGGCGCCGAGCGAGGAAATCACCACCGGCACCTTGTATTTCACGCACATCATCAGGTCGTGTTCCAGCCGCGTGTTGGAGCGGTGCACGATCTGGTTGACGGCGAAGGGCGCTGCTGGGCGGTCCGGGTTCTTGGCGTCATGCGCGGCGAGGCCCTCGGTGATTTCCGCCAGCCATTCGTCGAGCTGGGATTCCGGGCGCGCATTCAGCGCCGGGAAGGCGCCGATGACACCGGCCTTGCATTGTGCAAGGGTCAGCGCGGGGTGCGAGACGATGAAGAGCGGCGCGCCGACGACGGGCAGGCGCAGCTTGTCCTTGAGGATCGCGGGCAGGGCCATGGCGGAAGTCCTGTCTGTTTTGACGTTTACGAAAACGTCAAAACCATAACAGCGAGAATCCGCTCTGAAAAGGGGTGGTGACGGGCTGAGAGCTGTGGAGCGGGAGACGAGGGAATATTGGGCGGGGCTGGTTCTCTTCTTCTAAGCCGCGCAGCCGAGCACCGCACAGGCTCCCGCGCGGCGCTTATCCCCGGCGAAGCATCAGCAGTTTCTGTCGGAAGGCTTGCGCAAATTCCCCGCAAACGTTACGCAAAAACGAACGAAAGCCGGAAAGTGGAGCTCTTTCCACAGATGTGTCATGGCCGCAGCCTTTGGCGGCTCCCGTAGAAGGGTCGGATGTGAGCGGACTGGAAACGGCAATCAGAAACGCGCTGGCGCGTTCCGAACGCGCCAATGCCGAAGTTCGGGCGCGCATCTACCAGTCGGCGCGCAATGCGCTGGAAGCGGGCCTGCGCAAGCAGGAGATCAACGACCCCGAGACGATCGCCACCCAGCGCCACCGGCTGGAAGCGACCATTCACCAGATCGAGGCCGAGGAACGCGCCGAGCTGCACGCCGCCGCAGCCCATGAGGTTCGCGTCGAGCCCGTCGTGGAAGCGCGGTCGGAGCCGGTGCTGCGCGCCGAACGCGATGTGCGGCCCGAGCCGACGATCGACGCCGAGCCGCGCATGGAGGAACGCCAGCCGGCCGGCGCCAGCGATCTCGGCGCCATGCGGCCGGAGCGCGCGGACGGTTTTGCCAAGAGCAGCAAGGCCACCACATCGGCAGCCGGCGCGGCGGCAGCGAGCCAGGCCTCGGATTTCCGGCCGGAGCGCGTCGCCAAGGCGCGCCGGCGCCGCGGGCGGCTGTTCTCCTTCCTGCTGGTCGTCGCCACGCTGATCGCGGCCTTCGGCGCGCTTGCCTGGTGGGTGCAGACGAGCGGGCTGCTCGACGATCTCCAGGATGGCGATGGTTCCAATCCGCCTGCCACCGTCTCCGGCGAGGATTTTGCGGGCGAGGACCCGATCAAGAAGGCGCTGGACACGCAAAGCCGCTTCTCCGCCGATTGGCGCGCGGTCTTCGCGCCGGCCGATACGGCGAAGCTTTCCGCGGGGAGTGCCGGCCGTTTCGAGGCGGTGAGCACGAATGAAGGCCCCGCCGTGCGCGTCACCTCCACCAATCCGGATCGCGACGGCGCGGTGCTGGTCGAGGTGTCGCCGGACGTTCTCGGCGAAATGGGCGGCAAGACCTCGACGGTGGCGCTCACCGTGCAATCGGTCAGCGGCAAGCCGGTGCAGGTTTCCGTCGAATGCGATTTCGGCTCTATGGGCGGCTGTGGCCGCCATCGGTTCACGATCTCGGAACGCACCGATATCCTGTTCCAGGTGGAGTTCGAGGGCTCGCTCTCGCCGAGCGAGCCGGGTCATCTCCTGGTCAACAGCGATATCACCGGCGCGGATGCGAGCGTCAATCTCTATGCCGTCCGCATCCTGCCGGGCGAATGAGCCTTACTTGACGAAGCCGGGCCCCGATCCGACGATCTTGTCGTCGATCTCGCCGATCGCCTTCTTGTCCTTGCCCTCATAGTCGAGTGTTTTGAGGATGTGGCGGATCAGGTTGATGCGGGCGCGGCGCTTGTCGTTGGCGCGGATCACGGTCCAGGGCGCATGGTCCGTATGGGTCGCCTTCAGCATGCGGTCGCGCTTGTCCGTGTAATCGTCCCACTTGTTGAGCGCGGCGATATCCATCGGGGAGAGCTTCCAGATTTTCAGCGGATCGTGCCGGCGGTCGTGGAAGCGCTTCAGCTGCATCTCGCGGCCGATGTTCAGCCAGAACTTGAAGAGATGGATGCCCTCCGAGGTGATCATCTTTTCGAAGCGCGGCGTCTCCTTCAGGAACTTCTCGTACTGTTCCGGCGTGCAGAAACCCATGACCGGCTCGACGCCGGCGCGGTTGTACCAGGAGCGATCGAACAGCACGAATTCGCCGGCCGTCGGGAAGGTCGCGACATAGCGCTGGAAATACCACTGGCCGCGCTCGGTTTCAGTCGGCTTGGTGAGTGCGACGATGCGGGCGGAGCGCGGGTTCATGTTGGACATGGTGGCGTGGATCGCGCCGCCCTTGCCGGCGGCGTCGCGCCCCTCATAGACCGCCATGATGCGCTTGCCGGTCTTCTGCTGCCAGAACTGCACCTTGACGAGCTCGACCTGCAACGCTTCGAGCGTCTCCTCATACTCGTCGCCGTCGAATTTCTTGTCATAGGGATAGTCGTCGGAGCTGAAAGCCTTTTTATCGATCCAGTCGGGAAGCTTGGGATCGTCGATGTCGAACACCCGCTTCTTGTCGTCGATATCCAGCTCAACAGCCCGGCTTTCGGCTTCTTGCGCCATCGTGCACTCCTTCAGAAATTGCCCACGGCCAAGGCCGCTACACCAAGAGGTGGCCACAACCGGATTGCGAATTCAAGCGCGCCGTGAAAAACATGTCATGAAGCCGCGCTATCCATGGAGAATCGATGGAGGTGCGGAGGATACGATGCTTGCAAGGGAATGGGTGGCGGTGGCAGATCAGCGGACGGTCCTCGGCTGGCTGGCGATACAACTGTGGGGCGAACGCGTTCTCATTGCCTCGGCCTTTTTTGTCGGCTTCGTCATGTGGCTTGCCGGCATGCATCTCGGCTGGGTCTCCTTTGCCGTGCTGCTGCTCGTCATTGCAGGCCTGCTGCGCACCGAGCGCCGCATGGCCGATACCGCCATCCGCGCCATGGCGGCGGTCGCCGTGCCCGTGCCGGCCGCTGCCCCGCCCGTTGCGCCGGCAGAGGACCTCTCCGCCATTGCCGCCGTGCTCGGGGCGCTCGATGCGCCAGCCGTGCTCCTGTCCGGACGCGAGACCGTCAAGCTCCAGAACCGCGCCGCCGAGGCGATTTTCGGCGCGATCCCCCGCAACAGCGACCTTGCCGGCCGTATCCGCGCGCCCGGCATCCTCGACATGGTGCGCGACGCGATCGCCAGTGGCCAGCCGCGCGAGACCGAACATGCCGAGCGGTTGCCCTCCGAGACCGTCTATGTCGTGCGCATCGCCCCGCTCGCCGACCGCACGAGCGAGCCGCTCTGGCTCTTGACCTTCCGCGACGTCTCGCAGGCCCGCCGCATCGACCGCATGCGCTCCGACTTCATCGCCAATGCCAGCCACGAGCTGCGCACGCCGCTGGCGTCGCTGCGCGGTTTCATCGAGACGCTGCAAGGCCCTGCCAAGAACGACGTCAAGGCGCATGAGCGCTTCCTGGGCATCATGCACGAGCAGGCGACGCGCATGAGCCGCCTCGTCGACGACCTGCTGTCGCTCTCCCGCCTCGAACTGCGCTCCAACCTCACGCCGGACCAGACCGTCGATCTCGTGCCGCTGCTCGGCCATGTGCGTGACAGTTTGCAGCCGCTCGCCAGCGATCTCGGCATCGAGGTCGTGCTCGACCTGCCGAAACATCCCGTCATCGTGCCGGGCGACCGGGACGAACTCGTCGAGGTTTTCGAGAATCTGATCGAGAATGCCTGCAAATATGGCCAGGAGGGCAAGCGGGTGGACGTTTCGCTCACCGGCGGGGGCGAAGTGCCGGTCGAGCTCAGCGTCACCGACTACGGCCCCGGAATCCCGCCGGAACATGTGCCGCGGATTACCGAACGTTTCTATCGGGTTAACGTCGAGGCCAGCCGTTCCAAGAAAGGCACAGGCCTGGGGCTTGCCATCGTCAAGCACATCCTGACCCGCCACCGCGCACGCCTCGTCGTGAAGTCCGAGGTGGGCAAGGGCACGGTGTTTACCGTGAAGTTTTGACACAAAGAATTACGCCTTCGTCGCCTCGTTTAAAATAGCGAAGCAATTTCAGGCGTTTGGCATGTCACAAATGTTTCGTCAAACTGACATAAAAGGGAGGGCGATCGGGGTTTAGAGAAGAGCCGCCGGTCAACGGCAGAGAGCGCGAAACCTGCGCTTCCCACATATGTCCTCTTCGGGAGAACCCAGATGAAATCTCTTAAGCTCACAGTCGCGGCGCTTGTCGCTTCCGCCGCATTCGCAGGCGTTGCCGTTGCGCGCGACCAGGTCCAGATCGCAGGCTCCTCCACCGTCCTTCCCTACGCCAAGATCGTTGCCGAGACGTTCGGCGAGACCTTCCCTGACTTCAAGACCCCGATCGTCGAATCCGGCGGCACGGGCGGCGGCCTCAAGGAATTCTGCAAGGGCGTCGGCCCGGACAGCATCGACATCGCCAATGCATCGCGTCCGATGAAGGCTGACGAAATCGAAGCCTGCAAGGCTGCTGGCGTAACCGAAGTCCAGGAAGTCAAGATCGGCTACGACGGCATCGTCTTCGCAACCGACGCCGGCAATGCCGACCTGAAGCTCGAGCCGAAGGACCTCTACCAGGCGCTCGCCGCTGAAGTCGTCGTCGACGGCAAGCTGGTTGCCAACCCCTACAAGAAGTGGTCGGAAATCAACAAGGACCTGCCGGACGCCGAAATCGCCGCCTACATCCCGGGCTCGAAGCACGGCACGCGCGAAGTCTTCGAAGAGAAGATCCTCGCTCACGGCTGCAAGGACTCGGGCGCCCAGGACGTCATCAAGGCTGCTATCGCCGACGCCAAGGAACAGCTTTCCAAGTGCGTAGCCGTTCGTAAGGACGGTCTGGCTGTCGACATCGACGGTGACTACACCGAAACGCTCGCCCGCATCGCTGCCAACAAGTCCGGTATCGGCGTGTTCGGCCTTTCCTTCTACGAAAACAATGCCGACAAGCTGAAGGTCGCCACCATCAGCGGCATCGTTCCGACCTCCGCATCGATCGCTTCCGGCGAATACCCGGTTTCGCGCCCGCTGTTCTTCTACGTCAAGAAGGCACATCTCGGCGTTATCCCGGGCCTGAAGGAATATGTCGAGTTCTTCACGAGCGAAGACATGATCGGCCCGGACTCCCCGCTGGTTGAATACGGCCTCGTCGCTGCTCCCGATGCAGAGCGCGAAGAAATCCGTAAGGCCTTCGTAGACGGCAAGATCATGTAATTGTCTCTGGCCGGCGCGTTCTTCGCGCCGGCCGCCCCTTTTGAGCGGTTTGCGCGCCCGGGGGCACTTCCAGCAAAGCCCGTCAGCAGCTTTGCGAAACACAAAATGACAGCGCAGATGATCTCGCCGGGAGAATTTCCTAAATGAGTATTTCCCTTCTCTTGCTCGTCGTCGCCGTCATCGGCGTGGCGGGCTATATGGTCGGTAGCTGGCGCGCCAATGCGCTTGCCGGCGGCAGGCTCTCAAACCTGCATTCGCGGCCAGGATATTACGGCTCTTTCGTTGCGATATGGGCCATGCTTCCGGCAATCGTCGTGCTGCTGGTCTGGATTATTGCCAGCCCGATTTACATCAGTTCGACCGTTCGCGCGGGCTTTCCCGAAGAGGTGAAGGCGACGTCGCAGGCCGAGCAGAACCTCGGCTACAACATGATCGGCGCCATTGCCCGCGGTATGGCGATGCTCTCGGCGGAAGAACGCGAAGCGCTGTTCAAGGACGGCACCACCGCCCGCAGCCTGCTCGCCACCAAGGGCGTGCCGCTTGCCGCCGACCCGGCGCCCTACATGCTGAAGTCCGCCGATGATCTCAGCCGCATGTCGCGGGCGAGCAGCACCTTCCTGTCGATCCTCGTCGTCCTGGCCGCGGCCGTCGGCGCGTTTTTCTCCTACCGCGCCATTGCACCGCGGTTCCGCGCCCGCAACCGGGTCGAAGGCGTCATGTTGGTCGGCCTCATCGCCGCCTCGTCGATCGCTATCCTGACGACGGTCGGCATCGTCGCCTCCATGGCAACGGAAGCCATCCACTTCTTCAACCGGGTGCCTGCCTGGGAGTTCTTCTTCGGCACGGTCTGGGATCCGCGTTTCGCCGCCGCCGGCTCGACGGACTCCTCCGGCCAGTTCGGCCTGATCCCGCTGCTTGCCGGTACGCTCTATATCGGCCTCGTCGCCATGCTGGTCGCCGTGCCGGTCGGGCTCTTCGCCGCGATCTACATGTCGGAATATGCTTCGCGTCACGTCCGCTCGGTTGCAAAGCCGCTGCTTGAAGTGCTGGCCGGCATCCCGACCATCGTCTACGGCTTCTTCGCCCTCGTGACCGTCGGTCCGTTCCTGCGCGACCTTTCCGAGCAGCTCAACGGCCTCGTCACCGGTGATTATTCCAACTTCATCCAGGCGCAGAGCGTTCTGACAGCCGGTTTCGTCATGGGTATCATGCTGATCCCCTACGTCTCCTCGCTGTCGGACGACATCATCACCGCCGTTCCGCGGGCCATGCGCGATGGTTCGCTCGGCCTGGGCGCCACCCGCTCGGAAACGATCAAGCGCGTCATCCTGCCGGCCGCACTGCCGGGCATCGTCGGCGCCCTGCTGATGACCGCCTCGCGCGCCGTCGGTGAAACGATGATCGTGGTCCTGGCCGCCGGCGTTGCCGCCCGCATCCAGCTCAACCCCTTCGAGCCGATGACGACCGTGACCGTCAAGATCGTCAGCCAGTTGACGGGCGACCTTGAATTCACCTCGCCTCAGACGCTGGTGGCATTCGCGCTGGGCATCACGCTGTTCTTCATCACGCTTTGCCTCAACATCTACGCCCTTTACATCGTGCGCAAATACCGGGAGCAGTACGAATGAGCCAGGTCTCCACGAGCCCTACTACGGCCGCCCTAGGTGCTGCCTCCAAGCCCGAACGCCGCGATATCGGCCTGCGCGGCCGCTATGCCGCCGAACGTCGCTTCCGCCTCTACGGCATGGCTGCGATTGCCTTCGGTCTGATCTTCCTGTTCCTGCTGCTGTTTTCGGTCGTCTCCAAGGGCTACACCGCATTCCAGCAGTCGATGATCACCATTCCGGTCGAGTTCTCCGAGCAGATCATCGACAAGGATAACGAGCGGGCCACCAATCCGCAGAAGCTGGTATCGGCCAACTATCCGGTCGTCGCCCGCAATGCGCTCGCCAAGGTGCTTCGTGTCGGCGAAGACGACCGTGCCGGCCTTCGCGCTGTCAACGGCATGATCTCGGACAGCGTCCGCACCCAGTTGCGCGATCTCGTCACCGCCGATCCGTCGATCATCGGCACCACGCAGACCGTGACCTTCCTTGCGCACGGCGACCTCGATTCCGCCTTCAAGGGCCAGATCGATCTGGCCGTCGCCGAGAACAACCGCAAGATCTCCGACAAGCAGATCGGCTGGATGAACCAGCTTGCCGAAAGCGGCGCGCTTTCCAAGCACTTCAACACCGGTATCTTCCTCAACGGCGCATCGAGCCGTCCGGAGGCCGCCGGCGTCGCCGTCGCTGCCGTCGGCTCGCTCTACATGATGCTGATCGTGCTGGTGCTGGCGCTGCCCATCGGCGTTGCGGCCTCGATCTATCTCGAAGAGTTCGCACCGAAGAACCGCTTCACCGACCTCATCGAAGTCAACATCAACAACCTCGCCGCCGTGCCGTCGATCGTCTACGGTCTGCTCGGTCTCGCCGTCTTCGTCAACTTTGCGGGCTTCCCGCGCTCGGCCTCCCTCGTCGGTGGCCTGGTGCTGACCCTCATGACGCTGCCGACGATCATCATCGCGACCCGTTCGGCACTGAAGGCCGTGCCGCCGTCCATCCGCTCGGCAGCGCTCGGCCTCGGCGCCTCGAAGATGCAGACCGTGTTCCACCACGTCCTGCCGCTTGCCATGCCCGGCATCCTGACCGGCACCATCATCGGTCTCGCCCACGCGCTTGGCGAAACCGCGCCGCTGCTGCTCATCGGCATGGTTGCCTTCGTCGCCGATATCCCGTCGACGCCGCTCGAACCCGCAACGGCGCTGCCGGTGCAGATCTACATGTGGGCGAATGAGGCGGAGCGCGCCTTCGTGGAGCGCACATCGGGTGCTATCATCCTCCTCCTCGTCTTCCTCATCCTCATGAATGTTGGCGCCATCCTGTTGCGCCGCCGCTTCGAGCGGCGTTGGTAGAAGGACCAAACAGATGAACATGATGTCAGAAGCAGCAGTCGAGAAAGCGCTGGACAAGAAAATGAACGACATTTCCTACAAGATGATCGGCAAGGACGTTTCGGTCTATTACGGCGACAAGCGCGCCCTCTATGACGTGAACCTCAATGTCCGCCAGAACACCGTGACGGCGCTCATCGGCCCGTCGGGCTGCGGCAAGTCGACGTTCCTGCGCACACTGAACCGCATGAACGACACTATCGAAGGCTGCCGCGTTACCGGCCGCATCACGCTCGACACAGACGATATCTACGATCCGAACATCGACGTCGTCGAACTGCGCGCCCGCGTCGGCATGGTCTTCCAGAAGCCGAACCCGTTCCCGAAGTCGATCTACGAGAACGTCGCCTACGGCCCGCGCATCCACGGCCTCGCCAAGGCGAAGGCCGACATGGACGCCATCGTCGAGTCCAGCCTGCAGAAGGCCGGCCTGTGGAACGAGGTGAAGGACCGCCTGCTCGAAGGCGGAACCGGCCTCTCCGGCGGTCAGCAGCAGCGCCTGTGCATCGCCCGCGCTGTCGCCGTCAGCCCGGAAGTCATCCTGATGGACGAACCCTGCTCGGCGCTCGACCCGATCGCGACCGCAAAGGTCGAGGAACTGATCCACGAGCTGCGCGCCAACTTCACGATCGTCATCGTGACGCACTCGATGCAGCAGGCGGCCCGCGTTTCGCAGCGCACCGCCATGTTCCACCTCGGCAACCTCGTCGAGGAGAACGACACCGACAAGATGTTCACCAACCCGGATGACCAGCGCACGCAGGACTACATCATGGGCCGCTTCGGCTGACGCCATCGTCGCCGAACCCCCTGAAAATCCGAGCGCATTAAGGACACAACCATGTCATCGACCCATATTGTCTCGATTTATGACGAAGAACTGAAGTACCTCTCCCGCCGCATCTCCGAAATGGGTGGCACGGCCGAGCAGATGGTGGCGGACTCTGTCCGTGCGCTCGTCACCACCGATGGTGCGCTGGCGCAGAAGGTGATCTCGGAAGACGTCATCCTCGACACCGCCGAGCGCCAGATCAACGAGAAGGCGATCGTCACGATCGCCAAGCGCCAGCCGGTGGCTGCGGACCTGCGCGAAATCATGGGCGCGATCCGTATCGCGGCCGAACTGGAGCGCGTCGGCGACCTCGGCAAGAACACTGCCAAGCGCGTCATCGCCGTGCAGAGCTCGGGTATGCCCCGCAAGCTTACCCGCGGCCTGGAGCACCTCGCCGAACTGACGCTGATCCAGCTCAAGGAAGTGCTCGACGTCTACGCCACCCGCTCGGTGGAGAAGGCCAAGGCCATCCGCGAGCGCGACGACGAGATCGACGCGATCTACACCTCGCTGTTCCGCGAACTCCTCACCTACATGATGGAAGATCCGCGCAACATCACGCCCTGCACCCATCTCCTGTTCTGCGCCAAGAACATCGAGCGCATCGGCGACCATGCGACCAACATCGCGGAAACCATCTACTACATGGCGACCGGCTCGCAGCCCGAAGGCGAACGCCCGAAGGACGACACCTCGACGTCAGTGGTCACTGCCGACGTCACTGAAGCCTCCGAGTAAGGAGTTTTGCCTCCATGGTGCCCAGAATCGCCGTCGTGGAAGACGAGGAGGCGTTGAGCGTCCTCCTGCGCTACAACCTCGAAGCCGAAGGTTTCGAGGTCGATACGATCCTCTCCGGTGACGAGGCCGAAGTGCGCTTGCAGGAGCGCATGCCGGACCTCCTCATCCTCGACTGGATGCTGCCGGGCGTTTCGGGCATCGAACTGTGCCGGCGGCTGCGCCAGCGGCCGGAGACCGAACGCCTGCCGATCATCATGCTGACGGCACGCGGCGAAGAGAGCGAGCGCGTGCGCGGGCTCGCCACCGGCGCCGACGACTATGTCGTCAAGCCGTTCTCGACGCCCGAACTCGTCGCCCGCGTGCGCGCCATGCTGCGCCGCGCCCGGCCGGAAGTCGTCTCGACGGTGCTGCGCTGCGGCGATATCGAGCTCGACCGCGAGACGCATCGCGTGCACCGCCGCACCCGCGAAGTCCGCCTCGGCCCGACGGAATTCCGCCTGCTGGAATTCCTGATGACCTCGCCCGGCCGCGTCTTCTCGCGCTCGCAGCTTCTCGATGGCGTCTGGGGCCACGACATCTATGTCGACGAACGCACGGTCGACGTGCATGTCGGCCGCCTGCGCAAGGCGCTCAACTTCGCCAACATGCAGGACGTCATCCGCACGGTGCGCGGCGCAGGCTATTCGCTGGAAGCCTGAGCGACCCCTTTCCTCCCAAGGACGAAAATGGGCCCTTCGGGGCCTGTTTGCGTTTTGGAGTATGGTCCGGCCCTACATCACAAACGAAAACGGACCCTTTCGGGTCCGCATCGCATGTGCCGTCGTGGAAAAGATCACCGCATCCGGCGGCGCTCGGCCGAGGGCTGGTAGGCGAGGCGCTGGTGGTAGGTGCAGTAGGGCGAGTTGTCCGGGGACTCGTTGCCGCAGAAGTGGAAGTCGTCGTTCAGCGGGTCGCCGATCGGCCATTTGCAGGTGCGCTCGGTGAGCTGGGTCAGCTCGAGCCGGCGCGACATGGGCACGACCACGTTGTTGCCGTTGGACGGAACCGGAAGCTGCTCGCGCTGCGTCTCGAAATCCGTCTCGACCTCTTCCTTGGTGATGGTGTTGCCGGCCGGGCGCACCACGGAACGGGCCGTCACGGCGCGGGCCTGGAAGGTCGTCGCGGGGCGCGGGGCTGCCGGCACCGGGCGCTTGGGGCGCGACGCGCTCTGCGTGCCGCCGGCCTTGGCGCGGCCCGGCAGGTTAAGCCGGTGCACCTTGCCGATAACCGCGTTGCGGCTGACGCCGCCGAGCTGTGCCGCGATCTGGCTCGCGCTCAGGCCCTCGCTCCAGAGCTTCTTGAGTTTCTCGACCCGCTCGTCTGTCCAGTTCATCTCTCGTCTCCGCTCGGCGCTCGCAATGCGGGAATCCCTCATCGCGTTCCGGACGGGTCCGGAATTTGAACGCCCTAACTCTTTTGGTGACTAGTTCCGCCGCATGCAGTCTAGTAATTGGTCTTTAACCTAGAGTTTGGGGGACTCTGTGACAAGAGTCGCAGGAATCCGGGCGAATCGATTTCCGAGTTTTCCCCAACTTGCTGGCCGGGTGTGACTCGATAGCGACACCTTCCGCGCGTGGCGTGAATCCTCACCTTGCGGGAGGTTCAGCACTATTTCGGGGTGCGATTTGTTGACATCCCGGCCTGAAATGCCGATAGTGCCGCATGCCGCCGAAAGGCGGCTTTTGATTTTTCTGGAGCCTGGAAAAGTCAAGCCGCGTTCACGTTTTTCCGCATCTCTTTTTCGGAGGATCCGCGCCATGGCCGATGCCGCGCCGCTCTATGAAACCTATATGCGTGCACCGCTCCGGTTCACGCGCGGGGAGGGCGTCTGGCTGATCGCCGAGGATGGCGAGCGATATCTCGACTTCGCCGCCGGCGTCGCCGTCAATTCGCTGGGCCATGCGCATCCGCATCTCGTCGCCGCGCTGAAGGACCAGGCCGACAAGGTCTGGCACCTGTCGAACCTCTATGAGGTTCCGGGCCAGGAAAGCCTCGGCCGCCGCCTGACGGAGGCGACCTTCGCCGACAAGGTGTTCTTCACCAATTCGGGCGCCGAAGCGCTGGAATGCGCGATCAAGACCGCGCGCCGCTATCATTTCGCCAAGGGCCATCCCGGCAAGTTCCACATCATCACCTTCGAAGGCGCCTTCCACGGCCGCACGCTCGCGACGATCGCCGCCGGCGGCCAGGAAAAGTACCTCGAAGGGTTCGGCCCCAAGGCCCCCGGCTTCCTCCAGGTCCCCTTCGGCGACATCACCGCCGTCAAGGATGCGATCACCGAAGAGACGGCCGCGATCCTGATCGAGCCGGTGCAGGGCGAGGGCGGCATCCGCCCGGTGCCGAAGGAATTCATGCAGGAGCTGCGCCAGCTCTGCGACGAATACGGCCTGCTGCTGGTTCTCGACGAGGTACAGTCCGGCGTCGGCCGCACCGGGCGCCTGTTCGCCCATGAATGGTCGGGCGTCACGCCGGATATCATGGCGGTCGCCAAGGGCATCGGCGGCGGTTTCCCGCTCGGCGCCTGCCTTGCCACGAACGAAGCGGCTGCCGGCATGGTCGCCGGCACACATGGCTCGACCTATGGCGGCAACCCGCTCGCCATGGCGGTCGGCAATGCGGTGCTCGACGTCGTGCTGGAAGAGGGCTTCCTCGATCATGTGCGCGACGTGGCGCTCGTCTTCCGCCAGGGTCTCGCGGCATTGAAGGATCGCTTCCCCGAGATCATCGAGGATATCCGCGGCGAGGGCCTGATGCTCGGCATCAAGGCAAGGATACCGACCGCCGAACTGCTCAAGGCCGTGCGTGCGGAAAAGCTGCTCGCCGTGCCGGCGGGCGACAATGTGCTGCGGCTGTTGCCGCCGCTGACGGTGACCACCGAGGAGGCGCGCGAGGGGCTTGCGCGCATCGAGCGGGCTGCCGAAAAGCTCAGCGCCGCCAAGGCGGCCTGAGCACTGCCGCGCCGCGCGTCACTCGTGACGCGCAAAGGTCGCGGCAGCATCAAAGGACCGGACAGACAGGACACATCATGGCCAAGCATTTTCTCGACCTTTCCGCCGTTTCGGAAAGCGATCTCCGCGTCATCATGGACGATGCGCACACGCGCAAGGCCGCCAGCAAGGCCGGCACGGAGGCAAAGCCGCTCGCCGGCAAGATGCTCGCCATGATCTTCGAGAAGCCCTCGACCCGAACCCGCGTCTCCTTCGACGTCGGCATGCGCCAGCTCGGCGGCGAGACGCTGTTCCTGTCGGGCACGGAAATGCAGCTCGGCCGCGCCGAGACGATCGGTGATACGGCCAAGGTTCTATCGCGCTACGTCGATGCCATCATGATCCGCACCACCGACCATGCCCGCCTGCTGGAGCTTGCCGAACACGCCACCGTGCCGGTCATCAATGCGCTGACGGACCTGACGCATCCCTGCCAGATCATGGCCGACATCATGACCTTCGAGGAGCATCGCGGCTCGACGAAGGGCAAGACCTTCGCCTGGACAGGCGACGGCAACAACGTGCTGCATTCCTTCGTCGAGGGTTCGGCCCGCTTCGGCTATACGATGAAGATGGCCGTGCCGATGGGCTCCGAGCCGGACGACAAGATCCTGAACTGGGCACGCGACAATGGCGGCAACATCCTGCTCGGCCATGATCCGGACGCCATCGTCGAGGGCGTCGACCTCATCGTCACCGACACCTGGGTCTCGATGAATCAGGAACACCGCGCCCGCGGCCACAACATCTTCCAGCCCTACCAGGTGAACAAGCAGCTTATGGCGCGGGCAAACGAGAACGCCCTCTTCATGCACTGCCTGCCGGCGCATCGCGGCGAGGAGGTCACCGACGAGGTGATCGACGGCCCGCAGTCGGTGGTCTTCGACGAGGCGGAAAACCGTCTTCATGCGCAGAAATCGATCCTTGCCTGGTGCCTTGGCGCCGTCTGACGCCATCTTGAAAAATACCGCGCGCGGCACGATCTAGGGGCCATCACGGAGCGCTGTAAGGCGCTCTCTCTGGCGCATGCCCGCTCTCTATGGAATTATCGGGCGGCAGGAGCGCGAAATCACGGTAGAACGCCGGTCTGACCGAAGCGGGGCCTCTGGCCCGGCGGCTTCCCGGCGTGCAAGGAGCAGGATGATGATGGCTGAGAATGCCCTGAAACTCGGAGAGCCCGGTTATGCTGGCGACGATCATGTCGTGCCGTTCCAGGTGGAGGGCCTCGACGTGCGCGGCCGCGCGGTCCAGCTCGGCCCCATGCTCGACGGCATTCTGGGCCGTCACAACTATCCGGCCCCCGTCGCGCGGCTGCTTGCCGAGGCGATTGCGCTGACCGTGCTGCTCGGCACCTCGCTGAAGTTCGAAGGCAAGCTGATCGTCCAGACCAAGGGCGACGGCCCCGTCGATCTGCTGGTCGCCGATTTCTCCGCGCCGGAGAATGTGCGCGCCTATGCCCGCTTCGACCAGGAAGCGCTCGATGCGGCGATTGCCGAGGGCCGGACCGAGCCGCACGAACTGCTCGGCAAGGGCATCCTCGCCTTCACCATCGATCAGGGCGCGCATACCCAGCGCTACCAGGGCATTGTGCCGCTCGATGGCCATACGCTGGAAGAGATCGCCGGCGTCTATTTCCGCCAGTCGGAACAAATCCCGACCAAGGTGCGCCTTGGTGTCGCCGAACTGTTCGATCGCGATGCGGATGGCAAGGTGCGTCACCGCTGGCGGGCCGGCGGCATGGTCGCGCAGTTCCTGCCGCAGGCGCCGGAGCGCATGCGCCAGCCCGATCTTCCGGGCGGCGACGGCGACGAGGCCGGCCACAAGATCGCCGACGACGACAACTGGGCGGAAGCCAAGGCGATGGTCGAGACGATCGACGCCGACGAGCTGACGGATCCGAATGTCGGCACCGAACGGCTGCTGTTCCGGCTCTTCCACGAGCGCGGCGTGCGTGTGTACCAGCCGCAGCAGGTCTTGGACCGCTGCTCCTGTTCGCGCGAGAAGCTGAAGGGCGTGCTCGCAGCGCTGAGCGCCGAGGAGATCGCCCACACGACGGACGACAAGGGTGAGATTGAGCTCACCTGCGAATTCTGCTCGACCACCTACCGCTTCGAGGCGGCGGAAGTTTTGCCGCAGTAGCAGTAGAAGAGCACGCGTACTCAGTTCAGGACGCGTGGCTGCCCTGGCGTATCCAGGGAGAAGGCGGGGATGGCGACGTCGAAGGCTTCGCCGTTCTCCGCTTCCATGCGGTAGCGGCCGAACATGATGCCGGACGGCGTTTCGAGCGGGCAGCCGGAGGAATATTCATAGGTATCGCCGGGGCGCAGCACCGGCTGCTCGCCAATGACGCCCGGACCGTTGACCTCGTCCACCTGGCCGTTCTGGTCGGTGATGTGCCAGTAGCGCGTCATCAGCCGGACGACGACATCGGAATGGTTCGCGATGACCACCCGGTAACCCCAGACATAGCGGCTGTCGTCAGGATCGGACTGATCGGCCAGGTAGTACGGCTCTACGGTCACTTCGATGTCGCGGGTAAGCGCACGATACATGGGCAAGCCTTGAACTGATTAGCTCCTGCTATTCTACAGGAATATGGTTTCGTCAAGGATAAGCAAAGAAAGCACCGGCCGCTTCGGCCGGTGCTTCCGCATTTGTCCGTTTCGTGGTGTCGAGGATCAGGCGTTGATCTTCGCAAGGGCGCGCGAAAAATCCTCGATCAGGTCTTCACTGTCCTCGATGCCGGCCGACAGGCGCACCGTGCCGGCGGAAATGCCGAGTTCGGCGCGCGCCTCGTCCGTCAGGTTCTTGTGCGTGGTCGTCGCCGGATGGGTGATCAGGCTTTTCGCATCGCCAAGATTGTTGGAGATCTTGATCACCTCGAGCGCATCCTGCAAAGCGAAGGCCGCTTCCTTGCCGCCCTTCAGCTCGAAGCAGACCAGCGTCGAGCCGCCCGTCATCTGCTTGGCGATGATATCGGCCTGCGGATGGTCCTTGCGGCCCGGATAGATGACCTGGGCGACCTTGTTGCTTTCGGCGAGGAAATCGGCGATGCGGCTGGCATTCTCCGTCTGCTGCTTGACGCGGAGCGGTAGCGTCTCGATGCCCTTCAGCAGCGTCCAGGCATTGAATGGCGACATGGCCGGGCCGGTGTGGCGGAAATAGTCGTGCAGGTTCTCGTCGATCCACGCCTTGTCCGACAGCACAACGCCGCCAAGGCAGCGGCCCTGGCCATCAATATGCTTGGTGGCGGAATAGACGACGACATGCGCGCCGAGTTCGAGCGGCTTCTGAAAGAGCGGCGTGGCGAACACGTTGTCGACGACGACCTTGGCGCCGACCTGGTTGGCGAGCTTAGCGACACCCGCGATGTCGATCACTTCCAGCGTCGGGTTGGTCGGGCTTTCGAGGAAGAACACCTTGGTGTTCTTCTGGATCGCCTTTTCCCAGTTGGCGAGGTCGCGGCCGTCGATCAGCGTGCATTCGATGCCGTATTTCGGCGCGAGCGTCTCGACCACCCAGCGGCAGGAACCGAACAGCGCACGGGCGGCAACGATATGGTCGCCGGCCTTCAGCTGGCAGAGGATCGCGGCGGAAACGGCGGCCATGCCGGAGGCGGTGGCGCGCGCATCCTCCGCACCTTCCAGCAGGCACATGCGCTTTTCGAACATGTCGTTGGTGGGGCTGCCGTAGCGGGCGTAGATGAAGCCGTCCGTCTCGCCCTTGAAGCGGGCCTCGGCGGCCGCGGACGTGTCATAGACGAACCCTTGCGTGAGGAAGATTGCCTCTGCGGTTTCGCCATGCTGGGAGCGGGTGGTTCCGCCGTGAACGAGTTGGGTGGCCGGGCGCCAGGACTTGCTCATGTGATCGTTGCCTTCAAACAAAAAAACCGGCCGCAAAAGCAGGCCGGTTTTGAACCCGGCCTTTTTAGCTACTTGTTTTACGTGGCTGCAAGCCGGCCGGCCAAATCACCACGGGATAACTTTGCTAATACTGCGCGCCCGCGCTTGCGTCAATTGCCGGCATTTGGTTTTGTGCGGCCTTCTGACGGGACTTTATGATGATGGGTGGCTCTGCGGTGCGCAGCACAGGTATTCTGGCGGACAACGCCATTCGTGGCTTGTTCGACGGCGGCCGGCTGAAAAGCGAGGCCCCGCTCGACGACGACCAGATCCAGCCGGCAAGCCTCGACCTGCGCCTCGGCGCACGCGCCTTCCGCGTGCGCGCCAGCTTCCTGCCGGGGCCGTCGCATCTCGTCGCCGACAAGCTCGACCGGCTGCAACTGCACGTCATCGACCTCTCGGTCGGCGCGGTGCTGGAGACCGGCTGCGTCTATATCGTGCCGCTGATGGAAAGCCTCGACCTGCCGGCCGAACTCGCGGCTTCCGCGAACCCGAAAAGCTCCACCGGCCGCCTCGATATCTTCACGCGCGTCATCACCGATCGCGCCCAGGAATTCGACAAGATCCCGGCCGGCTATTCCGGCCCGCTCTATCTCGAAATCTCGCCGCGCACCTTCCCGATCGTCGTGCGCCGAGGCTCGCGCCTGTCGCAGATCCGTTTTCGCAAGGGCAATGCCCTGCTCGGCGAAAGCGAACTGCTGGCGCTGCACGGCAGCGACACGCTGGTGGCGAGCGACACGCCGAACGTCTCCGGGGGCGGCATCGCACTGTCGATCGACCTCAAGGGCACCGGCCCGGATGGCCTCATCGGCTATCGCGGCAAGCACCACACCTCCGTCGTCGATGTCGACCGCAAGAACCAGCACGATATCTTCGATTTCTGGGAGCCGCTGTTCAGCCGCGGCCGCAACGAGCTGATCCTCGATCCGGACGAGTTCTACATCCTCGTCTCGCGCGAGGCCGTGCATGTCCCGCCGCTCTACGCCGCGGAGATGACGCCCTTCGACCCGCTCGTTGGCGAATTCCGCGTGCACTATGCCGGCTTCTTCGATCCCGGCTTCGGCCACGCGCCCGCCGGCGGCTCCGGCAGCCGCGCGGTCCTGGAGGTGCGCAGCCACGAAGTGCCCTTCATCCTGGAACACGGCCAGATCGTCGGCCGCCTCATCTACGAGCACATGCTCGACGCCCCCGAAGGCCTCTACGGCACCGGCCTTGGCTCCAACTACCAGGCGCAGGGCCTGAAACTCTCCAAACATTTTCGCGCGGGATAATTTTGTAAGTGCGGGGGCTCATGCCCGCCGAGGCGGGCTGATTGCCATACGCGCCGGCTGTTCATAGATGAGCCGGCGAAGCCCTAAGCCGGCTAAAGAATGAAGTCGCCTTTCGTGAGCGTGATCGCCGCGTCGAGCCGGATGGAAAAATCGGCCTTGCCGTCGCCGTTGACGTCGCCGAAGACAAGGGTGTCGCCGGCCTTGGTCTCATAGCGCAGCTCGCCCGCCTTTTTGTGGAAAGCCTGGGTGCCGATGAAGGCGAAGGCCTGGTCACCGGCGGTTTTCGTGCTCGCGTCGATGGTCTTCAGGTCGATCCTGTCGCCGTCCTTTGCGGAAAAATCGCCGATCGTGTCGCGCCCGGAAGCGGCAACGGTCGAATCCTTGATGGACTTGAAGACAAAGGTATCGGCGCCGGCACCTCCCTTCAGCCTGTCCGCACCTGCGCCACCCGTCAGCGTATCCTTGCCCGCGCCGCCATAGAGCCAATCGTTGCCGGCCCGGCCGTCGATCCTGTCATTGCCAGCCAGCGCATGGATCGTGTCCGCGAGCTTCGAGCCGCGCAACACATCCGCCTTCGCCGAAGGTTTTATATAGGCCGGATCGCCGTCATGGGTGCCGACCAGCCGGTCGAGATCCCGGTCGGGCGAGGCGAAGGGGATGAAACCGTCTTCCAGCACCATCTTGTTGAAGTCGGCGACCCGCTTGCTGCCATTGATGTAGTCGACGACGAAGACCGGTATGCCCTTGTCCAGAAAATCCCGCTTCAGGGTGGCGATGGTCTCCTCGTCCGGGCGCAGCGGATTGTTCTCGTCCGCATCGCCGCGAAAGTAGAGGTCCTCCACCGCAATGCCACCGATGGCATCGAGATAGGCCTTTTTGCGCGCGGTGTCGGAGCCCAGGTCGTCGAGAATCCATGCGCCGTTCTGCGGGATCACGAAGAAATCCGGGTTGCTCTCGCGCGCATGCGCGGTCAGGTCCACGATGAAATCCACCATGCGCTGCGCCGCCTGCTTGACGTTTGCCGGGTCGCCCGCCTGCTTGTCCTTCGCGGAAATCTCCGCGCCCCAGAAATAATAGCCGTCGACGATATCGAGATAGGCCGCGTCAAAACCTGCCTTGACGATGGCATCGACTTCGCCGGTCTTCTGGTCGTTGAAGATGATCTTCTGCCAGTCGGAATCCCAATACCGGACCTTGCGGCTCTCCGGCCAGTCGGGATTGACCGGGCCAAGCCAGTCCGGTGCCTCGCCGGTCAACCGTCCCATCGCCGTGCCGGTCGTCGTCCAGTCCTTGTCCCAATAGTCGCGGAAGTCCGAGGCTTCGCCGATCGAGGTATAGGAGATGACGACGGAGCGGCCGCCCATGCCGTCCTTCATGCGCGTGATCTCGTCTTGCGAAAATCGGCCCGCATCGGTTCCGTCCCGCGAAGCGTCGATTACCAGCAGGTCATGGGTGGCCGAGGCGAGCAGGGCCGGGTCGAGCGCATTGCCGTTCAGCCCTTGCAGCTCATAGCCCCAATTTTTGACCGAGACCGTCCCGGTTGAGGTGGCGAACTGGATCATAGGTTGCTTTGGCTCCGAACGAATCGATGAAATCCGGACGCCAATCTAGTATAGCCCACCGGGCATGTCGCGCGCTTGACACGCCGGGCGAACTGTTGAATGACTGCGCCGTCGCGCTGCCTTGCGGGTATGATGTAATGGTAGCCTGTCAGCTTCCCAAGCTGAACGCGCGGGTTCGATTCCCGCTACCCGCTCCAGCCGCCCGACATCCTCTTTCTTAGCCGGCTTCCACCTCGGTCTCCGTCTGCGCCGGGCGGTGGGTCGTCTTGTTCCAGAAGAACGGGTCGTTGCAGAGCTCCTTGACCGCGCGCCAGGCGGCAAATGACAGGAACAGCCAGTAGACCGGCGTCAGCGCCCAGCGCCAGCCTGCGGCCGCCTGTTCGCCGGGCGTCATTCCGCCTCGCCCGAGAGCGACGAAGACCGCGTAGCTGCCGAAGATGTTGACCATGTCGATGGTGAACATCGTGAGCTCGAACGGCCCGACCGTATAGGCGGACTTGAAGAACAGCGACCAGGTGATCATGCCGATATAGGCGATGATGAGCGGATGGGCGAGTGAGGAGAGGATGAGCCCGCCGATCAGCACCTGGAAGACGAAGCTTGGCCAGAGGCCCATGTCCTGCACCAGCCGCGAGGGCCGGCGCATCAGCACCAGCCAGGTTTGCAGCCAGCCTTTGAACCAGCGCGTGCGCTGGCCAAGCCAGGCATCCCGTCCGCTCGGCGCCTCTTCATAGGTCGGCCGGGTGATCGTGCCGCAGCGATAGCCGAGGCGGTAGAGGCGGAGCCCCAGGTCGGCATCCTCGGTGACATTGTAGGGATCCCACCCGCCCACCTGCTGAAGCACACGCGTGCGAAAATGGTTGGACGTGCCGCCGAGCGGCATGGGCAGGCGAGCAGCGGCAAGTCGTGGCAGCAGCACCCGAAAGAGCCCGGCATATTCGAGCGCGAAGAGGGCGCTCAACCAGCTCTCCCGCACATTGGTAATGACGAGCGGCGCTTGCAGACAGACGATCTCCCGAGGACCGCTCTCGAAGGTGCGCCACGCTTCCTCGAGCTGGAGCGGATCGATCCGATCCTCCGCGTCGTAGATCACCAGATATTCGCCGCGCGCGGCACCCAGCGCATAGGAGAGCGCCTTGGGCTTGGTGCGCGGCCGGCCGGGTGGCACTGCGACCACCTCATATTGCCGGCCGAGCGGCATGGCGGCCAGCGCGTCGAGCGTCTCCCGGTCGTCGGCCTCGCAGATCAGCTTGATGTCGAGGCAGGCGGCCGGCCATTCGATCTTGTTCAGGGTCTCGATGAGCTGCGGCACGACGGCCGCCTCCCGGTAGAGCGCGACGAAGACGGAATAGACCGGACGCGGTCGGGCAGGCGGACGGGCCAGAACTCGTCCTGCCTCCCGCTTTTTGGCGATAAGCGCCACGAGACGGACCAGGAAGGTGGCGAAGAAAAGCAGGGTCGTCGCGATGTGCAGGAGGATCAGCGCAAGCGTCGGCGCGGCGATGGCGAGCGAGAGCAGGAGCGCCAGCACGATGCCGGTGTAAAACCCTTGCCGCCCCCAGAGCGTGATGCGGGCGCTTGCCTCCGGCATCGTGGCGAAAAGCTGATCCACCGTGTCGCGCACCCGCCGGTTGCAGCCGGCCTGCCAGAGGGCGGCCCGCAAGGCCGAGGGTGTGGTCGCGGCCATCATCGTGCGCAGGGCCGGCGCATGGGCAAGCCGCTCGGTGAGATAGCCCAGCCGCTCGGCGCTCGGCACGATCGCCGTCGTCGGCGCGCGGGCGGGATGGCGAAGCCGCACGACGGTCGGTTCGACAAGTTGCGTGTCCACGCCGGGAAGGTCTTCGAGCTGAGCCGGGTCGATCCGGGTGAGAAAGGGAAGGTGCAGGATCTCGGCCAGCGCCTCGTAGTAGATCTCTTCCGACACCGCGCCGCTGGCCAGCAATTCCGATTCCAGCGTCGTGCCGTGCTGGCTGGCGCGCACCAGCATGGTGGAGATCAGCGTCTTCGACAGGCCGAGCCGGCGGAAGAGCCGGGCTTCCGTCATCAGGCGCGGCGGGATGTGTTCCTCGCAGGGTGGGCCGCATGGCCTCGGCATGATGCCGATTGCGGTGGCGAAAGCGATATCGTCAGGATATTCTGCCAGTCGCATGCAGCTATCGCTCCCGTTTATCGGCGGTACCCTTTTTTAACTCTAAGTTGATTGTAATGAGACATAGCGAAATTTCACCTCTCAAAATCTATGGGCTTCTTGCGCTTTGCCTGTTGATGGCGGTGATGACCCCGCGGGCCGCCGCGGCGCAGGAGCGCTCGGCGGTTGACCTGCCGATCCTGTTCGACACGCGCGAGCGCATCGCGCGGCCGGATCTCTCGGGCATCGTGCGTCTGCGGTTCCTCACCACGGTCGATTTTCCGCCGTTCAATTTCATCGACCAGACCGGCAAGCTTGCCGGCTTCCATGTCGATCTGGTGCGTGAGGTCTGCCGGGAACTGGCGCTGACGGAAAAATGCCAGATCCAGGCGGTAACCTTTCCGGAACTGGAAAAGGCGCTGGTCGATGGCAATGGCGAGGCAGTCGCCGCAGGCGTGGCCGTGACCGCCGATCTGCGCAAGCGGTTCCTCTTCTCCCGCCCCTTCATGCGCCTGCCGGCCCGCTTCGCCGTGACGAAGAAGACGCCGCCCGCAGGCGAGACGGCGGCGGCCCTGGATGGAAAGCGGGTGGGGGTCGTTGCGGCAAGCGCGCACGAGGCGATGGTGAAGGCGTTTTTCCCGCGCCTGAAAGCGGAGGTGTTTCCCGATCGCACGGCCCTGCTCGCAAGCCTCAAGGACGGCAAGGTCGACGCCGTCTTCGGCGACGGCATGCAACTCGCCTTCTGGACGAACGGCACGGAATCCGCCGGCTGCTGCCGCCTGTTTGATGGGCCTTACGTGTCGGAGCAGTTCCTCGGCGAAGGCCTGACGATCATGTTCCGCAAGGAGGACACGGCGATTGCCGGCGCCATCGACCATGCGCTTCTGGCGCTGTCGCGCAACGGCCGCCTGCAGGAAATCTACCTGCGCTATTTTCCGGTCAATCTCTACGGCGGCTAAAGGACCGGCGTCCTATTGGCTCGCCCAGATGATGCGGGCGATCCAGTCTACCTCGTCCATGTCGAAATTGCGGTTCGGGTGCTCGGGATTGAGCGAGACGAGCTCGATCGTGCGCGGGCTCTGGCGGTGCAGCACCTTGGCCATGACCTCGCCTTCGCGGGTCTTCACCACGACCCGGTCGCCGCGGCGCACCTGCGCGCCCGGCTCGACGATCAGCACGTCTCCGTCGCGGTAGAGCGGCATCATGCTGTCGCCCTGTACCTCCAGCGCATAAACGCCGGCCTTGCGTTCCGGCCCGGCGGGGAATTCGACCACGTCCCAGCCCTGACCGGCGGGAAAGCCGCCATCGTCGAAAAAGCCGCCGGCGCCCGCCTGCGCGAAGCCGAGCAGCGGAATGGTGCCGGTCTGTGGCGGAAAGGCGCCCTGCGGCAGCGCGATATCGCGCGTGACGTCTGAGATCGTGAAGAACTCGTCGATCGAGGCGCCGGTCGCGTCGAGCACCTTGGCGATCGATTCCGTCGACGGCCAGCGCTGGCGGCCGTCCACACCCTGTCGCTTCGATTTGTTGAAGGACGTGGGATCGAGCCCGGCGCGGCGGGCAAGGCCGGACGGGGAGAGCCGGTTGCGCTCGGCGAGGGCGTCGATTGCCGCCCAGATCCGGTCGTGGGAGAACATGTTGAGAAACCCTGCCAAGGCGGCGGACCGGCACGCGCCGGTCCGATTGCCCGGAAGCATAGCGAAGGACGTTTTCCGAGTAAAGAAAAAAGGATTATTTTCCTGTTTCATTTCCGGACGATTTTTCGGCCGCCCGCCGCCGAGCCACCACGCTTTCGCGCCAGATGGTGAAGATGCCGGCACCGACCACGATGGCCGAGCCGACGACCATGTTGAGGTTCAGCGTCTCGCCGAAGACGGTGACGCCGACGATCGCCGCCAGCACGACCTGGAGATAGGTGAGCGGCTGCACGGCCGCAGCATCGAGCAGATCGTAGGCGCGGATCAGGAAATAGTGGCTCGACATGCCGGTGATACAGACGATGCCCATCCAGAGCCAGTCGACGGGGGCAAGATTGGTCCAGTAGAACGGCCCGATCAGCGAGATCGCTACAGCGCCGGCGACGCCGATATAGAAGAAGCTGGTCGAGGCGCTGTCTTCGCGGCTGGCGAGGCGGGTCGCGATGACATAGATCGCGAACATCAGAGCCGCGAGGAGCGGCAGCAGGACGGTGGGTTCGAAGGCGACACTGCCTGGATTGACGATGATCAGCACGCCGCAAAGGCCGACGCCGATCGCCGTCCAGCGCCGCCAGCCCACGCGCTCGCCGAGCAGCGGCATCGAGAGCAGCGCCACGAAGATTGGCCCGGAGGCCAGGATCGCCTGCGAGCGGGCGAGGCCGACGGTCGTAAAGGCGGTGATAGTGATGACGATCTGGAATGCGAGGATGGCGCCCCGCATGATCTGCAAAACCGGCCGTTTCGTCGCCGCCGCCGCCCGTAGCCCGCCCGGGCTGCGCGCGCCGAGCACGATGGCGAAGGCAGCGAACGCCCAGAAGCGTATCATGGCGATGAAGACCGGCGGATAGACGCTGCCGAGATGTTTCGAGATGGAGTCCTGCAGGCTGAAAATCAGGATGGCGAGCAGGGTGAAGACATAGCCGAGTCGTTTGGAGTCCATGGTCCCGCGCATATACCCGTCACGCCCCGCTTGCACGCTGAAATTTGGCGCCCGGCGGACTTTTCGCGGCGGGTTGCGGGAGGTGCGCGGCAGGGTGGGAAAAATTTCCTTCAACCCGTGATTTTCAGCCACTTTCGCCGCAACGAACGGCGCGCTATCAAGGATTGCGCGGCTTCGTCGCGTTTTCGAGGTCCATCCCGTGCACAAGACCGTCACTTCCGGCATTTTGCTGACGTCCTTCGCCTATTTCCTGTTTTCCGTGCAGGATGCGTCGGTCAAATGGCTCGTCGCGGCGCTGCCTGTCTGGCAGATCCTTTTCGTGCGCAGCGTCACGATTTTCTCACTTTGTCTTGCCTGGGGCGGCCGGCCGCTTCTGCGCAGCGCGCGCTATTCGCCTGTGCTGAAGCCGCTCTTTTTGCGCAATCTGCTGCTTCTCGCTGCTTGGCTTTCCTACTACACCGCGGCACGCGACCTCGGGCTCGCCGAGCTGACGACGCTCTACTATGCCTCGCCCATCGTCATGACGATCCTCTCGGTGCCGATCCTCGGCGAGAAGGTCCCGGGCTATCGCTGGCTTGCGGTGGCGACCGGCTTTGTCGGCGTGGTCATCGCCTGCGGCGTGGCGGTCAAGGGCCTGGAACTGTCGCTGCCCGTCTATCTCGCCCTGCAGGCCGCCATCTTCTGGGCGATCGCGACGGTCCTGCTGCGCAAGACGGCGCTGCACGAGCGCACCCCGGTGCAGATGACCATATCGAGCGGCTTCTTCGTGTTCTACACGGCCCTCGCCATGCCCTTCGTCTGGCAGTCGGTCTCGGCGACCGATCTTGCGCTGATGGCGGGCACCGGCGTGGTGGCCGGTATCGGCCAGTTCGCGATGTTCGAGGGCATGCGCCGGGCGCCGGTTTCGGTGCTCGCCCCCTTCGAATATTCCTCGCTCGTCTGGGCCTTTGTGCTCGGTTATCTCATCTGGAGCGACGTGCCCGGCTCGAACGTTTTTGCCGGCGCCGTGCTGATCATTTCGGCCGGCATGATCATCATTGCCAGCGAACGCTTCGCCGCACGTTTCCGGGCGCGCGTTTGAGCTGTTAAGTCGCGAAACAACCAAAAGATTCCCCTTGTACTTGACGCTGGTCAGTTGCATGCAGGCCCTATAACGATATTGTCGCCGTCCTGTGGACGGCTTTAACCGGGGGGTGGAATGCCGATATCGAACGCCGCATTCGTGCGCTCGACGATTATCCTGCTCATCGCAGGCATGATTGCTTTGCTCGGCATCGTGGGCACGTCGCTTTTGCTCGTCGGCAAGGTGCAGACCTATTTTGCCGAACTGATCGAAATCCGCGCGACGCGCAGCGCCGCCGCTGACCTTCTGTCCACCCTCAAGGACGCCGAAACCGGCCAGCGCGGCTTCATCATCACGGGGGAAGCGGGTTTTCGCACGCCCTATGACGAAGCGCTGAAGGCCGTTTCCGAGCGGCAGAAGTCGCTGGCGGAAAAGGCCTCCCGTTTCCCCGAATATGCCGCGCGCATTCCCACGATCGATCGCCTCATCGCCGACAAGCTCGGCGAGCTTGCCGATACGGTGACGGCCATCCAGGAAGGCCGGTCGGCGGATGCCGTGGCCCAGGTCAAGACGGATCGCGGTCGTATTCTGATGGACCAGCTCCGCGACCAGCTTGGCGATATCATGGCCGATGCCGACCGCCGCCTTCAGGAGGGCGTGATCGATATGCTGTGGTCGGCCGGTGCGCTGCGCTGGACGACGATCATCGGCGCCATCGCCATCATCGGCGTCATGGGCGGCGCGGCCACGGTCGTCGCGCAATATACCCGTGATATCATCGTTGCCCGGCGCGAGGTGGAGACGCTGAACGCCACGCTGGAGAAGCGGGTCGACGAACGCACGGAAGAGCTGATCCGCGCCAACCAGGAAGTCCAGCGTTTCGCCTATATCGTCACGCACGACCTTCGCGCCCCGCTCGTCAACATCATGGGTTTCACCAGCGAGCTCCAGGCCTCGCTGTCCTCCATCCAGAACTACGTGCTCGCCGACGGCAAGGCGCCGAGCGAGGCCGACATCCTCGAAGCCCGCCGCGCGGCCTCCGAAGACCTGCCGGAAGCGATCGGCTTCATCCGCTCCTCCACCAAGAAGATGGACGGCCTGATCAACGCCATCCTGAAGATTTCGCGTGATGGCCGGCGGGAACTGCGGATCGAGCGGGTGGACCTGAAGGCCCTCGTCGAAGGGGGGGCTGCCGCGGTCAACCACCAGGTCAGCGAATCCGACGGCGAGGTTACCATCGACGGCAATCTGCCGACCGTCATTTCAGACCGGTTGTCGCTGGAGCAGGTGTTCGGCAACCTGTTCGACAACGCCATCAAGTACCAGTCGCCCGGCCGGCCGCTGCGCGTTTCCGTCAGCGCGCGCAATGGCGGCCGCGCCGGCTTCGTCATCGAATTCACCGACAACGGCCGCGGCATCGCGCCGGAAGACCACGAGCGGGTCTTCGAGCTGTTCCGCCGCTCCGGCACCCAGGACAAACCCGGCGAAGGCATCGGCCTTGCGCATGTGCGTTCACTGATGCGCAATCTTGGCGGTGATATCGTCATCCGATCGGAACTCGGGCAGGGGACCACCTTCGTGCTGCGTCTGCCGCCCGATCTCAGCAAAGTAGTCAGGAGTATGCAGGCATGAACGGATTGGGCAAGGAAGTCACCATCGTCATGATCGAGGATGACGAGGGCCATGCGCGCCTCATCGAGAAGAACATTCGCCGCGCCGGCGTGCACAACGAGGTCGTGCCGTTCACGAACGGCACCGAAGCGCTCGATTTCGTGCTGGGCAAGGATCGCTCGGGCCTCGCCAGCGCCGGCCGGTTCCTGCTGATCCTGCTCGATCTCAACCTGCCGGACATGTCGGGCATCGACATCTTGCAGAAGATCAAGACCAATACCCATACCAAGCGCCTGCCGGTGGTCATCCTCACGACGACGGACGACGAGCGGGAAATCCAGCGCTGCTACGATCTCGGCGCCAATGTCTACATTACCAAGCCGGTCGAATATGAGAGCTTCGCGCATGCGATCCGCCAGCTCGGCCTGTTCTTCTCCGTCATCCAGATCCCCGAGACGCAGTAAATGAAGGAAGGTCCTGTCCGCATCCTCTATATCGACGACGATCCGATCCTCGCGCGGCTTGCCGAGCGGGCGCTCGGTCGTCTCGGCTATACGGTGCTGCATGCGGAGGACCTGGAACGCGGCCGCGAGCTGCTGGCCGAAGGCGATATCGATGCCGTGGTGCTCGATCACTTCCTGAAGGCGGGCACGGGCCTGTCCTTCCTGAAGGAGCTCGCCGATGCGCCGGGCGCGGTGCCGGTCGTCTATGTGACGGGGTCGAACGACGCCCAGGTCGCCGTCGAGGCGCTGAAGGCGGGTGCTGCGGACTATGTCATCAAGTCGGTTGGCGACGATTTCATCCCGCTGCTCGCCAATGCACTCGGCCAGGCGCTGGAAAATGCCGAGCTGAAGCGGGCGAAACTCAAGGCCGAGCTGGAGATCCGGCTCGCCAAGGAGCGCGCCGAAGTGCTGCTCGCCGAGGTCAATCACCGCGTCGGCAATTCGCTGGCGCTCGCCGCGGCCCTTATCCGGCTACAGATGTCGAGCGCCTCCGACGAGGCCGTCAGGCAGGCGCTTTCCGAGACGCAGGCCCGCATCACCGCCATCGCCGGCATCCACCGCCGACTTTATACGTCGGAAGATGTGCGCCATGTCGACATGGGCGCCTACCTCTCGACGCTGCTGTCCGAGCTCGACACGTCAATGCAGGGCCATGGCCGCAATGTCCGCCTCAACCGCATGCTGGAGCCGCTGCACGTTCCGACCGACCGCGCCGTCTCGCTCGGTGTCATCGTGACGGAGCTCGTCACCAACGCCTTCAAATATGCCTATGGCGAAACGGGCGGCGAGGTGCGCGTCGGCTTCACACGCCTCGATCCGGAAAATGCGCTGCTCTTCGTCGAGGATGACGGCATCGGCTGGCGCGGCGAAGGCCCGGTGCGCGGCACCGGCCTCGGCTCCAAGATCATCGGCGCCATGGCCTCCAGCCTCGGCGCCAAACTCGCCTATGCCACCCGCCCGGTGGGCACGCGCGCGGAGCTGCTGGTGCAGATGGCCGAGGCCCCGCGCCCGGCGTGATCCACACGGCAAAAGACCCGGATGCAGGGGAACATCCGGGCCTTCGGGGAGGTCAGTGGGCGTGACGCTTACTTGCAGATCTTGATCTTCTTGACGATCAGGTTGCCGTAGTAGTCGTAGGAATGGATCTTCTTGACGAAGCAATGCGGCTTGTAGCCGTAGCTGTAGTAACCGGCCTGCGACGGGGCGGCGAAGGAAACGGCTGCAACGAGGGCGATGGTGGCGGAAACGATGATCTTGCGCATGGGGGTCTCTCCTGATCTCTGTGAGGGATGAGCCTCTCTCATCCAGTGACCAGACTTTCCCATATCGCTTGAACGACCGCTGTTCCGCGCGGAACAGGCTTTCGCCGTTGACGGTTTGCGCCTGCGACCTAGCTAGAAGGCTTTCATCGTCAAGGGAGCTTCAGGCATGGAAACGCAGGAACTCTATCGCGGTCGCCTCATCGACCATATCCAGCTCGTGGTGCGCGACCTGTCGGCAAGCCGTCGGTTCTACGAAGCCATCTTCGATGCGCTGAAAATTCCGATCGGCGGCGTCGGGGAGGATTTTTTCTGGGTGGACGAGTTCGTCGTCTCGAGCATCGACAGCGAGGCGGCAGCGGGCAAGCTGACCGGCCGCCACCACGTCGCCTTCCAGGCGGCCGACAACGCCATGGTCGAGGCCTTCCACCGGGCCGGCCTCGGCGCCGGCGGCAAGGACAATGGCGCGCCCGGCCTGCGGCCCTATCACCCCGGCTATTACGCCGCCTTCCTCATCGATCCCGACGGCAACAATATCGAGGCCGTGTATCACGGGGAGGCGAAGCGCAGCGCGCCTTCGATCAAGATCACCTTCTAGGGCGCGCTGCGTCTGCTTCGAGCGGTCAGTCCAGCGTCATGAAGAAGGGAAGGCGGCTCAGGCCGCCTTCTTCTCCTGCGGTGCGAAACGGCTGTAGAAGGTCTCGCCCTTGGCGGCCATGTCCTTCAGCAGCGGTGTCGGCTGGAAGTGGCTGCCGTAGCTGGCGGCGAGCTTTTCGCAGAGCGCGACGAAGGTTTTGACACCCATGCCGTCGATGTAGGACAGCGTGCCGCCGGTATAGGGGGCGAAGCCGAAGCCGAGGATGGAGCCGACATCGGCCTCGCGCGGATCGGTGACAATGCCCTCTTCCATGGTGCGCGCCGCTTCCAGCGCGATGGTGACGAGCAGGCGCTCCTTCAGCACCTTCACGTCAACATCGTCCGCCTTCTGCTGCGGGTAGAGGGCCTTCAGGCCCGGCCACAGCTTCTTCTTGGCGGGCTTCGGCGGGTAGTCGTAAAAGCCCTTGCCGGCCTTGCGGCCGAGGCGGCCTTCGCCCTCCACCAGCTTCGTCACCAGGTCCAGATGGCGCGGATCGACGGCCTTCTCGCCCAGATCGGCGATGGCGGCCTTGAAGACCTTGTAGGAGAGATCGACGGCGACTTCGTCGTTCAGCGACAGCGGTCCGACCGGCATGCCGGCCATCTTGGCCGCATTCTCGATCATTGCCGCCGGCACGCCTTCGATCAGCATGTCATAGGCTTCCGCCATGTAGCGGAAGACGCAGCGGTTGACGTAGAAGCCGCGCGTGTCGTTGACGACGATCGGCGTCTTCTTGATGGCCGCGACATAGTCGAGCGCGGTGGCAAGCGCCTTGTCGCCGGTCTCCTTGCCGAGGATGACTTCCACCAGCATCATCTTGTCGACCGGCGAGAAGAAGTGGATGCCGATGAACTGCTCCGGCCGCTTGGAGTTCTTGGCAAGCCCGGTGATCGGCAGCGTCGAGGTGTTGGAGGCGAGGATCGCGTCCTCCTTCAACACGGCCTCGATCTTCTCCGTGACCTCCTTTTTAACGGTACGGTCCTCGAAGACGGCTTCGATGACGAGGTCGGCATCGGCGAGGTTGGCATAATCCGGCGTCGGCGTGATGAGGGAAAGCAGCTTCTCGCCGTCCTCCTTCGACATGCGGCCCTTGCCGACGGCGCCGGTGACGAGGCCTTCCGATACGGTCTTGCCCTTGTCGGCCGCTTCCTGGTCGCGGTCGATCAGCACGACCGGAATGCCAGCAGCGGCGGTGACATAGGCGATGGAGGCACCCATGAAGCCGGCGCCGATGACGGCGACCTTCTTGAACTCCGCCTTCGGCACGCCCGCCGGGCGGCGCGCGCCCTTGCCGAGTTCCTGCATGGAAATGAACAGCGACCGGATCATCGAAAAGGCTTCGGTCGTCTGGAGGATATGGGTGAAGTAGCGCTGCTCGATCTTCAGCCCCGTCTCGAAGGGCACTTGCAGGCCCTCATAGACGCACTTCAGGATGGCGAGCGCGCCTGGGTAATTGCCCGCGGTCTCGCGGCGCAGGATCGCAGGTGCTGCCGGCCAGAGCTGCGCCGAAGCCGGCGTCCAGATGCCGCCGCCGGGCGCTTTAAAGCCCTTCTCGTCCCACGGCTGCACCGGCTTCAGGCCATCCTTGATCATCTGCTTGGCGGCCGGGATCAGCTGGTCGGGCTCGACAACCTGATGCAGGAGGTTCATCGCCTTGGCGCGCGCAGCCGTCAGCGACGAGCCCGTCGTCATCATCTGGAGCGCGTCCTGTGCATTGGCAAGCCGCGGCACGCGCTGGGTGCCGCCGGCGCCCGGGAAGATGCCGACCTTGACTTCCGGCAGCGCGATCTTGACCGACTTGGCGTTCGAGGCCACGCGCCCATGGCAGGCAAGCGACATCTCGAAGGCGCCGCCCATGCAGGTGCCGTTGATGGCGGAGACCCACGGCTTGCCGCAGGTTTCGAGCTTGCGGAACAGCCAGGTCATGCGGCCGGTGGCCTCAAACAGCTTTTCGACGGCGGTGGCAGGATCCTTCGCCTGCGCATCCTTCAACAGGTCGAAGCTCGCCTTGATCATGGAAAGATCGGCGCCGCCGGAGAAGGAGGATTTGCCCGACGTGATGACCACGCCCTTGACGGCGCTGTCGGCCACGATCTGGTCGACGATCTTGTCCAGCTCGTCCATCACCTCGTTGGTGAAGACGTTCATCGACTTGTCGGGCATGTCCCAGGTAACCAGCGCAATGCCGTCGGCGTCGGTCTCGATGGTGAAGTTCGTGTAGCTCATGATGGGATTCCTCTTCCCTGAAATCTATCTGGCTTCACACGCTGTCCTCTCCTCCGTCATGGTCGGGCTTGACCCGACCATCCAGCTCCGGGTGATGGATCCTCGGGTCAAGCCCGAGGATGACGACCGGAGAGAGCGTGGCCACTTTCTCAGACGCGTTCGATGATCGTCGCGGTGCCCATGCCGGCGCCGATGCAGAGCGTGACGAGGGCGGTGTTGAGGTCGCGGCGTTCCAGTTCGTCGAGCACGGTGCCGAGGATCATCGCGCCGGTGGCGCCGAGCGGGTGGCCCATGGCGATGGCGCCGCCGTTGACGTTCATCCTGTCGTGCGGGATGTCGAAAGCCTGCATATAACGCAGCACCACGGCGGCGAAGGCTTCGTTGAGTTCGAAGAGGTCGATGTCGGAGAGTTGCATGCCGGTGCGGGCGAGCAGCTTTTCCGTGACGTCGACCGGGCCGGTCAGCATCAGCGCCGGGTCTGAACCGATATTGGCGAAAGCCTTGATGCGGCCGCGCGCCTTCTTGCCGAGGATGTTTCCACCCTCCTTCGAGCCGAGCAGCACGGCGGCCGCGCCATCGACGATGCCGGAGGAATTGCCGGCATGGTGCACGTAATTGATGCCTTCGATTTCCGGATGGGCCTGGATGGCGACGGCTTCGAAGCCGCCCATCTCGCCGGGCATCTGGAAGGAGGGGTTGAGCGAGGCGAGCGCCTGCATGTCGGTGCCGGGGCGCATATGCTCGTCATGGGCGAGGATGGTCAGGCCGTTGATATCCTTCACCGGCACGACGGAATTCTTGAAATAGCCGTTCTGCCAGGCATGCGCGGCGCGCTTCTGGCTCTCGACGGCATAGGCATCGACGTCGTCGCGGGAGAAGCCGTATTTGGTGGCGATGAGATCAGCCGAGACGCCCTGCGGCATGAAATAGGCCGGGAAGTTGACGGAGGGGTCCATGAACCAGGAACCGCCCGACATGCCGAGCCCGACGCGCGACATGCTCTCGACGCCGCCGGCAATGACGATATCGTCCGCACCCTGCGCGATCTTCGCCGCCCCGAAATTCACGGCATCGAGGCCGGAGGCGCAGAAGCGCGAGATCTGCATGCCCGGCGCCTTGGTCGAATAGCCGGCCTCGAAGGCGGCGGCCTTCGGGATGACGGAGCCCGCATCCATCACCGGATCGACGCAGCCCATGACGATGTCGTCGACCTTGGCGGTATCGAGCCCGTTGCGGTCGCGCACCGCTTCCAGCACCTTGGCGGCGAGGCGGACGGACGGCACTTCGTGCAGCGAGCCGTCCTTCTTGCCCCGCCCGCGCGGCGTGCGCACATGATCGTAGATGAAGACGTCGGTCATTGGTCTCTTCTCCCTAGCGGCGCCGGGCGCCGTCAAACTCGCAATGGGTCGCCTGATTCTTCGAGGCTAGAACGCTTCGGCCGCCAATTCCATCGTCGTGTCTGCGCCGGCCTCGATGCGGGTCTTGCGCAGCGCCGTTTCCGGCATCAGGCGTTCCATGAAGAACTTTGCGGTGATCAGCTTGTTCTTCAAGAAGTCCTCGCGCTCGCCGGCGCCTGCCGCAAGGCCGTCCTCGGCGGCCTTAGCGATCTTCGCCCACATATAGCCGACGGTGACGAGGCCGAAGAGGTGCATGTAGTCGGTCGAGCCGGCACCAGCATTGTCGGGCTTGGCCATGGCATTCTGCATGAACCACATGGTTCCGGCCTGGAGGTCGTTCAAGCCCTTCTTGAGGTGCTTGGTGAAGAAGGCGAGCTTCTCGTCATTGCGGTTCTCCTCGCAGAGATCGCCGATTTCCTTGAAGAGCGCCATGACGGCGCGCCCGCCATTCATGCCAAGCTTGCGGCCGACGAGGTCGAGCGCCTGGATGCCGTTGGCACCCTCGTAGATCATGGCGATGCGCGCATCGCGCACATACTGGCTCATGCCGTGCTCTTCGATATAGCCGTGGCCGCCGAAAACCTGCTGGGCCATGACGGCGTGGTCGAAACCTTTGTCGGTGAGCACGCCCTTGAGGATGGGCGTCATCAGGCCGAGGATGTCGTCGGCGGCCTGGCGTTCCTTCTCGTCTGCAGAGCGGTGGGCGATGTCGGATTTCAGCGCCGTCCACAGCGTGAAGGCGCGGCCGCCCTCCGTCCAGGCCTTTATGGTCATCAGCGTGCGGCGGATGTCGGGGTGCACGATCAGCGGATCGGCCTTGCCGTTCGGGTTTTTCACGCCGGAAAGCGAGCGGCCCTGCAGGCGCTCGCGGGCATAGTTGGCGGCGTTCTGGTAGGCAATTTCGGCAATCGACAGGCCCTGCAGGCCGACGCCGAGGCGGGCCTCATTCATCATGACGAACATGGCGTTGAGGCCCTTGTTCTCAGCGCCGATGAGCCAGCCCGTCGCCTCGTCATAGTTCATGACGCAGGTGGCGTTGCCGTGGATGCCCATCTTGTGTTCGATCGCGCCGCAGGAGACGCCGTTCTTCGCGCCCGGCGCGCCGTCGTCCTTGAGGATGAACTTCGGAACGATAAAGAGCGATATGCCCTTGGTGCCTTCCGGCGCGCCCTCGATGCGGGCGAGCACCAGATGCACGATGTTCTCCGACATGTCGTGGTCGCCGGCGGAGATAAAAATCTTCTGGCCGGAAATCCGGTAGGAACCGTCGGCCTGCGGCACGGCCTTGGTGCGGAGCAGGCCGAGGTCGGTGCCGCAATGGGGCTCCGTCAGGTTCATCGTGCCGGTCCAGGTGCCTTCCACCATCTTCGGCAGGTAGGCGGCCTTCTGCGCGTCGGAGCCGTGCACGAGGATCGCGGCGATGGCGCCCTGCGTCAGGCCCGGATACATGGTGAGCGCCATGTTGGCGGACGACATATACTCGCCGACGGCGGTGTGCAGCACATAGGGCAGGCCCTGGCCGCCGAATTCTTCCGGAACCGCAAGGCCGATCCAGCCGCCCTGGCGGTAGAGGTCGTAGGCCTGCTTGAAACCCTTCGGCGTTTTCACGGTCGCGTCGTCGTTGCGGATGCAGCCTTCCTGGTCGCCGGAAAGGTTGACCGGGAACAGCACCTCTTCCGCCACCTTCGCGGCCTCGCCGGCAATCGCCTCCACCATATCCCCCGTCGCGTCGGCAAAGCCGGGCAGGTTGTTGTACCGCTCCAGCGCCAGAACGTCGTTCAGGATGAAAAGCGTGTCATTCACGGGGGCCTTGTAGATCGGCATCTTTCGCGTTCCTCACCTATCCCACGGACATGAGTCCGGTCCTTGGCAAGTGATACTATAAAACTTTGACGTTTGCGTAAACGTCAAAACGCAAGGGCGTGGAATTTTTCGCCGGAGAGGGATGGGAGAGGAGGGGAGGCGCTGCGCCCAGGGCGCCCGCTGCTGTGCCGCAACCGGTCGTCTTTCCTGCCGAACGCCATTCTATGAGCAAATCGTTAAAAAATTTCCGCGGTGATTAACCCCTTGTTTACCACGTTTCGTGAATTGTGGCGCTTGAGGGCGTGGGATCGGGAATCAATTCGTTTCCCTCTGTGCATTCCGGGCGGCAGGCCGGGGATAGACAGGGACGATACTGTTTCCGACGGCTGACGGCGGCGGGCGAAGGCCCGTACCGGAGTGGAAATAAAAGGGCGCAGCCGGGGCGGCAGTGCCTTCTAGGGTATCTCCCGGCAGGCTGGATGGCCGCCAAAGCGAGGCGAAAGATGAACGGATCGCGAAACCCGCAACGTCACGGCGAAAGATCCTCGCTCGATGCGCTCAATCGCACCATCGAGGGGCTCGAAGCCCGTATCGAGGGCCTGATGGCGAACGGCCGCGAGGCGCGTGGGCGGACGGACGAGCGGCTCGCGCCGCGCAGCGAAACCGCCCGCTACGAGCCGGCGCGCAACATTCCCCTGCGCGACGATCCGGTCTCCGAGATCATGCAGCGCCAGCGCGCCATCGAAGGCACGCGCGAGCGCGTCGTCCCCCGCATGGAGCGCCGCCCCGTTTCCAGCGATCATTATGCCGCCGCCCAGCAGGCGCACACCGCCTATGGCACCTCCAACGCCGGATATGCCGCCGCCGCACCGGCGCGCGCGGAAGGGTCTGTCGAGGACATCGCCAAGGCGCTCGTTTCGCTGCGCCAGGACCTGAAGAAGGACATTGCCGACGGGCTGGAGCGCGAGATGCAGTCGCTGCGCTCGGAAATCCGCGGCATCCGCCAGGTGGCCGAAGGCCGCAATGGCAATGACGATGTGCGCGAGGAACTGCTGCGTCTTTCCACCGGCATCAACCAGCTCGGCCGCCAGTCCGGCCAGACCGACGGGCTGCGCGTCGAGTTCGACGAGCTTCGTTCCGTGCTCGACGGCCTTGCCCGCGAGGATTCCGTGCGCCGCATGGAAGACCGCTGGAGCGGCGTCGAGCAGAAGCTCACCATTTTCGACCAGACGCGCGATGACGAGTTGGTAGCCCTTGCCTACCGGCTCGACGAACTGAAGACCCAGATCGGCGGCCTCAGCGCCACGCCGGCCATCCATGCGCTGGAAGGCAAGCTGGAGACGATCGCCCGCGCCATCGACATGCTCGCCCGCCAGTCCCAGCCGGACGACGGCCGTTTCGTCTCCGCCGTCACCTCGCAGTTCGAGGGGCTCGATACGCGCCTCGACGAGATCAGCCGCGCGATTGCCGCTGCCGGCCGCATGCAGCAGGCATCCGTCACCGACAATCCGATGATGCAGCGCCTGGAAGGCCGCATCGCCGATCTCGCCGGCCAGCTCGACATGATCGCCCGCCGCCCGGCCCCGGTGGCGCCGGAGCAGGGCCTCGGCCTGCGCATCGAGGCGCTGGCGAGCCGCATCGAGGAAATGTCGAACGAGCGCGCAGCCCTTCGCCTGGAAGAGCGCATCGAGCAGCTTTCGCTGATGCTGGAGCAGAGCCAGCAGGCCGCACCCGCCCAGACCCAGGACAACGAAGAGCTCGCCTATTACCTCTCCGACATTTCCCGCAAGATCGACGCGCTCGATCAGGGCAGCGTCACCGGCGAACTGGCCGAGCGGCTGGACGCACTCGCCCGCCGCATCGACGGCCTCGACGCGCCCGTCGGCAGCCCGTTCCAGGAAGACCGCTTCAACCATATCGAAGGCCGTCTTTCGGCAATCGCCGACCGGCTGGACGCAACCCGCACGGCACCCGTCGGCGACCATGAAGCGCTGCGCGGCCTGGAAGCCCAGATCGCCCATCTCTCCACGCTGATCAGCACGCCGTCGACCGCCGCCGTGCCCGTCGAGGTCGAGAACCGCCTCGCGACGATCGAAGATTACATGGCGACCAACGACGAATATATCGTCGAGGCGGCCCGCCAGGCGGCGGAAGCCGTGATGGAAGCCTATCGCCATGCCGGCCCGGCTGCGGCCGCCTCGACCGACATGGAGGCCATCGCCGCCCTTGCCGACGACCTGCGCGTGCTCGAAGAGCTGACCCGCTCCAGCGAGGAGCGCACCGCGCGCACCTTCGACGCCCTGCACGACACGCTGGTGCAGATCGCCGGGCGCCTGGAACAGCTCGACGCCCCACGGGAAAACTTCGGCCGCCGCGAGAGCCCGATGCCGCGCGCCGAAATGCCCGCCATGGCCATGGACATGGACCGCGGCAACGAGCGCGCCTCCAGCCAGTACGGTAACGACTACCCTTTTGACGATGACGGCTTCGGCGCCGGCGAGACCCGCAGGGCCGAAGTCGCGGAGCCGCGCGAGGAAGAGAGCCGCTTCGCCGAGATCGAGGTCGAGACCATTCCGGTTCCCGAGCGGCCGGAGCCTGTCGAAGCGATTGCGGAAGAGACCGTGGCCCTTGCCGTCGAGCAGCCGGCGGAAGCCCAGAAGAAGGTCGGCCTGTTGGCCGGCCTGAAGCGCCGCTTCAAGCCGGGCCGCAAGGAGGTTGCTCCCGTCGTCGAGCGCCGCCAGATCGACCCGACGCCTTCGATCGACCCCACCGACGAACTGGCGCCGGAAGAGGCGAACCAGCTCCTGGAGCCCGGCTCCGGCGTGCCGGACGTCCGCCGCATTCTGGAGCGCGTGCGCGCTGGCCAGGCCTCGGGCAATCGCACGGCAACGGCCGGCGAGGGCGACCGGGTGGCCGCGCAGATCGCCGCCGCCCGCCGCGCCGCAAAGGTTGCCGCCGAGGAAGCCGACACGATCTCCCGCGTCGCTCCGGCCAAGAAATCGGACAAGGTTGCCAAGGGCGATGCGCCTGCCTCCGCGCTGTCGCGCCACCGCCGGCCGATCCTGCTTGCCGTCGGCGCCATTCTGCTGGTGATCATGTCCTATCCGCTGGTCAGCACGCTGGTGACTGGCGACGAGGCCCCGGTCGTCGTCGAGCAGACGGCGACCAACACGAACGAAGCCGCGCCGGTCGATACGGTGACGGGCACGGGCGAGGCCGTGACGGCGAACACCGCCGCCGCACCGGTTGCCGGTGAAGAGACCGTAACGGAGCCCGCCGGCGACAGCGCCGTGACGGAGCCCACGGGCGACGCTGCCCTGACCGATCCGGCCCCCGTCGAGGATGCCGAGGAGCGCGGCCTTGCCGGCACGGACAACGACCTGGTCATCGAATCGCCTTCGACGGAGACCTCCGCGACGGGCTCCGAAGCCCTGACCGCTCCGGCCACGACCGACGACGCTGCCACCGCAGGCTTCGAGCCGGTCACGACGCCGGAAGCCGAGCCGCTTGCGGAAGAAAAGGACACGACGGCCGCCACCGAGACCGCGCCGCTAGACCAGACCCAGACGGCGGCGATCGTCGTTCCGGAAGCCATCACCCCGGCCTCGCTTTCCAAGGCTGCGACCGAAGGCGATGCGCTGGCGCTATTCGAAATCGGCGCGCGCTACACGGAAGGCCGCGGCGTCGCGACGGATCTGGCGGAAGCAGCCCGCTGGTACGAGCTTGCCGCCGCCCGCGGTTTTGCGCCGGCCGAATACCGCCTCGCCAACCTCTATGAAAAAGGCCAGGGCGTCGAGCGTGACCTTGCCCGCGCCCGCGAACTCTACGAAATCGCGGCCAACAAGGGCAATGCGAGTGCCATGCACAACCTCGCCGTCCTGCTCGCCACCGGCATGGGCACGACGCAGCCGGACTTCGACGGTGCCGCAAAGTGGTTCCAGAAGGCATCCGAGCTCGGCGTTCGCGACAGCCAGTTCAACCTGGCGATCCTCTATGCGCGCGGCAACGGCGTGAAGCAGGACCTGGAAGAATCCTACAAGTGGTTCGCCATCGCCGCCCGCGACGGCGACAACGATGCGGCGCAGAAGCGCGACGAGGTGGCGAACGCCATGCGTCCCGAGCAGCTTTCCAGCGCCAAGGCCAAGATGGAACTGTGGAAGCCGCAGCCGCTGGACGAAAAGACCAACTCGGCCGACCTGCCGGATGAATGGGTCGGCAAGCCGACCAAGACCGCCAGCGTCGACATGAAGAAGGCGATCCGCAACATCCAGGCGATCCTCAACAACAACGGCTTCAAGGCTGGCGCGCCGGATGGCGAGATGGGCAAGAAGACGGTTGCCGCCATCAAGGCCTTCCAGAAGTCCGTCGGCCAGAAGGAAACCGGCGAGATCGACGACGCGCTGGTGACGGAACTGCTGAAGCGCAACAAGCAGCCGAGCTGATCGGCCGATCGCCGGAGAACCTGGTTCTCCGGCTTTGACCATACCCGCAGGCATGACACTCACCACAGCACCGCGTGTCGTTAATGATACGCAAAGGTCGCTGTGGCATTTTGTATGCGCTGCACGTCTCATCCTTAAATCGGCCCTGATTTCAGGAATTATGCAGTAGAAAAATTACGTGTCGCTCCAAGATGATACGCGTCGCTGAGACGTCTTATCGTGGAGGACGGCAACGTGACCGATCCTTGTGTGATGCAAGGTGCGACCGGCCGATGGAGGGGGCCTCCCTTCCCGCGGCGCGGCGTTTCCGTGCATCCGCAGCCTGGCCGGACGAGGAAACTCGGCGGCGGGCAGAACAGGTGAAGCGACTGCTGGATAAATCCGCGCGTGCGGGAAAAATATTGCCGATCGGGGTATCGTTGTGACTGTCTATCTGCCCATCGCAGAGCTCTCGGTGAACATCTTCATCATTCTCGGCATGGGTGCGGCCGTCGGCTTCCTGTCCGGCATGTTCGGCGTCGGCGGTGGCTTTCTGATCACGCCGCTCCTCATCTTCTACAACATCCCCCCGATCGTCGCCGTCGCGACCGGCGCCAACCAGGTCGTCGCCTCCTCGATTTCCGGTGCGCTCTCGCATTTTAGGCGTGGCACGCTCGACGTGAAGCTCGGCTCTGTGCTGCTGGTCGGCGGTCTTGCGGGCGCCACCGCGGGCATATGGATCTTCTCGATCCTGCGCAGCATCGGCCAGCTCGATCTCGTCATTTCGCTGCTCTATGTGGTCCTGCTCGGCACCGTCGGCACGCTGATGCTGCTCGAAAGTATCCGGGCGCTGCGCCGCGCGGCGAACAACCAGTCCGTCTCGCTGCGCCGGCCCGGTCAGCACAGCTGGGTGCACCGCCTGCCGCTGAAGATGCGCTTCAAGAAGTCGAAGATCTATCTGAGCGTCATTCCGGTCATAGGCCTCGGCTTCGGCATCGGCATCCTCACCTCCATCATGGGTGTTGGCGGCGGCTTCATCATGGTGCCGGCCATGATCTACCTGCTGCGCATCCCGACAAACGTCGTCGTCGGCACCTCGCTGTTCCAGATCATCTTCGTCACGGCCTACACGACCATCGTGCAGGCGACGACGAACTATTCCGTCGATATCGTACTGGCGTTCATCCTGATGGTGGCGGGCGTGATCGGCGCACAATATGGCGTGCGCGTCGGCCAGAAGCTGCGCGGCGAACAGCTGCGCGCCCTGCTGGCGCTGCTGGTTCTCGCCGTCGGCGCCCGCCTTGCCGTCGATCTGGTCGCCACACCCGCCGATATCTATTCCGTCGTCAGCGAGGGGGTCTATCGATGAGAGCGCTCCTCGCCCTTCTCTTCGCCCTCGGCCTGGCCTTTCCAGCCGCGGCCCAGGTGCTGGAAGACCCGCCGGTGGAATTTCCGGAAAAGCTGGAGATCGGCATCTCGACCGACGAGATCGCGATCTCCTCGGATTTCCGCGGCGCCGACCTCACCATCTTTGGCGCCATCGAAGGCTACGACCCGGCGCTGCTCACCCAGCGCAAATACGATATCGTCGTGGCGCTGGAAGGGCCGAAGGACAACAATACGGTGCGCATCAAGGAGCGCATCTTCGGCATCTGGGTCAACCGTCGTTCGATGACCTTCGAGCTCGTCCCGGAATCCTATTCGCTGTCGAGCACGCGCGACGTCGAGACGATCGCCGAACCCGCCATGCTGAACGGTGTGGGCGTCGGCATCCAGCATATCCGCCTTTCGCCGGTCGGCTTCCTCGGCGACGGCAGCAACATCACCGAATTCCGCGAGGCCTTCCGCAGGCTCAAGGAAAGCGGCGGTTTCTACCAGCGTGATCCGGGCGGCGTGCAGTTCATCAGCGCGAGCCTGTTCAAGGCGACGGTGAAGCTGCCGGCAAGCGTGCCGAACGGCACCCATGTCGTGCGTGCCCACCTTTTCCGCGATGGCGTGTTCATCGCCGAGAAGGCGCTGCCGCTGCGCGTGATGAAGACCGGCATCGAGCAGATGATCTCGAATGCCGCCTACAACAATTCGCTCGCCTACGGCGCCTTCTCCGTTTTCCTCGCCCTCATCACGGGCTGGCTGGCAAGCGTCGTCTTCCGCAAGGATTGATCAGCAGGCGGCTGCGGCCAGCCGCCGTACCACGGTCGCCTCATAGGCGGCCTGAAGCTCGCCTAAGACCGAACGGGCCGGGCGCGGCGCGCCGAGATGGATGGCGCGCAGCTCCTCCATAAAGTCGTCCCACAGCGCGGGACCGCCGTCTTCCAGCAGTTCCGCGCGGATCGACAATTCCTCCGTCACCGGCAGGAATCGCCGCCCCCAGGCGCCCATCATGGCGAAGACCGGCACCAGCGCGATGCCCATCTCCGTCAGGCTGTAGAGCGATTTCTGCTTGTGGCTCGGATCGTCTGCCTTGCTGATCAGGCCCTCCTCGACGAGCCGGCGCAGGCGGTCCGCCAGGATGTTGGAGGCGATGCCTTCGTCGGATTTCGTCAGCAGTTCACGAAAATGGCGGCGGTTGCCGAACATCATGTCGCGCAGCACGATCAGGCTCCAGCGGTCGCCCAGGATTTCAAGCGTCAGGTTGATCGGGCAACCCGAGCGGCGGGCATCTTTCATGCGATTCTCCAAAAACTGCTTGCATAGTACAATCAGTTTCGCTATCCATCAACCAGTTGCAAATCGCAACCGGTTAAGTTTCACGCGGCTCATGCCGCAAGGGAGGACGGAAAGATGGCAAAGGTAATCGTCTGGAATCTCGTAACGCTCGACGGCTTCTTCGAGGGCGAGAAGAAATGGGACCTCGACTTCCACAACAGGGCGTGGGGGCCGGAACTGGAAAAGCTCAGCAGCGAATTCGGCGAGAGCGCCGGCCTGCTCGTCTTCGGCCGCGTGACCTATGAGGGCATGAAGGCCTACTGGACGACGGCGGAGGGCGAGGCCGAGGTGAAAAACTATATGAACGCGCTGCCGAAGCTCGTCGCCTCGCGCACCATCACGGCCTCCGACTGGAACAACACCGAGGTGACGGCCGACATCGTCGGCGAGATCACCCAGCGCAAGCAGGCGCTCGACAAGACGATCTACATCTTCGGCAGCGCCGACCTGGTGAATTCGCTCCTGAAAGCCGGGCTCGTCGACGAGGTTATGCTGGCGATCGTGCCGGTGCAGCTCGGCAAGGGCACGCCGTTCTTCAAGGACGGTGCGCGGCGCGATTTCGACTTGATCGAGGCCAAGACGCTTTCCAACGGCGCGATCCTGACGCGCTATGCGCCGGCCGCGGCTTGAGACCGATAACCATTTCTTGAAGAGATGTGTTGAAACAAATCATGGTGCCGACCCCTTCGGACGTTAAGGGCGGATTGCGGATGCGCGATCCGCCGTCTCGTTGCGATCGAACCCAAGGGAAACAGCCATGCGAACGACCTCTCTTCTTGCCGGAACCATGCTCGCCGTAACCCTCCTTTCCGCCCCGGCCTTCGCCCAGACGGCGGAGACCGAGGAGGCCAACGCGCCGGACCAGAAGCCGGCTTTCGAGAACCAGACCCGCGCGGCCCTTCCCGCCGCGGTGCCGCAGATCAGCGTCGATGTCGTGGCGGAAGGCCTGCCACAACTCTGGGCGATGGAATTTCTGCCCGACGGCCGCATCCTGGTGACGACGAAGGAAGGCGCCATGCATGTGGTCTCGCAGGAGAACGGCGAGGCGAGCCCGCCGGTCGAGGGCGTGCCGGCGGTAATGTCGGAAGGGCAGGGCGGCCTGCTCGACGTGGCGCTGGCGCCGGATTTCGAAAGCTCCAACCGCATCTACTTCTCCTTTTCCGAACCGCGCGACGGCGGCAACGGCACGTCGGTCGCCTCGGCTGAGCTGACCGAGGAGGACGGCAAGCTCGCGCTCAAGGACGTGAAGGTCATCTTCCAGCAGATGCCGACCTATGACGGCGACAAGCATTTTGGCTCGCGGCTCGCCTTCGGGCCGGAAGGCCAGCTTTATGTGACGGTGGGCGAGCGCTCGGACCGCGAGACCCGCGTCGGCGCGCAGGATCTCGACAAGGGCTTCGGCAAGGTTTTCCGCATCGATGCGGAAGGCAAGGCGCTCTCCGACAATCCCTTCGTCGGCACGGACGGCGCGCTGCCGGAAATCTGGAGCTACGGCCACCGCAACCTGCAATCCGCCGCGCTGGATGGCCAGGGGCGGCTCTGGACCGTCGAGCACGGGCCGAAGGGCGGCGACGAGCTGAACCGCCCGGAAGCGGGCAAGAACTACGGCTGGCCGAAGGTGACCTACGGCATCGAATATAGCGGCGGCCCGGTCGGCGAAGGCATCACGACGCTGCAAGGCACCGAGCAGCCCGTCTATTATTGGGATCCGGTGATCGGCCCCTCCGGCATGGCCTTCTACAATGGCGATGCCATCCCGGAATGGAAGGGCGCCTTCCTCATCGGCGGCCTCGTCAGCGAGGGCCTCGTCGTGCTGCATATGGACGGCGACAGGGTGCGCAACGAGGAGCGCGTGGCCCTCGACGCTCGCATCCGCGACGTCAAGGTCGGCCCCGACGGCACGGTCTTTGCGATCACCGAGCAGCGCGGCGGCGAATCGACGATCATCCGGCTGGTGAAGGCGAGCTAGCCGATCAGATTGGCAAAGCGCACCGAATAGATGCGGTCGCGGCCGAGCATGTGCGCGACGAGGCTTGGCCGGTCGAAGAGGCCGGTCATCGCCTTGTGGCGCAGATCAAGGCCGCCGGTCATGATGCCGAAGGCGGGCATCAGCATGCGCTTGCCATCGGTCGCAAAACACGGGCGGCGCACCGCCTTTTCGCGGCGGACGACGGTGGCGGCGGGATGCAGGTGCCCGGCGATCTCGCCCGCAGGTGCTAGCAGCGACGGTTCGTGGCGGAAGGCGAGGCCGGCATAGTGCAACTCGTCGGCCGACTGGCCGGGCAGGTCCACGGTGCCGTCCGGATCATGGTTGCCGTTGATCCAGATCCAGTCGCGCCCGCGCGCGAGCTCCGTTATCTTCGTGCGGAACATCTCCGGCAGGTGGGCGGAGCCGACGCGGTCATGAAAATTGTCGCCGAGGCTGACGACGATCGCCGGATCGTGCCGGGTAATCACAGCTTCCAGTACCTTCAGCGTCGCGAGCGTATCATAGGGCGGCAGCAGCATGCCGCGGCGCGCGAAGGCGGCGCCCTTTTCGAGATGCAGGTCGGAGACGACGAGCAGGCGGGTTTCCGGCAGGTAAAGCGCGCCGAGCGGATCGCACACCGCCTCGACACCGGCAACGACGGTGCGGGCCGAGACGGCGCCAAAATCCTGTATCTCCATCGATGCCAGAGCGAGCCTCTGCATGCGGTCTTCAATCCTAGAGCATTTCCAGCCGAAGCGGCATCGCTTCGGCGTCGGATAATGCGGAAAAATAAAAACCTAGAGCATTTCCGGTGAACCGGAGTTCACCGGAAATGCTCTAGATCTGTGTCTCGCCCATCGCCTCGGCGATCAGGTCCTCTGCCGCTTCCGCCAGCAGCGAATCCTGCGCCTCGCCCGCCACCAGTTCCTTACCGATTTCCAGCATGATCGGCACGGCGAGCGGCGAAATGCGGTCGAGCCGGCGGTGGGTGATGTGGCCCTTGATTCGCACCAGCATATCGCCCAATCGCTGAATATCCAAAAGCCCCGCCGCCGCATCGTTGCGGGTCGCCTCCAGCAGGATGTGATCCGGCTCGTGGCTGCGCAGCACGTCGTATATCAGGTCGGCGGAAACGGTGACCTGCCGGCCGGTCTTTTCCTTGCCCGGATGGCGCTGCTCGATAAGGCCGGCAATCACGGCGCAATTGCGGAAGGTGCGCTTCAGCATGAAGCTTTCATCGAGCCAGGCTTCCAGATCGTCGCCCAGCATGTCCTCGTCGAACAGGCTTGAGAGCGACGGCCGTTCGACGGCAAACGTGTAGCCGAGGTCATCGAGCGCCCAGATGGCGAGCGAATAGTCGGTGGCGACGAAGCCGAGCGGCCGTCGGCCGGCGCGCTCCAGTCGACGCGTGAGCAGCATGCCGAGCGTCTGGTGCGCCAGCCGCCCCTCGAAAGGATAGGCGACCATGTAGTGCCGGCTGCCGCGCGGAAAGGTCTCGATCAAAAGCTCGTCGCGTTTCGGCAGGGTTGAGACGTCCCGTTGCAGCGCCAGCCAGTCACGCACCTGATCCGGAAGCGCGCCCCAGCGCTGCGGATCGTCCAGCATGCTGCGCACCTGGTCGGCAAGATAGGTGGAGAGCGGAAATTTCCCGCCCGCATAGGCGGGCACCTTCGCATCGAGCGAGAAGGCCTGGGAGACGAGACATTCATTCTCGCGGATGCCCTCGAAGCGCAGCACCTTGCCGGAAAACAGGAACGTGTCGCCGGGCGCCAGCATCTCCAGAAAATATTCCTCCACCTTGCCGAGCGACGCGCCGCCACGGCCGACCACGCCTTTTGCACCGCGCTTGACCATGCGCACGTTCAGCATCGGCATCTCGACGATGGTGCCGAGGTTCAGGCGATATTGCTGGGCGACCCCAGGGTTGGAGACACGCCACAACCCGTCCACCGTCTTGCGGATGCGGGCATAACGCTCATAGGTTTTCAGCGCATAACCGCCGGTCGCGACGAACTGCACGATGCGGTCGAATTTTTCGCGTGGCAGCTCGGTATAGGGCGAGGCGGAGGTGATTTCGGCGAAGAGCGCGTCCTCGTCGAAGGGCGCGGCGCAGGCCATGCCGAGCACATGCTGGGCGAGCACGTCCAGCGCGCCTTGCCCCACCGGCGGCGTATCCTGCGCGCCGAGATAATTGGCGTCGAGGGCCGCCTGACACTCCATCACCTCGAAACGGTTGGCGGGCACCAGGATGGCGCGGCTCGGCTCGTCCATGCGGTGGTTGGCGCGGCCGATGCGCTGCGCCAGCCGGGAGGCGCCCTTCGGCGCACCGACATGGATGACGAGATCGACGTCGCCCCAGTCGATGCCGAGATCGAGCGTCGAGGTGGCGACGACGGCACGCAGCCTGTTCTCCGCCATCGCGGCCTCCACCCGGCGGCGCTGGCCGACATCGAGCGAGCCGTGATGCAGCGCGATCGGCAGCGTATCCTCGTTGATGTTCCAGAGCGCCTGGAAGAGGATTTCCGCCTGGCTGCGCGTGTTGACGAAGAGCAGCGACGTCTTGTGCTGCTTGATCGCCTCATAGACCTCCGGCATGGCATATTTCGCCGAATGGCCGGACCACGGCACGCGCTCCTCGCTCTTTAGGATGGTGATGATCGGCTTCGCCCCGCCCGGTGCCGTGACGAGCCCGGCATGGGTTTCAGCATCCGGTGCCTGCTCGACCAGCCAGCGGCGCAGGTCCATCGGCTCGGCGACGGTGGCCGAAAGTCCGATGGTGCGCAGCCCGGGTGCCAGACGACGTAGCCGCGCGAGACCGAGCGACAGCAGGTGGCCGCGCTTGGAAGTGACGAGCGAATGCAGCTCGTCGAAGATCACATATTTCAGGTCCTTGAAGAAGCGCTCCGCCTCGCCATTGGCGATCAGCAGCGCCACCTGCTCGGGCGTGGTCAGCAGGATATCGGGCGGGTTCAACCGCTGGCGCTGGCGCTTGGCCTGCGGCGTGTCGCCGGTGCGCGTCTCGATCAGGATCGGCAGGCCCATCTCGGAAACCGGCTTCATCAGGTTGCGCTCGATATCGACGGCGAGCGCTTTCAGTGGCGAAATGTAGAGCGTGTGGATGCCGGTGAAGGCGGAGCCGGGCGGGATTTTTCCGCGCCGCGTAAGATCGGTCAGCGCGGGAAGAAAACCCGCGAGCGTCTTGCCGGCACCGGTCGGCGCGATGAGGAGCAGGCTCTCGCCGGCCGTGGCGCGGGCGAGCAGTTCCATCTGGTGCGCGCGCGGCTGCCAGCCCTTGGCCGCGAACCAGTCGGCGAAGGGTTTTGGCAGGAGGGCAAGGCCGGTGGCGGATTCGCCAGAGGTAGAATCGAAGCTGTTCACGCGTTTAAGCTAGTGACGGCCCATCGAATGTGAAGCCGCGCCCCGCGAAAAATCGGATCACATGGCAATATAGCGGTCGGCGCGGTGGTTGACGGTCAGGAACAGGTTGAGCACCACGGCGCCGACGACCGAGCAGAGCACGATGAAGGGTGCCGCGACCGAAAAGGCCGCGACCAGCACCACGAGATCGAAGGCGAGCTGCACGAGGCCGGCGCGAATGCCGAAGCGCTCCTGCAGGTAGACCGCCAGCACGCCCACGCCGCCGAGGCTGGCGCGGTGGCGGTAGAGGCCGAGCAGGCCGAAGCCGAGCAGGATGCCGGCCAGCACCGCCGTCCACATCGGATCGATGCTCTCGATGCGCACGAAATGCGGTTGCAGCTCGGTGATCAAAGAGGTGAGCGAGACGGCGATGATGGTCTTGATCGTGAAGGCCCAGCCGAGGCGTTTGAGCGCCAGCACGTAGAAGGGGATGTTCACCACCGTATAGAACAGGCCGAAGCTGTATCCGGTGAGGTAGTGCAGGATGAAGGCGACGCCGGCGGTGCCGCTTGCCACCAGCCCGGCGCTGCTCATCAGGGCAAGGCCGAGCGCGGCGATCATGCTGCTCGCAAACAGGCCCTGCGCATCTTCCAGCGGCGTATGGCGGGTAGGGGTGGGGTTCCAGAAGCCGAAACGCCGTTTGTCCACGTCCATGCCTGATCTCCGATGGTCTTTTGCTGTTGTATAGCGCAGCGCTGCCGGCGCAAGCCTATGCCTGCCGGCGCGCGAGGAAGAGCAGGCCATGCACCGGCTGGCCGGCATCCTGCCGGATCACGCTCTTTTCGAGGGCAAGCAGGTCGAAACCATTCTCCGCCATCCGCCGCCGGATGAAGGCTTCCGGATGCGCATACCGCAGCGACGGGCGTAGCAGCGGCGCATCCCCTTCACCGCCATCCTCCACGGAAAAGGCGAAGAGGCCGCCGGGCTTCGCAAGCTGCGCGGCGCTTGCAAAAACCTCGGAGAGATCGCCGAGATACATCAGCACATCCGCGGCGCTGACGAGATCGGCGCGCGCTTGCGGCGCATCGGCAAAGAGGCCGCTGTCGCCCGCCGGCCGCGACAGGTCGGCCTGCGCCAGATGGCCGTAGACCGCCTTTTCCGCTGCCTTGGCCAGCATGCCGGCGGAAAGGTCGAAGCCTTCCAGCCGGCCGGCATGGCCGCGGATTTCCACGCCGAACAGGCCGGTACCACAGCCGATATCCGAGACGAGGCCGAACTGCGCGTCCTCGCCCGCGTGTTGACGTACCAGCCGGGCAAGCGTGCGGGGCACCGTGTATTCCAGCCGCTCGACAAGCGCCGTATCGAAGCGGTCGGCATAGTCGTCGAAGAGGCGCGCGACATAGGGGCTTGGCGGGGCTGCGGGCGCGGTCGCGGCGCCGAGCACGGCGAGTTTCAGGCCGGCGCCGAAAATGTCGGTGGGGTCGAGGGCCAGGACTTTTTCGAGCGCGGCCGCCGCCGCCTCCTTCCGGCCTGATTTTTCCGCATATTCGGCGAGCCGGAACCAGCCGGCGGCCCACATCGGCACCTGCTCGAGCGCCTGTTCCATGAGTTCCTGCGCCTCCGCGAACTCGCCCGATTCCGCGAACATGCGGGCGTAGTCGGCGCGACGGTCGGCGATGAGGTCGCCGGAGGAGAAATGCGGGCTCGTCATCGGGGCCTGTGGAAACGGGGAAACTGGCGGAGCTACATGGCAGGGCCGCGGCAAAAGGCAAGCGAATTCTCGAAGGCAAGCCGCTTGCTTGCCGCGGGACCGGTGACAGCTTATCTGGAAGCGAACGAATTTTGGAGAATCAGCCCATGTCCAATGGCGTGAACGGGTTTCTCGGCGACACACCGCTGCGCGTGTTTATCAAGCTCCTGATCCTGTCGGTGGCCGTGGGCTTCCTGATGTCGGTCTTCGGGCTCTACCCGGACGACATCCTCTTTGCCGCCCGCGATTTCGTGGTCGACCTGTGGAACACCGGCTTCAAGGCGCTCGGCCGCATCGGTGACTACCTGCTGCTCGGCGCCGTCATCGTCGTGCCGGTCTTCATTCTCATCCGCATACTGAGCTATCGCCGCTGACCATGGTTTCCCGACGCACCCTTCTTGCCGCCTCCGCGGCCGCCGTCGCAGCACTTGCCGCGGGCTGTTCCACCACCAGCGTGCTGACGCCCTCCGCCGGCACCGGCAGCGACCAGACGCCACCCTCGCTCGCGCTGATCAACAAGCTTCGAGCTGGGCGCGGCCTGCCGATGCTCGCCATCGACAAGGCGGCGAGCCGCGCGGCGATGGACCAGGCAAGCCGCATGGCGGCCGCCGGCAAGATGGAGCACAATATCGGCTTCGGCGCGAATTTCCTGAAGCGGATGAAGGGCATGGAAGTCGCCCTGCCGGCGGCGGAAAACATCGCCGCCGGGCAGGACAGCGCCGCAGACGCCTTCGACGCCTGGTATCGCTCGCCGAAACATCTCGAAAACATGCTGGGTGCCGGCTATCGCGGCCTCGGCGTTGCGGTCGTCTCCAATCCTGCAACCGGCAACCGGCCCTATTGGGCCATGGTGCTGTCGAGCTGAACTGAAGCCGGGGGCGGGGCGGGAATATGAATGCGACGGCAGCAGGCGAAAACGGCGAGGCCGGCCCCTTCGAGGTGACGCACCGGCTCGTGCTGGCGATCGCCATTCCCATGACGCTCGGCTTCCTGACGACGCCGCTGATCGGGCTTACCGGCACGGCCGTGGCCGGCCGGCTCGGCTCGGCGGATGCGCTGGCCGGAATGGCCGTCGGCGCGGTGATTTTCGATCTCCTGCTCGGCAGCTTCAATTTTCTGCGCGCCTCCACGACGGGGCTGGTTGCGCAGGCCTTCGGCCGCGGCGACCGGCGCGAGGAGCAGGCGGTCTACTGGCGCTCGCTGACGATCGCGCTCTGTTGCGGGCTGGCGATCGCGCTGCTGTCGCCGCTCCTCCTGTCTGCCGGCCTCTTCCTGATGGCGCCCGGCCCGGGCGTTGCCGCGGTGACCACGACCTATTTCACGATCCGCGTGCTCTCCGCCCCAATGGCGCTCGCCAACTATGCGCTGCTCGGCTTCGTGCTCGGCCGCGGGCAGGGCACAACGGGGCTGCTGCTGCAGGCGATCATCAACGGCATCAACATCGTTCTGTCGATCACGCTGGGCTTGGGGCTCGGCTGGGGCATTGCCGGCATCGCCTGGGCCACCCTTGCCGGCGAAACGATCGGCATGCTGGCCGGCCTCCTCATCGTCGTCTCGCGCTTCGACCGGGCGAACCGTCCGACGCGCGCGGAAATCTTCGCCCGCACACGGCTGAAGGCGCTCTTCTCGCTCAACCGCGATATCATGATCCGCACCTTCGTGCTGATCGGCGCCTTCGCCATCATGACGCGCATCGGCTCGTCCTTCGGCCCGCTCGTGCTTGCCGCCAATGCGGTGCTGATGAACATCTTCCTCGTTGCCGGCTATTATCTCGACGGCATCGCCAATGCGGCCGAGCAGCTCGTGGGTCGCGCGTTCGGCGCGAATTTCCGGCCGGCCTTCGACCGCGCGGTGAAGCTGACCATGCTCTGGTCCTTCGGCCTTGGCGCCTTTACCACGGCGCTGTTCCTCGCCTTCGGGTCGGATGTCATCGGCCTGCTCACCACGACGGAAAGCGTGCGGGCGGAGGCGGCGGCCTACCTGCCCTGGGCGGCGCTGACGGCGATCACCGGCGCGCTCGCCTTTCAGATGGATGGTGTGTTCATCGGCGCCACCTGGTCGTCGGCCATGCGCAACATGATGCTGGCGGCCTTTGCCGGTTATCTGCTGGCGCTCGCGATTTTCGTGCCGCTCTTGGGCAATCACGGCCTCTGGCTATCGCTCAATCTGTTTCTGGCGTTTCGCGGGATTTTCCTGGCCTTGCGGCTACCCGTGCTGGCCGGGCGGCAATTCGCCTGAAGCATTTCCGGTTCACCGGAAATGCTTCAGGTTTTTGTTTTTCCGCATTATCCGACGCCGAAGCTATGCCGCTTCGGCTGGAAATGCTCCGGCTCGTCGGGCCGGAGCGCAACCCCGGCCCGGGCGCTTGATCGTCAGAACGGCTGGTCGAGCTGGGTGTCGATGTCCCGGACATCAAGCGGCTTTTTCGCGGGCACCGGCGTCAGCCGCACGATGCGTTCGGGATTTTCCGCCGTGGGATTTTCCGGCACGGTGCCGGGCGGAAGCGTGCTCTGCGCGATATCTGCCTTGCTGGCCCGCTCCGACCCTGAGGTCTCAGCCTCGTTCACGTCCGCCCGGGCGCGCAACCAGTGCGAATATTCGCGGCCTTCCGGGCGACCTTCTTCTTCCCAAATTTCGTGGGCCCTTTGCCGGATCCTTTCGTTGTGATCGTCCATGGTCTTGTCCCTTCCTGCCTTTTTGGCCGTTATTGGGCGGGATCGGTGCAGGCTACCGTCGATCGTTATCGGCTTCTGCCGCGCACTCCACCCGCAGGAGAGAAACCCTGCCGGGCGAGTTTGGTTCCGTTGTGGCGCTCAGAGGGGCCGGTCGGCCCAATGGGCGACACGGGTTCCGCGAAGCGCGGAAATCGAGGCGATCTGCTCGCGATCACAAATGCGAGAGAGCCCGCCGACGATCTCGCCGGCCAAGCCCGGACCGGCATAGACCATGCAGGAATAGAGCTGGACGAGGTTCGCGCCGGCGCGGATCTTCTCCGCCGCCGTCTCGGCGGATGAGACACCGCCGACACCGATGAGCGGCAGGTTTTCGCCGACGCGCCGGCGCATCTTGGCGAGTACGGTGGTCGATTTCTCGAAGAGCGGCTTGCCGGAAAGCCCGCCCGCCTCGCCGGCCTGGCGCGTATCCCGAAGGCCTGCGCGCGACAGCGTCGTGTTGGAGACGATGAGGCCGTCCAGCGGATGCGCGAGCGCCACCTCGGCGATGTCGTCGAGGCCTTCTTCCGTCAGATCCGGCGCGATCTTCAGGAAGACTGGCACCTGGCGGCCGCTGCGGGCCGCTTCCTCCGCACGGGCGGAAAGCACGGCGGAAAGCAATGCGTGAAGGCTATCCTTCGCCTGGAGATCGCGCAGGCCCGGCGTGTTGGGCGAGGAGATGTTGGCGGTGAAGTAGCGCGCGACGTCGTAGAAGGTGCGGATGCCTGCGACATAGTCCGCGACCCGGTCGGCACTGTCCTTGTTGGCACCGATATTGACGCCGATCAGCGCATCGCGCCGGCAGGCCTTCAGGCGTTCCAGCGCGGCGGCATGGCCGGCATTGTTGAAACCGAGGCGGTTGATGACGGCGTCGTCCTCGACAAGGCGGAAGATGCGCGGCTTCGGGTTGCCCTCCTGCGCGCGCGGCGTCACCGTGCCGATTTCCGTGAAGCCGAAGCCGAGGCGCAGCAGCGCTTCCGGCACGTCGGCATTCTTGTCGTAGCCGGCGGCCATGCCGAGCGGGTTGGGGAAGGTGAGGCCGGCGATGGTCTGCGCGAGACGCGGATCGGCCTTCGCCGGGCAGGCCGGCACGATGCCCGTCTTCAGCGCGGCGATCGACATGCCATGCGCGGTCTCGGGATCGAACAGGAAGAGGCCCTTGCGGCCGAGCGTCGAAAGCAGCGACATCACGCATTCATCTCCGGAAACTGGTGGGCGCCGTCAGGGCCGAGCGGCAGAGGCTTTTCCCAAAGCACGGCGGCAAGCGGCAGGGCGGCATAGAGATGCGGGAAGAGATCGCCGCCGCGCGACGCCTCATAAACCAGCTTTTCGCCGAGCGCGTCGCCATCGACGGCGACCAGCAGGAGATCGCTCTGGCCGGCGAAATGGCGGGCGGCGGTCTCGATTGCCTGGGCGCTTGTGGAGAAATGGATGAAGCCGTCGGTGAGGTCGATCGCTGCGCCCTCGAAAATCCCGGCTTCCTTTGCTTTTTGCCACAGACTTGCCGGAACGATCTTGTAGATTGTTTTGGCCATCTCGCCCGTTTCTCCCTTGCCTGCCGTTCTCAACGGTAGCGCTTGCCGCAAAGAACGGCGAATGTCCACCGGCGACACGCCCGGGAACCGGTCCTTGGAGGATTTTGCATGCGAATTCGCTCTCTGCCCCTCGTCTTCGTCGCTGTCCTCCTGGCGGGCTCCGCCCAGGCGGAGGGCGAAGGCCGCTATCGCATGGACAAGACCGATAGCGGCTTCGTGCGGCTCGATACCGTGTCGGGCGAGGTTTCGCTGTGCCGGGAGCAGGACGGCCAGATCGTCTGCCGCATGGCGGCCGACGAGCGCGCCGCCTTCGAGAAGGAACTGGACCTCCTGACCAAGCGCGTCGAAGCGTTGGAAAAAGGCGGCGCAACCGGGCAAACGGCCGTAAAACCGTCACTACCCACGGATGAAGAGATTGACCGGACCATGAGCATCATGGAAAAGATGATGCAAAGGTTCATGGGCATCGTGAAAAACCTGGAGGACGGCGAGGAGGAAACCGCCCCCGGGACGGACGCGATCCCCGAAAAGACCTGACGGAGCATCCTTAGCCGGCGAAGACCGTGCCGCATCCGTCGCGAGGTCCATACTGGTCTTTGTACTCTGGGGAGGGAGCGCATGGCATCGGCACTCACGATCATCATCGCGGATGACCATCCGCTGTTCCGCGGCGCCTTGAAACAGGCGCTCACCGGAATGGCGGGCAATCCGGATATCGTCGAGGCGGGCGATTTCGAGGCGGCGCGCCAGGCGGCCACGGCCAATCCGAATGCCGACCTGCTGCTGCTCGACCTCGCCATGCCCGGCGTCAGCGGCCTTTCCGGCCTCATCTCGCTTCGCGCCGAGTTCCAGAGCCTGCCGGTCGTGGTGGTCTCGGCAAGCGACGATCCGGCCACCATCCGCCGTGCGCTCGATCTCGGCGCCTCCGGCTTCATTTCTAAATCCGCCTCCATCGAGGATATCCGCGAGGGCATCGGCTCGGTGCTCGAGGGCAATATCTACACGCCGGGCGGCTATGTGCGCGCGCCGGAGCAGGACAGCGAGGTGGCCGATCTCATCGCGCGCCTGCGCACCCTCACGCCCCAGCAGTCGCGCGTGCTCGCGATGCTCGCCGAAGGCCTGCTCAACAAGCAGATCGCGTACGAGCTCGGCGTCTCCGAGGCGACCATCAAGGCGCATGTCTCGGCGATCCTGTTGAAACTCAACGTCGACAGCCGCACCCAGGCCGTCATCCAGCTCGGCAAGATCGGCAGCGCGCAGGCGGCGGCCTAACCCTATTCGGCGGCCGCCCGCTCCAGCGCGGAAAACTGCGTCAGCCAGGCCCGCATCGAGGCGGGGCGCACGGGCTTGTTCTGTACGAGGATATTGTCGCGCTCCGCTTCGGCGCGCACATCCGGCGTGCGGTCTGCTGTGACGAGCAGCGCCGGCACTTCGCGTGCCGCCGCGCGCCGCAGCGTGGCAATCGCGGCAATCCCTGTACCATCGTCGAGATGATAATCCGCAATGACGGCATCGATCGCGGGCGGCCCGGCCGCCACCAGCGCTTCCACCGCCGCCACCGATTCGGCGAGCGTCACCGCGCAGCCCCAACCGGAGAGCAGGAGCCGCATGCCGTCGAGGATTTTCGGCTCGTTGTCGATGCAGAGCACGCGCAGGCCCCGGAGCGGCTCGTCGCTCGCGGGCACGATCGCCGGCTTGTCGGCGACAGGGCGGCTTGCCGCGGCATCGACCGGTACGCGCACCTTGAAGCTGGTGCCGCGCCCCGGCGTCGATTGCAGCTCGACCGGGTGCGAGAGCACGCGCGAGATGCGGTCGACGATGGAAAGGCCGAGGCCGAGGCCCGGCGCGGTGCGCGCGCCCTCGTCGAGGCGGGCGAACTCCTTGAAGACCGTGCGGAATTTCGAGGCGGGGATGCCGATGCCGGAATCGAGCACCTGGATAAAGGCCTGCCCGCCCTTGCGCCGCACGCCGACCAGCACCTTGCCGGAATTGGTGTATTTGATGGCGTTCGAAACGAGGTTCTGCACGACGCGGCGCAGCAGGTTCGGGTCCGTGCGGATGGCGAGCGACGAGGGCAGCACGGTGAATTTCAGGTCCTTCGCCCGCGCCATCGGCGCAAAATCGGTCTCGATGCGCTTGAGCAGGTCCTTGAGGGGAACCGTCTGCACGCGCGGCTTCATCGCGCCGGTATCGAGGCGCGAAATGTCGAGCACCGCGCCCAGGATGGCCTCCACCGATTCCAGCGAGGAATCGATATTGTGGATCATCTCCCGGTTTTCCGTCTCGCCGAGCCGTTCGACGAGGGAGGAGGAATAGAGGCGCGCGGCATTGAGCGGCTGAAGGATGTCGTGGCCGGCGGCGGCGAAGAAGCGCGTCTTGCTGATATTCGCCTCTTCCGCGGCGGCGCGGGCTTCCGCAAGCTCGGTGTTGACGCGGGTCAGTTCGGCGGTGCGTTGGACGACGCGCTGTTCCAGCGTCTCGTTGACCTGTTTCAGCGCGCGGTCGGCCGCCACCCGGTCGGTGATGTCGGTATAGGTGGAGACGAAGCCCTTTTCGGGCATGGCGTTGGTGCGCACTTCGATGATGCGCTCGCCGCCCGAAAGCACCAGCGCGAAGGGTTCGTCATAGATCATGGTGCGCGTCACCGCTGCCTCGCGGTCGGCCTCGGCGATATCGCCGCGCTCCACCAGGATGTCGACGATATCGGCCAGCGGAAAGCCGACCTGGCCGACATATTCCGGCAGGTCGAGCAACTGGCGGAAGCGGCGGTTCCAGACGGTGAGGTTGCCGGCGCTGTCGAAGACGGCGATGCCCTGGTCCATCTGGCCGAGCGCGGTCTGCAGCATGTCCTGGTTATATTGCAGCGCCTCGCTTGCCTGGTCGAGCAGCCAGTCCGTATCCGTAGGCGTGTCGTCGATGCGCTGGAGCACGAGGGAGAGCACGAGGCGCGCGGAAGACGAGCCGATGGCGCTGCCAAGCAGCTGTTCGGAGAAATGCACGATCGCGGCATCGGCCGGCGCATTGTCTTCCAGCCAGCGGCCGACCTGGCGTTCATAGGTGTGGAACGAGCGCTGCATGCGCTCCTCGCCCAGATATTTGGCGATCGTCGTCTTGAGATCCTTCACCGTCACCTTGGTCCGGCGGCCGCGGAAGGCGCGTTCGAGGCGGGGTTTGGAGGGGATGAAGGTGGCGGCCTGGAGCCGCTCCAGCGAGGTCGGGTTGCGCGTCAGCGAGCCGACCACATAGGCGCCGATATTGACCATCATCGCGACCAGCGTCGCGTTGACCAGCGGATCGGCATTGTCGCCGGTGAAGATGGTGGAGCCGGGGAAGAGGAAGCCGAGCACGGTTTCGGCGACATAGGCATTGTCCGCGACGCCGATGCTCGGCAGGAACAGCAGGTAGGCCCAGACGACGAGGCCGGAGATCATGCCGGCCATGGCGCCACGCGCATTGGCATTGCGCCAGAACAGGCCGCCGAGGAGCGTCGGCGCCACCTGCGATATGGCGGCGAAGGCGAGCAGGCCCATCGAGGCGAGGCCGGCATTGGCGGTCGCCGCGCGGTAATAGGCATAACCGAGCAGCAGCACGAAGAAGATTGCGAGCCGCCGGATGCGCAGCAGCATGCGCGACAGGTCGTCTTGCTGATCGACGCCGCCGATCAGGTTGCGGCGCAGCACCACCGGGATGACGATGTCGTTCGATACCATGATCGAGAGCGCCACCGATGCCACGATGACCATGGCGGTGGCGGCGGAAAAGCCGCCGATGAAGGCGACCAGCGTCAGCACCGGCTGGTCGAGTGCGATGGGTAGCGTCAGCACATAGAGGTCGCCGTCGCCCGTGCCGTTGAAGGTCAAAACGCCGCCGATCGCCACCGGCAGCACGAAGAGGTTGATGGCGACGAGATAGAGCGGGAAGAGGATGCCCGCCATGCGCAATTCGCCGGCCGTGCGGTTCTCCACCACGGTGACGTGGAACTGGCGCGGCAGCATGACGATGGCGAAGGCCGACAGCACGATCAGCAGAATCCAGCGCGCGACCGGGGTCTCATAGCTCAGCGACTGCATGACGCGTTCGTTTTGCGATGCCTGTTGCCAGAGGTCGCCCGGCCCGTCGAACATGAAATAGATGACGTAGATGCCGATCGAGGCGATGGCGACAAGCTTCACCAGCGATTCCATCGAGATGGCGAGGATCAAGCCGTCCTGGTGCTCGGTCGCGTCCGTATGCCGCGTGCCGAAGACGATGGCGAAACAGGCGAGGAAGAGCGTCACGACCAGCGGCAGGTCGACGAGGCCGCCCGAGGACGCGATGCCGAAGCCGGTCGTATCGACCATGGCCGAGACGGAGCTCGAAACCGCCTTCAGCTGGAGCGCGATATAGGGAATGTAGCCGATCAGCGAGATCAGCGCGACGACTGCAGCGACACCCGGATTCTTGCCGTAGCGGGCGGCGACGAAATCGGCGATCGAGGTGAGGCGTTCGGATTTCGCCAGCGTCACGATGCGGCGCACCAGCGGCATGCCGAGCGTGAACATCAGGATCGGGCCGATATAGATGCCGGCGAATTCCAGGCCGTGCGTGGTGGCGAGGCCGACGCCGCCGAAATAGGTCCAGGAGGTGCAGTAGATCGCCAGGCTCAGCGCATAGACCAGCGGCCGGCCCTTGGATGCTCGGCCGGAGCGCTTGGCCTTGCGGTCCCCGTAACTTGCGACCGCGAAGAGCAGCAGCAGATAGGCGAGCGCCAAGGCGAATATCAGCGAGCCCGGCATGCTTCCTCCCGCAGTCCTTCGGCCTTCTTTGCGCAGAATAGGCCAAAGATGCCGGGAAGGAAATTGCGTCTAAGGTTGGGGGTGGACATGGACGGTGTGTAAACCCCTAGATATTGATAGGCCCCAGTTTCCTCCCGTGAAAAACTACACTAGGTTGCCCTTGCGTCGCAGCAAAAGGAGACCCGCATGCTCAATGAGTTCAAGGCGTTCATCGCCCGCGGCAATGTTATGGACCTCGCCGTGGGTGTCATCATTGGTGCAGCCTTCAACAAGATCGTCGAATCCATCGTCAACGACCTCGTCATGCCCATCGTCGGTGCTTTGACCGGGGGTGGTTTCGACTTTTCCAACTACTTCATCGCGCTCTCCGGCAATGTGACGGCAACGTCGCTCGCCGCCGCCCGCGAGCAGGGCGCCGTCTTCGCCTATGGCAGCTTCATCACCGTCCTCATCAACTTCCTGATCCTCGCCTGGATCATCTTCCTGATGATCAAGGGCGTGAACCGCATGCGCGCATCGCTGGAGAAGGAAAAGGCCGCCGGTGCTGCCGAGCCCGCGCCGCCGCCGGAAGACGTGCTGCTTCTCACCGAAATCCGCGACCTCCTGAAGAGCCGCCCGGCCATCTGAGGTTTCGCAGGCCGACAATTCGAAAGGCCCGGTTCGCCGGGCCTTTTTACGTTGCGGGCCAGCCCGTCGCGCGGGCCTGTTCGAGCGTTGCGAGCAGGGCGTCGGCCGGGGAAAGCCCGAGCAGGTCGGCCTGCTGCCGGAGCCAGCCCGCATGCACGAGGCGGATTTCGACCGGGATGCTCTCGATGCCGAGCGCCAGCGCCGCCGCCATGCGATGTTTACCGTTGGTGTGGCGGACGAGGCGGCCTTCCGCATCGATCGCCACCCCGATGTCGCGTTCGGCGAGGTCCTGCCAGAGCGTGCGCGTCCAGCGGTGGCGACGGCCGGTCTGGCCGAGCAGGCCGAGATCGGAATGCGGCACAATGCCGTTGGTCTCGATGTCGGCGATCAGCGCCAGATAATATTCGAAATAGTTGTCGAGCTTGTCGATCGTGTCGATCACGATGCGGTTGCGCTTGACGACGGCGCCGTCATGGATGCGTTTTGCATAGCCACGATAGCGCTTGCCCTCGCGAAAATCCTGCCGCGTGCCGATAAGTTCCAGGATCTCCGCGTGCGAGGAAGAGTTTTCCAGCGGTTCGACGATCCGGCTCCAGTCGCTGCCGTCGAGAAAATGCGTGCCGATCCAGCGCAGCCGCTCGCGATCGGAAATATTGTCGCGAAGCCGCGTCGTCAGGCTCTTTGCAGCCACCGGAATGACAAGCTGTTCGCCGAAATGAAAATGGCTTTGTGCCGCCGGGATCGCCGGGCCGCCCTCGCGATCGAGCCGCTTGACCGCGCGGTTGAACCGTCCGGTGAAACCCGCCTGAGCCGCCAGGAAGTCGCGCATCGGCACCCAATCGAGCACCTTCTGGACAAAGGACGGCGCGGGCGGCCGCGCACCGGGCGGCACCCTTTGATAGACCGGTCGTGGAAGTTTCTGCTGGTCCGTCAACCTTTGCCCGAGCCCGTTGCCATAGCCGTCGACGCGGGTGGGCGGCAAACAGCGCGGTCATCCATGACAAATAAACGACGGTTTTGCAAAGTAAGGCGGCCAAAAGAGGCTTCCGTCCGGCTGAAACCCCAGAGATTTCAGGCTTTGCCGGAACGGGATCACCCGCCCCGGCCAATGCCTTTTTGTCGCCCGGCGTGCCGTGCCTGCGAATCAGGCCGTCGCGCCGGCCGTCTTCGTCTGGTGGATTTCGATGAGGCTCGGGCCGTTGCGCCCGCCCGCCCGCTCCAGTGCCGCCGGCAGGTCGCGCACGTCCGCGAGCCGTTCGGAGGGCACGCCATAGGCGGTGCCGATGGCGATGAAATCCGGTGCAGAGGGTTTGACCCCTTCCGGCGTGATGCCGGCATCGACCATGTAGTTTTCGATCTCCTGGTAACCGTCATTGTTCCAGACGAGGAAGATCACGCGCGCATCCGCATCCGCCGCCGAGCCGATTTCCGACAGCGAGAATTGCAGGCCGCCATCGCCGACGAGGCAGACGATCGGCGCATCGGGTTCGGCAAGGGCGGCGCCGATCGCCGCCGGCGGGGCGTAACCGAGCGCGCCATAACCGGTCGCCGCATTGAACCAGCTGCGCGCGCGCGGTGCATCGCAATAATAGTTGCCGGCATAGACGGCCTGGGTGGAATCCCCGACGATGATCGCTTTCGGCAGCGCGCGGTACACCGCGTCGATGACGCCGACTTCCACCTGCATCTTCGGCGTCAGTTCCTTCCAGGCGTTCTTGCGCGCGGTTTCGGCGCGGGCGGCGCCGTTGCCGATCGGCTTGTGGCCTTCGAGGAAGCCGAGCATGCCGGCCGCCGCCGTCTTGGCGCTGGAAAAGATCGAGAGGCCGGATTGCGGCGTGCGGGCGAGCTGCGCGGCGTCGATATCGATGCGGATCAGCGTTTTCAGCCGCGGGAAGCCGCCATCGACATTGATGTCGTAGTCGGTCGGGCCGAATTCCGTGCCGAAAGCGACGACGAGGTCGGCATCGGCAAGCAGCCGGCGCACGGCCTTGAGGCTCGGGCTTGCCGGCACGCAGAGTGCATTGCCGGCCAGCATGCCGCGGGCATTGACCGTGGTGACGACCGGGGCGCCGATGCGCTCCGCAAGCTCACGGATTTCGTCTTCCGCCGTCACCGCGCCGCCGCCGGCGAGGATGACGGGGCGCGTCGCATTGGTGCAGAGGATCGCCGCACGCTGCAGGGTTTCCGCATCGGCGCGCGGACGGGTCGCGACGGCACGGGGAAAACTGCCGGTCTCGATGGGCTTGGCCATCACGTCGGTCGGGATTTCGATATGCACCGGGCCGGGACGGCCGGAGAGCAGCACGGCGAAGGCGCGCTCGACGACGAGCGGCAGGTCGGCCGGGTTGAGCAGCGTGTGCGAATAGAGCGCCAGCGTCTTCATCATGCCCTGCTGGTCCGGCAGTTCGTGCAGGAGGCCGCGGCCATGGCCGAGCGAATCGCGCCGGTTGACGCCGGAGATGACCAGCATCGGCACGGAATCCTGCCGCGCCTGCGCCATCGCCGTGATCGTGTTGGTGAGGCCCGGGCCGGTGATGACCAGCGCCACACCCGGCTTGCCGGAAACGCGCGCATACCCATCCGCCATGAAGCCGGCGCCCTGTTCGTGGCGCGGCGTGATGTGCCGGATCTTCGAGGCGGCGAGCCCGCGATAGAGCTCGACCGTGTGCACGCCCGGAATGCCGAACACGACGTCGACGCCATTGGCCTCCAGGAGGTCGACGAGAACTTCGCCTACGGTTTTGGTGGTCATGCGCGGCGCTCCTTGGGGCTTGCGGATCGGGCGGCAAGCGCGGTGATGCGCCGGCAGGCCTCGTCGATATGGGCATCGGGTACGGTCAAACTGAGGCGGATATAGTCCTCCGCCTCGTCGCCGAAGGACGAACCCGGCATCACGGCGACCAGCTCCTCGCGGAGCAGCGCCCAGGCGAAGTCCTCGCCGCTCATGCCGGTTTCGGCGACGTCGACGACGATGAACATGCCGGCCTCCGGCGGCAGCGGCACGAGGCCCGGTGCACGCGAAAGCGATGCGACGAAGCGGGCGGCGCGCGCCTTATAGGTCTCGCGCATCGTGGCGGCGGTGGCGATCGGGTTGTCGAGCGCATAGGCCGTCATGTCGGCGATGAAGGGCTGGCCGCCGAACAGCATCGTCTCCGAAACCGAGAGCAGCCGCGTGCAGAAATCCGCAGGCCCGATCGCCCAGCCGCTGCGAAAGCCCGGAGCGGCATGCGACTTGGAGATGGAGGAGACGACGATGGTGCGCTCGGCAAGGTCCGGATTGTCAAAGGGCGAGGCGAAGGTCGCGCCGAACACGAGCTGTTCGTAGACCTCGTCGCAGACGATCCACAGGTCATGCTTGCGGCAGACCGCGCCGATTTCGGCGATCTCGTCAGCGCTCAGCACCGCGCCGGTTGGGTTGTGCGGCGTGTTGAGCAGCAGCACGCGGCATTCCGGCGTGATCGCCGCTTCGAGATCGGCCGCCTTCATGTGGAAGCCGTTTTCCGGGCGCAGCGGCACGGCGATGCGCTCGGCCCCCGTCGAGCGGATGACGCCTTCATAGGTCGCATAGAGCGGATCGCCGACGAGCACGGCGTCGCCCGCTTCCACGAGGCCGAGCATGACGGCGAAGAGGGCGGTCTGGGTGCCGGGGAAACACAGCACGTTGGCAGCGGTGACGTCGCTGCGGCGCTTGCGGTACTTGCGCACCAGCGCATCGACGATGGAGGGTTCGCCGCGGCCGTTGGAATAGCGATAGCGGCCGGCATGCATGGCCCGCACGGCCTCGGCCAGCAGCACCGGGTCCGGCGGTACGTCCGGCTCGCCGATGGTGAGCTCGATGATCGGCTTGCCCTCGGCCTTCATGCGCCGCGCTTCGGCATGGAGCGCCCATTTTTCGGAGCCGAGATTCTGAAGCCGGTTTGTGATGGATGCATAGCGCATGGCCGTTCTCCGCATTTCAATTGATGTCGTTTAGGTTCAGGCGCTCGTCGCGTCGACCGGCCTCAGGCGTAGTCCCAGCAGCGTTTCGACCGAGTTGAGCGCGATCTCGACCAACTCGCTCTCGCCGAAAAGTTCGCCGGCAAGGCAGCCTTCCAGCCACAGCCCGTCGAGCAGGCCGTTGATGGCGATGGCCAGCGTTCGGCAGCGCTCCGGCGAGGCATCCTGGCCGCGCTCCGTCAGGAAATCGGCAAGCAGGCTTTCCAGCGCGTTGCGAAAGCTCAGGTAGCCTTCGCGGTGGATGGCGGCGAGTTCGGGATCGACGCTGACCCGGCTGATGAACGAGGCCCAGAGCGAGAGGCTGCGGCTGTTGGCGACCGGTTCCGTCAGGTTGATGACGATGAAGTCGCGCAGCCGCGTTTCCGGATCGCCGGTCACCCGCTCGGCCTTTTCGGTGAGCCGGCCGATGACGATGCGATAGGCCTCCTGAAGGATATGCTCCTTCGACTGGAAATAGTGCCGGATGAGGCCCGCCGTCACTCCCGCCTTGATGGCGATCTGCCGGACCGTCGCACCCTCCAGGCCGTATTCGGCAATGCAGTCGAGCGTCGCCTCGATCAGGTCGTGGCGGCGTTCGGCCTCTGGGGCGCGATGGAAGGTCCGGCGGGCCATTTTTTCTCCGTTAAGCCGCGCGGCGCAGCACCGGCCGCGTCAGGCAGGTCGGGCCACCCTCGCAGGCGATGCACAGCGCATCCGCCTCGAAGGTCTCGACGGTGCAGCCGGCCGCTTCCATAGCCGCCTTGGTGGCCGGGAAGCCTTCCACCATGATGACCTCGTAGGGCCTGGTCGGCAGCACGTTGAGCGACAGGCCGTTGCTGGCATGAAACTCGTCGGCCGGCGCCTCGATGAGGCGGATGCCGCGCTTCTTGAGGAGCTGGTAAAAGGCCGCCGGCAGCAGCGGCGCGAAGACGAGCGCCAGGTCTTCGGCAAGCGGGCTCATCACGCTCATCAGGTGCAGGCAGGCCTCCTCGCCGTGCCAGAGCGGCAGGTCATAGGCGAGCACGGTGATGCCGTGCGGCGCCAGGATGGCGGAAATCTGGTCGATGCCTTCCTGGTTGGTGCGCACGCCGCGACCGATGACCAGCGTCTTGGCGTCAAGCCAGATGCAATCGCCGCCCTCGACCGTGCCTTCGCCCTGGATGCGGCCGAGGATCGGAATCTGGCGCTCGGCATAGGCTTTCTCATGCAGCGCCGTCTCGGCGACGCGCAGCGGCTTGCCCATGCGCAAGAGGATCGCACCATGGTCGGACATCAGCGACGGATCATGCGTGAACATCGCGTCGGCGAGGCCATCGCCCTCGTCCTCCAGCCAGATGATCTCGGTGCCGGATTTTTCGACCAGCTCGGCGAAGGCCTTGTACTGGTGCACGGCGCGCGCGCCGTCGAAGGTCGGGCCGTAATGCCACTTGGCGGCGTCGGCCCCCTTCAGGCTCTCGCCGGGGCGGCGCATCAGAACGCGCATCAGGGGGGCCGACATTTCCTGCGAACCGTAGGCGGTCATTCAATGCTCCTGCTGGAAATTTGATCATGGGTGGGCGCTGCCAGAAAAGTCAGCGTTTGACCTATTATACGCTTGAATAATTTCTTAACAAGTGCCACGATGCTTTCCACAAGACGTCACGACGGGCCGAAGATGCCCGCGGGAACGCTGAAAAACAGGGGAAGTTTGGCATGATCCATGCATCGATTTTCCGTGCGCTGGAGACCTCTCCACGATGACGGAACGCGCCGAGGCTATCGCGGTCAGGGACCTGCACAAGCGCTTCGGGCCGCTTGAAGTTCTCAAGGGCGTATCACTCACCGCGCATGAGGGCGATGTCATCGCCATCATCGGCGGTTCGGGTTCCGGCAAGTCCACCTTCCTGCGCTGTATCAACATGCTGGAGCTGCCGAGCGCCGGATCGGTGACGATCCATGGCGAGACGATCGCCATGAAGAAGGACGGCCATGGCGGCATGATGCCATCCGACCGCAAGCAGGTGCAGCGCCTGCGCTCCCGCCTGGGCATGGTGTTCCAGAGCTTCAATCTCTGGCAGCACATGACCATCCTCGAAAACGTCATCGAGGCGCCCGTGCATGTGCTGGGTGTCAAGAAGGACGAGGCGATCAGCCGCGCCGAGGCGCTGCTGCGCCGCGTCGGGCTCTATGAGAAGCGCGACGCCTATCCCGCCTTCCTCTCCGGCGGCCAGCAGCAGCGCGCGGCGATCGCCCGGGCGCTGGCCATCCAGCCCCATGTCATGCTCTTCGACGAACCGACCTCCGCGCTCGATCCCGAACTGGTGGGCGAGGTGCTCTCCGTTATCGGCGACCTCGCCAAGGAGAAGCGCACGATGATCCTCGTCACCCACGAGATGAAGTTCGCGCGCAATGTCGCGAGCCACGTCGTCTTCCTGGCGAACGGGGTCATCGAGGAACAAGGCCCGCCGGACGAACTGTTCGGATCGCCGAAATCGGAGCGGCTGAAAAAATTCATCAGCTCCATCCACTGAGAACCAAAAAAACCAACAGAGGGAAAATCATGAAGAGTGCCTTGAAGACAATCGCCCTTGCTGCCGCGATCGGCCTTGCGGCCATTTCGGGCGCGGCTGCCCAGCAGGTCCGCGTCGGTTTTGCCGCCGAGCCCTATCCGCCCTTCACCTCGCCGGATGCTTCCGGCAACTGGCAGGGCTGGGAAGTGGACTTCATGAAGGCGATCTGCGCCGAAGCGAAGCTCGACTGCGTCATCACGCCGGTCGCCTGGGACGGCATCATCCCGGCGCTGACCACCAACAAGATCGACATGATCATCGGCTCCATGTCGATCACGGCGGAACGCCTGCAGACGATCGACTTCTCCGACAAGTATTACAACTCGCCTCCGGGCATCATCGGCGCCAAGGACGTGAAGTTCGACGCGACGCCGGAAGGCCTCTCCGGCAAGACGCTCGGCGTGCAGGTCGCGACCATCCACCAGGTCTATGCCAACAAGTATTTCGGCGAGGCGGGTGCCACGGTCAAGGAATACCAGACGCAGGATGAGGCCAACAACGACCTCGCAGCCGGTCGCATCGATGCGGTGCAGGCCGATTCCATCGCGCTTACCGACTTCCTGAAGACCGAGCAGGGCGCCTGCTGCGACATGAAGGGCACCGTGAAGGACGATCCGGAAATCCTCGGGCTGGGCGTCGGCGTCGGCCTGCGCAAGGGCGAGACGGAGCTGAAGGACAAGATCAACGCCGCCATCAAGGCGATCCGCGCCAACGGCACCTACGACACCTTCTCGAAGAAGTATTTCGACTTCGACGTCTACGGCGGCTGATAGTCTGCCCTGTCTCTGATGCCGGCGGCACTTGCCGCCGGCCTTTCTCCTCGAATGGACACGAGACCCCATGGCCGATGCCGGATCGCTGATCAACTGGAGCCTGCTTGCGCTCGAACCGCCCGGCTGGGGCGGGGTGATGCTGGCGGGGCTCTGGCAGTCCCTCCAGATTGCCGTCGGCGGTTATGCGCTCGGCTTGATCCTCGGCACCGGCGGCGCCATGGGCAAGCTTTATGGCGGCCCGGTCACCAAGGACCTCTTGGAGGTCTACACCACGCTTGTACGCGCGGTGCCGGAGCTCGTGCTGATCCTCATTCTCTACTATGCCGGCACGGATGTGCTGAACCAGTTGTCCGCGCTCGTCGGCTTCGGTCCTGTCGATATCAGCGGCCTTGCGGCGGGCATCTTCGTCATCGGCGTCGTGCAGGGCGCCTATTCCACGGAGGTTCTGCGCGGCGCGATCAAGGCGGTGCCGGCGGGGCAGATGGAGGCGGCGCGCGCCTATGGCATGTCGCCGTTCCAGGTCATGCGCCGCATCACGCTGCCGGCCATGCTGCCGCACGCCATTCCCGGCCTCTCCAATCTCTGGCTGATCGCCACCAAGGACACGGCGCTCCTCGCCGTGGTCGGCTTCAGCGAGCTGACGCTGGTCACCCGCCAGGCAGCGGGCAGCACCAAGGCCTACCTGCTGTTCTTCTGCGCGGCCGGTGTGCTCTACCTGATGATCACGCTGGTCTCCAATGTGCTGATCGGCTTCATCGAGCGCCATTATCGGCGCGGCATGGCGAGGACCGCCTGATGAGCGATCCGACCATTGCCGCCCTCGCGCTGACCGAATTGCCGACGAAGGCAAGCATGTTCAAGCCGCATCGCATCGTGCTGATGGCGATCGCCGCGATCCTCGTCTTCTGTATCGTCTGGTTCATGCGCTGGGACTGGGTGCCGAAATATTCCGGCCGCCTCGCCTATGGCGCCGGCGTGACGCTGCTGATGCTGTTTTCGACGGCGATCCTCGGCTTCATCCTCGCCGTGCCCATCGGCCTGGTGCAGGTGACGGGGCCGTGGCCGCTCAAGGTGCTGGCGCGGATCTTCTGCACGGTCATCCGCGGCACGCCGCTGCTGTTGCAGCTCTGGCTGCTCTATTACGGCCTCGGCTCGCTCTTCCCGCAGTTTCCGGAAATCCGCAATTCCTTCCTCTGGCCCTATCTGCGCGAGGCCTGGCCCTATGGCGTGGCGGCGCTCACCCTCTCCTTTGCCGCCTATGAGGGCGAGGTGATGCGCGGCGCCTTTGCCGGCGTGCCGCCGGGCGAGCTGGAGGCCGCGCGCGCCTATGGCATGAGCCCCTTCACCGTCTTCCGCCGCATCTGGCTGCCGCGTGCCGTGCACCGCGCCCTGCCGACGCTGAATGGCGAGACCGTGCTGCAGCTGAAGGCGACGCCGCTGGTGGCGACCATCACCGTCATCGACCTCTATGCCGTCATCTCCAAGGTGCGGCAGGAGACCTACATTACCTATGAGCCGCTCTTGCTGCTGGCGCTCATCTATCTCTGCCTGACCGCCATCCTGGTTGTCACCTTCCGCTACTTCGAGAGCAAAATCCCCACGCGTGGTGCCTGAAATGACGATCCATACGACGCTGCAAAATTCCATGCCCGAAATGGTGGCGATCCGCCGCGACCTGCACGAGCACCCGGAACTGGGCCTGGAGGAGGTGCGCACCTCCGATGTCATCGCGCGCCATCTGGAAAGCTACGGCTACAAGGTCACGCGCGGCCTCGCCAAGACCGGCCTGGTCGCGACGCTGGTGAATGGCACCAGCCGCAAGTCGATCGGCATCCGCGCCGATATCGATGCCCTGCCGATCTTCGAGGAGACCGGCCTTCCCTATGCCAGCAAGACGCCGGGAAAAATGCATGCCTGCGGCCATGACGGCCACACGACCATGCTGCTCGGCGCGGCGAAGGCGATCGCCGAACGGCGCAATTTCGACGGCACCGTGCACCTGATCTTCCAGCCGGCGGAGGAGAATTTCGGCGGAGCGAAGATCATGGTGGAGGAGGGGCTGTTCGACAAATTCCCCTGCGACGCCGTCTTCGCGCTGCATAACGAGCCGGGCCTGCCCTTCGGCCAGTTCGCGCTGCGCGACGGCCCGATCATGGCGGCGGTCGACGAGGCGCGCATCACGGTGAACGGCGTGGGCGGTCACGGCGCGGAACCGCAGGAGACGCTGGACCCGATCGTCGGCGGCGCCTCCATCGTCATGGCGCTCCAGACCATCGTCTCGCGCAACATCCACCCGCTCGATCCGACGGTCGTAACGGTCGGCTCCTTCCATTCGGGCTCTGCCAGCAACATCATCCCGAGCCGCGCCGAAATCGTCGTCGGCATCCGCTCCTTCGACCCCGCGGTGCGCGACGAGCTTGAGCGCCGCATCCGCCTCATCGCCGAGCGCCAGGCCGAAAGCTACGGCATGACGGCGACGGTGGATTACCAGCGCTTCTATGATGCGACGGTCAACCACACGGCCGAGACGGACCTGGTGCGCCAGCTCGCCACCCGCTTTGCCGGCGCCGACAAGGTCGTCGACCTTGAGCGGCCCTTCATGGGCAGCGAGGATTTCGCCTATATGCTGAAGGAACGGCCGGGCACCTATTTCTTCCTCGGCGGCAAGGGCGGCGAGAACGACAAGTCGCTCCATCACCCCGGTTACAATTTCAACGACGACCTGCTGCCGGTCGGTGCCGCCTTCTGGACGGAGCTTGCCGAGCACTACCTTCGGGCCGGCTGATCGCCGCAATTCGAACACAATTAAGGCCCGCCAAAGCGGGTCTTTCTGCCGATTTTTAGGGCGTCACACATTCGTGAAGCCCTTGAAATCGGCACGGGGCATTTTTACCGCCACAATCGTTAACGGCGCCGCGTCTCGCTGCACCTTTACCGCGCACGACCTTCGATCGTGCGAAGAGCGTTAAGATTTCCCATTTGAAATCAGAACATTGCTGGCGTGCCAGTTTTGCAAACAAACCGTCCATCCGGACGGTTTGTTTGTTTTCATGCGCCTTCGGTTGTGCTCCGCGAGCCCGGTTTTCATCGTTCAATAAACGTTGACACCTGTTTCCAATTTGAGACCCTTCCATCCTTCAATTTGAGGGACCATCTTTATTTCACGAGAGCGACATAACGCTCCCGGAAGGACTGATGGGAAACGACGATGTCGAAGCGTGCCGACCGAAAGACCGCCCTGGACGCCCCAGAAAAGCGCTCCGCACCGACCCCGCCACCAGCGCGCGATGTCACGCGGCCGCGGTGAAATTCACCCGCCAGTTTTGAAACAGAGACATATCAAAAGCGCATAGAGAAGGACCACCACAATGACCAAGACCCTTAACACGACCTTTGTCGCCGCCCTTGTCGCCGCCTCCGTCTTTGGCGGCACCGCAGCGTTCGCCGGCGGTGACGGCGACTACTATTCGGGTGTTTCCCGCGAGCCGACCCAAAGCCAGAAGATCGACCGCTTCACCACGCAGAGCATTCGCAACGGCCATGCGGTGACCAGCACCCGGAGCACGGAAAACATCGGCCCGGCCAACGGCGACTATTACCGCGGCGTCGACCGCAACGACCGCTGACCCGGCATTTCTACCCAATACTCCTCCCAGGACTGAACCAGGACCATGACAATGACCAAGACCCTCAACCTAGCCTTTACCACCACGCTGGTGGCCGCCACGCTCTTCGGCGGTTCCGCCGCACTGGCCGGCGGCAGCTACTACGACGGCATCTGGCCCAGCGCGAAGCAGGACCGGATGATCGAGGAAAAGCGCCAGAGCAACCCGCGCGCCTATTCGGAATATACCAGGCAGGACGTCCGCGCGAAGCGCGTCGGCCCCGCCGATGGCGACTATTATCCGGGCCTCGACAGCTCCACGCTGGCCGATCGCTAAGCGGCAAAGCCCTTTCGTCATTCCACTCTCGAAGCTCCCGGTGCGAACCGGGAGCTTCTCGCGTTTAAGCCCGGCGGCGGCCGAAATGCCGCACGCGGGCGATTGTCGCGGTGCGGCAACGTGGGCCGCGCCGCCGAATTGACCTTTGCCTGTTTTGCGCCGCATTCTTTCATGCAGCCGCAACGTGCAGTCACCTGCGGCAGCCTCATGAAAGGACGCGGTCCATGTTCGAATCGCTGGACGCAACGCTGCTCGCCCGGTTCCAGTTCGCCTTCACGGTGTCGTTCCACATCGTCTTCCCGGCCTTCTCGATCGGCCTTGCGAGCTACCTCGCCGTGCTGGAAGGCCTGTGGCTCTGGACGAAGGACGAGGTCTATTTCGCCCTGTTCAATTTCTGGAAGACGATCTTTGCGCTCGCCTTCGGCATGGGCGTCGTCTCGGGCATCGTCATGTCCTACCAGTTCGGCACGAACTGGAGCGTCTTCTCCGACAAGGCCGGGCCGGTCATCGGGCCGCTGATGGGCTACGAGGTGCTGACGGCCTTCTTCCTGGAGGCGGGCTTCCTCGGCGTCATGTTGTTCGGCTTGAACCGCGTCGGCCCGAAACTGCATTTCTTCGCCACCCTCATGGTCGCCGTCGGCACGCTGATTTCGGCCACCTGGATCCTCGCCGCCAATTCCTGGATGCAGACGCCGGCGGGCTTTGCGGTCAACGATGTCGGCCAATTCGTTCCGGTCGACTGGTGGGCGGTGATCTTCAACCCGTCCTTCCCCTACCGGCTGGTGCACATGGTTCTCGCCGCCTATCTCACGACCGCCTTCGTGGTCGGCGGCGTCGGCGCCTACCACCTCTTGCGCGGCGACGCACCGAAGCGCGCGAAAAAGATGTTCTCCATGGCCATGTGGATGGCGGCGATCGTCGCGCCCATCCAGATCTTTGCCGGCGACATGCACGGTCTCAACACGCTGGAGCACCAGCCGGTCAAGGTGATGGCGATGGAGGGGCACTACCAGAGCCATCCGGATGGCGCGCCGCTCATCCTGTTCGGCATTCCGAACTCGGCCGAGCAGCGCGTCGATTACGCCATCGAGATCCCGAAGCTTTCGAGCCTCATCCTGAAACATGAACTGAACGCCCCGCTTGCCGGCCTCGATTCCGTGCCGAAGGAGCTGCATCCGCCGGTCGGCATTGTCTTCTGGGCGTTCCGCATCATGGTCGGCATCGGCTTCGCCATGCTGAGCATCGGGCTCTGGTCGCTGTGGTGTCGGTGGCGGGGCACGCTCGGCGAGAACCGCTGGCTGCACCGCGCCGCCGTCCTGATGGGGCCTGCCGGCTTCGTCGCCGTGCTTGCCGGCTGGGTGACGACGGAGGTCGGCCGCCAGCCCTATACGGTCTACGGCCACCTGCTGACCGCCAATTCGGTAGCGCCGATCGATGCGCCCGCCGTCGCGACCTCGCTCATCGCTTTCATCGTGGTCTATTTCCTCGTCTTCGGCGCCGGCACTTTCTACATCCTGCGCCTGATGGGCCGCCTGCCGCGCGATCCCATGCCGGATCTGCAGGACGGCCCGCTTCGCACCGCCGGCATCACGCCCGCCATCGCCACCAAAACCGGGAGCCACCACCATGGCGCTTGACCTTCCCTTCATCTGGGCGGCCATCATCGCCTTTGCGGTGCTCGCCTATGTCATCCTCGACGGCTTCGATCTCGGCGTCGGCATCCTCTTTCCCTTCTTCAAGGAAAAACACGACCGCGACGTGATGATGAACTCGGTCGCCCCCGTCTGGGACGGCAACGAGACCTGGCTGGTGCTCGGCGGCGGCGGGCTGATGGCCGTCTTCCCGCTCGCCTATGCGACGATCCTGCCGGCGCTCTACATGCCGCTCATGCTGATGCTGCTCGGCCTCATCTTCCGCGGCGTCGCCTTCGAATACCGCTGGCGCACGAAGCGCGGCGAATTCCTCTGGGACATCGCCTTTGCCGGCGGCTCGATGGTCGCTGCCTTCTCGCAAGGCGTGGCGCTGGGCGCCCTCGTGCAGGGCATTCCGGTCGCCGACCGCGCCTATACCGGTGGCTGGTGGGACTGGCTGACGCCGTTCTCCATCGCGACCGGCTTCGCACTCTTGATCGGCTATGCGCTGCTCGGCGCCACCTGGCTGGTGATGAAGACGAGCGGCCCGCTTGCCGAACGCGCGCGGCGCTATGCGCTGAGGGCAGGCATCGGCATGCTTCTGGCCATGGGCATCGTCAGCCTGTGGACACCCTTCCTCGAACCGCTCTACTTCGAACGCTGGTTCGGCTTTCCGACCGTCATCTTCAGCCTGCTGGTGCCGCTGCTCGTGCTCGGCTGCTTCGCGCTGCTGATCCACGGCCTGCGCACGGAGCATGATTCCCGGCCGTTCCTCGCCGCACTCGGCCTCTTCGTGCTCGGCTTTGCCGGCATCGGCATCAGCTTCTATCCCTATATCGTGCCTGCCTCGCTGACGATCTGGGAGGCCGCCGCCCCGCATGAAAGTCTTGCCTTCCTGCTCGTCGGCGCGGTCGTGCTGGTGCCGATGATCCTCGGCTACACGGCCTATGCCTACTGGGTCTTTCGCGGCAAGGTCGATCCGGAGGAGGGCTATCACTGATGACGGAGAACTCCACCGCGCGAAAACTTCTATGGTTCGTGGGGCTCTGGGCGGGCGGTGTGCTGGCGGTCACCATCCTCGGTTTCGCCATCAAGCTCGCCATCGGCACGTAACCTAACGTTACGTTAAAATAGCCAGCTTCGCGCCAGCTTATATGCCTAGGTTCCGCCTCGGCCAGCATGCAGGCCCGCAAGTGGAAGACAGGACCGCACCCTCCTTTCGCTTAACCCCCGGGCCTGCATGTGGCCTAGTGTCTCGCGACAGAGAGATACCTTCCCCCCCAAACATTCCTCTGCTATCCGGTTGCCCATGAAGGAGACCGGCATGGCGAAGACCGCGGCAGACTGCACGACGATGACGGACATCCGAGAAAACATCGACCGGGTCGACCAGGCGCTGATGGCGCTCTTCGCCGAACGCTGGAGCTTCATCAACCGCGCGGCCGAGATCAAGGTCGGCCTCGGCATCCCTGCGGACGTGCCGGAACGCGTGAAGGAAGTGCGCGACAACGCCCACCGCAACGCGACGGATCACGGCCTGGATGGTGATTTCTACGAAGGGATCTGGGCTGAGCTCATCCAGCACGCCATCGAGCACGAAAAGAAACTGCTCGGCGAGGAATAAGCCTCAGAGCTGGTTGCGCTTGCCGAGGTGATCCTCCCAATCGAGCGCCGTGCGCACGATGAAGGCGAGGTTGTCATGCTCGGGCTTCCAGTCGAGTTCCTGCATGGCGACTGACGGATTGGCGACGATGAGCACCGCATCGCCCGGCCGGCGGGCGGCAAAACGCACCGGGAATTCCACGCCGGACACCGCCTTCACCTGTTCCAGCACCTCCAGCACGGAAAAGCCCCGGCCATAACCGCAATTGGCGACGATCGAGCCGCCGCCGGCCCGCATGCGCTGCAAGGCCTTGAGATGCGCATTGGCAAGGTCGGTGACATGAATATAGTCGCGCACGCAGGTGCCGTCCGGCGTCGGATAGTCCGTGCCGTAGACGTCCATGCCGTTGCGCTTGCCGAGTGCGGCTTCGCTGGCGACCTTGATGAGATGCGTGGCGCCCGCCGTCGACTGGCCGGTGCGCCCGCGCGGATCGGCGCCCGCGACGTTGAAATAGCGCAGCGCCGTATAGGTGAAGTCATGCGCGGCGGCAGTATCGCGCAGCATGATCTCGGTCATCAGCTTCGAGGAGCCATAGGGCGATTCCGGCCGAAGGGCAGCGCTTTCCAGCACTGGCTCGGTTCCATCCGGCGTGCCGTAGACGGCAGCGGTGGAGGAGAACACGAAATGCGGCACCTTGGCCGCGACGGCGGCCGCGATCAGCGCTCGTGACTTGACCGTGTTGTTCTCGTAATAGGAGAGGGGATCGGCGACCGATTCCGGCACGATGATCGACCCCGCGAAATGGATGATCGCATCGATGCTGTTTTCCGCAAAGATCGTCGAAAGCACGGCGGGATCGGCGATATCGCCCTCGTAGAACCGCGCTTCCGGCGCCACGGCCCAGCGGAAGCCGGTGGAAAGCCGGTCGAGCACGACGACCTCTTCCCCGGCATCGACGAGCGCCCAGACCATGTGGCTGCCGATATAACCCGCGCCACCCGTAACCAGAACCGCCATGCCAACCTCCGAATCGTCCGAATGGCAGGCATATCACCCCGCACACCGGCAGGACGCAACCCCGCGCACGCCCCTCGCTTCAAAGGATAGACGAAATGTCCGACCGTTTCATCGTGCTCTCCGGCTGCTCCGGCGGCGGAAAATCCACCCTGCTCGAAGCGCTCCGCCAGCGCGGCCATGCCGTCGTCGAAGAACCCGGCCGCCGCATCGTGCAGCAGGAATTGGCAACCGGCGGCAGCGCCTTGCCGTGGCAGGACCTTGCGGCCTTCGCTCACCGTGCAATCGACATGGCGCTCGCTGATAGAGAGGCAATGCAAGACCACCCCGGCCTCGTCTTTTTCGACCGCGGCCTGATCGATGCCGCATCGGCGCTCGAGGTGCATAGCCGCGAACCCGTTCTGGCCGCGCTCGCGGCTGAACATCGCTACAACCGGCTGGTTTTCCTCACCCCGCCATGGCCGGAAATCTATGCCGGCGACCCCGAACGCCGACACGGCCTCGACGCCGCACTCGCCGAATATGATCGCCTCAAAGACGTCTATCCGGCGCTCGGCTACGAGGCAATCATCCTGCCGAAAGTGACGGTCGCCGAGCGCGCCGATTTCGTGCTCCGCCATCTGTCCTAATGGTCAGCGCGCCGCGATATAGCGGGCGAGACGGTCGGCAGCTTCCGCCACGTCCTTCGGATCACGCAGGAAGCAGGCGCGCATGAAGAGCTCGCCGCCGGGGCCGAAGGCCGTTCCCGGCGCCAGGCCCACATTGGTGCGATCGACGATGTCGAGCGCCGTGAGCCGCGAATCCGTGACACCGTCGATCGTCAGGAACGCATAAAGCGCCCCATCCGGCTTCAGCGTTTCCACCCGGTTGGTGGCGATCAGCGCATCGCAGAAGACGTCGCGGTTCTTCGCCGCCTTGTCGATATTCCCCTGCACGAAGGCATCGCCCTCGTCGAGCGCCACGATCGCACCCTGCTGCAGGAACTGCGGCACGCCGGAGGTGGAATATTGAATGAGGTTTTCCAGCACCTGGCCGATTTCCGGCGGCGCGACGATCCAGCCGACACGCCAGCCCGTCATCGACCAGTTCTTCGAGAAGGAATTGACGAAGACGACCCGGTCGCCCTCTGCCATCACATCAAGGAAAGACGGCGCCCGCCCGCCCGCATAGTGATAAAGCGCATAGATCTCATCGGCCATGATCCAGAGGTCATGCCGCCGCGCGATCGCCAGCAGGTTGGCAAGGTCTTCGCGCGTCGCCGTCCAGCCGGTCGGGTTGGAGGGCGTGTTGACGAAGAGCACGCGTGTCTTCGGCGTGATCGCCGCTTCCACCCGGTCGAGATCCACCTGCCATCGCCCGCCGGCGAAATCGAGCGTTACGGCGATGGGATTGGCACCGGAAAGCTCCGCCGCCGCTGCGAAATTCGGCCAGGCCGGTGTGAGATAGACGACATCGTCGCCCGGCGAAACGAGCGCCTCGATGGCAAGCTTGATCGCCTGCATGCCGGATCCGACGACATAAAAATGCTCCGCCGGCAGCGCCGCGCCGAAGCGACGGGCATAATAACGCGAAAGCGCCGAGCGCAATTCCGGAATGCCCCGCTGCCAGGTATAAAAGGTCTCGCCGCGCAACAGAGCATCGGAGGCGGCGCGGGAAATGAACTCCGGCGTCGGCAAATCTCCTTCGCCGACCCACAGCGGGATCAGCCCCTCGCGCCCGCGCGCATAATTCACCACCTCGACGATCCCGCTTTCCGGCGCCTGAAGCGATCGCGGGCTGAGGCTTTCGATAAGGGTCATGCAAATCACTCCGGCAAGATCTCGCCCGCGCAGGGGCGGACAAGCTCTAGCCGGTTTCGTACGCCGGTTCACGCCAGTTTATCTGACGCTCCCATTGAATTCATTGATGGAAGCGCTCGCATATTTGAGAGGCCGCCTCGGCCGGTGTCGCCGTTCCGCCATGCGCCGCGAAAGCAAGCGCGAAAAGAGGCGCGACAGGGCATCAAGCCCCTGCCATTCCGGCCGCTCCAGCGGATCGGCAAGTGTCTTATTACATTCATCATTCCGCCTCGCGGCGGTATCGAATGCCATCATCCATTCCGGGCTCATGATCTGCTCCTTAAAACGTTGTTTCGTGTTGCAGGAGAGATAGGCGGGTGCGCCGGGGGATCGTAGACGCAAGCATGAAACGGCCGTTTCAGCCGCGTTCGATGCAGGCGGGCGGACTTTCCGCTATAGTCCGACCCATGGCGTGGAGACGAACGTGAACGAAGTCGACTGGGACGATCTGAAGCTCTTCTATCATGTGGCCGCGGAGGGCGGCCTCGCCGGCGCTTCCATGCTGACAGGCATCAGCCCGCCGACGATCGGCCGCCGCATGCTGGCGCTGGAACGCACCATGGGCCGCACTCTGTTCATCCGCAGCCAGCAGGGCTACCGGCTGGCGCCGGACGGCCAGATCCTGATGGAACATGTCCAGACGCTGCGCAAGACCGTCGCAGACATCACCCAATGGCACGGCGACGCCTTCACCCTGCCGATCGTCTCCATCGCCGGCGATATCTGGCTTTCCGGCTTCGTCGCGGAAAACACAGCAGCGCTCCGCCATGCGGGTGACGCTTTCCGTCTCTGCTGCAAACGCTGGCTGCCGGAGGACGACCTGACCTTCCGTCGCGGCACCGTGGCCCTCTTCGCCGCCGCGCCGAAGAGCGGCAATTTCGCGGTGCGTCGCACGGTCGATGTCGCCTATTGCGCCTATCGCGCGGTCGCGGCCAGCACCAGTGACGACCTGCCCTGGATTTCCATCGGCACGGAAGTCGCCTTGTCGGAAGTCGAAAAATGGGTGTTCCGCCATCGCGAAGGCCAGATCCACACCTGGACCAACGCCCCCGAACTCCTGCCGAAACTGATCGCCGGCGGCGCTGGCCGCGGCGTGCTGCCCGCCTATCTCGGAGACAGCATGCCCGCCCTGATGCGGGAAGGCGAGCTCATCGAAGACCTCACCCATCCCATCTGGCTCGCCGTCAACGACGACGACCGCCAACGCCCCGAAGTCCGCACCACCCTTGACCGGCTGGCAGCGCTGCTGAAGCGCAACGAAGCGCTGTTTTCCGGAAACCAGCCGAGGTTCCCCGCCGCGCGGGTCGTTCCGCGAGCGGCGGAGTAGAACGCCTAGTGCGTCGTCGGCACGTCATCCTCTTCCAGGAATGACCGAATGCCATCCCGCGCCACGGTGGCCAGGAATTCATCGAAGGCCTCACGATCCGTGGCGAATGGTTCGTCCCATTCAAACAGGTCCTCGTTCTGCGTGACGACCTCCAGCTTCCAGTCGTTCTGCGTGCCGGCCGGCCTGTAAATATCGACGAGCACGGTGATGTCCTCTTCGGTATATTCCCCGGAGAGTTCGGAATGTTCCAGTTTCGGTTGTTTGGCCACGGCAGAAGATCCTCGAAGAGCGCCTCTCCCGACCAGGCACCCTTGGCACCTCATCAGGGAATGCGACAGAACAGGACGGCCAGCGTGATCTCGCGGCAGCAACGTGACGTCAATCGGTCGCCCGACCCCGATCTAAAACTATCGGCAGTCGCGTCCGAACCGGTTGTGGCAGACCAAAGGCCATTCGTCCACCCTCGTATGTGAAAGGCACTTGGCAAGTGATTTGTCTGTCAACTCGGGAAAATCGACAGTATCATAGCGTTTTCCGAACGTGCAAATTGCTTTCCCAATACGGCTAAGCGACCTCAAAAAGGCTTCCCGGCAACCTGAGTAACCTTCCGAAACGTCAGAGATATCCTTCTGTCACGGCCAACTTTCGCACCGTCCACGACATCTGACTTTCGGGCTGGAATTTCATGTGTCCAGTCATATCGGCCCGCCCCCTTTAGCAATATGCCTGAGCGGGGATGGAGCAGCACAGCAAGCAATCTGGAGCTAGACCGTTCCCGAAAAATCATCTCGCATTGAGACAAAAGGCTTATCGAAATGATTGTGTCATCGAAACACGGCACGCAATCGACGTGGGCGCTGATGCCCTGACCCGGCAAATACTCATTCGCAATAACCTGGTCTGGCAGTTCAGCGAAATATCCGCGCGTGACCAGTCGCTGCGCCAGGATTTCAAGCCATTCGGGCAGCTTGCCCAGGTAAGCATCTGCCGTAACGGCCCGCGCCCTATAGTCATAAAGATAACCAAAATGCTGCACGCGGCGCTTGAGTGTATTGCTCCATTTGCCTGCATCGAGCCGATCTTTGATCGCCTCCTCCTCTCCACGGGAAAGGAAGTCGGGAAAATACATGACGCCTGGAGGCAGAGCCTCCGCGTCCAAGACGCGATCCATCTGCGGCAACCTTCTCATTAACCGAAACACATAGGCCACAAGTTCATAACCCGCGTCGATAGCAAACCGCGTTGCCCAGATGGGCGGCTGATAACGCAGAAATATGCCGGCGGCCCAGTCGCGATCTATAAGGTCAGGGAGCGTTGGAACCGCACCCTTTCGGGGCGCGGTTCCTGCAGCTAGCCAAGCAATTCGATCATCGGGGATAATCTATTTGCGGCTACTCGAATGCTTCAAGCTAGCCAAGGCGCGCTTCAAGTTCGTTGACCTTGGCGATAAGGTGTACGACAATACGCTCGTACATGACGCCTTCCGCCACAGGCGTTGCGAGTTCGGTAACGACTTCTTCGCCGTCCTTGTCGAACGTCGTTTCGGTCGTGCGCCAATGAACGAGACGCGGATCAACCGCTGCAACCTCTTCAGCGATCAGGCCATAATACGACCAGTCTTTATTGTCGCCTTCGCAGAGCGAGCGATACCAGACCGGGCGCAGCTTCGAGATCAGATCCCGGCTCGCCTCGCTCAGGTCTTCGATCTCGGTCTTGTACTTTGCCGATGACGTGGACCGCGCCAGAGTATTGTTTGACGCGATGTTGACGTTAGCTGCCGAAGCGGTGGTCGTGCCGTAGACGCCGCCAGTCGGAATGACAAGCGCCGAGGCACTGCCACTCCGAAGACGGACATTCTGACTGACCGCAGCCCGCAGATCGAGTTCCCCGGCCGTTTTGATCAATGACCCTGCAAGCTCCACAGCACCGATCTTTGTGACCGAGGCGACAATTGCGTTGTCATACCGGAATTCCAACTTATCGTCGGCATCATCGTCGCGAATGATGGTCCAATCCGATGTTTCTGACGTGAAATCGCGCGTTAGCTGGATGACGCTGTCACCAACCGAATTGGCCTTGATGCGTGTTCCCACGCCATCACTCGAAACGAGGATTTCCTGACCGCTCGCCCCACCAATTGCAATCAGCGAGCCGGTGATATCAGCAGCAAGATCATTCATTCCCCAGCTTGCCGAGGAAGAAAGGGCATGTGCGATAATTCTCACGTTGCCGGTATTGCTGGTTCCAGTTACGACGCCTTGCTGATCAGCACCCGTAACACCGGCCAAGGCCGGGGTCTCGGTTGCCGAAAATTCGAAGGCGACGTTATCGCAGTGGTCGAGCTTGATAATGGTGTTGGAGCGAGTGCGGAGATTGCCGCCGAGCCACTTGTGCCCGCGAATACCCCGCACGCCGTTATCACCGTCTATGAGGATAGCCGTCTTCGTGTAGTCACCATCGGCAGGCGTGTGATGGTCTGCACCGCAATACATGCCGCAGTTGACCCATGTCGAACCGGTCAAGCCGTTGTCGACGCCATTGTTCTTGCCGAGCAGGGCAACGCTGGTGAAGTCGCAGTTTTCAGCACGGAAATAGTCGCTATCGACATTCTCCAGGGACTGCTGCGAGTGAAGGACGAACGACGCCTTTCCGGTTCCCCAATAACCGAAGATCCGGCAATCCTTGAGGACGCTGCCGTAGGAACGAACGACGAAACCGACGTTGTAATTTGCTCTACTGTCTGTCGAGCCCGTCGTTATCGTCCCACCGGAATTATAGACGTTCATGTCCTGCAGGATGCCGAGACCGCGGATGTCGCACGGCGACTTGAACAGGTACGAAAGACCATAGGTGAAGGAACTGAAGCCGTCCGATCTGTTCGTGGAGTAAGTCTTTGTGGCGGCACCCTTCAACCAAATGTTGGAACCACCAACAAGGTGCTTGTAGCCGGGGCGCACGTTGAGTTTGTCCGTGGTGGGAAGCCACGTGTAGATGTTTGCTCCGCCGACGCCACGAATACGAATTTTCTCGGGAAGGTCGATACTTCCGACAATGCCGATATTGATGGCATCGAGAACGATAGGGACGCCGAATGCGGCGGCATAGTCAAGAGTTGCCTGGAATGCCGACGTGTCGTTTGTGGTGTAGTCACCCACCACGCCGAGCGCCTTCGGATTCAATTCCTTTTCGGCGATCTCCCACCACGCACCGTCCGTGCTCTGCTTGTGCCACGGCTTGACCGGAGAAGGCGTGGAGATGCGCTTCTTGATGTGGCCACCGCCGTCGCCCGGCGTAAGATAGCCGGCTGTGCGGACGTCCAGTTCACCGCCCGCAATCGATGCTCCCAGAAAGTCAGCCTCAGTCGAAAACAGAATTGTCATTGTGATTTTCCTTCAGTGTTCGAAAATCCGTCGCTCTTGGATGCGAAAGCCCCGTTCTCCGATCACTCCGGGACGGGGCTTGATCGCTCACTCATGTTACGGCCGCCGAACGAGGCGGGGACAAACGCTGGAAGATTTTCTCATCGATTACAGAATTCATGCGGTGCTGGTTGCCTCTCCATCGGGAAATCACGATCCTTCAGACCCATCCCATAATTGACTGCTTGGCAGTATCTGGTCCCCCGACCGCGCTATTGCTGAAAGTGGGCACACGCTAAGTGCTCCGCGCGGAGGCACGCCCGCGCTAAAACTGCGCCAACGCGTGACCGTGTGAGGGAAAGAGCAATTTTGCGGGCTGTGCTAAACGTGGGCTAGCGTGTTGCCAGCACAAGCGGGCCCAAAGATCTTTTAGAAGACCAAATGATTTTAATGGCTTAGAGTGGTGCCCGGAGGCGGATTTGAACCACCGACACGCGGATTTTCAACTGGTTGAAACATCCGCTAAGCCGTTGGTTTATATGCCTCATCTATGTGCATGTGCTAGAAATGCGCTAATTTTGCGAGCCGGCTATATACCTGCAGCTTTTCGTAACGCTTCATTCATCCGGCCCTGCCAGCCTTTGCCGCTCGCTCGAAACTTAGCAATCACGTCTTCGTCCAACCGGAGGGTGACTTGCTTTTTCGGATGCTCCAGCGATGGGCGGCCACGCGATCTGCGATGCTCTTCGATAGCTTTAAAAAACTCAGGCGGCAGCACCTCTTTCGCCGGGCGCATGTTGGCAAGCTCTTCGTCGGTCAACTCGGGAAAATCGACGGCATCCCAGTCTTCTTTTGTATAACCGTGACCTGGCTCGAACGTTTTCAATTTTTGGGTCTTGGTGGCCATGGAAGCCTCCTTCTTTCTCTGTCGCTTGCAGGGCGAAAGCTGATGATCGATATAGCTTCCGTTCCGAGTGTCGCGAAAATGACTGCTGCCGTCCCATCCCGAAAATAACCGATAGCCTTGAAGCGCCTTCCGCCTGAGGCATCTGGCTTGCTGTCCTCAATGACGGCACTCGCCCAATCAAGGTCGCTTACATCGGCAAAATCGAAACCATGCTTTTCAAGGTTGGCTCGCCGCTTGGGTTCATCCCATACAATTTTCATGATTTAATGTAACTACATTTATGATGGATATCAAGCCGCATATGGCGTGGAAACGTGGTAGCCGACGCTGCTAAATAGCTTCACACAACTGCAAAGAAACATACTTAAAAACCTTTCCGTCAGAAATCATTCCGGCTCTTCCCCTATAAAAGCGGACGCGGGGTAATTTCACAGAAAGAGTAGCAGCGGCTCAAAGTCGAGTAGCGTATTGGAGTGTCGTGCATGTCTGAACTGGATGATCTTCTCCGCCAGAAAGCAGAAATCGAAGCGCGCATCGTTGAGGTTCGAGCGAAAGAAATCGACCACCTAAAACTCGAATTCGCTAACCTGGCGTATAAGCTCAGAGAGTTGAATGGCCTGCCTAAAGCGCTTGTAGAAATCTTCACCGACAAAGCGGGGACATTCAATTCTTTCCGCGTTATGAATGTGAAGAAGCTGTAGCCGTCCCCGGTTTGTGCGAGATCAAGCTATGGACTTGGCGTATCTAGCGAGAAACGCGGCCTCGGCCGAACGCGCGCGATCAAGAATACTACGCTCGGGATTTACGATCAGCGGCCATAAAATCTGGACGGAAGAAGAGGACCTGGTCTGTAGGATTTTCTATCCTGACTATTTCGCCATACGTCAGATTTTGAATACACGGTCAAAAAAGGCAATCCAAACACGTTGCCAAAAATTAGGTTTGGTGCCTCCCAGGCAGTCCTGGCAGTGGTCAGCGAGACAGCAACTACGGAAACTCTATCCGGAGGCTAGAAAAGAGGAAATCTGCGAGGTTTTCCCCGGGGTGGACTGGCGGAGAATCCAGTCAGCCGCCCGCTATTACGGATATCGTCGAAAGAAAAAGCCTTACAAGATCACCGGCATTATCTCGCTCGATCAAAGTCGAAGCCGTTGTTATGATATAGGCTGGACCATGCGCGACTTCGACGAGGAAGCCGGAACGAAAAGATATTTTCAAACCCGCGGCTACCGCAGCAAATATCCGAACTTTAGAGCTATCAATCGAGGTGTAAGGGCGCTCGGGGGACGCCTCGAAATTCGGTGGGATGAGCAACGCTAATTCTCACTGGGCGTTTTACGGCCCCCAGCAAAATGTTTCCCCGTATGGCTAAGCGACTGTTTGGCTAAGCTGACAACAGCCCTCGAACCGCAAGGAGCTGAGGGCTGCTTTAAAAAGGTTTTCCAGTAGCCTGGGTAACCTTTCGAAACGTCAGAGATATCCTTCTGCCGCGATTCACTTTCGTACCGTCCACGACGTCTGACTTTCGGGCTGGAATTTCGTGCGTCCAGTCATATCGGCTCGCCCCCTTCAGCAATATGCCTGAGCGTGGATGGAGCAACACAGCAAGTGATCTGGAACTAGACCGTTCCCGAAAAATCATCTCGCATTGCGATAAAAGGCTTATCGAAATGATTGTGTCATCGAAACACGGCACACAATCGACGTGGGCGCTTATGCCTTGACCCGGCAAATACTCATTCGCGATCACTTGATCTGGTAAATCAACGAAATATCCGCGCGTAACCAATCGTTCTGCAAGCGTTTCAAGCCATTCAGGTAGCTTACCTAGATAAGCGCCTGCCGTAACGGCACGCGCTCTATAGTCATAGAGATAGCCAAAATGCCGCACGCGGCGCTTAAGCGTATTGCTCCATTCTCCGGCGTCGAGCCGATCTTTGATTGTCTTCTCCTCCTCTCGGGAAAGGAATTCGGTAATGTATATGGCACCCGGAGGCAGGGTCGCCGCATCTAAGGCGTGATCCATTTGCGGCCAATCCTCTCCTTTAACCGAAACACGTAGGTCACAAATTCGTCGCTCTCGTCGACGGCTCCAACGCCGTCGTCCTTCGTCTTCACATGCGAGTAACCGGCATAGCCCGAAAAGCGGAACGGATAGGCAACAGGCAATGCGTAATCATTGCGCTCGGCTGCTCCATCCATGTCAAAAGCTCCATCATAGTGGGAGCTATTTACGACGGTAATCGCGACTTGCCCTTCGCCTGAAAGATGCGCCGCTGCACTCTTAAGAAAACGCCGAACCAGGATATGGTTGGGATTTCGCCCGTAACGAGGGTCACGACTGCCGACATTCGGGAACTGAAAAACAATTAAATCAAACCTTCTTCGACCAAACCATTGGGATAGATTTGTGGCATCGACACCTGCCATCGTGCTGACGCCTCTGCTCCGCAGAATTCTCGCATTTTGTCTCGTAATATCTGAATACTCATTCGTTGGCTGAAAGGTCGTCGCCGTCATGTTCGATGTTGCGCTACCCAGCAAACCCGAGAGAGCTACGGAAAAACTGAAGTTGCCTTCTCCTACTAGGAGTGTTGGCCCGGATTTCGCTGCCGCTTTGAAATCGAAGGGTGACTTAAAATCAAGAGCGCGTTTTAGCGCGATCGCAGAAAGCCAAAATCTTTGCCAGGCAATATTGTCGGCGATCCTTCGAACAGCATGCTCACCCTTTGACATCGTACTTGCCTCATGATCCGCTCATTTTTTACAAGTGTGTCATGAGAGATGGCGCCGAGGACGCTAACTTATCGACCACGCAACCACTCCGCGTTGCGGAGAAATTGCAATTTCGTTAAGGTGTTGAGATTATTACGGCGAATTTCGTTAGCGTCTCATGCCTGATTGAGAGAAATATCGTGAGTAAAATTTTTCATCCCCGCGGAGCTAATCGGGTGGACGAAATTTTAACCAGCTGCGTCCCTGTAAGGAAAAACCGCAATCGAGCCCGTGGCTTTGGAGCGGTCACGAATTTTCAATTGGAAAAACGGCAGATAACATCTTGTATTTATTGATGGTAATGCGCCTCGTGCTGCAAATGTGCTAGGAGATTTGAACAGTATCTTCGTTCGAAGCGTGTTAGTCGTTGTAGTTATAAGGATGGTTCTTTTTAAGTTTTCCCTGACACCAATCAGTGATTGCATCAACATAAAGAAAATGTGATAGATGGGGATGGGGTAGGGGTTTTCCGGGTTATCTATGTCAGCAGAGCCGAACCATAAGCAAATTCTTGTGGCCGTAACTGGTGCTCAGGGTGTCGGGAAGTCTACGTTTTGCGAAAGACTTCGGTCTGAAGTTGAGAAAATTACAAGAGCACCGGTAGCACTATTGGCCGGGCTCGGCGAGCAAATCCGAAAGCAAGGCATCGTTGTCGGAAATAAGGCTACCGGTGAAGGCGTCGCGGCGATCTATGCGGCGCACATGCTTAGAGAGAGAAACGCCCCGCCAGGAATTGTAATTCTTGATCGCTGCGCTGTCGACGCCGCAGCATACGTCCGTTCCCTTCCCGATCTACCGCCTGCCTACCGAGCCATGTATCACGAAACCAGTTGGTTGATGAGTAAGAAGCTATCTTACGTTGCTCATTTAACAAGGACCGGGATTTTTGAGCCCATACAGGTCAGCCACGAAACCAATGAATTCAGAAATGCTGTTGCTAACTTAATACCAAGCATACTTCGAGAGTTCGAGCTTCTTAGCGACGACTTCTATGCGGCAGATCAGGAGGCAATCCAGTTGGCCGTGCGCAGGATTACGCAGCTTTGGCAGGCGCGCGCATAAGCTATCCGATCCACCCAGCTACGGTGGAGGCAATCTTTCCTGCCTCCGAGACGGCAGCGCCCGCAAGTTTGGTTCCATCTGCCAATCCCTTCAGAAGTCCCAAAAGGCGCTCTTTATTCGGCGTGGAGGGCTCCGCTGCGATCGCCTCGACTACTGCGACAATCTCTTTGCTGTCATCGCTGGGCATATTCTGCTTAGCAACGAAGTTTAGAACCATTTCGAGAATTTCTCTGTCTGCAGTGAGAGCAGTGTCCATTTTTTGCACGGCGCCATGTGCGCTATTGATCATGTCGCCGGCCACGAGATTTTGAGCGGAAAGATTGCCATTCACGTTGAATGTCGGTCCAGTGTTCAATGTAAGTCCCCCGGGCAGAAGCGCAAATTGCTCTCCACCAAAAATCGCCAATCCTTGCGTAGCAAAGGCATCTTTCGCCTCGATCTGCCGCAACTCAGGATATAAGTGGGTATTGGCTGCGGACGCAAGGACCTTCTTTCTCAGCGAAGCTCCTGGTCCTGCGGCTTGAAAGCGGGATTTGATTAGGCTGGCGATATCTCCGTCTTCAATTTGCCGGGCCGCTAGGGAACAAAGCAGCACTTCTTGGACCATGGTATCTTTTTCTTGAGCAGCCCAATCCATAAGCTCAGCATTATACAGCTTGTCCTTTAAATCGACCACTCCGCGGGCCAAGCCTTCTCTTGCGGAAGGAGACTTATCCTGCCTAAGTTCGGACAGGACATCGGGGCTGAAACTGTTCAAGTTCGGCGATTGCAGCATCAGGCGATAAAGCCATTTTCTGACACTTTCCGGATGGCGAAGAACATCGTGGTCGGCAATTTTTAGATGCGTTACATTGTAGTCGGGACGCTCCCACAAAGCCCACACCGAATACTCTCTGATGTCATCCGATTGGTGACTATTCAATTCCCCCAGAAAAACCTCATTGGGATGGCGAGGGCTAAAGAGGTCTTCTGGAGCGCGGTTATAACCAGCAAGAAAAATTGCCCACTTTAACGTCAAATCATCTGCATCAACGGAAACGGTTACGGCTTCGGCCTCGTTTTTAAGCCAGGCATCAGGGGCGTAAAGTCTCGCTGCCAGAACTAGAGAAGTATCTTTTTCTAGTTTCGCTTCAGCACAAATCTCATTGATGCCGCGTCCACGGGCATTACGCAGTAGAGCGGCTGTACCCCAAGTTTGAGCTTCGCGATCCTGTTCAATCTTAAGTCGGTCAACAATTCTCACCGTATCATCGGGATCGCCGATTAACCCGAGAGCCTTAAGAGACCACCTCCGGACTAAGACATCTGCACCGTGAAGATGGCTATGTATTAGCGGTCGGATTTCTGTAGCATCTTGAAACTTTCTTTCTGCCTCATAGTGTCCGCAGATATCTTGCAGGGCTCTCTTGATTTGGCGCGGCGTATTGTCTAGCCGCAACGCATATTTCAAATAGTCAATATCAGCGTCTGATACCCACCTAGATCTGCGTATGGCGGAGCTCATTAGAGTGCTGACCCTCTAATTAGAGATACGAGCGTTCCCTTCAAAAGTAACTCTTTGGAAGTTTCGTCATACTGGTCGAAGGTATTTGCCGGCTTTCTTAAATCTATCCAGCGAAGATCATTGATCGACAGGGCTGCTTTGGTTGGTGAGAATTCGGGAGGGCATGCGTAACCCATCACCACATGCATTACGTTTGGATGTCGTGGTCCTTTTTTGATTAATACCCCAAGCCAAGGCTTCATCTGATCTTCGTATCGAGCTCGTTCAGCAAGTTGCATGGGCAAACCGATGCCATAACACAGTTCGTCGATACCATTCGCGACCACGCCAGCCATGCTCTCGAAAAGGAGATCGACGTCCTGCGCAAATACCGCTCCACCTATTCCGACACTTCGGCTGCCGTATAGAGGGTCTGTTATGGGACGGAATTTACCTGTTCGGAAGGACAGAACCTCCAACTCATGAAATACGACGACAAAGCTATGGACGGCTATCAGCTCCTCGTTGCGGGAGACTTCCAAGAATGGCCGATATGAATAGCGTCCGTCTCGTATAAGGCTCCGAAGTTTGGGGAGCGGCAGGATTATTCCATCCTCGACCTCGGAAGCGAGATCACCTGCTTTAACGGTCAAAATGTGATCTCTTTTCAGCTCCTTCTTTCGAGGGCGAGCATAGAATTCGGTTAAAACAGGTATTTTTTCCGCCGAGCCTTTCATTAATTCGCGTAGGAAGAAGGTGCCGGGCGCGGTGCGACAGAAAACCGAGGTCTCCCGGTTGCGAGCGATATCTTCGCTCAATCGAGCGTGTAGCGTTTTGTCCTGACGAGCGCCATGAAGGTGCCATGGCAACATGTTATTCGCATAGGCAAACGCGATCATCTCAGAAGGGCGCAGAGGGAGGCCTGTTGATCGGAGTACCGTTTCGGCCATATTTAGATAAGCATCTGCCAAAGTACGGTCTCAGCACAAAATATGGACATGCATGTAGAGTTAGCCTAAGCAGAATAGTGGCCATCGCGCAACATGCGGTTGCTCACCAGGAACACATTAGCCATGGATAAATCTGAGCAGATTGACGAGGTAATTCGCCAACTTAGGCGATTTCGCGATGCCCGAGATTGGAGCCGTTTCCATACTCCCAAAGATCTTGCAATCTCTGTGAGCATTGAAGCTGGTGAGCTACTAGAGTTATTCCAATGGCGGGAGGACGGCCATAATACAGCCGATTTAAAAAAGGAGCTAGTGGCAGATGAAGCCGCTGATGTACTACTGTACATTTTGATGCTTTTTGATCGGCTCGGGCTTGATCCTATTGAAGAAGCTCTCCGAAAAATCGCGAAGAATGAAAATCGATTTCCCGTAGATAAAACATTTGGCAGGGCTGGTAAATTTTAGATTTATATAATTAGGTAAGCTTAATATCTTGTAGTTCCTCGAACATGCGTTTCCCGGCGATAATGCGCTGCATATTCTGCAAACGACCTTCCGGCGCATCAGTAAGTGTCGAGCATATTGTTCCACAGTCGCTTGGTAACACACGGGCTGTTTTACCGCGCGGTTTCGTGTGCGACCAGTGCAATAATTACTTTGCGCGCAAGATCGAGCAGCCCTTACTGGCTGACCATTCATTTCGCAATCTTCGTGCTTGGTATCAGGTGCCAAACAAAAGAGGCCGCACTCCATCTTTATACGGGTTTCTTGCCGGAACGGAAATTGAGATTGAGCTCCGCCTGAGGAACGGTGTCGTTGAAATCCAATCCGAGCGCGCAGGGCAAGCCGAGGAGTTTCATCAAAAAATACGTGCAAACGAGCAATCGAAGAAAAAAACGGCCTTTTTATTTGAACGGCGGATGGATCCACCCAAGAAACTTATGTCGAGATTGCTCGCGAAAATGGCCTTGGAGTTGCTCAGTCTTCGCTTTCTTCATGCCCCTCAGTTGATTGACCTCTTGATAGATGACGACCACTGGGAGCCAATTCGAAGGTGGGCTCGATTTGGCGACAATTTCGATGATTGGCCATATTGCTATCGCAGCGTGTTTCCCGAAGAAACTATGATGCACCATCCTGAAACCAGCGCGTGGGTTCAGGCTGGCTATAGCCTCGATTTATTCATTACAAAGCGACGAGAGACGTTCTTGGCCTTTATTCTTTTTGGCCATGAGTTTGTCATCAATGTAGGCGGTCCTTCTGTGAAGGGATATGCGGAATGGCGACAGCAGCACAAGGACATCAGTCCACTTGTTGAACGTCTGGGTATGCGGCTTGATGTTGACCTTAGCGCCTCACCGCCTACTGCTTGCCTGGTCGGCAACGCAGTAGCTGGAGCTGGAATAATGTTCGATCGGGCACAAGGCATACATGGCGTTTAAGGGCTGGTTACGCGGTTTTAGTAATCGGCGCATGATCGTAGTATGCTCCAGGTAGTCCAAAGGTCCAAATTCTTTACACCTAATGAAATGCATATTTCCTGAGGTTTCCGCTCCAAACGGCCCTTAGCCATTGAACCCGTAGAGCAATTCCGGCCGCGTAATCGCTGCTCGCCCTTTCCCCTCATCGGCAACATAACGAACGGCATGGAAACGCTGCCTTTCGTGAGGTTCTGATGAAGCAAGCTCGGGTTTTAACGGATGCGGAATTCAAGCGGCTGCTGGCCGTTGTCGCGCAGATGAAACATGCGGGACGCAACCGGCTGGCGCTGATGCTTTCGCATCTCGCGGGGCTGCGTGTTGGCGAGATTGCCGCGCTGACCGTGCGCGACGTTATCGACGGCGATGGCAAGGTGCGCGAGCAATTGCGTCTGAGCGCGGAAGTCACCAAGGGCGGGCATGCGCGTGTCGTATTTCTGAACGACAAGCTGCGCCGGGAGATCGAAAGGCATCGGGACGAATGGTCCGAAGACCGCGCAGCCGATATGCCGTTGCTGCTGACGCAGAAGCGCACGGCGTTCTCCGCGAATACGCTCTGCCAACTGCTGGGACAGCTTTACCGAAGCGCCGGTCTCGACGGTGCCACATCCCATAGCGGCCGGCGCTGGTTCATCACAAGGCTCGCACATTCGGGTGTCAGCCCGAAGGTCATCATGACGCTCGCGGGCCACCGTAACCTGACAACGACGCAGCGATACATAGATGTACGCGACGACATGATGAAGGCGGCGGTCGATTTGCTGTAGCCGGGTTGTTGGGAAACACGACCGCTCATCTGTCAGGGCATGACCACCCGACCGCGCCCCAGCCAGCCCGAAAGCTTCTCTCTCAAGGATAGCGGAATGCTGGACAGGCGCTGTCGCGGTTCGTCCCGAACCGGTTCTGTTGCGCGATGCCGAGCTACCCATTCCAGCATATCGGCACGGTGCTTGCGGTCGCGTTCGTGCCGTGTCGCTTCCTCGTGAAGCCCTGCCAATGCTGCATCGTCACCGGCAACACCATCTTGAAGCTGTCCGGCAAGATAGGCAATGACCTCATCCGGCACCTTTCGATCCCTCGCACTCATCGACGTGAGATAACTTGGCCCCTTGCCGAGCATCCGCGCCGAAAAATCGGCCTTGCTTTGCACGAGCCCCACCTGCTGCATGCGCTCGCAGACGGTTTCCAGAAATTCGATGTCGTTGCTCATTTCGCTCCCTCCTTCAATACATGCGGTTCTGACCTGTTTGACGCAGACTTCCGCTGCTGACCGCTAAATAGCTGAGATATTTATCGGAACGATGCTGCTGAAGGAGCAGCGGGAGGACGGCATGGAGCATAACAACAAGGAACAACGTCAGCGTCTGCGGGACGCCTATATGAAGCTTGGACTGCAAATGCAGCCGACTGCCTTTGTCACCCTGACGACGAATGACACGGCCAGGACCGATCCTCGCGAGAAGAAGGATCAGAGACCACCCAAGGCGCTGACGTGGAGATATCAGGGCGAACCGAAAGTGTCGGAGATATCGAAGACGCTGGATATGACACGTTTGATCGGCGAATATCTCGCCATGATGGATCGAGCGCTGCTCGGCCGGAAGTGGAGCCAAATTTCACCAGATCAGCGTACGGACGGTCTTTTCATTATCGAGCATACCAAGACGAATATTCACGCCCACGGGCTTCTGCGCTTTCCGGCCGTGAAGAGCCACGATCTTGAAGTCCTGACGCTGATGAAGTGGAACCGACTGACACAATCCGGCGATACGGATTTTCAATCGATCTACGATGTGGACGGCGCGGCTGACTACTGCACAAAAGAAATGAACAGCATGCAATTCAGCCCGGATCAGGTCGTCCTTGCCCGGCAGTTCATGGCTGCCTGACACATACGTCCGCAATGACACCACCCTGGCCTCGCCGGTGGTCACTCGTGCGTACGGATTGACATAACGATTGCTGCTCTCCCAGAGCGGCAGTTGAAAACCATGAGTAAACGACAAGGTTCAAGAGGAACCAAGAACGTCTTCGAAACACATGCGCCGACCCTGATACGGTCGAAGACGACAAACACTCGAATATCAAGACTATCGAAAATCCCACCGAATGATCCGCCCGGATCGAAACTCCCCCGAACATCGCATATGGCTTTGCCGATGACGCATAGCGAAACTATCGGCTACAATAAATTGGCAAGGAATTCATCGCAATCTCGGCCATGACCAGCATTTCTCCCCACGTCGATCACTCCATTTTCCCCCACTATACACATGTTCCTGCTGTTCAACGTCTGCGCGATGTTTTCCGGGCAGACGTTGTGCCGATGAGTACCGTTGCTGCTATAGCTCTGTTCGAGCAGCTATGGTTCCTTCACGAAACTGCACGGCTCGACCACTTTATCAAACAGAGAAACCCTACGGGACGCTACGGAAGAGGGCGAGGGCCATTCCGCAGGGTGTTACCCCCGCACATCCCCTTGCGAGGTTTCACCTTACAGCAATTGGCGCTCATCAAGCTCTACTGGCCGGAGCCTTGGCCAATTCCCGACAAAATCAAACTATCACCTAAGCGTTTGGCGCGAGGTGCTTTGGTTATTCGCAAAGCACTTTACGACTTTCTCAACGATGGCATGTTTCCGCGTGAACGCGCCATTAAACGGGCGCTTGATGAGAACAAAATAGAAGCATGGTCATTTTTTCTGCGTGGGTCGGCCCAAGAACGGTTCGAGGCGATCAGCTATTATTATGAGCGAAAGCTTAAGAAGGGTTCCGCCGTTGCAGTCGGCCCATTTATGCAACGCATCGCGGATATGCGCGCGAAGCCATCCTATGATGCTTGTGTCATTCTGCGGAAAGTTGAATGTGAATTGGGAGATGCCCGCCATTTTTCCTCTGTCGATATTCAGAGGCTTGAACAGCGTTATTACGTGGCATCACTTCCAAACTTTCCTGCCTTGAAAGCCATCCAGTCACGCACGGCGAGACTGGCCATCTGCATCGAGGCCGCCGTGCAGGTCAGCCCGAACAGCAAGCGCCTTCGCCTGGATTTGACTTTGGCGGAGCAGGTTGCGCGCAAATACAATGCGTTTCTCATGTCGGAAACCGGACCTCAAAAATCGACCGCGCCTAAAGCATTGAAAATAAAAGAATATCTACGAAACCTCCGAAAATAATATTCGGTGATGATTTTGTGGGTCCGGGCGATCTTCTGGCTGTCAATCACGACATACAGGAGAGATAAATGTCTGAAACTACGCAGAAGAACGTTGCTGCAAACGCCCCTGCGGCCCCGCGCAACCTGGCCGAACAGATGCAGGCTGAAACCAGCCTGAAGTCCAAGGTCACCACACTGCGCGCCGCGCGCCAAGCGTGGGAAGCCGGTGAGCTTGCCGTGAGCAATCGCCGCAAGTACGAAATCCTTGCCGAAACCTATCGGCTTCAGCTGTCCTCGACTGCGGAAGAGCTTCGTGAGGTTGCCAACATCTTCGACATCAGCATGAACGCGGCGACCTCCTCGGCCTTGCTTGCCGTCAAGATCGTATTCGGTGATACGGATCGCCGCCGCGCAAGTTCGCTCGGCAAGGTCCTTGAAGCCGCGGAAGCGAAGAAGAAGGCCCCCGAAGACCTGGTCCAGTGGATCAAGGATGAGGGCGGCATTGAGAACATTCGTCTCCAGAAGACGAAGTCGTCGGTCGAGAAACCTTCCGAAATCGGCAAGGCGAAGGCGCGTAAGCAGCAAACTCCGGTCTTTGTCATCCCGGCTGCGCAGGCCGCGGACATGAAGGATGGCGCCGATGGCTTCCTCGTCCATATCAGCCGCCGCAACCCGAATAGCGGCCACGATATTCTGTTCACGCTGAATACGGATGCGGTTCTCAACGCTGTTTTCGCTGCCATCGCGAAGACCAGCGAGAGCGAAGACGCCGAGGCACCGGAAAGCGAAAGCAAGACCCTGTCCGTTGCCGTCAACGGTGTGGCGGCAACCGGCCTCAAGGCTGCGATGGAAGACGCCGTACAGGGTTGACCTTACTGGGGTGGCTATGTGCCACCCCACAATTCCCGAACATGGAGATTACGATGAATTATGCCGTCACCTACGGACCGAAAGTGCTGTCCGACTTTCGCCACTTCGATCAAAAGCTTGCCGCAATAAGCTATGTCGGTGGCAACAACACCCGGCCTCTCCTGCTTTATGGGCCGGCTGGAACCGGCAAGACTACTTTCGCGTGGATACTTGCCGAAAATCTCTGCGCAGACGTGTCGCAGCACGATATCCTTTTTATCAACGGCAGCATGGAGAATTCCATCGACACCGTACGCGAGAAAATCGCGACATTCGCATCGGTGACGAAGTTCAACGAGAAGCAGTTGAGCATCATCATCATCGATGAAGCGGATGGCTTTTCCGGTTCGGCGCAAAATGCCCTCAAGGCCGAAATCGACAGGTTGATGCCGTATACGCTGTTCATCCTGACGACCAATCATCTTGAGAAGTTGGCCGGACCCATTCGCGACCGTTGCAAACTCGTCCACTGCCCGTGGCCGATGCCTAGTGAGCTTCTGCCGCTGGCGCAGACGATTTTGGCGGCCGAAGGCGATGCCATTTCCGACGAAAAGCTCTTGCAGGTGTTAGGTGCCGATTATGCCTACATCCGAGGGCTGAGCTATCGGCAGATGTTCCAGCGCCTTGAGGAGCTGGTTGTTCTCCGCAGGATGCGGGCCACAGGGAACAATCCGGCTGAAGACGCCAAGTTGGCGTGAAACACGACAAATCCGGGGTCAAATAGGCCCCGGATCCCTCCCCAGATGAAAATCAGAGCTTGAAGGAGCAATTCCATGCTTAGCGATGTATTGGCTGATGCCGAGACTGCGATCTATCGTTACCAAACCGAGTGGGATGAAATGTACGGGCCATTGGCCGAGGAAATCAACGAAGTCCGCTGCCGGATGGTCGTGCTTCAGATGAAGCTTGACCAGAGCGTTCCAGATGATTGGCTTGATAAGAACCCCATCTACGCGGCTGCGAAGGCTGGTGATATAGCGCCGCATGACGCCTACATGCGCAACGAGGACGATAGTGTGCTTGCGAACTATCGAAGTGAGTTCGCGGCTTATCTCGCCAGCAAGGCGAGAGAGTAATTGCCATGACCCTCAAACCTGCAAGGTGGGACAATCTACTCCGCGACTTGGAAACAACGGGCGGCTGGAGCGTTTTGACGATAACCTTGGAAGTTCACCGGGCGGGTGTGGTGTCGCGTTGGCACCACGCCCACGAAAACTGGCCGTTTGACGACGGTCTTGATCTTGATAACCTCATCCAGGAGCTTTCCGAATTCGCCGTAGAGTATCCAAGTTGCTGGACGTTCCTGCATCATCCGGACGATGTCGGGCTCCTTCCAGATCAAATATTGAATGATTGGAAGCTGACATCGCCCAACGGGGTTTATCTCCGCTGTTCTATAGATGGCAGCTTCGACGCGAACCACTGGTTCGCTGCGATGTTTGCTGATGATAGGCAAGGTAAGGATGCAGCCACGGTGTTCAAGCTTGCACTTCTCGATTGATAACGGGCTCCGCGGTTGCCCCCGACCGCGGCCTCTCTCGTGCACAAAAATGCCGCCTATACCGTTCGGCTGTCAGCCAAATCACGCGGTGCCGTCTGCGAAAAGAAATAGTCGTCATAGATCGACTGAACGGGTAGCACATTCCAGGCTGAATTTTCCCGGCAAGCCTGATCAAAAACGCTTCGGGCCGCTTTCGATGGGGGCGGGGCTGCGAGCCGGGACACACAGCCGGTCATCCGCAAGACGGCAAGCTCTGGCTCTTCGACAATCCGGCCTGTCATCGCGGCGGCTTCCAGATATGCGCTGATCGGCATGGAAGCCGAGAATGTTTCGTCGCGAACGAGATCGATGCCGAGCATCGGGCGCAACGCCATGATGTCAGAAATCCACAAAGGCTGAAACACCGGCCCGCCGTCGGTGAGGTTATGCAGGGCATCGACGGCATGCCCGCACAGCCGGCTGCGGGTCAGCAATATGACGACATCGCCATTCGGATCGTAGAGCCGAGCAACCGGCGGGAAATTTGCCTTCTGCCGCGCGTGCCAATGCAGGCGACGAAGCAGGGTGTTCGGGAACAACCGTCGATATCGACCGGGCCGATCCATCTCGTGGACGGTGACGGCTTTGCCATCGCTCAGCGCAAACAGCAGGATTGCGCGCCATGACAACGCCGAAAGATAGTTACGGTGGTGCAATTCCCCGTCGATCTCGTATCGCAGGTTCAGCGACGTGCCTTTGCGCTTAATCTTGTAGAGGCGTTCGGACCCCACATGCAGATCGGTCATGAATAGCATGGCCAAGTCGATATGTGCCTGTGGCGACTTCTCGTCGTGATCGTCGTTTGAGGAATTCTGCATCTCGTCTCCGCTCGATTTCGGCGAAACAAAATTCCAGATGGCGCAAAGGGCGAGCAGAGAGTGCCGTCGTCCGGTGCGCTGGCGGGACGCGTGCTGATCGCCGTTGCATCCGCTGGCAACGCGCATCGCGCAGACGCACGGGGACGTCAAGGAACGCGGCGAAGGGCAAATATGCATGCGACAGCGCGGAGACCCATGCGCGCGTCCGTGGCGCTCTTTGATAGCGTTCCGGCAGGGTCGGAACGCGCGAAGGCCATAGGATCATTTATGATCCTATGGCCTTCGGATGCTTGTCCCGCGAAAACTACGCGGTTTACTTCGGCTTGCGCAGCATCTGGCCGCGCTCGGCGGCTGCAGCGGTCAGTTGCGCATCGAGTTCACCAGCCCGGACAGCTTCAACGAGAGTGTCGAGGACCTTCGGCAGTGCGGAAAACTCGCCCGCCTCGATGGCGTTCTTGTCCTTGGCGAATTCGATGGGCTTGCCCGCATAGCGGAACGCGAAGAACACCTTGCCGTTGCCATCAGTGAACCAGCCCTGACGCACACGCTTGGCCGTTTCGACCTCGACGCGGACACCTTCTGCGTTCTTCTGGCGCACGATATGCATGGGCGTGAACGCCTGACCGGCGATCTTCGCCTCGGCCATCTGCTTCTGCTCGGCCAGCGCCGCGATCATCTTCTCCCGCGCACGCTGCACCGGATCGACGGCAGCGCGAACCGGGACTGCGGAGGTGAGCTTGAGAGCCTTGAGGTGGGACATGCTGTGATCCTTTCCGAAACCGTTGAACGCGTTTCCCGGATACAGCCGTCTGCCAAAAGGTCGAGCGAAGAGTTAGCCTGACTGTCGATCCCAATGTGAGAAAACGCTTCTCTAAACTCGAATGTCAAAAACGAGAAAACCCGCCAGAGTGGCGGGTCTTGATGGTCATGAGCCAATTCAGAATATCGCCTAGGTTACCAGTTCCGTCCAAGTGATCCCGATGAAATCAATGATCGTTGGGAAGGTGACATTGTGGTTGGTGCACATCCCGAGATACGTTACTGCGATCAGGAGAGAGATGAGGTGCCGCGAATGATAAAGTTTTCTCCTCCAGGAAAGGCGCTTCTTGCAGGGCCATTCGGCGAAGGTGACAAGAAAGTAGCAGATTGCGATAAGAGCATACGACATCTTGGTCTCCTAAGTTTAGTTTCGGAATGCCTCTTCGATCTGAGGCACCCCTAAATTAGGCGCCAGTTTTTGAGGCGTAACCGATACTTTTGCGGAAACTTTCAGTGAGAGTGAGCTATGGCGAACAAGGAAAAAACTGAGACCATTTTGTCAAAGCGCCTTCGTGCGGCAATGAGCCAAATGAAAATGGATGAAAGGGCGCTTGCAGACGCGGCGGAACTCACGGCTCCGGCTATCAGGAAAATGCTGCTAGGGAAAACAAGAATAGTCAGGGAAAAAAATCTTCAAAAACTCGCAGCAGCCTTAAACAAACCGGCAAGCTATTTTCAGGCTGACGACAACGCACATGTGTCAACCACCGCGAGTGCAGATGAATATGATCTTGAGACTGTCTACGGTCCTTCAGTGCGCGCAGCTTTGCGATTGGGCGCCACTAAGACACTGTGGTTGGCATACGATACGGCTCCGGACCGGCGTTATGAGCCGGAAACCTTGGTGGGAAACCTTAAGGACAGCGAGCCAGAGCTGCCGCCGTCGTTCCTAAACTACCGGCGGCACGTTGAAGAAGAAAATGAACGCCTGAAGAAAAATCCTGAGCTTGGCGAGCCGTTTTTTGACGGACCAACCTTTTGCCTTTCAAGATATCATCTGCGGCGATCTGAGGATGGTAGAGAGAAAAAAACGCTTTCAGTCGATTTCTCACGCTCACGTTATGCCAACAACGTGACTGCTAAGAGCAGCGCAGCAGTAAATCTTCGAAAAAGCGCGATGAAGAAATTTAATTTTCTTGATCAACCGATCGAATGGCTTGCATCGGGTGTTGGTGTAGCAGTGGTGGTGTTTTGCGACGGCGGCGCTAATTTCATCACGGCACGCCGTTCAGATCGTGAAAAATATCGCAGCCGAGAATGGGATATAAGCGTAGTTGAAGGCATCAACCCGGTTAAAGACCGGCGGCATCCGGAGGCCACACAAATATACATCCACGATGCCGTCGTTCGCGCTCTTAAGGCGGAGCTCGGCCTCGACGTTGCATTCGACGACGTGAACGTGATCGGATTTGGCGTCGATCTCGAATATTACCAATGGAATTTTATCGCGTACGTCGATGCTCCCTATACGTTTAGGCAGATCGAGGATCTTTGGCAGGACGCCGATGAAAAAGAGGAAACTATGGAGTTGCGCGCAATTCCAGCGACGCCGACAGGAGCGACTAATTTTATCAAGAAGCATGCTGTCTGGTCTTGTGGTATGGCGGCTGTCTATTTTGCGATGATCAAGAAGTTTCATGTCTCGCCAGAATGGCGAGATCAGTTTCATGCAGCGTTCGAACCTCCCCCAACGAAGGACGAGATTGGCTAGCGGATGTGACAATGATGCTATCACTACCGGAACAACTGCATGATATTCTCGGCGTTGCTGTTGGCGATCTGCAAGGACTGGATAGCAAGCTGTTCTTGCGTCTGGAGCGCCTTGAGCCGCGTCGAAGCTTCGTTCATGTCGGCATCGACAAGACGGCCAATGCCCTTGTCGATGGATGCCATGAGGGCTTGCGCGAACTCACTTTGCATGTCGATGCGCGTCTTGACCGCGCCGAGCGTGCTTGCCCCTGATATGACCTTCTCCAGCATGGCATCGACGCCGAACAGATAGTTGTCGAGATCGTTGGCGGGGTCGGTGATATCGACGTCCAGAATGTCGAAATCCGGCGCAGGGCCGAGATTGTCACCGACATTACCGATGCGCATATAGGCCCGGCTCCCCGCATTCGGATACAGCGTCTTGTCGATGTCGAAGACGACACCGCCTGCTATCGGTGCGGCATCCAGGCCGTGTCCCTCCAGAACATAATCGAGAAGCGCCGCAAAAGCTCCCTCAGACGGAACCCTGCCATCTGTCGTTCCCATTACGAGATCGACCATATCGCGCGTCACGGTGATCGTCGTTGCCGGATCGCTGCCTACCTGAATGTCGAAGCTGAACTCGATATCGCGATAGATCGTAAACGGCCCGGTGAAGCTGAAGCTCCATTGCGGATATTGGTTGTTGAATTCGGACAGCGGTGTGTTTTCGAGACCCGCACCGAAGCTGCCCGAACCGAAGTTCGATGTAACGCTGGCAATCTCGATGCTCGATCCGGGCAGTCCTGTCGTTTCCGCGCTTGAGATAACCAGGATGTTGCCGCCAGCCCATCCAGCAGAAGCCGGGACGGTATTGGCAGTGAATACATGATCGAGAATGGCACCAAAGTCCTGTGCGGTCGCTACGATCCCATCGCCCATGCCAAGCGCGGCATCGACAGCCGCCCGGTCGATCACCAATGTATGGCTGACGCCGGGAGCGAGAGGGCTGTCATCGACCATGACGTCCAGGGTGATCGTGTCGGCGGCTCCGAGCGTGAAGGGGCCGGAGAACGCATAGTAGCTTTGGGCGCGGCTGCTCTGCTGGTTGGTGTTTGCGCCGCGAAACCCGCCGATATCGCCAAGCGAACGAATATCCTTCTGCAACGCGCCGCCGCCACCGACATTGAACAGGCTGAGATCGGCCATGTCGATTTCTGTGGTACCGACATGCACATTGCCGCCAGCAGACCGGATGAAAGACGAGGTGATGCTGGTCGGCAATCCTGATAGCACGTTGAGGTCCTGCGAAGCATCTGTGTTCAGCCAGTTGACGCCGTTGAAGCTGGCGGATGTTGCGATGGAAACGAATTGCTCCTTGAACTGGTCAAGCTCGGTCTGGATCTTGGCTCTGTCCACGCCATCTTCCTTGGCGGCAACCAGCTTTGCCCGGAACTCTGCGAGCACGTCTATGGTCGCATCGAGACCCGAATAGGCGACATCGATCTTTGCAGCGCCGAGCCCGAGCGCATCCGAGACGGCAGAAAGCGCCATGTTGTCGGAGCGCATGGTTGTGGAGATCGACCAATACGCTGAATTGTCCGCTGCGATCTGGACCCGCAGCCCGGAACTGACCTGCCGCTGTGTCTCGGCCATGTTGCTGCCGATCATGCGCAGGGTTTCCAGCGCGGCCATTGCGGAGGTGTTGGTCAGAATGCTGGTCATGCTTGAAGCCTGCGGTGATGTTCCCCGCCAGCCGAACCAGCGTCCGCTCAAGTTGCATTGCGCTCAACTCGCGTTAACGCCTCGTTAACCATTGCGGCGTCACAACCGTTGCTGAGAGCTGTGGTGATTTGCGTCGGCTTTCTTTCGATCCCCGACACCTCCTTTCCGCTAGCCGCAGCCTTACGCCGGTGCTGCCATTTGCACCCCGCACTCCCTCATGCTCGCCCGCCCGATAGCCCCATGTTAGCGGATCGCAACATGGGGAGGCCGTCATGGGCACCGAAGACACCAACAACAGCACCTTTCCGATCCGCGCCTATTCCTACGTCCGTATGAGCACGCGTAAGCAGCTTCGCGGGGATAGCCTGCGCCGGCAGCTTGAGCGGTCGAAGGCGTTTGCGGACGAACACTCTCTGCTTCTGGACGACAGCTTGCAGGACCTGGGCGTCAGCGCGTGGAAGGGCAGGAACTTCAAGACCGGCGCGCTCGGTCGGTTCCTTGCGATGGTCGAGAGCGGGCAAATCCCAAAGGGCAGCTATCTGCTGATCGAAAGCCTCGACCGGCTATCGCGCGAAGCCGTGCCGGATGCGCTGACGCTGTTCATGGCAATCATCAATGCGGGCATCGTCATCGTGACGCTGGGCGACGATCGGCAGGTTTACAGCCGCGACCGGCTCAACGGCGATTGGACCAAGCTTATCATCGGCCTTGCAGTCATGTCGCGCGGTCATGAGGAGAGCCAGACGAAGAGCGAGCGCATCAGCGCGGTTGCTAAGCGCAAGCGGGAATTCGCCCGCGAAGGCAAGGGCCATATCACCAGCATCACGCCCGGATGGATCGACGCCAAGCGGATCGATGCGAGCCGCTACGAGTTCACGCTGAACCACCATGCCGAAACGGTGAAGGTGATCTATGAGATGGCAACGCGCGGCCTCGGTGCGACTGTGATTGCACGCAAGCTCAATGCGGATGGCGTTCCCGCCTTCAAGAGCAAGGACGGATGGTATCAGAGTGTCATCAAGGCGCTGCTCACCCGGCAGGATGTCATCGGCACGTTCCAGCCGCATCGGATCGTTGACGGAAAGCGCGTGCCGGATGGCGATCCGATTGCCGACTATTTTCCCGCTGCTATCGACAAGGATTTGTTCCTGCGGGTGCAGGCCCTGCGGAGCAATCCGGGCAAACCCGGACGCAAGGGCAGCACATTCGCCAATCTCTTCACCGGCCTCTGCCACTGCGCCCATTGCGGTGGGTCGATGACGATGAAGATGAGCCGGGTCAAAGGCAACGAGAACGGTCGCTATCTGGTCTGCGCGAACTATGTTCGCGGTCATCGTTGCGCCGATGGCAACCGGCACTTCCGATATGAGCCGCTGGAGGTCGCCATCCAAGGAACTCAATCTCGCAGAGACGCTGCACGCTGCACGGCTCGATGATGCGCATCGGGAGATTGACGAGACGATTGCCGAACTGGCCCTGCAATTGGAAGAGCTTCGCCGGAAAGAGCAGCGGCTGGCAGAAGTAATCGAGGACGATTGCGAACCACTGGACGCTATCGTTGATCTACTGAAAGCCCGGCAAAGCGAACGGAAGGCCGTCGAAGCCGAGCTACGGCACCAGCAGGCAGAACGCCAGCGCAGGTCAATTCGGCATGATAGCCCTACAGAAACCTGCGACCGCATTGGCACGCTGCGAGACGCATGGAGACAAGCCGACGACGCTGCTCGTTATGATCTTCGGTCAGAGGCGCATGCCGCGATCAGGGAGCTGGTCAGCGAGATCAGCTTTGATAGCGGCAGCTACTACGCGGTCGTTGTCGTAGAAAACGGTGTGACCGCCTACAGGGTGATCGAGGGGCAGGTCAGCGGACATTTCCGGGCATTCGCAGCGTGAACTCGGCGCTCACCACTCCTTATGATCCGGCCTCAATTGATCCTTGCGGCGCTCGGTGCTGACTTGACCATAGTGTTTGTCGATCATCGCAATCGACGTTCTCGTGTTTCGGGCGATGTCGTAGACATCGACGCCGCGAGCGATCATCTCCGAGATGTAGTAGTGCCGCAGCGAATAGGTGGTGCGTGCCACGCCGCGAAAATCCGTCTGTAGATTGCAGACCTTCAATAGCTCGGAGAAGCCTTTCTTGAAGCTCTGAATGCGTTGGCCGTGATGATCGGCGAAAACAGGATCATCATCATTTGGTTCGCGTCCGACTTCCCGCTCGAAAGCATCCCAGAGCGCATGAAGCCAAGGAATGACGGATAATTGTGGGACCACTGCGCCGTGCTTGCCTTTGCCTTGCACCTGGAAGCGAACATCCTGATCTTCCAGCTTGCCTTGCCGGGCGGAACGAAAGCCGACGACATGGCCCCAATTGAGGTTCTTAAGCTCTGTTGGCCGCATTCCGCTGCCAGAGGCGATTTCGATATGGGCGTGAAGTTTCAGCCGGTCGGCGATGACGTGCATGTTTTGCCGGAATTGCCGCCATACCCGGCCGTCCTTGCCACGGATCAGTTTTCCCTGCCCGCTGTGATCAGGGTAGATGCGTTGCAGGCTTGTGCCGATGAACGTCTCGAATTCTTCCGGTGTGAAGCTCGGGCGACTGTTGTCGACACGCTTGCGAACCTTGATGTCGGCAATATCGAGCTTTCCGCAGTATCCCCATTTCAAGGCCTGTTTAAAAAGAGCGCGCACGATGGTCAGTTCGCCCCTCTGGCGGCTGATCGAAGGGATTTGATGCTTCGCGGAACGCCGCAGAATTTTTCCGTCGCGTTCATAGCGAATATACTGAATGTCCTTGCCCGGCCCGGTCGTCCAATAGGTCCGCCGCCATTCAACGTAGCGTTCGATATCCGGCTCGCGGATCGTGTCGATCGGTTTGTCTCCGAAGAAGCCCACCAGATATCTACGGATGACGGGCGGCCAATCTCTTGGGTGATATTCGCTACGGTCGTCACGCTCGCTTTCCGCGATGACGAGCTTGATGAATTCCTCAGCGACCACCTCAAACGGGCGAACGACGGCCGTGAAGCCGTTCTTCACCCGATAGTTCGCCTCGCTCCATATCTGGTAGGCCAGATGATGCGCTTCATCATAGTTGTCTGTTTCTAGGCTTTTTCTGATTTGCTTGCCGCCAGCGGAAAAGCGCACCGACCAGATTGTGCCGCCAGGGCGCTGGAAAAGAACAAAGGGTTGTTTAGGGTGTTTCGCGCGCTGCAACATGGGGCCTCCGAACGCTACGTTGGTAGCGCACCCTGCGTTAAAGCTGCGCTAACCCGAAGCCGGGTCAGGCATGGCGGGCCTTGAAGGAAAAGAGCAATTTTGCGGGGTGTGCTAGACGTGTGCTAGCGTATTTCCAGCACAAGCGGGCTCAAAGAGCTTTTCGAAAATTCAATGATTTTAAGGGCTTAATGGTGCCCGGAGGCGGATTTGAACCACCGACACGCGGATTTTCAATCCGCTGCTCTACCAACTGAGCTATCCGGGCATCTGGTGGATTTCGGTTTGAAATCCGTGGGGCGTTTGGTTGCGCCCCGGAAGCGAGCGGGGTTATAGCATCTTGCAAAAATGTGTCCAGCCCTGTCGGCGGTTTTTTGCGGGAAAAATGGCGGGCTTTTCAAATATCGGAAAAGATTAGGTTTTCTTCGTGTGACAGGGATTGTCACACGTCGTCTTCGTCGGCTTTCGCCTCGTCGTCGGCGACGGGGATGGCGTAGGAGCCGGAGAGCCAGCGGTTGAGGTCGACGTCGCGGCAGCGATCCGAACAGAAGGGATAGTGCTCTCGGGCGGAGGGGCGGCGGCAGATCGGGCAGGGCACGGCCTTGCGCAGCGGCGCGACCTTTGCGACCGGTTTTTCGTTCTCACCGCTCATGTCAGGCGTCCGCCCAGCCGGCATGCACGTCGAAACCTTCGCCGGAGAGCAGCGTGAGCGTCTCGTAGAGCGGCAGGCCGACGACATTGGTGTAGGAGCCGACCAGCTTCACGACGAAGCTGCCGGCAATGCCCTGGATGCCGTAGCCGCCCGCCTTGCCGCGCCACTGGCCGGAGGCGAGGTAGCGTTCGATATCGGTGGTCGACAGGCGCTTGAAGCGCACCTTGGTGTCGATGACCTTCTGGCGCACGGTGCGGTCCGGCGTGATGAGGCACACGCCGGTGAAGACGCGGTGGCTGCGGCCGGACAAGAGATGCAGGGCGCTCGACGCCTCGTCGATCATCTCCGTCTTCGGCAGGATGCGCCGGCCGACCGAGACGACCGTGTCGGCGGCGAGGATATAGCTGCCGGCATAGGCCGGGTCGCCCTTGATGGCGGCAAGTGCCGCCTGCGCCTTGCCGGTAGACAGGCGCCGTGCCAGCGAGCGGGGATGCTCGGAGCGCTTCGGCGTCTCGTCGATATCCATCGGCATCAGGCGCGTGGGCTCGATGCCCGCCTGCGCGAGCAGCTCGACGCGGCGCGGCGAGCCGGATGCAAGGATGAGCTTGTCGTTCTGCGCCATGGGGTCTCCGGGAAGCGCCTTGAAAGAAAGACGCAGCCCTTTGGCTTACTTGAAACGGTAGGTGATGCGGCCCTTGGTGAGGTCGTACGGGGTCATCTCGACCAGAACCTTGTCGCCGGCGAGAACGCGGATGCGGTTCTTGCGCATGCGGCCAGCGGTGTGCGCGATGATCTCGTGCTCGTTTTCGAGCTTGACGCGGAACGTGGCGTTCGGGAGCAGTTCCGTCACGATGCCGGGAAATTCGAGGACTTCTTCTTTTGCCATCTTGTGATGTTATTCCTGTAGGGTGGATGAGGGCGAGCCGGATGCCCGCCTCGAAAAATTTGCCGGAAACTACACAATCCCCGGTCCTTTGTGAACACCGAAGCGCCGGCTTTCTGCATTTGCTGGAAATCGGCCTGTCTGGCGCCTATCCGGGGGCCTTCAAACGCTTCTCTATCAGCATTTTCAGGAACTCGCGAACCTCCCGGTAGGAGGAGAGGATCTGCTCGCGCGTGCCGGTCGCGACCGTCGGGTCGGGCGTCGGCCAGTACATGACGTCGACGGCCATGGAGCGGGTGAGTTCCAGCGCCGCATGATGCGCCTCGGGCGCCAACGTCACGATGAGGTCGAAATAGTCGTCCTCCAGCTCATCCAGCGAATGGGGCGAGTGGCGGCCGAGCGACAGGCCCACCTCGTTCAGCACGGCATCGACGAACGGGTCGCGCTCGCCGGGGCGCACGCCGGCGGAAGCGACATAGGTGCCGGGCAGCAGGCTGCGGGCGATGGTCTCGGCCATCGGAGAGCGCACGGCATTCATGCGGCACATGAAGAGGATCGAACGGGGCGTTCGCGACTTTGCTTCCTCGGGTACGGGGGAAACACCCTCCATCCGCTCACCCGCGCCAGTAGAGAACGCAGACGAGCGTAAACAGGCGGCGGGCGGTGTCGAAGTCGAATTTGATCTTGCCCGAAAGACGGTCCATCAGCGTCTGCGAGCCCTCGTTGTGGATGCCGCGCCGGCCCATGTCGATCGCCTCGATCTGGCTGGGCGTCGCCGAGCGGATCGCCTGGTAATAGCTTTCGCAGATCATGAAATAGTCCTTCACGATGCGCCGGAACGGCGTGAGCGAAAGGATATGGGTGGCGACCGGATCGCCCGCCTCGGTGCGGATGGCGAAGACGAGCTTGGAATCGAGAAGCGAGATGTTCAGGCGATAGGGGCCGCCGGCATGGCCGATCGGCTCGAAGGAATTTTCCTCGATGAGGTCGAAGATGGCAACGGCACGCTCGTGCTCCACGTCCGGCGTGGCGCGACCGATCGTGTCGTCCAGCACCACGTCGCAGAGGCGGAAACTGCCACTCGTGCCCATCGCCTATCCTTCCCGGTTGAGCCGGATGGCGACCGAACGGGCATGGGCGCCGAGCCCTTCGGCTTCGGCAAGCGTGATGGCGGCGGGGCCGAGCGCGCGCAGCTGATCCGGGCCGAGCCGCAGGATCGAGGTGCGCTTCATATAGTCGAGCACCGAAAGGCCGGACGAGAAGCGGGCGGAACGGGCGGTCGGCAGCACATGGTTGGAGCCGCCGACATAATCGCCGATGACTTCCGGCGTGTGGCGCCCGACGAAGATGGCGCCGGCATTGCGGATTTCGCCCATCAGCGCATCCGGATCGGCGGTCGCGATCTCCAGGTGCTCGGCGGCGATGCGGTTTGCCAGCGGAATGGCCTTTTTCAGGTTCGGCACGATGATGACGGCGCCGAAATCGCGCCAGCTCTCCGCCGCGGTTTCCGCGCGCTCCAGCGTCTTCAGTTGGCGCTCCACGGCGGCTTCCACCGCCTCGGCCAGCGCCAGGCTGTCGGTGACGAGGATCGACTGGGCGCCGACATCGTGCTCGGCCTGGGCGAGCAGGTCGGCGGCAAGCCAGTCCGGATCGTTCTCCGCATCGGCGATGACGAGGACTTCGGAGGGGCCGGCGATCATGTCGATGCCGACGGTGCCGAAGACATGGCGCTTGGCGGCGGCGACGAAGGCATTGCCAGGGCCGGTGATCTTGGCGACCGGCCGGATCGTCTCGGTGCCGTAGGCGAGCGCCGCGACGGCCTGCGCGCCGCCGATGCGGTAGATTTCGTCGACGCCCGCGATGCGGGCCGCGGCAAGCACGGCCGGGTTGATCTCGCCGCTCTTCGCCGGCACCACCATGACGACGCGCGGCACGCCGGCCACCTTGGCCGGCACCGCATTCATCAGCACCGAGCTCGGATAGCTCGCGGTGCCACCCGGAACGTAGAGGCCGACGGCATCGATCGCCGTCCAGCGCGAGCCGAGGCCCACGCCGATATCGTCCTCGTAGATGTCGTCCTTCGGCCGCTGGCGGGCGTGGTGCTTCTCGATGCGCTGGGCGGCGAGTTCCAGGGCGGCGATGATCTTCGGGTCGACGGCGTCATAGGCCTGTTCGATCTCCTCCAGCGACACGCGCATGGAGGTGGTCGCAAAATCGAGGCCGTCGAACTTCTTGGAATAGTCGGCAAGGGCTGCATCGCCGCGGGCGCGCACGTCGTCGATGATCGTGCGCACGATGGCATTGACGTCTTCGGAGACTTCCCGCTTGGTCGTCAGGAAGGCAGCGAACCGGCTTTCGAAATCGCTGCTCTGGTAGTCAAGTCTGATCGCCAAGTCGTCCGTCCCTGTCGTCTTCCGGCGAAAAATCGCCGGCGCCTGCCTCAAACCGCCGGATGGCGGGGTTTCAAGCTGGTTTCCCATGCTCCGCCGGTATCTGCAAGCTGAACTTCGACGCATTCCACATCGAGCGCGACGGAGGCATTGCCGGAGAGCACGAGTTCCAGCGTGCCGTCAGGCCCTTCACCCTGCGGCGTGAAATTGACGGCGAGCAGGGAGAAGACGCTGTCCTTGTCCTTCCGGTCGATCCCGAGCGAACGCACGGCATTGACGCGCTTGAAGGCGACCACGGCGCGGCGGCGCTCGAAAGCCTTGCCGCGGCCGGTCGCCGTTTCCCAGACGAAGCGGTTGACGACGACGGAAAAGACGTGGTGGCGGGCGTCATAGGAGAGGCCGTCGGTCTTGAAGACCGCGTCCTGGAGATGGGCCGAGACGACGGACAAGTCTTCCGTGTCGAGGGCAAGCAGTTTCAGGCTGTCCATAGTGGTCCTTCCCGGGGGTGCTGCGGGTTTGCGGCATCCCGATCTTCCATCACGAGATAGGACGGTATGCGGCGGACTGCAACTCCGCCGCGTTTCGAAGATCAGTCGCTGACGCGCTCGACCACGGCGCCGCAGCGCGTGAGCTTCTCTTCCAGCCGCTCGAAGCCGCGGTCGAGATGGTAGACGCGCGACACCATGGTCTCGCCTTCCGCGGCAAGGCCGGCGATGACGAGCGAGACGGAGGCACGAAGGTCCGTCGCCATGACCGGCGCACCGCGCAGCCGCTCGACGCCCTCGATCTTGGCCGTCTGGCCGGAGAGCGAGATCTTCGCGCCGAGGCGGGCCAGCTCCTGCACATGCATGAAGCGGTTTTCGAAGATCGTCTCGGTGATGTGCGAAATGCCGCTCGACTTGGTCATCAGGCCCATGAACTGCGCCTGCAGGTCGGTCGGGAAGCCGGGGAAGGGGTCCGTCACCACGTCGACCGGCTTGATGCCGCCGCCATTGCGCACGACGCGAAGGCCGCTTTCCGTGGAGGTGATTTCGGCGCCGGAGCGGCGGATCGCCTCAAGGGCGGTATCGAGCAGGGAGGCGTCCGTGCCTTCCAGCACGACGTCGCCGCCGGTCATGGCGACGGCCATGGCATAGGTGCCGGTCTCGATGCGGTCCGGCAGCACGCGGTGGCGCGCGCCGGAGAGCTGGTCGACGCCTTCGATGGTGATGGTGGCCGTGCCGGCGCCGGTGATCTTCGCACCCATGGCGTTCAGGCACTTGGCGAGATCCTGCACTTCCGGCTCGCGGGCGGCATTGCCGATCACCGTCGTGCCGCGCGCAAGCGTCGCCGCCATCATCAGGACATGCGTGGCGCCCACCGAAACCTTGGGGAAGGTGTAGCGCGCGCCGATCAGGCCGCCCTGCGGCGCCGTCGCCTCGATATAACCGCCGTCGATCTCGATCTTGGCGCCAAGCGTCGTCAGCGCCTCGATGAAGAGGTCGACCGGCCGCGTGCCGATGGCGCAGCCGCCCGGCAGCGAGACGCGGGCCTTGCCCTCGCGGGCGAGCAGCGGGCCGATGACCCAGAACGACGCGCGCATCTTCGAGACGAGCTCGTAGGGCGCCGTCGTATCGACGATGTTGCGCGAGGTGAAGTGGACTGTGCGGGAATAGCCTTCCCCCTGGCGCTCGCGGCGGCCGTTGACGGAAATGTCGGCGCCGTGGTTGCCGAGGATGCGGATAAGCTGCTCGACATCGGCCAGATGCGGCACGTTTTCGAGCGTCAGCGTGTCGTCGGTGAGCAGCGAGGCGATCATCAGCGGCAGCGCAGCATTCTTGGCGCCGGAAATCGGGATGGTGCCCTTGAGTTCGTTGCCGCCTACAATTCGGATGCGATCCATGTGCGATTACGGGCCGGGCCCGCCTTTCTCAAAGAATTTCGGCTTTCGGAGATGGCGGCCTCTTTAGAGCATCGCAATCGAAAAATGAAGTCCATGCCGGCCGCCCGCCTTTTTTCGCGCACCCGGTTCGCAACCACCCCCGTAGCCTTCAAGGTGAAGACCCGCTCGACTAAGCGTCCGATTCGTCTTTTTTTGCGGCAGGCACGCCGCCGGGTAGCCCGACGGTCTCATCCGCCGCGCCCGCGCGACGCGAACGCGCCTGCTGCTTGCGGCGCTGGAGATTGTCGCGCAGCGTCTTGGCCAGCCGCTCGGCGCGGATCTCCGCTTCCGTGCGGATCTTCCCGCTCTTCTTGTCGTCATTACCACTCATACCTCTCCTCTTAGCGAACTTGCCCGCGGGAAAAAAGCGTGGTCCGTGTCAGATTTGTTTCGACAATCGCCACATCGGCGCTTGCGCTGCCCGATCACCTGTGGCAATAGGCCCTCGCTCACGCGAAAGCGCCTTCCGCTTCGCAAGATGCTGCTATAGCTCAGGGGTAGAGCACTCCCTTGGTAAGGGAGAGGCCGAGAGTTCAAATCTCTCTAGCAGCACCATTTTCCCCGTTGATTTTCAGGCGTTTGCGGTTTGACGCGATGGCGCGCGAAAATAGTAGAACAAGCGGCGACCTAACTCCAAAAGCCCAAAGCCCGAATGCGTGAACATCCGGGCTTCAAAGGATGGCTTTGATCGCCAGCTGGGATCAGTAGTGGTTGTAGCCGAACTTGATGACGACCTTGCCGCCGTAAGGGTTCCAGCGCTTGGCGTGGCCGTAGGACTTGTAGTGGCTCTTGTAGCCGTAGCTCTTATGACCATAGCTCTTGTGGCCGTAGCTGTAGCTCTTATGGCCGTAGCTCTTGTAACCGTAACCGTAGTTGCCGGCCTGGGACGGAGCGGCGAAGGAAACGGCGGCGACGATGGCGACGGTGGCGGAAATGATGAACTTGCGCATGGGGTCTCTCCTGGTTGGTTAGGGATGAGCCTCTCTCATCCGGTGATCAGAAGGTCTCATATCGCCGCCCCGCCGGCAGTTCCGTATGGAACAGGTGCCGCCCTCCTGTGCCAAACCGTGCTTGGCTGGCGAGAGTAGTGTACGACCTGCTTTTTCTATAGGTGTTGCAAAGCGCCGAGGCGCCTGAACCTCATTCGGCAAAATGCTTGGAGAATTTTATGGCTTTCGATCCAACCGGCGCATTCTCGAAATATGCCGATGCTCAATGCTCGGTTCAGCTTTGGACCGCAGATGACGAAGTCGCAGTCTTGCCCTCGTTGAAGGCCGGCGTGATCTATGCTCGCGAGAATGGCGCGGGTTGGAAAGAGGTTGAGATAACCGTCCACATGCCGCGCGAAGATATCGTCTATGCGACAGGAAAAGTTCGCTCCTTGATCGAGCACCTGAGCAAATCGGGCGAATAGCCGTTTATTTTAGGGTGATCACCCAGCCGATCTGCCAGCCTTTCCGGCGGGGTGCGCCGCCATCGGCAGCAGCTTCGATTGTTGAATAAGGCGGATGGCCCCAGCTGTAGATTTTTCCGTTTCTTGCCCTGTACATGTAGTGAACCAGGCCGTCGCACCCGGTCGACGATCCCTTGTGCGTCATGCCGATTATGGATTGGCCGCCGGGGTCGGTGCCTCGATAGACTTTTGAATCCATTCCCCAAATTCTGGTGAGGTAATCCTTGACGGTTGTGGGTGGCAGGCCAATCGAGAAGTCCTGTTTCAGCACTTCCGCGTCGCTGTACCGAACGGCGTCCGATATCTTTTTGCAGTAGTCGGCGACCGTGAACTTGGCATAGGCGCCGCCGAAGGACTGGCAAAAAGTTTCAATGTCCTGGATGTCGGCCAGCCGCCCTTCAGCCTGCAGAATTCGCAGATAGGTTTTGATTTCCGCGAGGACATTGAACGCCACGGATCCATTGATGATCCTGGCATGGGTCGGCGTGCCGGCCAGATCCTCGTACAGTGCGTAGAAACAACTGGTGAACCCGCATATTCCCCAGCCCTTGTTCAGGTCTCCCATGCTCTCAAATGTCATTGGTCATCCCCCAGTGTTCAGGCCGGTCGGCCTCGCTCAAAAGACTGTCCTTAGTATAATATGCAATTTTAAGGTGTTGTTTCAGGCGCAGAAGCCCCACCATCAAGCCAATGCGAGCATGGTGGCAAGGAGTAGGCAAAAAATACCTCTCGCCGCCAGCCTACCTTCCCGCTAGACGGCGTCAATGCCCGTAAACACCGCGATCCAGGTCAAGGCCTTCCGGCGGCACCATTTCCCCGTCCCATTTTGCCCAGCTCCGCCCCGTTCGGCGCCGCCTTCTTGCGCGTATGACCGGGTGGTTCGCCGACGACGCGTTTGAAGGCGCGGGCGAAGGCGGCTTGGGAGCCGAAGCCGAGGCGGCGGGCGGCGGTGTCGATGGAGAGCTTGTCGCGGCGGAACCATTGTTCGGCGAGCCGCATGCGCAGCGCCAGCACGTAGCGCTGCGGCGTCATACCGGTGACGTCGACGAAACGCTTGGCGAAGACCGAGCGGGAGCTGCCCATCTCGTGCGCCATCTCGGCGAGCGTCCAGTTGCGGCCGGGCTCGCGGTGCAGCGCGGCGATGACGCGGCCGAGGCGCGGGTCGCGCAGCGCCTCGATCCATCCCGTCGCGTCGCCGCAGCCGCATTCCACCCAGCCACGCACGATGGAGGCGGCGATGACGTCGGCAAGGCGGGCGAGGATACCGGCCGCGCCGACGCGCTCCTCCGACATTTCCCGCTCCATGGCGTCGAGCAGCGGCATCAGTTCCGGCTGGCGGCCGATCAGCGCGCCGACGGACATGACCTGCGGCATGAGGCCGACGAGCGGATGCAGCGTGTCGAGCTCGAATTCCATGCGGCCGGTGAAGATCAGCGTATCGTTTTCCCGGCTCGTCTCCTTGACGCAGGCCTCCACCGCCGCCACGTCGGGGCAGAGCGGTGTCATCTTGTAGCTGTCGTAATCGCGTATCTGGACGTTCGGGCCGGTGACGATCTCGTGCGGCCCGCCGCTTGGCAGCAGCACGGCATCGCCGCAGGCGAGTTCGCGGCCCGCCTCGCCATGCGTTCGCAAAAAGACCTTGCCGCGGGCGACGAAGTGGAAACGGGCTTCCGGACCCGCCGGAAAGCGGATACCGAAGGGCGGCGTCAGCTGGAGCCTGCCATAGCTCGCACCGCGCAGGCGCATGCCCATCAGGAGTTCGCTGACGGGATCATGCGCATTTTTGGCTGGGTCGGACGATCGATCAAACATTGCGGATAAAATGGCATTGTGCGTCTGGCATTTCAACCCACCTGTTGGAGCACGCATTGCAACAGGAAAGGGACTGCACATGACGGATGCAACGATAGCCGCGCCGGAGAGCGAGGCGGATGTCCGGCCGGCTTGGGGGGCCGTGATCGCGATGACGCTCGGCGTGTTCGGGCTGGTGGGCGCGGAATTTCTGCCCGCAAGCCTGCTGACGCCGATGGCGGCGGATTTGAGGATTTCGGAGGGCATGGCCGGACAGGCCGTAACGGCGACGGCCGCGGTGGCGCTGGTGACCAGCCTCTTGATCACGGTGGTGACACGCAAGCTCGACCGCCGGCTCGTGCTGATCGGCCTTTCGGTCCTGCTGATCTTTTCCAACCTGCTCGTGGCGATGTCGTCGAACCTCGCCATGCTGCTCGTCGGCCGCGTGCTGCTCGGCATGGCGCTCGGCGGGTTCTGGACGCTTTCGGCCGCGACCATGATGCGGCTGGTGCCGGAGGCCGTGGTGCCGAAGGCGCTGTCGGTGATGTTCCTCGGCGTTTCGGCGGCGACGGTGTTCGCCGCGCCGGTCGGAAGTTATGTCGGCGATATCGTCGGTTGGCGGAATGTCTTCCTCGGGGCCGCCGTGCTCGGCGCGCTGGCGCTCGTCGTGCAGCTTGCGACCTTGCCGTCGCTGCCGCCGCGCGGGCATTCGCGCTTCGGAACGCTGATCGAGGTTCTGGCGCGACCGGGCGTGGGCTTCGCGATGTTCGCGATCCTGCTCGTCTTCACCGGCCACTTCGCCTTCTTCACCTATATCAGGCCGTTCCTTGAGAATGTAACGGGCGTCGGCGTGGAAGGTGTTTCGGCCGTGCTGCTCGGCTTCGGCATCGCCACCTTCTTCGGCAATTATCTGGGCGCCGTGCTCTTGGAGCGCTCCATGCGCCTGACGCTGACGATCATGCCGGTCGTGATGGGCGCGCTGGCGCTGTCGCTCTCGATGTTCGGCGGCGATCTCGTGGCCGATGCCGCCATGGTGGCGCTCTGGGGCCTCGCCTTCGGTGCGGTGCCGGTTGCCTGGTCGACCTGGATCACCCGCGCCGTGCCGGATGAAGCCGAAAGTGCGGGCGGCCTCTTCGTCGCCGCGATCAACTTCGCGATCGCGACCGGTGCCGCTGCCGGTGGGGCGCTGTTCGATGCGAACGGTGTTTCGAGCGTCTTCGTCGCAAGCGGCGTGGTGCTGTTCCTGGCCGCGATCACCATCGTTTCGGCCGTGCACACCCGCCCGGCGTGACATGAATGGCGGCTCCGCCGGGGCCGCCATTTCCAAGCCTTCTCGTTGGCGTGAAAACCCGGTATGCCGGAACGGCCGCGCCACCGGGGATGCCTAAAATGGATTTCATGCGTCTCTTGCAGTCGCTGGAAGAACTTCTCTACGAGCTCGTCTCCTGGCTCGTGTTCTATCCGGTCACGCTCTGGCGCACCCTGCGCCGGCCGCAGCAGATGATGCGTTATGCCGATGTCGAACTCGGCGATGCGCAGGAGGAGCGCTACAAGGATACGCTGAGCCCGCCGCTCTTCCTCTTGCTGACGCTGCTCTTCGCCCATGGGCTCGAACTGGCGCTGATCGCCCACCGGGACGATGCCATGCTGCCGGAGATGCTGCGCAACGACACCAATCTCCTGATTTTTCGCGCCTTCCTTTTCAGCATCTTTCCGCTGCTGATGGCCGTGCGGCTGCTGGGGCGCACGGGCGCGGCGCTTGACCGCGAGACGCTGAAGCCGCCCTTCTACAGCCAGTGCTACGTCGCGGCTCCTTTTGCCTTCGGGCTCAGCGCCGGCATGAACATCGCCCGCACCGGCCACCAGGAGATGGTCGCCGTCGGCACGGCGATCTCGCTGCTGTCGCTGCTCTGGTACGTCATCGTCGAGGTCCGCTGGTTCGAGCATGATCTGCATGTGGGTCGTCTTGCGGCCGCCTGGCTCGTCCTGCGGACGGTGGCGGAAGCGACGGTGCTGCTGCTGGCCGCGACGATCATCGTCGCCCATGCGCTCGGTGTGCATGGCTGAGCGGAAAATCGGCCAGCGGCCGTCTTCGCCCTGTTCGCCGGCGCCTCTTTCGGTCTAGAACTCGGGACGAGGATTCTGGGAGGAACGCGCGTGACGGTGACGGCAGGAGATTTTTCGCGGGGAACCTTTGTCGGGCGCGTCTGGCGTCCGGATGTGCAGGGGCCGGCCATCGTGGTCGTGCGCGACGGCACGCTCTTCGACATCACGTCGGCGGATCTCCCGACGATGCGCGATCTCCTGGAAAAGGACGATCCGGCCGCGGTTGCCCGCGCTGCGCCGGGCGAATCTCTCGGCGCCGTTGACGCCGTGCTCGAAACCTCGGTCGAAGGCGCGGGCGATTTCTCCCGCCTTCACCTCCTCGCTCCCTGCGATCTCCAGGCCGTCAAGGCCTGTGGCGTGACCTTCGCCCGGTCGATGATCGAACGGGTCATCGAGGAGAAGGCGGCGGGCAATCCGGCCATGGCGGAAAAGGTGCGCGGCCGCGTCACCGCGATCATCGGCGACAGTCTGCGCGACCTGAAGGCGGGCTCGGACGCGGCCGCCAAGGTCAAGGCGGCGCTGATCGAGGAGGGCGTCTGGTCGCAATATCTCGAAGTCGGCATCGGGCCGGATGCGGAGGTCTTCACCAAGGCACCGGTGCTCGCCTCCGTCGGCTGGGGCGCCTCGGTCGGCCTGCATCCGATTTCCAAGTGGAACAATCCGGAGCCGGAAATCGTGCTCGCCGTCGACAGCCAGGGTCGCGTGAAGGGCGCCACGCTCGGCAACGACGTGAACCTGCGTGACGTGGAAGGCCGCTCAGCGCTCCTGCTCGGCAAGGCGAAGGACAACAATGCCTCTTCCGCCATCGGTCCCTTCATCCGCCTGTTCGACGAGACCTATGCGATCGACGACGTGCGCAAGGCCGATCTCGATCTCCTGATCGAAGGCGAGGACGGTTTCGTGCTGAAGGGCCGCAGCACGATGCGCGAGATCAGCCGCGATCCGCTCGATCTCGTGTCCCAGACCATCGGAAAACATCATCAATATCCCGACGGCTTCATGCTGTTCATGGGCACGCTGTTTGCGCCGGTGGAAGACCGCGATGCGCCGGGCCAGGGTTTTACCCACAAGACCGGCGACCGCGTGACGATCTCCAATGCCGAACTGGGCGCGCTCACCAACACGGTCCGCCTTTCCACCGAATGCCCGCCCTGGACCTTCGGCATCACCGCGCTGATGCGCAATCTCTCCTCTCGCGGGCTTCTCTAGTCCATGGCCGAGGGCGGCATGGACGAGACGAGCCGCAAGATCCTGCGGCTGCTCCAGAGCGAACCGGACCTGACGGTGGCCGAGATCGGCGAGCGCGTGGGCCTAAGCCACACGCCGTGCTGGCGGCGCATCAAGGAGATGGAGCGCCTCGGCATCATCCGCGGCCGCATCGTCGCGATCGACCCGAAACTCGTCGGCTTCGAGGTTTCCGTCTTCTGTTTCGTGCGGCTGAAGCAGCATGACGAGGAGACGCTGCTGGAGTTCGAAAAAGCGGTGAAGAACATGCCCGAGGTCGTGCAATGTTATTCGATGACCGGCGAGCACGACTATGTTCTGCGCGTGCTGACGAGCAATGTGCGCCAGTACGAGGAGATCCTGAAGAAGGCGCTGCTGAAGCTTCCCGGCGTCGGATTCGTCAATTCCAGCTTCGCCCTCGACGAGCTGAAGAACACCCACCGCGTACCGATCTGACGCGCCACTAGGATGGCTTTGCGTTGAGAGGCCCGCTTTGCGGATGCCATTCCTAAATCGTGATGCTGCAAGGGGAAAATAAGGACCCGCTCCTCCCAATCCGGGCGTAGGCTCCTACATATGGAGGATGGCTTTCACGCAGGAGGGCCATCGAGGAGGAAGTCATGCTGAAGCAGAGCTTTTCTCTCGAGGACAAGTATACGGCGGAAAGTGGGAGGATCTTCCTTTCCGGCATCCAGGCACTCGTGCGCCTGCCGATCGTTCAGATGCGGCGCGACCGTGCCGCGGGGCTGAACACCGCCGCATTCATCTCGGGTTATCGCGGATCACCACTCGGAAGTTACGACCAGCAGCTTGCCAAAGCCGGCAAGCACCTGGCGGCGCACGACATCGTGTTCCGGCCGGGCGTCAACGAGGACTTGGCCGCCGCCGCCGTCTGGGGCACCCAGCAGCTTCACCTCTCGCCGGGCGCGCTGAAAGATGGCGTCGCCGGCTACTGGTACGGCAAGGGGCCGGGCGTCGATCGCTGCGGCGACGTGTTCAAGCACGCCAATGCCGCCGGCACCTCGAAACATGGCGGCGTGCTCTGTTTTGCCGGCGACGACCATTCGGCAAAGTCGTCCTCCATCCCGCACCAGTCCGACCACGCCTTCATGTCGGCGCTGATGCCGGTGCTCTATCCCTCGTCGATCCACGAATTCGTCGAATACGGCCTGCTCGGCACCGCCATGTCGCGCTATTCCGGCTGCTGGGTCGGCATGAAGTTCATCTCGGATACGGTCGAGACCACCGCCTCCGTCGATCTTGCCGGCGAGCGCCGGCAGTTCGTCCTGCCCGAGAATTTCGAACTGCCGCCGGGCGGCCTCAGCCTGCGCTGGCCCGATCCGCCGCTGCCGCAGGACGAGCGGTTGCAGACCTACAAGGGCTATGCCGCAATCGCCTTTGCCCGCGCCAACCGGGTGGACGAGGTGACGCATGACGTGCCGAAGGCGCGCTTCGGCATCATCGCTTCGGGCAAGGCCTATGAGGACGTGCTCCAGGCGCTGAAGGAACTCTCCCTCGGCCCGGCGGAAATGGCCGAGATCGGCATGCGCATCTACAAGGTCCGCATGCCCTGGCCGCTGGAGCCGGAGGGTGTGCGCGAGTTCTCTCAGGGGCTCGAAGAGGTGCTCGTCGTCGAGGAACGCCGCGAGATCATCGAAAACCAGATCAAGCAGCAGCTCTTCAACTGGCACCACGGCGAGCGCCCGCGCATCATCGGCAAGTTCGACCATGAGGACCATGCCTTCCTGCCGCTGTCGCAGGCGCTGACCGTCGGCATGGTGGCCCGGGCGATTGCCGCGCGCCTCCTGCATTTCGAGTTCGACGCCGGCCTCAAGAAGGTCATCGCCGACGAACTCGCCTACCTGCTGGAGCGCGAGAAGATCCGCAAGGCGCACGCAGCCCCCATCGAGCGCGTGCCCTATTTCTGCTCCGGCTGTCCGCATAACACGTCCACGAAAGTGCCCGAAGGAAGCCGCGCAACGGCCGGCATCGGCTGTCATTACATGGTCCAGTGGATGGACCGCGACACCACGACCTTCACCCATATGGGCGCCGAGGGCGTGCCGTGGTCCGGCATCGCGCCCTTCACCGACGAGAAACACATCTTCGTCAATCTCGGCGACGGCACCTATTACCATTCCGGCATCCTGGCGATCCGCCAGTCGGTCGCCGCGCGCGTCAACATCACCTACAAGCTGCTCTATAACGACGCGGTTGCGATGACCGGCGGGCAGGCCGTCGACGGGCCGATCAGCCCCGAGGCGGTGACGCGCCAGATCTATGACGAAGGCGTCGCGCCGATCTATCTCGTCTCCGACCACCCGGAAGCCTATTCGCCATCCATGCTCGCGCCGGGTGTCATCATTCGTCATCGCGACGAGATGGACCGGGTGATGCGCGATATCCGCGATGCGCCCGGCTGTTCGGCCATCGTCTACGTGCAGACCTGTGCGGCCGAAAAACGCCGCCGCCGCTCGCGCGGCCTGATGGAGGACCCGCCGGTCCGCCTGATGATCAACCCGGCCGTCTGCGAAGGCTGTGGCGACTGTTCCACCCAGTCGAACTGCGTTTCCGTCGAGCCGCTCGACACGGAACTCGGTCGCAAGCGCAAGATCAACCAGTCGACCTGCAACAAGGACTATTCCTGCCTCAAGGGCTTTTGCCCCTCCTTCGTGACGGTGGAAGGCGGACGCCTGCGCAAGACCGCTCGCTCGAACCCGGACCTCACTGGCATCCCCGAACCGGAGATCGTCCGGATCGGCGACCGTTCCTACAATGTCGCCATCGCCGGCATCGGCGGCACGGGCATCCTCACGATCAGTGCCATCCTCGGCATGGCCGCCCATCTCGACGGCAAGTCGCCGATGATCCTCGACATGGCCGGCCTTGCGCAAAAGGGCGGCGCCGTGATGAGCCACCTGCGCATCGGCCTGCACGACCAGGACGTCTCCTCGCCCCGCATCATCACCGGCGGTGCGGACCTGCTGATCGCCGCCGACGACGTCGTAGCCTCGTCGAAGGACGCCGTGACGCTCTGCGACCACCACCGCACGACCGGCGTCGTCAACACCAAGCTGACGCCGGTCGCCGATTTCGTGCGAAAGCGCGACTTCGATTTCCGCCGCGGCGATGTCGAGCGCACGGTGCGTGCTGCCCTGCGCGACCCCTCGCACCTGCTCGATTTCACGACCATCGCGGAAAAGGTCGCCGGCAATGCCATGGCGACGAACATCCTGATGACGGGCTTCGCCTGGCAGAAGGGCCTGATCCCGCTGACGCGCCAGTCGATCGAACAGGCAATCGCGCTGAACGGGGTGGCCGTCGATGCCACGCTCTCCGCCTTCGGCTGGGGCCGCCTGATCGCCGCCGATCCGGCCCGCGCCGAGCGCCTGCTGGAGCCCGGAAAACGCCCGGCAACGCTGGAAACCATGGCGACGCCGGACCTGATCGCCCACCGCGTCAAGCACCTGACAGCCTATCAGAACACGGCGCTCGCGGGCCGCTACACCGCCCTCGTCGACAAGGTCCGCCAGGCGGAAAAGGCGCTCGGCCCCGACGACCGGCTGACCCGCACCGTCGCCCATGTCTACGCCCAGCTCCTCGCCTATAAGGACGAGTACGAGGTGGCGCGGCTCTTCACTGATCCCGCCTTCAAGGCGGGGCTGACAGAACAGTTCGAGGGCAATTACCGCATCGCCTTCAACCTCGCGCCACCGTTCCTGAAGGGCGAAGACGCCAACGGCCGGCCGAAAAAGCGCCGCTTCGGCCGCTGGATGCTGCCGGCATTCGGCCTGCTCGCAAAGCTCAAGGGGCTGCGCGGAACGGCCTTCGACCCGTTCGGCCGCACGGAAGAACGCCGCATGGAACGCCAGCTCATCGCCGACTACGAGGCCCTGGTGGCGCATGTGCTGCAAAATCTTCGCCGCGAGACCCTCGACACCGCCGTTGCGCTTCTCACGCTTTACGGCGAGATTCGGGGCTACGGACCGGTGAAGGAGGAGGCGGCGAAGCGGGTGAGGGCGCGTGAACCGCAGATGCGCGCGGCATTCGACACGGCAGGGCAGCAGAAGACGGCCGCCTGAGGTCGCGAAATTGGGGAGGACGAACATGTATGAAGCCGGAATGAGTTTCGGGCTCGGCGAGGACATCGAGGCGTTGCGCGAAAGCGTGCGGCGTTTCGCGACGGACCGCATCGCTCCGCAGGCGGCCGAAATCGACCGCAGCAACAGTTTCCCCATGCCGCTCTGGCGGGAGATGGGTGATCTCGGCCTGCTCGGCATCACCGCGCCGGAGAGCTATGGCGGCTCCGGCATGGGCTATGTCGCCCATTGCGTGGCGATGGAGGAGATCAGCCGCGCCTCGGCCTCGGTGGGCCTCAGCTACGGCGCCCATTCCAACCTCTGCGTCAACCAGCTCGTGCGCAACGCGACGCCGGAGCAGCGCCAGAAATACCTCCCAAAACTGATTTCCGGCGAGAATGTCGGCGCGCTGGCCATGTCCGAGCCGGGTGCCGGCTCCGACGTCGTCTCCATGAAGCTCAAGGCCGAAAAGCGCGGCGACCGCTACGTGCTGAACGGCAACAAGATGTGGATCACCAACGGCCCCGACGCGGACGTGCTGGTCGTCTACGCCAAGACCGACCCGGAGGCCGGCTCCCGCGGCATCACCGCCTTCCTCATAGAAAAGGGTTTTGCCGGCTTCTCGACCGCCCAGAAACTCGACAAGCTCGGCATGCGTGGTTCCAACACCTGCGAGCTGGTCTTTACCGATTGTGAGGTGCCAGAGGAGAACGTGATGGGCACGGTGGGGCGCGGCGTCAACGTGCTGATGTCCGGCCTCGATTACGAGCGCGTCGTGCTCTCCGGCGGCCCGCTCGGCATCATGGCCGCCTGCCTCGACGTGGTCGTGCCCTACCTGCATGAGCGAAAACAGTTCGGCCAGTCGATCGGCGAATTCCAGCTGATGCAGGGCAAGGTCGCCGACATGTATGTCGCCTTCAACGCTGCCCGCGCCTATGTCTACGCCGTCGCGAGCGCTTGCGACCGTGGCGAGACGACGCGCAAGGACGCCGCCGGCTGCATCCTCTTCTCCGCCGAAATGGCGACGAAACTCGCGCTCGAAGCCATCCAGGCGCTAGGCGGCAACGGCTACATCAACGACTACCCGACGGGCCGTTTGCTGCGCGACGCGAAACTCTACGAGATCGGCGCCGGCACGTCGGAAATCCGCCGTATGCTGATCGGCCGCGAAATCTTCCAGGAGACGCTGTGATGCCGGTCATCCCCTCGGCCGTGAACACCCGCAGCGAGACCTTTGCGGCAAACCGCAAGGCGATGCTCGACGCGCTGGCGCTGGTGGAGGAGGCGACCAGCCTCGCCATGGATGGCGGCGGCGCAAAGGCGCGCGACCGCCACGTTTCCCGCGGCAAACTGCTGCCGCGCGACCGCGTCGCGCAACTCCTCGACCCCGGCTCCCCCTTCCTGGAAATCGGCCTCACCGCCGGCCACGGCCTCTATGACGGCGCCTCGCCCTCCGGCGGCATGATTGCCGGCATCGGCCGCGTCTCCGGCCGCGAATGCATGATCGTCTGCAACGACGCGACGGTGAAGGGCGGCACCTACTACCCGATCACCGTGAAAAAACATCTGCGTGCGCAAGAGATTGCGGCAGAGAACAGGCTGCCCTGCATCTACCTCGTCGATTCCGGCGGCGCCAACCTGCCGAACCAGGACGAGGTGTTCCCCGACCGCGATCATTTCGGCCGCATCTTCTACAACCAGGCGCAGATGTCCGCCGCCGGCATCCCGCAGGTCGCCGTCGTCATGGGAAGCTGCACGGCGGGCGGTGCCTATGTTCCGGCGATGAGCGACGAGACGGTCATCGTCGAAAACCAGGGCACGATCTTCCTCGCCGGCCCGCCGCTGGTGAAGGCCGCGACGGGCGAGATCGTGACGGCCGAAGACCTTGGTGGCGGCGACGTGCACACCCGCCTCTCTGGCGTCGCCGATCATCTCGCCCGCGACGACCGGCACGCACTCGCCATCGCCCGCCAGATCGCCGCCAATCTCAACACGCGTAAGCCGGACGTTACGAAATCGGGCGACGGCGACGCACCTCTTTACGATCCGGAAGAGCTGCTCGGCATCGTGCCAGCCGACACCCGCACGGCCTATGACGTGCGCGAGGTGATCGCTCGCGTGGTCGACGGTTCCCGCTTCGACGAGTTCAAGGCCCGCTTCGGCACGACGCTCGTCTGCGGCTTCGCCGCCCTGCATGGCCTGCCCGTCGGCATCATCGCCAACAACGGGGTGCTCTTCTCCGAAGCAGCGCTGAAGGGCGCGCATTTCATCGAGCTCTGCGCCCAGCGCGGTATCCCGCTCGTCTTCCTGCAAAACATCACCGGCTTCATGGTCGGACGCAAATACGAGGCGGAGGGCATCGCCAAGAACGGCGCCAAGCTCGTCATGACGGTCGCCACCGCGAATGTGCCGAAAATCACCGTGCTGATCGGCGGCTCCTACGGTGCGGGCAATTACGGCATGTGCGGCCGGGCCTATTCGCCGCGGTTCCTTTGGACCTGGCCGAACAGCCGCATCTCCGTCATGGGCGGCGAGCAGGCGGCCGGCGTGCTGGCCACCGTCAAGCGCGAGGGCATAGAGCGCACCGGCGGCAGCTGGAGCACGCAAGAGGAGGCCGCCTTCAAGCAGCCGACCATCGACATGTTCGCCCGCCAAAGCCACCCGCTCTATGCTTCCGCGCGACTGTGGGACGACGGTATCGTCGACCCGCGCAAGACCCGCGATGTGCTGGCGCTTTCGCTTTCGGCGACCCTCAACGCGCCCATCGAGCCCACCCGATTCGGCATCTTCCGGATGTAAAGGAGCGACAGCATGAAACGCGAATCGATCAATGCGAAGAACGCGCCTGACCCGCGCGGCGGCTACTCGCAGGCCGTGAAGCTCGAGGATTTCAAGACGTTGCTGTTCATCAGCGGCCAGATCCCGGTGTCGGACGACGACAAGGTGCCGGAGGGGTTTGAGGCCCAGGCCCGGCTGGTCTGGCGCAATATCGACGCCCAGCTGAAAGCGGCCGGCATGTCCAAAGCCGATCTCGTCAAGGTCACGACTTATCTTTCGGACCGCCACCACGCGACCGAAAACCGCGAGATCCGCAGCGACTATCTCGGCTCCAATGCCCCGGCGATGAGCGTCGTCATCTGCTCGATCTTCGACGAGAAATGGCTGCTCGAAGTCGAAGCGATCGCTGCACAATAGAAAGCCGAAGCGCGCATGTTCAGGAAAATCCTCATCGCCAACCGCGGCGAAATCGCCTGCCGCGTCATTCGCACCGCCCGCCAGATGGGCGTCGCGACGGTCGCCGTCTATTCCGATGCCGACCGCGATGCGCTGCATGTCGCGATGGCCGACGAGGCGATCCGCATCGGCCCGGCGGAGGCGGCAAGAAGCTACCTGAACATTCCGGCGATCATCGCGGCGGCCAGGGCGAGCGGTGCCGAGGCCGTACACCCCGGCTACGGCTTCCTGTCGGAAAACCCGGATTTCGTCGAGGCGGTGGAGGCGGCCGGGCTCGTCTTCATCGGCCCCTCGGCGAGCGCCATCCGCGCCATGGGCCTCAAGGATGCGGCCAAGGCGCTGATGGAAAAGGCGGGCGTGCCCGTCGTGCCCGGCTATCACGGCGAGCGGCAGGACGCCGCCTTCCTCGCCGGCGAGGCCGAGGCCATGGGCTATCCGGTGCTGATCAAGGCGCGCGCCGGGGGCGGCGGCAAGGGCATGCGCCGCGTCGAGCATCCAGCGGATTTTGCCGCGGCCCTGGAAAGCGCCCGGCGCGAGGGTGAAAGCGCCTTCGGCGACGGCCGCGTGCTCGTCGAAAAATACATGGCCAAACCCCGCCACATCGAGGTGCAGGTTTTCGGCGACAAACACGGCAATGTCGTGCACCTCTTCGAGCGCGACTGCTCGCTCCAGCGCCGGCACCAGAAGGTCATTGAGGAGGCCCCGGCCCCCGGCATGACGGCGGAAATGCGCGCGGCGATGGGGCAGGCCGCGGTACGTGCGGCGGCGGCGATCGGCTATAGCGGCGCCGGCACCGTCGAGTTCATCGCCGACGTCTCCGAGGGGCTCCGGCAGGACCGCTTCTACTTCATGGAAATGAACACGCGCCTGCAGGTTGAGCATCCGGTGACGGAAGCGATCACCGGCCTCGACCTCGTCGAATGGCAGCTCCGCGTCGCTGCCGGCGAGCCGCTGGCGAAACGGCAGGAGGAGCTTTCAATTAACGGCTGGGCCTTCGAGGCGCGGCTTTACGCTGAAAACCCGGCGCGCGATTTCCTGCCGGCGACCGGCCGCCTTTCCGTCTTCGACCTGCCGCAGGACGCCCGCATCGATTCCGGCGTGCGCGCCGGAGATCTCATCACGCCTTATTACGACCCGATGATCGCCAAGGTGATCGTGCACGGCCGCACCCGCGCGGAAGCGCTGGCAAAGCTGGAAACGGCGCTCGAAACCTGCCGCGTCGGCGGGGTCACGACCAATGCCGGTTTCCTCGCCCGCCTCTGCCGCCTGCCGCCCTTTGCGGCGGGCGACGTCGATACGGGCCTGATCGGCCGCGCGGGCGAAAGCCTGCTCAACGAACCCGACGCCTCGGAGGAGGGCTTCGCGCTGGCCGCCCTAGCGGCGCTCGGTTTCCTGGAAGCACCGGCCGATCCGGATCCCTGGGGACACCTGCGCAGCTTCCGGCTGTGGGGCGAGGCGGCGCAGACAGTTTTCCTCGATCATGGCGATGCGGAACATGCGCTGCGCGTGACAGCGCGCGAAACGAACCGCTTCCATATCGAACACAACGGCATCACCACCGATATCGCCGTGCAGTCAACTAATGGACGTTCCGTCCGCGCAGCGTTCGAAGACCGGGTTTTGTCCGCAACCGTGCATCGCGAAGGCACTGATATCCTCGTCTTCTTCGCCGGCCACGCCCACACCTTCGCAATCGCCGAAGAGGCCGGCCATCATGGCGAGGCGACGGCTGGCGGCGATCGGCTCTCGGCGCCCATGCCGGGCCTGGTGCGCATCGTCTCGGCGGGGCCGGGTGCGCGCGTTGCCAAGGGTGATGCGCTCGTCACCATGGAGGCGATGAAGATGGAGTTGGTGCTGGCGGCGCCGCGTGATGGCGTGGTGGCGACGGTGCCGGTCGCGGTCGGCGATCAGGTGGCGGAAGGCGCGCTGCTGCTCTCGCTGGAGCCCAAGGAGGCCGTATGAGCTGGCGCGTCGAAATCGTCGAGATGGCGGCCCGCGACGGGTTGCAGAACGAGAAGGCGATCATTCCTTCTACGGACAAGATCGCGCTGATCGACCTCTTGTCGGATTGCGGCTTTCAGCGCATCGAGGCGACGAGTTTCGTCAGCCCCAAATGGGTGCCGCAGCTTGCCGATGGCGCCAAGGTGATGGCCGGCATCGCGCGCCGCCCCGGCCTTTCCTATGCGGCGCTGGTGCCCAACATGAAGGGCTACGAGGCGGCGAAGGCCGCCGGCGTCGATGAAGTCGCCGTCTTCCTCTCGGCCTCCGAAGGCTTTTCCCGCGCCAATCTCAACTGCTCGATTGCCGAAAGCATCGAGCGCGCCCGACCGGTTGCCGAAGCGGCGAAGGCGGACGGCATTCCGCTGCGCGGCTATGTGAGCTGCGTCGTGCAATGCCCCTATGATGGCCCGGTCGAGCCTTGCGCGGTGGCGCGGGTGACAGGGCAACTCCTGCGCCTCGGCTGCCACGAGGTGAGCCTTGGCGATACGATCGGCCGTGCCAAGCCGGCGGAGGTCGCGGCCATGCTGGATGTCGTGCTCGCCGTCGCCTTCCCCGAAAATCTCGCCGGCCATTTCCACGATACGAACGGGCTGGCGCTCGACAATATCCGCGTGGCGCTCGATCATGGGCTCACCGTCTTCGACGCCTCGGTCGGTGGGCTCGGTGGCTGCCCCTATGCGCCGGGTGCCCGCGGCAATGTGGACACGCTCGCCGTCGCCGACATGCTGGCGGCCGAGGGATACGAGACAGGGCTCGACCGGGAGAAACTGGCAGCGGCCGCGGCCTTTGCCCGGCAGATCACCGGCAAGACCGATGCCAGGAAAAGTGCCTAGCGGTTTGCGCCCGCGACCACGCAGAGGAGGTACAGCCATGCATTTCGAAACGATTTCCGTATCCGTCGATCGGCGCGGCGTGGCATCGCTGACGCTTCGCCGGCACGCGCAGCACAATGCGCTATCAGGCCTGATGATCCGCGAACTGACCGCCGTCGCGGGCCTGCTTAGCGAGGACAAGGCCGTGCGCGTCGTCGTGCTGACGGGCGAGGGCGAGAGTTTTTGCGCGGGCGGCGATCTCAACTGGATGAAGGAGCAGATGGCCGCCACGCGTGAGGCGCGCATCGCCGAAGCGCGCCGGCTCGCCTTGATGCTCAAGGCGCTGCGCGACCTGCCGAAACCGCTGATCGCCCGCGTCAACGGCCAGGCCTATGGCGGCGGCGTCGGCCTGATCAGCGTTTGCGACGCCGCGATTGCCGTGGACGGCGCCCGCTTCGGCCTGACGGAAACCCGCCTCGGCCTCATCCCCGCAACGATCAGCCCCTATGTCGCCGCCCGCATCGGTCCCGCGGCGCTGCTCCGCTTCGCCACCTCCGCCCGCCTGTTCGACGCGCCGACCGCGCGGGGCATCGGCCTCGTCAGCGGCGTCGTAGCGGTGACTGAGTTGGACGGGGCGATCGAGGCGGAGATCACGCCCTATTTCGCGGCGTCCCCCGAGGCGGTTGCGGCCACCAAGGCGCTGGCGCATGCGCTGGCTCCGCCGATCGACGAGAAGGTCATCGAGATGACGCTGACGCGGCTCGCCGATACCTGGGAAACGCCGGAAGCGACGGAGGGGATCGGGGCGTTTCTGGAGAAGCGGAAGCCGGGGTGGGTGCCGGTGGATTCCGGCAAGTGATCGCGGCCGAGCGGGCATGAGCTGAACTCCGGCGCTTCTATTATCCTGCTCCTTGAAGACGGCTGCATATGAAACGACCGGGTGCCGAAAGTCCCCTTCTCCCCCGCGGGGAGAAGGTCGCGGCAGCGGGATGAGGGGGGTGGCGCAGGCGCAAAGGCTGTGGTTTCGATCCGCACTACCCCCTCATCCGACCCTTCGGGCCACCTTCTCCCCGCGGGGGAGAGGGGGAGCGCGGCAATGTCGTCATCCGGTCCCACGAATTGGCGGGCAGGCTTTGCTACTCGATAAACACCCGCACGCTCGCCGCCCGTCCGGCCGCATCGATCACCGTCAGCGTCGAAAATCCCGCACCTTCCGGCATCCACTGCGTCGTGCGCCGGCGCGAGGCATCGGGCAGCACCTTGCCATTGGCGAGCCAGCGGAAGGGAGCGCGGCCGCCTTGCAGCTTCAGCACGAGCGGTGAGATGTCCGTGCTCGTGGTGGCGCCGAGTTCCACATGGGCGCCTTCCGGCGGGTAGATGATTTCGGGCGCCGGCTCGCGCGCCACGGTCGCGACGAGGCCGCCCGTCGTGGTCGAGAAACGGCGCAGGCTGGCGGGCAGTTCTGCCTGCGCGATGCGCACGGCGCCGGACGGCGCGCGCGGCAGCGCGGTGATGGCGATGCCGGAGCGCGAGAAGGCCTCGAAGAGGATGGGAGCGGCGGCGCCATAGCCGGTCAGGCCAGGTACGGCGCCGTTGTCGGCGCGACCGACCCAGACGCCAAGCACATGGCGGCCGTCATAGCCGACGGACCAGGCGTCGCGGTAGCCGTAGCTCGTGCCGGTCTTGTAGGCGATGCCGAGGCGGCGGCTGCCGGTCGGCGGGGTGACGCCGGAAAGCACGTCGGAAACCTGCCAGGTGGCGACGGGGTCGAGCAGCGGTTCGCCCTCGATCTGCGACGCGTTGCGCGAAATGCCGTCGCCGAGCCGCACCGGCATGCCACGATTGGCGAGCGCCGCATAGAGCTGGGTGAGCTCGCGCAGCGTGACGCCGACGCCGCCAAGGCCGATCGCAAGCCCCGGCGTTTCGCCCGGTGGCAGTTCCGCATGCACCTCGGCGCGGCGGAAGCGCACCATCAGCCGCGTCGGGCCGACGGCTTCAAGCAGGCGCACGGCGGGCACGTTCAGCGACAGTTGCAGCGCCTTGCGCACGCTGACGTCGCCTTGATAGGTCATGTCAAAATTGCGCGGACGGTAGCCGGAAAAGTCGGACGGCCGATCCTCGACGATCGTTTCCTGCGCGACCAGGCCTTCCTCGAAGGCAAGTCCATAGATGAACGGCTTCAGCGCCGAGCCGGGCGAGCGGCGGATGCGCGTCATGTCGATCCAGCCGGCGCGGCGGCCGTCGAAATAGTCCGCTGAGCCGACCTCGCCAAGGATCTCGCCGGTGCGGGCATCCGCCATCACCATGGCGATCGAGATTTTCGCGCCGAGCCGTTCGGCGGCCTCGCGTGCCACGGTTTCCAGCCCGTCCTGCACGTTGCGGTCGAGCGTCGTCCTGTGCTCGGTCGCCTTCGGGTCCTTGCGCAGCGCCATTTCGGAAAGATGGGCGGCATAGGAGGGGAGCTGGCGGCGGCGATCCGGCACGGCCTCGGCGGAAGCGCGTTCGGCCTCGCCTTCGCCGATGATCTCGGAGACCGCCATGCGGTTCAGCACGCGCTCGCGGGCCTTTTCCGCCACCGCACGATGCCGGTCCGGCCGGCGTTTTTCCGGAAGCTGCGGCAGGGCGACGAGCAGGGCGGCCTCGGCCACCGAAAGCCGCTTCGGCTCCTTGCCGAACCAGGCGAGGCTGGCCGCGCGAACACCCTCCAGATTGCCGCCATAGGGGGCGAGGGTCAGGTAGAGATCGAGGATTTCCGCCTTGGAGAGCCGCCGTTCGAGCTGGATGGCGCGGGCCATCTGGCGCAGTTTCGCCAGCATCGAGCGGTTTTCGCGCGGCTCGATCAGGCGGGCGACCTGCATGGAGAGCGTCGAGGCGCCCGAGACGATGCGGCCGTTGGTGGCGAGCTGCCCGGCGGCGCGCAGCAGCGCCAGCGGGTCGATACCGTGGTGCTCGTTGAAGCGCCGGTCCTCATAGGCGACGAGCATGCGCAGGAACTGCGGATCGACATCGGCCGCCGTGGTCTTCAGCCGCCAGAGCCCCTCCGGCGTGGCGAAGGCGCGCAGCAGCCGGCCGTCGCGATCGAGCACTTCCTTGGACACGGTGCCGGCAACCGCGATCGGCGGCGGATAGGCCTTGTCCGCATAGTCGAGGCCGAAGGCGAGGGCGGCGATGGACGCCGCCCCGCCAAGGGAGCCGATAACGAGCTTGCGCCAGAGCGCCATGGACCGGTCCTCTTACTCGGCCTTGACGACCTGCATGCGGCCGGTCGCCGTACGGGCGGAGTATTGCGGACGGTACATGTCCTCCACCTGCGCGGCCGGATGATCGTAGGTTCCGGGGGTGACGGCGCGCACGACATAGGCAAGCGTCACCTCGCGGGTGTCGCCCCCGCTGCGGTTGAAGGCAGCCACGAAGCGGTCATAGCGGAACTCCGTATGCGCCGGCTCAACTTCGCCGACCCAGTCGAAATTCGCCAGTTTCGCGCTGTCGACGAGGCTCGGATTGTCGATCTCGAAGCCGGCCGGCAGCAGGTCCGTGATGATGATGCGCGACGGCCAGTCGTTGCTCTCCGTCACCTTCAGCACCACGACGTAACGCTCGTTTTGGGTCGCCTCGGAGACGTTCGCCTCCTCGCCGTCGAGCGTGTAATAGGTGCGCTCGATGGCAAAGCCGTCGCCGCCGGCGGGCAACGGATCGACCGGCGCCGCGACGGTGGTGAGCACGGCCGAGACCGGCTCGCCGGTGCGGTTGGCGACCGTCAGCGGGTTTTCGAGCAGGGCCTTGCCGGTCATCTGCGCGGCATAGCCGCCATCGCGGGCGACGCCGTTGATTTCAAGCTTCAGGTCCTTGTCGGCATCCTTCACGGAACGCGCGGCGAGCAGCATCCAGGTCTGTTCCTGCGTGCTGGTCCAGCGCTTTTCTTCCCATTGCTTGGCGACGATCTTCGTGAGCTGTGGAATGATATCCGGAACCGGACGGGCTTCGGCAGCAAGCGCCAGAACGGCGGCCCCGTCACGCAGCGACGAACCATAGTCGTTGCGCGAAAGGCTGGCGTTCAGGATGCTGTCGCGCGACAGGCCGAGTGCATTCGAGAAGATCGTCATCGAACGCTGGGCATCGCCATAGAGGCCGAGGGCCGCGGCAAGATGGGCGCGCGACAGCGGCGATGAGAACTCCGAGAGCTTCGTGTCGGCATAATAGCGCAGGTCGCTGATCGCGGCCTTGCGGTTGCGGGCGAGCACGTAGAGCGCATAGGCGATCTCGTTGCCCTGGTTGGTGACATTCACGTCGTAGGAGATGGCGTTCTGCAGGTTGGAGAGCGCCTGCAGCATGGCTTGCTCCGGCACATCGAACTTCTGCTCGCGAGCCCGCGTCAGGAAGTCGGTGACGAAGGAATCGAGCCAGAGATCGCCGTAACCCGGACCCCAGAGGCCGAAGCTGCCGGAGGACGACTGATAGGCGAGCACGCGGTAGATCGCATCCTGCACGCGCTTCTGCGTCTCCGTGTCCTCCGGCAGGCCGGATTGCTTGGAGAGTTCGCTGAGATAGAGCAGCGGTAGCGCCCGGCTCGTCGTCTGCTCGGCGCAGCCATAGGGGTAGCGGTCGAGCGCCATCAGCAGCGCCGGGATGTCGAAGGCGGCTGCGCGCGAGACGCTGAGGCTGACGGAGGCGCCGGCAAGCTGGCTGTCGGCCAGCAACTGGTCGTCGATCGTCAGGCTGCCGTTTGCGGCGATCTCGATCGGCCGGCGCGTGGTGATCGGCATGGCGGCCGGGCGCACCGGAATGTTGAGCGCCTGTTCGAGCGACATGCCCGCACCGTTCGAGAGCTTCACGGTGACGACGCCGTCGCCGACCTCGCCGCCGATCAGCGGCAGGGTGAGCGCGGACTTTGCGCCGGGTTCGAGCCGCAGCGTCTGGCCGGCCCCGGTCTGCTCGACCATGACGGAGGCGTTGTGCGTGATCTCGACCGTGTAGTCGCCGGCCGGCGCATCCGTGTTGGCGATGTCCAGCCTCAGGTCGGCGCGGTCCCCGGGGGAGAGGAACTTCGGCAGGCTGGCGGTCACGACGACCGGGTCGCGGATGATGACGTCCTTCGTGGCGCTGCCGACACCGGTCTTCGTCCATGCGACGGCCATGAGGCGGGCTGTGCCGTTGAACTGCGGAATGTCGAAGCTGACCTTGGCCTTGCCTTCGGCATCGAGCTTCACTGGACCGGAGAAGAAGGCGACGAGCTTTTCGGTCGGCGGATTGCCTTGCAGCGCGCCTTCGCCGCCGTCGCCGCCGGTGCGCAGCCGCCCGGTTGCGCCGAGCGAGCCGTCGATCAGGCGGCCGTAGAGGTCGCGGATTTCCATGCCGAGGCGGCGCTGGCCAAAGTACCAGCCGGCCGGATCGGGCGCTTCATAGCGGGTGAGGTTGAGGATACCGACGTCGACGGCGGCAACCGTGACATAGGCGTCCTCGTTGGCGCCCGCACCGGCGACCTGAAGCGAAATGTCGAGCGCCTGGCGCGGCAGCGTCTTTTCCGGCACGTCGAGCGCGACGTTGAGCTTGCGCTCCGCGGGGTCGACCTTCAGCCAGGTGATGCCAATCGCGCGCATCGGCATGCGGCTTTCACGGTCCGCACCGGGACGGAACAACGTCGCGGTGACGTAGGAGCCGGGGCCCCATTCCTTGGTGATCGGGATGTCCACCTCGCCGCCCTCGGCGCCGATGGCGGCGGTCTGGGTGGCGATCAGGCTTTCGGCGCCGATGGTGATGAGGACCTGGCCGGCATGGCGCGGCGAGATCTTCAGCTTTGCGGTATCACCGACCGCGTAGTTTTCCTTGTCGAGCGAGATTTCCAGCGCGTCGGGCGTTTCCGTCGAGGTGGCGGCGACGTACCAGCCGGCATCGAATTCAATGCTGGTGGCCGGGCCGTCCGGCTCGGCGCTTTCAACTTCCAGGCGGTAGCGGCCCCAGGTGACGGGAACCGAGATCTGGCCGCCATCCACTGTGGCATCGACAGTGCCGTTCGCCAGCTGCTTGGTCGAAAGCACCGGCTCATAACGCCACGAGCTGCCGTCGCGATACCATTGGTAGTTCCGCTCGACGGCGAGCAGCTTCCAGGGCATGCCCTGCATCGCCTGCTTGGCGCCGTCGGCACCAACAGCGATGACGTTGAAATTCGCGACGCTGTTTTCCGTAAGCTCGTCCTTGAACTCCGGCTTGACGCCGATCATCGGGCCGGTCGCCTTGACCGGCAGGGTGAGCGAACGCTCGACGGCGCGCCCGCCGGCTTCCGTCATGCGCAGCGTCACGAGCGCTTCGAGGCGCTGCGTCGTCGCGGGCAGGTCGGTGACATTGACGTCGAAGGTCGCCTTGCCGTCGTCGTCGAGCACGTCGAGGCCTTCCAGCGCCGTGCTGCTGGCCTCGATCGCCTCTTCATCGGCCAGACCGAAGACATAATCGGGATAGGCGGTGTCCGCGCGCGTCGGCTTCAGCGTGACATCGCCCTCGATTTCCAGGCCAGCACCGGGCGCGCCGTAGAGATAGCGGCCTTCGACGGAGACTTCTGCCGGAACGCCGGTCTCGATGGCCTTGGCCTCGCTCGTCATGTCGAATTCGATGCGATCCGGCACGAAGTCATCGACGAGGAACTGCTTTTCGCCGATCGCCGTACCCTTCGGGTCGGTATAGACCTGCATGGTCCAGGTGCCGCGCATGCTGTTTGCCTGCAAGGGCAGGTCGACGGCATGGCCGCCGAGGGCCGCGCCATCGCTGACGATGCGGCGGTCTTCCACGCCGTCCGGCCGGTTGAAGACGAAGGTGAGCGGCAGTTTCTCGACGGCGTTCGCCTCGATGTCGCGGGCAAGGGCCGTCGCATGCACCGTCTCGCCGGCGCGGTAGATGCCGCGTTCGGTCCAGGCGAGCACGTCGACCGCGCCCGGTGCCGGGCGGCCGGTGACGCCGCGGTCGGAGAGGTCGAAGCCGGCGCGCGTCATGTCGAGGAACACGAAGTCCGAATCGCCCTTCTTCGCAAGGATCACGGCGGGCGTCATGGCGGCGGTGCCGCGCATCAAGCCGGCGGTGAAGGTCGCGCGGCCGTCCGCATCGGTCGTCGCGGTGCCGAGCACCTCGTTGTTCTTGGCGATCAGCTGGAGTTCGACGCCGTCGATCGGCGCTGCACTGTCCAGCGAGCGGGCGAAGACGTTGAGGCCGTCCGTGCCGGCATAGGTGGTGAGGCCGACGTCGGAGACGACGAACCACTGGGTGGCCTTCGCCTCCCATTCGTTGGTGCGGCCGTTCGAGGCGGCGGCGGTCAACACGTAGACGCCGGGCTTGCGCTCCGGCAGGGCCTCGTCGACCGGGAAGCTGGTGACGACGTCCTTGTTGAGCTCTGGCGAGATGTCGATCTTGCCCTGCCATACGAGCTGGCCGCTCTGGCTTTCGATGCGTTCGGCCGAATAGCCGTCGAGCTGCGTCAGGAACTGGCTGTCGGCGAGCAGCGAGGCGATGGCGCGGTCGCCCACGCGGTAGAGCTTCAGGTCGGCGCTGTCGGTGTTGACCGAGACGATCGGGATGCCGCGGCGCGCGCTGCCCGGCAGCACGAAGCTGTCGCCGGTGAAGCGCACCATGGAGGCGCGGTCCTGCACGTAGATGTCGAGGTCGACCATGGATGCCAGCGGCTCGTCGACGGCGGACGGCAGGCCGGGGCGGAAGGCGATCTTGTAGCGCTGGCCATGGGTCAGGCCCTCGACGCAGATCTGCCGGTCCTTGGCTTCCACGGCCTTGGGTGCGGCGCCATCCAGCGTGACGAAGGAGGCGTAGTCGGCACCCGACTTGACGAGCGGCTCGGAGAATTCGACGCAGGCGCGCGGCGTAGCACTATCCGAATCGATCGTGTGGTTGACGATGCGGAAACCCTGGCGCGCGCGAAGCCCCAGATAGGCCGAGCGCACCGCGACGTCGTCCTTCAGGTCCAGGCTCGCCTTGTAGGCGTTGATGCCGGCGCGGTAGTTGCTCGACTTGTCGAGCGTATCGGCAAGCACGGCGAGCGCGCGGGCGCGGGTCTCGGTCGTGCGCGAAAGCTCATAGGCGTTGATGGCGGCGAGCGCGCCCTGGCTGGCGAGATAGCTGTTGTTGAAGGCGCGCGCCATCGACTCGGCCGTCTCCATCCAGAGATAGTAGTCGTCCGGCGCGAGCGACAGGGCGCCCCTGAAGGCGGTCAGCGCGTAGTCGAAGCGGCCGGACGCCGTCTCGATGCGGCCGAGCGAGGCGAGGCTTTCAACACCCTGACCCTGCTGGTCGGCGGCAAGCGACAGGCCGTTGCGGAAGGAGCGGGCGTCGCTCATCATATATTCTGTAATGAACGGCAGGGCGGCCGGCGCGCCGATATCGGCAGCCGTGTCCGCCTTGACGATCTTGCCGGCAATCGCGCCCTGGAAGGGGTTGAGCTGGTTGAAATCGCTCTTCAGGAAGCACCATTTCACCTTGGGATTGTAGGTGAAGGCGCGGCAGGAAAGGTCGTCGACGCAATCCGCCTTGCACTGGTCCAGCGTCACGTCCTGCACGGTGCGCAGGTCGAAGCCGAAATAATCGCGGTTTTCAGTCGTTACGACGGTGCGCGTCTCCTGGGCGCTGGCGGGAAGGGGAGGGGAGGCCACGGCCATAAGAAGAAGTGCCGAGAAACCGAAGAATGCGCGCATAGACATCAAGTCCTCCTCAAGCAATTCCAGTAAAAGTGCAAAACGCGGTTTTGCGTCCGGAATTGCGTAAAAACCAAGCGTTAGGGCGTTTGCGCGATTCGAAGAAAAGCGGAAATGCTCTAACGCTGCCCGTCTCGTTGCCGCCGCCACTGTCCAGACCCGGGATCGGCTTGTCAATCGAAAGACAGGACGCGTCGGGGAGGCCGGAAGGGGGTGGCGCATGGAACCAGGGGGAAGACGTTTCAGATCTGCCGTTCAATCGCCGGAAATGCGAAAATTTTTGGCCCTCCGCGCGTTAACCTTTTGTTAACCATATGCGCGCAGACTTGTTTTCATCGACGGGCATTCCTCTGTCATACCGCTGTAATAGCGGCTCGGTAGAACCTCGTCAGACACGAAAGTCGTGTTTCGCACAGCAGTGACCACGGATGTACTGGCACCGCGCGAAACACTTCCCCGGCCAGGTCGGGATGAGGAAGCGGGGGGATAACCCTCGCTTTTTTCATTTCCGGCGCGCCCTCGCGCCGGCTTCGCGCTGGACCCTTCCCGACGTTTGGCCTACCCATGACGCCTTGAGAGCATTTCCGCTTTTCTCCGAAACGCGAAAATGCTCTATCTTCTTGTTTTTACGCAATTCCGGGCGCAAAACCGCTATGCACTTTTGCTGGAATTGCTCCAGGGCGGCTGTCCGTCGTCTCTCATTCCCTGTTTTCCGGACGGTTTCATGTCGGATGTCGCCCTCAATGTCTTGCCCATCTTCGCGCTGATCCTGATCGGCTGGGTGCTCGTGCGCACCCGCTATCTGCGGGAGGAGCTGGGCGAGGGGCTCGGCGAATTCGTCTTCCGCGTGGCGGTTCCGGTGCTGCTGTTTCGCACCATCGCCGAGGCGGATTTCGCCGGCGAATCGCCGCTGCGCATCTGGCTCGCCTATTTCGCCGGCGTCGCCGTCACCTGGACGATCGCCCATCTGGTGGCGACGCTCGGCTTCAAGCGCGACCGGCGCATCGGCGTGCTCGCCGGCGTCTCCTCTGCCTTCGCCAACACGGTCTTCATCGGCCTTCCGCTCGTCTCGCGCATCGTGGGTGAGGACGGGCTGGTGGCGATCTCCGTGCTGCTCTCCGTGCACCTGCCGGTCATGATGATCGCCGGCACGGTGCTGATGGAGCGTGCGGAGCGCAAGAGCGGAACGCGCGAGCCGCAGCGTTTCGGCGCCCTGCTGCTCGGCATCGGCAAGAGCCTCGTGCGCAATCCGCTGGTCATCGGCCTTGCGGCCGGCGCGCTGTTCCATGTCGGCGGCGTGCCGCTCGCGGGGCCGGTCAAGGTGGTGGTCGACCAGCTCGCCGCGACGGCGGCACCGGCAGCCCTCGTCTCGATCGGCATGGCACTCAACAAGTACAAGGTCGGCGGCAATGCCGGCATCGCGCTCGCCATGACCAGCCTCAAGCTCGTATTGTTGCCGGGCTGCGTCTATGTTGCCTGCCGGCTCTTGGGCCTCAGTCCGGAATGGACGGCCGCGATGGTGCTGACCTCCTCGGTGCCGACGGGCGTCAATGCCTGGCTGCTCGCCAACCATTTCGGCGTCGGTCATGCGCTCGCCTCCTCGACCATCACCATGACGACGGCGCTCGGCGTCTTCACCGTCTCCTTCTGGGCCTGGCTTCTCACCTGAAGGCAACAAAAAACCCGGCGCGAAGGCCGGGTTTTGTCGTCTTGGATGCGGGCCGCTTTTATTGAGCCGGCTTTTCCGTGGTGCCTTCGGTGGTCGTGCCTTCGGCCGGTGCCGTCCCTTCGGTCGTCGTCGTGGTGGCAGCGCCGCCATCCGCCGGGGCTGCGCCCTCGGTGGTCGTCGCCGCGCCATCGGCGGGCGCTGCACCTTCGGTGGTGGTTGCACCCTCGGTCGTGGCGGCAGCACCTTCGTTCGACGCGGTCGGCAGGGCGGCCGGGCTGTCGGAAAGCGTGCGCAGGTAGGCAATCAGGTTGGCGCGCTCGTCGTTCTTCTTGAGACCGGCAAAGCCCATGGCGGTGCCCGGAACGTGCTTCTTCGGTGCTTCGAGGAAGAAGTTCAGGTGGTCATAGTCCCACACGACCTTGTGGCCTTCGGAGAAGGTCGTCATGCCGGCGGAATAGCTGAAGCCTTCATGCGAGGCGATCGGGCGGTTCACGATGTCCCAGAGACCGGGTCCGACCTTGTTCGGTCCGCCCTTCTCTGGGGTGTGACAGCTCGCACATTTCTTGAAGACGGTTTCGCCGGCGCCGGCATCGGCAGTGGCGAGCAGGGTCGCGATCGGAACAGCTGCGGGGGCGTCGCCGCCCGCTTCCTCGCCGCCGGTCTCCTCGGCCACGATGGCAAAACCTTCCTTCTCGGGGTGCGCCGAGTGGAAAATGCCTTCAGAAGCGATCGACACGGACATCAGTACGAAGACGGTGCCCAATAGGGCACCCACGCCCATGTTCACATAAGAGTTCATCCAAACGCTCCCCTAGGAACCAGCGGACATGCGCCGGCCAGTCTTGAAATCGCGCGGAACCTATGTCTTTTGCTGCTTCGTTGCAACAGTGATTGTAGCCCCCGCACTGAGACGTTTTGACACTTTTCCCGGGGGTTTTGAAGGGCCTGAGATGAAACCCGCCAATTTTGACACGACCCTCGTCCTCATTCCGGCGCGCATGGCCTCGACGCGGCTTCCGGGCAAGCCGCTGGCCGATATTGCCGGCCTGCCGATGATCGTCCAGGTGGCCCGCCGGGCGGCCGCGGCCGATGTGGGCCGTGTCGTCGTGGCCGTCGATCATACGGATATTTTTGACGCTGTCGTGGCAGCGGGCTTCGAGGCGGTGATGACCCGGGTCGATCACCAGTCCGGCTCCGACCGCATCTACGAGGCGCTGACCAAGAGCGACCCGGAGGGCCGCGCCGAGATCATCATCAACGTGCAGGGCGATCTGCCGACGATCGACCCGGAAACGATCCGCGCCGCCCTTCGCCCGCTGGAAAACGCCTCGACCGACATCGCCACGCTGACGACCGAGATCAGCGACGAGGAAGAGAAGACCAATCCGAACGTCGTGAAGATCGTCGGCTCGCCGCTCAGCGACAGCCGGCTGCGCGCCCTTTATTTCACGCGCGCGACGGCGCCGCACGGCAAGGGGCCGCTCTACCATCACATTGGTCTCTATGCGTATCGCCGCAAGGCGCTCGAAGCCTTCGTCGCACTGAAGCCGTCGACGCTGGAAAAGCGCGAATCGCTGGAGCAGTTGCGGGCGCTTGAAGCGGGCATGCGCATCGATGCCGAGATCGTCGACACCGTGCCGCTTGGCGTCGATACCCCGGCCGACCTCGAAAAAGCCCGCGCCATCCTCGCGGCCAACCCAGTCTGAGGCGAACCGTCATGATCATGAAGACCAACAAGATCGCCTTCCAGGGCGAGTTCGGCGCCAATTCGGACATGGCGAGCCGCGACATGTTCCCCAACATGGAGCCGCTGCCCTGCCAGACCTTTGAGGACGCCTTTCTCGCCGTGGAAAACGGCGATGCGGACCTCGGCATGATCCCGATCGAGAACACGATCGCCGGCCGCGTCGCCGATATCCATCATCTCCTGCCGGAATCGCGCCTGCATATCGTCGGCGAATATTTCATGCCGATCCGCTTCCAGCTGATGGTGCTGCCGGGCGTGACGAAGGACGAGATCCGCACGGTGCACAGCCATATCCATGCGCTCGGCCAGTGCCGCAAGATCGTCCGCCTCAACGGCTGGAAGCCGGTCATCGCCGGCGATACGGCCGGCGCGGCAAAGCTGGTGGCGGAAACCGGCGACCGCTCCATGGCGGCCCTTGCCCCGCGGCTTGCCGCCGATCTCTACGGCCTGTCGATCCTTCAGGAAAACGTCGAGGACACCGAAAGCAACATGACGCGTTTCGTCGTGCTGTCGCGCGACGAGAAGAAGGCGGAGCAGAGCGGCGACGACATCGTCGTCACCACCTTCGTCTTCAATGTGCGCAACATCCCGGCCGCCCTATACAAGGCGCTCGGCGGCTTTGCGACGAACGGCATCAACATGACGAAGCTCGAAAGCTACCAGATCGGCGGCAAGTTCATCGCCACGCAGTTCTATGCCGATATCGAAGGCCATCCGGACGAGCCGCATGTCCGCCAGGCGCTGGAGGAACTGCGCTTCTTCTCCGAAAAGGTCCGCATCCTCGGCACCTACCGGGCGCATCCGATGCGGAGTGCTTTCTAACCTTTCCAGTCGAGCCAGTCGCGCATCAGCCGGTGCGCGATGGCACCCTTCGGCGGAGGCGTGGTGGAACCGGGGGCGACGCCCGAGGAGGCGCTGCGCTCGATCATCGCCGCGGTCTCCTCGCGGGTGAACCAGCGGCAATCTTCCAGTTCCTTGTCGTCGCGGTGGATCTCGAAGGAGATCGCCTCGCCGTAGCAGCCGATCATCAGCGAATGTGGCATCGGCCAGGGCTGCGAGGCGTGGTAGCGCACGCGGCCGACCTTGATGCCGGATTCCTCGAATGTTTCGCGGCGCACCGTGTGCTCGATCGTCTCGCCCGGCTCCAGGAAACCGGCCAGGCACGAATACATGCCCTCCGGAAAATGCGGCGAGCGGCCGAGCAGGCAAAGGTCGCGCTCGATATCGATGACCAGCATGATCGCGACCGGATCGGTGCGCGGGAAGATCGTGTGACTGCACGCCTCGCAGACCCGGCGATAGCCGCCGATTTCCGAGCGCGTCGGCGAGCCGCACTTGCCGCAGAAGCGGTTGTTGCCGTTCCAGGTCATCAGGCTGGAGGCCTGCGCGAACTGGCCGAGCAGGTCGTCGTCGAGCATCTGCTGGCGATAGAGCGTGCGCCCGTCCGTGGCCTTCAGCGGCTCCTGCAAGGCATCCGGATCGGCGCGCACGGGGATCGCCAGCCGCGGCTCGCCGTTCTTCAGATAGCCGAGAAGGATGGATTCCTCCGGGATCGGGTCGAGTTCGGCAAGCTCGTAGGGCGCAAACAGCGGGTCGATGATCTTCTCGTCATGCTTGACGACGAGCTTGCCACCGGCCAGCGCAAAGGCATGCACGGTCTCGGCCTTGAAGGCCTGTTCCAGGCAGTCCGGCGCGCGGTGCTCCGACTGGCGGTCGAGGCTGTTTTCCGCAAAGGCGACCATGGTGCTCGGTTCGGGATGCGGGCGGTAGAGATCGAAAAGCGATGGCTTCATGGCGAGAGCGCGTCCAGGATCTTGGCTGCAAAGGCCTTGGTGTCGTCGGCCGAGCGGGGTTCGGCGGTGCCGTAACCCCAGACGGGGCCGGGCCAGTTCGGGTCACCTTCGCTGCGCGCGATGACATGGACGTGAAGCTGGCGCACGATATTGCCGAGGGCGCCCGTATTGATCTTCGTCGCCCCGGTTGCGGCCTTCAGCGCCTCGGCGACCAGCGTCGTCTCGAAGGCGAGCATGGTCTGGTCGAGCGGCGTCAGGTCGAAAATCTCGCTGACATCCGGGCGCTGCGGCACCAGCACCAGCCAGGGCCAGCGGCCATCCTTCATCAGGCGCAGTTCGCACAGGCCGATCTTCGTCAGGAGATCGCTGTCGCGCGCCAGCCGTTCATCGGGTCGAAATTCGCTCACGGGGGCCTCCGGCATGCTTGTTATGAGCAACTCCAGCAAAAGGGCGCTGCGGTTTTGCATCCGGAATTGCGATCATGGAAGAGAGTCATGCCATGGCATCGAAATTCCCCCAATAGTTTTTTGTCGCTCGCGCTTGCATTCGGTTGGAATATTGCCGATATGGGGGACGGGAGGTTGGTGGTGGACGAGCCACTCGCCAACCGGGTCAGGTCCGGAAGGAAGCAGCCCCAACGAGCCCGGCACGGGTCATCGTGCCAGCCTCCCACCTTACCGTCCTGCTTCTGGCCGTCCTGTCGGGACAGACATTTGATTAACGGCAGGGTCGATGAGCGACGACATCAAAAATCCGTCCAGCGAAAAACCCGCCGCCTACCGGGTGCTCGCGCGCAAATACCGCCCCAAGGATTTCTCCGACCTGATGGTCGGCCAGGAACCGATGGTCCGCACGCTGACCAACGCGTTCGAGACCGGGCGCATCGCGCAGGCCTATATGCTGACGGGCGTTCGCGGCGTCGGCAAGACGACGACTGCCCGCATCCTCGCCCGCGCGCTGAATTACAAGACCCCCGAGATCGACCGCCCGACGATCGACCTTCGCGTGCCCGGCGAACATTGCCAGGCCATCATGGAAGGCCGCCATGTCGATGTCATCGAGATGGACGCCGCCTCCCATACCGGCATCGACGATATCCGCGAGATCATCGAGCAGGTGCGCTACCGCCCGGTTTCGGCGCGTTATAAAGTCTACATCATCGACGAAGTGCACATGCTCTCCACGCAGGCCTTCAACGGCCTGTTGAAGACGCTGGAAGAGCCGCCGGAGCACGTCAAGTTCATCTTCGCGACGACGGAAATCCGCAAGGTGCCGATCACGGTGCTGTCGCGCTGCCAGCGCTTCGACCTTCGCCGCATCGATGCCTCCGATCTCGTCGGCCTCTTCACCACCATTCTCGGCAAGGAAGGCGTCGAGGCCGAGGCCGATGCGCTCGCCATGATCGCGCGTGCCGCCGAGGGTTCCGCCCGTGACGGCCTCTCGCTCCTCGACCAGGCGATCGCGCATGGCGGTGGGCGTGTCGAGGTGGATGCCGTGCGCTCCATGCTCGGCCTTGCCGACCGTGCCCGCATCGTCGATCTCTTCGAGCATATCGTGAAGGGCGACGCGGCTTCCGCCCTTGCCGAATTCGCCGCGCAATACGAAGCCGGTGCGAGCCCGCCGGTCGTGCTGACGGACCTTGCCGATTTCACCCATCTCGTCACCCGCATGAAATATGTGCCCGACGCCACCGGCGACCAGTCGCTGAGCGAGATCGAGCGGGTGCGCGGCGTCGAGTTCGCCAATTCCATCGCGGTCACCGCGCTGTCGCGCATGTGGCAGATGCTGTTGAAGGGTATTCCGGAAACGGAATCCTCCAGTCGCCCGGCCGGTGCCGCCGAGATGGTCATCATCCGCCTGGCACATGCCGCAAACCTGCCCTCGCCGGAAGATGCCGCCCGCCGCCTCGCCGAGTTTTCCGGCAGCGAGGGTTCTCGCGCGCCGCAATCCGGCGGTTATAGCGGCAACGGCGGCCAGCCGACGTCGCAGGCCGCTTCCGTTTCGGCCATCTCACGGCAGCCGGACGCCCCGGCCCAGCGCGCCCAGTCGGGTGGCGCGACCGTGACCATGTTGCGCCCCGTGCCGCAGGCCGATCCCGCGCCCGAGCCGGTCGGCCGCATCGAGCCCGTACCGGCCGAGCAGCCGGCGGCGGTGCCGCTGGTGCCGGTCAAGTCGCTCTCGGATGTCGCCGATCTCTGCACCAAGAACCGCGACATCCGGCTGCGCGCGCTCGTGCGCGCCTTCGTGCGTCCGGTCAGCGTCGAGGCCGGGCGGCTGGAAATCAGCCTTGCCAATGATGCGCCGAAATCGCTGGTGCCCGACCTCCAGAACCGCTTGCAGGAATGGACCGGCGCGCGCTGGATGGTGATCCTGTCGCGCGAGGCCGGCGGCCCGACCCTGTCGGAAGCCGAATCCCAGGCGCAGGAGGCGCGCGTCGCCGATGCGCGCCAGGACCCGGACGTGGCGGCGATCCTGCAGCGCTTTCCGGGCGCCAAGATCACCGACGTGCGCATCAAGGTGCAGGAAACGGAAGACGAGCCGGAGACCATCGAGGTCGCGGCCGTTGCGGAATCCGCCGAGGGCGACATCCTGCCCGGCGACGATATCGAAACCTGACAGTCAATAAAAAGAGGAGAGACCGATGCGCGACATCATGGGCATGATGGGCAAGGTCAAGGAAATGCAGGCCAAGATGGAGAAGATGCAGGAGGAGATCGCGGCGCTCGAAGTCGCCGGCACCTCCGGCGGCGGCCTCGTCTCGGTCACGCTCGACGGCAAGGGCAACCTCAAGGGCCTGAAGGTCGATCCGTCGCTCTTCAAGGAAGACGACGTCGAGATCCTCGAAGACCTGATCGTCGCCGCCCACAAGGACGCCAAGGACAAGGCCGAGGCGCTGACCGCCGAGAAGACCAAGGCGCTGACCGCCGGCCTGCCGATCCCGCCCGGCTTCAAACTGCCGTTCTGATTCTATAAGGTCGGGTTTTTCGAGGAGGATTTTCGATGAGCCTGATGACCCTGCTTGTCTTTGCCGGCGCGCTGATGATGGCGGCGGGCTCGCCCGGTCCGAGCATCGCGGCGCTGGTTGCCCGTGTTCTGTCGCGTGGCGCCAGGGACGTCTTTCCCTTCCTCGCCGCCATGTGGATCGGCGAGGGCATCTGGCTCACCTGCGCCGTGCTCGGCCTCGCCGCGATTGCCGAGACCTTCCACGCCGCCTTCGTCGCCATCAAATGGTTTGGCGTCGCCTACCTGCTCTACCTCGCCTGGAAAATGTGGTTAGCCCCGACCGATGCGGACGAAGCGGCACTTCCCGAGGCGCGTTCCGGCCTGAAACTGTTCTTCGCCGGGCTGACGGTGACGCTCGGCAATCCGAAGATCATGATGTTCTACGTGGCGCTGCTGCCGGCGATCATCGATCTCGGCGCCGTCACGCTGGTCGGCTGGTTGGAACTGGTCGTGACGATGTTCGTCGTGCTGGTGGCAATCGACCTTGCCTGGGTGTTCCTTGCCTCCCGCGCCCGGCTCTTCCTCAAGAGCCCGCGCGCCGTGCGCATCGCCAACCGCGTCAGCGCCGGGACGATGGCGGGTGCGGCGGCGGCAATTGCCGCCCGCTGATCAGCCGGTCAGCGCGGCGCGCAGCTTGTCGTTGATGGGGGCCGCGAGGTAGCGCAGCCGGTCGTCCTCCGGCAGGTTCCGGCCATAGGTGCGCAGAAGCTCCGGCATCGAGACCGGCTCGCCGTCGAACGGCGTGTAGGTCACCGCGTCGCCCACCTGAACCACGCCGTCGCGCAGCACGCGGCAATAAAAGCCCGGCCGACCGGCCTGCATGAAGCGCTTGGCAAAACCCGGATCGCCCATGCGCGCGGTCAGCGTGTTGCAGGGAATGCGCGTGGAGGTCACCTCCATCAGCACGCTCTCCGTCTCGAACCGGTCGCCGACGGAGACCGCGCGGCTGTCGACGCCTTCGATGACGAGGTTTTCGCCGAAGGTTCCGGGCTCGATCGTCCGGCCGAGTTCCTTCGACCACCAGTCGAGATCGATCGAACCGAGGCCGTAGACCGCCTGTTCCGGCCCGCCATGGTGCTTCCTGTTGCAGATCGCATCGCCGAGCAGGCCTTCGCGGTCCACCATGATAGCCGCATCGGTCGGCGTCTTGAAAATGCCGGTCTTGTAGCTTTTGCCAGGGACCGGGCGGGCGACGCCCGTGCACACGGCGAGGATTTTGATCACGCGTCGAACTCCCGAGATTCCGTTTCCCCTGGATATGGGCTAGATACCGGCAATGGCAAAACGAGTCACCGGCCCCGAAATCGAAAAACTGATCCAGCTCCTGGCGAAAGTGCCGGGCCTCGGGCCGCGTTCGGCGCGCCGCGCCGCGCTGCATCTCGTCAAGAAGAAGGACCAGTTGCTTGGGCCGCTCGCCGACGCGATGGGCGAGGCGCATCGCAAGGTGCGCATCTGCTCGTGCTGCGGCAATGTCGATACCAGCGATCCCTGCACCGTCTGCACGGACGTGCGCCGCGACCACACGGTCATCATCGTCGTCGAGGACGTCTCCGATCTCTGGGCGCTGGAGCGCGCCGCGGCGATGAACGCTGCCTACCATGTGCTCGGCGGCACGCTCTCGCCGCTCGACGGCATCGGCCCCGACGACCTTAACATCCGCGGCCTCGTCGACCGTGTGGCAAAGGGCGGCGTGCGCGAACTCATCATCGCGGTCAACGCCACCGTCGAGGGCCAGACGACCGCCCACTATATCACCGACCAGCTCTCCGGCCTCGACGTGAAGATCACACGGCTCGCCCACGGCGTGCCGGTCGGCGGCGAGCTCGATTATCTCGACGAAGGAACATTGACGGCCGCTTTGCGCGCCCGCACGGCGATCTGAGGGAAGGGTTTCGATTATGATAGGTTGGCTCCTGCGGCTCACCCCCCTCTGCCCTGCCGGGCATCTCCCCCTCAAGGGGGGAGATCGGCTGGGGGCAAGGCGGTGCCACGATTCGATCTCCCCCCTTGAGGGGGAGATGCCCGGCAGGGCAGAGGGGGGTATTCGCGCCCGCTTCGCACCCATACTTGCACTGGCGCTCTTCGCCGCTGCCCTTCCCGCCTACGCCGCCTCCAAGGGCGAAGTCGAGACGATGTTCCGGGCCTGGATCGACAAGGACCTCTGGCCGGCCGCGCAAAAAACCGGGGTCAGCGAAAAGACCTTTCGCGCTGCGATGGAGGGCGTGACGCTCAATTGGGACCTGCCCGATCTCGTGCCGCCGGGCTCGAAGCCCAAGAAGGAACAGTCGCAGAGCCAGGCGGAATTCTCCTCGCCCGGCGCCTATTTCTCCGAAAAGCGCCTGCAAGGGCTGGCGGGGCGGGGCAGCAGCCTTGCGAAAACCCATGCCGCGACGCTCCGCAAGGTCGAGCAGCGCTTCGGCGTTCCGGGCGAGATCGTCGTCGCGATCTGGGGTCGCGAATCCGGCTTCGGCAGCGCGAAAATCCCCTATTCGGCGGTGGAGGTGCTCGCAACCAAGGCCTTCATGTCGACGCGCAAGGACATGTTCCGCAAGGAGCTCATCGCAGCCCTCCACATCGTCGATGGCGGCGACCGGACGGTGGCGCAGTTGAAGGGCTCCTGGGCCGGCGCACTCGGCCAGCCGCAGTTCATGCCGACGAGCTTCCTGCAATATGCCGTCGATTTCGATGGCGATGGCGTGCGCGACATCTGGGGCTCGGTGCCGGACAGCCTGGCGTCGATCGCCAACTACCTCGCCAAGAAGGGCTGGCAGGCCGGTCGCGGCTGGGGCTACGAGGTCACGATTCCGGCGGGCGTCTCCTGCGCGCAGGAGGGGCCGGATCTCGAAAAACCGATCTCGGCCTGGGCATCGACCGGCATCACGCGCATTTCCGGCAAGGGCTTTTCCTCCGGCGAGGCGAAGGCCTCCGGCATGATGCTGGTTCCGGCCGGCACGCATGGGCCGGAATTCATCGTCACGCCGAATTTCTATGTGCTCAAGGAATACAACAACTCCGACCTCTACGCCCTCTTCATCGGCAATCTCGCCGATCGCATCGCCTATGGCAGCGGTCCGTTCCGCGGCGAATGGGGCGATGTCGGCAAGATGTTGCGCTCGGATGTGCTGGCCATGCAGAAGGCGCTGGTCGCCAAGGGCTACGACGTCGGCAAGGTCGATGGCCTGCCGGGCTACAAGACGCGCCGCTCGCTCGGTGACTGGCAGGCCAAGGCCGGCCTCACGCCGACCTGTTATCCGGATGCCTCGCTGAAGACGAAACTCCGCTAGGAGCTAGTGAATTTCGACCTGCTGCTTGAACCGCTCGTATTCGTGCGGGATGATCGTCTGTCGCTCGATCATGCGGTGGACGCGGGGTGGCTCGGCGCCGCTGTGCAGCTGGTTCAGCTTCTCGCCGTTGGCGGCATCCGCATGGGTGCGGCGCTGGTTGTGGCGCACATATTCCACCCAGGTCGGCACATGGTAGGTCTCGGTCCAGACGGTCGGGTTTTCGAGATCTCGCATTAGCGCCCATTGCCCGGCGCCGTCGCGGATGCGGATGCGCCGCCGCTCGGTCATCGCCTCCAGGAAGTCCGGAATGTCGCCTTCAGCAATCTCGTAGTCGATCAGGATGACGATCGGACCGCTTCTCGGCTTCAGGTCTAGCGGCAGGTCCGGCTCGCTGAAGCGGTTGAGCGGGTCGACATTGAGGCTTTGCAATTCCGGCAGCGCGAAACGCAGGCCAAGCGCCGCACCGGCGATCATCACCACAGCGGAGGCCAGCAGCGCGGTCTGCGCCCCGTGCGTGTCCGCCGTCGTACCCCAGATCCAGCTTCCCGCTGCAATGCCGCCGAAGGTCGTCGTCTGGTAGAGCGAGAGCGCCCGGGCCACCACCCAGCGCGGCGTCGAAAGCTGCACGGTCGTGTTGAACAGCGAGAGCGCCATGACCCAGGAGCCACCGGCAACCAGCAGCACGGCGCCGGTCAGGAGAGCGGTGGTGCTGATGGCGGAAACGCTCGCGCTGACGGCAAAGCCGGTGAAGGCGAGGCGGGCGATGGTCTCGCTGGTGAAGCGTTCGCGCAGCCGCGCATTCATCAGCGCACCGCCGATGGCGCCGAGCCCGAAACAGCCGAGCAGCACGCCGTAGGTCAGCGGCCCGCCGGAGACGAGGTCGCGCGCAATCAGCGGCAGCAGCGAGAGGATGGAGCTGGTCGCGAGGCCGAAGGCAAAGCCGCGCAGGAGCACCTTGCCGATGTTCGGCGACATCGAGACATAGCGCAGGCCGGCCGAGATGGCGCGGATGAAATCCTCGCGCGGCAGGGTGCGCGGCGGAATGGCCGGCTTCCAGCGAAAGAGCACGAAGAGCAGGGCGAAGTAGCTCAGCACATTCGCCGCAAAGGCGGCGGCTGCTCCGGCCGCTGCGACGATCGCGCCGCCGATGGCGGGGCCGACGCTGCGGGTGAGGTTGAAGCCCATGCTGTTGAGCGAGACTGCGGCGGGCAGGTCCTCGCGCGGCACCATGTCGCCGACGGAGGCCTGCCAGGCGGGGTTGTTCAGCGCCGTGCCGCAGCCGAGCAGGAAGGTGAAGGTAAGCAGAAGCCAGGGCGTGATGACGCCGTACCAGGTACAGAGCGTCAGCGCGATCGCCACGGTCAGCATGAAACACTGGGCGGTCAGCATCAGCTTACGCCGGTCGAAATTGTCGGCGAGCGCGCCGGCGGCGACGGAGAAAAGCATGATCGGCAGCGAGGTCGAAGCCTGCACCAGTGCGACCATGTTGGCGGAAGACGAGATCGAGGCCATCATCCACGCCGCACCGACGGCCTGGATGAGCCCCCCGAAGTTGGAGACCAGGCTTGCCGCCCAGATCAGCCGAAAGGTTTCGTTCCGGAAGGGGGCAAGGGGGGATGTCCGGTCTGGCACGGGCAGGCACTCATTCTCGACGCAGCGTTACGAGCAATCTAGCCCATCGGGGGAATGCGGCAAGTCGAAGCCGGGCGAAAAACCGACCTCGGAAGCCGAACTTGCAATTGCGGGCGAGAGCGTCTATATCACCGTCAAATTCTTGATCGTCAGATGAAGAGTGGGCCCGCGAGGACCCGCTCTTTTTTATTGCCCCGATCGAGCGCATGATAACGACTATCCCGGGAGGGCATGTCATGAACGACACGACCCAGACAGAAAATGCGGCCGTCGAGCCGCGCCTGATCGTCGAGACCGGTCTCGACCGGCGCGTCGCCGAGATCATCGAGCCGAGCATCGAGCAGATCGGCTACCGGCTGGTGCGCGTTCGCCTTTCGGCACAGAACGGCGCGACCCTGCAGATCATGGCCGAGCGGCCGGACGGCACCATGACCGTCGAGGACTGCGAAAAGGTCTCGATGGCCGTCTCGCCGGTGCTCGACGTTGAGGATCCGATCGACAAGGCGTATCATCTCGAAGTGTCGTCGCCCGGCATCGACCGGCCGATGGTCCGCAAGTCGGATTTCACGCGCTGGCTCGGCCATTTGGTGAAGTGCGAGACGTCGATCCTCGTCGACAGCCGCAAGCGCTTCCGCGGCAAGATCGTCGCCGCCGACGAAAACGGTTTTACGCTGGAGCGGGACCAGCCCGCCTATGGCGAGGAGCCCTCGGTCGTCATCCCCTTCACGGCGCTTGCCGAGGGTAAGCTGATCCTGACCGACGACCTGATCCGCGACGCGCTGACCGCCGACAAGAAGGCGAAGGCCGCGCAGGCCGCGAACCAGAACGACGAAGTCGAAGACGACGAATGACTATGTGAGTGCGTTTTGCCCCCGACGCGGGCGAAACGGAGAGGACGGAACCGGAGGCTTCGCCCCGGCTTGATCATGGAGACCTGAGACAATGGCAGTCAGTGCGAACCGGCTTGAGCTTCTGCAGATCGCGGATGCCGTGGCCCGTGAAAAGGTCATCGACCGCGAGATCGTGCTTGCCGCGATGGCCGACGCCATCCAGAAGGCAGCCCGCTCGCGTTACGGCACGGAATCGAACATCCGCGCCGACATCAATTCCAAGACCGGCGAAATCCGCCTCCAGCGCCTGCTGGAAGTCGTCGAGAAGGCCGAGGATTATTCGACGCAGATCCCGCTGGAGCTTGCCCGCGACCGCAACCCGGACGCCAAGCTCGGCGACTTCATCGCCGATCCGCTGCCGCCGATGGATTTCGGCCGCATCGCCGCCCAGTCGGCCAAGCAGGTCATCGTGCAGAAGGTGCGCGAAGCCGAGCGTGACCGCCAGTTCGACGAATACAAGGATCGCATCGGCGAGATCGTCAACGGCACGGTCAAGCGCGTCGAATACGGCAACGTCATCGTCGATCTCGGCCGTGGCGAAGGCATCATCCGCCGCGACGAGATGATTCCGCGCGAAAACATGCGCTACGGCGACCGCGTTCGCGCCTTCGTCTACGACGTGCGCCGCGAGCAGCGCGGTCCGCAGATCTTCCTGTCGCGTACCCATCCGCAGTTCATGGTGAAGCTCTTCACCATGGAAGTGCCGGAAATCTACGACGGCATCATCCAGATCAAGTCCGTCGCCCGTGATCCGGGTTCGCGCGCCAAGATCGCCGTCATCTCGAACGATAGTTCGATCGATCCGGTCGGCGCCTGCGTCGGTATGCGCGGTTCGCGCGTTCAGGCGGTCGTCGGCGAGCTTCAGGGCGAGAAGATCGACATCATTCCGTGGAGCCAGGATCCGGCGTCCTTCATCGTCAACGCCCTTCAGCCGGCGGAAGTCGCCAAGGTCGTTCTGGATGAGGATGCGGAGCGCATCGAAGTGGTCGTGCCGGACGAGCAGCTTTCGCTCGCCATCGGCCGTCGCGGCCAGAACGTGCGCCTCGCCTCGCAGCTCACCGGCTGGGATATCGACATCCTGACGGAAGCCGAGGAGTCCGAGCGCCGCCAGAAGGAATTCAACGAGCGCACCAACCTGTTCATGGATTCGCTCGACGTCGACGAGATGGTCGGCCAGGTTCTGGCCTCCGAAGGCTTTGCCGCCGTCGAGGAACTGGCCTATGTCGATCTCGACGAAATTGCCTCGATCGACGGTTTCGACGAAGACACGGCCCAGGAAATCCAGACGCGTGCCCGCGAATATCTCGACCGCATCGAGGCCGAGATGGACGCCAAGCGCAAGGAACTCGGCGTTGCCGACGACCTGCGCCAGATCGACGGCATGACGGGCCAGATGCTCGTCGCGCTCGGCGAGGACGGCATCAAGACGATGGAAGACTTTGCGGGCTGCGCGGCTGACGATCTCGTCGGCTGGTCGGAGCGCAAGGACGGCGAGACGAAGAAGTTCGAGGGCCTGTTCTCGAAGCTCGAAGTCTCGCGCGCCGAAGCCGAAGCCATGGTCGTTCAGGCCCGCCTCGCGGTTGGCTGGATCACGGAAGAGGACCTGGCTACCGAAGAAGAACCGGTTGTCGAAGGCGGCGAGCAGGACGCCTGATCGGCGTCCCGCGCGCTGGAGACGCCGTTGGCCGAGCATTCCAGCAAAAGTGTATGAACGGTTTTGCGAACGGAATTGCGAGGACCTATATGGGTAAGAAGGACGACGACGGCGTGAACGACCGCATGTGCATCGTGACGCGCGAAAAGGGTGAGGCGGATGATCTGATCCGCTTCGTCGCCGGCCCGGACGGAAATGTCGTTCCGGACCTGAAGCGTCAGCTCCCCGGACGTGGATGCTGGGTGAAGGCCGAACGGGCGATCGTCGACAAGGCGGTCGCCAAGAAGCTTTTTTCGCGGGCGCTGAAGGCGGAAGCCAGGGCGGATGCGGAACTCGGCGCCGAAGTGGACCGTCTTCTGGCGGGCCAGCTTGGCGGCATGATGAACATGGCGCGCAAGGCGGCCCAGTTCATCACGGGTTCCTCGAAGGTCGACCAGGCGGTGCGTGCATTGGCGGCACTTGCGGTCTTCCACGCGACGGATGCCGCCGCCGATGGCGTCCGGAAAATTGACCAGGCGCGCAAGGCGGCAAGCTTCCTGCGCGATGACGAGACGGAAATACCGTCCTTCAAGCTCTTCTCGGAGAGTGAATTGGAGGGCCTTTTGGGCCAGAATGCTTTTATCCACGCCGCAGCGCTTGCAGGGCAGGCGGGTGAGGGTGTAGTGAAGCGCGCAATCATGCTCGAAAAGTACCGGGGCGACAGCCAAATGATGGCAAAAGGTGGCGCTGGCCATACCAACCGATGACGCGGTTACCGGCATTCGGCCGGCCGAAATCGCATTGGACGAACACAATTGAACGACGGAGTCTGGTGATACGCATCCGGCTCTGATCTTAGGAACGGAACGGAATGACCGACAACGAAGACGACAAGACGATCAGTGTGGCTGGCAAGAAGACCCTGAGCCTGAAGCCCTCGGGGGTTCAGCAGGGAACCGTTCGCCAGGACATGGGTCGTGGCCGGACGAAGGCCGTCGTGGTCGAGACCCGCACGAAGCGCCACTTCAGCCGCCCGGGAGACGAACGCACGGTAGCAGCACCTGTTGCACCGGTGCAGCAGCGCCAGCCCGCGCCGCAGCCGCAGCAGCCGCGCCCGGTGCAGCGCCAGACCCCCCAGGTGGAACATAGCCGTCCGCGCGGCGGCGTCGTGCTGAACCAGCTTTCCCCCGATGAAGTCGAGGCCCGTCGTCGCGCGCTTGCAGAAGCGCAGATCCGCGACGCCGCCGAAGCGCGCCAGCGCGCCGAGGACGAGGCCCGCCGCAAGGTGGAAGAGGAAGCGCGCCAGAAGGCCGCCGAAGAAGAGCGTCTGCGCCTGGAGAAGGAAGAGGCCGAGCGCCGCGCCATCGAGGCCGCTTCGCCGGCCCCGGCCGTGGCCGAAGTTGCCGCCGAGCCGGTCGTGGTCGCAAAGCCCGCCGTTACGGCGCCCGCAGGCGCCGACAGCCGCCCGCAGCCGACCCGCACCACTCCGGCCGTCACGCCTGCAGCCGTTCCCGGCCGTGGCCGTCGCGAGACGGAAGAGGAAGAGGCAGCACGCCCGCGCGGCGGTGCCCCGGTCAACCGTGGCAAGGTCACGCGTCCGGAGCCTGCCAAGGTCCCGGCACGTCCGAAGGCCGATGATGGCCGCCGCCAGGGCAAGCTGACGCTGACGACCGCTTCGACCGACGAGGACGCCACGCAGCGTGGCCGTTCGCTTTCGGCCATGCGCCGTCGCCAGGAGAAGTTCAAGCGCAGCCAGATGCAGGAGACCCGCGAAAAGGTCATGCGCGAAGTCATCCTGCCGGAAACCATCACCATCCAGGAACTGTCGCAGCGCATGTCCGAACGCGCCGTCGACGTCATCAAGTACCTGATGAAGGAAGGGCAGATGATGAAGCCCGGCGATCTGATCGACGCCGACCTGGCTGAAATCATCGCCGGCGAATTCGGCCACACCGTCAAGCGCGTTTCGGAATCCGACGTCGAAGAAGGCATCTTCAATGTATCCGACGACGACGGCGATCTGGAAGCCCGTCCGCCGATCGTGACCATCATGGGTCACGTCGACCACGGCAAGACCTCGCTGCTCGACGCTATCCGCAAGACGAGCGTCGTCTCCGGCGAAGCCGGCGGCATCACGCAGCATATCGGCGCCTACCAGGTCGAGCACAACGGCCACAAGATAACCTTCATCGACACCCCCGGCCACGCCGCGTTCACCGCGATGCGTGCCCGTGGTGCGCAGGCGACGGACATTGCGATCCTCGTGGTCGCGGCCGACGACAGCGTGATGCCGCAGACGATCGAGTCCATCAATCATGCCAAGGCGGCCGGTGTTCCGATCATCGTGGCGATCAACAAGATCGACAAGCACGAAGCCGACCCGCAGAAGGTGCGCAACCAGCTCCTTCAGCACGAGGTCTTCGTCGAATCGATGGGCGGTGAAACGCTCGACGTCGAAGTCTCGGCCAAGAACGGCCTGAACCTCGACAAGCTGCTCGAAGCCGTGCTGCTGCAGGCCGAAATCCTCGACCTCAAGGCGAACGTCAACCGTACCGCCGAGGGCGTCGTCGTCGAAGCCGAACTCGACCGCGGCCGCGGTGCCGTCGCGACGGTTCTTGTGCAGAAGGGCACGCTGACGCCCGGCCAGATCATCGTGGCCGGCGACCAGTGGGGCCGTGTGCGCGCGCTCGTCAACGACAAGGGTGAACACGTCAAGTCGGCAGGGCCTTCGATGCCCGTCGAGGTGCTGGGTCTCTCCGGCACGCCGGCTGCCGGCGACCGCTTCGCCGTCGTCGAAAACGAAAGCCGTGCCCGCGAAATCTCGGAATACCGTTTGCGTCTCGCCCGCGAGAAGCAGGTTGCCCGCCAGGCCGGTTCGCGCGGCTCGCTCGAGCAGATGATGAGCCAGCTCCAGTCCACGGGTCTCAAGGAGTTCCCGCTGGTCATCAAGGGCGACGTGCAGGGCTCGATCGAAGCCATTGCCGGCGCTCTCGACAAGCTCGGCACCGACGAAGTCCGTGCCCGCATCGTGCATTCGGGCGCCGGCGGCATCACTGAATCCGACATCTCGCTTGCCGAGGCGTCGAATGCGGCCATCATCGGCTTCAACGTCCGTGCCAACGCACAGGCCCGCACCGCGGCCGAGCGTGCCGGTCTCGAAATCCGCTACTACAACATCATCTACGATCTGGTGGATGACGTGAAGGCGGCCATGTCGGGCCTGCTCTCGCCGGAACGGCGCGAAACCTTCCTCGGCAATGCCGAGATCCTCGAGGTGTTCAACATCACGAAGGTCGGCAAGGTCGCGGGTTGCCGCGTCATCGAAGGCAAGGTCGAGCGTGGTGCCGGCGTGCGTCTCGTACGCGACAACGTCGTCATCCACGAAGGCAAGCTCAAGACGCTCAAGCGCTTCAAGGACGAAGTCGCCGAAGTGCCGATGGGCCAGGAATGCGGCATGGCCTTCGAGAACTACGAAGACATCCGCGCCGGCGACACGATCGAGTGCTTCCGCGTGGAGCACATCACGCGCACGCTCTAAGCGTCCGGCGATCCAAACATCATGCGAGCGCCGGATCGTTTCGGCGCTCGCATTTTTTTAAAGGTGACGACCATGGTAAGAGCAACATCCTCAGCGCCCTCGCAACGCATGCTGCGCGTGGGCGAGCAGGTGCGCGCGGCGATCACCCAGGTGCTTCAGCGCGGCGAAGTGCGCGATCCGCTGATCGAGACGACGGTGATCTCCATCTCGGAGGTGCGCATGTCGCCCGACCTCAAGCACGCCACGGCCTTCGTGACGCCGCTCGGCGTCAAGGACCACGACACGGTGATCGAGGCGCTCAACCGGAACGCAAAGTTCATCCGCGGCCGTATGGGCTCCCAGCTTCGCCAGATGAAGTACATGCCCGACGTGCGCTTCCGCGACGATACGAGCTTCGACAATTACAAGAAGATCGACGAAATCCTGCGTTCGCCGGAAGTCGCCCGCGATCTTGCCGCCGACGACGACGGCGACAAATAACCTAGGAATAAGATGTCCAAGCCCCGCAAGCCCAAGGGCCGGCCGATTTCCGGCTGGCTTATCCTCGACAAGCCGTTCGATTTCGGCTCGACCGAGGCCGTCGCCAAGATAAAGTGGCTGTTCAAGGCGCAGAAGGCCGGCCATGCCGGCACGCTCGATCCGCTCGCCTCCGGCATGCTGCCGATCGCGCTGGGCGACGCCACCAAGACCGTGCCCTACGTCATGGATGGCCGCAAGATCTACGAATTCACCGTCACCTGGGGCGAGGAGCGCAGCACGGACGACCTCGAAGGCACGGTGACGCAGAGCGCCGACAAGCGCCCGACCGCCGATGAGATCAAGGCGATCCTCGGCGAATATACCGGCACCATCCAGCAGATCCCGCCGCAGTTTTCTGCAATCAAGATCGACGGCGAGCGCGCCTATGATCTCGCCCGAGAAGGCGAAGTCGTCGAAATCCCCTCGCGCGAGGTGGAAATCCACCGGCTGACGCTGATCGGCTGCCCGGACGAGAACACGGCGGAATTCGAGGTCGAATGCGGCAAGGGCACCTATGTGCGCGCGCTCGCCCGCGATTTCGGCCGCCAGCTCGGCTGTTATGGCCATATTTCCGGGCTGCGCCGCAGCTTCGTCGCGCCATTCGGTGAGGACGACATGGTGCCGCTCGCCGAGCTTACGGCGCTGGAGAAGATCGAGGACGAGGCCGAGCGCCTGGCAGCGCTTGACGCCTTCCTGATCGACACCGGCGAGGCGCTGTCCAGCCTGCCGCAGATCGTCATCAATGACGACCAGGCGCATCGGCTGCGCATGGGTAATCCGATCATCCTGCGCGGCCGCGATGCGCCGGTTTCGGCGGACGAGGCCTATGCCACGGCGCGCGGAAAACTGGTGGCGATCGGTGAGATCGGCGGCGGTGAATTCCGGCCCAAGCGGGTCTTTGCCGGCTAACAAAGGGTCGGCGGAACCAATCGCTGCCGACTTGATTTCACCACAAGCTACAGGCTTTATGGCCGGCGAGGTTCGCTCACAAGCGGGCAGGGCGGCGCATTGCCGTCTCGCCCGGTCGCGGGCGAAGGGTGAAAGGGCTGGCCGTTGACGATTGCGCCGACTGACAGAACGGTGTCCGATGAGGACGCGGGTGAGGGCGCAGGCCCTGTTCAGAGCCGCCGGCGCATGCACCACCCGGTCGTCTTCTACCTCGTCTGCCTCATCCTCGTCATCGTCATTCCGTCCTTCCTTTTCTCCATCGTCGTGCTGAAGCGCACCAACGAGGCGCAGGAACGCATCTTCGAATCGCTGCTGCGCACCTCGACGGGTGCCGTGAACCGCGCCGTCGAGCGCGAGATTTCCGGCATGTTCTCGACGCTGAATTTCCTGTCGACCTCGGACAGCCTGGAGAAGGGCGATTACGCGTCCCTGCATGGGCAGGCGACCAAGGCGCTCGAAGGCACGGACATCTATTTCCTCGTCATCGACCAGACGATGCGGCAGTTGCTCAACACGCGCGTGCCGTACGGCACGGTGCTGAACACGACGTCGGAGCCGGTTTCCGCCGGCCTGGCGCTGGCACGCGGCGAGCGCATCGTCTCGGACCTGTTCTTCGGCAGGACCGCGCAGCAATGGGTGTTCAACGTCTACCAGCCGATGCGCCTTGCCAATGGCCAGCATGTGCTGTTGACGCTGACGAAAAATGCCGAGTCGCTCCGGCGCGCGGTCAATCCGGATATTCTCTCGCCCGGCTGGAATGCCGCGGTGCTTGATTCCGAGGGCACGGTCATCGTCTCGACGGATGACAAGCAGAAGACCGGAACGCCCTTCTTCCTGCGCGTCGTGCCGTCGCTGCGCCTCGGCGTCAGCACCATGCGGCAGGGCGGCACCGAGTATCAGGTTGTCACGGAGTTCTCCTCGCTTGCCGGCTGGCGCATGATCGCCTGGGCAAAGTCCTCGGATGTGCAGGGGCCGGCCGTCTCCTCCTTCCTCTGGCTGACGATCGGCGGCGCGGTCTTTGCAGCGCTCGCCGCCGCCAGCGCCGTCGGTATCGCCCGCGTGCTGTCGCGTGACGTGCGGCTGCTTGCGCATGATGCGCGCCGGCTCGGCCACGGCGAACGGGTCGCGCCGCGCCCCTATGCCATTTCCGAGCTGGAAACGGTGTCGCGCGCGCTCGCCGAGGCGGCCGATGCGCGCGTCAAATCGGAAAACGAGGTGCGCTTTCTGATGCGCGAGGTGGCGCACCGCTCGAAGAACCAGCTGACCGTCATCCAGGCCATGCTGAACCAGTCGGCGGCGGGTGCGGACAATGCGGCTGACTTTGCGGATACCTTCCGCAAGCGCGTCGCCGGTCTCGCCCGTTCGACGGACCTGATGATCGCCAATGCCACCCAGGGCGTGAACCTCGCCGAACTCGCCAAGAACCAGCTGAAGCCCTTCACGCCCGACGACACGACGCGCGTGCGCATTGCCGGCCCCGCAGTGCTGCTTGATCCGCAGGCCTCGCAGACGCTTGGCATGGCGCTACACGAGCTTTCCACCAATGCCACGAAATACGGTGCGCTCGCCAATGAGACGGGCGTGGTATCGCTGAGCTGGGTGACATCGGGCGACGATCTCAATCTCGTCTGGCGCGAAAGCCGGGCGACGATCGACAAGGATGCCATCGCCGCAAGCCGCAAGGGTTTCGGCAGCGTCGTGCTGGAGCGCATGCTCGGCATGGCGCTCGATGCCAAGCTCGATTTTATCGTGCATGACGACGGCATCGAATGGCGGGTGACGATCCCCCTGGCGCGGCTGCGCGATGAGGACGTCCACCAGCAGGGCACCGCGCCATGAGCAAGCCGGCTTTCTTCCGACATATCCATTGCAGGTCTATTTCATGACGTCCTTCTTGCGCGTGTTCGCCGTCCTGGCATGCCTTGCCGCCTCCACCCCTTCCGCCTTCGCCGCCTATGGCGAATGTTACGTCGACGACCCCACGGGCACGCCGCTCAACGTGCGCACGGCGCCGAACGGCACGATCCTGACGACGCTTGCGAACGGCTCGGTGGTCGAGGTGGTCGACGAGATAAAGATCGGCCAGAAACACTGGCTCTTCGTCGCGCGGCAGGGCGAACGGCTCGGCTGGATCTTCGGCGCCTATGTCGTCTGCAAGCAGCCGGGAGAAACGCGCGAGGCGGGACCGAGCCAACCGGCCGAGCAGCGCTAGGCGTCCCGAACGACGGCTCTTCCCTTTCATAAGGGAATGGTTTATAGGCACCGCCAGCAATGCGGGCCCAGGCTCCGCTTGCATTCACGGCCATTGCTGGACGACATCCCGGCTTTTGGCGTCCTAAGTTCTCCATTCATGAAAGGACATACGATGTCGATTACTGCTGAGCGCAAGGCTGCGCTGATCAAGGAATATGCAACTGTCGAAGGCGACACCGGTTCCCCGGAAGTCCAGGTTGCTATCCTGACCGAGCGGATCAACAACCTGACCGGCCATTTCAAGGACCACAAGAAGGACAACCACTCCCGTCGTGGCCTTCTGACCATGGTTTCCAGCCGTCGCTCGCTTCTTGATTACCTCAAGAAGAAGGACGAAGCCCGTTACAGCAAGCTGATTGCTGCCCTGGGCATTCGCCGCTAAGCCTTTTCGGCGGGCGTTCTCACGAGCGCCCGCCGCTTTCTTTCGCGGAAGAGAATTCCGCTAAAGCAATTCCAGCAAGAGCGCGGACCGCGGTTTTGCGTTTGGGATTGCGAAATAAGGACACACCGTTTTGCCTGTGCCGGTTGCGACCGCCTCGTGAAACGGAATTCTCCAGCAGGCCGGATGGGCCGGTCCTGCGGAACCAACCGATGACCTGTCATGGGGCAGGATTGCAGGATGCTTCAGGCGCGCGCCTGTCGTCGGCCGGGCTCAAAGAGCCTTCGCCCGCAGAGTTCGCGAGCCAACACCCGGAAGCCTCCCGTTGTCTTGCCCATGATGCGTCATGAAAGCGGATAGACCACCTGCGCCTTTTCGGGCGGCGGTGCGCGTATCTGCCAAGAAGGACAAGACATGTTCGATACCCATACGGTTGAAATCGAATGGGCGGGCCGTCCGCTCAAGCTGGAAACCGGCAAGATCGCCCGTCAGGCTGATGGCGCGGTTCTCGCGACCTATGGCGAAACCGTCGTTCTCGCCACCGTCGTTTCCGCCAAGGCGCCGAAGCCGGGCCAGGATTTCTTCCCGCTGACCGTCAACTACCAGGAAAAGACCTACGCCGCCGGCAAGATCCCGGGTGGCTACTTCAAGCGCGAAGGCCGTCCGTCGGAAAAGGAAACGCTGGTTTCCCGCCTGATCGACCGCCCGATCCGCCCGCTCTTCCCGGAAGGCTACAAGAACGACACGCAGGTCGTCGTCACGGTCGTCCAGCATGACCTCGAAAACGATCCCGACGTCCTGTCGATGGTTGCCGCTTCCGCAGCGCTCACGATCTCCGGCGTTCCCTTCATGGGCCCGGTCGGCGGTGCGCGCGTCGGCTACATCAACGGCGAATACGTCCTGAACCCGCATCTCGACGAGATGGACGAGTCCGTTCTCGACCTCGTCGTCGCCGGCACGCAGGACGCCGTTCTGATGGTCGAATCCGAAGCCAAGGAACTGAACGAAGACGTCATGCTCGGCGCCGTCATGTTCGGCCACAAGGGCTTCCAGCCCGTCATCGACGCGATCATCAAGCTTGCTGAAGTGGCTGCCAAGGAACCCCGCGACTTCAACCCGGAAGATCATTCCGCGCTCGAAGCCGAAATGCTGGGCCTGGCCGAAACCGAACTGCGCGCTGCCTACAAGATCACCCAGAAGGCCGACCGCTACGCCGCCGTCGACGCCGTCAAGGCGAAGGTGAAGGCCCACTTCTTCCCGGAAGGCGTCGAGCCGAAGTACACCGCCGAAGTGATCGGCGCCGTCTTCAAGCACCTCCAGGCCAAGATCGTTCGCTGGAACATTCTCGACACCAAGAGCCGCATCGACGGCCGCGACCTCGACACCGTTCGCGCCATCGTCTCGGAAGTCGGCATCCTGCCGCGCACGCACGGTTCGGCCCTCTTCACCCGCGGTGAAACCCAGGCTGTCGTCGTTGCGACGCTGGGCACCGGCGAAGACGAGCAGTATGTCGACAGCCTGACCGGCATGTACAAGGAACGTTTCCTGCTGCACTACAACTTCCCGCCCTACTCGGTCGGTGAAACGGGCCGCATGGGCTCCCCGGGCCGCCGCGAAATCGGCCACGGCAAGCTCGCCTGGCGCGCCATCCGCCCGATGCTGCCGACGGCGGAACAGTTCCCCTACACGCTGCGCGTCGTTTCCGAGATCACCGAGTCGAACGGCTCGTCCTCGATGGCAACGGTTTGCGGCACCTCGCTCGCGCTGATGGACGCCGGCGTTCCGCTGGCCAAGCCGGTTGCCGGCATCGCCATGGGCCTGATCCTCGAAGGCGACCGTTTCGCCGTTCTCTCCGACATCCTCGGTGACGAAGACCACCTCGGCGACATGGACTTCAAGGTCGCCGGCACCGCCGACGGCATCACCTCGCTGCAGATGGACATCAAGATCGCCGGTATCACCGAAGAGATCATGAAGGTCGCGCTCAGCCAGGCGCAGGGCGGCCGCAAGCACATCCTCGGCGAAATGGCCAATGCCATCTCCGAAGGCCGCTCGCAGCTCGGCGAATTCGCACCGCGCATCGAAGTCATGAACATCCCGGTCGACAAGATCCGTGAAGTCATCGGCACGGGCGGCAAGGTCATCCGCGAAATCGTCGAGAAGACCGGCGCCAAGATCAACATCGAAGACGACGGCACGATCAAGATCGCATCGTCCTCCGGCAAGGAGATCGAAGCGGCCCGCAAGTGGATCCACTCGATCGTTGCGGAACCGGAAGTCGGCCAGATCTACGAAGGCACGGTCGTCAAGACCGCCGACTTCGGCGCCTTCGTCAATTTCTTCGGCCCGCGCGACGGCCTCGTGCACATCTCGCAGCTCGCCCAGGAGCGCGTTGCCAAGACCTCCGACGTCGTCAAGGAAGGCGACAAGGTCTGGGTCAAGCTGATGGGCTTCGACGAGCGCGGCAAGGTTCGCCTCTCCATGAAGGTCGTCGACCAGGCGACCGGCAAGGAAGTCGCTGCCGAGAAGAAGGGCGACGGCGAAGCCGCCGAATAATCGTACCCTCTACCTTTGAAAGGGGCGCGGAGCGGCACGTTCCGCGCCCCTTTTACTTATGCTCAATCTGTTCTCCCGCCCGTCCGAAAGCCCACCCATATGACCCGCGAAGCCCTGAAAACCCTGTTCCATCCTTTCGCCTCCGGCACGCTTGCCATGCCCGGCGAGGACGAGCGCTATCTGTTCCTCGGCGCAGAGGCCGGCCAGCGGCCGCCGGAAGGCTTTGGGGCGATGCTCGACGCGGTCCAGCCGCTTCGCCCGCTCTATCGCGGCCTGGAGGCGGTGCGCGTGCCCGTCAAGCCGCTGGTCGAGGGCGAGGACTATGACGGCGCGCTGATCCTGATCAACAAGCACAAGGGCGAGAACGAGAACCGCATCGCGGAAGCGCTGCGCCGCGTGCGCACGGGCGGCATCATCGTCGTTGCCGGCGGCAAGGAAGACGGCATCCAGTCTATGCGCAAGCGGCTGGACCAGCTCGGCCTGACCGGCGACTACATGCCGAAATACCACGGCCTCGCCATCTGGTTCGCCCGTCCAGAAGACCCGGCTGACGCCATCGCCAAGCTCGCGGCCAAGCCGGTGCGCATCGTCGGCCGCTTTACCGCAGCGCCGGGCATGTTCTCGCATGACCGGATCGACGACGGGTCGGAACTGCTCGCCACCCGCATCCCGGAAGATTTCCACGGCCATGCCGCCGATTTCGGCGCGGGCTGGGGCTATCTCTCCGTCATGCTCGGCGGCCGCGCGCCGCAGGTGAAGGGCATCGACCTGTTCGAGGCGCATTACGAAGCGCTCGAAGCCGCCAAGGAGAACATGGCGGAGAACTGCCCGAACATCCCGACGCGCTACTACTGGTTCGACCTGACGGCCGAGACGCCGCGCGACCACTACGACCTCATCGTCATGAACCCGCCTTTCCATGAAGGCCACGCGGCCGACCACGCGCTCGGCGCCGGCATGACCCAGGCGGCGGCGAAGGCGCTCAAGGTCGGCGGCCGCCTGCTGATGGTCGCCAACCGCGGCCTGCCCTATGAGCCGGTGCTGAAGGAGGCCTTCAAGGAGAGCGGCGAGGTCTGCCGCAACGCCCGCTTCAAGGTCCTATGGGGCAAGCGCTAGTCTAAATGCTCACAGCGGCAGCGCGAAGGTCTGCTTGATCGTCTCGCTCGGCACGTCCGTCTTGACGTTCTGGATGCCGTTCTTGCGGGTGAGGTTCGCCGCCTGGAAGCGGCGGTAGTCCGCAAGGTCCGCCACGACGACGCGCAACAGCGCGTCGCTCTCGCCGAGCATGATGTAACACTCCACCACCTCGGGCAGCCGCTTCATCGCGGCGATGAAATGGTCGATCGTCTCGGCATCCTGCGCGGTGAGCCAGACGCGGGCAAACATGGAAAGCTGCAAGCCCACCTTCGCCTGGTCGACGACCGCCACATAGCGGCTGATCACGCCCGCCTCTTCCAGCAGCTTGACCCGGCGCAGGCAGGGCGAGGGCGACAGGCCGACGCGCCTTGCCAGCTCGATATTCTGCATCCGGCCATCCTGCTGCAATTCGCGCAGGATGCGGCGGTCTATGTCGTCGAGCTGCATTGGAATCCTCACAAACGTTCAAGCCGGTTAACGGCAGCTGATGCCAAACTCTTCCCCAGCTTTGGCATCTTGGCAACCCCGTTGCGCATGGGGTCGGCTAGGCTTGCCCGGTTTGACGAGGAGAGCGACATGGATTGGGCTTGGGTTCTGGCGGCATCGGGCTTTGCATTCGCCATGGCGGGCACACCGGGGCCGAACAACACGATGGTGACGGCCTCCGGGGCGAATTACGGCTTCCGCCGCACGCTTCCGGTGGCGATCGGGATGGGCATCGGTGTCGCCGTCATCATCTTCGCCGTTGCCGCGGCGGGCGGATCGATCGTCTCGGAGCCGAGCGTGCATCTGGTGCTGAAATGGGTGGGTGTCGCCTATCTTCTCTGGCTCGCCTGGCGCATCGCCAACGCCGCGCCCGCCGGCTTCGCCGCGGAGAGCGGTAGGCAGCGGCCGTTCACGGTCGTCGAGGGCGCGCTGCTGCAACTCGTCAATCCAAAGCTCTGGGTGATGGTGGCGGGCGCCGTCGTCACCTATGGCAGCGGCATCGCCGGAGACCTGACGGTGCCAGCCGCCTTCGCCGTCATCTTCGGCGGCGCGACCCTTGTCAGCACCGTGGCGTGGACCGTCGTCGGCGTCGGGGCTGCGCGGTTCATCACCCGCGAGCGCAGCCTCCGGCTGTTCAACCGCGCGATGGCGCTGCTGCTCGTTCTCTCGCTTGTGCCCGTCGTGCTGGAATAGCGACCGATTGCCATTTCAATGAAAGAGGTCCACCATCACGGAACCGTTCCGTTCAGGAGATCCGTAATGGCTTTTGGACCTGCAAGACCGCCGATCACGGAAGATGTGGCGGAAGTCATCGTCAAGGATGTGAAGGAGGCGGAGGGGCACACACCGACCTCCGAAGTGCCGCTCGCCTTCCTGAAGCGCGCCGCGGAGGGAAAAGTGCCGGAAATGAACAGTCGCGTGCGCGTGCTGTTCCTCGGCGTGCTCGCCGTGGTCATCCTGCTCGTCGTCGTGCTGATGGCGCTTTGAAGGCAGGGGAAGACGGCGCGAGGCTTTTGCTTCGCGCCGCAAATCCTATTCGCTGTCGGCCTTTGCCAGACGCTCCAGCGTCGGCATGGAGGTGATGTTGTAGCCGGCATCCACGTAGTGGATTTCGCCGGTGACGCCGCTCGACAGATCGGAAAGCAGGTAGAGCGCCGAATTGCCGACATCCTCGATGGTGACGGTGCGGCGCAGCGGCGCATTCTTCTGCTGCCAGGAGAGCATGGCGCGTGCATCCGAAATGCCGGCACCGGCGAGCGTGCGGATCGGGCCGGCCGAGATCGCATTGACGCGGATGCCGCGCGGGCCGTAGTCGCCGGCAAGATAGCGCACCGAGGCTTCCAGCGCGGCCTTGGCGACACCCATGACGTTGTAGTTCGGCATGATGCGCACCGAGCCGCCATAGGTCAGCGTTAGGAGCGAGCCGCCTTCCGTCATCAGTTCTGCCGCCCGCTTGGCGATTTCCGTGAAGGAGAAGCAGGAGATGACCATGGTGCGCGAAAAATTGTCGCGCGAGGTGTCGGCGTAAAGGCCCTTCAGCTCGTTCTTGTCGGAAAAGCCGATGGCGTGCACGACGAAATCGAGCTTGCCCCACTTTTCCTTGATCGCATCGATCGTGGAATCCACCGACGCGATGTCCTCGACGTCGCAGGGGATGACGAAGTCCGAGCCGAGCTCGGCGGCAAGCGGTTTCACGCGCTTGCCGAGCGCTTCGCCCTGGTAGGTGAAGGCGAGTTCCGCGCCCTGGCCGGCCAGCTTCTGGGCGATGCCCCAGGCGATGGAGTGATTGTTCGCGACCCCCATGATGAGGCCGCGCTTGCCGTTCATGATCCCCGTCATGCTGGTCATCCGTTGTGGCGCTGGAAGACCAGCGTGGCGTTCGTGCCGCCGAAGCCGAAGGAATTGGAAAGAACGGTGTCGATCTTGGCATTGTCGATGCGCTTGCGCACAATCGGCACGCCGTCGAATTCCGGGTCGAGCTCGGTGATATGCGCGCTCTCGCCGATGAAGCCGGCCTGCATCATCAGGAGGCCGTAGATCGATTCCTGCACGCCGGCTGCACCCAGCGAATGGCCGGTCAGCGACTTGGTCGATTGGATGTGCGGGATCTTGTCGCCGAAGACTTCACGGATCGCGCCGATCTCCTTCGAATCGCCGACGGGCGTCGAGGTGCCGTGCGTGTTGATGTAGTCGACGTCGCCCTTCACGGTGGCAAGCGCCTGGCGCATGCAGCGGATCGCGCCTTCGCCCGACGGAGCGACCATGTCGTAACCGTCCGAGGTCGCGCCGTAGCCGACGATTTCCGCATAGATCTTGGCGCCGCGGGCCTTGGCACGCTCGTATTCTTCCAGCACCAGCACGCCGGCGCCGCCGGCAATCACGAAGCCGTCGCGGCTGACGTCATAGGCGCGCGATGCGGTGGCGGGCGTGTCATTGTACTTGGAGGACATGGCGCCCATGGCATCGAAGAGGTTCGACATGGTCCAGTCGAGATCCTCGTGGCCGCCGGCGAACATGATGTCCTGCTTGCCCCACTGGATCATTTCCGCGGCATTGCCGATGCAGTGCGCCGAGGTCGAGCAGGCCGAGGAGATCGAATAGTTGACGCCGTGGATCTTGAACCAGGTGGCAAGCGTGGCGGATGCCGTGGACGACATCGCCTTCGGCACGGCGAACGGGCCGATGCGCTTGGGCGAGTTGTTCTTCAGCGTGATCTCGGCGGCCTCGATCAGCGTGCGGGTGGAGGGGCCGCCCGAACCCATGATGATGCCGGCGCGCTCGTTGGCGGCGTAATCGGCTTCTTCCAGGCCGGAATCGGCGATCGCCTGCTTCATGGCGACGTGGTTCCAGGAGCCGCCCTGCGACAGGAAGCGGGCCGCGCGGCGATCCACGAGGTCGGCCGTGTCGATGTTCGGCGCACCCCAGACCTGGCACTTGAAGCCGTGGTCGGCGAAATCCTGGGAAAAGCTGATGCCGGAGCGCGCATCGCGCAGCGACGCCGTTACTTCGTCAGCATTGTTCCCGATGGAGGATACGATCCCCAGACCCGTGACAACAACCCGTCTCATGTTTCTGACCTTTATCTAGAACGTCTCGTGGTGAAGGCGGCGTAGGCCGCCGCCTCAGGCTTCCTTGTCCTTGGACAGGCCGACGCGCAGGTCGGATGCCTGATAGATAGTCTCGCCGTCGGCCTTCAACCAGCCGTCGGCCGTGCCGAGCACGAGGCGGCCGCGCATGACGCGCTTGAAATCGATGCCGTATTCCAGGAGCTTCGTGGTCGGGCGGATCATGCCCTTGAATTTCACTTCGCCGGTGGAGAGCGCCATGCCGCGGCCGGGCTCGCCGAGCCAGCCGAGGAAGAAGCCGGTGAGCTGCCACATGCCGTCGAGGCCGAGGCAGCCCGGCATGATCGGGTTGCCCTGAAAGTGGCAGGGGAAATACCAGTCGTCGGGGCGCACATCGTATTCGGCGCGGATATAGCCCTTGTCGAAGGCACCGCCCGTTTCGGAAATGTCGGTAATGCGATGGACCATCAGCATGGGAGGCAGAGGAAGCTGGGCATTGCCGGGGCCGAAAAGCTCGCCGCGGCCGCAGCTCAGAATTTCCTCATAGTTGTAGCTGGATTGCCTGGTCGTCATCGAATGTCTCATCCCCGGTCGCGTAGACGCTTATTGCGTTTAGATTTAGAGCAGCTAAGGCGCGAATTGAAGCACCCCGGACCACCCCTTTTTATCGTCGCGCCCTGGCCGGGCGATACGTTAATTCAGCAGTCCGCATACATGATGCTTGCGGTGACAGCCAGCCTAAATTCGGGCGAGGCAAGCAAAGGCCCCGGTTTTTCCGCCTGTTGCGCGCCTTTCAAGCGCCGTAATCCTATTGAATCCCGGCGGCGCTAAAGTTATATCGAAATATCAAGATTGTTGTTCAAGGCCAGACAAGCGGATCCGTCGCCCATGACGCATGCACACGAGTTGCCCATCGAAGAGCGCCTGCGCCATTCCGGCCTGCGCCCGACGCGCCAGCGCGTGGCTCTCGCCGACCTGCTGTTCGCCAAAGGCGACCGCCACCTGACGGTGGAAGAACTGCACGAAGAAGCGGTTACTGCCGGCGTTCCGGTGTCTCTCGCAACCGTCTACAACACGCTGCACCAGTTCACAGAGGCCGGCCTGATCCGGGTTCTCGCGGTCGAAAGCTCGAAGACCTACTTCGACACCAACGTCTCGGACCACCACCATTTCTTCGTCGAGGGTGAAAACCACGTTCTCGACATTCCGGTGAGCAATATCGCGATCGGCAACTTGCCGGAGCCGCCGGAAGGCATGGAGATCGCTCACGTTGATGTGATCATCCGCCTGCGCCCGCGCAAGCCTTGAGAGCACTCTAAACCCTCACATCACGTCATCCGGATGCCGCCCCGGCCGCGGCCTGTAGACCGGAAACCGCCAGCCGAACCGCAACGCCCCGCCGCGCACGATGAAGGCCGCGCCGATTCCGATTGATGAGGCGAGCCAGAGTGGTACGCCGGCAACGCTCGCCGCCGTGAAGGCAGCGGAGCCGATGAGTGCCGCCGTGACATAGACTTCCGGCCGCAGCAGCACGGAAGGCTCGCCCGCTAGCAGGTCCCGCAGGATGCCGCCGAAACTTGCGGTCAGCACGCCGGTGGTGATCGCGACCGTCGGCGATCCCGTCGCGGCAAGGCCCTTGGCCGCTCCCATGACGCAATAGGCCGAGACCCCCATCGCATCGAGCCAGAGCAGCAGGCGATAGCGCGACTCGATGCGGTGCGCGAGCACGAAGACGACGAGCGCCACCACCACGCAGACGATGAGATAGGTCGGGTTCACCACCCAGAAGACGGGCGTTGCGCCGAGGATCACGTCACGGAACGTGCCGCCGCCGATGCCGGTTGCCGCCGCAAGGAACAGGAAGCCGATGATGTCGAGCTGCTTGCGCGAGGCCGAAAGCGCGCCGGTGGCAGCGAAGACCGCCACACCGGTATAATCGAGCAGTTCCAGGATCGGCACGCTTGTTGTCCTCTTCCATCACAGGCCCGTTCTCGGGCCAAGCCTCGCGACAGCTTTGCCGCGTTAGAGTGCGCGCCCGTGTACCCGGGCAGAATCAGGCAGCGCGCCGGCCCGTCCGCATAATGACCGAATCGCCTGCCATGGAAAGGTTTGAGAGATGGCCATCCGCATCAGAATCCTGGCGCTTGCCTGCGCAGCGCTCGTTTCGACCGTCCTGCCGGTCCGCGCGGCGGAAATCGTGCCGGATGCCATCGCGACGGCGCAGGCCGAGGTCGCCAAGCGCTGCAAGACGCCGATCTACGGCGAGGACTTTTCCGAAACCATCGATTTCAACAATGACAGCCTTCCCGACGCCATCGTCAATCTCGGCGCGGTCAATTGCGACGGCACGCCGGGCGGCCTGTGCGGCAATGTCGGCTGCCCCTATGAATTCTACATCCAGGTGGCCGAGGGCGGCTATTTCCTCGCCGCCAATGCCGATCTCTACGGCTACGAGCTGAAGAAGCGCTACGGCAACATGGTGCTGGAACTGAAGGCCAATGCCGCTAGCTGCGGTCGCGACGATTCCGAATATTGCATCATGACGATCCGCGTGCGCGGCGCCCAGTTCGACACGATCTCGAAAAAATAGCTTCTATTGCGGAAAGAGAGCATGCGTGCGGCCGGCGAGATAGTAGGCGAGCAGGCCTGTCCATTCGCGCAATGCCGTCGTCATCAACTGGCTGTTCGTCGAAGGCTGGCTGAAATCGAAGGTAAGTCCGGCCTGGCCCGTCGTGCGGAAATCCGTCGGCCAGGGCGAGACGTCGATGTCGAGCTTGCGGAACAGACCGACCGAGCGCGGCATGTGGAAGGCAGAGGTCACCAGCAGGCAGCGGTCGAGGCTGTTTGCGGCCAATAGCGCCTTGGTGTTCTCGACATTCTCGAAGGTGGTGCGCGATTCCGTCTCGCGGATCAGCCGGTCGGCAGGAACCCCGAAAGCCTCGAAGAAGCGTGTCGCCACCGCGGCATCGCCCTCATAGTTGCCGCTGAACGAGCCGTCGCCGCCGGAAATCAGGATGCGTGCCGCGGGAAACTCCCGCGCCAGCCGCAGCGTCTCGATGAAGCGATCGCCGGCCTGGTTCATCTCGAAGCCGCCGCGCGCCGCAATCACCTCCGCCTCGATGCCACCGCCGAGCATGATGACGCAGCCGGGTCCGCCGGCCGGTAGCTCCGCCCGCGGGATGCGGTCTTCCAGCACCTGCAGCAGGACCGCGCCGGTCGAGGTGAACAGCGTGACGAAGAGCAGGAGGGCAGCAAAAATATTTGCCGTCGTCCGCAGCCGCTTCCAGCGCATCAGCCCGGCCAGCAGGCCGAACACGACCAGCAGGAGGGCAAGCGACAAGGGCTGGGCCGCGAGCCAGAAGATCTTCGAGGCATAGTAGGTCAAGTGTCACCCGCCCTGTTGTCGTCGTGCGGGCGCTTTCACGCTCTCCCGAGAGCCGGTGTTGTCGCCGCCGCCTTGCCGCGCCGCAGATAGAGGATGCCGGCCGCGATCGCAATGCCGGCGGCGAGAACCGCAATGGCAACGAACGGGCGATAGGCGATCCAGGCAATGGCGATGACGGCCGGGCCGATCAGCAGGGTGAAGATGAGGGCGATCGCCGTCGTGCCGAAGCGCACGATGGAGCCGATGAAGGGCACCACGTCGGCGATCACGCCGAGGATCGACAGGATGAAGGCGAAGCCGACGAAGATGCCGACGAGGCCGCCGACCCGCACCAGCCAGGTGATGATGGTGTTTTCGCTCTGCGCCGCATCGAACATGGCGGGCGCATCGAGAAGACCGGCGTCGCTCAGGAAGAGGTCGCGCCCGTTCGTCGTCTTGTAGGGCGTCAGCCCGCTGCCGCGCTGCGCGCCGACGAAGCTCGCTTCGGAAATGTCCGAGCGCTCGAAGCGGATACGGATATCGCCCACCTGCGGGTCCTCCGGGTTGAAGGAGAAGACGGCCTGGCCGGCAATCGTGGAGACCGGCTTGCCGAGCGTCACCGCCTCGCCCATCCGGTTCGCCTCGATGGCGGTCAGCGGCACGGGGCGCTCGTCGCCGAGGCGGGCGACCGCGCGGCCATCCACGCTGAAGGCGCCGATCGTGGCGGATTTCACCGGAAAGCTCGCATCGTCGATGGGCTTCTGCGGATTTTCATGGCCCGACTGGCGGAAGTTGTTGGAGTTGACCTCGTTGCTCTTCCATTCCTTGTGGTAGGAATAGGTGGTGACCGTTTCCTCGCTGCCGCCAAGCTGCTTGCGCGTCTCCGACTTCGAGGTCTCGATCCACTGGTACATTTCGACGATGCGATTGACGCCGACCGCGCCATCCGCCGAAATGCCGAGCACGTCGTCCTCCGGCACGCCGACCGGCTTCACCGGCCCGGAAATATGCACGAGCTTTCCGTCATTCGCCGGATCGACGCTGCCATTGTCGACAGACACGACGAGCCCCGCGCCCTCGACGAGTGCGCGGTAGGTCTTCACCGACCGGCCCTCGTTCCAGAACAGCAGCCAGATGCAGGCGATGAGAAGGATGAAGCCGACCACGATCTTGATCAGCGCGCCCTTCAGCCTGGAGAACCAGGAAGTGGTCGTCGTTTCCGTAAAGCTCATGTTTGTCCCCCGACAAGGCGTGCGTCCAATCCCTGAGACGCCCGAAAGCCCATGCTTATTCGCGCTTCCTTACCTGCGCAAGCGGGGACATAATCCGGCGGAGGCGAAGGGCAGGGCGTGGAACATCCCGCCGCGCCCTTCGTTCATTGCTGAAATGCGAAGGGAGCACCTCCATGACCGACGACCGCGAAGAAAAAATCCGCAAACGCGCCCACGAACTCTGGCAGCAGGAAGGCCAGCCTGACGGCAAACCCGACGATCACTGGTTTCAGGCCGCCCGCGAAATCGACCAGGGCGACGGCGAAATCGAAGGCGACGACGTCCCCAACCTCGCCGCAGTACGAGAAGCCGCCCGCCAGCACACGGACGCCTTCGTCGTGAAGACCGACCTCGAAGACGCCGACCAGCGCGAGGTGCCAGGCACACGCGAACAGCCGTAGCGTTCCGGCGATTTCAGTTTTTATGGATCAAGGGAAGTTTGGTGGAGCTAAGCGGGATCGAACCGCTGACCTCTTGCATGCCATGCAAGCGCTCTCCCAGCTGAGCTATAGCCCCATAACGGGTCCGGCATGGCCGGTTTTCCGGGAACCGAAGCGGTGTGTCCGTTCGGTGTGCGGCTTATTACTTCCGGTGATCGGAGATGGCAAGCCGAAAAATGACATCCGGCCGGTTTTTTTGAAACCGGCCGGAAAATCAAAAGCTTAAACTTCGTCTTCGTCGCCGGTGACGCCGATCAGGCCGGTCATGTCGTCATCGTCGTCTTCTTCCTGTTCCAGGAAGGTATCGTCCTCGTCGCCATCGATTTCGACGTCGTCGTCGCCGAGATCCGGGATGTCGTCGCCGGCCGCTGCTTCGTCGTCGGCATCCTCGAGCGAGACGAGTTCGACTTCGGTGTTCTCCGTATCGACTTCGTTGACGTCCTCTTCCTCAGCCTTTTCGAGAACGGCGACAGCAGCCGTTTCCTCGAAATAGGACAAGGGATAAGACTTGCCCGTGTAGGGGGAGACGATCGGATCGCGGTTCAGGTCGTAGAACTTCCTGCCCGTTTCCGGATCGATGCGTTTGGTTCCGAGTTCCGCTTTTGCCACAGTCGAAGCCTTCTCTGTGCCGTATGTTTCCGGCGGGGCCGGGTTGCCGGCGCGTTGAACGGTAGAATGATTAGCCGGTCCCCATAGTCGTCTTGGGCAATCCTGTCAAAGCCAAACTTCGGGAGAAAACGGCCGCCGCTCCCGGACGAATGTTTTCCGGCGGGATGATGACGCTTTAAATCGTTTGTGATAGCAAGCCCGCGTTCTCCCCGGGCGATCCTCTCCGGGGAGCGGTGGATGTATATAAGGAAGACGCCCATGTCGCACGGCGCAAGCAGCCGGCCCGCAACCGCCCGCAAATCCTCAGGCCTTTCCGGGACCGTCCGCATCCCCGGCGACAAGTCGATTTCCCACCGCTCCTTCATGTTCGGCGGCCTTGCCAGCGGCGAGACGCGCATCACCGGCCTGCTCGAAGGCGAGGACGTCATCAACACCGGCAAGGCCATGCAGGCCATGGGCGCCAAGATCCGCAAGGACGGCGATACATGGATCATCAACGGCCTCGGCAACGGCGCGCTGCTGGCGCCGGAAGCGCCGCTCGATTTCGGCAATGCCGGCACGGGCTGCCGCCTCACCATGGGCCTCGTCGGCGTCTACGATTTCTCGTCCACCTTCATCGGCGATGCCTCGCTGACCAAGCGCCCGATGGGCCGCGTGCTCAATCCGCTGCGCGAAATGGGCGTTCAGGTGACGTCCGTCGACGGCGACCGCCTGCCGGTGACGCTGCACGGCCCGAAGACCCCGACGCCGATCACCTACCGCGTGCCGATGGCCTCCGCCCAGGTGAAGTCCGCCGTGCTGCTCGCCGGCCTCAACACGCCGGGCATCACGACGGTCATCGAGCCGATCATGACCCGCGACCACACCGAAAAGATGCTGCAGGGTTTTGGCGCCAACCTGACCGTCGAGACGGATGCGGACGGCGTGCGCACGATCCGGCTTGAAGGTCGCGGCAAGCTCACCGGCCAGGTCATCGACGTGCCGGGCGATCCGTCCTCGACAGCTTTTCCGCTGGTGGCGGCGCTGCTCGTGCCGGGCTCGGATGTCACCATTCTCAACGTGCTGATGAACCCGACCCGCACGGGCCTGATCCTCACCTTGCAGGAAATGGGCGCCAATATTGAAGTGTTGAATGCGCGCCTTGCCGGCGGCGAAGACGTCGCGGACCTGCGCGTGCGCTCCTCCGAGCTCAAGGGCGTGACGGTGCCGGAAGACCGCGCCCCGTCGATGATCGACGAATATCCGGTGCTCGCCGTCGCCGCCGCCTTCGCCGAAGGCACGACCGTGATGAACGGCCTCGAAGAGCTGCGCGTCAAGGAAAGCGACCGCCTCTCCGCCGTCGCGATCGGCCTCAAGCTCAACGGCGTGGACTGCGACGAGGGCGAATCCTCGCTCGTCGTGCGCGGCCGCCCGGATGGCAAGGGCCTCGGTAATGCCTCGGGCGCGGCCGTCGCCACCCATCTCGACCACCGCATCGCCATGAGCTTCCTCGTCATGGGCCTCGTCTCGGAACATCCCGTGACCGTGGACGACGCCACGATGATCGCGACGAGCTTTCCGGAGTTCATGGACCTGATGGCGGGGCTTGGGGCGAAGATCGAGGTGAACGATTGACGCTCGCGCGTGGCGATGCCGGCTCATGAATTTACGCCATGCACCTTGCCTCTTGGCATCGCCCCTCGTCTTCCGCTAACACCCTTCATGAAAAACATGTGACACATGGGTGTTCTATGAAAACGATTGCCATCGATGGTCCCGCCGCTGCCGGCAAGGGTACGCTGTCGCGCCGCATTGCGGAGGACTATGGCTTTCATCATCTCGATACGGGCCTGACCTATCGCGCGACAGCGAAGGCGCTGATCGATCGCGGGCTGCCGCTCGACGACGAGGCGGTGGCGGCCGGCGTGGCGCGCAATCTCGATCTCGGCGGGCTCGACCGCACAGTGCTGTCCGCCCACGACATCGGCGAGGCGGCGTCGAAGATCGCCGTGATGCCCTCGGTGCGCCGGGCGCTGGTCGAGGCGCAGCGCGGTTTTGCGGCGCGCGAGCCCGGCACGGTGCTCGATGGTCGCGATATCGGCACGGTGGTCTGCCCCGATGCGGCGGTGAAACTCTATGTCACGGCATCACCGGAGGTGCGCGCGACGCGCCGGCTGGACGAGATCGTGGCGGGCGGCGGGGTGGCTGATTTCGACACGATCCTCGACGATATCCGCCGCCGCGACGAGCGCGACATGGGCCGCGCCGACAGCCCGCTTCGCCCCGCCGACGATGCGCACTTGCTTGATACCTCGGAAATGAGTATAGAGGCGGCGTTTTCGGCGGCTAAATCGATCATCGACGCCGCTCTGAAGCACTAGAACGAAGCCTGTCCCCGCGCCGGATTTGCTGCCTCACGAGGCAGCGGACAAAGCTCCGTTTATCATCAACGCTAACCCCCGGCGCCCGTGTCCGAGTGGCACACCAGGAGTTTTCATGTCTCAAGCAAACCCCACGCGCGAAGATTTCGCAGCCCTTCTGCAGGAATCCTTTGCGTCTAACGACCTGGCCGAAGGCTATGTCGCCAAGGGCATCGTTACGGCCATCGAGAAGGACGTCGCCATCGTCGACGTCGGCCTCAAGGTCGAAGGTCGCGTACCGCTGAAGGAATTCGGTGCCAAGTCCAAGGACGGCACGCTGAAGGTCGGCGACGAAGTCGAAGTCTATGTCGAGCGCATCGAAAACGCGCTGGGCGAAGCTGTTCTTTCGCGCGAAAAGGCTCGCCGCGAAGAGAGCTGGGCCAAGCTCGAAGTCAAGTTCGAAGCCGGCGAGCGCGTCGAAGGCGTCATCTTCAACCAGGTCAAGGGTGGCTTCACCGTCGATCTCGACGGCGCCGTTGCCTTCCTGCCGCGTTCGCAGGTCGACATCCGTCCGATCCGCGACGTCACGCCGCTCATGCACAACCCGCAGCCCTTCGAAATCCTCAAGATGGACAAGCGTCGCGGCAACATCGTCGTTTCGCGCCGTACGGTTCTCGAAGAATCGCGTGCCGAGCAGCGTTCTGAAATCGTTCAGAACCTCGAAGAAGGCCAGGTTGTTGACGGCGTCGTCAAGAACATCACCGATTACGGTGCGTTCGTTGACCTCGGCGGCATCGACGGCCTGCTGCACGTCACCGACATGGCCTGGCGCCGCGTCAACCATCCGTCGGAAATCCTGTCCATTGGCCAGCAGGTCAAGGTTCAGATCATCCGCATCAACCAGGAAACCCACCGCATCTCGCTCGGCATGAAGCAGCTCGAGTCGGATCCGTGGGATGGCATCGGCACCAAGTACCCGACGGGCAAGAAGATCTCCGGTACGGTCACGAACATCACCGACTACGGTGCGTTCGTCGAGCTGGAGCCGGGCATCGAAGGCCTGATCCACATCTCCGAAATGTCCTGGACCAAGAAGAACGTTCACCCCGGCAAGATCCTGTCCACGAGCCAGGAAGTCGACGTGGTCGTTCTCGAAGTCGACCCGACGAAGCGCCGCATCTCGCTCGGTCTCAAGCAGACCCTCGAGAACCCGTGGCAGGCCTTCGCGCACAGCCACCCGGCTGGCACGGAAGTCGAAGGCGAAGTCAAGAACAAGACCGAATTCGGCCTGTTCATCGGCCTCGACGGCGACGTGGACGGCATGGTGCACCTCTCCGACCTCGACTGGAACCGTCCGGGCGAGCAGGTCATCGAGGAGTTCAACAAGGGCGACGTCGTCAAGGCTGTCGTTCTGGATGTGGACGTCGACAAGGAGCGCATCTCGCTCGGCATCAAGCAGCTCGGCAAGGACTCGGTCGGCGACGCCGCTGCGTCTGGCGACCTGCGCAAGAACGCCGTCGTTTCGGCTGAAGTCATCGCGATCAACGATGGCGGCATCGAAGTGCGTCTCGTCAACCACGAAGACCTCACCTCGTTCATCCGCCGCAACGACCTGTCGCGTGACCGTGACGAACAGCGTCCGGAGCGTTTCTCGGTCGGCCAGACCGTCGACGCCCGCGTGCTGAACTTCTCGAAGAAGGATCGCAAGATCCAGCTTTCGATCAAGGCGCTCGAAATCGCCGAAGAGAAGGAAGCCGTCGCACAGTTCGGTTCGTCCGACTCCGGCGCGTCGCTCGGCGACATCCTCGGCGCGGCTCTGAAGAACCGCAACAACGCCGAGTAAGCCTTGCTTGCCTGAAAAATAAGAAGCCCGCGGAGAGCGATCTCCGCGGGCTTTTTCGTTCAGGTCCAGTAGTCGCCGAGTTTTTGGTAGAAGACGAGGCCCGGCTCGATGACGCCGACCATCTCCGCCGTTTTCTCGCGCCGGCGCACCATGTCGGTGGTTTCCGGGGCGGCTTCTTCCGGTTCGTCGCCCGAGGCATTGGGATCCGCATTCTCGCCGTCCCCTTCGCCTTCACCCTCCGCCTGCTCTTCGTCCTTCTCAGTGTCACGGGTTTCGAACCATTCAAGATCCTCTTCCGCCGGCAGGTAGGGCACGAAGGCGAGCGGCACGCCCTCGCGCGGCAAGACCGTTGCTGCAAGCAGCCTCTCGGGCGTCGTATCGACCGCGACGGCGGCCCGGACGGTTTCCCGCGGCTGCGGCAGCGGCACGGCGTCATCCAGTTCTGCCGTCTGGCGCGGCAGGGCCGGGGTCGATTGTGCGGTCTCGGCGCGCATCTTGCCGCCATCGGCGACCGTTTCGGTCTCGACTGCCTGTTCTGCGGCCTGTTCCGGCAGTTCGGTGCTGAGGGGATTCTGGCTCTGCTCCTCCGGCGGATCGATGGGCTGTTCCAGCAGTGCCTGCAGGAACTTCGCCTCTTCCGGCGACAGGTTTTCGACGAGATGGGCGACGGCCTGCATCACGAGTGCTTGCGGCAGGTCGCGCGCCACGGCTTGCGGCACGCTGCGGGCGAGCGCCTGGCCGGCGGCATTGGCGGTCTGCGCCTTGGCGGGTATCTCGTCCCGCTTCATGGCCGGGGCCGCTTTCTGCGTTTCTTCCGTGTCGATGTTGTCGCGGGTAACCGCTTCGGTCGCTTCCACCGGCGGCCGGTCGGCGACCTTGGCGATGGGAGCCGGCACGGGCAGCTCCGTCCGCGTTGTCGTATTTGCTTGAACCGGCAGGCGGTTCGCGCCGGCGAGGGTGGCAGGGCGGGCCAGCTCCGTCTCCACCGCGCGCGCCGTGCTCACGGTCCGCGGCTTGCTGCCGCTGTCGAGATCGAAGATGCGCTTCAGCACGGTCTGGAGGGCGCGCGCATCGCCGGCGATCTGCGTCGCCTGGGCGGTCTGCTGCGGGCCATGGCGGCCGACGGCGGCGAGCTGCTGGGCGGTGAGACCGAGCGGCTTCTGCTGGCGTTCCGCGCCGGCGGTGGGAAGATCGTCGGCATCGAGGCTTGCCGTCAGCAGGGTGGCGAGCTTTTGCGCTTCCGGTCCGTTCGGGTTGCGCACCACCTCGACGAGGCTGCGCGTCGGCATGGCGGAAAGCACGGTGCCGATCAGCTTTTCCACGGCGGGGCGAAGTTCTGGCGGCAGCTTGGCGAGAAGGTCGGCAAGCTTGCGCCCGCCTTCGCCCTCACGGCCGGGCAGGGTCTTCAGCGCGGCAAGCAGCGTCTCGAGCAGGTCGCGGCTCGGGCTCGGCTCGCTCGTGCGCGGCATGTGCTTGAGCATGGTCTCGATGAGGCGCAGCAGCACCTCGGCGCGGAGGTTGGCGAGGGCGGTGGCGGAAAGCTGCGGCTTGACGGCGGCCTCGACGGGGGTGCCGGCCTGAAGGGCGAGGGAGGGCTGTAGTGCCCCGGTCGTAGGTGCCACTCGTGGCAGCATGCCCGCCTCCTGTTCTTCCCGGCCGATGCTATCCGCATCGCAAAGCCTGCCAATGTTCCATCGTTCGTCGGATGGCGCATCATGCGCGACGCTGCGAGGTGATGATCTTCGGCCCGGACGAACCGGGCATTTCTGCGGAGGCGACGGGTAACCCGGCGAAACACTGAACCGCTGCAACTGTGCCGGACGGGCGAGCCCGATATTCCGAACAACTTCCTATCCATTACAATTGGCATTTTATGGTTAACGAATTGCTAACGCGTGCCGAAACGCTTCGCACATGCAGCATTGTTCACCCCGAATTGTCGCGCGAAACGGGCCTTGCCCCTTATGCTCAGCTCGCGTAAATCTTCTCGGCACTGTTGGCCGCCGGTGTTTTGCGGGCCGCGGATGCGGCGGAGACCCCCTCGATGAACCTCACCAATCCCATCCTCAACACCGACAGCTACAAGTTCAGCCACTACCTGCAGTATCCGCCGGAAACGCGCGCGATTTCCTCCTATGTCGAGGCGCGCGGCCATTCCGAGCAGCCGGAAGTGCTGTTCTTCGGCCTCCAGATGTTCCTCAAGGACTACCTGTCGAAGCCGGTCACGCGTCAGGATATCGAAGAGGCCGAAGGGATCGTGACGGCGCATGGCCTGCCGTTCAACCGCGAGGGCTGGGCGCATATCGTCAACAAGCACGGCGGCTTCCTGCCGCTCCTGATCGAGGCGCTGCCGGAGGGCACCATGGTGCGCCGCGGCGTTCCGGTCGTGCAGGTGGTGAACACCGATCCGGCCTGCTACTGGCTGACCTCCTATATCGAGACCTCGCTTCTGCGCGCCATTTGGTATCCGAGCACGGTCGCCTCCAATTCGCGCAAGGTGAAGCAGATCATCCAGCCCCTGCTGGAAAAGACCTGCGACGACCCGGCCGCCGTCCTCCCCTTCCGCCTGCACGATTTTGGCGCACGCGGCACGACGAGCTTCGAGCAGGCGGGCATCGGCGGTGCGGCGCATCTTGTCAACTTCATGGGCACGGATACGGTGAGCGCCGTGCTCTTCGCCCGCCGCTACTATGGCGCGGACATGGCCGGCTTCTCGATCCCGGCTTCCGAGCACTCGACCATGACCTCCTGGGGCCAGGAACACGAGGCGGAAGCCTATGGCAACATGATCGACAAGTTCGGGGCCAAGGGCCTCTATGCCGTCGTCTCCGACAGCTACGACATCAACAATGCCGTCGCGGAAATCTGGGGCAAGCAACTGAAGGAGCGGGTGCAGACAGCCGGTGGCACGCTGGTCGTGCGCCCCGACAGCGGCGATCCGGTGGAGACGCCCGTGCAGGTCGTGCGCCAGCTCGCCTATGCCTTCGGCACGCACCTGAATGCCAAGGGCTACAAGGTGCTCGACGACAGCGTGCGCGTCATCCAGGGCGATGGCATTTCGCCCGCGGATATCGGCCTCATCCTCGGCCGGCTGGAGGCCTTCGGCTTCTCCGCGGAAAACATCGCCTTCGGCATGGGCGCGGGCCTTTTGCAGAAGGTCAACCGCGACACCTATTCCTTCGCCATGAAGGCCAATGCCCGGCAGGATACGGCCGGCGCCTGGCACGACGTCTACAAGCGCCCGGCGACGATGAACCTGAAAGCCTCGAAGGCCGGCCGGCAGGCTGTGGTTACGGGCTTAAGCGGCCTGGAAGCCGCGCGCGTCGACCAGTTGGTCGGCCGCGAAAACCTGCTCCAGCCGGTCTGGCGCGATGGCAAGCTTTTGCGCGACTGGACCTTCGACGAGGTGCGCGCCCGCGCCGCCTGATCCCCTTGCAGACGGGCGTTTGCCGCTCCATCTTGGCTTCGATGACTGGAGACGAGAGATGACGGTACGCCCGCCGCAGGCGCTCGCCCCCTCCTTCACCAAGGACACGGGGCTGAACATCCTGGAATACGAGCTGATGTCGGAACGGGCGGACGCGCTCGGCCGGCATGGGCTGAAGGTCGAGAAGGCGCTGGCGCTGCTTGCCGAGCGCCTCGCCGCCGGCTGCACCGAGCTGGAACGCGAGGACCTCCTGAACGACGCCGCCGACAAGGTCTGGGCCTTCTTCATCCAGCGGGAAATGTGCGGCCTGCGCAGCCAGAAGGATGCGGTCCGCCGCTACGCCATTCCGCCGGAAGTCATCGCCCGGCTCGGCATCGTGCGGCGCAAGCCCTGATCGTCAGGCCACGAGCTGGCGGGTGATGAGGTCGTAGATGCCGTTGTCGTCGACGCGCAGCGTGAAGATTTCCTTCTTGGCCTCTTCCCGTTCCTCCTGCTCGCGCACGCTTGCGGCATCGAGATCGCGAACGGTTTCCGCCGTGATGTCCTTGGCGTCGGTCGGGGCCTTGTCGGATTTCGCCGGCGTCTTCTCGGCAAGTGCCGTTGCCGCGGCACCGGCTGCAAGCAGCTGGATCGTGTCGACCGCGGCTTTTGCCGGGTCGTCCGGTGCCTTGCCGTCCGTCTTGCCCTTCGTCACATCCTCATGGGCGCGGCCGACGGCGTCTTGCAGTTTCTGCACGTCTTCGAGCTTCTCGCCGGCTTCCAGCGATTGGATCGTTTCCTCGCGCTCGGCGCGGGTCTCGGCATCCTCTACGCGGGTCGGGTCGCGCTTTGTGCGGTCGAGCTTGAGCTCTTCGATGGTCTTCGGGTCGGCCGCGTCTTCCAGACGGGCGAGCACCTTGCGCATCTCGGGCGTCAGCGCCTTTTCGTCGCGCGCCTTCTCGGCAAGCGCTTCCTTCACGCGCTCCGCTTCCGCGCCGTAGGGGCTGCGGATCGCCGCGACGAGATCCGCCGCCTTGAGGCCGAGGTCGGAAAGGCCGGATTTGCTTTCCAGCGTCGCCACGTCCGTCGGCAATTCGCTGCGCAGGCGCGTCAGCATGTTGGAAAGGCGTTTTTCGAAATCGGCGTCCGCTTCCTCCTCGCCCTGCTCCACACCGGAGGCGAAGGCGAGGCGGGCGACGAGGTTGGCGGTCTGGTCGTCCGAGGGGCCGGCCATCGCCTGCTTCACGGCGGTCAGCGTCGTGCCGAGCCCGCCGAGCGTCACGTTGAGGGTGCTGCGCTTGGCCGGCAGCGCGATGCCGTCGACGAGCGTCAGCATGTCGGAAAGGCGCTGCGCGAAGGCGCGGGACGTTTCGCCCTCCTGCTGCGTCACGCCGAGCGCGTCGCTGAAGCGGGAGATCAGCTTGGCGAGCGTATCCTCGCCGCGGCCGTTGCTGCCGAAGAAATGTTCGTTGATGCGGGCATTCGCCTGCCGTGCGGTGTCATCCGAACGCAGGGCCGCCGGCTGCAGGACGTCGTCGGTCTTGCGCCCGCTGGTCTTTTCCGCTTCCTCGCGGCGCCGATCCTCGATCGTCTCGACGATCGACTGCATCGCCGAGACGGCGGCGGTGGACTGCGCGCTTTGCAGGGGTGTCAACATGGCAACCTCCAGTCTTGCCGGAGAATAGTCCGCAGGCGATTAACCGAACGTTAAGCCTGTGCCCGTCGGATTTCGGGGGTATCCGGCGGCTGCGGTCGGCAGACGACCGTGACCAGCACGAAGCTGACATAGAGCAGCAGATACCACGAGCCGAGCTTGGTAAAGGGCACCATGTGCCACGTCTTCTGGCCCGGATAGAGCCAGACGCCCGTCGCCGTGCCGATGTTTTCGGCGATCCAGAGAAAGATGCTGGTGAAGAAAGCCGCGAGCACGAGCGGCATCCAGCGCGGCTTCTGCTCGACCGTGTAGTAGATGCGCACCCGCCAGAACAGCAGCACCGTCGCCGCGAAGAGCACCACGCGGATGTCGATGAAAAAATGGTGCATGTAGAAATTGACGTAGATGGCGATCGCCAGGGGCGCCGTCGCCCAGAAGGGCGGATAGTGGGTGAAGCGCATGTCGAAGATGCGGATGGCGCGCGCCATGTAGCTGCCGACCGAGGCATACATGAAGCCGGAAAACAGCGGCACGCCGCCGATGCGGATGAGCGCCTCCTCCGGATAGACCCACGAGCCCATATGGACCTTGAAGATCTCCATGGCCGTGCCGACGAGGTGATAGATCAGAATGACCTTCGCCTCCTCGAAGCTCTCCATCTTGAGCTTGAGGAAGGTGACCTGGATGGCGAGCGCCATCACGAACAGTGCGTCGTAGCGATGGATCGGCCAGTCCGGCTGCCAGACGAGTTTCGTCAGGATGATCAGCGCGAGCATCAGCCCGCCGAACAGGCAGGCCCAGGCCTGCTTCAGCCCGAACAGCACGAATTCGGCGATGCCCGGCGGCAGCGCCGCCAGCCGGCCGCGGATCACGCGGCGCAGCGGCTCCAGCGTCGGCCCGGTCTGGTGCTGCTCCTGCACGAAAAGGTTCAGCTATGCGCGAAAATGTCGGTCTCTTCCCAGCCGATGAGGTCGAGCTTGGCGCGGGTCGGCAGGAAGGCGAAACAGGCTTCCGCATGGGCCAGCCGGCCGTCGCGCACCAACCGGGCGTTCAGCTTGTCGCGCAGCGCATGCAGGTGCAGCACGTCGGAGGCGGCATATTCGAGCTGCGCCGGCGAGAGCGTTTCGGCCGCCCAGTCGGAGGACTGCTGGTGCTTGGAAATGTCGACCTCGAGCATCTCCTTGAGATTGTCCTTCAGGCCATGCCGGTCGGTATAGGTGCGCGTCAGCCGCGAGGCGATCTTGGTGCAGAACACCGGTGTGGTGGTGATACCGAAGGTGTGGAACAGCACGGCGATATCGAAGCGGCCGTAGTGGAAAATCTTCTGGCGCGCCGGATCTTCCAGCATGGCCGTCAGGTTTGGCGCTTCCTTCTGGCCGGCCGCGATGCGGATGACATCCGCCGTACCGTCGCCCGGCGAAAGCTGCACCACGCAGAGCCGGTCGCGCCGCGGGATGAGGCCGAGCGTCTCGGTGTCGATGGCGATGGCGCCGGTGTAGCGGGCCGCATCCGCCGCGGAAATGTCGCCTTCGTGATAGCGGATTGCACTTGCCATGAAAAACCCCATCTAAGCTGCACGATTATCGTGAGGCCTATAGCGCATGTTTCCGGCTCGCGGTACTTCTTTGTGGAAGACGAAGGACCGGCCGCCGGCCGGAAGAGACGATGACGATACGATTGGCCCTTGTCGCCCTGACCCTCCTGTTTGCCCCGGCCGCCGCGCAGGCACAGGTTTTTCATGACCTGCCCGGTGTCGTGACGACACAGGAGCATGAAGCCGAGGAACGGGTGGACTGCACGCCGCGCTACATTCCGCCGCCGGAAAACAGCACGCAGCAGCATTGGGGCCGCACGGTCTATGACTGCACGCGCAGCGGCGTGACCACGACGGGCAGCGGCATGCCGCTGTCGCGCGAGCGCAACCTGCGCGGCCTCGACTGGTAACATTCCCCCATCCATTCTCCGGAGCAGCCATGACCGACGCCCCCCTGCCGCTGGTGATCAGCGCGCCCGAGCCGCGCTCGCTTGATCTGATCTTCACGCGGGAGGCCGCGGCCGAACTGCGCAGCACCTACCGCATCGTGGAGGCCGATCCGGAAAACATCGCCGGACTTTCCGACGACGTGCTCGGCGAGGCGCGCTACATCCTCGGCCAGCCGCCGCTCTCCGCCGAGACGCTGGCGCGCATGCCGAAACTGCGCGCCATCCTCAATGTCGAGAGCAACCTTCTCAACAACATGCCCTACGAGATCCTGTTTTCGCGCGGCATCCACGTCGTGACGACGGGACAGGTCTTCGCCGAGCCGGTCGCGGAACTCGGCCTCGCCATGGCCTTGAACATCGCGCGCGGCGTGATCGATGCGGACGTCGCCTTCCGCGAGGGCAAAGAGCTCTGGGGCGGCGAGGGCAACCAGTCCGCACGCCTTCTGTCTGGCTCCGAAATCGGCATCGTCGGTTTCGGCGATCTCGGCCGCGCGCTGAACCGCCTGCTTTCCGGCTTCCGCGCGAAAATCCGCGTCTTCGATCCCTGGCTGCCGCCGTCGATGCTGCGCGAGGCGGGCGTCGAGCCGGCGTCGCTTTCCGAAGTGCTGGCGATGAGCGATTTCGTCTTCGTTGTGGCTTCTGTGACAAGCGAGAACAAGGGGTTCCTCGGCGCCGAAGCCTTCGCCTCGATGCGCAGGGGCGCGGGTTTCATCCTGCTCAGCCGCGCCGACGTGGTCGATTTCCCGGCGCTGATGGCGGCCGTCGCATCCGGCCATATCGTTGCGGCAAGCGACGTCTATCCGGAGGAGCCGCTGCCGCTCGACCATCCGGTGCGAACGCTTGCCGGCTTCGTGCGTTCGGCGCACCGTGCCGGCGCGCTCGACAGCGCCTTCAAGAAGATGGGCGACATGGTGCTGGAGGATATGGCGCTGATGGACCGCGGCCTGCCGCCGATGCGCTGCAAGCGCGCCGAGCGCGAGACGGTGTCGCGCATGCGCTCGAAGCCGGTGAGCGTCAACTGAAACGAAAAGGCCGTGGCGGTTTCCCGCCACGGCCTTTTGGATTCTTGCGCCTTGGTCAGGCGCGCTTGAGAACCTTGATGAGCACGAGCAGGATCACCGCGCCGATCGTGGCGTTGATGATCGCGGCGAGGATGCCGCCGCCAATGGAGAAGCCGAGCCGGGGAAACAGGAAACCGGCGATGAAGGCGCCGACGATGCCGACGACGATATTGCCGATGAGGCCATAGCCGAAGCCCGAGACGATCAGGCCCGCAAGCCAGCCCGCAATGGCGCCGATGAGGAGGAAAATAAGAATGCTTTCAATGCCCATGGAATGCTCCCTTTGACAGCATCATTCTGTCACTGCTCAATCTGGCAGCCGTTTTCCGGAAAGCAAGGGGCTTTGAAAACTTCTCTTCAGCCGCTCAGACGATGCCGCCGCCCCCGCTCGCCACCGCCGGCCGCTCGCCGGTGACCTTCGCCCGGTAGCCCGCCGCCCGGTAGGTCGCGACCGGATCGATCGCGCCGCCGGACTCCAGCCTTGCCATGGCAAGGATCGGCTCGACATCGGTGCGGAAACCGGCCTTCAGCGTCTCGGAGGCCATCAGCGCATCATTGCCCTCCTGATAACCGAGGAGCGCCGCGCGATCGACGATCAGCCCCTGCGCATAGGCGCGGCAGACCTCCATGGCGCTGCGCATCAGGCTTTCGATCGGGTCGGTGACGTTGTGGCTCTGGTCGAGCATATGCGCCGGCGCAAAGCCTTCGGCCTGGCGCACCTCCGCATCGACCAGCTCGTTGAAGACGAGGAAGAGCCGGTAGGGATCGATCGAGCCGGTATCAAGATCGTCGTCGCCATATTTCGAATCGTTGAAATGGAAGCCGCCGAGTTTCCTGAACTGGATGAGCCGGGCGACGATCATCTCGATATTGACGTTCGGCGCATGATGGCCAAGGTCGACGAGGCAATAGGCCTTGGGGCCGAGTTCCTGGGCGATCAGGTAATTGCTACCCCAGTCCTGCACCACCGTTGAATAGAAGGCCGGCTCGTACATCTTGTGCTCGGTAAAGAGCCGCCAGTCCTCCGGCAGCTCTTTGTAGATGGCCTTCATCGCATCGAGATAGCGCTCGAAGCTTTTCGTGAAATTCGCCTGCCCTGGAAAGTTCGTGCCGTCGCCGATCCACACCGTCAGCGCCTTCGAGCCCAGCGCATTGCCGATGGCGATGCATTCCAGATTGTGCTCGACGGCCTGCTGGCGCGTCGCGGCATTGGCGTGTGAGAGCGAACCGAACTTGTAGGAATGCTCATGCTGCGGCGCATCGGAAAAGGTGTTGGAGTTCATCGCGTCGAAGCCGAGGCCGAGCGCATTGCCCCGTTCCTTCAATTCCTTGAGGTCCGCTACCTTGTCCCACGGAATATGTAAGGAGACCGTCGGCGTCGCGCGGGTCAGCTCCTGGATGACCGCGCAATCCTCCAGCTTGTCGAAGATGTTGCGCGGCTCGCCCTCGCCGGGAAAACGCGCAAAACGCGTGCCGCCGGTGCCGACGCCCCAGGAGGGCACCGCCACCGCATAGGCCGCGACCTTGCGCTTCACCGCATCGATATTGACGCCACGGCGGGCAAGCTGCGCGCCAAGATGCTGATAGTCGCTCTTCAGATCGGCAAGACGCCTGTCGTTCTCGCGCGAAAGCACGTCCTGGGAAATCATCGTCATTGGTCGATCTCCTCAGCGCGTGAAGGACTGGGCATTGCCCGCGTCGACATTGACGATATTGCCGGTCGATTTCGCCGACATATCGGACGCGAGGAAATAGATCGCCTCGGCGATATCCTCCGGATAGACCGACATTTTCAGCATGGAGCGCTCGCGATAATGCGCCTCCAGGTCGTCCGTCTTGTAGGTCGCCGCGCGCTGTTCCTTCCATTCGCCGGTCCAGATTTTCGAGCCGCGCAACACAGCGTCCGGGTTCACCACATTGACACGGATCTGCTCGGAGGCGCCTTCAAGCGCAAGGCAGCGGGCGAGGTGGATTTCGGCGGCCTTCGCCGTGCAATAGGCCGAGGCGCCGGGGGAGGCGGCAAGGCCGTTCTTCGAGGCGACGAAGACCACGTTGCCGCCAGCCTTCTGCCGGCGGAAGATGCGGAAGGCTTCGCGCGAGACGAGGAAATAACCGGTGGCGAGAATGCTGATATTCTTGTTCCAGAGCTCCAGCGTCGTTTCCTCGATGACGGCGGAAGAGGCGAGGCCGGCATTGGAGACGAGAATGTCGAGGCCGCCGAACTCGACCAGCGTGTCGGCAAAGCTTTTCGCCACCAGCGCCTCGTCGGTGACGTTCATCGCGACCGAGCGCACGACATCCTTGCCGTAGCGGCCGGCAAGCTCGTTTTGCGCGGCGGCAAGCGCCGTCTCGTCGATATCGGCGAGCACCACGCAGGCGCCTTCGGCCATCAGCCGGTTGGCCGTTGCCTTGCCGATGCCGCCGGCGCCGCCGGTGACGAGCGCGATGCGGCCGGCGAGGCTCTTCGGCTTCGGCATGCGCTGGAGTTTCGCCTCTTCCAGCAGCCAGTATTCGATGTCGAAGGCCTCCTGCTCCGGAAGGCCGACATAGTCGGAGACGCCGGAAGCGCCGCGCATGACATTGATGGCATTGACATAGAATTCGCCGGAAATCCGCGCCGTCGCCTTGTCCTTGGCAAAGGTGATCATGCCGACGCCGGGCACCAGATAGACCACGGCATTCGGATCGCGCATGGCCGGGCTGTTATCCCGCTTGCAGCGCTCGTAATAGGCGGCGTAATCGGCCCGATAGGCGGTGACGGCATCGACGAGGCCGGCGAGCGTCTTGTCGATATCCGGATTGGCCGGATCGAAATCAATGACGAGCGGCCGGATTTTCGTGCGCAGGAAATGGTCCGGGCAGCTCGTACCGAGGGCCGCGAGTGGTGCCAGATTCCTCGACGTCACGAAGTCGAGCACGGCCTCGCCATCGTCGAAATGACCGACCTTCTTCTCGTCTTCACTGATCATGCCGCGGATGACCGGCATCAGCTTTTCCGCAACCGCACGGCGCTCAGCAGCGGCCAGCACCGGCTTCACCGCGCCGCCAAAGGCCGGCGCCGTGTTGTTGTCCTCGAACCAGGCGATCGCCTTGTTGATGATCTCGATGGTCGTCTCGTAGCATTCCTTCGCCGTATCGCCCCAGGTGAAGAGGCCGTGGCTTTCGAGCACGAGGCCGCGTGCCGTCGGGTTTTCCAGGCAGAACTTTTCGAGCCACAGGCCCAGCTCAAAGCCCGGCCGCTTCCAGGGCAGCCAGCCGATATCGTCGCCGAAAATCTGCTGCGTCAGCTCGCGGCTGTTCTTCGCGGCGGCAATGGCGATGATCGCGTCCGGATGCATGTGGTCGACATGTTTCTTCGGCACATAGGCATGCAGCGGCGTGTCGATCGAGGCGGCGCGCGGGTTGAGGTTGAAGGTGCAGTGGGGGAGGTAGCCCACCATCTCGTCCTCATGCTCCAGGCCGCGATAGAGCCCCTTCAGCGCGTTCAGCTTGTCCATATAGAGCGTGGCAAAACCATCCATCTTGATCGTTCCGACATCACCGCCCGAGCCCTTGACCCAGAGAACCTCGACATCGCCCGCGCCGAGCGGGTCCTTCTCGATGACCTTCGCCGAGGTGTTGCCGCCGCCGTAATTGGTGATGCGCTTGTCGGAGCCGAGCAGGTTGGAACGATAGAGCAGCCGCTCGGGCTCGCTCATCGTCGACGCCTTTGCGTCATCCCACAGGGTTGCAAGGCGTGCGCCCTGGTTCTTCTCCAGCATCGGCATTTCCTCCCGGTGTTTCTCATGCGCAAGGCGATGTTTCTCATTCGCAAGGCTATCGCCGCGCTTGAAGGCATGCTTTCAAATCTCATGGAAACTTCGCGGATGTCAATCACAAACGATCAAAAACAGTCATATTGCGCTGCACAATGAAAAAATATGATTGCTTGTGATTGACATTGCGCGTTCCTGATGGAAGCATTGCCAGCACTGGAGGAACCATGCACGAAAAGGAAAGACATCGGATCATTCTGTCCGCCGTTCAGGAAAAGCCGGTCGTCACCGTGCCCGAGCTGGTGGACCTGACTGACAGTTCCGAGGCGACGATCCGCCGCGATATCGCAGCACTCCATGTGCAGAAGAAGCTGCGCCGGGTGCGCGGAGGCGCTGAGGCGCTCCATCCGCCGCAGTTCGTCGGCCTCGCCGGCCGGCCCTTCACGGTGAACGAGACACTGAACACCCGCCAGAAACAGGCGATCGCCAAGGAGGCGGTTGGGCTCTGCGAGGATGGCGACCCGATCATCATCAACGGCGGCACCACGACGTTCCAGATGGTGCATTTCCTGACCAACCGCCGCATGCAGGTCTTCACCAACTCGTTCAACATCGCCGAACACCTGCTGAAGCATTCGAAGAACACGATCATGCTTTCCGGTGGCACGATCTACCGTGAGCAGAACATCGTGCTCAGCCCCTTCGACAATGACGTGACGCGCAATTTCTATGCGCGCCGCATGTTCATGGGAGCGCAGGGCCTCGGGCCGCTCGGCCTGATGGAGGCCGATCCACTGCTCATTCAAGCGGAACAGAAGCTCATCGACCAGGCCGACGAACTCATCGTGCTGGTCGACTCCACCAAGTTCAAGAAGCGCTCCAGCCTCATTCTCTGCGGGCTGAAGCGCATCGCAACCGTCATCACGGATTCGGGCATCGAGGACAGGGATGCCGCGATGCTGGAGGAGGCCGGCGTCAACCTGATCGTCGCAAACGTTCAGACCGACGCCAAAACGCAGAATGCACCCTCGTCGGCATGACGCCGGCGGGTTGATTTTCACTGGGAGGAAACAGTCGTGAAAATTCTGAAGACATTGCTTGTGACCGCGGCCGTCTCGGTCGCGATGATGGCCAGCGCGCAGGCGGAAACCAAGAAGATCGCCCTCGTCGTCAAGGCGCTCGGCATCGGCTTCTTCGAGGCCGCCAACAAGGGCGCGCAGGAGGCCGCCAAGGAACTCGGCGATGTCGAGGTCATCTATACCGGCCCGACGACGACGACCGCCGAAGGCCAGATCGAGGTGATCAACTCGCTGATCGCCCAGAAGGTCGATGCTATTGCCGTTTCGGCGAACGACACGAATGCGCTGGTGCCGGCCCTCAAGAAGGCCATGGACCGCGGCATCAAGGTCATCTCGTGGGATTCGGGCGTCGCGCCGGAAGGTCGCTCGATGCACCTCAACCCGTCCTCGAACCCGCTGATCGGCAACATGATCATCAAGCTCGCTGCCGATAACCTGCCGGATGGCGGGGACGTCGCCGTGCTCTCGGCCACGGCCACCTCGACCAACCAGAATGTCTGGATCGAGGAGATGACCAAGGTTCTGCCCAACTATAAGGGCATCAACGTGGTTGCCACCGTCTATGGCGACGACCTTGCCGACAAGTCCTATCGCGAGACGCAGGGCCTCATCCAGTCGCATCCGAACCTGAAGGCGATCATCGCGCCGACCTCCGTCGGCATCGTCGCCGCCGCCCAGGCCGTCACCGACGCCGGCAAGATCGGCCAGATCAACGTCACGGGCCTCGGCCTGCCGTCCGAAATGGCCGGCCATGTGAAGTCGGGCGCCTCCAAATCCTTCGCGATCTGGAACCCGATCGACCTCGGCTACTCCGCCACCATGATCGCCTATGACCTGATCGGCGGCGCGGAAGCCAAGCCCGGCGCGGAACTGAAGATGGGCCGCATGGGCACCGTCAAGCTCGACGATAAGAACGAAGGCGCCATGGCCGATCCGTTCATCTACGATGCCAAGAACGTCGAAGAGTTCGCCAAGATCTTCTGATCTGGCGGCTGAATGGAGACTGCCCCTCATCCGGCCTGCCGGCCACCTTCTCCCCGTGAACGGGAGAAGGAAACCTGGCCGCACCGCCTCTGTTCCCTCTCCCCGCCTGCGGGGAGAGGGCTAGGGTGAGGGGCAACCTCATCCGCATCGCTCGCGACCGAGCAAAATAAACCCAACGAGTGGACCAAGACTTGCTGCAGGACACGACCACATCGCGGATGAAGCCCGCTGTCGCACTTGAGGGGATCTCGAAATCCTTTCCCGGTGTGCGCGCGCTCGCCGAGGTCTCGCTCGCGCTCTATCCGGGCTCGGTGACGGCACTTGTCGGGGAGAACGGGGCCGGCAAGTCGACGCTGGTCAAGATCCTGACCGGCATCTACCAGCCCGACGAGGGCGTAATCCGCGTCGACGGCGTGGAGACCCGCTTCCCGACCGCCAATTCCGCGGCCAAAGCCGGCGTCACCGCCATCCATCAGGAGACCGTGCTGTTCGACGAACTCTCGGTCGCCGAAAACATTTTTCTGGGCCACGCCCCGCGCACTGCCCTCAGCCTCATCGACTGGAAAAGGATGAACGCCGATGCCCGCGCCCTGCTGTCGCGTGTCGGCGCCGATCTCGATCCGTCGATCCGTCTGCGCGATCTCGGCATCGCCAACAAGCACCTCGTCGCGATCGCCCGCGCGCTCTCCATCGACGCCCGCGTCGTCATCATGGACGAGCCGACGGCTGCCCTGTCGCATAAGGAAATCCACGAGCTTTACGAACTGGTCGACCGTCTGAAGGCGGATGGCAAGGCGATCCTCTTCATCAGCCACAAGTTCGATGAAATCCTCCGCATCGCCGACCGCTACACCGTCTTTCGCGATGGCCGTATGGTGGGCGAGGGGCTGATCGGCGAGACGACGCAGGACGATCTGGTGCGCCTGATGGTCGGCCGCGATGTCGGCCAGGTCTTTCCCAAGCAGGACGTCGCGATCGGCGAACCGGTGCTCACCGTCTCCGGCTATCGCCACCCGACCGAATTCGAGGACATCAACTTCGAACTGCGCCGCGGCGAGATTCTCGGCTTCTACGGCCTCGTCGGCGCTGGCCGCTCGGAATTCATGCAGTCGCTGATCGGCATCACCAGGCCCTCGGCCGGTGCCGTCCGGCTGGATGGCGAAGTCAAGGTTATCCGCTCGCCGGCGGAAGCCATCGAGGCTGGCATCGTCTATGTGCCGGAGGAGCGCGGCCGGCAGGGCGCGATCATCGGCCTGCCGATCTTCCAGAATGTCACGTTGCCCTCGCTCTCGCGCACCTCGCGTGCCGGATTTTTGCGCATGGCGGAAGAGTTTGCGCTGGCGCGGGAATACACCGCGCGCCTCGATCTGCGCGCCGCCTCGCTCGATCAGGACGTCGGCACGCTGTCGGGCGGCAATCAGCAGAAGGTGGTAATCGCCAAGTGGCTGGCGACGCGGCCGAAGGTGATCATCCTTGATGAGCCGACCAAGGGCATCGATATCGGCTCGAAGGCCGCCGTGCACGCTTTCATGAGCGAACTCGCCGCTTCGGGCCTCAGCGTCATCATGGTTTCCTCCGAAATCCCGGAGATCATGGGCATGGCCGACCGGGTCATCGTCATGCGCGAGGGCCGCATCGCCGGCCGCTTCGAACGCGCGGATCTCACCGCCGAAAAACTCGTGCGCGCCGCCGCCGGCATTCAGGAGGCCGCATGAAGCTCTTGCTCAAGAACCGCGAAATGCTGCTGGTCGTGGCGATCATCGCCCTGGTGGCGCTGATCGCCATCCGCTTCCCGCCCTTCGTGACGCCGGGCAATCTCGCCAATGTCTATAACGACACGTCGATCCTGATCATCCTGGCGCTCGGCCAGATGGCCGTGATCCTGACGCGCTGCATCGATCTGTCGATGGCCGCAAACCTCGCGTTGTCCGGCATGGTGGCGGCGATGATGAATGCGGCGATGCCGGGCCTGCCGATCCCGCTGGTCATCCTCATCGCCATGGCGCTTGGCGCCGTGCTCGGCTCGATCAACGGCCTGCTCGTCTGGAAGCTCGACATCCCGCCGATCGTCGTCACGCTCGGCACGCTCACCATCTATCGCGGCCTGATCTTCCTGCTGTCGGGCGGCGCCTGGATCAACGCGCACCAGATGAGCGATGCCTTCAAGGCCTTGCCGCGCGCAGCCGTGCTCGGCTTCCCGCTGCTCTCCTGGCTGTCGATCGTCATCATCGGCATCATGGTCGTGGTGATGCGCCGCACGCCGCTTGGCCGCGCCTTCTTTGCCGTCGGCGGCAATCCGCATGCGGCGGTCTATACCGGCATCGATGTCGGCCGCACGCGCTTCTTCGCCTATTGCCTGTCGGGTACGCTCGCCGGCCTTTCCGGCTATCTCTGGGTGTCGCGCTACGCCGTCGCCTATGTCGATATCGCGGCCGGCTTCGAGCTCGACATCATCGCGGCCTGCGTCATCGGCGGTATCTCGATTGCCGGCGGCATCGGCTCCGTCGGCGGCGCGCTGCTCGGGGCGCTGTTCCTTGGGGTCATCAAGAACGCGCTGCCCGTCATCAACATCTCGCCCTTCGCCCAGATGGCGATTTCCGGCATGGTCATCATCATCGCCGTTGCCGTGAATGCGCGTGCCGAAAAGCGAAAAGGTCGGGTCATCCTCAGGAAAGCGGAGGCGGTGCATGGCTGAGACCCAGATGGTGGCGCGCCACATCCCCGACCGGCTGGAAGGCCGCGGCGCACGGCTGGTGAAAAGCTGGGAGACGTTGCTGGTCGCCGTGGCGCTGGCGATCTTCCTCGTCAATTGCTTCGCCTCGCCCTATTTCCTCGATCCGTGGAATCTGTCGGACGCGACGTTCAACTTCACCGAAAAGGCGATGATCGCCTTCGCCATGGCGCTGGTCATCATTTCCGGCGAGATCGACCTCTCCGTCGCCTCGATCATCGCTTTGACCTCCACCGCGATGGGCTACGCCGTGCAACTCGGCTTCGATACGCCGGCGCTCGTCATGGTCGGCCTTGCCACCGGCCTGCTCTGCGGCGCCTTCAACGGCCTGCTCGTCACCGGCCTCGGCCTGCCGTCCATCGTCGTCACCATCGGCACGATGAGCCTTTTCCGCGGCCTCTCCTTCGTCATCCTCGGCGACAAGGCTTTTACCGGCTATCCCGCCAGCTTCTCCTGGTTCGGCCAGGGTTATGTCTGGTGGGTCTTCTCCTTTGAGTTCTGCCTCTTCGTGGCCTTGGCGATCGTCTACGGCGTCGTCCTGCACAAGACGAATTTCGGCCGCGCCGTCTACGCCATCGGTAACAACCAGACGGCGGCCCTTTTCTCCGGCGTCCGCGTCGGCCGCGTCAAATTCTTGCTGTTCCTTTTGACCGGCCTGATGGCGGCGATCGCCTCGATCTGCCTCACGGCCCGCCTCGGCTCGACACGCCCGTCCATCGCGCTGGGTTGGGAGCTGGAGGTGGTGACGATGGTCGTGCTGGGCGGCGTCAACATTCTTGGCGGCTCCGGCACCATTCCGGGCGTGGTGCTGGCGGCGCTGATCATGGGCATGGTGACCTTCGGCTTCGGCCTCCTGAACGTACCGGGCATCGTCATGTCGATCTTCATCGGCCTGCTGCTGATCTCCGTCATCGCGCTGCCGATCCTCTACCGCCGCTTCCGGAGCCGTTGAGCCATGGAGAAATACGCGTTTCGCATGCGGCTCAATCCCGGCATGGCCGCCGAATACAAGGCGCGGCACGATGCGATCTGGCCGGAACTCTCTACGCTCCTGAAGGAGGTTGGCGTCTCGGACTATTCCATCCATCTCGACGAGGAGACCAACCTGCTCTTCGGCGTGCTCTGGCGGCGCGACGACCATACGATGGCGGACCTGCCGAGCCATCCGGTGATGCAGCGCTGGTGGGGGTTCATGGCGGACATCATGGAAACGAAGCCGGACAACGAACCGGTCGCCGTGCCGCTCGTCACCGTCTTCCATATGGACTGAGCCGATGATCGTCGCCGTCATCGATATCGGCAAGACGAATGCCAAGGTCGTGCTCGTTGATGGCGAAAGCTTTCGCGAGGTTGCCGCGCGCACCATGCCGAACGGTGTGGTGCAGGCCGCGCCCTATCCGCATTTCGACACCGAAAAACTCTGGGCTTTCATCGTCGAGAGCCTTGGCGCGCTCAATCGGGAACACTCGATCGATGCGATCTCGGTTACTACCCACGGCGCCACGGCAGCTCTTGTCGGCGACGATGGCACGCTTGTCCTTCCCGTCCTGGACTATGAACATGACGGGCCGCAGGAACTCGGCGAAGAATACCGGACCGTCCGTCCGCGCTTCGAGGAAAGCGGTACGCCCGTGCTGCCCGTCGGCCTCAATGCCGGATTGCAGATTTACTGGCAGTCGAAGCGCTTCCCCGAAAAATTCGCCAGGGCGCGCTGGATCCTCATGTATGCGCAATATTGGTCCTTCCGCCTGACAGGCGTTGCGGCGAGCGAGGTGACGTCGCTTGGCTGCCATGCCGATCTCTGGGAGCCGCGCAACGGGCGCTTTTCCAGCCTCGTGGAAAGCCAGGGTTGGACCGGGCTCATGCCGCCCGTCCGCAAGGCGGGCGATGTGCTCGGGCCGATCCGCCCCGAAATCGCCCAAGCGGCGGGGCTCAGGCCGGGCATCCCGGTCCATTGCGGCATTCATGATTCCAACGCCTCGCTGCTGCCCTATGTGCTGACGCGGCAGGCGCCCTATGCGGTGGTCTCGACGGGCACCTGGGTGGTGGTGATGGCGATGGGCGCGCGGCCGGTCGCGCTGGACGAGGCGCGCGACACGCTCGTCAACGTCAATGCGCTCGGCGAGCCGGTGCCCTCCGCCCGCTTCATGGGCGGCCGGGCTTTTTCGGTGCTGGGCGGAAAGTCGGGCAACCTACCGCCGGACGCAATATCAGAGGTGCTGGAGCGTGGCGCCATGCTGCTCCCGTCGCTGCCGGAGGATTCCGGGCCGTTCCCCGGCCGCAAGGCAGCATGGACCGTTCCACGCGAGGACCTGAGCGAGGATGCAGCCCAGGCCGTGATCGCCCTCCATCTCGCTTTGATGACGGCGACCTGTCTCGATCTCATCGGCGCGGAAGGACCGGTGATCGTCGAGGGGCCGTTTGCGGCCAACCGGGCGTTCCTGGTGATGCTGAAGGTGGCGGTCGGTCGAGCGGTGCTGGCCGGCGGCAGCGCGACAGGCACGAGCGTCGGCGCGGCCTGCCTTGCCGCGGGCAGGGCGCCGGAGCCGGCGCTGGTGACGATTGCGGAAGAATTACCGCCGGGCGCAGCCGACTATGCGGCGCGCTGGCGCTCGCTCGTTGCCGATCGCTGAGGCCTGTTTCAGAACACCCGGGCCTTGGCCGGCGCGCGGCCAGCATCGATATCGAGAAGCAGGTAGATGGCGGCGAGGGTTGCAGAAGCGATCAGCGCGGCGCCCAGTCCTAGAACAATCATTGTTCGTTCCTCCTGACATCATTGTCAGTCCATGCCCAGACCCTACGCGCGCGAGCTTGCGTGTGGCTTACGCAACGTCGGTTCTGTTAATTTTAGCAATGCCATAAGCAAGCTATGAACTATTAACCTTCAGGCAAGGAATTAACCATAAACATTGCTCTACACGTCGGAATGGGAAATTCGCCATTTCTCACCCAGGCATGATGCCGAACCGCCGTACCGGATCCGAGCCGGTATTCGAGTTTCACCGAATTTGATCATGGATCGACGGGTGGCATCTCTGTGCCGCCGCGTGAGCACGGCTCGGTAGCCAACCTCTCCATGCGAGAATTCAGTCGTCCATCCATTGCGGGTGGCCGGGGCATCGTTGGTTTGGGAGCAGTTTGGTGCAGGAAATGCCGGCAGAACAGGCACGAACGGGACAGGCAGCCAGCCTGCGCGACCGTTTGCGCTTTGCTGGCGTCGAAGGCACGCAGGGCGACACGCTCCGCCGCCACCGCCAGACCCTCGAACGGCATGTCGAAACGGCACTGCGCGATCTCTTCCAGCGCTTCCAGACCTTTCCCGATGCCGCCCGCCATTTCCAGAGCGAGCGCCAGATCGACCGCTTGCACGACCTCCAGAGCTCCCACTGGAGCGTGCTGACCGATGCGCGGTTCGATGCGCTCTATGCCGAGCGGGTCAAAGTCCTGTCCGACAGCGAAAGCCAGATGGGCCTCGACCCGCGCTGGCGCATTGCCGGCCATTCGGTCGTCGTCGAAACGGTCGTCACCGGCCTCATCGAACAATACTGGCCGAAATCCATGTTCTCCGGTGCCAAGGCGCGCCGCCAGGAACTGACCGATCTCGTCTCCGCTTTCCTGCGCACCGCGATGGTCGATATGGAGATCGGCGTCTCGCTGCGCTTCAACGAGTTGCGCCACGCCCATCAGCGGGCGCTCGGCGAACAGCGTCGCGAAGACCGCGCGGAACTCGACCGCGTCTTCGGCGAAACGATCCGCTCGCTTTCCGCACTCGATTTCTCCGCGCGTGTTTCCGGCGAGATGCCGGATGCCTGGCGCGAGCTTGCCGAGACGCTGAACGGCGCGCTCGACGAGATCCAGTCCCGCCTCACCACCGCCGCCGATCGCGCGACGGAATCCGATCGCCTCGTCGGCACGCTCGCCTCGGGCGCCGGTGCACTGTCGGCCCGCTCCGCCGAGCAGTCGGCAAGCCTGATCGAGACGGCGAATGCCCTCGGCACCATCGTCGAGCGCGTGCGCCAGACGCTGGGCGAGACCCGCAAGGCGCAGTCGGCCGCCGCCACCACGCAGCAGTCCGTCGCCGAAAGCGGCAACATCGTCGGCGAGGCCATGTCCGCGATGGCGGATATCGAGGCGTCGGCGGAAAAGATCGGCCAGATCATCGGCGTCATCGACGAGATCGCCTTCCAGACCAACCTGCTGGCGCTCAATGCCGGCATCGAGGCCGCCCGCGCCGGCGATAGTGGTCGCGGCTTTGCCGTGGTCGCGCAGGAAGTGCGGGCACTCGCCCAGCGCTCGGCGGATGCGGCGCGTGAGATCAAGCAGCTCGTGACGGGCACCAAGGCACAGGTGGAAGCCGGCGTCGAGCACGTTCACCGCACCCAGGACGCGATCGGCAACATCGTGCGCCAGGTTGCCGACATCAACGACGCCATCACCGGCATCGTGCGCGAAAGCGCCGTCGATGCCGAAGGGCTGAACGGCGTCACCGCGGATATCGGCCGTGCCGGCCGTGCGCTCGAAGCGGATGCTTCGGATGCGGGACGCGTCGGCGAGGCCGGCGGCGACCTCCACACGGTCATCCTCGAACTCGGCCGTACGATCCGGGAATTCCACGTTTCGTCGGGCCGCGACCTTCGTCGCAACCCGCGTCCCGCGCCGGCGGAAACGCGTGTCGCCGCGGAACGCAGCGACGTGCAGGCTTCACCCCTCGATTTCCTCACGGCTCGCGCCGTCGGCTTCGGAGGGTGAGATGACGGAGAGACGGCCCCGGCACTGGTTCTCGACGGCGCGCAGCCGGCTTTCGGAAGGAAGCCATCCGCCCGCCGGCCGGAATGACGCAACGATGATTTTGCACAGACGCAGACAAGGAACCCGGTAATGGCGAGCAAGAAAGCCGCTCAGAAAAGTCTAAGCCTTGCCCCCGTCCTCGATCTCAACGAGGCGACGGCGCTGCATGCACAGCTTATGGGGCTGAAGGGCGGTCCGCTCGTCATCGACGCTTCGGCGGTCGAGCGGGTCGGTGCGCTCTGTGCCCAGGTATTGATGGCTGGCGCCAAGAGCTGGGAGGAGGACAAGCAGCCCTTCACCTTCGCCAAGGTGTCCGAACCTTTCATGAAGACAATGCAACTTATTGGCGTGAATATTGATCACTTGCTGGCACAGGAGGCTAGGCAATGAAGAAAAAAGTACTCACCGTGGATGATTCCCGGACAATTCGAAACATGCTTCTCGTCACCCTCAACAATGCAGGCTTCGAGACCATCCAGGCCGAAGACGGCATCGAGGGCCTCGAAGTTCTGGAAAACGCGAACCCGGATGTCATCGTCACCGACATCAACATGCCGCGTCTCGATGGCTTCGGCTTCATCGAGGGCGTTCGCCGCAACGAGAAGTACCGGGCAATCCCGATCCTCGTTCTGACGACCGAAAGCGACGCCGAGAAGAAGAACCGTGCACGCCAGGCCGGCGCCACGGGCTGGATCGTAAAGCCTTTCGACCCGACGAAGCTGATCGACGCAATCGAGCGCGTAACCGCCTAATCCAGGATTTCTCCCGATGGATATGAACGAAATCAAAGAGATTTTCTTCCAGGAGTGCGAGGAGCAACTCGCGGAACTGGAGTCCGGTCTCTTGAAGTTGAACGATGGGGATCGCGACCCGGAGACGGTCAACGCCGTGTTCCGCGCCGTGCATTCGATCAAGGGCGGTGCCGGTGCATTCGGCCTCGATGACCTCGTTTCCTTCGCCCATGTGTTTGAGACGACACTGGATTGCGTTCGATCCAACAAGCTGGAGCCGACCCAGGACGTCCTGAAGGTCATGCTGAAATCCGCCGACGTCTTGGCGGACCTGACCAATGCGGCGCGCGACGGCGGAAGCGTCGACGAGGCGCGCAGCCGCACCCTCATCCGCGAACTGGAAGCGCTGGCGAACGGCGAAGTGCCGGCCGCCGCCGAGGCCCCCGCGCCGAAACCTGCGGCTGCTGCTCCCAAGGCGGCCGCGCCGGCGCCGGTCGTCGAAAAGCCGGCGGTCAACGACGAAGGCTTCCAGCCGATCCCCTTCTCCTTCGGCGATTTCGACGAAGAGCCGGCCGATCGCTACGTGCCGACCTGCCAGATCCTCTTCCGCCCGAAGAAGGATCTCTATGCCAAGGGCAACGAAGCGGCCCTGCTTCTGCGCGATCTCTCCCGCCTCGGCGAGATGAGCATCTATTGCGACATGGACAGCCTGCCGCCGCTCGACAAGATGAACCCGGAGGAAGCCTATTTCTCCTGGAAGATCTCGGTGACGACAGACAAGGGCGAGGACGGCGTGCGCACCGTCTTCGAATTCGCCGAGTGGGATTGCGATCTCGACATCCGCACCGTCGAGGAAGAGATTGTCGGCGAGGCGGCGAACGAGGAAGAGCTGCCGATGCAGCCGGTGCCGTTCGACCTGTCGATCCTCGACGAGGGCGGTTCGACCGGCGGTGACGAAGAGCCGGCCGTCATTGAAAGCGACGCGGCTGCCGCCGTTGCCGCCGCCGAAACTGTCAGCAAGGTGGCGCAGGTCGCAAGCCGCGCCGCGGAGAATGCCAAGGCCGCGGCTTCCGCCGCCAGCGCCGCACAGGCCAACCAGGCTGCCGCCGCAGGCCAGACGATCCGCGTCGACCTCGACCGCGTCGACCGTCTGATCAACCTTGTCGGCGAGCTCGTCATCAACCAGGCGATGCTCTCGCAGAGCGTCGTCGAGAACGACACCAACGGCACGTCCTCCATCAATATGGGCCTCGAAGAGCTGCAACAGCTCACCCGCGAGATCCAGGATTCGGTGATGGCGATCCGCGCGCAGCCGGTGAAGCCGGTCTTCCAGCGCATGGCCCGTACCGTTCGCGAAATCGCCGATATTACCGGCAAGTCGGTCCGCCTCATCACGGAAGGCGAGAACACCGAAGTCGACAAGACCGTCATCGACAAGCTCGCCGAGCCGCTGACGCACATGATCCGCAACGCGGTCGACCATGGCCTGGAAATGCCGGAGAAGCGCGAAGCGCTGGGCAAGAACCCGGAAGGCACCGTCCGCCTCACGGCAAAACACCGCTCCGGCCGCATCGTCATCGAACTTGCCGACGACGGCGCCGGCATCAACCGCGAAAAGGTGCGCCAGAAGGCGATCGACAACGATCTCATCGCAGCCGACGCCAACCTGTCGGACGAGGAAATCGACAACCTGATCTTCCACGCCGGCTTCTCCACCGCCGACAAGGTTTCCGACCTTTCCGGCCGCGGCGTCGGCATGGACGTGGTCAAGCGCTCGATCCAGGCGCTTGGCGGCCGCATCTCGATCTCGTCGAAGCCCGGCCAGGGTTCCGTCTTCACCATGAGCCTGCCGCTGACGCTCGCCGTCCTCGACGGCATGGTGGTTACGGTTGCCGGCCAGACGCTGGTCGTGCCGCTGACGGCGATCGTCGAGACGCTCCAGCCGGAAGCCTCCGCCATCCACTCCTTCGGCGCCTCGCAGCGCCTCATCTCGATCCGCAACTCCTTCTGCCCGCTGGTGGATGTCGGCCGGATCCTCAACTTCCGCAATACGCAGGCCAATCCGATGGACGGCGTGGCCCTCCTCGTCGAATCGGAAGGCGGCGGCCAGCGCGCCCTCATGGTCGATGCCATCCAGGGCCAGCGCCAGGTCGTCATCAAGAGCCTGGAGGCCAACTACACCCACGTTCCCGGCATCGCCGCCGCCACCATTCTCGGCGACGGCCGCGTGGCCCTCATCCTGGACGTCGATGCGGTGGTCGCCGCCTCGCGCGGCCAATCGCTCAGACAAGACATCTCGCTCGCTGCAACCGGTTAAGAGACAATGACGTACGCGGCAAACAATCTCACGCACGGACGGGAACTGATCGCCTTCAGGATCGGCGACCAGGAGTTCTGCGTGAACGTGATGTCGGTCCGGGAGATCCGTGGATGGACCCCGGCGACGTCGATGCCGCATGCGCCGTCCTATGTGCTGGGCGTGATCAACCTGCGCGGTGCCGTTCTGCCGATCGTCGACCTGTCGCTGCGCCTCGGCATGAAGCCGGCCGAGCCGACGGTGCGCCACGTCATCATCGTCGCCCAGGTCGGGACGAGGGTGGTGGGCCTGCTGGTCGATGCGGTGTCCGACATCCTGACCGTGACCGACGACAACATGCAGCCGACGCCGGACATCGCCAATGAGGCGGCGAAGGCCTACGCCCGCGGCATCCTCGCCATCGAGGGCCGCATGATCTGCCTCATCGAACTCGATGCCCTGTTCCCGCATACGGAAAGCGAAGCTGCATGACCTATTCCCCGGCCATCGATGCAAGACAGTCTCCGGACGAGTGCCTTGCCAGCGGCGAATACCCGCTGACGCGCAAGGACCTCTCCGAGATTGCGGCCATGATCTATGCGGATGCCGGAATCTACCTCAACGAGACCAAGGCCTCGCTCGTCTATTCGCGCCTGTCGAAGCACATCCGCCAGCTCGGCCTCAAGGGCTTCCGGGAATATTGCGCGCTCGTGTCCTCGCCCGCCGGTGCCGGCCCGCGCAAGGAGATGCTGTCGCATCTGACGACCAACTTCACGCGCTTCTTCCGCGAGAACCATCATTTCGACCATATGAAAAGCGACGTTCTGCCGGACCTCCTGGCGCGCGCCCGCAATGGCGGCCGCGTGCGCATCTGGTCGGCCGCCTGTTCGGATGGTCAGGAGCCCTATTCGATCGCGCTCACCGTGTTGTCGCTGATGCCGAACGCCGCGGACTACGACTTCCGCATTCTCGCGACGGACATCGACCCGAAGATTCTCGCCATCGCCCGCGCCGGTGCCTATGACGCCAATGCGCTCGAAACCGTCAACCCCGCCATGCGCAAGCAGTTCTTCCGCGAGGTGGATGCGGGCGGCCGGCAGAAATGGCAGGTCGATGACCGCGTAAAGCGCCTCATCACCTTCAACGAGCTGAACCTGATGGCGCAATGGCCGTTCAAGGGTCCGTTCGACGTGATCTTCTGCCGCAACGTCGTCATCTATTTCGACGAGCCGACGCAGATGAAGATCTGGTCGCGCTTCGCCGGCATGCTCGGCGACGCCGGCCACCTCTATATCGGCCACTCGGAGCGCGTCTCGGGCGAGGCGAAGAACCAGTTCGATAATATCGGCATCACCACCTACCGCTACACGGGCAAGTACAGGAGGAGCGCATGATGGCACCCGCGCGCGTACTCGTCGTCGACGACTCGCCGACCATGCGCGGCCTGATCACGGCCGTGCTCAATGCAGATCCGGACGTCAACGTCGTCGGCCAGGCCGGCGACGCCATGGAAGCCCGCAACGCGATCAAGCAGCTCAATCCGGACGTCGTGACGCTGGATATCGAGATGCCGAACATGAACGGGCTCGAATTCCTCGACAAGATCATGAAGCTCCGGCCGATGCCGGTGATAATGGTCTCGACGCTGACCCATCGCGGCGCGGAAGCCTCGCTGATGGCGCTGGAAATCGGTGCCTTCGATTGCGTGGGAAAACCGCAGCCGGGCGATGCCCGCCCCTTCGGCGACCTCGCCGAAAAGGTGAAGGCCGCGGCCCGCTCGCAGCGCCGCCAGGTCCGCACGGACGTGCCGCCGCTGGCGCCGACCGCCGCCAACGTCAACCCGGCCGTCAGCTACAAGCCCGGCCGCCGGGTCGTCGCCATCGGCGCCTCGACGGGCGGCGTGGAAGCGCTGATCGCGGTCTTGCAGAAGTTCCCGGTCAATTGCCCGCCGACCGTCATCACCCAGCACATGCCGCCGTCCTTCACCAAGAGCTTTGCCGACCGGCTGCACCGGCTTTGCGCGCCCGTGGTGCAGGAAGCGACGGACGGTGCCCGCCTGGAGATCGGCAAGATCTACCTGGCACCCGGGGGCGAACGTCATCTCCAGGTCTCCAACCCGCATGCGCCCTGCTGCCGGTTGGTGGAACGGGATCCGGTCAACGGCCATCGCCCTTCGGTGGATGTGCTGTTTGATTCGGTGGCCGAACTTGCCGGCCGCAATGCGGTCGGCGTCATCCTGACCGGCATGGGCCGGGACGGGGCAAGCGGCCTGTTGAAAATGCGCCATGCAGGGGCGCGGACCATCGGTCAGAATGAAAAAACCTGCGTCGTATATGGAATGCCGAGAGTGGCTTTCGAGCTGGGCGCCGTAGAACACCAGTTTCCGCTCTCCTCCATTGGGGAGGAAATCTTGAAGATCACTGCGGCCCGTAGAGAAGGGAGCGAATAATGTCTATCGCTGAAAAAATCAAAGTCCTCATCGTCGATGATCAGGTGACCAGTCGCCTGCTGCTGGGTGATGCCCTGCAACAGCTCGGCTTCAAGCAGATCACGGCAGCCGGTGATGGTGCGCAGGGCATGGCCATCATGGCCCAGCAACCGCACCATCTCGTCATCTCCGACTTCAACATGCCGAAGATGGACGGGATCGAGTTCCTTCAGGCGGTGCGGTCCAACCCCACCACCAAGAAGGCGGCCTTCATCATCCTCACCGCGCAGGGCGACCGCGCGCTGGTGCAGAAGGCGGCGGCACTCGGGGCCAACAACGTTCTCGCCAAGCCGTTCACCATCGAAAAGATGAAGGCGGCCATCGAAGCCGTGTTCGGGGCATTGAAATGATAGCAGACGCCGGGACGCGCCGCGTCCATGTCATCCAGGGAGAATACAAGGTCCTCAACGATCCGAATGTGGTGCTCACCACCATTCTCGGCTCGTGCGTGGCCGCCTGCATGCGCGACCCGGTCATTGGCGTCGGCGGCATGAACCATTTCCTGCTGCCGGGCTCGGCCGAGGCGATGGCCTCGGGCGGCGACGCCACGCGCTACGGCGTGCACCTGATGGAACTCCTGATCAACGGCCTTTTGAAGCAGGGCGCGCGCCGCGACCGGCTGGAGGCGAAGATTTTCGGGGGCGCGAAGACGATCGCGCGCTTCTCCAATGTCGGCGAGCAGAACGCGCTGTTCGCCCGGCAGTTCCTGATGGACGAAGGCATCAAGGTCGTCGGTGAAAGCACCGGCGGCGAGCATGGGCGCAAGCTGGAATACTGGCCGTCGAGCGGCCGGGCGCGGCAATATGCGCTGACAGGGGTGGAGACGCAGAAGACGGTGGCGCTGGAGCAGCGGCCCGTACCCGTCGCCAGGCCTGTCGAGAGCTCGATCGAATTCTTCTGACCGGGCAATCGCACCCCAAGGAAGCGAACAGGGTATAAAAAGGGTCACCCATGCAAGCCGAGTATCTGAGTGCAGCGACTGCCATGGAGGAAGCCCTTCCGGATGTCCTGATGCGAATCGTGTCCGAACTGCACGACGTCGCCTACCTGATCGAACGTATCGAGCCGCAACTGGCCGCCGTGCACGGCGAAACCGCAGCGAATGCCATGGAGCGCATGATGGTGCTGCAAGGCATCGACCTTGCCGTCCAGAAGACGCGCGGCCTCGCCGAGTTCATCGACACGATCACCGCAAGCATTCCGGAGAACTGGATCGTCGACGTCACGACGGCGCTCAATCTGGTGAAGCTTGCCGATATGCAGAAGGCGCTGAGCAACGGAATGCGCCACGGCCATTCCCAGCCGATCGGCAAGGCAGTCGGCGATTTCGAGGCCTTCTAGCCGATTCCACACACTATAATCAGTGAGTTTGGCGGCGCCCCTGTGGCGCCGTCCTGCGTTGTGCGGACACGCTCCAGTGCGCCGCAACGAAATGCTCGCGCAAGTTTCGCCGGCTAGTCTCCATGTCGGGTCAGTTAGATCCAGGTATTCCATGGGGCAGGCGGCGCGTGCGGAAATGCGCCGGTTTCGTCCCACGAGATTGAAAATGCGTCTGATAGCGCCGGCATGTTGCCCGGTGTCCAGGCGACTAGTCCGTGCGGGAACAGAATGAATCTGTTGGAACAGTTGACGAAAGTCTACAAGAACCTGGCTTCGCTAGGGCAGGCGAAGCTCGCGATGCTGGCGGGAGCCGCCATCGTCTCGGTCGGTCTGGTGCTTGCCGCCGGAATCCTGGTTAACAAACCCGCTTACGAGACACTCTATGTCGGTCTGGAAAAGACCGACGTGAACCAGATCAGCCTGGCGCTCGCCGAAGCCAATATCGACTTCAACACCGGGACGGACGGCGGCAGCATCGAAGTGCCGGTCGGCCAGACGGGCAAGGCGCGGCTCTATCTCGCAGAGCGCGGCCTGCCGAGCAGCGCCAATTCCGGCTACGAACTCTTCGACAAGGTCGGCTCGCTCGGCCTCACCTCCTTCATGCAGGAAGTGACGCGCGTTCGCGCACTCGAAGGCGAAATCGCCCGCACCATCCAGCAGATCAGCGGCATCGCCGCCGCCCGCGTGCACATCGTCATGCCGGAGCGCGGCAACTTCCGCAAGGCGGAGCAGGTGCCGACCGCTTCCGTGATGATCCGCGCCAGCGCGCAGGTCGGCCGTGAATCGGCCGGCGCGATCCGCCATCTCGTCGCGGCCTCCGTGCCCGGCCTGGAAGTCGACGGCGTCACCATCCTCGATTCCGCCGGCCAGCTTCTCGCCTCCGGCGACGATGCGGAGAACGGCGCAGTCAACCGCTCTCTGACGGCCGTACAGACCGTGCAGAGCGAAGTCGAACGCAATATCGAAAAAGCGCTCGCACCCTTCCTTGGCATGGACAATTTCCGCGCCAGCGTTACAGCCTCGCTCAACACGGACTCGCAGCAGATCCAGGAGACGGTCTACGACCCGGAATCCCGCGTCGAGCGCTCGGTCCGCGTCACGCGGGAAACCCAGAAGTCTCAACAGCAGGCCGACAATAAAGCCGCGACAGTCGAGCAGAACATTCCCCAGGGCGGCCCCGAGGGCGACGCTAACGGCCAGAAGTCGAGCGACGAAGCCGACAAGAAGGAAGAGCAGACCAACTACGAGATCAACAGCAAGACCGTCGCCACCGTGCGCAGCGGCTTTGCGGTCGAGAAGCTGTCTGTCGCCGTCGTCGTCAACCGCGCCCGTATCGCGGCCATGGTTGGCGAGCCTGCCGACCAGGCGAAAATCGATGCCTACATCGCCGACATGCAGAAGATCGTCTCTTCTGCCGCTGGCCTCAGCACCGACCGCGGCGACATCGTGACGATCAACGCCATGGAATTCCTCGATCATCAGCTCCTCGACGAGGCCGTGGCAGGTCCGGGCATCATGGAAGTGCTGACGCGCAATCTCGGTGGCATCATCAATGCGCTGGCCTTCCTGGGCGTCGCCATCGTGGTGGTCTGGTTCGGTCTTCGCCCGGCGGTCCGCTCGGTCACCGGCGGCGGTGCCTCGGCCAATGCGCTGGAAAGCGATGCGGCCGGCCTCGAACTGCCCGACTTCTCGCCGGTGGCGGGTGTCGGCGGCCCCGGTGCCACCCTCATGGACGGCTTCGGTGCGGACTTCGGCTTCGATAGCACGGACGACCTGCTCAATGCCGGCGACGACGGCGACGGCACCTTCAACCGCCGCGTCAAGGAAGGCCCGGAACGCCGCCTCGGCCGCATGGTCGAGATCAGCGAGGAACGCGCTGCCAAGATCCTGCGCAAGTGGGCGGTTGACAAGGAAGCGGCCTGACGGTTCCAAAATTTCGAAAAGGCATAGGGCGCGGTCGGCAACGACCGCGCCCGTGCTTTTGCGGATGACAAAACGGCGACGCTGATTTGCCAATTCGTGTCGCATTTCAGCAACGCTCGCCTGGCTGATCCGCGCAATTTTTTCGCTGACGGAGTCACTTCCCGCCCCGCCGATTCCGCACGCGACCGATGCTCGCAAAAAGTTTATGATCTTTATGGTTGTGATTTGTATTATTTATTCACAATCGTGAATCGAATTAGCGCCCACTTTCAAGCGGCACCCCGATTGCGGCAAATGAATATTGTATGGTTAACAATCACTTACCTCTAGCTCACCGGCGAGATTAAGCGCTTCGTGAGCCGGCAAATCACCCGTTTCGAATCGACTCACGGAAGCCGGCAAAAGTAAATCCCGAGAAGATGGCGGTGGTTTTTAGCGATGGCCGATGTACACTTTAGTCACTGATTCGCTTGGTGATTCTCGCCGATGCGGCCTGACCGGGGGAAGTTCGGACGGTTCCGAACTTTTGGCGGGAAGGAGGCGGGAATGTCCGTTCTGAATCGGAACAGGGGGCTATCATGGAAACGATCCGGTCGGATGTCGCGGCCTGGGAATCCTATGGATTCTCCGCCGAGTCAGGTGAGCGTAAGAGTGCGCGTGAGCTTCTGATTCAACACCTCGGACGCTGCGCCAACCGCGCGGGCCTGTCCACCGGTCTGAGAGCGCTGACCGATTATGTCAGCGCGTCCCACTACCTTCTCGTCCGCCACGATGTCTCGCCCGAAGCCGGGCTCGAAACCGTCGTGGCCTCGGACTGGCCGTTCGACATGGTGCGCTCCATCGCGGGCTCCGTGCTTGCCAGCCAGTCCCGCATGAGCGAACTCGACAAGTGCCTCGGGCTGTTGAAGCCCTGCTTCCACCACCTCGCCGAGGGCGCTCCGGTGCCGAAAGGCGTCAGCCGCGAATATTGCGTCATCGCCTTCCATGTCGGCCGGGCGCGCATGTCGCTGCTGCTGCTCTTCCCGGAGCATTTCATCCTCTCCCAGAGCAAGCTGCGCGATGTCGGCGTCATGACCGGCTATTTCGCCAGCGTCTGCTGCAAGGGCGCGATCCTCCGTCAGGATCGCGAGATGGAACTGACCGAACGCGAGATCGAGTGCCTCTACTGGATCGCCGAAGGCAAGACGAGCGACGAGATCGCCGTCATCCTCGGCATCTCGCGCAACACGATCAACAACTACATCACCAGCGTGATGCGCAAGACCGCGACCAAGACGCGGTCCGAGGCAATCGCCTGGGCCGTTCGCAACAGCCTGGTCTGAGGAGGGCATCATGGACATCCAGCTTTCCGCCCCCACGGCCATCGAGACGGAAATCCGCCTTGCGCGCCCGCCAAAGGCGGCCCGCGCCTCCGATTTCGTCTCCCGCCTTCAGGTGATGCAGACGATCATCGGCGCCGAGCACTTCGCAGTGCTTCGCCTCAGCGGCCATGGCCTGCCGTCGGCACGCAAGCTGACGCTCTCGCTGCACAACTGGGCGCAGGATGTCGACGGCAATGCCCGCGCGCTTATCGAAGCCTACGGCCCCGCCATGCTCGCCCATCTCGAAGCGTCCATGCTGCCGCTGATCTGGGAAGGGGCCGGCGACAACCAGTTCGCCGAATCGGGCGCGGAGCCCTTCACGACGCGTCTCCCGCCGCGGCTTCTCGCCTGGTCGGGCATGGCCTTCCCCATTCGCCTCGGCGCGCATGGCAACGGCTATGTCGTCTTCGTGGGCCCGTTCATCGCGCCGTCCAGCGACCTCATCGTCGATATGCACATGAAGAGCTGCCAGGTGCTGATCGACATGCTGGCCTGCGAGGAAAAGAAGCTCGCGCCCTCCGAAGCGCTCAGCGAACGCGAAATCGCCTGCCTCCAGATGGCCGGCGACGGCTGCATCTCGGAAGCGATCGCCGAAAAGATGGGGCTTTCGGTGCACACCGTGAACGCCTATCTCGGCACCGCCACGACGAAGCTCGACGCGGTTAACCGCATCCAGGCGATCGCCAAGGCTATCCGCCTCGGCTACATCACCTGACGAGCCTTTTGCCTTAAAGCAATTCCAGCAAAAGTGCGTAGCGGTTTTGCGTCCGGAATTGCGGAAATGCTCTAATGAGCGTGCAGAGCCGGTGGCGCCTTGCCACCGGACTTCACGTAGCGCGCCTCCTGGAGGCTCTTGCGCAGGAAGGCCGTGTTGTCGTCGGGATCCGCGGACGGATTGTTGAAGGCGACATGGGTGACTTCCACGCCTGCCGTGTCCTTCTGCAACAGAAGCTTCGCATAGACCGTGACGCCCTGCGGGCGCAGCTCCATGTCGAGCGTCACTTCCGGCTCGGTGCCCCAATCGAGGCTGTAGTCGCCGCCGGCGCCGAAATTCACCGTGCCGGGCAGGAAATACAGCTCCGCCGCCGAGGAGACCAGATCGGCCAGGTTACCGTAGCACTCGAAACGCAACAACGAGACGAGATCGGCGGCGTCGAGCAGTCGGAGCTCTGTGGCGACCGGGCAGATTGCTTCAGCAACAATCTTCTCGCGCTCGGCGGAATAGGTGCATTTTCTCATCGGATCTAGTTTACCCGTCTGGTCTGAGGCGAAGCTGCATAAACCCGGTGAATCAGCTCTGCCACGGCCTTGTAAAACACCGGCGGAATGACACTATCGACCGAGACTTGCGCAAACATTGAGCGTGCGAGCGGCGGGTCTTCAAAAACCGGTATTCCGTTCTCCTCGGCGATCTCGCGAATCTTCAGCGCGACGAGGTCCTGGCCCTTGGCGACGACGACCGGCGCGTCGCCTTCTTCGCGCACGTAACGCAGGGCTACGGCGAAGTGGGTCGGGTTGGCGATGACGAGGGTGGCGCGCGGCACGGCCGTCATCATGCGGCGGCGGGCGCGGTCGCGCTGGATCGAGCGCATGCGGGCGCGCACGATCGGGTCGCCCTGCGACTGCTTCATTTCCTCCTTCACCTCCTGCTTCGTCATCATCAGTTCCGAGAACCAGTGATGGCGCGTCCAGGCAAAGTCGATGCCGGCGATGAGCGCGGTGGCAAACAGGATGATCAGCAGAACCTTGTTGATGTCGGCGGTCATCATCATGATCAGCGCCGCCGGCTCGGAGAACATCGTGTCGAGCGAGGCGAAATAATTGCCGCGCATGGCAAGCGCCACGACGAGCGAGACGAGCAGGATCTTGATCAGCGACTTGGCGAACTCGACGAGGCCCTGCTTGCCGAACAGGCGGCCGAGGCCCTTCACCGGATTGAGGCGAGAAATCTGCGGGCGCACGCGCTCGAGCACCGGGCTCGGCAGGTTCTGCAACACGGAGGAGGCGATGCCGAAGACCATCATCATGATGAGGATGGGCGTCAGAAGCGTTGCGGCCTCCCAGCCGAGATGGCGGAAGATCGCGATCACGTCGGTGCCGGTCTTGAGGTTCCAGGCCTCCGGCTGCTCGAAGAAGTCGCGCAGCGTCTCGTTCATGCGCGCGATGCCGCCCGGCATGAAGAAGACGAGGAAGAGATAGATCGCGAGCGTCGATGCGAAGATGGTGATTTCGCGCGAGAAGGGCGTGTTGCCCTTCTCCATCGCATCGCGAATCTTCTTCTCGGTCGGGAGTTCTGTTTTGCTGTCTTTGTCGTCGTCCGACACGTCGCGCTCCCTAAAAGAAACGGCCCGAATCCCCATTCAGGAGATTCGGGCCGGAAGTACGCTCCGCCTGTGGCGTTACGGTGTCAAGCGGGATCAGGCCGCTTCGCGCGCCTGTTCCTTCTCCTTCAACTGGATTTGTCCGGCCGCCGCCAGGCGGATGGCTTCCTGCGTGATCGAGCGGCGGGCGATCGCCACTTCGCGCGGGTTGACGCCCTGGTCGCCGGCAGCGAGATCGGATTCGATCATGCGGCGCTGGCGTGCGCCGATCGAGGAGAGGATCGATTCGCGCAGTTCCATCGTCGAGCCGCGAAGCGCGGCCGTGATGATGTCGCCGGAGACGTCGTTGAACAGCGACACGCGGCTTCTCTGCGGCATGTAGAGCACGTCTTCGAAGAGGAAGATCTTCGGACGGACCTTCTTGACCGATTCGGTGGAGACCGTTTCGAGCGAGGCGAGCATTTCGTCGACCTGCGACTTTTCGAGCTCGTTCATGAGGTCGGCGACCTTGTTCGAACCCATCGAGTTGCGTTCGGCGTCGAGCGCATTGATCATCTCGATGACGCGCGCTTCCACGATGACGGTTGCCTTCGGGCTCGCATCCTTGAGGTTGACGGTACGGTTGATGATGTCGGCGCGGTGATCCTCGGGAATCTCCAGCAGCACCTTGGCGCCGAAGGCCGAGGGCATCATGGAGAGGATATAGGCGATGGTCTGCGGGTGCTCGTTGAGCAGGAACTTTGCGACGAAGACCGGATCGGCGTCCTGCAGACGGTCCCAGATCGTCGTCTCGTAGCCCTGGAAGGTGGCGCGGCGGCCGAGCAGGCCATCGACTTCGTCCGGCGTCAGGCCCTCCTCGAGAATGCCTTCCATCATCTTGGCATTGTCCATGAGGCCGGCGCCCTCGGTGAAGAGGTCTTCGAACTCGTTGACGAGGTCTAGCAATTCATGCGGCGGGATGGCGCGCAGGTTCTGCGCGGAGGCGATGATCGCCTGGAGCTCGCTCTGGGTAAAATACTTCAAGAGCTTGCCGGCAACACCCTTGCCCATGGCCAGAAGCACGGCTGCCGCCTTCTCGACCTGCGATAGCGGTACGCCGACCGCTGTGGAGGTGCCGAAATTTTCGAAATCCATCATGGATTATCCCCCTGAGACCTGAACCGGTATCAGACCTTGCGTGTACTCTTCACTTCGATGAGCTTGACCCCGAAGCGGGTGTCGTCATTTTCAAGAACGGTGATTTCGCCGCGGCCGATGACACGGCCGTTGACCATGACCTCGACGGGCTCGCCGATGCGGCGGTCGAGCGCGATCGTAGCGCCCTCCGAGAGGTTCATGAGGCTGGAGACCTGCATCTGCGACGAGCCCAGAACGATCTGAAGATCGATCGGGATGTCCATGATGAGGTCCATGTTGGACGTAAGCGCGCTGCCCGGGCGGGCTGCTTCGCCGAGATCGGCGCCAAAATCGGTGCCGCCACCGAAATCGGACCCGCCGAAGCTTGCGCCGCCGCCGAAATCCGAGGTGGCCGCGCCGCCGCCGAAGTCCGAGCTGCCGAAATCGCCGCCGAAAGCGGCGAGCGGGTCGTTGTCGATGGTCGCGGGAAGATCCGAGCCGAAACTGCCGGTAGCATCCTTCTGAAGAACGCCGCGCAGGTCGTCGATCGCCTGCTCCAGTTCCTGGTCGCCCGCGTTGAGGGAAGACGTCATGTCGTCAGCGATGGGTGTTTTCTTCGGTGCCATAAGACCACTATTCCATTCGAAACTTGCCTGAGGCGTGCCACTCGTCAGGCTTCATGCCTAAACTATCCAATGATGTGCTGGAGAAGCTCGTCCTCCGAACCGTAGGTATCCTTGACGCGAACCGTGTAGCGGGCGCCTGAGCGACCGAACTCGCAGACATAGAGGTTGCGGCCGTTGGCGTTCACGTCGACGCGAACGTCGCCCGTCTCGTTGAAAGGGATGATGTCGCCTGCCTGCAGCCGGCTGATCGTGTCGAGCGTCTGGGCTTCGAGGCGAATGCGCGCCTCCAGTGTCACCTTCGAGCGGCGGACCTGCTCGCCGAGCTGTTCGCTCCACTCGACGCGGGTCTTCGCCACATTCGCCGGCTTCGGCGCGGCGATGTTGGATTTCAGGAGAACGCTCTGCGGAACGACGATATGGAAGGTCGAGAGCACCGGGCCGATGCCGACGGCCATGTTGACCATGGCGACGAAGGTCTCGTCCGAGCCGTCGTCGGCAGCCTTGCGGGTCTCCGCATTGTGCGCCGGGCCGAGGAAGGGTTCGAAGCCGTTCGCGCCGTTGACGGCGGTCTTCACCACGCCGGAGATGCGGTCGAACATCATGGCGGCAAGGTCGAGCTCGATCTTGGAGAGCGGCCGCGGCTCGGGATCCTCTATCGAATCGCTGACGGCGCCGAGCATGTTCTCGACGAGCGTGATGATCATCGGGCTGTCGCAGATCAGCGTGAAGCGATCGCACCAGTCGCGCAGCGATGCGTCGCAGAACGCCATCGCGCCGCCGAGGCCTTCCACCAGCGGGCCGTATTTGCCCGTCTCGAAACCCGCATAGGAGACTGCGACCTCGAAACCGAGCTCGCTCTCCAGCATGTCCGGCAGGAACTCGGCGAAGACGTCGCCGAGGCTGGCGCAGAGCTTGGAGATCGTCGCCTGGTCGCCGAGCCGGCCGGTGAGTCGGGCCAGTACGATCGGGTCTAGGGTAGGGGTTTCGCTCACGCTCGCTTCTTTCATGTCTTAGGCCGCCTTCGAACTGCCGCCCGGATTCATCATTTCCTGCTCCACCGCGTCGATCGACGGGCGCTCGTAGGAAGAGATGGTCTTGCGGCCGTATTCCAGCGCCACCTGCGGCACGGAGCCGTTCATGTAGGCGAGCAGCGTCTGCTTGACGATGACGTAGAGGCGGTTCTGCTTTTCGCGCACGACCTTGATGTTGGTGATGATCGGGGTGACGATCGAATAGGACAGGAACACGCCGAGCAGCGTGCCGACAAGGGCTGCCGCGATCTTGCCGCCAAGCACTTCCGGGCTTTCGTTGATGGCGCCCATGGCCTTGATAACGCCGAGAACGGCCGCGACGATGCCGATGGCCGGGAAGGCGTCGCCCATCGTGCTGAGCGCGTGGTAGGGCTTCATCTTGTCGCGGGTGATCGTCTGGATTTCCTCGTCCATCAGCGCCTCGATCTCGTGGCTGCGGGCATTGCCGATGATGATGAGGCGAACATAGTCGCAGATGAAGGCGGTCAGTTCCTTGTTGGCGAGAACCGTCGGCGCGGACTGGAAGATCGGCGACTCGTCCGGATTGTCGATATGCGCCTCGATCTCGTTGCGCGATTTCGTGCGCAGGTCCCGCATCAGGCTGTAGAGTACGCCGAGCGTATCGAGATAATGGCGCTCCTTGGGAACCTTGTGCTTGAAGGCTTCGACGAGCGCGGTTCCGGTCCCTTTGATCACCTTCATCGTGTTCGCGACGATGAAGCCGCCGACGCCGGCGCCGCCGATGATCAGGAGCTCGAAGGGCTGGTTCAGCACCTCCAGGTGCCCGCCCATGGCCATATAGCCGCCAAGGACGCAGCCGAAGGTAACGATTAGACCGATGATAATGTTCATGAGCGCAGGTGTCCCGACACAATTCTGACCCTTGTGGAGATACGGTTCCAGCCTTGCGTGAGGCTGTACCTAACGGCAGGTTTACGGATCAGGTTCGCGCAAGCAAAAACCCGCAGGATCATGGCTCATAACGGGCAATCGTGCCTTCTTGCACCTTGATCGGCGGCCAATCGTGACGACCACCTATACGAGCTACAAGTTGATTACCGCGGACCTCCAGACGTCGCTGTCGCGCGTTCAGGAGCAGCCGGACGTCAAGCGCGAAACGGAATATTACCTCTCGAAGATCGGCAGCATAAAGTCGGTCGATGAATTCTTTGCCGACAGCCGGCTCTATAACTACGTGATGAAGGCCCACGGGCTGGAGGACATGGCCTACGCCAAGGCCTTCATGCGCAAGGTGCTGACGGAAGGCACTGAGGACGAGGCCGCTTTCGCCAACCAGCTCAGCGACACCCGCTACAAGGAGCTGGCCGAATCGCTGAACTTCGCCAAGCACGGCGAGTTCGCCACCGGCTTCGAACGCGCCCAGAAGGGCGTCGTCGACAAATATGCCCGCCAGACGCTGGAAGTCAGCGCCGGCGAGGACAATACCGGCGTGCGCCTGGCGCTCTATTTCGAGCGCATGGCCTCGTCCATCACGTCCGGCTATTCCATCATCGCCGACGATGCGCTGGCCCAAGTCGTGCGCACCGCACTCCAGCTTCCCGCAGAGTTCGCCGGAACCGATATCGACCGGCAGGCCGCCTATTACGAAGAGGCGCTGAACCTCGAAGACTTCAAGGACACCAGCAAGGTCGGCAAGTTCCTCGAACGCTTCACCGCCATGTGGGAGCTGGAAAACCCGTCCGGCAGCTACGATCCGCTGACCGTCTTCCAGTCGTCGAGCCTCACCGGCATTTCGACGGACCTGCTGATTTCCATCAACAACCTGAAACTCGGAGGTCGCTGATCATGCAGACCGGGCTCTATGTATCGCTTTCCTCCCAGCTTGCGCTTGATCGCCGCCTGACGACACTTGCAGACAACGTCGCGAATTCGACGACCGTCGGCTTCCGCGCCACGGAAGTGAAGTTCAACCAGGTCGTCAGCGACCAGAAGGTCGCCGACGTGGCCTTCGTCTCGCAGGGCAACGAATTCCTGTCCACTCGCAGCGGCGGCATGACGGAGACCGGCGGCACGCTCGACTTCGCCATCAAGGGCGACGCCTGGTTCCAGGTGGAGACGCCCTCCGGCCCCACGCTCACCCGCGACGGTCGCTTCACGGTGACCGATGCCGGCGAACTGGTGACGCTCAACGGCTATGCTGTGCTCGACGCCGGCGGCGGGCCGATCCAGCTCGATCTCGCCAACGGGCCGATCCTGCTCAGCGCTGACGGCCAGCTCAACCAGAACGGCCAGCCCGTCGCTGCCCTTGGCCTGTTCGACGCCGATCTCTCCGGCGGCTTCGTGCGCGCCGGCAACAGCGGCATCATCACCACCATTCCGCCCGAACCGGTCGTCGATCGCATGGATGCCGGCGTGGTGCAGGGTTATGTCGAGGAATCCAACGTCAACGCCATCGGCGAGATGACGCAGCTCATCCAGGTCACGCGCGCCTTCGAAAGCATCGCATCCCTGATGCGCGACAGCGAGGAATCGCTGAAGGAAGCTATCCGCACCTTCGGCGGAAACCGGTAAACGATCATGGCGGCAGAGAAGAGGACGACCAGCGACACCCGCATCCCCGATGGCGGTCGCATGCTGAGCGCGATGGCGGGCCTGGTGCGGCGCTATTCCTCACCGGAATTTTCCGTCGTGCATGGCGGCCATGTCCAGACGATCGCGTCCGGCAACTATACGGTGAGCGGCCTGTCGCGCCATGTGCGCCTCGGCGAATTCGTCGCGCATCGCAGCCCGACCGGCATCCATCTGGGCGAAGTCGTGCGCGTCGAGCCGGAGACGGTCGTCGTCTGCCCGATCGAGCCGGGCGAGCCGATCGGCATCCACGACACCGTCATCCGCAAGGGCGCCTTCCGCGTCGCACCGGCCTCCTCGTGGTGTGGCCGCACGATCAATGCGCTCGGCGAACCGATCGACGGGCTCGGCCCGCTGGTCCAGGGCGACGTACGGCGCTCGATCTCCAATTCCGCCCCGCCCTCGATGACCCGCAAACGCGTTGAAAAAGGTTTCCATACCGGTGTGCGCGCCATCGATATCTTCGCGCCGCTCTGCCTCGGCCAGCGCCTCGGCATCTTCGCCGGCTCCGGCGTTGGTAAGTCGACGCTTCTATCGATGCTCGCCCGCGCGGACGCGTTCGACAAGGTCGTCATCGCGCTGGTCGGCGAACGTGGCCGTGAAGTACGTGAATTCATTGAGGATACGCTCGGCGACAACCTGGCGAAATCGGTCGCCGTCGTCGCGACCAGCGACGAAAGCCCGATGCTGCGCAAGATGGCGCCGCTGACCGCCGTAACCATCGCCGAACATTACCGCGACCAGGGCGACAACGTCCTGCTGATCATCGACAGCGTGACGCGCTTTGCACATGCGATCCGCGAAGTGGCGACCGCCTCCGGCGAGCCGCCGATCGCCCGCGGCTACCCTGCCTCCGTCTTCACCGAGCTGCCGCGCCTTTTGGAGCGTGCCGGACCGGGCGCCGAGGGTGCGGGCACGATCACCGCGATCATCTCGATCCTCGTCGACGGTGACAACCACAACGACCCGATCGCCGACTCGACGCGCGGCATTCTCGACGGCCATATCGTGCTTGAGCGCAGCCTCGCCGAAGAGGGCCGCTATCCGCCGATCAACCCGCTCGCCTCCATCTCGCGTCTCGCCCGCAAGGCCTGGACGCCGGACCAGGAGAAGCTGGTGTCGCGGCTGAAGGCGCTGATCCACCGGTTCGAGGAGACGCGAGACCTGCGCCTCATCGGCGGTTACCGCCCGGGTGCCGATGCGGATCTCGACATGGCGATCAAGCAGGTGCCGATCATCTACGAGGTTTTGAAACAGACGCCGGGCGAAAGGCCCGCCGGTGACGCGTTCTCCGACCTTGCGGTCGCGCTGAAGAATGCGGCCGGGCAGGGCGGCGCGCCGGCAACGAGAAGGGGATGACAGTGACCGATTTCGATGCGGACCAGAGCGTTCCGCCGATCAAGCGCATGACGAAGGGGCGTTACAGCACCGGTGACAAGATGCTGGTGGGCACCGGCGTGCTGCTGGCCGCCATGGCCGCTTTCTTTCCGTGGTACGTTTTCCTCAACCCGGATCAGTTTTCGGTTCCCGCACTTTGGGAAGGCAACACCCGCGACCTGCCGGAAACGAAGCCCAAGGAAGTGATGAGTGTCTCGCCTGCGGCGATGGTCGATAACGACGACGACCCGAGCCTGGAAAGCGTCGATCCCGTCTCGACCGCGACCACCGCTGGCGGCGGTGAAAAGGACAAGACGACGCTTGGCGCTCCGGTGGAAACCGGTCTCGACCAGCCGCTGCCGGCCTCGTCCGGCTTCCGGCTGATGCATGTGGCGAACGGCCGGGCGCTGATCGAGGATGCGAGCGGCATGTATATCGTGCGCGTCGGCTCGATCCTGCCGGACAACAGCCGCCTGGCGACGCTGGAACAGCGCGACGGCGCCTGGGTCATCGTCACCTCGAACGGCGACATCGTCAAACGCAACTGACGCTACGGCGGGCCTTCGCCCGCCTTCGATTCGGCCCGTCCGTCGAGGGATGCCGGCCGCCCGCTCGCTGTGGCAAGAGCAGCTTGAGCACTTTATTTTCCGGGGAATTCAGGGACTTGGCGGTGAAGCTCACCCGGTGCAAGTCCCACGCAAGATTGGCTCCGTAGGTTCGCCTCGAACAAGGATGGAGCTTGTCATGCAACCGATACAACTGTTTGAACTGGCATCGAAACAAGCCGAATGGCTTTCTGTCCGCCAGAGCGTGGTTGCAGGCAACATCGCCAACGCGAACACGCCCGCCTTCAAGGCGAAGGACGTGACCCCCTTCCAGTCGGTGCTCGAAACCACGGGCATCCGCATGGCGGCGACGCAGCCGGGCCATTTCACCGAAACCGAAATGGCAAGCCGCGTCATCGACACCAAGCCCACCGAAGAGATCGGCGTGCAGGAGTCCGGCAACACCGTTGGCCTTGCCGAGGAACTCATGAAAGAGGGCCAGGTCAAGCGTGATTTCGAGTTGAATGCCGGCCTCGTCAAGGCCTTTCATCGCATGATGCTGATGACAGTCAGAAGGTAAAAAATGGATCCGCTCGTAGCTTCAATGAAAGTCGCGGCCTCGGGACTTGAGGCGCAATCCACCCGCATCCGTATCGTCTCGGAAAACCTCGCCAACGCCCGGTCCACGGGCGATACGCCGGGTGCCGACCCTTTCCGTCGCAAGACCGTGACCTTCGCGGCCGAGCTCGACCGGGCGACCGGCGCGGCCCTCGTCGAGGTCGAGCGCTTGGGCGTCGACGAAGGCGAGTTCTCGACCGAATACGACCCCGGCAACCCCGCGGCCAACGAACAGGGCATCGTCAAGATGCCGAACGTCAACATGCTGGTCGAAATGGCCGACATGCGGGAAGCCAACCGCTCCTATGAAGCCAACCTGCAGAGCATCAAACAATCGCGCGACCTGATCAGCGCGACCATCGACCTCCTGAGGGCATCGCAATGATCGAGAGCATCAAGGGCGTCAATTCGCTCTTCTCCGCCAATCCCCTTTCGGGCGTGACGGAAACGTCAAACCCCGTTTCCGCTGCCGCCGCGCAGGGAACCGCAACCGGAATGAGCTTCGCCCAGGTGATGGGCGACATGGCGACCGACGCGGCCAACTCGCTGAAGCTCAGCGAAACCAAGTCCTTCGAAGCCATCCAGGGCAAGGCCTCGACCCGCGAAGTGGTCGATGCCGTCATGAACGCCGAGCAGTCACTGCAGACCGCCATCGCCATCCGCGACAAGGTCGTCACCGCCTATCTCGAAGTCGCTAGAATGCAGATCTGAGGACCGGACATGAAAGCCCTTGCCATTGCCGCCACCGGCATGAACGCGCAGCAGACCAATCTCGAAGTGATCGCGAACAACATCGCGAACATCAACACGACGGGCTTCAAGCGCGCCCGCGCCGAGTTCTCCGACCTTCTCTACCAGACGGAGCGCGCCGCCGGTGTGCCGAACCGCGCCAACCAGTCCGTGGTGCCGGAAGGCGCCATCGTCGGCCTCGGCGTCAAGACCGCCGCCGTGCGCAACCTGCATCTCCAAGGCGGCCTCACCAGCACCGGCAACTCCTTCGACCTCGCGCTGATCGGCCGCGGCTGGTTCCAGATCGAGGCCGCGGACGGCACGACGCTCTACACCCGCGCCGGCGCCTTCAACACCAATGCCGACGGCCAGCTCGTCACGCTCGACGGCTACACGGTCGTGCCCGGCATCAACGTTCCGGCCGACGCGACGGAAGTCACTGTCAGCAAGTCCGGCCAGGTCTATGCCACCGTCGCCGGCGACCAGCAGGAACTCGGCCAGATCACGCTGGCGAATTTCGTCAATGAGGCCGGCCTCGAACCGCTCGGCGAAAACCTCTTCCGCGAAACCGCAGCCTCCGGCCCGGCCAATGTCGGCGCCCCGGACGAAGCGGGTTTCGCCTACATCCAGCAGAACTACCTGGAAGCCTCGAACGTCGATCCGGTCAAGGAAATCACCGACCTGATCTCCGCCCAGCGCGCCTATGAGATGAACTCCAAGATCATCCAGGCGGCGGACGAAATGGCGGCCGTGGTCAGCAAGAACCTGAGATAACAACCGGACATGCGGGGAACATGATGTTTCGCCTGATAGCAGCTCTTCGGAAAGAAAAGACCCGGTCGATCCGGTGGCGCGCGGCCCTCGTCGCGCCCGCCGCGCTCGTCGGTCTTCTCGTGGCCGATGCGGCCCTTGCCGACACGCGCACCGCAGTCGTGCCCAAGCGCATCATCTATCCCGGCGAGGAGATCCAGGCGGGACAGCTCGAAGTGGTCGAGGTCACCAACCCGAACATCGTCAAGGGCTTTGCCCAGAATGTCGACGAGGTCAGTGGGCTGGTGACCAAGCGCACGCTGCTGCCGGGTCGCGTCATCCTCGTCTCGGCGCTGCGCGAACCCTTCCTCGTGTCGCGCGGCACGACCGTGCAGATGGTCTTCGACAACGGATCGCTCGTCATCCGCGCCTCCGGCACCCCCTTGCAGGATGGCGCTGCCGGCGAACTGATCCGCATCCGCAACAAGGATTCGGGCGTGACCGTCTCCGGCACGGTCATGGCGGACGGAACCGTGCATGTGGTGGCGAAATGATGCGTAACCTCTTCTCCCATGCCCTTGCCATGATCGCCTGCCTGCTGCTCGCGGCAGGCCCGGCACTGCCGGCCGCTCGCATCAAGGACGTCGCCTCGCTCCAGGCCGGCCGCGACAACCAGCTCATCGGCTACGGCCTCGTCGTCGGTCTCCAGGGCACCGGCGACAGCATGCGTTCGTCGCCATTTACCGAACAGTCCATGCGGGCCATGCTGCAGAACCTCGGCATCTCGATGGTCGGCACGCAGACGCGGGCGAAAAACATCGCCGCCGTGCTCGTCACCGCGACGCTGCCGCCCTTCGCCAGCCCCGGCAGCCGCATCGACGTGACCGTCGGCTCGCTCGGCGACGCGTCGTCGCTGCGCGGCGGCACGCTGGTCATGACATCGCTGTCGGGCGCCGACGGCCAGATCTACGCGGTCGCGCAAGGCTCGATCGTCGTCACCGGCATCAGCGCCGGCGGCGAGGCCGCGACGGTGCAGCAGGGCGTCACCACGGCCGGCCGCGTGCCGAACGGCGCGATCATCGAGCGCGAGCTTCCCTCGCGCTTCAAGGATTCGTCCGATCTCGTGCTGCAACTGCGCAACCCCGACTTTTCCACCGCCGTCGGCATGGCAGATGCCATCAACCGCTATGCGGCCGCGCAATATGGCGCACCGATCGCCGAATCGCGGGATTCGCAGTCGGTCTACATCGCCAAGCCGAAAATGGCCGACCTCGCGCGCCTGATGGCCGATATCGAAAACCTCGTTGTCGAGACGGACGTGCCGGCGCGTGTCGTCGTCAACGAACGCACGGGAACGATCGTCATCGGCCAGGATGTGCGGATCTCACCCGTCGCAGTCAGTTACGGCACGCTGACCGTGCAGATCAACGAGATGCCCAAGGTCGTGCAGCCGGAACCCTTCTCCAGGGGCGAGACAGCGGTCGAGCCGAACACGGATATCCTCGTCCAGCAGGACGGCGGCACGGTTGCGCTGCTCGACGGCTCCAGCCTGCGCTCGCTCGTCTCCGGGCTGAACAGCATCGGCGTCAAGCCGGACGGCATCATCTCGATCCTCCAGAGCATCAAGACCGCAGGCGCCCTCCAGGCAGAACTGGTGTTGCAATGACCACCGTATCGACCCTCACCGCCGTGAAGACGCTGGCGCGTAAGCTCGCGCTGCCGCTGGCGGGCTTCGTGCTGATGGCCATTCCCGGCGCTTTCGCCGAGGAGCGCCCGGTCATCATGACGACCAAGGCGACCGCCGACGAGATCCGCGAATTCTGCACCAATATCGCGGATGCTGCACGCGACCAGCGCTATCTCCTCCAGAAGCAGGAGCTGGAAAACCTGCAGAAGGACGTCGACGAGCGCATCAAGACGCTGGAAGCCCGGCGGGCGGAATATGAGGACTGGCTGAAGCGCCGCAACGATTTCCTCAAGATGGCCGAGGGCGGCCTCGTCGAGATCTACCGCAAGATGAAGCCGGATGCGGCGGCCGGGCAGCTCGCCGAGATCAACCCGGAGATCGCTTCGGCGATCATCATGAAGCTGCCGCCGCGCCAGTCGAGCACCATCCTGGCAGAAATGCCGGCCGATAAGGCAGCACTTCTCACCCGTCTCATCGCGATTGCGGGCGACCCGAACACGTCAAAGGACCCGTCATGAAGAAGACCGCCTCAGCACTCGCCGTCGCGCTGGCTTTGTCGAGCTGCTCCAGCCAGGCCTTGAACGAGATCGGCAAGGCGCCGGCGATGAGCCCGATCGGCAGCGGGCTGAACTATGCGGAAACCCCGCAGCTTGCCATGTATCCGAAGCAGCCGCGCACGGCGGTGTCCGGCTATTCGATCTGGAGCGACCAGCAGTCGGCGCTCTTCAAGGATTCGCGCGCCTTCAAGATCGGCGACATCCTGACCGTCAACATCCGCGTCAACGACCGGGCGACCTTCGACAACAAGACCGACCGCTCCCGCACCAACAAGAGCGGCATGAATCTCGGCTTCGGCGGCTCGGGCAACAATTTCAAGGCTGATACGGAAGCCGACCTGAACTACGGCTCGTCGACCAGCACCAAGGGCGACGGCACGACGGAGCGTTCCGAACGGTTGAACCTGCTCGTCGCCGCGGTCGTGACGGGCGTGATCGAGAACGGCAATCTCCTGATCAGCGGTTCGCAGGAAGTGCGCGTCAACCACGAGCTTCGCATCCTGAACGTCGCCGGCATCGTGCGCCCGCAGGACGTCGATTCCGACAACCAGATCGCCTACGAGCGCATAGCGGAAGCCCGCATCTCCTACGGCGGCCGCGGCCGCCTGACCGAAGTGCAGCAGCCGCCATGGGGCCAGCAGGCCGTCGACCTGCTCTCGCCGATCTGACGCTGGCAAGACCCTAGAGAACCGGAAAGAAAAGCATGGCGGACGAAGCGGAAGTCGTCGAGGAGAAGAAGAAGCCCTCGCTGGTCATCACCATCGCGGCAATCGCGGTGCTGACGGTCCTGGCACTCGGCGGCGGCTGGCTCGTCGGCAACATGCTGGCCCCGCCGCCCACCGACAAGCCGGCGGAAGAGGTGGCGGCAGCCGAGGCCGCCGCTGGCGGAGACGGCCATGGCGGCGGTGCGGAAGGCGATGCGGCGGAAGCCGTGCCGCATATCTCCACCCCGGCGAACGGCGTCGTGCTGCTCGATCCGATCACCAGCAACCTCGCCTATCCCTCCGACAACCGCGTGCGCCTCGAAGTCGCGCTGATGTTCAAGGGCGTTCCGGACGTGGTTCTGGCCGAAGAAATCCACCAGGACATCATGGCCTACATGCGCACGGTCTCGCTCCAGCAGGTGCAGGGACCGCGCGGCTTCCAATATCTCCGGGAAGACCTGCAGGAGCGGGTTGACCTTCGGTCCGAAGGGCGCGTAACCAACGTCATGTTCCGAAGTTTTGTGATCGAATGATTCGAGCCCTTCTGACCTTCGTCGCCATGATGGCGATGACCGGTGCGGCCTACGCCCAGCAGCAGTTGCAGCTGCCGGGCGATCTCCTCAACGCGCCTATCGATGGCTCTGTCGCGTCCTGGATCATTCGTACCTTCGGGCTTTTGACCGTCCTTTCGGTCGCCCCCGGCATTCTCATCATGGTGACGAGCTTTCCGCGTTTCGTCATCGCGTTTTCGATCCTGCGCTCCGGCATGGGGCTTGCCACCACGCCGTCCAACATGATCCTCGTGTCGCTCGCGCTGTTCATGACGTTCTACGTCATGGCGCCGACCTTCGACCGCGCCTGGCAGAACGGCGTCGAGCCGATGATCGCCAACCAGATCGACGAGACCGAAGCGATGCGGCGCATCGCGGAACCGTTCCGCGAATTCATGGTCGCCAATACCCGCGACAAGGACCTTGAACTCTTCATTTCGCTCGCCGAAGAGCGTGGCCAGACCGTCGTCCAGAACAACATCGCGGACCTGCGCGTCGTCATCCCGGCTTTCATGATCTCGGAAATCCGACGCGGTTTCGAAATCGGCTTCCTGGTCGTCCTGCCCTTCCTCGTCATCGACATGATCGTCGCCACCATCACCATGGCCATGGGTATGATGATGCTGCCGCCGACCTCGATTTCGCTGCCCTTCAAGATCCTGTTCTTCGTGTTGATCGACGGCTGGAATCTGCTTGTCGGCAGCCTGGTTCGCTCCTTCAGTTAGAGCTCCTTAACCATACCGTTTTACGCGCCATTTACCCTGTTTCTCAGCGGGTTGCGGCCGCTTGTCCGATTTAAGAAGTTGGCAAGGATTGGCTGCGAGGTTGGAGCTCACACGACGGGTTTGGTATCCCTTCAGAGCCCTGAAGAAACCGAGTTGGCATGATGCCGAACCGCCGTAACCGGTAAGTTTTCAGTCCGGTATGTCCCCACCAGTATTAAGTAAAAAAGGGACAACTAGAATGGCGAGCATTCTCACCAATACGTCTGCAATGGCAGCTCTCCAGACGCTGCGCTCTATCGGCAACGACATGGAAACGACGCAGGGCCGCATTTCGTCCGGTCTGCGCGTTGGCAGCGCCTCGGACAACGCTGCTTACTGGTCGATCGCGACCACCATGCGCTCCGACAACCTCGCACTTTCGGCCGTCTCCGACGCGCTCGGCATGGGTGCCGCCAAGGTCGATACGGCCTATGCCGGTATGGAAGCCGCCATCGACGTCGTAAAGACGATCAAGACCAAGCTGGTCGCCGCCACTGAAGAAGGCGTTGACAAGGCGAAGGTCCAGAAGGAAATCACCCAGCTCCAGGAACAGCTCCTGAACATCGCGGAATCCGCTTCGTTCAACGGCGAAAACTGGATTGCCGGCGCTGCTGGCGACAAGACGGTTGTTTCCGGCTTCGTCCGCGCTGCTGACGATGGCGTCTCCGTCAAGTCGACGACCTACACGCTCGACACCGCCGCAACCGGCAACGTGCTGTTCGGTCACGACGGTACGGACGTCGACACCACTGCCGGCATCCTCGGCTCGGATGGCGCCAACGGCAACGCGGTCTACACGCTGGACATCAGCGGCATGACCGACCCCGATGATCTCGCCGACGCTCTCTCGGACGTCGAATCGGCCCTGAGTGCAATGACGGACGCAGCCGGCACGCTCGGCTCGATCTCCATGCGCATCAACCTGCAGGACGACTTCCTCTCGAAGCTGTCCGACACGATCGACCAGGGCGTAAGCCGCCTTGTCGACGCTGACATGAACGAAGAGTCGACCCGCCTCAAGGCGCTCCAGACCCAGCAGCAGCTGGCCATCCAGGCGCTTTCGATCTCCAACGGCGAATCGCAGAACATCCTGTCGCTCTTCCGTTAATCGACCATCGGGGGAAGGCGCGGAGGCTGACCGCACCCCATCCCTACAGAGAGCCGCGCCCGGCAACGGGCGCGGCTTTTTGCTTTTTATTCCGCGCTAAAGACTTCCTTAACTTTATTGCGGTTTTCTGTGGTCATCGAAACGGTGGGTTAACCAAAAAACTTAACCGGTTAGCAGGCATGAGGCTGACCACCGTTACCCGGCGACCCCGGAATGTCCCTTTTCCCAGTTTCAGCCACTCAAGGGGCACCTTAGACATGACGAGCATTCTGACGAACATCGCGGCAATGACCGCACTCCAGACCCTGCGTTCCATCGGCAGCAACATGGAAGAAACCCAGGCCCGCGTTTCGTCTGGCCTGCGCGTCGCCGGTGCAGCCGACAACGCCGCCTATTGGTCGATCGCCACCACGATGCGTTCGGACAACCTCGCACTTTCCGCCGTTCAGGACGCCCTCGGCCTCGGCGCCGCCAAGGTAGACACCGCTTACGCGGCGATGGACTCGGCGATCGAAGTCGTCAAGGAAATCAAGTCCAAGCTCGTTGCCGCCACGGAAGAAGGCATCGACAAGGCGAAGATCCAGGAAGAACTCACCCAGCTCCAGGACCAGCTCAAGAGCATCGCAGAATCGGCCTCCTTCTCGGGCGAAAACTGGGTTGCCGGCGAAGACGCCGTCGAAAAGTCCGTCGTTTCGGGCTTCGTCCGCTCCGCTGACGACACCGTCTCGGTCAAGACGACCACCTACACCTTCAACTCCGGCGCCGACGGCAACGTCCTCTTCGGCCACGACGGCACCGACATCGACTTCGCCGCCGGTATCCTCGGTACGGCCGGCGCCGTTTCCGGCACCGCCGTCATCGAAATCGAACTCGACGACACGATGACCCCGGCCGACATCGGCGAGTTCCTCTCCGACGTCGAAACCTCGCTCTCGGCAATGACCAGCGCGGCCGCCGAACTTGGCTCGATCTCGATGCGTATCGGCCTGCAGGAAGACTTCGTTTCCAAGCTGACCGACTCGATCGACAGCGGTGTAGGCCGCCTCGTCGACGCCGACATGAACGAAGAATCGACCCGCCTGAAGGCCCTGCAGACCCAGCAGCAGCTCGCCATCCAGTCGCTGTCGATCGCCAACTCCTCTTCCGAAGGCATCCTCCAGCTCTTCCGTTAATCGGAAGGCGAGGCTCAACCCTTCAAGGCCATCAGAAGGCCCCGGTTTTCCGGGGCCTTTTTCTTTTTCGTCGGCCTAAAGCGGCGACCGAAGGAAGCTCGACATGGCGGCGTCCTCCGCCCTGCGGGCGAGATAAAGCCGGGCCGTATCGAGCGCCTCGCGGATCGTCACATCCATGTCGAGATAGCGATAAGTGCCGAGCCGCCCGACGAAGGTGACGCCCGCTTCCTGTTCCGCGCGTGCGACATAGTCAGCAAGCTGCGCCTTCTCCTCGACGAGGCGGATGGGGTAGTAGGGGATGTCGTCGGCCTCGCAGGCTCGCGAGAATTCGCGGTAGCAGACCGAGCCCGCATGCTCTTCCCAAGGCGAGAAATGTTTGTGCTCGGTGATGCGCGTATAGGGCACGGACACGTCGCCGTAATTCATCACCGCGCAACCCTGGTAGTCGCCGTCATAGGTGAAGCGCTCGAAATCCAGCGTGCGATAGCCGAGCCGGCCGAGCTCGTAGTCGAAATAGCCGTCGAGCGGGCCGGAATAGAAGACGTGGGCGAAACCCTCCGTCTGGTCGCGCCGGAAGCTGGTTTCCAGCGTCACCCCGATATTCGGATGGTCGAGGATGCGTTCGATCATCTCGGTATAGCCGGTCTCCGGCATGCCCTGGTATTTGTGGAAGAAATAGTTGTCTTCGTAGTTGAAGCGCACCGGCAGCCGCTTCAGGATCGACGCCGGAAGCTCGGTCGGCGAACAGCCCCATTGCTTTTGGGTATACCCCTTGAAGAAGGCCTCGTAGAGATCGCGGCCGACGAATCGCAGCGCCTGTTCCTCGAAGCTCTGCGGATCGGTGATCGTCTTGTCCCCCTGGTCTTCCAGGAAGGTGCGCGCCTCGTCGGGCCTGAAGGTCTTGCCAAAGAACTGGTTGATCGTGTGGAGGTTGATCGGCAGCGAATAGACCTGGCCGCCGCTCGTCGTCTTCACCCGGTTCTTGTAGGGCATAAAGGTCTGGAAGCCGTTCACATAGTCCCACACCTCGCTGTCGTCGGTGTGGAAGATGTGCGGCCCGTAGATATGCACCATCACGCCGGTCGCTTCGTCGCGCACCGTGTGGCAGTTGCCGCCGATATGGTTGCGCTGATCGATGATCTCGACCCGATAGCCTGCATCGGCGAGTTCCCGGCCGATAACGGCGCCGGACAGTCCGGCGCCGACGATGAGGATTTTTTCTTTTACGCGCATGGCATCCCGTCCTGCGTTCTCACGTTTGGCGCGCTCGCGACCGGAGGTTAACCGGCTGTCTGCCAGAGGCGCGCGTCCGGATAGAGGGGAGCATGCTCGTTGAGCGCAACGAGTTCGGCCCGGTAGCGCTGACGGTAGGCCTCGTCGGTCTCGAATTCGATGCCCGCAGCCGCAAGCTCGGCCCCGACCTCGTAATAGACGTCGAGGTTGCGCAGGTCCGGCACGGGCAGTTCGCCGCGTTCCGCGTCGCCCTGCATCTGCCAGTACAGTTCTTCGAGGCGGCGTGCGAGGCGGTCCATGTCGCGCAGTGCGCAGGTCTCGCGCTGGGCCTGGAGCGATTGCCGGACGGCCGCGAGGCTCGCCGGATTCCGGGCGAAGGCGATGGCCTTCTGCACATAGGCGTCCGGGTCGGCGCAGACCAGTTCGGGAATGCCGGCCGCCGTGACGATGCTGCCGCAGAAGCGCGACGCAAAGCTCTTGCCGGACACGGTCAGCACCGGCAGGCCCTGGGTGATGGCGTCGGCCGCCGTGGAATGCGCGCCGTAGGGGAAGGTGTCGAGGAAAAGGTCGGCAAGGCCGATTCGGGCCAGATGGTCCGGGTTCTGCGCCTTGCCGGCGAAAATGATTCGCTCGGGCGCGATGCCGCTCTGCGTCGCGAGCTGCTTGAGCCGCTCATTCACGCTGTCGTCACCGGCAAGCAGCCATAGCACGCTGCCCGGCGTGGCGGTGAGGATGCTCATCCAGCGCTGGAAGCAGGGGGCGGTGATCTTCTGCATGCCATTGAAGCTCGCGAAGACGAAGGCGTTTTCCGGCAGGCCGACGGCCGAGCGCATCGGGCGCGGCGAGACCAGGCGCTTGCGGTCCACCGGCTGGTTGCAGGGGATGCGCAGGACCTTCTCGGTATAATAGATCTCGTTTTCCGGCGGCACGATGTGCTCGTCGGCGATCATGTACTGGTGGTAGGGACTCGCGACCGTGCCCGGATACCCGCAGAAGTTGACAATGACGGGCGCCGGCCGGTAGGCGAAAATCTTCGTGCGCGCGTGTTTGGTATAGCCGTTGACGTCGACGAGCACGTCGATCTGGTCGGTCGCGATCAGGCGCGCGGCGTCCAGGTCGCTGAGCGGGCTGATATCGCGCCAATGGTCGACCGCCTGCTTGATTCGCGCCTGCGTCTTGTCGATCGGCGCCGGCTCGCCGCAATAATAGGCAAAGATCTCGACCGACGACTTGTCGTGCAGTTCGAGCACTTCGCTGAGCGCGAAGCCGACGGCATGCTGGCGTAGGTCCGAGGAGACATAGCCGACGCGCAGCCGCTCTCCGGTGCCCGATTTCTGGCGCACCGGCTTGCGCACGAAGGCCTTGAGATCGGCCGGCCGGCCGACGGCCGTCTGCGAGTAGCGATAGGCCTTCGCCATGTGGAAGAACGGATCGTCCGTATAGCAGGCGATAGTCATGGACGACATGGCATCCATGAACTGCCGCGGCGTGATATGCAGCGACGAGGAGACGATCGGCCATTTGCACTGGCGCATCCGAAGCGAGATCCAATGCTGCGCGGCTTCCGTACGCGTCGGCAACAGTTCCATGGCCTGCCACAGCGCTGCCTCGGCTTCTTCCAGATGGCCGGTGCCTTCGAGCACGCGGCCGATATGCTGCAGGCTGAGCAGCCGGTTGTTGATCCGGTCCGGCGTCACGTCCGCCGTCGTATCGACGAAGCCGCGCCATTGCTGCACGGCCTGCCCGACCAGCCCGCAATCCTCCAGCGTCCGGCCGAGATTGATATGGGCCTGGCCGAATTGCGGGTTGATGCGGATGGCGGCGCGAAGCGCGTGAATGGTTCCCGCGGCGTCGCCGGCGCCCGAAAGGGAAACGGCGTAGTTGAAATAGGCCAGATGCAGCAGCGGGTTGGTGTCGTTGAAGGCGATCCAGGTCTTGTAGAGCTCCACCGCATGCGCCCTGTGCCCGCCCGCGCTGAGGCTTTCCGCGCTCTGGAAGAGCTCGGAAAGCGAAAGCTGCTGGTTGCGGGCCCGACCCATCAGGTGGAGGAGGGGTGCATTGGGATCTGCGTGAATGGGGGTGCTGACGGTCATGGACATCCTGCGGCAACGGCTGTTGAACGGTTCGCAAAAGAGCTCGTTCGCCTTGCTACAGGAACAGACTTGCGTCGGGCTGGTCGTTTCCGGTGGCCCGTAACTCCGAAAAACGGGCACAAAAAAAAGCGGCGCGGTGTGAACCGCGCCGCCTCATGTCAGGCCGAGATGTTCGGCTTAGACGTCGTTGTAAGCCGCGATGACCGCTTCGACCTGCGCGCTGTTCAGGGCGCCGATCTGCTGGCTGGTGAAGGCGCGGGCCTGGTCGGAGGTGAGGCCTGCGATGTCGTCGGTGGACAGACCCGAGAGAGCCTTGACACCGATGGCTGCGATATCAGCCGTCGAGAAGGTGGCGATCTCGTCTGCGTCCATCGCTGCGATTGCCGAGGAGCTCAGGGCTGCGATCTGGCCGGGCGTCAGGGCTTCGACCTGTTCGCTCGTCAGGGTCGCAATCTGGCTGCTGGTGAAGGCAACGATCTGCTTGCTGTTCAGAGCCGCGACCTGGTCGGTGCTCAGCGCTGCGACCGTGTCGGTGGACAGGCCGGAGAGCTGCTTGGCGGTCAGGGCGTTGATCTGGCTCGTGCTCAGTGCTGCGACCTGGTCGGTCGAGAGACCGGAGATCTGGGCGCTGCTCAGGGCGGCGATCTGCTTGCTGTTCAGGGCAGTGATGTTGTCGGTGGTGATACCGGCAAGAGCACCCGAGGAGAGACCGGTCAGAGCCTTGACGCTGATGGCGGCCAGTTCATCCGTGGTGAAGGTAGCCAGTTCGTCCGAGCTGATCGTGGACAGTGCCGAGGAGCCGAGAGCCGCGATCTGCGAGCTGGTGAGAGCTTCGATCTGCTCGGAGGAGAAAGCCTCGACCTGGGCGCTGGAGAAGGCAACGATCTGCTTGCTGCCGAGGACAGCGATCTGGTCGGTGCTGAGAGCGGCGACCGTGTCGGTGGAGAGGCCCGAGAGCTGCTTTGCCGTCAGAGCCGAGACCTGGGTGGTGCTCAGAGCCGCAACCTGATCGGAGGAAAGACCCGAGATCTGGCTGGTGGAGAGAACCGCGATCTGCTTGGTGTCCAGCGCCGTGATGTTGTCGGTAGTGATACCGGCAAGAGCGGCAGAGGAGAGGCCAGACAGGGCCTTCACGTTGATGGCTGCAAGCTCATCCGTGGTGAAGGTTGCCAGTTCGTCGGAGCTGATGGTGGACAGTGCCGAGGAGCCGAGGGCTGCGATCTGCGAGCTGGTCAGCGCTTCGATCTGTTCGGAGGAGAGAGCCTCTACCTGCCCAGAGTTGAAGGCGATGATCTGCTTGCTGGTGAGCGCAGCGACCTGGTCGGTGCTGAGAGCGGCGACCGAGTCGGTGGTCAGACCCGAGAGCTGCTTTGCCGTCAGGGCGACGATCTGGTCGGTGCTGAGGGCAGCAACCTGATCGGACGAGAGGGCTGCGAGCTGGTCGCTGCTGAGGGCGGCGATCTGCTTGCTGTTCAGGGCCGTGATGTTGTCGGTGGTGATACCGGCAAGAGCGGCGGAGGAGAGACCCGACAGAGCCTTGACGCTGATGGCGGCCAGTTCATCCGTGGTGAAGGAAGCCAGTTCGTCCGAGCTGATGGTGGAGAGTGCCGACGAGCCGAGCGCTGCGATCTGCGAGCTGGTGAGAGCTTCCACCTGTTCGGAGGTGAGGGCTTCGACCTGGGCGCTCGTGAAGGCGACGATCTGCTTGCTGGTGAGGACGGCGACCTGATCGGTGCTGAGAGCGGCGACCGTGTCGGTGGAGAGGCCCGAAAGCTGCTTTGCCGTCAGGGCGACAACCTGGTCGGTGCTGAGGGCAGCAACCTGGTCGGACGAGAGGCCCGAGATCTGGCTCGTGGAGAGAGCGGCGATCTGCTTGCTGTTCAGGGCAGTGATGTCGTCGGTCGAGATGCCGGCGAGGGCATCGGAGGAGAGACCCGACAGTGCCTTGACGCTGATGGCGGCCAGTTCATCCGTGGTGAAGGTAGCCAGTTCGTCCGAGCTGATGGTGGAGAGTGCCGACGAGCTGAGAACCGAGATCTGCGAGCTGGTGAGAGCTTCGACCTGTTCCGAGGTGAGGGCGGCCATCTGGGCGCTGGAGAAGGCGACGATCTGCTTGCTGCCGAGAACGGCGACCTGGTCGGTGCTGAGAGCGGCGACCGTGTCGGTGGAGAGGCCCGAGAGCTGCTTTGCCGTCAGGGCGACAACCTGGTCGGTGCTGAGAGCGGCAACCTGGTCGGACGAGAGGCCCGAGATCTGGCTCGTGGAGAGAGCGGCGATCTGCTTGCTGTTCAGGGCGGTGATGTTGTCGGTGGTGATGCCGGCGAGAGCGGCGGAGGAGAGACCCGACAGAGCCTTGACGCTGATGGCGGCCAGTTCGTCGGTGGTGAAGGTTGCCAGTTCGTCCGAGCTGATCGTGGCGAGTGCTGCCGAGCCGAGGGCTGCGATCTGCGAGCTGTTCAGGGCTTCGATCTGTTCCGACGTCAGGGCTTCGACCTGGGCGCTGGAGAAGGCGACAATCTGCTTGCTGCCGAGGACGGCGACCTGGTCGGTGCTGAGTGCTGCGACGGTATCGGTGGTGAGGCCGGAGAGCTGCTTTGCCGTCAGGGCGACAACCTGGTCGGTGGTGAGCGCTGCAACCTGGTCGGAGGAGAGGGCTGCGAGCTGGTCGCTGCTGAGAGCGGCGATCTGCTTGCTGTTCAGCGCGGTGATCTTGTCGGTGTCGAGGCCGGCGAGCGCGTCGGTCGTCAGGCCTGCGAGAGCCTTGACGCTGATGGCTGCAATTTCGTCGGTGGTGAAGGTTGCAAGCTCGTCCGAGTTGATGGTGGTGAAGGCGTCATAGCCGAGAGCGGCGATCTGCGCGCTGCTCAGCACGTCGATCTGGTCGGTCGTGAAGCTGTCGACCTGGGCGCTGCTGAGCGCGCTGATCTGCTTGGAGTTGAGGCCGCTGATGTGGCCGGATTCGAGTGCTGCGAGCTGCGATGCGCTGAGGCCTGCGAGTGCGCTGACGGCGATCGCGCCGATCTGGTCCGAATTGAAGGCCAGAAGGCTGTCGCTCGAGAATGCGTTGACCTGCGAGGAGCTGAGTGCCGCGATCTGCGTGCTGTTCAACGCCGCTACGTCTTCGGTGTTGAGGAGCTGGATTGCCGCGGAGGAAAGGTTTCGGATCTGGGTGACGGTAAGGTTTGTAACGATTGAAGTCATGAACGCGCGCCCTTGATGGTTGGCTGTCCACAAACGTCATTGCCCTGCGAACGGCCCGGGAAGGATCGGCACGATCCCTTAAGGCACGCTCAGCACGTCCTGCGCTTGCTGCAGCGTTGGACGTCCGCGGACCCGCCATTGACTTCGCAATTCGGGTGTCCTGTCGGACGATAACTTTGTTTTCATGGAACATGACTCGAACGAGCCAGCGTATCGGAAGGGCATCATGCTTCCGGAGCCTAATGGCGGCTCCGATCCCCACGCCAGTGGTTGCAAGCACCGATTTGGTTAGAACTCTCGCAACTAAGGAAAGTTCTATGCAGGAAGTTCTAACAATGCGTTAACGGGTTGCAACAGTTCCTCGCAATACAAGCGGGGAGCGCCTGAAAATGGTGCAGAATTTGCCGGATTGATACGGGACCGTACCGTACGGGGGCGAGGGCGGCCGTCCTACTCCACGTCCTCTGGTTGAAGAGCTGCCTGTCCCGGCAAGAATTAGCCATCGCGCGCTTACGCTTTTTTCACCTTCCTTTATGAAGTCTTAACGACGTTAACCATTTGTTAACCATTCGCCGTTAACTCTTCATTAAGAACGATGAACTGGCGCCCAGGGCAAAACAGCGGCGCCGGATGCATGAAGCCCCTTCGTCGTTACCGGTCCCCGCCCACTCCGGCATGTCCCCGACAATCCTTTATCAGGGCAAATGCCAATGACCAGCATATTGACCAACTCCGCCGCCATGGCGGCGCTGCAAACCCTCCGTTCCATCGATACGGGTCTCGAGACGACCCAGGCACGCGTTTCGTCCGGCCTGCGCGTCGAGACTGCCGCCGACAACGCCGCCTACTGGTCGATCGCAACCACGATGCGCTCCGACAACCGCGCGCTTTCGACCGTCGCCGACGCACTCGGCCTCGGCGCCGCCAAGGTCGACACCGCCTATACCTCGCTTGAAAACGTCATCGAGGTGATGAGCGAGATCAAGGCGAAGCTGGTGGCTGCCCGCGAACCGGGCGTCGACAAGAACAAGATCAACGACGAAATCACCGAGCTGAAGAACCAGCTCGTCTCGGCCGCCCAGTCGGCGTCCTTCTCCGGCGAGAACTGGCTTTACAATACCGGAACCGACCCGCTCGGCATCAAATCCGTCGTCGCCTCCTTCGTGCGCACCGCCGGCGGCAACGTCAAGGTCACCACGCTCGACTTCGACACGCAGACCTCCGTGCTGATCGACATCGAGACTCCGGACAATGGCTTTCTCACCAAGTCGATCGACGCCAGCGAACTGACCGACGACGGGGCAGGTCCCTCGCGCTACTACTACTTGATCGACATGGGTGGCGCGTCCCCCACGGATACGCCGATCTCGATCAAGGACGATCCGGACGATCCGGACACGACCACCTACGAACAGCTCGACGACATGATCAGCGTCGTTGACAGCATCATCAAGGACCTGACGAACTCCGCCTCCACGCTCGGCGCCATTACCAAGCGCATCGGCATGCAGGAGAGCTTCGTTGCCAGCCTGAACGACGTGATCGACAAGGGCATCGGCCGTCTCGTCGATGCCGACATGAACGAGGAATCGACCCGTCTAAAGGCGCTGCAAACGCAGCAGCAGCTCGGCATCCAGTCGCTGTCCATCGCCAATTCGAGTGCCGAAAACATCCTCCAGCTCTTCCGTCAGTAAGAGCAGGCAGGTTTTCTCATCCGCCCGGCCGCTGGTCATCGGCCGAGGCGGGCGGTTGGGCCGCGCTATTTGCCCTGGCGCGGCCCAACACCCTTTCATCTTCATCCTCGCACAAGTTTGAACCCCTAGGCTCAATGGCACGATCAGGAAGATTGTGCGCCTTTCGCGACCCGAAAGGTGCTTGTTGTCCGAGGAGACAGGTCAGCGGTGGTGTCAGGTTCCAGTGTTTTCGAGAGCGAGCGTCGAAACGGCCCACGGGGTTCCCGTTGGGTCCTCTCGTTGTTCGTCCGGCACGCGGCAGGGCGGGAGGGTGCGGCATGAGCGTGCAACTCGCCCGTTACCTCAAGGATTTTGGCGCACCGCCGCGCGCCAGGACGCCTGCCTTTTCGTCGCCTTCCATGGGTGAGGCCGAGGGTAGCGCTGCCGCTCCGGCCTTTGCAATGCCGCCGCCGGAACCGCCGGTCGACCTTGCCGCCGAACGCGCCGAGGCTTTTGCGGAAGGCCGGGCGGAAGCCGAGACGGAGCTTGCCGCAAAACACGAGGCGGATATCGCCGCCTTGAAGGCGGAGCACGAGGCCGAACTCGACGCGCTGAAGATGCGCTACGAGCTGGACTATGCCAGGGCGCTGGCCGAGCGGTTCTCCACGCTGACCGGCGAGGTTTCCGATCGCGTCGCCGCCCAGACAGCCGAGGTTCTGGCGCCGGTCATGAGCGAGATCCTGACGACGGGTGCCGTTGCCGACCTCGCCCGCATGATCGCCGAGGGCCTCAAGGCCGACGAGGGCATGGCGATCACGGTGAAGGGGCCGTTTAACCTCTTCGAACAATTGCAATCGCATTTCGACGAGCCCGCGCCGGTCTTCCGGCATGTCGAGATGCAGGATGTCGATCTGACGGTGGAGTTCGGCGAAACCGTCCTCGTAACGCGGATGGCAGCCTGGGCTGATACCGTACGCAAGGTGCTTGCATGAGCGAAGGCGAAAATCACCACCACGGCAAGAACGAGATCATCATCGTCAAACGCCATGGCGATCATGAAGGCGACCACCATTCGGCCGCCTGGAAGATCGCCTATGCCGACTTCATGACCGCGATGATGGCGTTCTTCCTCGTCATGTGGCTCGTCAATGCCGCAAACGAGAAGACGCAGGCCTCGGTTGCCTCCTATTTCAACCCGATCAAGCTGACCGACGACAAGCCGGCCGACAAATCGGTGAAGAAGCCGGCCAACAGCGCCGAAGGCGAAGCGACCCAGGACAAGTCCAAGGAGCAGGGCCAGCAGCAGGCAAGCGGCAACGGTGCCGAAAGCGGCAAGGACGAGAAGACGACGGCCGGTGAGGAATCGCAATATTCCGAGGCCAATTTCTTCGAGAACCCCTATTCCGTGCTTTCCGAGATCGCGCAGGAAGTCGGCCAGCAGGCCAATGTCAGCGCCAAGGGCGAGGGCGGTGCGGCGACGTCCGGTCCCGCCACCGGCGCCAATGGCGGCGAAGCGTATCGCGACCCGTTCGATCCCGATTTCTGGACGCAGCAGGTCGAGGTCTCGCAGGCGACCGATGCCGGAAGCGAAGGCAAGACCGCCCAGCAGATGGCGGCCGCCAGCGACGACACGGTGAAGGAAGCGCTCGAAAAGGAAGAGGCCGAAAAGGCCGCGGTTGCCAAGGCCGAAGCGGAAAAGGCCATCGCCGAGGAAACGAAGGCCAAGGAAGACGAGGCCAAGTCCGCCGAGGAAAAGAAGGCCGACGAGTTGAAGAAGCAGATCACCGAACAGATCGGCACGCTCGGCAAGCTGGCCGAAGGCCTGACCGTGACGCCGGCCGAGGGCGGCCTGCTCGTCAGCCTCACCGATCAGCTCGACACGCCCATGTTCAACATCGGCTCGGCGCTGCCCAAGCGCGAGATGGTGCTGGCCATGGAGAAGATCGGCAAGATTCTCGAAGCCCGGCCCGGCGCGATCGCCATCCGCGGTCATACGGACGCCCGGCCCTTCGCCGGCGGCAAGAACGATAACTGGCGCCTGTCCATGGAGCGTGCCGAGAGCGCCTATTACATGCTGGTGCGCGGCGGGCTGGAGGAGAAGCGCGTGAGCCAGGTGACAGGCTTTGCCGATCGTCGCCTGAAGGTGCCGGATGATCCGATGGCCGACGCCAACCGCCGTATCGAAATTCTCATCCAGGCCGAAGGCACCTGACGCCATGGGCTTGTTGCGGCGCCTCCTCCTGACGGGTACGGTCCTCTGCACTGCGGTTTGCGGTGCCGCCTCCGCGCGCGCCGAAAATCTCGACGACCTCGCGCCCTACAAGATGATCCGGTCGCTGCAATATGTGCAGGACACGGTGGCGCTCGGCGACCATTCGGCGATGGAAATGCAGCGCTTCCTGCTGAGCACGATCGACGAGCGGCTGCGCACGGCGGATTCGTCGATCTTCGACGATCCGCGCAATGTCGATGCAGCCCTCGTCTATGCCATGAGCGGCGGCAATCCCGAGACGCTGGAATTCCTGATCACCAAGGATGTCGACGGGCATTTCGATTCCCGTCTCACCGATGCGCTGCGCAGCTATCTGAGCGGCCGCGGCACGCAGAGCGTCAAGTCGCTGGCGGAAATCTTCCCGGAATACAAGCGCTCGCGCGTCGGCGCCTATCTGGCGCTCGTCTCGGCCAATTCCGTCATGCGCAAGGACCCGGCGCTGGCGCTGACCTATTTCGACTGGGGTCGCCTCGTCGCGCCCGGCACGATCGTTGAGGAGGCGGCCTTGCGCCGCTCGATCTATATCGCCAGCGAAGCGGGTTGGATCGACAAGAGCATGGCCTATGCCAATCGCTATGCGCGCCGCTACCTGCGCTCGCCCTATGCCAGCCAGTTCGCCGATCTTTTCGTGAAGCTGGCGGTGGATCATTTCGAGGCGATCAAGGAAGACGACATCCTTGAAATCCTCTCCTTCATGGACGTGCCCCGCCAGCGCGAGGTCTATCTGCGCATGGCGCGGCTCGCCGCGATCTCGGGCAAGAACAAGCTGGCCTCGCTTGCCGCCGAACGCGCGCAGGCGCTGTCGGGCGACGGCGAAAGCGTGCCGAAGGTCCTGGCCGATCTCTATTCGGGGCTCGCTTCGGTGCCGTCAGGCGACGTGGCGCAGGCGATGGAATCGATCATCGCCATTCCCGACGACAAGCTTTCCGCCAAGGACCGCGCCCTGAAGGCGGCTGCCCGCGCGGTGGCCGAGGAAGTGCTGCGCGTGCCGGAGACGGTGGCGACGGAGGCGAAGGCCACCGTGCCGGCTGCCGACGTGGAGGATGCCTCCTACGAGGGGCTGAGCGAAGCGGAAATGGCGGACCGGGCAATGGACCCGCGCGCCGGCGGCGAAGAAACGCCGGTCGCATCGGCCATTGAGCCGAAAGAGGAAACGAAAGAGCAGGGCGAAACGGCGGGCATCGACCCGGCCTTCGATACGTTCGTATCGGGCGGCCGGTCCAAGCTCGACGAAATCGACGCGCTCTTGAAAGGAGAAGGCAGTTGAGCACCATCGGTAGCGGGGTTTTGGGCGTCGTGCAGGGGCATGCGCCAACCAAGGGCAAGGCCGCTCACGGCCTTTCCGCCGGCGCTTCGGAAGAGGGCGGTTTCGCCAGTGCCGTTGCGAGCATCTCCGGACGGGAGGGCGAGGCGGGCCGCAAGGGTGCGCGCCTGTCGCTCTCGATCGGCGCGGGTGAACCGGAAGGCGAGAAGACCGACGAGACGCGCGTCAAGCTCGGCCGCCGCGACGGCGCGGCGCTCAACGAAGCCTTGCGCAACAAGGCCGGGGCGGACGTGCCCGAAGAGGAGACAGTGCCCTTCGAGGAAAAGGCGGCGGCATTACTGGAAGCCGCCGGCCGCCACGGTCGCAAGACGCAGGGCGAGGGCCGCAACACCGACAAGGTCGCTGCCCGCAATGCCGACGAGACGGCCGCGGACGACGCCGAGGCGACGACCGGCACGGCAGAGGCGGCACCGGCGAACACGGATGTCGGCAATCTCCTGGAGATGCTGGCCGCCCCGAACGCCGTACCCCATGCCGTGACCAATGGCGCGGCGGCGAATGCCGGTGTCGCGGGCGCCGTACAGGACGTCAAGACGCAGACTGGCGGCAAGGGCCAGACCAAGGCCGAAGCGCGCGCCGATGCCACTGCAGTGAAGGCTGACGCGACGGCGGCGGTCGATGGTGCGGATGCCGGCGAGGTGCCGCAGTCCGATACCGACCAGCTCTTCCGCCTGATCCGCGCCGACGGCAAGGGGCGTGACCTCGACATGAAGCTTTCCGACGCCGGCGAGCGTGCCACCTTCCGCGACGCCAACCCGACCGGCGTGAAGGGCGAGACGGTGACCGTGGTCGATGCGCGCCGTTATATCGGCCTCGCGCAGACCGGCAATGCGGGCGCCGTCACGTCTGCGATCACACAGGACCCGCAATGGGCGGCCTCGCTCAGCGCCACCGGCGGGCTCAGCCATTCCGAAGCGGCTGCGACCGGCAAGGTCGTCAACACGCTGAAGATCCAGATGCACCCGATCGAGCTCGGCCTCGTCACCGCCACGTTGCGCCTGCACGGCGACGCTCTCGTCGTCTCGCTGCAGGTTGAGACGGGCGAGGCCTATCGCCAGCTCACCGACGACCAGGACGCCATCGTACGCGCGCTGCGCGGCCAGGGCTTTGCCGTCGACCAGGTCACCGTGCAGCTTTCGCCGGCCGACAAGAGCGCGAACGCCCAGCAGGGCGACAGCCAGAACCAGCAGCAACAGCAGCAGTTCTCCAACCCGCAGGCGCGTGAAGGCGGCAATGGTCGCCAGGGCGGCGGAGAGCAGCAGGCACGCAACTTTGCACGCGAGGGAATGTCCCATGAAGGCAACACGTCGGAAAACGCTCCTGGCCTCGCTGGCGGTCAGCCTCAGCGCACTGGCGGCGTCTATCTCTGACGCGAACGCCTCCGTCGGGGCCTGCGAGCGGGAGATCCTCGCCGCGGCTGCGAAATATGACATACCGGCCGGCATCCTCTATTCCGTCGGTCTCACCGAGACCGGCCGGAAGGGATCGTTGCAGCCCTATGCCATGAACATCGAGGGCAAGGCCTTTTTCGGCCGCGACCGGCAGGATGCCTTGCAGGCTTTCGAGAAGGCGCGCGCCAGCGGCGCGAAGCTGATCGATCTCGGCTGCATGCAGATCAACCACCACTTCCACCGCGACCAGTTTGCCTCGACGGCGGAAATGTTTGACCCGCGCAAGAACGTCGAGTATGCGGCGGCGTTTCTTTCGCGGCTTCACGCCAGGCATGAGACCTGGACGATGGCCGTCGCGCGCTATCATGCGGGGCCGAATAACGACCCCGCGCAGAAGCGTTATGTCTGCCGGGTGATCGCAAATCTGGTCGCGACGGGCTACGGAAGCTGGACGGCGAACGCGAAACAGTTCTGCCAATGATTCGACTAAAAGTTGAAATTTCACACCCCGAACGACCTGTGCCGTAATGTGGCAGGAATGCGCCCTGAATTGGGATGACAAGGCGCGTCGTTAACCTTTGTTAACTTTTCCACTACATAGTTGTGGCGAAACTCGAGGCGACCTACTATATGTAGATCAAATCGGCACGCAAATCTTAATCAACTGTTAATTCCACTCAGTCACTTTCTCTAATTGCCGGTGATTCGCCCGATTCGTACCACTGCCTCAACGTGGCACCACACTGATTCGGAGGCGGACGAATGATCGTAGTGGTTGATGAGCGAGAGCTCGTGAAAGATGGTTATACTTCTCTATTTGGACGCGAGGGCGTGCCCTCGACGGGGTTCGATCCCCGTGAATTCGGCGAGTGGGTCAACACCGCCGCTGATTCGGACATCGATGCGGTCGAGGCCTTCCTGATTGGCCAGGGCCAGCTCGGCATGGAACTGCCGCGCGCGATCCGGGACCGCTCCCAGGCCCCGGTGATCGCGGTCAGCGACACCCCCTCCCTGGAAAACACGCTTGCGCTGTTCGACAGCGGCGTCGATGACGTCGTGCGCAAGCCGGTGCATCCCCGGGAAATCCTGGCCCGTGCGGCGGCCATCCGGCGGCGCCTGAAGGCGCTGACCAACTTCACCGAAATCGGCCCGATCCGTGTGTTTTCCGACGGTCGCGACCCGGAAATCAACGACGAAGTCTTCCCTCTGCCACGCCGCGAGCGCCGCATCCTGGAATATTTGGTCGCCAACCGCGGCCGCCGGCTTTCCAAGACCCAGATCTTCAACGCGATCTACGGCATCTTCGACGAGGACGTCGAAGAAAATGTCGTCGAAAGCCACATCAGCAAGCTGCGCAAGAAGCTGCGCAAGAAGCTCGGTTTCGACCCGATCGATTCCAAGCGCTTCCTTGGCTACTGCATCGACTGGCAGGGCTGAAAAGAGATTGCCGGCTGGCAGGGAAGGCGGACCCTGGCAGCCAGCTTCACGCAAGGCCCGTTTCATAGGGTCGTAGTGACGAGACGAACGGGGAAATGACATGAGCCTCTACGGTACGATGAGAACGGGTGTTTCCGGCATGAATGCACAGGCGAACCGCCTGAGCACGGTGGCCGACAACATCGCAAACGCGAATACGACGGGCTACAAGAAGGCCTCGACCCAGTTCTCCTCCCTTATCCTGCCCACCACCGGCGGCGCCTACAATTCCGGCGGCGTCAACACGGATGTGCGCTACTCCATCTCCTCGCAGGGCACCTTCACCTACACCACCTCTGCGACGGACCTCGCCATCAACGGCAAGGGCTTCTTCATCGTCCAGGGTTCCGACGGCGTCGAATACATGACCCGCGCCGGCGCCTTCACGCCGATGAGCGACGGCTCGCTGCAGAACTCGTCCGGCTTCAAGCTGATGGGTTACCCCTATTCCTCGACCGAAGACCCGACGATCGTCATCAACGGTTTCGCGGGCCTCGAAGAGATCAACCTTGCAGCCGGCGAGCTGAACGTGAAGGCCTCCGAAAGCGGCTACCTGCACGTCAACTTGCCGTCGAATGCCGAAGACCCCTTCTCCAAGACGACCTCGCTGGTCGCCTATGACAGCCTCGGCAACACCCGCAAGCTCGACTTCAAATATTCGACGACGGGCACCCCGAACGAGTGGTCGCTGGAAGTCAACTATACGGACCCGGTCTCCGGCACGGTCACGCCGCTTCTTGCAGCAACGACCCTGACCTTCGACACGGACGGCAAGCTCGTCTCGCCGACGGACATCACGCTGGCCGGCCCGACGACCATCGGCGGCGGCGTTCTCAACCCGCTGGAAATCTCGATCGGTGGCACCAGCGGCGGCAGCACGCAGCTTGCGGCCGACTTCGCAGCCAAGGGCGACATCGACGGCATCGGCCCGAGCGGCGTTGCCGGCTATGAAATCAGCGACGACGGCATCGTCTATCTCAAATACGAGAACGGCGACCTCGCCCCGAAATACCGTATCGCCATGGCGAACGTGCAGAGCCCGGACAACCTCAAGCCTCTGCCGGGCAACGTCTACGCGCAGAGCAGCGATTCCGGTGTGGTCGTCATGGGTTATGCCGGCAACGGCGGCTACGGCACCATCATCTCCGGCGCGCTGGAAGACTCCAACGTCGACATCGCCGAAGAACTGACCAGCATGATCGAGTCGCAGCGCAATTACACTGCCAACTCGAAGGTCTTCCAGACCGGTTCCGAACTGATGGAAGTCCTCGTCAATCTCAAGAGATAAGCCGGCATGACGCCGCGCGTGCATTCGAGAGTTAGGTAGAACCGATGTCGCTTTCAGCAGCAATGAAGACTGCTCAGTCCAGCTTCTCCAACGTAGGCCTTCAATCGGCCGTCGCGTCGAAGAACATTGCCAATGCAAGCAACCCGGCCTACGCCCGCCGCGCGGCGATCCTCGCTACGGCGACCTCCGGTGCAACGGTGGTCGAAACGCAGCGCGCGCAGAACGAAGCACTGCTGAAGCAGAACCTGCTGTCGATCTCCAAGTCCGCCGGCCAGGACACGCTCCTGTCCGGTCTTACGCAGATGAAAATGATGATGGGCGGCGAGGACTATGAACTCGCCCCCTCCACCTATCTCGCGAAGCTGCGCGACAATCTCCAGACCTTCGCCGACAAGCCGAACGAAGTCTCGCTCGCCGAGACGGTCGTGTCGGATGCGACCGACGTCGTCAACTCGCTGAATAGCACCTCGCATGCCCTGCAGAAGCTTCGCTCCGAGGCGGATGCCGACATCAACACGGCAGTGACGGAACTCAACCGCCTGCTCAAAGAATTCCAGACCCAGAACGACAAGGTCAAGCAGGGCACGGCGTCGGGCACCGACGTCAACGACGCGCTCGACCAGCGCGACAAGCTCTTGACCGAAATCTCCGCGATCGTCGGCGTCACCGCCGTCAACCGCACGAACAACGACCTGGCGCTCTATACGAGCGACGGCACGGTGCTGTTCGAGACGGTGGCGCGCACCGTGACCTTCGAGCCGCAGACCACCTACACGGCGGCCGTCGACGGCTTTCCGGTCTATGTGGACGGCGTGCCGATCCAGCCGGGTGCCGGCGGCAACACCACCGCGCAAGGCTCGATCGCTGCCCTCCTGCAGATCCGCGACAATGTCGCGCCGACCTTCCAGAACCAGCTCGACGAAATGTCCGTCGCCCTCATCTCGATGTTCTCCGAGAGCGTCGAGACGCCGCCGGGCTCCGGCACCTTCGTGGCGACTGACGGTCTCTTCACCTGGGGCGGCATCCCGACGGTCAATTCGCCCGGTCTCGGCGCGGTCATCAAGGTCAATCCGGACGTGATCACCGCGCAGGGCGGCAACGCCATGCTGCTGCGTGACGGCATCAACGCGACCTTCAACCTGAATGACGATGCCAGCTTCTCGGAACTGCTGAACGGCTACGCAACGGGTTTCGAGACGCAGAGGACCTTCGATCCGGATGCGGCGATCGACACGACCGGCACAATCCTCGCTTTCTCGACCGGTTCGGTCGGCTGGCTGGAACAGATCCGCAGTGCCGCGACGACGGCAGGCGACGACAAGACCGCGCTGCTCGGCCGCACCCAGGAAGCGCTTCTCAATGTGACGGCCGTCAGCCTCGACGAGGAACTGGCGCTGCTTCTCGACCTCGAGCAATCCTACAAGGCGTCGGCGAAACTCGTGGCGGCGGTCGATGAGATGATTGCCGCGCTTCTTCAGGCGGCGGGGTAAGTTATGAAGACTTCTTTCGTTTCGAACATGTCCCTTCAGAACGCGATGCGGCTCACGGTCGCCAGCGCGCAGAAGGAGATGTTGCAGCTTCAGGAGGAGACGGTCACCGGCCGTCATGCCGATGTCGGCGCCGTGCTCGGCGCCAAGACCGCGCGCACGCTGAACCTGCACCGCGACCTCCAGCGCATGGAATCGCTGAAGAGCACCAACGCGTTGACGACGCAGCGCCTCGCCGCCTCCCAGGAAGCGCTCGGCCAGATGTCGACGGCGGCAAACGATGCGCTGGAAGTGTTCATCGCGCTTTCCGGCATCACGTCCGCCGACCAGCTGGCGCTCGCCAAGGAGAACATCGGCAACGCGATGTCGACCTTCACCGCCGCCGCCAACAGCTCTTTCAGCGGTGAATTCCTCTTTGCCGGCATCAACACCGACGTGACGCCGCTCAAGGACTATTTGCAGGAAACGCCGGTTTCCGACGCGAAGGCCGCATTCGACGCCGCATTCGCCACGCATTTCGGCTTCCCGCAGACCAATGAAGTCGCCGTCGCCGGCATCACGCCGACCGACATGCAGGATTTCATCGACAGCCTTGAAACGAGTTTCATGGGGCCGGGCTGGGAAACGGACTGGTCGAACGCGTCCGACGAGAACATGCAGAGCCGCATCAGCACTGCCGAGACGGTGCAGAGCTCGACCAACACCAATGTCGAGGGCATGCGCTACATGGCGCTCGGCCTCGTGCTCGGTCAGGAGCTGCTGGCACTCGGCGTTTCCGAACAGACCCGCAAGACGGTCAGCGACGCGGCGATCGACTATACGGGCCGCGCGATCTCCGGCATCGATGGCGAGCGTTCGAAGCTCGGCATTTCCGAGGCGCGCGTGACACAGGCCAATACCTCGCTCAATGCCCAGATCACCATCCTGAGCACCAGCATCAAGGATATGGAAGGCATCGATACCTACGAGGCGGCGACGCGCGTCACCACGCTCGAATCGCAGCTTTCACTCGCTTACACGCTGACGTCGAGGATCCAGAACCTGAGCCTGCTGAATTACCTCTGATGAACCAGAGGGTACGGACACACATGAAGGATGTCTGAATGTACCAGTTTTCATATGCCGAGATCATGGAGGAAGGCGTTGCCGTCTCGAAAGATCGAGAGCGGCAGGTCCTCGACCGGTCGATTGCGCTTCTGACAGCGGCAATGGCCTCCGATGGCGGCACCTACGGCAGGGAAGCGGTGGAGGCGATCTACTTCACCCGCCGCGTCTGGATACGCTTTATCGAAGATCTCGGAAACCCGGAAAACCAGCTCGAAGACGAGCTTCGGGCCAACCTCATCTCGATCGCCATCTGGATACTCAAGGAAGTCGAAAAGATCCGCAAACGCGAATCCAACAATTTCCAGGGCATCATCGACATCACCACCATCATCAAGGATGGCATCAAATGAAAAGTACACTGCGTATATCGCTGAAGTCCGGTGAGCGCATCTTCGTCAACGGCGCAGTTTTGAGGGTCGACCGCAAGGTCGCGATCGAATTCCTCAACGATGTCACCTTCCTCCTGGAAAACCACGTTCTTCAGCCCGAGCAGGCCACCACGCCGCTTCGCCAGCTCTACTTCATCGCCCAGATGGCGCTGATCAATCCGGAAGGGGCCGAACAGTCGATCGCCATGTTCCGCAAATCGGTCATCATGCTGCTTTCCTGCTTCAAGAACGAGGAAGTGCTCGCCGAGCTCAAGCGCGTCGACGCCCTCGTCACCCAGGACCGCGTCTTCGAGGCGCTGAAAGCCATCCGCGCGCTCTACCCGATCGAGGATCGCATCCTCAACAATCAGGAGATCCCGCCGGCCACCATCGAACAGATCCGCAGGGAGATCGCACCATGGTAACCCCCGTCGGCGCCGCATCGGCGGCAGACAAGCCTTATGTTCCGACCGTTACCGGCGCTGAATCCGGCACGGACGAGAAGTCGGCGACCATCAACTACGAAAGCTTCCTGAAGCTGCTCGTGGCCCAGATGAAGAACCAGGATCCGACCGAGCCGATGGACGCGACCCAGCAGATGGCGCAGCTTGCGACCTTCTCGCAGGTCGAGCAGACCATCAAGACCAACAAGAACCTGGAAAGCCTCCTGCAGCGCACCTCGCTGCAGGAAGCGAACTCGGTCATCGGCCGCACCGTCACCAGCGAGGACGGCAAGATTTCTGGCGTCGTCAAGGAAGTCACGCTATACAACGACGGCATCGTTGCGACGCTTGATTCGGGCAAGACCCTTGTCATCGGTCCCGGCGTGAAGGTCAGCGAAACCACGGCGAGTGAACCCGAAACGTGAATGAGGCAGACGCCCTCGACATAGCGCAGGCAGCCATCTGGACGGTCGTCGTGGCCTCCGGACCGGCCGTGCTTGCCGCCATGATCGTCGGCGTCGCCATCGCTTTTATCCAGGCATTGACCCAGGTGCAGGAAATGACCCTCACCTTCGTGCCGAAAATCCTCGCGATCTTCGTGACGATCGCCATCTCGGCCCCCTTCATCGGCGCCCAGATCTCCATTTTTACCAATATCGTCTTTTCCCGAATAGAAAGCGGCTTCTAGCCGGTTTCTGCCGCAAGCGTATCCCACTCGCGGGACGTCATCCTCGGGCTTGACCCGAGGATCCACAGCCGTTGCGTGGATGGTCGGGTCAGGCCCGACCATGACACAGGAGAGGTTTGCGCAAGCTTCGGCCTGTAGGTCATGGGGTGAAAATGGGCGACGCGTGTGACGCGCCGCCGCCTCTCATGACGAGACGGGAACTCTTTCGATGGCGCAAGTACCGGCAATCAGCATTCCGAAGGTGAGCCCCAGCGGCCGCGATATCGCGTTCGCCGTGGGCATCCTGACGATCCTGTCGATCCTCTTCCTGCCGATACCGGTCTTCATGATCGATATCGGCCTGGCCTTCTCCATCGCCTTCTCTGTCCTGATCCTGATGGTCGCGCTGTGGATCCAGCGCCCGCTCGATTTCTCGTCCTTCCCGACCGTTCTGCTGATCGCGACGATGATCCGGCTGGCGCTCAACATCGCCACGACCCGCGTCATCCTCTCGCACGGCAACGAGGGCCATGATGCGGCGGGCGGCGTGATCGCGGGTTTTGCCAGCCTCGTCATGTCCGGCGACTTCGTCATCGGTCTCATCGTCTTCATGATCCTCATCGTGGTGAACTTCATCGTCATCACCAAGGGCGCCACGCGTATCGCCGAAGTCGGCGCGCGTTTCACCCTCGATGCCATTCCCGGCAAGCAGATGTCGATCGACGCCGACCTTTCGGCGGGCCTGATCGACGAGAAGCAGGCGCAGTTGCGCCGCCGCGAGCTGGAAGAGGAAAGCTCCTTCTTCGGTTCGATGGACGGTGCGTCGAAATTCGTGCGCGGCGACGCGATCGCCGGCCTGCTCATCACCGCCATCAACGTCTTTGGCGGCATCATCATCGGCTATTTCCGCCACGGCATGGAACTGTCGGAAGCCGCCGACGTCTTCGTCAAGCTCTCGGTCGGCGACGGCCTGGTCTCGCAGATCCCGGCCCTCATCGTCTCGCTTGCCGCGGGCCTCATCGTGTCGCGCGGCGGCACGGCCGGTTCCACCGACCAGGCGGTCGTCAACCAGCTCTCCGGCTATCCGCGCGCGCTCTTCGTCGCCGCCGGCCTGATGATGGTGCTCGCGATCATTCCGGGCCTGCCCTTCTTCCCCTTCATGACGCTGGGCGGCCTCATGGCCTTCGGCGCCTGGATCATCCCGCGCCGCATCGAGGCTGAAAACCAGGCGCGCCGCGACGACGAGGCCAAGCAAGTCCAGCAGACGCGCGACCAGGAGAAGGATTCGGTCAAGTCGGTGCTGAAGACCGCCGAAATCGAGCTTCTGCTCGGCAAGCAGGTCTCGACGCGCCTGCTCGGCGCGCACCAGGAACTCGCCTTCCGCGTCGGCAAGATGCGCAAGAAATTCGCCGGGCAATACGGCTTCGTGGTGCCGGAAATTAAGGTTTCCGACGACATCTCGATCCCCGACAAATCTTACCAGATCCGCATCCACGGCACGACGATCGCGTCCAACATCGTGCGCGTCGGCGAAGTGCTGGTCGTCACCGGCGGCGGGCGCAAGCCGAGCGTGCCGGGCGACGATATCCGCGAACCCGCCTTCGGCATGCCGGCGGTCTCGATCCTCGAAACCTTCGCCGACGACCTGCGCCGCGAAGGCTTCCACCCGATCGACAACGTCTCGGTGGTGCTCACGCACCTCTCCGAAGTGATCCGCAACAACCTGCCGCAACTCCTGTCCTACAAGGACGTCAAGGTGCTGATCGAGCGCCTCGACCCGGAATACCGCAAGCTCGCCGACGAAATCTGCTCGTCGCACATGTCCTATTCCGGCCTCCAGGCCGTCCTGAAGCTGTTGCTTGCCGAGCGCGTCTCGATCCGCAACCTGCACCTCATCCTCGAAGCGGTCGCCGAACTCGCCCCGCATGTCCGCAAGACCGAGCAGATCGTCGAGCATGTCCGCATCCGCATGTCGCAGCAGATCTGCGGCGACCTCGCCGAAAACGGCGTGCTGCCGGTGCTGCGCCTCGGCAACAAGTGGGACATGGTCTTCCACCAGGCCTTGAAGCGCGACACCAAGGGCGAAATCGTCGAGTTCGACATCGATCCGCGCCAGCTCGAAGAGTTTTCCGAGCAGGCAACCCGGGTTATCCGCGAGTTTCTTGACCGCGGCACGCCTTTCGTACTGGTCACGTCGCCCGAATCGCGCACTTATGTGCGCATGATCATCGAGCGCCTGTTCGCCACATTGCCGGTTCTCTCGCATGTCGAGCTCGCCAAGGGCATCGAGATCAAGATTCTCGGCTCTATTTCATGATAACGGACCCGCAGGGCACGGTGCTGGCGCTGTTCGCCGCCTTTTGCCGTGTCGGCGGGTGTTTCATGCTGCTGCCGGGTTTCTCCTCCGCGCGCCTCTCCATGCAGATCCGCCTGTTCCTGGCGGTGGCGATTTCCATGGCGGTGCTGCCCATCATGTGGGACGTCATCTACCCGCGCACCTCCGGTTCGCTCGACGGCTATCTCAAGCTCATCGTCTTCGAAACGCTGACCGGCGCCGTCATCGGCCTGATCGCGCGCTATTACGTGCTCGGCCTGCAATTTGCCGGCACGGTGCTCACCATGATGATGGGCTTCAACGCGCCGCCGACGCCGGACGTGCTGGAAGACACCGCCGAAAACCAGCTCACGAACCTGCTGTCGTTTGCCGGCCTGCTCGTGCTTTTCATGCTGGATTTCCACCATGTCGTCATGCGGGCGCTGATCGAATCCTACAATGTCATGCCGCTCGGCGAAGGCTTCAATCCGCAGAGCGCGCTGATCTCGCTCACCGATACGCTGAGCCAGACCTTCATGATCATGCTGCGGCTCGCAAGCCCCTTCATCCTCTACGGCCTGGTGTTCAACGTCTCCATCGGCCTCGTCAACAAGCTGGCGCCGCAGATCCCGATCTACTTCGTCTCGCTGCCCTTCATCATCCTGGGCGGCCTGGTGCTGATGTATTTCGGCATTTCCTCGCTGCTTGAAATTTTCGCGGCCGGCTTCATTCCCGTCTTCCAGGGGCGATGACGATGGCGCAGAACCGTTCGGACAAGCTGAAACGCCTGGTCTCAGTGCAGCGGCACCTCGAAAAGATGGCCGAGATCGACCTCGCCAACACCACGCAGCAGCGCCAGGAAGTGGCGGAGACGATGGACGCCGTCATCGGCGCGATCAACTCGCTCGACCCGGTGCATCGCAGCTTTTCGCGCCACTATTCCGGCCAGTACAGCAAGCTCCAGCAGCAGGACCAGATGCTGGCCAACGTCCAGCAGATGCACGAGATGCGCGTCGTGCGCGAGCGCACCAAGGGCGACCGCATGGAAGAGCACCGCAAGGAAGCGCGCAGCGCCGAGGACCGCGAGGCCGCCGACAATTCCATCTACGACCTCATCGACCAGCACATCGCCTACAAGAAGAGCGACGACTAGGCGTTCTTGCCCAAGCCTCTGTAATGAAACGCGATTTAACGCGGTCTCATGGAAGCTTGCGTCAGAGTGGATTCGGCAGCCGATGCCGTCACGACTTCGTCATCCGCCACCAGCCTCCCGTAAGGTTGAGCAGCGATAGTCGCATCAGGACGATGACGAGGTTTGTCGAAGCAGCCGCAGGTGCGGCGCGGACGATCCCGATGTCCCAAACAGTCAAAGGCCGGCGGACCGCCATGAGGACGGGTCCGGCTTGCAGGAAACACCTGAAAGGCTTTAGGACGTGGCAATTTCTCCCCCCAGCGATCTGGTGCTCGATGTCGTGCGCGCTGCCGACCCGGCCCAGGTTCAGGAAGCGCAAGCCAAGCTGAAATCGAACCGCGCCGCCTTCGAGGCGACGAGCCTTGCGGAAGCGGGCGCCGGTTTCCAGGCCACCGTCGGCAGCATCCTCAACAGGGATTCGGCCGGTGCGCATGCGTCGAGCCAGGGTGTGTCCGCCGTCGGCGGCAAGTCCGTGCCGGAGCACCTGCGCAAGTTCGAAGCGATGGTGTTGCAGAATTTCGTGAAATCCATGCTGCCCGCAGACAGCGAAGAAATGTACGGCAAGGGCACGGCCGGCGAGATGTGGCGCGGCATGATGGCCGACCAGCTCGGCACGGCGATTGCCAAGGGCGGCGGCATCGGCATTGCCGAAAGCCTGGCCAAGAGCAGCGGCATCGGCGCCGCGTCCCCGGAAAAAGACAAGAATACCGACCGTGTCGCATCCGGCATGGTGCAGGCCCTGCAGCGGGAGGCCTTTGCCGACCTGACGCCGGGCATCAAGGAACATGACAAGAAAAGCGTAAGCGGAGCATAACAAAATGGAACAGGCGACCAACGAACTCCGGATCCGCACCGTCCTCGGCCGGCTTGAGACCATCATCGACAACGAGAACGACAATATCGGCAGCGATCCAGAATTCGACCTGCCGACCTCGAACGCCCACAAGAGCCGCTGCCTCTACGAGCTGGCGATGCTGACGCGCGACGTGCGTCCGGACGAGGTGCCGCGGACGTTTTCGACGCAGCTCGGCCGCGTTCGTGAAAAGCTCGCGACCAACGCCCAGCGCGTCTCCGCCCATCTCGATGCGGTGCGCGAGGTGGTCAGCATCCTGAAGAATGCCGTGCAGGACCTCGAAGCCGACGGCACCTATTCGCAGGAACAGTTCCGCGTGAGTTACGGCACATGATCAAGCTCATCGGCACCGGCGTCTGGATCCTCGCGATCACGCTCGCCTCGGTCTATTTTTCGCTGAAGATGGCCTCGGCCCCCAAGGTCGATACGGCCGCCGCAGAGCGCGAGGCGGCCATGGAGTTCGTCAGCGGCTATACAACGACCGTGCCGGTGATCGGGGAGGGCGGCGTCAGCGGCTACCTCCTCACCAAGCTCGCCTACAAGGCGAACAAGGAGCTTGCCGCCAAGCAGACCGTGCCGCTGCCGCAGATGATCACCGACGAGCTCTACACATTGCTCGTCGGCAAGAAGATGATCGATGTGGCGACCGTCGGCAGCTTCGACGTCGATGCCTTTCGCGGCATCGTCAAGGAGGGCCTGAACCGCCGGTTTGGCGCGGAGGTGATCGCAGAGGTCTATGTCGAGCAGATCGACTATATTACCACCGCCTCCGTGCAGGACCCGGCGCCGAAGAAAGGCCAGACGCTCGTCAAGGGCGAGGTTCCGGCTGGCAAGCCCGCGGAAAAAAGCGGCGGGCATTGAGACCCACCGCCTGAACACATTTCTATCGGTTGAGAAGAGCCGGCCGCGTCAGAGCGAGCCGGCTTTTGCCGTATCGTTCCTGTCATGCGCCTCGCCCGTGCCGGAAAACTTGTAACGCAGCACATGGTAGAGGAAGGAAAAGTCGGCGCGGCTGAGGCGCGATGGCGCCTTCACCAGTCGGTAGAGCCATTCGAGCCGCAGCCGGCGGATTCCGCCCGGTGCGGCGTGCGGCGCATCGGCGACGACGTCGAACAGGTTGCCGACGCTCAGCACCAGCCGGGCATGGCCGGGGCCGACATGGCGGTCGATCCATTTTTCCTGCGCCGGGCTGCCCATCGCGACGAGCAGGATATCGGCATTCGCCTCGCGCACCCGCTCCATGACCGCATCGGAGGCCGCCCGGTCGAAGAAACCGTCGGAAATCGGCAGGAAGTGATGCCAGGGCGCGTGCCGGCGAAAATTCTCCGCCGCCTGCATCAGCGTCGCCTGCTGCGCGCCGATCATCGCCACGCGCATCGGCCGAGCGAGATAGGTGAGCAAAGCCGGCACGAAATCCGTGCCCGTCAGGTTTGCCGGGAACTTGCGGCCGTGGAACAGCATGGAGGCGATATCGACGCCGTGGCCATCCGGCAGCACGATCTGGCGCTCCAGCACGGCGCGGTATTCCGGATCGCGGATCATCAGGTTGGCGTTGCCGGCATTGATGAAGGCGATGACGCTCTGCCCGAAGGGCATGGTCGCCACCTCCTCGGCAAAGGCGAAGGCCTCCGCCCAGCCGAGATCGCAGACCGGCAGGCCGAGAATATCCCGTTGCGAGGCGACGATATTGCCCGACATAAGGTTCATGACAAGCTTCCTTCCGGGACGGTCTTGGCCGATCCCGCAATGCGCGTTCTGTTCTACGTCGGGTTTAACAACTCCGCCTGAAGGGCCATTTAAGGTTTTCGGGAAAAGCCTATGCGTGGCGTTCACGCTTTCCTAACCATGTCGCCGATCGTTCGTATAAGCTGCTGAAATGAAGAGATATTTTTTGCGAACCGCCGCGGCTTTCCATCGGAAGAAACCTTGTGGTTGCGTCAAAAAAGGACTTTTCGCCTACCTTGCGGGCTCCGTCATGCGGCAGGCATGGCTCTCGCATCGCTGACAGGAAAATCCACCGGACCGACGGTTTCCCGCAACGCGCGCTTGAAATTATGTGTTTTGGACAGCATAGGGCGTTAAGAGGCCATCCCGCCGCGCGGCCGCCCCACTAGAGTGGGGCACATCATTCAGGGAGAGAAATGTGACCACCATTATCGATGGGAAGCAGGTTGCCGCTTCCGTGATTGACGCCGTGAAATCCGCAACCGCCGCGCTGGAGACGGATGCGGGCGTGAAACCCGGCCTCGCCGTCGTCATCGTCGGCGACGATCCGGCCAGCCACGCCTATGTCTCCTCCAAGAGTCGCATGGCCAAGGAATGCGGCTTCACCTCCATCCAGCACACGCTGCCGGAAGAGACGACGCAGGAAGAACTCGCCCGCCTCGTAGAGACGCTGAACGCCGACGAGAGCGTTCACGGCATCCTCGTGCAGCTTCCCCTGCCCAAGCACCTGAATTCCGAGCCGATCATCCAGTCGATCAGGCCGGAAAAGGACGTCGATGGCCTGCATGTCGTCAATGCCGGCAAGCTCGCGACCGGCGATCTCGACGGCGGCCTCGTTTCCTGCACGCCGGCCGGCGCCATGGTCTTCGTGCGCCGCACCCATGGTAACGACCTCTCCGGCCTGAATGCCGTGGTGATCGGCCGCTCGAACCTGTTCGGCAAGCCGATGTCGGCCCTGCTGCTCGCCGCGAACGCGACGGTGACCACCGCCCATTCGCGCACCAAGGACCTCGCCGGGGTCTGCCGCAATGCCGATATCCTGGTCGCCGCCGTGGGCCGTCCGGAAATGGTGAAGGCCGACTGGGTGAAGCCGGGCGCGACCGTCATCGACGTCGGCATCAACCGCATTGCCGCACCGGAGAAGGGCGAGGGCAAGTCGCGCATGGTGGGCGACGTCGCCTTCGAGGAATGCGCCAAGGTCGCCGGTGCCATCACCCCGGTCCCGGGCGGCGTCGGCCCGATGACCATCGCCATGCTGATGGCCAACACCGTCATCGCCGCCTACCGCAAGGCCGGCAGGATGCCGCCGAAGTTCTGATTGTCACTAGATGTAAGGCGCCCCGCGGGGCGCCTTTTCATTTTCCCGCCGGCGCCGGTCCCGTCGAGGCGCGCACGATCAAATCCGTTTTCCAGAGCTCTTGCTGCGGCAGGGTTTCGAGATCGAGAATGCTGGCGATCAGGCGGCGGGCGATGCGCTGGCCGGCGGCGCGCAGCGACGAGCGCGTCGTCGTCAACGGCACCATGAAATTCTCCGGCTTCAGCATCGGCAGCACGTCGTCATGGGCGATGAGCGAGATATCGACGCCAAGCTTCAGCCCCGCCTGGCTGATCGCCCGCACGGCGCCGAGCGCCAGCACGGTGCTGGAGCAGAGCACGGCGGTCGGCGGCGTTTCGAGCTGGAGGAAACGCTCCATGGCGCGAAAACCGTGTTCGTCCGTCATCTGCGAATGTTCCACGCAGTCGTCGCGCAGCACCAGGCCATACTCGGCGAGCGCGCGCACGGTGCCCTTCTTGCGGCGGATCGAATAGGCGAGATAGTCGGGACCGTTGAGCAGCGCGAAATGCCGGTGGCCGAGCTGCGCAAGCAGGCGTGCGGCATCGTAGAAGGCGCCGGTATTGTCGATGTCGAGGAAGGGATAGTCGTTCGGCACGCCGATCGACCGGCCATGCACGACGAAGGGCGTCTTCAGCGTCTTCATCATGGCGATGCGCGGATCTTTCACGCGCATATAGGCGAGGAACAGCGCATCGACATTGCCGCTCGCCACCAGCCGCCGGCAGGTCGCGACCTCTTCGTCCGGGTGGCTCGGATTGATGACGAAATGAAAGTCGTGCTTGACCGCCTCGTCGCCGAGGCCGGCGAGGAATTCGCCGAAATGCACGTCGGACTCGATGCCATCGGCGGTCGGCATGACGAGGCCGATCGAGCCCGCGCGGCCGGTTGCGAGGCGCTGGGCGGCCCGGTTCGGGCGATATCCCGTCTCCCGCACGGCATCGAGAACACGCTGGCGCGTCTCGGCATTGACCTCCGGATAGCCGTTCAGCGCTCTGCTCACGGTTGTCTGAGAGAGGCCCAGCAATTGCGATAACTGCTTGAGATTCACATGCTTAGCTTTCTTGAAATAATCGAAGCGCTTTGAATATTTGACTTTTCTGTCCCTGAATTTATCTCAAAGCGTTTTGGCATCTAACATCAGCAAATCAAACAGGAAAAGCTGTTTTGGCTATTTTGCGCCGCAAAACTACGCTGCACTGCGTTAGATACGGCGATTTCACGTTCAAATTGTTGAGGGGTACTTGACGAAGCTTGGGGGGAAATGGGATGAAAGGAAATCCAAAGCGCTTTGAATTTTGGGGTATTTTAGAAGATGCCTGCCCCGGGAGAGGGCGGGATTGCTATGGGAGGCAAATCTCGTGAAAAAGACGTTGCTGATGACGGCTGCGCTCGCGCTTTTTATGGCGGGCGGCGCCGCGGCCGAGCTGAAATTCAAGCCCGGCGAAGATTCCAAGTTCAACTGGCAGAGTTTCGAGGATTTCAAGAAGGGTCACGATCTCAAGGGCCAGACGCTGACCATTTTCGGCCCCTGGCGCGGTGAGGACGAGGCGCTCTTCAAGATCGTCTACGCCTATTTCACTGAGGCGACGGGCGTCGAGATCAAATATTCCTCCTCGGAAAACTACGAGCAGCAGATCGTCATCGACACGCAGGCGGGCAGCCCGCCGGACGTCGCCATCCTGCCGCAGCCGGGCCTCATCGCCGATCTCGCGTCCAAGGGCTACCTGAGCCCGCTCGGCGACGAGACTAAGCAATGGCTGCTCGACAATTACGCCGCCGGCCAGTCCTGGGTCGATCTTTCGACCTACAAGGGCAAGGACGGCAATGCCGCGCTCTTCGCCTTCCCTTACAAGATCGACGTGAAGTCGCTTGTCTGGTACGTGCCGGAAAATTTTGAAGACGCCGGCTATGAAGTGCCAAAGACCATGGAAGACCTGAAGGCGCTGACCGAGCAGATCGTCGCCGACGGCGGCACGCCCTGGTGCATTGGCCTGGGTTCCGGCGGCGCCACCGGCTGGCCGGCGACCGACTGGGTCGAAGACCTGATGCTGCGCACGGCCTCGCCGGAAACCTACGACAAGTGGGTCACCAACCAAATCCCATTCACCGATGCCGCCGTGGTCGGCGCGATCGATGAATTCGGCTGGTTCGCCAAGAACGACAAGTTCGTCGATGGCGGTGCGGCGGCGGTTGCCTCCACCGACTTCCGCGACAGCCCGAAGGGCCTCTTCGCTTCGCCGCCGAAGTGCTACCTGCACCACCAGGCATCGTTCATCCCGTCCTTCTTCCCGGAAGGCACGGTCGTCGGCGAGGATGCGGACTTCTTCTACATGCCGCCCTATGCCAGCAAGCCGGAGCTCGGCAACCCGGTCCTCGGTGCGGGCACGCTCGCCATGATCACCAAGGACACGCCGCCCGCCCGCGCCTTCATCGAGTTCTTGAAGACGCCGATCGCGCATGAACTGTGGATGGCGCAGACGAGCTTCCTGACGCCCTATAAGAGCGCCAACAAGGAAGCCTATGCCAACGCGCCGATGAAGAAGCAGGGCGAGATCCTGCTCAACTCGACGACCTTCCGCTTCGACGGCTCGGACCTGATGCCCGGCAAGATCGGCGCCGGCGCGTTCTGGACCGGCATGGTCGACTTCGTCGGCGGCAAGTCCGCGGCCGATGTGGCCGACGGTGCCCAAAAGGCCTGGGACGCCATCAAGTAACATCCCGGTGAACCGGCGGGCGGCCGCCCGCCGGTTTTCCCAAAGCATGCCGAAGTGCAGCCGGACCATGCGGGCGCTCCGCGTGAGCGCTCGACGTGACCGTAAAAATACATTGCGGGGAAGTTTCCAGGGGAGGGATCGCCATGCAGCAATTGTTATTCGCCATCTTCACGATGGTCGGGGGCGTTCTCGCCTGCGTCGTCTATTTCTTCGGAACGAATTTCCTGCTCGACAGGATCTTCCCCTCCAAGGGGCTGACGGGCGCGCAGGCCTCGAAGAACCTGCGCATCACCAATGCGATCCGGCCCTGGCTGTTCATGGCGCCGGCGCTGCTCGCGCTGTCGGTCTACCTCGTCTATCCCGTCTTCGAATCCGTCCGTCTCGCCTTCCATGACCGCACCGGTCAGCAGTTCGTCGGCCTCAGCAATTTCGCCTGGATGATCAACGACGGCGAGTTCCGCCAGTCGATCTTCAACAATTTCCTCTGGCTGCTCGTGGTGCCGGCGCTCGCCACCTTCTTCGGCCTGATCGTCGCTGCGCTGACCGACCGCATCTGGTGGGGCAATATCGCCAAGACGCTGATCTTCATGCCGATGGCGATCTCCTTCGTCGGCGCCGCCGTCATCTGGAAATTCGTCTACGACTATCGCGCCGAAGGCTCCGAACAGATCGGTATCCTCAACGCCATCGTCGTCGCCATGGGCGGCTCGCCGGAAGCCTGGATGACCATTCCCTTCTGGAACAACTTTTTCTTGATGGTCATCCTGATCTGGATCCAGACTGGTTTCGCCATGGTCATCCTCTCGGCGGCCCTGCGCGGCATTCCGGAAGAGACGATCGAGGCGGCGGTCATCGATGGCGCCAACGGATTCCAGATCTTCTTCAAGATCATGGTGCCGCAGATCTGGGGCACGATCGCCGTCGTCTGGACGACGATCACCATCCTGGTGCTCAAGGTCTTCGACATCGTGCTCGCCATGACGAACGGGCAATGGCAGACGCAGGTTCTGGCCAACCTGATGTTCGACTGGATGTTCCGCGGCGGCGGGGATTTCGGGCGCGGCGCGGCCATTGCCGTCGTGATCATGATCCTCGTCATCCCGATCATGATCTGGAACATCCGCAACGCCACCAAGGAAATGGAGGGCCACTGAGATGATCGCCACGTCCCGTTCGCCGCTCATTTTCGTCGTCCATCTCTCCGTCCTGCTGCTCGTCGCACTCTGGACGCTGCCGACCGCGGGCCTGCTGATCTCGTCGCTGCGCGACAAGGATCAGCTCGCCGTCTCCGGCTGGTGGACGGCGCTCTCCACCTCCTCGCAGAACCTCACCGGCCGCGCCGCGGCACCGGAGGCGCAGGTCGAGCGTGACGGCAAGTTCGTCATATCCGGCAACCTGCTGGAAGGCGGCGACGCGAAGGTCTCCGCCTTCGGCTTCCGCCCCTTGCAGCCAACCGCCTTCGAGGCCGGCACTGCGGCCGATATCGGCGACGGCCAGACGCTGACCGTCAAGGAGGACGGCAGCTACGAGATCGTCTCGCCGACCCGCATGGAAGGCACGCGCGGCCAGCGCATCTTCTACACGGCAGCAGTGCCCTCGCGCTTCACGCTCGATAACTATCGCGAAGTGCTGAACGCGGAAGGCATCGGCGCCTCCTTCATCAACTCGCTGACGGTGGCGATCCCCGCCACCATCATCCCCATCCTCGTCGCCGCCTTCTGCGCCTATGCGCTCGCCTGGATGCCCTTTCCGGGCCGGGCGATCCTGATCGCCGTCATCGTCGGCCTGCTCGTCGTGCCGCTCCAGATGTCGTTGATCCCGCTGCTGCGGCTCTATAACGGCGTGGGCGCCTTTTTCGGCGTGCCGGCAAAAACCTATGTCGGCATCTGGCTCGCCCATATGGGCTTCGGCCTGCCGCTCGCGGTCTACCTGCTGCGCAACTACATGGCCGGCCTGCCGCGGGAAATCCTGGAATCCGCCCGCGTCGACGGCGCGTCCGACTTCGACATCTTCGTGAAGATCATCCTGCCGCTGTCCTTCCCGGCACTCGCCTCCTTCGCCATCTTCCAGTTCCTGTGGACCTGGAACGACCTGCTCGTCGCCATGGTCTTCCTGGGCGCGGGGAATGAGGAACTGGTGCTGACCGGACGTCTCGTGAACCTGCTCGGCTCGCGCGGCGGCAACTGGGAAATCCTCACGGCCTCCGCCTTCATCACCATCATCGTGCCGCTCATCGTGTTCTTCAGCCTGCAGCGTTATCTCGTGCGCGGCCTGCTGGCGGGCTCGGTCAAGGGCGGCTGACGTCTTTCGAAAACAGGAAAACAGAATGACGACGTCGAGTTCAACGCTTCTGACCCCGGACAAGGACTGGTGGCGTGGCGCGGTGATCTACCAGATCTATCCGCGCTCCTACCAGGACACCACTGGCGACGGGATCGGCGATATCAGGGGCATCACCGAGCGCCTCGCCCATGTCGCCTCCCTCGGGGCAGACGCGATCTGGGTCTCGCCCTTCTTCACCTCGCCGATGCGGGATTTCGGCTATGACGTCTCGGATTATCTCGACGTCGATCCGATCTTCGGGGTGCTCGCCGACTTCGACGCGCTGATCGCCGAGGCGCACCGCCTCAACATCCGCGTGATGATCGATCTCGTGCTGTCGCACACCTCCGACAAGCATCCGTGGTTCGTCGAAAGCCGCTCCCGGCGCACCAATCCGCGGGCGGACTGGTATGTCTGGGCCGACTCCAAGCCGGACGGCACGCCGCCCAACAACTGGCTGTCGATCTTCGGCGGCTCCGCCTGGCAGTGGGATCCGACGCGCCTGCAATATTACATGCACAACTTCCTGACCTCGCAGCCGGATCTCAACCTGCACAGCCCGGAGGTGCAGGACGCGCTGCTCTCGGTCGCCCGCTTCTGGCTGGAGCGCGGCGTCGATGGTTTCCGGCTCGACACGATCAACTTCTACTTCCACGACAAGGAACTGCGCGACAACCCGTCGCTCGCCCCCGAGCGCCGCAACGCCCAGACGGCGCCGGCCGTGAACCCCTACAATTACCAGGAACATCTCTACGACAAGAACCAGCCGGAGAACCTGGAGTTCCTGAAGCGGTTCCGCGCGGTCATGGAGGAGTTTCCGGCCATCGCCGCCGTCGGCGAGGTGGGCGACAGCCAGCGCGGGCTCGAAATCGCCGGCGAATACACCTCCGGCGGCGACAAGATGCACATGTGCTACGCCTTCGAATTCCTCGCACCCGAGCCGCTGACGCCGGCCTTCGTCGCCGAGACGCAGCGCGCGCTGGAAAAGGCCGCCCCCGAGGGCTGGGTCTGCTGGGCCTTCTCCAACCATGATGTGATGCGCCATATCAGCCGCTGGGGCAGCGCCGTCACCGATCACGACGCCCATGCCAAGCTCTTGGCGAGCCTGCTTATGTCGCTGCGCGGCTCGGTCTGCATCTACCAGGGCGAGGAGCTTGCCCTGCCAGAAGCCGATCTCGCCTATGAGGATCTCCAGGACCCCTACGGCATCCAGTTCTGGCCGGATTTCAAGGGCCGCGACGGTTGCCGCACGCCGATGGTCTGGGACAGCCAGGAGCAATCCGGCGGCTTCAGCCAGGGCAAGCCCTGGCTTCCGGTTCCGGAGGTGCATCTGGAGCGCGCGGTCAATGTGCAGGAGGGCGACGAGGCCTCGGTGCTCGCGCATTACCGCCGCTTCCTCGCCTTCCGCAAGGAGCACGTCGCGCTGGTGAAGGGCGAGATCGAGTTCCACTCGGCCGAAGGCGCGATCCTCTCCTTCGTGCGCACGCACGGCAACGAGAAGGTCTTCTGCGCCTTCAACATGAGCCCGGTCGCGCGCCTCGCCGACCTGCCTTCCGGCACGCTGGACGTTCTGGAAGGTCACGGCTTCGACAGCATGATGCATGACGAAAACATCGAACTTCCGGCCTGGAGCGGGTTTTTCGCCCGCTTCGCGTAACGGACCAAAGGGGAGGTAGGAACATGACAGGGCTGGTTCTCAAGGATATCCGCAAGTCCTACGGCGCGGTGGACGTGATCCACGGCATCGATCTCGATATCAAGCAGGGCGAGTTCATCGTCTTCGTCGGCCCGTCCGGTTGCGGCAAGTCGACGCTTTTGCGCATGATCGCGGGCCTGGAGGAGATCAGCGGCGGCGAGATGATGATCGACGGAGAGCGCGTCAACGACGTGCCGCCTTCCAAGCGCGGCATCGCCATGGTGTTCCAGTCCTACGCGCTCTACCCCCACATGACCGTGTTCGACAACATGGCCTTCGGCATGCGCATCGCTGGCGAAAGCAAGGAGGAGATCGACCGGCGCGTGCGCGCGGCCGCCGATATCCTCCAGCTCACCAAATATCTCGACCGCCTACCCAAGGCGCTCTCCGGCGGCCAGCGCCAGCGCGTCGCCATCGGCCGCGCCATTTGCCGCGACCCGAAGGTCTTCCTGTTCGACGAGCCACTGTCGAACCTCGACGCTGCGCTGCGCGTCGCCACCCGCATCGAGATCGCCAAGCTTTCCGAGCAGATGGCCGACACGACGATGATCTACGTGACGCACGACCAGGTCGAGGCGATGACGCTTGCCGACCGCATCGTCGTGCTCTCGGCAGGGCACATCGAGCAGGTCGGCCCGCCGCTGGAGCTCTACGAGCGCCCGGCAAACCTCTTCGTCGCCCGCTTCATCGGCTCGCCGGCCATGAACATCATCCCGGCGAAGATCACGTCCGCAGGCGCCGCGACCGTGCTGGAACTGACCGGCGGACGCACCTCGACCGTCGATATCGCGACGGCCACGTCCGAAGTCGGCAAGGCGGCAAGCTTCGGCGTGCGTCCGGAGGATCTCCAGATTTCCACCGGCGACGATTTCCTCTTCGAGGGCACGGTGGCGATCGTCGAGGCCCTCGGCGAGGTGACGCTGCTCTACATCGAGGGTCTCGTACAGGGCGAGCCGATCATCGCCAAGATTCCCGGCATCCTCGCCGTCAAGCGCGGCGACCGGATCCGCTTCACGGCGGACAGGGCGAAGCTGCATCTTTTCGATACGGCCGGCAAAAGCTATCGCGCGTCCTGAAACCTGACACGAAACCGGCGGAGCGGCAGGATTTAGCCCTGCCGCTCAACCCGATGTTAAGCGTTGCTCCCCTAACTTTTCTCGAAAGCAGACAGTGCCAGGGGCAACAGGCAGATGAGTATCCGGGGATCCGAACCGCGTAACAACTACCTCAGCAAGGAAGAGTCCTTCATGTACGACCGGGAAAAAAGTTTCCCGATGGAGGACACCTGCAACGAGGCGCGCATCGAGTTCACCGAGAATGGCGGCCTCGTCAATCTTGTCTCACGCCGGTGCCTGATCACCAAACTGTCGCGCAGCGGCGCCATCGTCACCATGACGACGAAGTTCCAGCTGCCGCGCAACTTCTACCTCGACATCGTCAGCGCCCGCCTGCCGATGATCGGCTGCCTGACGCAACGCGTCTACACCAACGACGTCGTCGAAGCCCGCTTCCTGCGCATGCTCTCCGATAAGGACCTGCAACGCATCTTCGTCTACTCGACGCACCGCAACCACCAGGGCCGCACGCTGGATATCTATAGCTGAAATGAAAAGAGGGGCGAAACGCCCCTCTGATCTTATGCGAACAACACGCTCGCCCCGTGGTCCGCCGGTCCCGCAATCGCGCGGAAGGGCGCGAAAAGTTCGCGGCCCATGCCGAATTCGTTGCCGGAGAGATCGGCCGTCGCCTGCGGGCGGGCGGCGAACTCGGCGGCATTCACCAGAACCTCGATCGTGCCGTGAGCGGCATCCAGCCGGATGATATCGCCGGTGCGGATGCGGCCGATCGGGCCGTTGTCGACGGCTTCCGGCGTCACATGGATGGCAGCCGGCACTTTGCCGGAGGCGCCGGACATGCGGCCGTCGGTGAGGAGAGCGACACGCTGGCCGCGGTCCTGGAGGATGCCGAGCACGGTGGTCAGCTTGTGCAGTTCCGGCATGCCGTTGGCCTTCGGTCCCTGGAAGCGCACGACGGCGATGAAGTCGCCCGTCAGCTCGCCGGCCTTGAAGGCGACGTTGAGTTCCTGCTGGTCGTGGAACACCTTTGCCGGCGCCTCGATGACATGGCGCTCCGGCTTCACCGCGGAGATCTTGATGACCGCGCTGCCGATGTTGCCGGTCAGCATTTTCAGACCGCCGGTCGCCTGGAACGGCGTCTCGATATTGGCGAGGATCTTCGGGTCGTGGCTGACCTTCGGCGCCGGTTCGCGCAGCACCGTGCCGGTCTCGCTGAGCTTCGGATCGATCGTATAGGCTTGCAGGCCCTGGCCGAAGACCGTGCGCACGTCATCGTGCAGCATGCCGTGCTTCAGGAGTTCCTGGATGAGGAAGCCCATGCCGCCGGCCGCGTGGAAATGGTTCACGTCCGAAAGGCCGTTCGGATAGACGCGGGCAAGCAGCGGCACCGTGTCGGACAGCTCGGAAATGTCCTTCCAGGTGAGGAGGATGCCGGCGGCGCGTGCCATAGCGAGCAGGTGCAGCGTGTGGTTCGTCGAGCCGCCGGTGGCATGCAGGCCGACCACGCCGTTGACGATCGAGCGTTCGTCGATCATCTCGCCGGCCGGTGTGAACTCGTTGCCCTGCGCGGTGATGGCAAGCGCACGCTTGGTGGCTTCCTTGGTCAGCGCATCGCGCAGCGGCGTGCCGGGATTGATGAAGGAGGCGCCGGGCATGTGGAAGCCCATGATCTCCATCAGCATCTGGTTGGAATTGGCGGTGCCGTAGAAGGTACAGGTGCCGGGACCGTGATAGGACTTGGATTCGGCTTCCAGCAGCTCCGCCCGGCCGGCCTTGCCTTCGGCATAGAGCTGGCGCACGCGGGCCTTCTCGTCGTTCGGCAGGCCCGTGGTCATCGGCCCGGCCGGAATGAAGATGGCCGGCAGGTGGCCGAAGGTCAGCGCCGCGATCGTCAGGCCCGGCACGATCTTGTCGCAGACGCCGAGATAGACGACCGAATCGAACATGTTGTGCGACAGCCCGATGCCGGCAGCCATGGCGATGAGGTCGCGCGAGAACAGCGACAGTTCCATGCCCGGCTGGCCCTGAGTGACGCCGTCGCACATGGCCGGCACGCCGCCCGCGACCTGCGCCACGCCGCCGGCTTCACGCGCAGCCTCGCGGATCAGCGCCGGATAGGTCTCGAACGGCTGGTGGGCCGAGAGCATGTCGTTGTAGGAGGTAATAATGCCGAGGTTCGGGACGCGGTCGCCGGCGAGCGCGTCCTTCTCGGCGGGGGAACAGACGGCAAAGCCATGCGCGAGGTTGCCGCAGGACAGCACGGCGCGGTGTACGCCCTGCGAGGCGGCGGCGCGCACGCGGTCGAGATAGGGCTGGCGGTACGGCTTCGAGCGTTCGACGATGCGGGCGGTGATGGCTTCAATGCGTTTGTCGGCGGACATGGGAGCTATCCTGACTGTTCTCGATTGCATTTTTCGCGCGGCAAAGCGAGCGGGGGCGCTGCGCAGTCCGCTAATCATCGGCGTCTTGCGCCGGGTGGAGCCGGGGTTAGCCGGCAGGGTGCCTCAAGGCGCCCAGTAGACGTCGACCGGGGTCGCTGCACGCCGGAGCACGGCGCGGATCGGCATGTCGGTTTCCGGGCCGTCGCCTTCGGCAGCGGCCAGAACGTCCATCTTGCCCTGGCCTTCGATATGCAGCACCAGAAGACGTGCATCCTGAAGGCTGGCGAAGGTGAAGGTGAGGCGGGGTTCGCCGGCACCTTCTGCCTCCATGGTGATGATGCCGCGCGGGGTCTCCGGCGAGATCGCCTCGGCAAGGCGGCTGCCGCCCGGGAAGAACGAGGCCGTGTGGCCGTCCGCGCCCATTCCGAGGATGACGACGTCGAAGGGATGGCCGAGTGCCGCGGCATCCGCCGTCACGATCTCCGCCGCCTGTTCCGCGCTGCCGGCGTCCCGGTAGAGCGGCAGGAACTGCGCCGCCTGCGCCTTGCCCTGAAGCAGGTTGTCGGCAACGAGCAGGTGGTTCGAGCGCGCATTATCGGCGGGCACGAAACGCTCGTCGACGAGCGTGATCGTCACCTTCGCCCAGTCGATGTCGCGGCTCGACAGGGCCTTGAAGAAGGCTTTCGGCGTCGAGCCGCCGGAGACCGCGATGCTGGCGCGGCCCCGGGAAGTGACGGCCTCGGCCAGCGCACCGGAAACCCGGTCCGCAAGCCCTTCCGCCAAGGCGGTGCCGTCGGAAAATTCATGCACTGTTGCGCTCATCAGGCTTCCTTACGATTCATGCCAGGTGCGGCCGTCGCGCTCGATGAGGGCGATGGCCTGGCTCGGGCCCCAGGTGCCGGCCGTGTAGCCCTGAACCTGCTGGCCGGTCGCTTCCCAGGCCTTCAGGATCGGGTCCACCCAGCGCCATGCGGCCTCGACTTCGTCGCGGCGCATGAAGAGCGTCTGGTTGTTGCGCACGACATCGAGCAGCAGGCGCTCATAGGCATCCGCATTGCGGGCGTCGAAGGCTTCGGCAAAGCTCATGTCGAGCGAGACGTTGCGCAGCCGCATGCCGCCCGGACCGGGGTCCTTGATCATCAGCGACTGCTTGACGCCTTCGTCCGGCTGCAGGCGGATGATCAGCTGGTTGGCTTCGATGCGGCCGGCCGTGGGGTCGAAGATCGAATGGGGGATCGGCTTGAAGGTGATGACGATTTCCGACATGCGCGCGGCAAGCCGCTTGCCGGTGCGGATGTAGAAGGGCACGCCCGCCCAGCGCCAGTTGCCGATCTCCGCCTTGATGCCGACGAAGGTCTCCGTCTTGGAAACGCCGCCTTCGAGTTCTTCGAGATAGCCCTTGACCGGGCCGCCGGCGGAAGCACCCGCGCGGTACTGGCCGCGCACCGTCAGGCGCTCGACATTGTACTGGTCGATTGGCTTCAGCGCACGCAGCACCTTGAGCTTCTCGTCGCGCACGGCTTCCGCATCCATGGAGGAGGGCACTTCCATCGCGACAAGGCAGAGCAGCTGGAGAATGTGATTCTGCACCATGTCGCGTAGCGCACCGGCCTTGTCGTAGTAGCCGGCGCGGCTTTCGAGGCCGACGGCTTCCGCAACCGTGATCTGCACATGGTCGATATGGGCGGAGTTCCACAACGGCTCGTAGAGCGCGTTGGCAAAGCGCAGCGCCATCAGGTTCTGCACCGTCTCCTTGCCGAGATAGTGGTCGATGCGGAAGATCTGCTCTTCGCGGAAAACCTTGCCGATCGTGTTGTTGAGTTCGTTGGCGGACGCGAGGTCACGGCCGATCGGCTTCTCGACGACGATGCGGGTCTGCTTGGTGATCAGCTTGTGGTCGCGGATCTTTTCCGAAATGTCGCCGAAGATCGCCGGTGCCACGGCGAGATAGAAGGCGCGCACGCGATCCTTGCCCTCGTCGAGGAGCTCCTTCAGCTTGTCCCAGCCACCGTCCGACTTGGCGTCGACCGCGACGTAGAACAGCCGGTCGCAGAAGGTCTTCACCTCCGTCTCGTCGAATTCGCCCTGCTTCAGGTGTTCCTTCAGCGCGGCGACGGCGAACTTGCGGTATTCCTCGTGCGTATAGGCGGTTCGCGACGCGCCGATGATGCGCGTCGGGTCGGAGAGCTGGCCGGCGAGCTGCCGGTGGTAGAGGGCCGGAAGGAGCTTGCGCTCAGCAAGGTCGCCGGTTCCGCCGAAGACGACATAGTCGAAGGGCTCAACGGGAATGATCTGGCTGCTCATCGGATTTCTCGATCTCGTTCTGTTGCCGGGTGTTATAATCTAATCGATTTAAAAACGCCAGAGTGCAACGCAACAAAAACGACGGTTCCGACTCGATCAGAGCTTGTCGCGCAGCGCGTACCACGTCATGGCGAGGAACAGAAGCGGCGAACGGAACCGGGGACCGCCGGGGAACGCCGGGATTTTCAGCGCCTTCAGATGGTCGAGTTCCGCACTGCCGCCGGTCACGTCCTCCGCATAAAGCTTGCCACAGTAGTTTGACAGCATGACGCCATGGCCGGAATAACCGCCGATCGTCGTGATGCCGGGCATGACCTCGCGCACATAGGGCTTGCGCGGCATGGTGATGCCGACCGAGCCGCCCCAGGCATGGGTGAGCTCGATGCCCTTCAGCTCGGGATAGACCTCTTCGATCTGCCGGCGGATGGGCGGGGTCATGTCCGCGGGATTGTCCGACGTATAGGCCTCGCGCCCGCCAAAAAGCAGCCGGCCATCACGGGTCTTGCGGAAGTAACGCACCACGAAGCGCGTATCGGCAATCGATTCGCCGCCCGGAATGATCGCGGGAAACTTGTCGAGCGGCACCGTCGCGCCGATAAAGGAGCGGATCGGCATGACATGCGAGGCCGTCTTCGCTTCGAGATTGCCGATATAGGCGTTGCAGGCGATCAGCGCCTTGTCGGCGCGGATCGTGCCCTTGGCCGTCGTGATCACCGCCTTGCCGCCCGTCCGCTCGATCTTCAGGGCAGGCGTCTTTTCATGCAGGCCCGCACCGGCAGCCTGCGCCGCCCGTGCGATGCCGACAAGCAGCTTCATCGGGTGGATATGGCCTGTGCCGGTGTCGCGCATGCCGAAGAGGAACCGCTTGGAACCGACGCTCTCCTCGGTCTGTGCCCGGTCGAGGTAGCTCAGATGCGGATAGCCGAAACGGGTCGCGGCGATCTCGATGTGATCGCGAAACTCCTTCTCGTAGCTTGCCTTGTGGCTCACATTCAGCTGGCCGGGAACATAGTCGATGTCGAGGTTCTGGCTGGCGGCGAAAGCGTGGATGTGCCGCTTGGCATTCTCCGCAAGGTCGAACAGCGCCTTGGCGCGCTCGAAACCGATCTCGGCCTCAAGCGTCTCCGCGTCCGTGCGCTGGCCGGTGCCGAGCTGGCCGCCATTGCGGCCGGAGGCGCCGTCGCCGAAGCGGTGCGCCTCGATAAGCACGACGCGGACACCTTTCTTCGCGAGATTGTAGGCGGCCTGGAGGCCGGTGAAGCCGCCGCCGACGATAGCGACATCGGCCTCGACGGAACCGTCGAGGGGCGCATATTCGGGACGGTCTCCGACGCTCGCCTCATACCAGGAGACGCCGGGGGAAATCGGGCTTTGCCAGGGCATTGCACACTCTCATGTTCAAGAGGATGCGGCGGCGCGCCGGGGCGCCGGCCGCTCTCAGGATCTGATCTCGTCGGGCGGCCCGGACCGCCGGGGCCGCTCAGACGTTGAGCAGCAGGAACTCGCGTTCCCAGGGGCTGATCACCTGCATGAAGGTCTCGAACTCGCCGCGCTTCACGCCGGCATAAAGGCCGATGAATTCCGCGCTGAGCACGTCGGCAAGCGCCGAGTCCGATTCGAGCAGCGACACGGCCTCAAGCAGGCCGCGCGGCAGGTCGATCGATCCTTCGTTGGCGGTGTCGCCCGTGGGTTCGCTCGGTTCGATCTCGTTCATGATGCCGAGCAGGCCGCAGCCGAGCGAGGCCGCCAGCGCCAGGTACGGATTGGCATCCGATCCCGGCAGGCGGTTCTCGACGCGCCGTGCGGCGGCATCCGAAACCGGCACGCGGAACGCCGTCGTGCGGTTGTCGTAGCCCCAGGCATTGTTGACCGGTGCCGACATTTCGGGGGTCAGGCGCCGGTAGGAGTTCACATAGGGCGCCATCATCACCAGCGTCTTCGGCACATAGGTCTGCATGCCGCCGATGAAGTGGAAGAACTCCTTCGAGGCCGATCCGTCCGGATTGGAGAAGACGTTCTTGCCGGTCGCGATCTCCACCACCGACTGGTGGATATGCATGGCCGAACCCGCCTGGCCCTGCATGGGCTTGGCCATGAAGGTGGCGTAGATGCCGTGTTTCAGCGCCGCCTCGCGGATCGTGCGCTTGAACAGGAAGACCTGGTCGGCAAGCTCGATCGGATCGCCGTGGCGCAGGTTGATTTCGAGCTGTGCGGGACCTTCCTCGTGGATCAGGGTGTCGATCTCGAGACCCTGCTTTTCCGAGAAGTGGTAAATGTCGTCGATCAGTTCGTCGAACTCGTTGATGCCGGCGATCGAATAGCCCTGGCCGCCAAGAATGGCGCGGCCGGAGCGGCCCTTCGGCGGATGCAGCGGATAGTCCGGGTCCTCGTTCATCGCGACGAGATAGAACTCGATTTCCGGTGCGACGACCGGGCGCCAGCCGCGATCGCTATACATCTTCACGACGTTCTTCAGGACGTTGCGCGGCGTATAGGGCACGTTCTCGCCGGTCGAGCCGACGATGTCGCAGATGACCTGCGCGGTCGGGTCGCTTTCCCACGGCACAACGGAGAGCGTGGACAGATCCGGCAACAGCTTCAGGTCGCTGTCGCGCGGCTCGTAGCGGAAATTGCCGGTCTCTTCCGGATAGTCACCGGAAATCGTGTGGCGATAGAGCGCCGACGGCAGCGCCAGCGAGGTGTTCGAGGTGAATTTCGAGGACGGCATCATCTTGCCGCGCGGCACGCCTGCGAGGTCCGGCGTGATGCATTCGATATCCTCGATGCCACGGGCCCTCAGCCAGTCTGCGGCGTCCTTCCAGGTCTTTACCCCACGTGGCACGCTGATGGCGGGAGGGATTTTAGTAGAGCGTGCGGCTTTCTCGATGGTGGGGGTAACGACTTTTTTTTTGGACGGCATGACACACCGGGGTTGTTGACGATGGCGCATCATAGCCGGTGTTTGGCCCTTTACTAGCTCCCCCCGGGGGGTAGAAATCGCGAATCTTCGCGGAAAATCTGTTTTATCGCAGCGATTGACTTTCGGCCGGGATGGCCGAAAGGAGAACGCGAACGGGGATATTATACGTGGCAGAGCGGCGGGACGTCGTCATTATCGGAGCGGGCGCGGCAGGTTTGATGTGCGCCATCGAAGCGGGCAAACGCGGGCGCCGCGTGCTCGTGCTCGACCATGCCCGCGCACCCGGCGAAAAGATCCGCATCTCCGGCGGCGGGCGCTGCAACTTCACCAATATCCACGCCGGCCCGAAGAATTTCCTCTCGGCCAATCCGCATTTCTGCAAGTCGGCGCTCGCCCGCTACACGCCCCGCGATTTCCTCGATCTCGTCGAGCGCCACGGCATCGCCTGGCACGAGAAGACGCTCGGCCAGCTCTTTTGCGACAACTCGGCGAAGGACATCATCGCGATGCTGCTCGCCGAGATGAAGGCGGCCGGTGCCGAGCTGCGGCTCTCGACGTCCATCAGCGCCGTCGAACACGACGGATCGTCCTTTCGCATCGTCACGGAGAACGGCACCATCGAGGCCGCCTCGCTGGTGATGGCCTCCGGCGGCAAGTCGATCCCCAAGATGGGCGCGACGGGCTTTGCCTACCGCATCGCCGAGCAATTCGGCCTGCCGCTCGTGGAAACCCGCGCCGGCCTCGTGCCGCTGATGCTGGACCCGGCAACACTTGCGGCCCATGAGGGCCTGCCCGGCGTCGCGGTCGACGTCATCGCCAGCCACGGCAAGACGGAGTTTCGCGAGGCAGCGCTCTTCACCCATCGGGGCTTAAGTGGCCCCGCCATCCTGCAAATCTCCTCCTATTGGCGGGAGGGTGAGGAGATCGCGCTCCACATCCGCCCGGACGTTGATTTCGCCGCCGTGCTCGCCGCCGCCCGGCGCGAAAACGGGCGGCAGGCGGTGCAGACCGTGCTTGCCGAGCACATGCCGAAGAAGCTTGCGCAGCTTGTCGTCACCGAACTCGGCATCGATGGCCCGCTCGCCGAACAGCCGGCGCGGCGCACCGATGCGCTGGTGCAGAAACTCAAGGACTGGCGCTTCCGCCCGCCGGGCTCCGAAGGGTATCGCACGGCCGAAGTCACGCTTGGCGGCGTCGATACAGCAACACTCGATTCCCGCAGCATGGCGGCGAAGGCGGTGCCGGGGCTCTATTTCATCGGCGAGGCGGTGGATGTCACCGGCTGGCTCGGCGGCTATAATTTCCAGTGGGCCTGGGCGTCCGGCCACGCGGCCGGCCAGGACGCCTGATCGCGAGGACTGCTAGGCGGCGTTTACCGTCCTTTAAGACCTCGCGGCGGATGCTCTCACGATGTCGGCATTTTCCGCGCGCCTTCGCGTGGAGACAACATGATGTGGGCCGGCTGGCCGGATCATCCGGGTGCCCGTAGTATCTCGTAACGGAGTATCGCCGCATGCCTGCAAAAAGCCGCCCCGCCCGCGCCATCGCCATTGCTGCCGCCGAGGAAAGCCGTCGCCGCCTCGTCGCGATCGGCATCAATTGCGCGCTCGCCGCCATCCTTGTCGCCGGCCTTGCCATCGCCGCCCTTTGAGCCGTCATAAATCGGTTTAAAAAGTGATGGAATTTTAAAGTTTGCCGTCGATGATTTCCGGATAGGGTTCCGGAAGCCGCGTCCCATGACGGATGCAACGCGGCTGGCAATGAGTGCTCCCCCGGATCAGCGGCATTGCGGCCGCATGAAAGTCGGTAATCCGGCGGTCCGAATCCTTGGGAGGCTCTCTTAGGGCAGGGGTGGGACACGCCGACAACGGATGTTCCGCCATGTTCATTGATAAGATCCTCGCGCGTTTCAAGATCCAGACAAAGGTTCTGGTCTTCATTCTGCCCTTCGTGCTCAGCATCTGCGCCGTGGGCTTTACCGGGCTTTACGCCTCGGGCCTCCTGCAAGGCAGGATGGAGATTTCCAACAGCGTCCTCCAGTCGCTGAGCGGCTTCAAGGATGTCTATGCCGGCATGAACCGGTTCCTGCAGAACACCAGCGAGGAAAGCCGCGACGCGGTGAACGAGCGCCTGAAGGCGCAGGTGGCGCTTCTGCGGGTGACGATGGATGGCCTGACGCCGGATGTCGACGCCTCCAAGCTCCTCGAAGCCCAGAAGCAGACCAAGGATATCGAAGCGCGCATGGAAGGGCTCTGGCTGCTCTATGTTCGCGAGGCGAAGCTGCATGAAGCGATGGGCAAGAACCTCAATTATCTGGCGGCCGAGCAGGGCAAGATCCTGGAAGAGGCGACCAAGCTCCAGCGCACGGTGCGCCAGAACGAGAACACCGCCAAGAGCATGCTGCGCGAGGCCGACCGCCTGACGAATGCCAGCAAGTTCTTCGCCGATTTCCTCTCCGATTTCACGAAAGCAGCCACGCCGGACGACAAGCTGAAGCTCGTCAAGGAGCGTTACCCCTCCATCTCGAAGACCGACCGTTCCATCTCGATGATCCTGCCGAAGAGCCAGAAGGTCGTCTCCACGACCATCCGCAACACGGTGGATGAACTCGGCGGTTTCCTCTCCTCGACCGATCCGGCGGATGTCACCGTTCCGGAAATCGCGCGCCGCATCAACCGCTTCCGCCAGGTCGCCATCCAGCTTCAGGGCGCCGCCGGCGAGAAGATGCGCGAGGCGACCCGCATCTTCGGCGAACTCGACGAGCCGATCATCAAATCCGAAGCCATCCTTTCGGCCACCCGCAAGCTGGTCAATTCGATCTATGACATCGAAATCATCGCCGCCCGCTTCCTCGGCCAGACATCGGTTGAAAATCGCACCAAGCTGCTCAGCAATCTCTCCCTCCTGCGCAGCGACATGAGCGGCCTGCGCGGCAGCGCCAGCGGCCTCGCCTTCTTCGACACGGTCGATGAAACGCTGGCGCCGGTGCTTGAGCGCATGGATGCGGACAGCGCCACACTCGTGACGATCAGCACGCAGCGCGCCGCCGACTTCGACGCTGCCGGCCAGTCCATCGACACGATCTGGAATCTGTTGAGCCAGTTCGCCGAGGAGCAGAAGACCAGCGCCGGCAGCGAGCGCGAAAAGGCAAACCAGGTCTCGGTGCTGGCGACCGTCGCCGGCGTCGCGATCGCTGTGCTGGCCGGCATCGCGCTGGTTCTGACGCTGAAGGGGCCGATCGGCCAGATCACCGGCGCCATGCGCCGCCTCGCCGATGGCTTCCTCGATACCGGCATTTCCGGCGAGGGCCGCCGCGACGAGATCGGTGACATGGCCCGCGCGCTCGGCGTCTTCAAGCAGAACGCACTGTCGAAGATCCGCATCGAGGCGGAAAGCGAGGAGCAGCGCAGCGCCGCGGAAGCCGAACGCGCCCGCAACGATGCCGAAAAGCAGGCGTTCGACCGGCAGATCGACTTCGCCGTCAACGCGCTTGCCGCCGGCCTCGGCCGCCTGGCACAGGGCGACCTGTCGCGCCAGATCGACACGCCCTTTTCCGGCCGCCTCGAACAGCTTCGGCAGGATTTCAACATCTCGCTCGTGCGCCTTCAGGACACGCTCGGCCAGATCCGCAACAATGCGCTGTCGATCCAGCGCAGCGGCGCGGACATGCTGAGCTCCGGCGATGCGCTTGCCAAGCGCACCGAGGCGCAGGCCTCGTCGCTGGAAGAAACCGCCGCCGCTGTCGAGCAGATCACGGTGACCGTGCGCTCCTCCGCCGAGCGGGCGCATGAGGCGAATGTCGTCGTCGGCGCCACCAAGCGCAGCGCCGACAGCTCCGCCTCCGTCGTCAGCAATGCGATCGCCGCGATGGGCCGCATCGAGGGTGCCTCGCGCCAGATCGAGCAGATCATCGAGGTGATCGACGACATCGCCTTCCAGACCAACCTGTTGGCGCTGAATGCCGGCATCGAGGCCGCCCGCGCCGGCGAAGCCGGCAAGGGTTTTGCCGTCGTCGCGCAGGAGGTTCGCGAACTTGCCCAGCGGTCCGCCAGTGCTGCCCGCGAGATCAAGGGCCTCATCGAGAAGTCGACGAGCGAGGTCAGCGCGGGATCGCACCTCGTGCAGGAGACCGGCTCGGTGCTGGCCTCGATCAGCCAGCAGATCGTCACCGTCAGCCACCATGTGGAGATGATGGCGACCGCCAGCCGCGATCAGGCGGCAGCGCTTCAGGAGGTCAACGGCTCCGTCAACCAGATGGACCAGATGACCCAGCAGAACGCCTCGATGGTGGACCTGACGACCGCCGCCAGCCGCAAGCTCGCCAGCGAAGCCGACACGCTGATGATGCTGGTCGAGCAGTTCCGCCTGGAAGAGGACCGGGACGGCCAGGGCCTTTATCGCGCGGCGTAGAATGAGTTGCCGTTAACCAAGAAAAGGCCTGGATTTCCAGGCCTTTTTGCTTGAAAAACCCCTGTTTCTTATGGGTTATTGCAGCGAATTTTCAGCTTTTCTTATATATTTGATTCTTATTATTTGCGGACAAGAGGAGTCCGACATGATCAGGATTTTCAGATCTTCCGTCGCCTATCAGTATGCGGCGATGACCTTTGCCTTCATCTTCCTCAGCGCCGCGGTGATCGTCGGCGTGATGCACTACAACCTGCGCAGCTATGTGCTGGAGGACGCGGCCAACGATGCGCGGGATGCCACGCGCGCCATGGCCGTTCTCTATGGTGCGGCGATCGAAGACGCCTCCGTTGCGTTGAAGGATGGCGGGCTCACGGCGATCCATAGCGAGGCGATGCCGGAGCTTGCCAACCATGACCTCGTCGATCGCACGGCCAGCTCGATTGCCGGCGTCGCGACGGTTTTCGCCAAGCAGGGCGCCGACTATGTGCGCATCTCGACGAATGTGAAGAAGGAGGACGGGTCGCGGGCCGTTGGTACGAAACTGGCGCCCGAGCATCCCGCACAGGCGGTTCTTGCCAAGGGCGAGCCCTATTTCGGACCAGCCCAGCTCTTCGGCCGCGACTTCATGACCGGTTATTTCCCGGTCAAGAACGCCGCCGGCGCCAATGTCGGCATCCTTTTCATCGGCATCCCGATGGAGATCTACTTCCAGAAGATCCATGACCTTCAGGTCCGCGCGATCCTTGCCGGCGTGCTGTCGATGCTGGTCTTCGGTGCGCTCGCCTATTTCGCCGTCCGGCGGGCGACGCGGCCGCTGCGCGCGCTGATCGGAGCCGTCGGGGGCATTGCCGAAGGGCGCCTCGACACGGATATTCCGAGCCGCGACAAGGCGAACGAATTCGGCCAGATCGCGCGCGCGCTCGAAGTGTTCCGCGAGAATGCCCAGCGCAAGATCGAGATGGAGGACATCGCGCAGCGCCAGGACGAACAGGCAGCGGCGGAGCGCGAGCTGAGCGACGCGGAAAAGCGCGAAACCGACCGGCAGATCGATTTTGCCGTCAGCGAGCTCGCCGCCGGCCTTGGACGCCTTGCGCGGGGCGATCTTTCGCAGGCCATCGACACGCCGTTCTCCGGCCGCCTGGAACAGCTCCGGCAGGACTTCAACGGCTCGCTCGCGCGGCTTCAGGACACGCTGGGCAGCATCCGCAGCAATGCGGAAGCGATCCAGTCGAGCGGCACGCAGATGCGCCATTCCGCCGACGACCTGTCGCGCCGCACGGAAGCGCAGGCCGCTTCGCTTGAGGAGACGGCGGCCGCGGTCGACGAGATCACCGTCACGGTGCGCTCGTCCGCCGAGCGCGCCCAGGAGGCGAACACCAAGGTCGCCGAAACCAAGGCCAGCGCCGACAATTCCAGCGCGGTCGTCACCAGCGCCATCGAGGCGATGGGGCGGATCGAGGAGGCCTCGCGCCAGATCGAGCAGATCATCGAGGTGATCGACGACATCGCCTTCCAGACCAACCTCTTGGCGCTCAATGCCGGCATCGAGGCCGCGCGCGCCGGGGAAGCCGGTAAGGGTTTTGCGGTCGTGGCGCAGGAGGTGCGGGAGCTTGCCCAGCGGTCGGCGGAGGCCGCCAAGGAAATCAAGGGCCTGATCGACAAATCGACGCAGGAGGTCAGCACCGGTTCGCGCCTCGTGCAGCAGACGGGCGCGGTGCTCGCCTCCATCAGCCAGCAGATCGTCGGCATCAGCGATCATGTCGCGATGATCGCCACCGCCAGCCGCGACCAGTCGGCCGCGTTGCAGGAGGTGAACGGGTCCGTCAACCAAATGGACCAGATGACCCAGCAGAATGCCTCCATGGTGGAAATGACGACGGGCGCCAGCCGCCACCTTGCCGGGCAGGCCGACGAACTGATGGCGCTCATCGCCCAGTTCCGTTTCGAGAGGGAGCGGGAAGCCCAGGCGATGCGCTCTTCGCGCGCGGCCTGATAAGCACTGCATACCTGTTGCAGAAAGGCCCGGTCATGCCGGGCCTTTCGTGTTTCGGAGAGGACGCAGGCGGCGCCACAGCCGCAGCAGGCCGGCACGCAACGGCGCGGTTTCGCGCAGATGGTCGAATTCGTGTTTGCGGCGGCCGCTCTGCTTCTGTGAAAGTTCGAAGAGGATCGCGAGTCCGTACATATCCTGCATGCCTGTCTCCATTTTCTAGGCAACAGCCGGCCGTGGCGCCGGGAGGGGCGCGCCGTAGCGGTGAATGGCGTGGGTGGCGCTGTCTGCGCCGTGTTTGACGAGGGGAAATTACCCTTCAAATCCGCATTCACGAACAGCAGAAATCGCACTATGTTTTTTATTTATGAAAGACGTGTCCTGGGAATCCTACCGCATCTTCCTCGAAGTCGCCCGGCAGGGCGGGCTCACCGGCGCATCGCAGGTCTCGGGTTTGAGCCCCGCGACGGTCGGCCGGCGTGTGCTGCAGGTGGAGGAGGCGATGGGCCGCCCGCTCTTCCTGCGCAGCCAGACCGGCTACCGGCTGACGAGCGAGGGCCAAGCGCTGTTCGAGCAGTTACAGGGCATGGAGGCGATCGCCCGCGGCGTGGAAAGCTGGCGGCAGGAGGGGCAGGGGGCTAGCACCGTGCGGCTGATGGCCGGCACCTGGGTGACGTGGCTCCTCTGCGAGAATTTTTCCGCGATCTGCACCGAGCGCGACCCCTTCCGCCTCGACCTGTCCATCTCCGAGCGCCGGGCCACGTTGACCCACCGCGAGGTGGATGTCGGCATCCGGGCGGTCGAACCGACCGAGCCGAGCCTGATCAGCCGGCATGCCGGCGAGGTGGCCTATGCGGCCTATCGACGGAAGAATTCCGGCGACGCGCTCGCCGGCCGCTGGCTGGCGGTGTCGCAGGAGGATGCGGTCTCCGCCTACCTGCGCTGGCCGCATGAGCGTGCGGCGGGCACTATTGCCGTCCTCGTCAGCCGGCCGCGCTCGCTGCTCGATCTCGTGCGTGCCGGGGCCGGGCAGGCGGTGCTGCCCTGTTTCGTCGGCGATCTCGACCCGGCGCTGGAGCGGGCAGGCGAGGAGATCCGCGCGCTGCGGCACCACCAATGGGTCGTCACCAACAGCGAGGATCGGCACCGGCGCGATATCCGCACCGTCTCCGACCGGCTGTTCCGGCTGCTCCGCAGCCACGCCGATCTCTTCGCCGGCAAGCGGCCGAGCCGCACGTAAAAAGGTCCCCGGCGCAGGGAGCACCGGGGACCTTGTTTCGACTGGATGTCTTGCCTGTCAGCCGCGACCCTGCGTCACGATGACCGGGATCAGCAGGTCACCCCAGTTGCCCTCTCCGCCGTGGTGGCGGGCGGAGCGGACGAGCTCCACCGAAACCCCGGCCTCGACCGCCTTCATGACGGACTGGTTGAGGCGGTGCAGGTCGTTGGCGACCATGCGGATCATGGCCTGCTGGTCGGGGGACATGGCGGATGCCTGTTCTTCCGCACGTTCCTTGACTCGGGTCTGGACTGTCATGGCATTTCTCCTCTTTTTTGAGCATTTGCAGGCAGGTGGTACACCTGCCGTCGCAGGAATGCGGGCTCTATGGGGGTTCTTGAAGGGTTGACGGGTCAGGTTATTCAGCGGCCGGGCGGAACTGCTCGTGCTCGGTCGATTCGTGCATGGCGGTCGTCGAAGACTGGCCGCCGGTAATGGCCATCGAGACAGCATCGAAGTAACCGGTGCCGACTTCGCGCTGGTGCTTGGTCGCGGTGTAGCCGTTGATCTCGGCGGCGAATTCCGCTTCCTGCAGCTCCGAATAGGCCGCCATCTGGCGATCCTTGTAGCCGCGGGCCAGCTCGAACATGCCGTAGTTCAACTGGTGGAAGCCGGCGAGCGTGATGAACTGGAACTTGTAGCCCATCGCACCCAGTTCGCGCTGGAACTTGGCGATCGTCGCGTCGTCCAGGTTCTTCTTCCAGTTGAACGAGGGCGAGCAATTGTAGGCGAGCAGCTTGCCCGGATGCGCCTTGTGCACGGCCTCGGCGAACTTGCGGGCCTGTTCGAGGTCCGGCTTGCCGGTTTCCATCCAGATCAGGTCGCAATGCGGTGCATAGGCGATGGCACGCGCAATGCAGGGCTCGATGCCGTTCTTGACCTGGTAGAAGCCTTCGACCGTGCGGCCCTTGTCCCGGTCGACGAAGGGCTGGTCGCGCTCGTCGATATCGGAGGTGAGAAGCTTCGCGGCCTCGGCATCGGTGCGGGCGACGACCAGCGTCGAGGTGCCCATGACGTCGGCGGCAAGGCGCGCTGCGTCGAGGTTGCGGATATGGGCTGCGGTCGGGATCAGAACCTTGCCGCCGAGATGGCCGCACTTCTTTTCCGACGCAAGCTGGTCCTCGAAGTGAACGCCGGCGACGCCAGCCTCGATGAAGGCCTTCATGATCTCGAAGGCGTTGAGCGGGCCGCCGAAGCCGGCTTCCGCGTCGGCGACGATCGGGGCAAACCAGGTGTCGACCGAAAGGCCGTTGCCTTCCGCGGTCTCGATCTGGTCGGCGCGCTGCAGCGTGCGGTTGATGCGCTTGGCAAGTTCCGGAGCGGCGTTTGCCGGGTAGAGCGACTGGTCGGGATACATGGCAGAGGCCGTGTTGGCGTCGGCGGCGACCTGCCAGCCGGACAGGTAGATCGCCTTCAGGCCGGCGCGGACCATCTGCATGGCCTGGTTGCCCGAGAGCGCGCCGAGCGCATTGACGAAATCTTCCTCGTGGATGAGCTTCCAGAGGCGGTTCGCACCGTTTTCGGCGAGCGTATGGCGGATCTGGACCGAGCCGCGCAGCTTCTCGACCGTCTCGGCCGTATAGGGGCGCTCGATGCCGTCGAACCGGCCTTTTGGCGCGCTCGGAACGAGATTGTAAAAATCGGTCATAGTATCCTCCAATGCGATGTCTCGGGATCGGGCTTGGCTCTCTTTGTCGCCCGATTTCATGTGACAGTATTTACATCGCAGCGCACAATAGGGCGAGAGAAAACCGGAAAACCAGCGGCGTAATCGGGTAACGATGTCTTGCCTTTGACAAGGGGCGTCTGTAAAAAAGTAAAGATTGTAAATTTCTAGCAGCGGACAATCGTGTAAAGGATGTGACATATGGCGGAGAACAAGATCTTTGCCGGCCCGAAAGTCCGGCGCATCCGCAACACGCTCGGCCTCACCCAGACGGCCATGGCGGAAGGCCTGTCGATCTCGCCGTCCTACCTCAACCTCATCGAGCGCAACCAGCGGCCGCTGACAGTGCAGCTCCTGCTGCGGCTCGCCTCCGTCTATAAGGTGGACCTCGACGAGCTTCAGGGCGAAAGCGCCGGCAATGCGCGCCAGCTGCGCGAAGTCTTCGCCGATCCGCTGCTCGCCGGCGAATTGCCGGGCGATCATGAGCTTGTCGAGATCGCCGATGCCGCGCCGAATGTCGCGAGCGGCATTTTGAAACTCTACCGCGCCTATCGCGAACAGGCCGCCCGCCTCACCGATCTCGCCGACCTGCTCGCCCGCGAAGGCCATGCGACCACACTCTCCGGCGCGCTGCTGCCGATGGACGAGGTTCGTGACAAGCTGGAGAACCGCCCGAACTATTTTGGCGCGATCGATGAGGCGGCGGAGCGCTTTCATGCGGCGCTTGCGCCCGGCGACGACCTAGCGGCGGCGCTGAAGGGGTGGCTGCGCAAGGAGCACGGCGTCGTCGTGCGGCTGCTGCCCGTGCACACCATGCCGAACCTCCGCCGCCGCTTCGACCGGCATTCCATGCGTCTCTTCCTGTCGGAGCGCTTGTCGCCCTTCGACCAGATGCGCGAGATCGCCATGGAAACGGTGCAACTGGCGCTTCAGGACGAGATCTTTGCCGAACTCGATCAGCTCGCCCTCTCGAATGCCGAGGCCAAGCGCATCGCCCGCTTCGAACTGGCGCGCTATGCGGCGCATGCCCTGATGATGCCCTACGAGGCCTTTCACGCGACGGCGCAGCGCGCGCGCTACGATGTCGATATCCTGCGCTCGCGCTTCGGCGTCTCCTACGAGCAGGCGGCAAACCGGCTCACCATGTTGCAAAGGCCGGGCAAGCCGGGCGTGCCCTTCTTCATGCTGGAGATCGACAATGCCGGCCACCGCTTCCGCCGGGCGGGCGCGTCAGGCTTTCCGCAGGCGCGCTTCGGCGGCGGCTGTCCCAAGCTCGGCGTGCACTCCGCCTTCTCCCAGCCGGGGCAGATCCTAGTCGATCGCGTCGAGATGCCGGACGGCGCCGCCTTCCTGACGGTCTCGCGAACGCTCGAAGGCCCGCAGGGCGCCTTTGCGGAGCGGGTGCGCCGCACGGCACTGCTCATCGGCTGCGATGCGGCGCATGCGGAAGAGACGGTCTATGCCGAAGCGGTACGCAGGGACGGCACGGTTGCGGTCGGCACGGCCTGTCGGTTGTGCGAGCGGCAGGGCTGTCTGGCGCGCGCCGAACCGCCCGTCACGCGCCCCCTCGGACTGGACGAAATGGTTGCGGGATTGAGCCTTTTCGACTTCCAGTGAATTTTCGCTTGATTTCCGCCGCGGATAGGGCTTCAAATATGATAGGAATGGGAACAATGTGATATCAAAAATCGCCCTGTCTATGCGTAGAATGCAGCTTGTCGCCTCTCGAAAAACATCCATAATCGGTGACTGTTCTTTCATAGCAACTCATAGGCACGGAAAAAAACTGGGAGATAAATCAATGATAAGACGTACTCTTTTGGCGACGGCTGCCACGGTCGCCCTGTTTGGTGCAGGTGGTGCGCTGGCGCAGGAAAAAGTCGTTAATGTCTATAACTGGTCGGACTATATCGATAGCTCGATCATCGACGATTTCACCAAGGAAACCGGCATCAAGGTCGTCTACGACGTCTATGATTCGAACGAGATCCTTGAGACGAAGCTGCTTGCCGGCGGTACGGGCTACGACGTGGTGGTGCCGACCAACACCTTCCTGCAACGCCAGATTTCGGCCGGCGTCTACCAGAAGCTCGACAAGTCGAAGCTGCCGAACCTGAAGAACATGTGGGACATGGTCGCCACCCGCATGCAGCCCTTCGATCCCGGCAACGAATATTCGATCAACTATATGTGGGGCACGATCGGCATCGGCTATAACAAGGCCAAGATCAAGGAAGCCCTCGGCACGGACACGATCGACAGCTGGACGGCGATCTTCGACCCGGCAAACGCCGAAAAGCTCAAGGATTGCGGCATCAACCTGCTCGATTCGCCGACCGACATCATCCCGGTGACGCTCGCCTATCTCGGCCTCAACCCGGATAGCCACGACCCGGCCGATCTTGCCAAGGCCGAGGAAGCGCTCCAGAAGATTCGCCCCTTCGTGCGCAAGTTCCACTCCTCCGAATTCATCAACGGCCTGGCGAACGGCGACATCTGCATCGCGGTCGGCTGGTCGGGCGATATCTTCCAGGGCCGCGACCGCGCGGAAGAGGCCGGCAACGGCGTCGAGATCGGCTACACGATCCCGAAGGAAGGCACGCAGATGTGGTTCGACCAGATGGCGATCCCCGCCGACGCACCGCATGTCGAAGAGGCGCATGCCTTCCTCGACTACATCATGCGCCCGGAAGTCATCGCCAAGGCTTCGACCTACATCCACTATGCCAACGGCAACAAGGCGGCCCAGGCCATCATGCCGGAAGAGATCATCAAGGACACGACGATCTATCCGGATGAGGCGACGCTGGCAAAGCTCTTCACCAACACGACGCTGGATGCAAAAACGCAGCGCCTGTTCACACGGGCGTGGACCAAAATCGTGACCGGCCAATAACCGGCACAGGACGAATTGCCCGGAAGTCTCTTCCGGGCAATTTCATTTTGACTGCCAGAAAAAAGAGATGGGGACAGGTAATGAAATCTCTCGGCAATATCCGTCGTTCCTTCGCGCCGTGGACGGATCCGGACGCAAAACCATTCATCACGTTCCGCAATGTCACGAAGAGGTTCGGCGATTTCACCGCCGTCGATGATCTCACCCTGAATATCTATCACCGCGAGTTCTTCGCCCTGCTCGGCGCGTCCGGCTGCGGCAAGTCCACGCTGCTGCGCATGCTCGCCGGCTTCGAGCGGCCGACCTCCGGCGAAATCATCCTCGACGGCCAGGACATTGCCGGCATCCCGCCCTACAAGCGGCCGGTCAACATGATGTTCCAGTCCTACGCGCTCTTCCCGCACATGACGGTGGAGAGCAATATCGGCTTCGGGCTGCGCCAGGACGGCATGCCGAAGAACGAGATCGCCGAGCGCGTCTCGCAGATGCTGAAGCTCGTCAAGCTCGAACAATTCGCCAAGCGCAAGCCGCACCAGCTTTCCGGCGGCCAGCGCCAGCGCGTGGCGCTTGCCCGCTCGCTCGCCAAGCGCCCGAAGGTGCTGCTGCTCGACGAGCCGCTCGGCGCGCTCGACAAGAAGCTGCGCGAGGAAACCCAGTTCGAACTGATGGACCTGCAGCAGGAACTCGGCCTCACCTTCGTCGTCGTCACGCACGACCAGGAAGAGGCGATGACCATGGCCGACCGCATTGCGGTGATGAGCCACGGCAAGGTCATCCAGGTGGCCACACCGGCGGAAATCTACGAGGCGCCGAATTCGCGCTTCGTCGCGGACTTCATCGGCGACGTCAACATCCTCGACGGCAAGGTTTCGGCCAACGGCAACGGCAAGATCGAGCTTGCCGTCAACGAGGGTTTCACCATCCGCACCGCGACCGCCAACGGCCCCACGCCGGGCAGTGCCGCGGGCTTCGCCATCCGGCCGGAAAAGATGAAGGTCACGCGGGCCGCTCCCGCCGATGCCTCCGTCAATGCGGCGCCGGGCGAAATCTGGGACATCGGCTATCTCGGCGACATGACGGTCTTCTACGTCAAGCTCGACAGCGGCAAGGTGGTCAAGGCCTCCATGCTGAACGCGCTGCGCGAGGTGGAGGACCCGATTTCCTATGACGAGAAGGTCTGGGTCTCCTTCGGCGAAACCGCCGGCGTCGTCTTGAAGGATTGACCGATGAACAAGCTCGGCTCCGCCATCTTCAGCCGCCTTGTCATTATTCTTCCCTATGCGTGGCTGCTGTTCTTCTTCCTCGTTCCCTTCTTCATCGTCTTCCGCATTTCGCTCTCCACCACCGCGATCGCGCAGCCGCCCTATGAGCCGGTCTTTGCGCTGGCGGATGGCCTCTCCGGCTTCTTCAGCAAGGTGGGGCAGTTCAGCTTCGCAAACTATATCTGGCTGACCGAGGATGCGCTTTATCTCAACGCCTACCTGTCGAGCATCTGGATCGCCGGTGTCTCGACCTTCATCACGCTCCTGATCGGCTACCCCATCGCCTATGGCATGGCGCAGGCGCCGCGCACGCTGCGTCCGACGCTGCTGATGCTCGTCATCCTGCCGTTCTGGACGAGCTTTCTGATCCGCGTCTATGCCTGGATCGCCATCCTCAAGCCGGAAGGGCTGCTCAACCAGTTCCTGCTCAGCATCGGCGTCATCGACCAGCCGCTGATCATCATCGGCACCAATTGGGCGATCTATATCGGCATCGTCTATTCCTATCTGCCCTTCATGATCCTGCCGCTCTATTCGGCGCTGGAGAAGATGGACAATTCGCTGATCGAGGCGGCAAAGGATCTCGGTTGCCCGCCCATTTCCGCCTTCTGGAAGATCACGTTCCCGCTTTCCCTTCCGGGCGTGGTCGCGGGCTGCATGCTCGTCTTCATTCCGGCCGTCGGCGAATTCGTCATCCCGGATCTGCTCGGCGGGTCGCAGACGCTGATGATCGGCAAGACCTTGTGGAACGAGTTCAATGCAAACCGCGACTGGCCGGTCTCCGCTGCCGTCGCCACCATCCTGCTCCTCATCCTGGTCGTGCCCATCGTGTTCTTCCAGAATGCGCAGGCCAAGGCCGAAGAGCAGGGGAGGTAGACCATGAGCAACTGGTCCCGTTTCAACATCGTCTCCGTCGTTCTCGGCTTCGCCTTCCTCTACCTGCCGATCGTGCTGCTGGTGGTCTTCTCCTTCAACGAGTCGAAGCTCGTGACGGTCTGGGCCGGCTTCTCGACGAAATGGTACGTCGCGCTCTTCAACAACCAAGGCCTCATGGATGCGGCCTGGGTGACGATCCGCGTGGCGCTGCTGTCCGCGACGATCGCCACCATCCTCGGCACCATGGCGGCGCTGGCGCTGACGCGCTACACCCGCTTCCGCGGAAGGCTGCTGTTTTCCGGCATGGTCTATGCACCGCTCGTCATGCCGGAAGTCATCACCGGCCTGTCGCTGCTGCTGCTTTTCGTCGCCATCGGCTTCGACCGCGGCTTCGTCACCGTGACGCTGGCGCACATCACCTTCTCCATGTGCTTCGTGACGGTGGTTGTGCAGTCGCGACTGCTCTCTTTCGATCGCTCGATCGAGGAGGCGGCGCTCGATCTCGGCGCCACGCCGGTCCGCACCTTCCTTGAGGTGACGCTGCCGGTCATCCTGCCGGCGGTGCTGTCGGGCTGGATGCTGGCGCTGACCCTGTCGCTCGACGACCTCGTCATCTCGAGCTTCACCTCCGGCCCGGGTGCCACGACGCTGCCGATGAAGATCTACAGTCAGGTGCGCCTTGGCGTGACGCCGGAAATCAACGCGGCCTGCACCCTGCTCATCGGCCTCGTCGCCATTGGGGTCGTTATTGCGTCCATCATGACGAAGCGGCGCGAAGTGCAGCGCCAGCGCGACGAACAGGCGGCCTTCGCCGGCCGCTGAAGCCTATTCCTGGCGGGGCTGCTGCCCCGTCAGGATCGAAAGCGGCGAGATCACGGGCTCCGGCCAGGAGCCACCGACGAAGAAGCTGATCGCCGGATTGACGACCGCCGAGGCCTCCGCCTGCGGGCGGTCGGACAGCGCGCCGGCCAGCGCCACGCTGCCGCTGCGATAGGGGATCATGCCGGAGAGCGTCAGAAGCTTCTCGTTGCCCTCGATCTCCGCTTTGGTCAGTTCCGCAAGACCGCGGTCGAGCTTGGCCTCCACGTCGGCCCGCACGAAATCGAACGAGCCGTCGGCTGCTTCGGAAAAATTGAAGAAGGCGTTTTTCGCCGCGCGCTCCTCGAAGGCCTGCCGGTTGAAATGGGTGAGCGTGCCCGAGCCCATGTTCAAGCGGAATTGGCCGGACATGTCGGAGGCCGTCGTCGCCCAGAGCGGCCGGTCGGTCGAAAGCTCGAAATCGGCCGAGCCGCGCCCCGAAGGCAGTGGCCCCGGCAGCGCCAGCGTGTTGACGATCGCGCCGATATCGACATTGCTGAGCGACATCTGAAACCGCCCGCCGCCGCGAAAACCTTGCTCGGTGAGCGCGATGCGGCCCGTCATGCGCCCGTCCATGAAGCCGCTGTCGCCGACATCGAAGGAGGCGCGACCGTTCTCGACGCGCACCCCGGCGGCAAGCTCCTGAAGCGAGAACGGCGTGAAATCCGCCGTCTTGGCGGAAAGCCGGAGGTCCATGCCGAACTGGTGCAGGAAGGCCGTGTCGATGCTCGCGGCATTCTGCTCGGCGCCCGGCGAAAAGGCGGAAAGGAAGGCGCGCAGGTCGATCCGGTCGAAGGCAAGCGTGCCACCGACCTGCGGCACGCCATCCGGCGGCATGTCGACGTCGAGCACGCCGGTCGCCTGCGCATTGTCCAGCGTCAGCTTGACGTTTTCGAGCTTGGCCGAATAGCCGGCCGTCGTCACCTTCGCCTCGACATTGACATGGCCGAGATTGCCGACCGAGGGAATATCCTTGCCCTGCCAGGCGAGCAGGTGGCCGAGCGAAGGCGTCGACAGCATCATGTTGCCGGCCACGAACGCGTTGGTCGACAGATTGGCGACGCCCTCGAAGTTCACCGTGGTCGGATCTGCGGAAAGGTTGGTGCGCATATTGGCATTGTGCCCGGCCAGCAGCGCCAAAGGCTGGTCGCAATCGAAGGTCCAGCGCGTCATCTCGCCATTGACGACGCCGGAGAGCGTCAGATCCAGCGGGCGCCGTAGCGCCGGCCAGTCGATATTGCCGTTGATATCCGAGATGCGATAGGGCGTGGCCCCGTCGTCCTGTGCCACCTCGACGATGCCGTCGACGACATTGATCGTGCCGATGCGCTCTTCCGGCAGTTCCGGTATCGCCTGGCCTTCGGGGGCGGAGGCGGTGGCGTCGATCGCCTGGATCAGCCAGCCGCTGTGCCGCCAGTTGAACACGCCCTCGGCGTCCCAGCCCACGCGGACCGTCGGCCGCACGAGATCGAAATCGCTGAAGACAGGCTTGCCGCGCACGGCGCCGACCAGGTCGAAGCTTGCCGATATTTCCTCGATATGCGCGAGTTCCTGCTTGCCTCCCGTGACGACCCGCACATTGCCGAGCGTTACGCGCGGATAGGGCCAGAAGGAGAACTCTGCCGCGCGGCCGATCTCTACATCGGCGCCCGTCCACGCCTCCAGCGTCTCCTCGATTTCCCGACCGACCGTGTCCGTCTGGATGAGGAAGGGAAAGCCGACGCGCCCGGCGACGAACAGTGCCAGAACGACCAGGAATCCCCGCACCAGAAGCCGCGATTGCATGAAACGGGAAAGCGTCATTCGGGGGCGGGTCCTCTACCGGCAGCGGTCACATCTCTTCAAGCGAACGGGGATAGGCGCTTGGGGCCAAGAAATCAAATGGCGGCATGGCGGAATTGCGTTCGGCAACGGCGCGAACCGGCATTCGCCGCATTATACTGCGGTGCAACATGTTGTAGAATGGCCCTGGAGTGGAGGACAGCGTGATGTCGGAAATGCCCCTGTGGGAACCCTCGGCGGAAATCCTGGCGACGAGCCCGATGGCCCTGTTCATGAAGGCGGCCGGCCGTATCGCCGGGCGCGCCTTCACATCCTATGACGATCTCCACGCCTGGTCGGTGGAAGACCGGGCGGCCTTCTGGACCGCGGTCTGGGACGATTGCGGCGTGATCGGCGAGAAGGGCGGCACGGCGCTCGAAAACGGCGACCGCATGCTGGAGGCCCGCTTCTTCCCCGAGGGGCGGCTGAATTTTGCGGAGAACCTGCTGAAGAAGGCCGGTCCGGATGATGCGATCGTCTTTCGTGGCGAGGACAAGGTGGCGTACCGCTGGTCCTGGGACGAGCTGCGCGCCCGCGTTTCCAGACTCCAGCAGGCCTTTGCGGCGCTCGGCATCGGCGAGGGCGACCGCGTTGCCGCCATGATGCCGAACATGCCGGAAACCATTGCCTGCATGCTCGCCGCCACCTCGCTCGGCGCCATCTGGTCTTCCTGTTCGCCCGATTTCGGCGAGCAGGGTGTTTTCGACCGCTTCGGCCAGATCGAGCCGAAACTCTTCATCGCCTGCGATGCCTATTGGTATGCCGGCAAGCTCCAGGATGTCTCCGCCAAGGTGCGGGCCATCGCCGGCAAGCTCGGCGTGCCGGTCGTGGTGGTGCATTATGCGGGCGATGCCGAAGCGCTCGCCGCGTCGCTGCCGGATGGCCGCACGCTGGAGGCGCTGACGGCGCCCTATGCGGAAAAGGCGCTCACCTTCGTGCAGCTTCCCTTCCGCCACCCGCTCTACATCCTGTTTTCTTCCGGCACTACGGGCGTGCCGAAATGCATCGTCCATTCGGCCGGCGGCACGCTGTTGCAGCACCTGAAGGAGCATCACCTGCATTGCGGCCTGGTCGAGGGCGAGCGGCTGTTCTACTTCACCACCTGCGGCTGGATGATGTGGAACTGGCTGGTCTCCGGCCTCGCGCTCGGCACCACGCTCTGTCTGTTCGACGGCTCGCCCTTCCATCCGGACGGCAATGTGCTGTTCGACTATGCGGCTGCGGAACGCTTCGCCGTACTCGGCACCTCCGCCAAATATATCGACGCCGTGCGCAAAAGCGGCCTCACACCGCTCTCGACGCACGACCTCTCCAGCTTGCGCGTACTGGCCTCGACGGGGTCGCCGCTTTCGCCGGAAAGTTTCAGCTTCGTCTATGAAGGCATCAAGCCGGACGTGCAGCTCGCCTCCATCTCCGGCGGCACGGATATCGTCTCCGGCTTCGTGCTCGGCATTCCACTGAAGCCCGTCTGGCGCGGCGAGATCCAGGGGCCGGGCCTCGGCCTTGCCATGGACGTCTGGGACGAGGACGGCCATGCGGTGCGCGGCGAAAAGGGTGAGCTGGTCTGCACCAGGGCCTTCCCCTCCATGCCGGTCATGTTCTGGAACGACCCGGCGGGCGAAAAATACCGCGCCGCCTATTTCGAGCGCTTCGACAATATCTGGTGCCACGGCGACTTCGCCGAATGGACCCGCCATGGCGGCATCGTCATCCATGGCCGCTCCGACGCGACGCTGAACCCCGGCGGCGTGCGCATCGGCACGGCGGAGATCTACAACCAGGTCGAACAGCTTGACGAAGTCGCCGAAGCGCTCTGCATCGGCCAGGACTGGGACGACGATGTGCGCGTGGTGCTCTTCGTGCGCCTCCAGCCCGGCGCGGTGCTGGACGAGGCGTTGGAGAAGACGATCCGCACAAAGATCCGCACCGGAGCCTCGCCGCGCCATGTGCCGGCGAAGATCATCCAGGTAGCCGATATCCCGCGCACGAAATCCGGCAAGATCGTCGAGCTTGCCGTGCGCGAGGTCGTGCACGGCAGGCTGGTCCGGAACCAGGAGGCGCTCGCCAATCCGGAGGCGCTGGCGCTCTTTGCGGGACTGGATGCATTGAAGTCATGAAGGTGAGCGGCGCTCGCGATTTCGAACCGGCCGTATTAACCAAACTCGCGAAGTTGTGAACGAAACCTTTGTGCCGGAACCGGCCAGGTAAGGATTTGTTAAACCGCATTGAGGCAATGTCGTGCCAACTTGAGCGCGCCCGATGATGGGCGTTCCGGTCGCACCCGACCCCGATGGCATGAGGCCGTTCACCCACGCTTACGTTGGACAGCATTCAAACTATCGGGGCGGCTTTTGCCGCCCTCTTTTTTACCCGGTATGTCGGTCGAGCGAGCGCGAGACGAGGAAGACGGGAATAAGCCCGACCGCGACGATGATGATGGCCGGCACTCCGGCATCCTCCACCTTTGCCCGCGAAGCATCCTCGTAGACCAGCGTCGCCAGCGTGTTGAAGTTGAACGGGCGCAGCATGATCGTCGCCGACAGTTCCTTCATGGTCTCGATGAAGACGAGCAGCGCCGCCGTCAGCGTCGCCGGCCGCATCATCGGCAACAGCACGCTCCGCAGCGTCTGGCCGCTGGTGCGCCCCAGCGTGCGCGCCGCCATGTCGAGATGCGGCGAGAGCTTGTGGAAGCCCGCATCGATCGTGCCTTCCGCCATGGTGAGGAAGCGCACCGTGCAGGCATAGATGATGGCAAAGCCGGTGCCGGAAAGCAGCAGGCCGGTGGAGATGCCGAACTGGGCGCGCAGGAAGGCATCGACCGCATTGTCGAAATTGGCGAGCGGGATCAGCACGCCCATCGCAAGCACCGTGCCCGGCACGCCATAGCCGAAGGAGGCGAAACGTCCGGCGGCCGCATTGAGCCGCGAGCGCGTGGTGCGCGCGGCATAGGCGAGCAGGAAGGCGAGCAGCACCGCGACGAGCGCCGTCGATGCCGAGACGAGCACGCTGTTCCAGAGCGCGGAGAGCAGCCGCGTCGAGACGAACTGCTCCAACCGGCGTGCGGCATAGCCGCCGAGCACGAAGACCGGAATGGCAAAACCGACGACCGGCGGCGCGAGGCATGCGAGGCTGGCCGCCCATTTCTTCCAGCCGGCAAGCTTGAGACGCACCGAATCATGCACGGCCGCCGTGGTCTTCTGGCTGGCGAAACGCTGCCGGCGGCGGGCGGCGCGCTCCACCAGCATCAGGCAGACGACGAAGACCAGCATGACGCAGGCGATCTGCGCGGCACCGGCGAGGCTGCCGCGGTTGAGCCAGGTATCGAAGATCGAGAAGGTCAGCGTCTGCACGCCGAGATATTCCACCGCGCCGATATCGTTCAGCGTTTCCATGGCAACGAGCGTCAACCCCACCATGATCGCCGGCCGCGCCATCGGGATCTGGATTTTCGCGAAAACCTTCAAGGGACCGGCGCCGAGCGTGCGCGCCACATCCGCCGCCGCCCGGCCCTGCATCAGGAACATCGAGCGCGCCGAGAGATAGATATAGGGATAGAGCACGCTGGACAGCACCAGCATCGCGCCGCCCGTGGTGCGCACCTCCGGAAACCAGTAGTCGCGGCTCGTCTGGAAGCCGAAGAGGCCACGGTAGGCCGTCTGCACCGGACCGGTGAAGGAGAAGAATTCTGCAAAGGCATAGGCGCCGAGATAGGCGGGTATGGCAAGCGGCAGCACGAGCAGGCCGGAGAGCAGCCGCCGGCCCGGAAACTCGCAGCTCGCGACCAGCCAGGCCGTCACCACGCCGACGACGACGCTGATGGTACCGACGCCGGCCAGCAGGATCAGCGTGCGCAGGGTCGCGCGCGGAATGACATTGCTGATGAGATGCGGCCAGCTTTCCATGCCGCCCGTCGCGGCGATGACGACGATGGCGATCGCCGGCATCAGCACGATGAGGGCCGCAAGCACGGCGGTGACTGAGAGCAGCGGGTGGCGGGCGGCGCCGGATCGGCGGCGCGCCGGCACGCTTTCAGACAGGACCTGCAAGGCTTTACCTCGACGATGCGGCAATCCCTGCCGGGGCAGGGGCGCCGGGAAGCGTTTTTCCCGGTCTAGCCCAATAGGGTCAATCTGCCAACACGCGCGGCGAGGGAAAGCTCACTTCGACCAGCGTGCCTTCGTTCGGCGTGGAGCTGATCGAAAAGTTCGCCCGGTTGGCATCGACCATCGCCTTGGTGAGCGGCAGGCCGAGGCCGGTGCCGTCTCCCCGTTTGCGCGCGCCCGTCGTCACCTGCCGGAAGGGCTTCATCGCCTGTTCCAGCTCGCTGCGCGTCATGCCGACGCCGGTGTCGCGGATGCGCAGCACGACGCTGCCGTTCGGCTCGTAGGCGGTGGATACGACGATCTGCCCGCCGGCCGGCGTGAAGCGGATGGCGTTCGACAGGATGTTGAGCGCGATCTGCTTGATCGAGCGCAGGTCCGCGACGATCTGCGGCACATTGGCCGAAAGCGAGGTGCGGATGATGACGCGCTGGCCGTTCGCCTGCGGCTGCACCAGCGAAACGGCTTCCGCGATCGTCTCGTTCAGGCCGACTGCGGTGAATTCCAGCTCCATCTCGCCCGCCTCGATCTTGGAAATGTCGAGCAGGTCGTTGACGATATCGAGCACATGGCGGCCGGAGCGGCCAATGTCGTTGGCATATTCGATGTAGCGCGGATGGCCGATCGGGCCGAAGCGTTCCGTCGCCATCATGTCGGAAAAGCCGATGATGGCGTTGAGCGGCGTGCGAATCTCGTGGCTGACGCGGGCGAGGAAATCGCTCTTGTGCGCATTCGCTGTCTCGGCCGCGCGCTTGGCGTTGCGCAGCTCCTCCTCGGTGCGCTTCCACTGGGTAATGTCGCGGATGACCGCGCAGTAGCCGGAGGAGGAGGAGAGGCGGCCCATTGTCATGAACAGCGGGATGAAGCCGCCCGAAGCCTCGCGGCCGATGACCTCGCGCCCGTCGTTGAGCACGCTCGCGACGCCATGGCCGGCCAGGCCGGCGAGATAATCGAGCACTGCCTTCTGGCTTTCATGGGCGAAGAGCATGGCGAACGGCCGGCCGCGCGTCTCGTCCTCGTCATAGTTGAAGAGGGCGCTTGCCGAGCGGTTCATCGAGCGGATGTCGCCCTCCTGCCCGACCACCACGACGCCATCGGTCGCGGTTTCGAGGATAGAGCGCAGCTCGCTGACCTCGATGCGCAGTGCTGAGGCGGCCGCCTGGTCGGCGTTCCGCTCTTCTGTCTCGATGGGCGCGGGCGCCGTTTCGACCAGCGAAAGGGTCGGCTTGTTGGCCTGGATCGGCGTCAGCGCCAGCATCAGCGCGGTGCCGTCCTCCCAGCGGATCGACTGGAGGCGGGCGCGCACGGCGCTGGCACTCTCGCCGTCGGCATGGCGCAGCGCCATCGTGCCGTCGCCATCGCCGGCGTCCTCGTCCGGGCCGCCGAGCAGGATTTCAAGCCCGCCGGAGGCCTCGAGGTCGTCGAGGCTGGAATAGCCCGTCAGGCGGAAGAATTCGGGATTGGCATGGATCAGCCGGTCGCCGACATGCACCAGCAGGGCCACGGGCAGCGCGTCGACCACGGCGGCGGTGAGGCCGTAATCCATCTGCCGGCGCGGCGGGGCGATCGCCGTGCGCGCCTCGGCATGGTCCTCGCTCAGGAGGTCGTCGGCATGCGGGCCGATTTCGAGGCCCGGCATTTCCGCATCGTTCTCGCCTGTCGCGGGCACGACGGCTGCAATTTCGGGCTCGTCGTCGCGGATCGTCTCCGCCGGCGTCTCGGCAGCGCGGTCACCTGCCGGACGGTCCTCCGGCTTGCGCTTGCCAAAGGTCTCGCCGAGCTGGCGGGCGATCTCGCGGAACGCCGCCTGCTCGCCGGTCGAGAGGCCGTCGAAAAGACCGCCGCGATTGCGCCGGGTTTCGAGTTGCACCACCTTGTCGGACTGGCGGCGGGCCGGGTTTTCGACCAGGCGCAGCGCCGGGCGCTCGCCGCGAAAGGCATCCTGTTCGTCATCGACCGGCACGACCGGCGTTGTTTCTTCTTCCGGAGCCGGGGAGGTGTCTACGGTTTCTTCGTCCTCGACGGGCTCTTCGGTCGTCTCGGTCACCGCTTCGTCCGTCACCTGCGCAGAGGCATGATCCGGAATCTCGATCGTTTCGGTCAGCCCTTCCGCCGCGTCCTCCAGCAGCGTACCGGCTTCTTCGGCCAGAACCTCCTCCACCAGGACGGTCTGCTCTTCCTCGGCCGCCTCGATGATGTGGCTGAGCGTCAGCCCGCGCGCATGAGGGTCCTCGCTCGAATCGGCGATGCGCACGATGCCGAAGCCGCGGAAACCATCGAATTCCCGGTTGCGCGAATAGGTGGGCAGTGCTGCGAGATCGACCGGCACGATGAGCGCCGTGCCCTCGACCGGCCACAGGATCGTCTTGCCCGACCAGGTATCGCGGCGGCGCAGCAGGTCGCCGATCTTGCCTTCGGCGTCGAGATCGAAGCGGGCCGCGACATCGGTGAAACGCTCGCCGGAGATGGCGGCGGCATGCGGCCCGACGGCGGCGGCGAATTCTTCCGAGATCTCGCTGAACCGCCCCTCCGCATCGATCTTCCAGACGAAACGGATCGGCCGTCCCTGCGGATTGAAGACGAAGCCGGATTTTTCCACGGGCGCTTCGGCGGCGTCGGGCTCTTCCGCAAGCGCCGGTTCGGCCTCTTCCACGGTTTCCGCAACGACGTCTTCGGCAACAGCTTCCGCGATCGGCTCAACGATTTCCGGCAGCACTTCCGCAACCGGTTCGTCGGCGCTTTCCAACGGGGCGACGTCCTCGATTGCGCGCTCTTCCTCGACGAAGACGACCGCTTCTGGCTGGGAAACCGGCTCAACCGCGTCGGCTTCCAGCACGTCCTCGACCTGCGACTCCTCCGCCACAGGGGTCTCGATCTCTGGCACGACCTCGGCTTCCACCGCGGCTACAGCCAACGGCTCCGCCTCCTCCTCATCCGGATCGAGATGCCCGAGGATCGTTTCGACAGCGAAGAGCAGGTGCAGCGCCGGATCGGTGGCGATGCGGCCGATGGCGGCGGGCAGGTTGCCGCGGCCGGTGGCGATCGGGCGCTTGACGAGGCGCTCCGTGCTGCGCCCGGCGGCCTCCACCAGCGCGCGCCGGGTTTCCGGGCTGACGGCGAGGCTTTCGAAATCCGCCGAGGCGGCGATGATCGTGCCGTCGCCGTCGAGCACGGCCATGTGGGTGTCGGGATCGTCGAAGCCGGTGAGCATCGCGGCGGCGGCGTCCTGCTGGCTCTGTCGGCCGGCGCTGACGGGCGTGCTGAACAGGATCGCCTCGTCGCCGGGGCGGATGGTGACACCCTCGACGGCCGCACTTACCGGGACGCTGCGAAACCCGCTGCCGATGCGCATGATGAAGCTGCGGCGCTCGCCCGGCGCCTGCACCTGCTGGGCGGTGGCGGAAAGCTGGCGGAAGGCGACATCCGCGCGGTCCGGGCCGGCATCGAGGAAATCGTAGATATTGTCGTGACCGAAGAGAGCGGCCCCGCGGCCGTTCGACCAGAGCACGCGCGCCATGTCCTTGGAAAACAGCACGACCGCCTCGCCCCGGGCGAAGGGCAGGCGCACCCGTTCATGGACGGCGACGTCGATAAAGGGATACTGCTTTGCGGACATATTCAGGCCTGTGTCTGCTTCCGGGTCCCCGGCTTTCGATTAACGCTTTATTAATAGCGGTGCATGTGCGGAGGGTCCAGCGCCTCGCCCGCAAAGGCCCGGGCTTTCGGGCAGAAGGGTTAACGCCGCTTCGAATTATTGTGCACCGCACAATTTTGTTGCAATGCGAAAAGAGATCGTCTATATACGGCTCATCCAAGAACACGGCGCCTCTAGAGAGGGCCAAACCAAGGAGCGCAGACAATGGCTACCAAGAAGACCGACGACGTATTCTCCATCGCATCCATCGACCCCAGCAAGGTCTCTGAAAGCTTCCGCGAGTTCGCCGAAAAGGGCGCCGCTCAGAGCAAGGAAGCTTATGCCAAGATGAAGGAAGCCGCCGAAGACGCGACCAAGACTGTCGAAGCGACGCTCGAAAGCGCCCAGGCCGGCTCCGTCGAACTCGGCCTCAAGGCCATCGAAGCGCTGCGCACCAATGCCGAAAACTCGCTTTCCCACATGGAAGCCCTGCTCGGCGTGAAGTCGGTCTCCGAACTGTTTGAACTGCAGACCGCGTTCCTGCGCAAGCAGGCTGAAGTCGTCGTCGAACAGGCCCGCACCCTTCAGGAAACCTCCAAGAAGGTTGCCGAAAAGGTCTCGGCTCCCGGCAAGTCCGCCGCCGAGAAGGCCATGAAGTCCTTCAAGACCGCCTAAGCCCCGCTTCGCAGGGTTTTACACGGCATGATAAAATGGCCGGGCATGAGCCCGGCCATTTTCGTATGTGCAAGCATGCAAAAAACGCTTGAAAAATGGTGCGGCTGCCCGTATGTGACGCACCAAGCGCGGTCGATGCGCTGTTGTGCGGTTGTAGCTCAGTTGGTTAGAGCGCAGGTTTGTGGCACCTGAGGTCGGAGGTTCGAGACCCCCCAACCGTACCATTTCCACTCTTCAAAATGTGATCGGTTCCGGGCGTAGATGATTTCTGCGCCCTTTTGCGTGGCCGTCGCTTGACTCACGAAGAAAATAGGTAGATCGGTCTACATATTGAATCGAGGTGCGCGATGACCGAAAGAGTGCCGGCACGGGAACGGCTGCTGAAGGCGGCTGCGGAATTGTTTTACCGGGACGGGGTAGGGGCGACGGGGATCGATGCGATCACGGCCCATGCCGGCGTCGCGAAGATGAGCCTCTACAACAACTTCTCCTCCAAGTCCGAGCTGGTGAAGGCCTATCTCGATGCGCGGCTGGAGGAGTGGCACGAGTTGTATCGGCAGCGGCTCGCCAGCGCCGCCTCGCCGCGCGAGCGCCTGCTGGCGGTCTTCGATTCCTATGTCGACCATGCCGAACTCGCTTATGGCTGGGGTTTTCGCGGCTGCGGGCTGCTGAATGCCGCCGCTGAACTGTCTATCGCCGATCCTGGCCGGGCGACCGTCGCCTTGCAGAAGGAAGAGGTGGAGCAGCTCTTCCGGCAATATCTGAGCGAAATGAAACCCGATGGCGGAGCCGCGATCGATGAGACGGCGGAACATCTGTCCTTCGTGCTCGAAGGCGCCATGGCGCGTGCAGGGCTCGACGGGCATGACGGGCGGCTGAAGGCGGCGCGCAGGATCGCCATTTCCGTCATGGACAGCCTATGAGCGCCGCGGATCTCGCGACGGCGCCCCGTCCGGCCACCCGGCTTTGGGCGATCCTTGTCCTCGTGCTTCTCGAAGCGGCGCTGGTGGTGAGCTGGAGCGCCGGCTTCATCGGCGTTCGCTTTGCACACGATCATGCGCCGATCTTCCTCATCCTGCTCTGGCGCAGCCTCGTCTCGGGCTTGGTGCTGCTGCCCTTCGCTTTGACGATGGGGCCGAAAATCCGCGGCAGAGACATCGCCTTGCACATGCTGCTCGGCGCGCTTGCCATGGCCGGCTACCTCTCGGGCTTTGCGCTGGCGATCTCCTTCGGCGTACCCACCGGCCTCGTCGCCCTCATCACCGATATGCTGCCGCTTGCCGTAGCCTTCCTCTCCTGGCCCATTCTCGGGCAGGCGCTCACCGCCCGGCAGTGGATCGGTTCGTTCATCGGGCTCGCCGGCGTGATCATCGCCTCCGGCTGGTCGCTGGATGTCGGCAATGTGCCGCTCTGGGCCTATGGCCTGCCCGTGCTCGGCACCCTGTCGCTGGCGCTGGCGACACTCTTGCAGAAGCGCAGTGCGTCGAGCGCCATGCCGGTCTACCAGAGTCTCTGCATCCAGTGCCTGTCGGCCGCGGCGATCTTCGCCGTGCTCGCATGGCACGAAGGCGGCGTGCTGCCGGTCCTTAATGCCGGCTTCATCGGCGGTATCCTCTGGCTTGTCTTCATCGCCACCTTCGCCGCCTGGAGCCTATATTATCTGGCACTCCAGAAATCCTCTCCCGCCCGGGTCACGGCCATCCTCTATCTCAGCCCGCCGGTGACGATGATCTGGGCCTGGCTGATGTTCGGCGAGCCGCTTTCCTGGGCGATGGCGGTGGGCCTGGCGGTGTCCCTCGTCGGCATCCTCATCGTTGCGAAATCGCAAGCGCCGGCCCATTCCTAGGGCAGTGTAAACCCTTCATTTACCACGCTTTTGACCGCAGTCCCGATTTGGCACTGTATTAGGAATCCGTTGACCACTGAACCCTAGGGTCTGACCTGTTCCTGTGTGGAACCGGTCCGCATGACGCGCTGCCGCGATGCAAATGGGGTTTTCATATGCACATGACGTGCGTCAAGTGGCTGGCGGTTCCCGCTGGCATGTTCGGGCTGTTCCTTCTCTGGCTGCCGATCAGCCTCCAGGCCCAGCTCATTCTCTCCTTCGCCGTGCTCGGCGTGATGTTCCTGGCAATGACGCGCCCGGCCAACACCACCCTCCGGCTCGTCACCTTCACCTTTGCCGGCATCCTCGCCATGCGCTACGCGTTCTGGCGCACCACGGAAACGCTGCCGAGCATCTACGAACCGCTGAACTTCATCCCCGGCCTGATCCTGTATCTGGCCGAGATGTACTGCCTCGCCATGCTGGCGATCAGCTTCTTCATGCTGGCCGATCCCCTGAAGCGCAAAACTCCGGAGCCGGGCGAGGCCGCAAGCCTGCCCACCGTCGACGTCTTCATCCCGTCCTATAACGAGGAGCCCGAACTGCTCGCCGGCACGCTCGCCGCGGCAAAATCGCTGCTCTATCCAAAGGACAAGCTGAACGTCTACCTGCTGGACGACGGCGGCACGGAAGCCAAGCGCAACCATAAGGACCCGCGCATCGCGATCGCAGCGATCCGCCGCCACGAGCAGCTGAAGGCGCTCTGCGCCTCGCTCGGCGTGCACTACCACGCCCGCAAGCAGAATGACCACGCCAAGGCCGGCAACCTCAACGAGGGCCTGAAGGTCTCGAACGGCGAACTCGTCGTCGTCTTCGACGCCGACCATGCGCCGGTGCGCGAATTTCTGCGCGAGACGGTCGGTTTCTTCCGCGAGGATAAAAAGCTGTTCCTCGTCCAGACGCCGCACTACTTCCTCAACCCGGATCCGCTGGAAAAGAACCTCCAGACCTTCGCGCGCATGCCGTCCGAAAACGAGATGTTCTATTCGATCCTGCAACGCGGGCTCGACAAGTGGAACGCCTCGTTCTTCTGCGGCTCGGCAGCGGTTCTGCGCCGCTCGGCGCTGGCATCGGCGAATGGGTTTTCCGGCCAGTCGATCACCGAGGATTGCGAGACGGCACTGGCGCTGCACTCCAAGGGCTGGCACAGCATCTATGTCGACAAGCCGCTGATCGCCGGTCTCCAGCCGGAGACCTTCGTGTCCTTCATCGGCCAGCGCGCCCGCTGGTGCCAGGGCATGCTGCAGATCCTCATCCTCAACCGGCCGTTCCTCGCCAAGGGCCTGACGCTTGCCCAGCGCATCTGCTATGCCGGCATCAACCTGTTCTGGCTGTTCCCGCTGTCGCGGCTCGCCTTCGTCTTCTCGCCGCTGCTCTACATCTTCTTCTCGCTGGAAATCTACCAGGCGAACATCCTCGAATTCGCCTCCTATGCGGTGACCTATCTCATCGGCTCCTTCGCCATGCAGAGCTACCTCTACGGCCGCGTGCGCTGGCCCTGGGTCTCCGAGCTTTACGAATATGTCCAGTCCGTGCTGCTCTTCGGCTCGATCCTCAGCGTCATCCGCAATCCGCGCAAACCCACCTTCAACGTAACCGCCAAGGGCCAGACGCTCGACCGCAGCATGCTTTCGCCGCTGGCACGGCCCTATTTCATCATCTTCTTCGTGCTACTGGCCGCCGCCCTCTATTCCGGCTACCGCTTCCTGACGGAGCCGGTCGCGACCGAGCTCCTGACCATCGTTGCCGGCTGGAACCTCATCAATCTCGGCCTCGCCGGTGCGGCGCTGGGCGTCGTCGCCGAACGCCGTGAGCTGCGCCGCAACCAGCGCCTGCCGGTCAAGCGCCATGCGCTGATGAAGATCGACGGCAAGCTCAACAACATCATCATCCAGGATGCCTCATCCGGCGGCATCTCGGTGGAGTTCGTCGACAAGGCGCCGGAGATCGACCTCGAAACCCCGCTGGAAGCGACGATCCAGCTTCGCCGCGCCGGCCAGATCATCGCCTTCGACGTGATCTGCCGCTCCAGCCGCGCGGCCGGCGAGGGCGCCATCTACGGCTTCGCCTACAAGGAGCGCACGCCGGAGACCTTCATGGCGATCGCCGAGCTGATGTTCTCCGACCAGGCGGTCCTCCAGGAGCGGCTCGTACGTCGTCAGGTGCGCCGCAGCTTCTTCTGGGGCACCTCGCGCTTCGCGCTGTGGAGCATCCGCGAGACGCTGCGCGCGCTGCAATATTCCGCCGGCCTCATCCGCGAAAGCGCCGTCAAATCCTTCGCCGATGCCCCCATCGTGGTGAAGGAAAACAATGCCCAGATCCCCGGCCGCGCCGTCGAGCTGCCGCCGGTCCTCACAGGAACCCAGGCCTATGGCTAAGACATCTCTCCTCGCAACGCTGGGGCTCTCCCTCCTCGTCGCCTCGGCCGGTGCCGGCCGGGCGGAAGGGCTGGTGGCCGATAGCGTCAAGCCGCTGCTCGAAGGCACGGCGCTGTCCGGCGGTCTGCTTCCCGAACCCATAGAGACGAAGAAGGCCGAGCAGGCTGCGGACAAGACCCTTGTGCCCTTCGAACAATCGGCGGATGCCTACACGCTTGCCGGCGAGGACGATGTCGCGACCTTCACCTTCGCGCTCGATGGCCCGCAGGTCTCCGCCGGCGGCACGCTGAACCTCGCCTATATCAACGCTGTCTCCGTGCTGCCCGATACGGCGAAGATGGATGTCGAGGTGAACGGCCGGGATATCGGCAGCTTCGCCATCGCCTCGCCGAACGGCACGCTGACGGAGAAGATCGCCGTCGCCTCCGAATTCCTCAAGGCCGGCCGCAATGTCGTGCGCCTCCGCGCCCGGCAGCACCACCGCGTCGATTGCTCGCTCGATGCGACCTATGAGCTCTGGACGAAGTTCGATCCCGCATCGAGCGGTTTCGTTACCGGTGCCGCGTCGGGCTTTGCCGATTTCGACAGCCTGCTTGCCGTCCGCCGCAATGCGGCGCACCGAACGGATGTCCGCATCGTCGTCCAGGGCGCCTTGAGCGCCGAGGCGCTGAACGAGGTCGCGCCCGTCCTGCAATCGCTCATCCTCTTCCTGAACCGGGACGATGTGAGCGTCTCGGTTGCGGATAGGCCGGGCACCGGCCCGGGCATCGATCTCGTCATGGCGATGGACCGCGGTGGCGCCGCGACGCTGTCCAAGCTCGGTCTTTCAAACGCCCCGCGCGGCCTCTCCGTCCAGGCCGGTGCCACGGCAGACCGGGCGACGGTCGTCCTGCGCGCCGCCAATCTCAATGACGTCAATGCTGCCGTGCTTGCCGCCGTGAAGGGGCCGCTTGCCGATGGACTGAAGTCCGGCATCTTCGAGAAGGGCATGGGCGTGCTTGCGGTCGATGCCGGCGAACGGCGCACGCTGAAGGAGGCGGGCTACGAGACCCGCGTCTTCTCCGGCCGCCTGTCGCGCACCGATTTCGCCGTCGAAATGCCGGCGGATTTCTACGCGGCGGAATATGCGACGCTGGACCTGCGCCTGCATGCCGCGACCTCGCCGGGCCTCGACCAGACCGCCCAGCTTCTCGTCCGCGTCAACGACAAGGTCGTGAAGAGCTACCCGTTCCGCAATCGCGAGGGCGAACAGTTCGATGGCAAGCGCATCGAGCTGCCGCTGCGCGCCTTCCGCCCCGGCGTCAACCGCGTGGAATTGCTCGCCGAACTGCCGGTCGCCGCCGATGCCGCCTGCCGTTCGGAGGAGCGTGACGATGGCAAGCCGCGCTTCATCCTGCTCGACACGACGGCGATCGAGGTTCCGGCACTCGCCCGCGTTGGCCGGCTTCCCGACCTCGCGGCGCTGGCCGGCAAGGCCTATCCCTATGGCGGCGGCAAGCCCTTCGATCTCGTCATCGACCGGGCGGACAGCCAGTCGGTCGGTGCCGGCCTCACCCTGCTGTCGCGCCTCGCGCTTTCGGCCCGCGCGCCGCTGACCGCGAAAATCGCCATCGGCACCCCCGCGGAAGGCACCGGCCGCGATGCGCTCGTGGTCTCGTCGCAGAACGATTTCGCCGAACTCGGCGCCACCGACAAGGCATCCTTCCCGAGCGAAACGGATATCAGCGCCTCCGTCGCGGCCCTGCTGGAACCCGATCCGGTCGTCACCGCATCGGTCTCGGACACCGCCACCGGCAACGAGACCGCCGACCTGCTGCAAGCCTTTCACAATTCGACGGCGCCCGGCGACGGCGACCTGTCCTTCGGCTCGCGCGCACAGCTCTGGCTTTCCGCCGCCACGAAGAGCTTCGGCCGCTGGCTGAGCTACCAGGGGGACGACACCGCGCGCGTCGCGCCGCACGGCGCCGGGTCGCTGGTGACGCTCTCGCAGATGCGCTCGCCCGATGGCCTCTCCACCTGGACGGTGATCAAGGCGAGCGCGCCGCGCGACATCGAGGCGGGCGTGAACCGGCTCGTCGAGCCCGCCATCTGGCGGGATCTCGATGGCGGCACCGCTACGATCGAGACGGCGAGCCTGTCGCTCGTCAGCCTGCCGGCGGCGGAGCGCTACATCGCCGATCTCCAGGATCGCAGCCCAGGCAACCTGCGCCGTGTCGCCGCCGCCTGGTTCTCCGACAATTTCCAGATCTACGTGCTGCTCGTGCTCGCCTGCCTCGGCATCTTCGCCGTCTGGCTCGGCATCACGGTGCCGCGCAAGGGCGTGAGGTCCGACCGATGAGAGCGCTTTTCCTTGTCCCCCTGTTGCTCGGCTCCTCGGCGCTGGCCGGCGAAACGAAAGCCGGCCCCGGCGAGGTCGAGCTTGCTGCCCTCTATTATTATGCCGAGCAGAAACAGCAGGATCGGCTGGAGGCCGAGACGAACCGGCTGCGGCTGAAATATCCGGATTTCGTCGTGCCCGCCGACGTATATTCGCCGGCCGCCCGGCAGGTGGATGAAAGCACGCTTTGGGCGCTCTACGAGAAGAACGACTTCCTCGGCATCGATGCCGAAATCGGCCGCCGCCAGTCGGAAAATCCGCAATGGCGCCCGAGCGAGGATTTTTCCGGCAAGCTCGCCCGCCGCAAGCAGCGCGTCGACATGATGGCCGCCACCGCCCGCAAGGACTGGATGGGCGTCATCGAAGTCGCCAAGACGCTCGATCCATCGAGCGAAACGGAAGTCGATCTCGTCTGGATGCTGCTCGACGCCTATGCGCAGACCGGTGCCAAGGATGCACTGACCAATGTCTATCGCGGCCTGCTCTTCCGCGAGGGCGACAAGCGCCTGCCGGACCAGCAGCTCCTGACAACCTTGCAGAAATCGACGCGCGATTTTTCGGCGGAGGACGTGCGCAAGGCGATGGGCCTGCTTGCGACCTCGCCGATGCTCCAGGCCGGCTTGCAGCCCGTCGAGCTGGACCTGACCCGCAAGGAGGTCGCCGATTTCAATGCCGACGAGAAGCGCCAGACGCCAATCGGCGAAGGCGAGGTCGGCAAGCTGCGCCTGGCTGCGGAGAAGGGCGACCGCCCCGAAGACCTCGCGCTGCTCGGCTGGTATGACCTGAAGCTCAAGGCGCCGGAAAGCGCCGAGCGCTGGTTCAAGGCGGCACTCGTCAAGCATCGCGACGAGAACGATGCCAAGGGCCTCTATCTCTCGTTTGCCGCGCAGAACAAGCAAGACGAGGCCTATGCCGTCGCGGAACAGTATCTGCAGGACCTTTCGGGCGATCCGGAATTCCTGATGAACGCGCTGTCGCTGCGCTTTTCCAAGCCCGACCAGCCGGATGCGGACGTGAAGACCGTCACGGCCTATAGCAACGCCATCCTCGCCACCTCCAATGCCGACCATGCGGAAATCCTCGCCTGGTACGCCTATAATTCCCGCCAGTACGAAGCGTCGAAAGCCTGGTTCGCAAAGTCGATCGATTGGGAAAGTGCGCCGGTGCGGGTCAAGGGTCTGGCGCTCAGCCTCCTGCGGCTCGGCGAGAAGAAGGACTACGCGGCGCTGGAAGGCGAATATCGCGACATCTACCCGGATATCTGGGCGGAGATAAAGGTCGCGACCCCGCCGAAGGGCCGCCGCAGCATTGCCATCGACATGCCGGTCGCCTCCACCGACGGCGGCACCGGCTACCTCGCCCATTTCAAGGCGAAGCGCTTCAGCGCCTGCATTGAGGACATTTCTACCATGGAGGCGCGGGGCGCGGTATCCGCGGATGCCATGCTCATCAAGGGCTGGTGCCATCTCGGGCTGAACCGTCTCGCCGACGCGCGCAACGCCTTCGAGGCGGCGCTTGGCAATGGTCGCACGCAGGCGGACGCCGCCTATGGCGCCGCACTTACCCTGCTACGCGGCCGCTTGACGGATGATGCCGAGGCGATGATCGGCATGTATGCGCTCTCGGAAAAGCGGGACCGCGAGGTGCGGGCCGAAATCTACTTCCAGCGCGCCCGCTCGGCCTTCGATCACAAGCAGTACCAGCGCGTGCTCGATGCGCTCAATGCGCGCGCCGGCCTCGTCGCCGAACCCGCCGATCTCAGCCAGTTGCGCGGCTGGGCACATTATCATCTCGGCCACCGAGCCGAGGCGCAGGCCGTCTTCGCCCGGTTGAACACGCATCTCTATGACCCGGCGGCCGCGCGCGGCCTCGCCATCTCCTCCGATTACCCCACCCGATAGGTTCTTCATGCGCTGGCTGCTTCTTGCCGCACTTCCCTTCCTCGCCACCGGCTGCACCGCGGTGCACGACCCGTTCCTCGAAACGGGCGCCATCCGGCCGGATGCACCGCCGATCTCGACCGAAGTGTCGCCGGAATTCGCGGCCGCCTATCTGCCGTCGATCTCCGGCCGCATCGAAAGCGTGCGCCAGACGGTGCGCGGCGAGTTCTTCGAGCAGGCGATCGTCTATTCCAACGCCACGGCGTCCGCCGGCGAAAATGTGCTCACCGTGCGCATCGGTACGCCCTCCGAAGGCGTGACCTTCCTGCGCGCCCCGACACGCCGCGCCATCCTTGCGGAGATGCGGCAGGCGCTGCCCGGCGTCGCCATGACGATCGATGCCGCGCCCGGCCAGAACATGCACGGCATCTACGGCTATGCCACCGGCCCGCTCGGAAAGTCCGGAAGCTGCCTCTACGCCTGGCAGTTCGCCAAGCGCGTCTCGCCGGTGCGCGAAACGGCGATGGGCCGAATCGGGGCGGGCAACTATTCCGCGCAGGTCCGCCTGCGCTTCTGCCATCCGACCATGCCGCAGGAGCGCATCGCGTCGCTAATGGCCGGCATGCGGCTGAAGCCGGTGACGCGCGATACGTTCGACATGCTGAGTTATGCCGGCGGCAGCGGCTATGGCCGCAGCCAGCCGGTGCTCACCCGCGCCGAGCCCGTGGCGATCGTCGAGGATGACGTCGAGGTCCGCAGGCCAAAACGCCGCGTGGTGGAGGAGAAGCGGGCGGAGGAGCCGGCCATCATTCGCAATGCCGTGCGCGTTCCCCTGCCAGGCGAGTCCACGCAGGAAAAGGTGAAGGTCGCGGTTGTCGAAAAGCCGGTGGAAGAGGCAGCGGTGACCGCGCGGGCGAAAAGCGCGCTGGTGCCGCTGCCCGGAGAGTAAGCCTCAGAGAAAGATCTCGTGCTCCTGCCGCACGATTTCCTGCACGAATTCCGCCACGGTGCGCACGCGCACGAGATCCCGCGCGCTTTCGTGCCAGGTCGTCCAGTAGGCACGGCGGATCGCGTTGGCGGGGAGCAGGCGGACGAGTTCGCCGTACTGCCTCGCAATATAGTCGTGCAGGATGCCGATGCCGGCGCCGGAGCGCACGGCTTCCGTCTGGCCGGTCGCGCTCGAAATCTCGAAGCTCGCATCCCAGCTGCGCATGATCTCGCCGGTGAAGTTGAGCGAGGCCGTGAAGATCAGGTCTTCCACATAGCCGACCCGCCGGTGCGCCTTCAGGTCCTCGACCGTCTCTGGCGTGCCGTTTTCCGCAAGGTAGTCGCGGGACGCATAGAGCCCGAGCGTATAATCCGTGAGTTTTGACGAAACGAGGCGGCCCTGTTCCGGCCGCTCCAGCGTGATCGCGATATCCGCCTCGCGTTGCGACAGGGAGAAGGAACGCGGTACGGGCACGAGCTGGATCTTGAGTTCCGGATGCCGCGCCGTCAGCCGTCCGAGCCGGGGTGCCAGAAAGGAAACGCCAAAACCATCCGGCGCGCCGACGCGCACGGTGCCGGCGACGGCGGTGTCGATGCGGCCGATGCTCGCCTGCGCCGCCAGCATTTCCGTTTCCATCCGCTCAGACGCGCGCAAGAAGACCTCGCCTTCCGCCGTAAGATCGCAGCCATTGGTGCGGCGGATCAGGAGGCGCGTCTTCAGCGCTTCCTCCAGCGCGCTCACCCGGCGGCTCAGCGTCGCATGGTTGACGCCGAGGCGGCGGGAGGCGGCGAGGATCTGGCCGGTGCGGGCAACGGCGAGGAACATGCGTGCGTCATCCCAGTTCATACCGGCCTCCGACTTCAATTTTTGCACAACGGTTCCTTATATGAGGTGATTGAGTTGTGCAAATTGAAGTGCGATGATCCTCTCACAACAACGGAGGAGCTCCCCATGTACGAGATCGGCCATTTCATTCACGGCAAGAAGGTCGCCGGCACCAGCGGCCGCACCGCGAATGTCTTCAACCCGGCGACGGGCGAAGTCCAGGCGACGGTCGCACTTGCCAACGATGCCGACCTGCAGGCCGCGATCGACAGCGCGCTTTCCGCGCAGCCGAAGTGGGCCGCCACCAACCCGCAGCGCCGCGCCCGCGTCTTCATGAAGTTCGTCGAGCTTCTGAACCAGAACATGGACGAGCTCGCCGTTCTGATCTCCCGCGAGCATGGCAAGACCGTCGAGGACTCGAAGGGCGACGTCATCCGCGGCCTGGAAGTCTGCGAATTCGTCATCGGCATCCCGCATCTTTCCAAGAGCGAATTCACCGAAGGCGCCGGCCCGAACATCGACATGTATTCGATCCGCCAGCCGGTCGGCATCGGCGCCGGCATCACGCCCTTCAACTTCCCGGGCATGATCCCGATGTGGATGTTCGCGCCCGCCATCGCCTGCGGCAACGCCTTCATCCTGAAGCCCTCCGAGCGTGATCCATCGCTGCCGATCCGCCTTGCCGAACTGATGATCGAAGCGGGACTGCCCGCCGGCATCCTAAATGTCGTCAACGGCGACAAGGGCGCGGTTGACGGCATCCTGGCGCATCCGGATATCGCCGCCGTCTCCTTCGTCGGCTCCACGCCGATCGCCCGTTACGTCTATGGCACGGCTGCCGCCAACGGCAAGCGCGCCCAGTGCTTCGGCGGCGCGAAGAACCACATGATCATCATGCCCGATGCCGACCTGGACCAGGCCGCAAACGCCCTGATGGGCGCCGGCTACGGCTCGGCAGGCGAGCGCTGCATGGCGATCTCGGTTGCAGTCCCCGTCGGCGAGGAAACCGCCAACCGGCTGATCGAAAAGCTGACGCCGATGATCGAGAGCCTGCGCATCGGCCCCTACACCGATGACAAGGCCGACATGGGCCCGGTCGTCACCAAGGAAGCCCAGGCCCGCATCCTGAGCCTCATCGACAAGGGCGTGGAAGAAGGCGCCAACCTCGTCGTCGACGGCCGCGGCTTCAAGCTCCAGGGTTATGAAGACGGCTATTTTGTCGGCGGCTGCCTGTTCGACAACGTCACACCGGACATGGAAATCTACAAGACCGAAATCTTCGGCCCTGTCCTCTCCGTCGTTCGCGCCAAGAACTACGAGGAAGCCCTCGACCTGCCGATGAAGCACGAATACGGCAACGGCGTCGCGATCTATACCCGTGACGGCGACGCGGCCCGCGACTTCGCCAGCCGCATCAACATCGGCATGGTCGGCGTCAACGTTCCGATCCCGGTTCCGCTCGCCTACCACTCCTTCGGCGGCTGGAAGTCCTCGTCCTTCGGTGACCTCAACCAGCACGGCACGGACTCGATCAAATTCTGGACCCGCACCAAGACGATCACCAGCCGCTGGCCGTCGGGCATCAAGGACGGCGCCGAATTCGTCATGCCGACGATGAAGTGATCCTTCCGCACTGATGGAATTGAAGGGGCTCCCGTTTCGGGGGCCCTTTTTGCATTGCCGATTTTTTGTGCTTTGCGAAGAATAGCCGGCTAGCCCGGCCCGTTAAGCCCTCGTGTTCTATGCATTTGGAAGGGGCAAACAATATGTCATTCGCAGCATCTGCGCAGCCCGCCGCACAGGCGAGCGGCTTTCACCGGATTACGTTCACCGGCAGGGCGTCTGAATATTTCGGCATCTGGATCGTCAATGTGCTGCTGACGATCATCACGCTCGGCATTTATTCGGCCTGGGCGAAGGTGCGCCGCAATCGATACTTCTACGGCAATACCGTGCTGCTTGGCCGGTCCTTCGAATACCATGCCAAGGGCCTGCAGATCCTCATCGGCCGCCTCATCGTGCTCGGCGGTTTCGTCGTGCTCAACGTGATCGCAGCCCTTGTGCCGATCCTGGTGCTGCTGCCGACGCTCGTCGTGCTGATCGCGCTGCCATGGCTCGTCGCCAAGGGCCTGCGCTTTTCCGCGCGCGTCACGAGCTACCGCAACGTGCGCTTCGATTTCGTCGGCGGTGCCGGCGGTGCCTTCAAGGCCTTCATCCTCGGCAGCCTGCTCGCCGTCATCACCATCGGCATCCTGACGCCACTCGCCAGCCGCTGGGTCTCGCGTTACGTCGGCTCGAACCTGCGCTACGGCGGCAAGGCCTTCGACACCGATCCGCAGCTCGGCGCGATCTATAAGTCCTGGCTCCTGTCGCTGCTCATCGTCGTGCTTGGCCTCGGCATCATTGCGCTTTTGGCCTTCCTCAACCTGCCGATCATCCTGTCGATGATCGAGACGCCCGGCGCGCTGACGCCGGAGCAGCAGATCCCGCTCTTCATCGCGGGCACCATCGCCTATATCACGCTCTTCGCCACCTTCGGCATTGCCGGCCTGTTCTACCGCGCGGGCGTCCGCAACATCGCCTATTCCGCCACAACCTTCGATGGCCAGCACCGGCTGATGAGCGATGTCTCGCGCACCCGCTACACCTGGATCGCCATTTCCAACGTCCTGATCACCATCCTGACCTTCGGCCTGATGCGGCCCTGGGCGGCGGTGCGCATGGCGCGCTATACCTGGGAGCACACCGGCATCACCTTCACGGGCGATATCGGCGAGCTGTTCAGCCGGATCGAGGCCCAGGGGTCGGCCGTCGGTTCCGAGTTCATGGACTTCGAAGGGTTCGATTTTGGCTTCTGAGAATGTTGCCATAGCCGGCGGAGATTGGCATCCCGCCGGTTCCAGCCGCTCGGTCGAGGCCCGCCTCGTCGAGCGGGCCGGCGAGATCGTCGCCGTGCCGGCGGGGGGCGACAAGCCGCTTGCCGGTGCCGGCCTCTCCTGGGTGGAGATTTCCAGCCGCGTCGGCGCCATCCCGCGCCGTGTGACCTTTCCGGACGGTTCGGTCTTCGAGACCTGGGACAATGACGGCATCGACCGATATCTCGCCGCGCGCGGCAAAGGCGGTGCCGGCATCGTGCACTGGCTGGAGCAGTTCAAGCTCCGCCTCATCCTCATCGTGCTCGCCGCTTTCCTGCTTGGCGGCGCGGTCTATCGCTGGGGCGTGCCGGCCCTCGTCGAGGTCGCTATCCTGACGACCCCGCCGATCGTGCCGCAGCTGATGGCGCAGGGCACGCTGGAGGCGCTCGACCAGACGACCTTTTCGCCGACGAAGCTTGCCGAAACACGCCGCAAGGAAATCGCCGAGGGCTTTGCGCGCATCGCCGCGCAGTCACCGCGCGGTGCCGGCGCCTATAACCTCAATTTCCGCGATGGCGGCCTGATCGGCCCGAACGCCTTCGCGCTGCCGGATGGCACGCTGGTCATCACCGACCAGCTCGTCGAGCTGGCGGCCGGCGACACCGAGATGATCGTCGGCGTTCTCGCGCACGAGATCGGCCATGTCGAGCTGGAGCACAGCCTGCGCCAATTCTATCGCGCCGCCGGCATGACCGGCCTCATCATGCTGATCGCCGGCGATGTTGGCTCCAGCGTGGAGGACGTGCTGGTGCAGGGCGGTGGCCTTCTGGCGCTGTCCTATTCGCGCAGCGCGGAAGCCGAGGCGGACCGGCGGTCGGTGGAGCTGATGGCCAAGGCCGGCTACGACCCGACCGCGATCGCCCGCTTCTTCGGCCTCCTGGAGGAAAAGCTCGGCGACAAGGGGGATACCAACATCCTCTCCACCCATCCGGGCACGCCGCAGCGCAAGAAGGACATCATCGACTATAGCCGGATCATTTCCGGCCAGTCGGACCCGGACCTGCAATGACGCAAGCGGCGGCCGATCATAGCGGCCGCCGGACCATCTTGCGGTCTTGCCCGTTCTGATGGATAGTCCGCCCATCATCTATGGGAGAATGCCTTTGTTTGCCGTCGCGACGATCAAGAACTCACCGGTTGCGGCGGTAGAGACGGCTTCGCTCGGCATTATGGCCGGGGACTGATCCTCACCCTATCGCTCGACCTTGACGCGCCTGGAACGGCGCATCTCCAATGTCGAGATACACATGATCATCGAACTCACAGAACGTGACTTTAACGCGCTGCTGGATGGCATCGCGCCCTTAAACCTGCGCCTCGTGCCGGACAGCGCGCTTGCGCCGCCGGAGGTGCTGGACATGCTGCGCACGCTCGCCGCCGGCATCGGCGCCGAATTCTCGCCGTCGGCCTGGATGATGGTGGAGGAGGGCGAGATCGTCGGCCTTTGCTCCATCACGCGCGTGCCGCAGGATGGGGACATCCACATCGGCTACGGCGTTGCCCCGACGCGGGAGCGCCGTGGCTATACGACCCGGGCAATCGGGCACCTGCTCGAATGGGGGAGGGGCGATCCCCGCGTCCTTCGCATTTCGGCGGAGACCGGGGTGGAGAACATCGCGTCCCAGCGTGTCCTCGAACGCAACGGCTTTGTCCGGGTCGGCGAGCGCATCGACGCCGAGGATGGTCCCCTAATCTGCTGGCAGGCGGCAACGGCCTGAAACAGTTCGGCGGCCGGGTGATGAACCCGGCCGCCGTTTTTTTCGATATCTAAAAAGCCGTGGCTTACTGCGACGGGCCGTCGTTGTAGCCGATCTTGTCGACCAGCTCGGATGCCTTCTTGCGGTTGGCCGCGATGTCGACGAGCGGCAGTTCGTCGGCCTTCAGCGTGCCGAAGGACTTCACCACGTCGGAGGGCTCCGCACCCGGCAGGACCGGATATTCGTAGACCTGCTCGGCATAAATCTGCTGCGCAGTGCCGGCCGACAGGAATTCCATCAGCTTCAGCGCATTGTCCTTGTTCGGGGCGTTCTTGGCGAGCGCCATGCCGGAGACGTTGACGTGGCTGCCGCGGTCGCCGGCGTTTGGGAAGAGCACCTTGATGGCGGCGGCCCAGTCCTTCTGCTCCGGCTCCTTCTCGTTGGTCAGCATCAGGCCGACATAGTAGGAGTTGCCGAGTGCCAGGTCGCATTCGCCGGCAAGGATGGCCTTGGCCTGGTCGCGGTCGCCGCCGTCCGGCTTCTTGGCGAGGTTGTTCTTCAGGCCCGTCAGCCATTCTTCGGCCTTCGCTTCGCCGTGATGGGCGATCATCGAGGCGGTCAGGCCGATATTGTAGGAATGCTGGCCGTCACGGGTGCAGATCTTGCCCTTCCACTTCGGGTCGGCAAGCTCTTCATAGGTGATTTCGTTCTGCGCGACGCGGTCCTTCGAGGCGTAGACGACGCGCGAGCGCGTGGTCAGGCCGAACCAGTTGCCGTCCGGATCGCGATACTGCGCCGGGATGTCCTTGTTGATGACCTCGCTCACGACGGGCTGCGTCACGCCGCCGTCCTTGGCTTCGGTCAGGCGTGCAATATCGACGGTGAAGATGACGTCGGCCGGCGAGTTCGCGCCTTCCGCCTGGATGCGCTCGACAAGGCCCTTGTCGAGGAACAGCACGTTGGCGGTGATGCCGGTTTCCTTGGTGAACGCATCGAGCAGCGGCTTGATCAGGTCCGGCTGGCGATAGGAATAGATGTTGACTTCACCTTCCGCATGCGCGGGCAGCGCAAGCGCCAGGGCGGCGGTGGAAAGCGTGAGAGCGGTGAGGGCGTTCTTGAGCAGTGGCATTGTGTCCTCCTGAGTGCATTTATTCTTAACTGCTAAAGTCGTGTTTAGCGGCTTGCCCCTCGCAGTCAACCATGTCACCACTGGCATAACATGATTGTGATTTTCCGCTTTTCTGAAATTGCGCGTTTTTGGAATTGTTCTAAACGACGATCTGCCCTATATGTGATGCCTATCAAAACCCGGATTCGGAGTTCCCGATGCGTTTGACGAAACAAACCAACTATGCCGTGCGCATGTTGATGTACTGCGCGGCGAATGGTGGAAAGCTCAGCCGTATTCCGGAAATCGCCAAGGCCTATGGTGTCTCGGAACTTTTCCTGTTCAAGATCCTCCAGCCTTTGACGAGGGCCGGCATCATCGAGACCGTGCGCGGCCGCAACGGCGGCGTGCGCTTGCCCAAGCCCGCAAGCGAGATCACCCTGTTCGACGTCGTGCGGGTGACGGAAGATTCCTTCGCCATGGCCGAATGTTTCGAGGCCGGCGAGGTCGAGTGCCCGCTGGTCGATAGCTGTGGCCTCAACTCGGCGCTGCGCAAAGCGCTGAACGCCTTCTTCGAAGTGCTTCAGCAGTACACGATCGACGATCTCGTCAAGGCACGCCCGCAGATTGGCATGCTTCTCGGCCTGGAAACGGCCTTCGTCCAGCAGCCCGCTGCCTGAGCGACCGGCGCCTGACCAACGGCGCCGGGATCATTCCCCGGCGCTGACGTCGCGCTTTACATATTCCTGCAGGATGAATTCGATGGCCGTCGGATCGAGCTCGGCCTTGTCGATGCGGAAGTCGACGCCGTAGTCGTCGATCTTCTGGAAATAGGCGTCGTTGATCGACGACGAGATGACGCCGATCGGGCCGATATAGCCAACGCGCCGGAGCTCAGGCACCGTCTCGCGAAAATCCGCCTGCGGCTGCAACCGGTTGTCCATCAGGATCATGTCGAGCGGCACGCCGGACGAGCGGATGAAATCGAGCGCGCCTTCCACCGTTTCCACATAGTCGAGCGTGATCGCATAGCTTGCGACCTTGCGCATCAGCGCGCTGAGGATGACGTTTTCCGCAGGATCGTCATCGACGAGCAGGATATGCACTTTTGCTGTCATGGCCGTAGCTGAACCTGGTTGCATCAAAGAGGCTGCCGGCCTCGAAAAACCGCCGTTACTCTCATCCAGACCGCGGCCATTAACAAGTCCCTAACTCTGCTATCGGTGGCACTGCGCAGGTGTTTTATGAGCGTCATTGAATAATCTGCTCGCGGATCGCCTTGGCGACCATCTGCGTGCGGTTCACCACGTCGAGCTTCTTGAGGATCGTTGCCGTGTGCGAGTTCACCGTATGCTCGGAAACCGAGACGATGAGGGCGATCTCGCTCGCCGTCTTGCCGTAGGAGATCCAGCGCAGGATTTCCGTCTCGCGCGGCGTCAGGCCCATGCCGGCCTTGTTGGCGAGCACCTGGCGGTAGAAATAGTCGAAGGCGCAGTTCGCCTCGTAGGCGATTTCCAGATGTTCGGTGCGGCCGATATCCTCGCCGTCGCCAAGGAACAGCACGACATAGCGCGTGCCGGCGATGGAGTGCACGGGGATGGCGAGCGCCATGTCGAAGCCGATCTGGTCGAGGAAGTCGACGCCGGCAGCGCCGTTTTCCGGCGCGTCGGTGCCGAGCCATACGGTCGAGATCGTCGACTTGTAGAAGCTCTTGAAGATCGCGGAATCGTTGATGCGGTGGCGCTTGTCGTAGGTCTCGGCAAGGCCGGCCGGCAGGTCGTGCAGCACGAGGCGGCTCGAAAGCATGCTGGTCTCGTGCTCGTTGGCGAGCTGCAGCACGCCGAAATGCTCGAAGCCGTAGCGCAGCGCCATCGTATGGAAAATACGAAAGAAGTCGACGCGATTGAGAGCTTTCTCAAGATCGCTTTCGAAGCCATATCGCCGGTAATGTTTGTTCAACACAGGCACGTGGTCTCTACCCCCGGATTCCACGCGTGCAAATCTAGCGCCGCAATCTCTGGCGGCAAAGGGTTTTACCGGACAATTTCGCGAAGAGCGGACACTTTTTTGCCATCCGCTTGCCAAGATACTGAAAATATTGGGAAAAAATGTAAGGGAGGCTGCCCTTCGCTTTTGACGTTTCGCTCCGCCGCCACGGTGCGAAACAGCGAAGGGCAGCCTCCCTTGCCTCGATGTCCTAATATGGCACGCCTGCCGTGTCGTCGCCATCGGGGCAGGTGGGGATTGACAGGTCCCGCGGCGCCTGATTCGCGGCACTTTTGAAGGCGTTTCTAATGCTGTGGAGAATAATGTTCCGTGGTTTTTTCCGTTTGGACAAATTTGTTCGCGGACTTATTGCAATCCTGCGGCAAATGTCGTTCCATCCCCGCAAGGCCGGGGCAGGAAATGCACCCGAGCCCGCAACAAGAGAACAAAAAAGCAAACCTGGGAAGCTCACTATGAAAAAGCTGACTACTCTTCTCGCAGCGACGGCGCTTGCCTCACTGATGGCAACGGCCGCCTGGTCGAAGACCTTCGTCTATTGCTCGGAAGCCTCGCCGGAAGGTTTTGACCCCGGCCTCTATACGGGCGGTCAGACCTTCGACGCAGCTGCACACACGGTCTATAACCGTCTGGTGGAATTCAAGCGCGGCACGACGGAACTCGAACCCGCGCTGGCTGAGAGCTGGGAAATTTCGGCAGACGGCAAGGAATACACCTTCAAGCTCCGCAAGGGCGTCAAGTTCCAGACGACCGAGTATTTCACGCCGACGCGTGAGCTGAATGCAGACGACGTCATCTTCTCCTTCGAGCGCCAGTACAAGGCCGACAACCCGTGGAACAAGTACGTTCCGGGCGCGTCCTGGGAATACTTCTCCGGCATGGGTCTGCCGGATGTTCTCGACAAGATCGAGAAGGTCGACGACCTGACGGTCAAGATCACGCTGAAGCGTCCCGAAGCGCCGTTGCTGGCGAACCTCGGCATGCCCTTCATCTCGATCGTCTCCAAGGAATATGCCGACAAGCTGCAGGCTGACGGCAAGATGGAGCTGATGAACCAGCAGCCGCTCGGCACCGGTCCGTTCACCTTCGTCGCCTACCAGCCGGATGCGGCGATCCGCTACAAGGCCAACCCGGATTACTGGGGCGGCAAGCAGAAGATCGACGACCTGGTCTTCGCGATCACCACCGATGCAGCCGTTCGCGCGCAGAAGCTGAAGGCCGGCGAATGCCACCTGATGTCCTACCCGAACGCGGCTGACGTGGCCGAGCTGAAGGCTGATCCGAACCTGCATATCTCCGAGCAGGCCGGCCTCAACGTCGCCTACCTCGCCTACAACACGCTGGTTGCACCCTTCGACAAGGTCGAGGTCCGCAAGGCCCTCAACATGGCGATCAACCGCCAGGCCATCGTCGATGCCGTCTTCCAGGGCGCGGCAACGGTTGCCAAGAACCCGATCCCGCCGACGATGTGGTCGTATAACGACGCCGTCGTCGATGACGCGTTCGATCCGGAAGCCGCCAAGAAGATGCTCGAAGACGCTGGCGTTTCGGGCCTCAAGATGAAGATCTGGGCCATGCCCGTCGCGCGTCCCTACATGCTGAACGCCCGCCGTGCAGCTGAACTGATGCAGGCCGACCTCGCCAAGATCGGCGTCGAAGTCGAGATCGTCTCCTACGAATGGGCCGAATACCTGAAGCTCTCGTCCGCCAAGGACCGCGACGGCGCGGCCATCCTCGGCTGGACCGGCGACAACGGCGACCCGGACAACTTCCTCGACACCCTGCTCGGCTGCGACGCTGTCGGCGGCAACAACCGTGCGCAGTGGTGCAACAAGGAATTCGACGACCTGATGACGAAGGCGAAGGAAACCGCCGACGTTGCAGAGCGCACGAAGCTCTATGAAGAGGCCCAGGTCATCTTCAAGCGCGAAGCACCCTGGAACACCCTCGACCACTCGCTTGCCGTCGTTCCGATGAGCAAGAAGGTCTCGGGCTTCGTACAGTCGCCGCTCGGTGACTTCGTGTTCGAAGGCGTGGACATCGCCGAGTAATATCGGCTACGAAAAAGGCACGCCGCAAAGAGCGTGCATTGGCCGGCGGCTCGAAGACATTCGAGCCGCCGGTTTTTCACAAAAAAGAAGGGATTGGCTCCCATGTTTCGCTTTATCTTCGGACGGCTCGCCGTCCTGATACCCACGTTCCTCGGGGTATCGCTCATCGCGTTCTCCTTCATTCGACTTCTGCCGGGCGATCCGGTCATGCTGATGTCGGGCGAACGCGTCATGTCTCCGGAACGGCATACCGAGCTCATGCACCAGCTCGGCCTCGACCGGCCGATGTACATCCAGTATTTCGATTATCTCGGCGGTCTTCTGACGGGCGACTTCGGTTCGTCCATCGTCACCAAGCGCCCGGTGCTCGACGATTTCGTCAACCTCTTCCCGGCAACGCTGGAGCTCTCGCTCTGCGCCATCATCGTCGCCATCGCGCTCGGCATTCCCGCCGGCGTGCTCGCCGCGGTGAAACGGGGAACCTGGCTCGACCAGTCGCTGATGGGCGTCGCCCTCGTCGGCTATTCGATGCCGATCTTCTGGTGGGGGCTGCTGCTCATCATCTTCTTCTCCGGCTATCTCGGCTGGACGCCGGTCTCGGGACGCATCTCGCTGATGTACTTCTTCCCGCAGGTCACCGGCTTCATGCTGATCGACAGCCTGATCTCGGGGCAGGCGGGCGCGTTCAAGTCGGCGCTCAGTTACCTGATCCTGCCGACCGTCGTGCTCGCGACGATCCCGCTCGCCGTCATCGCGCGCCAGACCCGTTCGGCCATGCTCGAAGTGCTGGGTGAGGACTATGTCCGCACCGCCCGCGCCAAGGGCCTCTCGCCGTTCCGCGTCATCGGCGTGCATGCGCTGCGCAACGCGATGATCCCCGTCATCACCACGATCGGCCTTCAGGTCGGCGTGCTGCTCGCGGGCGCCATCCTCACCGAGACGATCTTCTCCTGGCCGGGCATCGGCAAGTGGATGGTCGACAGCGTCTTCAAGCGCGACTATGCCGTGGTGCAGGGTGGCCTGATGCTGATCGCCGCCGTCATCATGATCGTCAATCTCGTGGTCGACCTGCTTTACGGCTGGGTCAACCCGCGAATCCGGCATTAGGAGGCGATCTCATGAGTGCTGTTCCAACCACCACGGAAGTCAAGACGGGCGGCAAGCCGCCGTCGGGCCTCTCCGAATTCTGGTTCTATTTCTCGCGCAACAAGGGCGCCGTCATCGGCCTCGTGTTCTTCGTGATCATCCTGTTCGTGGCGGTCTTCGCGCCCTTCGTCGCGCCGCACGCCCCGAGCAGCCAGAACCGCGAACTGCTTCTCCTGCCGCCGGTCTTCCAGGAGGGCGGCATGTGGGGGCACATTCTCGGCACCGACGCCGTCGGCCGCGACATCCTCTCGCGCCTCATCTATGGCGCGCGCTTCTCGCTCTTCATCGGCCTCGTCGTCGTGACGCTGTCGGTGGTCTCAGGCGTGCTGATCGGTCTCATCGCGGGTTATTTCCGCGGCAAGGTCGACACCTTCATCATGCGCATCATGGACATCATCCTGGCCTTCCCCTCGCTGCTGCTGGCCCTCGTGCTGGTGGCCGTTCTGGGGCCGGGCCTGCTCAACGCGATGATCGCCATCTCGCTCGTCAACCAGCCGCATTTCGTGCGCCTGACGCGCGCGGCCGTCATGACGGAAAAGACCAAGGACTATGTCGTCGGCTCGCAGGTTGCGGGTGCCGGCACGCTGCGCCTGATGTTCCTGACCATCCTGCCGAACTGCCTCGCACCGCTCATCGTGCAGGCGACGCTCGCCTTCTCGGCGGCGATCCTCGATGCGGCCGCACTCGGCTTCCTCGGCATGGGCGCCCAGCCGCCGACGCCGGAATGGGGCACGATGCTTGCCGAAGCGCGCGAATTCATCCAGCGCGCCTGGTGGGTCGTGACCTTCCCCGGCCTTGCCATCCTCATCACCGTGCTGGCCATCAACCTGATGGGTGACGGCCTGCGCGACGCCCTCGATCCCAAGCTGAAGAGGTCGTGATGCCGCTTCTCGAAGTCAAAAACCTCACCGTCGAATTCCAGACGGCCTCCGGTCCCTTCCGCGCCGTGGATGGGGTCTCGCTCAAGGTCGACGAGGGCGAAGTGCTCGCCATCGTCGGCGAATCGGGTTCCGGCAAGTCGGTCTCCATGCTCGCCGCCATGGGGCTTCTGCCCTGGACGGCGAAGGTGACGGCCGACGTGCTCACCTTCAACGGTCGCGACATGCAGGCCATGTCCGACAGCGACCGGCGCAAGATCATCGGCAAGGACATCGCCATGATCTTCCAGGAACCGATCGCCAGCCTCAATCCGTGTTTCACGGTCGGCTTCCAGATCGAGGAGGTGCTGCGCGTCCACACCGATCTCGGCCGCAAGGCGCGCCGCGATCGCGCAATCGAGCTCTTCCAGTCGGTCGGCATTCCGACCCCGGAAGAACGCCTCGGCCACTTCCCGCACCAGATGTCGGGCGGCCAGTGCCAGCGTGTGATGATCGCCACGGCCCTTGCCTGCAATCCGAAGCTCCTGATCGCCGACGAGCCGACGACCGCGCTCGACGTGACGATTCAGAAGCAGATCCTCGACCTCCTGATGAAGCTCCAGGCTGAATACGGCATGGGCCTCATCATCATCACCCATGACATGGGGGTCGTGGCCGAAACGGCAGATCGCGTCATCGTGCAATACAAGGGCCGCCAGATCGAATCGGCCGATGTGCTGTCGCTCTTCGAAAATCCGAAGAGCGTCTACACCAAGGCGCTGCTGTCCGCGCTTCCGGAAAACGCGGTGGGTGGACGCCTGCCGACGATCACGGAAAAGCTGACCGACGCCGAGATTTTTGCGGGAGCTTTGCGATGACCCCTGTTCTCGAAGCGCGCAACCTGAAGCGCGACTATCACATCCCCGGCGGCCTGTTCAAACCGGCCAAGACTGTTCACGCCGTCAAGGGCGTGAGCTTCAACGTCGAAGAGGGCAAGACGCTCGCTATCGTCGGCGAAAGCGGCTGCGGCAAGTCCACGGTCGCCCGCATGGTCACGATGATCGACCCGATCACCGAGGGCGAAATGCTGATCGACGGCCGCAAGGTCGATATCGCCAGCGAGCCGCTGACCTCCGAAATGCGCAGCAAGGTGCAGATCGTCTTCCAGAACCCCTATGGTTCGCTGAACCCGCGCAAGAAGATCGGCGACATCCTGACAGAACCGCTGGTCATCAACACCAAGATCCCCGCGGGCGAGCGGCGCGACCGCGCCATGGCGATCCTCAAGAAGGTGGGCCTGGAGGAGAAACATTACGGGCGATACCCGCACATGTTCTCCGGCGGCCAGCGCCAGCGCGTGGCGATCGCCCGCGCGCTGATGCTCAATCCACGCCTGCTGGTGCTCGACGAGCCGGTCTCCGCACTCGACCTGTCGGTGCAGGCCCAGGTGCTGAACCTGCTCGCCGACCTTCAGGACGAGTTTCACCTCACCTACGTCTTCATCAGCCACGACCTTTCGGTCGTGCGCCACATCGCGGACGACGTGATGGTGATGTATTTCGGCGAAGCGGTGGAATATGGCAGCCGCGACCAGGTCTTCGAGGACCCGCAGCACGCCTATACGAAAACCCTGTTCGCCGCGACGCCGCGGGTCGACGTGGACGCCATCCGCGCCCGCATCGAACGCCGCAAGCGCGCGGCCTGAGGACCAACGCTCGTGACACGCGCGATCGTCGTCATGGGCGTTTCCGGTTGCGGCAAGACCTCGGTCGCCGAGGGCCTTGCCGCAGCGCTTCCCGCCGCCTTCATCGAGGGCGACAGCCTGCACCCCGCCGCCAATGTCGAAAAGATGTCCAAGGGCATTCCGCTCGACGACGAGGACCGCTGGCCCTGGCTCGACACGATCGGCCGCGCCATGGCCGAGACCCTGAACGGCGGCAAGAGTGTCGTGGTTTCCTGCTCGGCTCTCAAGAAAGCCTATCGCGACCGCCTGCGCCAGGCCGCCGGCGGCACGCTCGCCTTCGTCTTCCTCAAGGGCAGCCGCGATCTGCTGATGACCCGCATGGCGGCGCGGCGCGATCATTTCATGCCCGTCAGCCTGCTCGACAGCCAGCTCGCCACGCTGGAGGACCCCTCCGGCGAACCCGGCGTCGTCACCGTCGATATCGATGCCGCCGTCGAGGCGATCGTCGCGGATGCGTTCGCCGGATTGGCCGCGCTCCGCTAGCCTTCGACGGAATTTGCCGGCCTGCCACTGGCGTCGCCGGGCGTGGCCCCGTATAGACGGCACACCGCTTTCGCGGGAGATTTTCTAGACCTGACAGGAACGACACATGGACATCAAACGCTTTGAAACCGGCCCGCGCATGAGCCAGGCCGTCGTGCACAATGGAACCGTCTACCTGGCCGGTCAGGTCGGCGAGGCGGGTTCCGATGTCACCGAGCAGACCAAGCAGGCGCTGGCCGAAGTCGACCGTCTGCTGGCGCTCGCCGGCACGGACAAGACCCGCATCCTCTCCGCCCAGGTCTGGCTTGCCGACATGGCCGATTTTTCCAAGATGAACGCCGTCTGGGACACCTGGGCGCCGCAGGGCCACACGCCCGCCCGCGCCACCGGCGAATCCAAGCTCGCCACGCCGGATTACCTGGTCGAAGTCATCGTCGTCGCCGCGCTCTGATCAGCGGCGTACGGCTGAAACGGAAAAGGCCCGCTTGCGCGGGCCTTTTTGTTGCCATTTCGCCTATCAGGCCGATTTGGACAGCCGCGCCTGTTCGTCGAAGAACAGCGCCTGGCTGATCAGCGCCTTCACCATGTCGGGGTTGAACGGCTTGGTGACGAGGAAGGCCGGCTCCGGCTTCTCGCCGGTCAAGAGCCGTTCCGGGAAGGCGGTGATGAAGATCACCGGGATCGTGCTGTTCTTCAGGATGTCGTTGACCGCGTCGATGCCGGAGGAGCCATCGGCAAGCTGGATATCGGCGAGCACCATGCGCGGCGAGGTGCGGTGATAGAGCTCGACCGCCTCGGAATGCGTGCGCGCGATGCCCGTTACATTGTGGCCGAGACCCTTCACCATATCCTCGATGTCCATGGCGATCAGCGGCTCGTCCTCGATGATCATGATGTCGGTCGCGACCTGGCTGGAGATGTCGCGCGAGGCTTCGTCAAGCAATTCGCCGAAGCGCTCTTCGGAAACATCGAGAATGTCGGCGCCTTCGGAAAAATCAAAACCCTCGACGGACACCAGCAGGAAGGCCTTGCGTTCGGCCGGCGGCAGGTTGGCGAGGTTTGCGGCGGCCTGCCGCTCCCAGCCGAAGGGCGACGTGTTGGCCGGCAGCGTCACGTCGAGGTTCTCGAACAGCGTGCAATAGAGCCGATAGAGCGCCAGACGGTCGTTGCGACCCTCCGGATAAAGCGAGATATCGGCGACGAGCGCTTCGAGCATGGCGGCGACATAGGCGTCGCCGGACGTCTGGGAGCCCGTTACGGCACGGGAAAACCGCCTCAGATAGGCGAGATGCGGTGCGATACGGGTGGAAAGTGACATTTAGTTCTCCCTGAATATGTTCCGCATCGGAACCGTTTCCGCTAGAGTTCACTATGCGGAAACCTATTGGTAGCATGCTAAGTCAAACTTGCTATTTGGTATCTTGGGCAAAAGGAAGATAGCGGGCAGCACGCGATGGAAACAAGACCATGATCGAGCCCAGCAAGGAAAAGAAACGCGTTGGTCGGGATGCGCCTCACAAGGCTGCGTTCGACCCGAACGGTCCGATCGGCCGCAAGCTGAAATCCTTCTACGACGTCATCGAGACGGAGCCTGTGCCCGATCGCATTCTGGACCTTTTGGGAAAACTCGACGAGGCCGAGGAAAAGGCCAAGAGCGGTTCCTGAACGCATCCATCCATTCCAGTTCATGACATCAAGAAACGGGCCGAGAGGCCCGTTTCGCGTTTCGATCGACCGGCTGCCTGTCAGCGGCAACGTGCTTCGTAGCGGCGGCCGTAGCGGTCGCGATAGATGCAGTAGCCATTGCGGTCAGAGCGGGCGACGAGATAGCCCGCCACGCCACCAATGGCAGCACCTGCAAGCGCGCCGCCGGCACGGCCGGTCACGACGCCGCCGATAATGGCACCCGTGCCAGCACCAATCGCGGTGCCGCGTTCAGTCTGGGTGCAGGCGGTGAGGGTGATGGTGGAGGCGACGAGGGCAAGCGCGATGATGGTGTTCTTCATTGTTGCGGCTCCTGGAATGGTTGTGGGATCAGATACGTCCCATAAGGACGAGGATGAGAAGGATAAGGACGATCAGGCCCAGACCGCCGGACGGGCCATAACCCCAGCTGCGGCTGTATCCCCAGTTCGGCAATGCGCCGACCAGAAGCAAAATCAAAATCACGAGGAGTATGGTGCTGAGCATCTGCGCTTCCTTTCACGTCCACTTCGCTATCGAGCGATGGGCCGACAACGGGCCGCAACGGATTTTGTTCCCGAAAATGTGACAGCGAGGTCATGAGGGCGGCCCGGAACTTTCCGGCCTGTGCGTCCGTTGTTTTGTCCGACACGACGGGTCTGGCCCGAAGGTGATGGAGACATGAAATGGAACATATAGCCGCAATCATGCTTTTGGTCGGCTGCAGCCATGGCAGCCTCGCCTGTGAAGAACTGCAAGCGCCCCAGGTGGCGTTCGAATCCATGGAAGAATGTCAGAGCGCGCTGCCATCGGCGCTCGGTGGCGCCGGTGCCAGCAGGCGCATCGTGCATGCCCAATGCGCGGCAATTGATCCGGCCTGGATCGAAGAAGACGTCGAGATCAGCTGGAGCATGACCCGACAAGGTCTCGAGGTCGACGTGCGCCAGGTAAGCCCGCCGGCAGAGGGCGTCATCGTTGCCGAAAACACCAAAACAGACGGTCGTCCCGTCATGCATTGAGCAAATCGGGAACCTTTTTCAGGCTGAACGGTTTTCCTCTCGTCGACGCCACGGCGTTCCAAGGAACTGAAAGGACAGCGACATGAACTGGGATATCATCGAAGGCAAGTGGACCGAATACAAGGGCAAGGCCCAGACCCAATGGGGCAAGCTTACGGATGACGATCTCGATGTCATCAAGGGCCGCCGGGTCGAGCTTTCGGGCAAGATCCAGCAGCGCTACGGCCTCGCCAAGGAGGAGGCCGAGCGGCAGATCGACGATTGGGCGCAGCGTCACTAATGCCATGACCGCCTGAATCGGAAACGATTTGGCAAGAATTGCGCAAAGTAGATGTCCGCGACCACATCGGTCACCGCTCATGCCGCCGCAGCCGAAAGGCTGCGGCGGCATCGTTTTATGGAAAAGTCGGTCGTTACAAAACAGTTTTATTCCATAAAACGTCCGGGAACCTTTCCCACCGTCCGCCGTTCTTCAAGCAATACAAGGAAGGAGTTCAAAATGCTCTATTATGCTGTAGTCTTTCTCGTGATTGCGCTCGTCGCCGGCCTGCTCGGCTTTGGTGGTATTGCCGGTGCATCCGCCGGTATTGCGCAGATCCTGTTCTTCGTCTTCTTGGCCCTTCTGGTCCTGTCGCTGATTGCGGGCTTGTTCCGTCGGGCATGAGGATGATGTGTCCTTGAAAGGGCGGCGTTTGCGGACGCCGCCCTTTTTGCGTCTACCGCGCAGGCCTTGCGAGGCTTTGGAGCATTGGTTAATCAGCGCTTAATCATGCCGAATCCTTGGAGCCCAATTTATGAAATCCCTCGAACTGCTGGTTGAACGCATCATCCTGTCGAGCCGCTGGATCCTGGTGGTCTTCTATCTCGGCCTCGTCGCCGCCCTTGCCGTCTATGCGGTGTCGTTCCTTTACAAGTTCGGCAAGGTTGCGATGAACGTCTTCGTCTTCGACGATGCGGAGATGATCCTCGCCATGCTCGGACTGATCGATGCAGCGCTCGTCGCAAGCCTGATCCTGATGGTGATGATCGCCGGCTACGAGAACTTCGTCAGCCGCTTCGACGAGGCGGAGGCGGATGTCTCCTTCCTCGGCAAGCTCGATTCCGGAAGCCTGAAGATCAAGGTCGCATCCTCCATCGTCGCGATCTCGTCGATCCACTTGCTGCAGGTCTTCCTCAATGTGCAGCAATATACGGACACCAAGCTGATGTGGCTGACCTTCATTCACCTCGCCTTCGTGGTGTCAGCCGTGCTGCTCGGTTTCCTCGAACAGATCATGTCCAAGCTGAAGGGCTGAAAGCCTTGCCAAGACCGGTAGGGGAGGGCGCCGCGGATATCCGCCGGCGCCCTTTTCTTTTGGCGCGAAGTCAAGCGAAACCGTCGAGCTTTCCCCGACATTCTCCTTATGCACCGGGTGCCTTTGAGGTACCGCGGCGCAATATCGGCCTCTCACCCCTCTGTTTGACCATCTGGACAAAGTTTTCCGCAGTGATTTGGGCTTTGCGAGGGGTCTTCGAGGGCCTTTCAGCCTCTACAAACCGAGAAACACCTATATTTTCAATGCGTTATAACTTTTTTGATTTTTCTTGTTTTGAGCTGTTGACGATCTCATGTGGGTGGGCTTATAACCCGCTCATCGAACGAGAGCGGCGGCGCTTCTGGCGGCCGACGAACTCGCTCCAAGGTTTCCTGACGGAGCTGGTGAGAATTGAGCCGAACCTGGTTCGGGGATTTTGCTGCTTCGGGTAAGACTGGATACTGAGACTGGGACGGTTTGACCGTCGGTTTTTTGACAATTGAATAGAGAAGAAAGAGAAACGTGGTCGGCGGGTCCGCGGACAGGCTTCAGGGTCTGTCTTGGAAAGAGACTTTGGCGGTCACGTTTTATCTAAGAGACGTTACACTGGTTCCTCGGGTTGATCGCAAGGTTGGCCTTGAGTGAACAGGTGTGAAGTTCTCGTCGATTCAGAACGTTGACTATATGCCAATGATTGAATTCTC
>NZ_JBXASL010000003.1:0-726001 GCF_058809275.1 Shinella sp. GW821-FHT10F02 | reverse complement strand
GCCTCCAGGCCGAAGCCGAAGCCATCCTTCGCAAGTCGAACTGGGTGGATCCGGAGCAGCGGCGCGCGGCCTATGCCAAGGGCGGCTGGACGCGCTTCGATGACACGCAGGAACCTTATGGTCCGGCCGAAATCGAGCAGGAACGTCTGCGCTACAGGCGTTAAAGCGATCCAGGAGGAGGCCGGCATTTGCCGGCCTTTTTCATTAAGTAAGGAGCTTAGGCTCCATTTGTGATTAGGGCGCCTCGACCAATGGGGGCACAATGATGTCAAAATGAGCCTGCACGGGAGCCTTAGCATCAGCGAGGTCGTTGCCGCACGGCTTGAATTTCGGGTTTTGTTTGCGCGCGAGCTTTGGAAGTTGGAGGTGGAGAAGGGAAGGTCCGAGGACAAGGCGCGATGCTCTTTAGGCCCAGACAAACATACCTGCCTCTTCGGCAGCCTTCAGGAACGCGGCCCGCGCGAATTCCGGTGCTTCCAATCCTTCTAAGACCGAAAGGCAAGCTGATTCGGCTGCTGTCAGGGCTTTGCCCCTCTTTCGCGGCCAATGCTCAAGCAGAAGCCGCGCCGCTTCGGCGGTTGACGATATCGTCAGACAACCGTCCGCTATATCTTGGTTGTCAACTCGATCGACCCGCGGCCGCCAACCCCGTGTGAACTCGGCTCCCGTCGCCCGGCTGGCAAGTTCTGGCTGCCAGCGCAGATATGCGCAATCAGCCAGCAGACGGCCACGACAGGCCCCGCTCGCACTTTCTCATCCAGGTGCGTTCGGGCAGGGGACGTGGACTTCTGCCAGTTCTGAAGTAACTTATTAGTCCGATCGGCGGTACGTAACAAAAACGGGTATTTCTCCACCCACACGACGCTAAATCAACTATTTGGCACCAATAGCTGCCTGCCACCTCTTCCGCCATCCCCCTGCTATTTTTCCCGACTTGTTGCTGACGCATTGTCATCCTAGAATTCCCGTGCAGCCAAAAGCGATTTGTCGGCTTGATGCGAGATAAGGGGAGGCAGCGATGGACGTGCTTCGAGACCCCACGCATATCGGCATGTTTGAACCGCAGGATCTCGATATCCTGAAAGGTGTTTTCACCCGGTTGACGGCAGCCAAGAGCCCCGGGCTCGACGAGGCGCGGGAGCGATCGCTGGCGCGCTCGATCATCACGCTGTACCGGCACGGCGTGCGCGATCCCGAACAGCTCTTCGACGTGTTGCATATCCAGACATCCTGAAGGTTTGAACCGCGTCGATGCGGCCAACGCTCGCTGACAGTAAAGCGGGCGTTTTAACCATATGGAAACCATAATTCATCGAAGCTGGCCGCGGGCTTCCTATCCATTCGCAATTTTGCCATGTTATTGGCATGATTAACGTACTGTTATTTACTGAGTGGCATTGACGGCCGGCTTGCAGGGGCAAGGCAGGTTGGCTGGCGCACCGTCGGGGACAATAGCGGCGTGGGACATAAAAACTTCGAGAAGAACGTGACCCGGTTTGGCATGGGCCTGCGGTTGCTGGCTATTCCGCTGGTCTGCGCGGGCCTTGCGGCCTGTGCCACGACGACACCGGCGCCCACCAAGAAGAAGGTGCGCGGCAAGGAATATTTCTCCGAATCCGAATATGGCGTGAAGGCGAGCCCGCGCGTCGTGGAGGACGGGCAGGCCGTGCCGAAGGGCGGCGGCCGCTACCAGCTCGGCAAGGCCTATCAGGTCCGCGGCAAGTGGTACAAGCCGCGCGAAGAGCCCGGCTACAACAAGACCGGCCTCGCATCCTGGTACGGCTCCGCCTTCCACGGCCGCCGGACGGCGAATGGCGAGGTCTACGACCGCTACCATCTTTCCGCTGCGCATCCGACATTCCCGCTGCCGAGTTATGCCCGTGTCACGAACATGGAGAACGGCACGTCGGTCGTCGTTCGCGTCAACGATCGCGGTCCGTTCCATGAAGGCCGGGTGATCGACGTTTCCTCGAAGACCGCCGACCTGCTCGACATGAAGCGCACCGGCACGGCCAAGGTGCGCGTGCAATATGTCGGCAAGGCGCCGCTCGAGGGCAACGACATGCCCTATCTGATGGCTTCTTATGTCACCAAGGGCTCGCGCGTGCCGGCGGTCGATCCGGGCGGGCAGATCGCGACGGGCGTCATGGTGGCTTCCGCCGACGACAGCGCGCTGCCGGGTGTGGGTGAGGGCACGCTTACCGTTCCCGAACAGAGCACGATGACGGCGCTCGCCAAGACGACGCCGACGACGGACGCCTTCCAGGCGATGGAACAGTTCGTCATGCTGCCGGAAATCGGCCCGCTGCCGATGGAACGGCCGAATTTCGTGCCCGACCTTTCGACCGAGCCGAGCTATGCCGCGGCTTACGCGGACGAGCGCGTGCGCGATGCCGCAGGCGCCTTCGACGCCATCCTGACGATCGACGGAAAACTCACGCCGCTCTCCGCACTCGCCGACAACGCGGGCTGATGGCCCGCGTCCCCAAAGCCGTTTGCGCAATGCAGGCGGCTGTGGGAGTGTGACGACATCCCGGAGTCGCCATGCATCGCCGCCTTTTCGCCGCCGTCGTTTTTTCCTTGTTCTTCATCAGCGTTGCGCACGCCCAGTCCGCGGCGCCGCAAGCCGGCTTCGACGTCAAGGCGAAGCAGGTCTATCTCATCGAGGCGCAAACCGGCACGGTGCTGTTCGCCCGCGCCGAGGACGATGCGGTCCCGGCCGCTTCGCTCGCCAAGCTTATGACCATGGCAACGGTGTTCAAGGCGCTTGCCGAGGGCGGAATCACGCTTGAGACGCAATATCCGGTGACCGAATATGCCTGGCGCACCGGCGGCGCGCCGTCGCGCACCTCCACCATGTTTGCGGCGCTGAAATCGAATGTGCGCGTGGAGGATCTGATCCGCGGCGTCACGGTGCAGTTCGCCAACGATGCCTGCATCATCCTGGGCGAGGGCATTGCCGGCTCGGAGAGCGCGTTCGCCGAACGCATGACGGAGGAGGCGCGGGCGCTCGGGCTGGTGAAATCGAACTTCGCCAATTCCACCGGCCTACCGAACCCGGAAAACCGGGTGACGATGCGCGAGATGGTGCTGCTCGCGCGCCACCTGCAGACGACCTACCCGCAGCACATGCGCTACTATCTCGAACCGGAATTCGAGTGGAACAAGATCAAGCAGCGCAACCGCAATCCGCTGCTGGCGCTGAATATCGGCGTGACGGGCTTCGTCACCGGCTTTTCGGAGGAGGGCGGATATTCGATCGTCGCGGCGGTGAACCGGGATGGCAAGCACCTGCTGCTCGCCATGGGCGGCCTGGAAAACGAAAAGACGCGCATCGAGGAATCCCGCCGCATCATCGAATGGGCGCTCTCTTCCTTTGAACGGCGCACGCTGTTCAAGGAGGGCGAGGCCATTGCGGATGCGAGCGTCTATGGCGGCGATGCCTCGACGGTGCCGCTGGTGGCCGGCGAGCAGGTGGACGTGTTTCTGCCGAAGGACAATTCGCAGCGCCTCGTCGCACGCGTCGTCTATAGCTGGCCGGTGCGTGCGCCGGTCACGCCGGGGCAGGCGGTCGGCACGCTGAAAATCTGGAACGACAAGCAGCTTTTACGCGAGGTGCCGGTGAAGACGGCGGGCACGGTGGGCGAGGGCACGTTGCGGGCGCGCGCGCTCGATGCGCTGATCGAACTCTTCTTCTTCTGGATTTGAAAGGGCGAAGCGGGGCGAAAAGCGTTTCGCCGGCCGGAAACATGGGTTAGTAGTGATCCCGAGTCATCCCGGCCTTTGCCGGATATTGCCAGGGAAATGGAAGTAGGATTTGTCTGCCGCACCGGGTTTGTTTGTCACGTTCGAAGGCGGCGAGGGCGCCGGAAAGTCGACGCAGATCCGGCTTCTGGCGGCAGCCTTGCGTGAACGCGGCCTCACCGTGCTGATGACGCGCGAGCCCGGCGGCTCCAAGGGGGCGGAGGCCGTGCGCCACGTTCTGCTTTCCGGGGCCGCTGAACCCTACGGCATCCGCATGGAAGCAGTGCTCTTTGCCGCCGCGCGCAGCGATCATGTCGAGCAGGTCATCCGCCCGGCGCTTGCGGCGGGCACGGTCGTGCTGTGCGACCGCTTCATGGATTCCTCCCGCGTATACCAGGGCATCACCGGCAATCTGGAGCAGCCCTTCGTCGAGGCGCTGGAGCGCGTGGCCATCAACGGCGTCGTGCCGGATTGCACGATCATATTCGACCTGCCGGCCACCATCGGCCTGGAACGCGCCCGCAAGCGCAGCACCGGGTCGGGCGAGAGCGCCGAGCCCGACCGCTTCGAGAAGGAAGAGCTGGAAACGCACGAAAAACGCCGCGAGGCCTTCCTCGACATCGCCGAGCGCGAGCCGCTGCGCTGCCGCGTGGTGGATGCGACGGAAACGCAGGAGGTGGTCGCAGCGCAGGTGCTTTCCATCGTCGAGACGCTGCTGCCGATCACGGCCGAGGGTCGTCCGGAGCATGTCTCGTGAGCGACGAGCGGCCGGGCATTCTCGATGGGGCGGTCCATCCCGCCGAGCAGACGAAGCTTTTCGGCCACGCCGAGGCCGAAGCCTTCCTGGCGCGCTCCTACCGCTCCGGCAAGGGGCACCATGCCATCCTGATCGAGGGACCGCAGGGTATCGGCAAGGCGACGCTCGCCTTCCGCTTCGCAAACCACGTTCTGCACCACCCGGAGCCCGCCGAGGCGCCGGAGACCATGGCAGACCCATCGCCCGCAGCCCCCATCACCCGTCAGCTGGCGGCCGGCGCTTCGCACAACCTGCTGCATCTCTCCCGCCCGGTCGATGAGAAAACCGGCAAGATGAAATCGGCGATCACGGTGGACGAGGTGCGCAAGGCCGGCAAATTCCTGGCGCAGACATCGGGAACCGGCAACTGGCGCATCATCATCATCGACCCGGCGGACGACCTGAACCGCAACGCCGCCAATGCAATCCTGAAAATCCTCGAAGAGCCGCCCAAACGCTCGCTCTTCCTCGTCTTGACCCACGCGCCGGGAAAGCTGCTGCCGACGATCCGCTCGCGCTGCCTGCCGCTGACGCTGTCGCCGCTTTCGGAAAACGACCTTGCTGCCGCGCTGGAAAGCCTCGGCGCTGCACCTTCGGGCCCGCGGGCAGGGGATGTGCTCTCCGCCGCCCGGGGCAGTGTTTCCGAGGCGCTGAAGCTGGTGAACTACGGCGGCTTCGACATCGTCGAGGCTTTTCACACCATCGTCGCGGCCCCCACCGAGCCGCCGCGCCGCGACGTGCACAAGCTCGCCGACGTGCTCTCGGCAAAGGACAGCGACACGGTTTTCTCCTTCTTCTGCCAGCACGCGACCGACTTCGTGACCGACGCCGCCCGCACCGCCGCCCTTACCGGCGACATTTCCCGTGCCGACCGCCTCGCCCAGCTCGCCTCGCTGCTCAACGAGCGCATCACCGTCGCGCAAGCCTATAATCTCGATCGAAAACAGACGATCATCAGCGTGCTCGACGACATCCGCGCCTCGCTTTAAGTCAACTTGCTGTTTCCCTCTCCGCCCGCATGGTCTAATACCTTGCGGCATTGCACAACCGAAGACAGAACGCACCCATGACCGACACGTCCCGTTTCTACATCACGACCGCCATTTCCTATCCGAACGGCAAGCCGCATATCGGCCATGCCTACGAGCTGATCGCGACGGATGCCATGGCGCGTTACCAGCGGCTCGACGGACGCGATGTGTTCTTCCTGACGGGAACGGACGAACACGGCCAGAAGATGCAGCAGACGGCGCGCAAGGAGGGCATTTCTCCGCGGGAGCTCGCTGATCGGAATTCGAAAGAATTCAAGGATATGGCCGTTCTTCTTAATGCATCGAACGATGACTTCATCCGCACCACCGAAGAGCGCCATTACGAGGCCTGCGCCGAGATCTGGCGCCGCATGGCCGCCAATGGCGACATCTACAAGGATAGCTATGCCGGCTGGTATTCCGTGCGCGACGAGGCCTATTACCAGGAAAACGAGACGGAGAAGCGCGACGATGGCGTGCGCTACGGACCCCAGGGCACGCCTGTCGAATGGGTGGAGGAGGAGAGCTATTTCTTCCGCCTCTCCGCCTACCAGGACAAGCTCCTCAAGCACTACGAGGACAAACCGGACTTCATCGGCCCGGCCGAACGCCGCAACGAGGTGATCTCCTTCGTGAAGTCCGGCCTCAAGGACCTCTCCATGTCGCGCACGACCTTCGACTGGGGCATCCCGGTGCCGGGCGATCCGGCGCATGTCATGTATGTCTGGGTCGACGCGCTAACCAACTATATCACCGCGACCGGCTACCTGACCGACCCGGAAGGCCCGCTGGCAAAATACTGGCCGGCGAACATCCACATCATCGGCAAGGACATCATCCGCTTCCACGCCGTCTATTGGCCGGCCTTCCTGATGTCGGCCGGCGTGCCGCTGCCCGAACGCGTCTTCGCGCATGGCTTCCTGCTCAACAAGGGCGAGAAGATGTCGAAGTCGCTCGGCAACGTGGTCGACCCGGTCAACCTGGTAAACCATTTCGGCCTCGACCCGATCCGCTACTTCTTCCTGCGCGAAGTCTCCTTCGGCCAGGACGGCAGCTATAGCGAGGAGGGCATTGCGACCCGCATCAATTCCGACCTCGCCAACGGCATCGGCAACCTCGCCAGCCGCTCGCTGTCGATGATCGTGAAGAACTGCGACGGCAAGGTGCCGGACTGCGGCGAACTCAGCGATGCCGACCGCGCGATGCTCGCCTCCGTCGATGCGCTCTATGCGCTGACCCGCGAGGAAATGGGCCGGCAGCAGATCCACAAGGCGCTGGCCGCGATCATCGCCATCGTCTCGGAGGCTGACCGCTATTTCGCCGGCGAGGCGCCCTGGGCGCTGAAGAAGACCGATCCGGTCCGCATGGGCACCGTGCTTTATGTGACGGCGGAAGTCGTGCGACAGATCGCGATCCTGCTGCAGCCGTTCATGCCGAAATCCAGCCGCAAGATGCTCGATCTCGTCGCGGCCCCCGTCGAAATGCGCGATTTCGCGGCGCTCGGCGAGGCCGGCCGTCTTGCCAGCGGCACGCCGCTGGAAGCGCCGACGCCGGTCTTCCCGCGCTACGTGGCGCCTGAGGCCTGACGCGGCGATGCTGATCGACACCCATTGCCATCTGGATTTTCCGGATTTCGAAGCGGAGCGCGACGACATCGTCGCGCGGGCGCACGCGGCCGGCGTGAAGCAGATGATCACGATTTCGACGCGGGTGCGGAAATTTCCGACGATCCTGGCGATCGCCGAAAAATACCCGTCGGTTTTCTGCTCGGTCGGGACGCATCCGCACAATGCGGACGAGGAGCTGGATGTCTCCGTGGCGGAGCTCGTCGAGCTCTCGAAGCATCCGCGTGTCGTGGCGATCGGCGAGGCGGGTCTCGACTATTTCTACGACAATGCCCCGCGCGACGCGCAGGCGACCGGCCTCGTCAACCACATCGCCGCCGCGCGCGAAACCGGCCTGCCGCTCGTCATCCACAGCCGTTCGGCGGATGAGGACATGGCGGCGATCCTGACGGCTGAAACGGGGAAGGGCGCCTTCCCCTTCCTGCTGCATTGTTTCTCTTCCGGCCCGGACCTGGCGCGCATCGGCGTCGAGCTCGGCGGCTATGTCTCTTTCTCCGGCATCCTGACCTTCCCTAAATCGGAAGAGCTGCGCGAGATCGCCAAGACCGTGCCGCTGGAGCGCATGCTCGTGGAAACCGATGCGCCCTATCTCGCACCAAAACCGTTCCGGGGAAAGCGCAACGAGCCGGCCTATGTGGCGCACACCGCCGCCGTGCTAGCCGAGACCATCGGCGTCAGCGCGGAAGAGATCGCCCGCATCACGACCGAAAACGCCTTCCGCGTCTTCTCGAAGATGCCGCGGGTGTAGCGGTGGTCTACCGGCGGCGCTTCACCATTCTCGGCTGCGGCTCGTCGCCCGGCGTGCCGCGCATCACCGGCGACTGGGGAGCCTGCGATCCCGCCAACCCGAAGAACCGCCGCACCCGCGCGGCCTTCCTCGTCGAGCAGTTCGGACCGCTCGGCTGCACCACGGTCGTCATCGATACGGGGCCGGATTTCCGCACGCAGATGATCGCGGCCGGCGTCGAAAACATCGATGCGGTGCTCTACACCCACGCCCACGCCGACCATATCCACGGCATCGACGATATCCGCGGTTTCGTGCTGCTCAATCGCAAGCAGGTGCCGATCTGGGCGGATGTCATCACGATGGAGCGCATCCGCGAGGGTTTCGGTTATTGCCTGAAGACGCCGGCGGGCAGCATGTATCCGCCGATCGTGACGGAAAACCTGATCGAGCCGATGGACGCGCCGGTGACGATAACGGGAGCAGGGGGCTCGATCGTGTTCCAGCCCCTGCTCCAGGTGCACGGCTCGATCCATTCGCTGGGCTTTCGCATCGGTGACATCGCCTATTGCAGCGATATCAGCGACTTTCCGGACGAGACGGTCCCACGGCTGCAAGGCCTCGACGTGCTGATCGTCGACGCGCTGCAATATCGCTTCCATTCGAGCCATCTGTCGCTCAGCCAGGCACTCGAATGGATCGAACGCCTGAAGCCGGCGCGCGCCATCCTGACTCATATGCATGTGCCGCTCGACTACGACACCGTGCAAAAGGAAACGCCGGCCCATGTGGAACCGGCGTTTGATGGCTTGAGTTTCGAGGTCGAACTCGCCGACGATCAGGCGAAGTAAGGCGCGAGATTTTTGCGGATACGGTCCAGCACGGTCGCGCCGGAGAGATCCGGCACAAACGTCTTTCCGGTAATCTGTTCAAAGGCCTGGATGTAGACCTTCGACGTCTGCTCGACCAGGTCGCGCGGGATTTCCGGGATCGGATCCTTGTAGGGATCGCAGCGCTCGGTGACCCAGGCGCGCACGAAATCCTTGTCGAAACTCGCCGGGCGGCCGCCCTTGGCAAAACTCTCTTCGTAGCTCTCGGCGATCCAGTAGCGGCTGGAATCCGGCGTGTGGATCTCGTCGGCCAGCACGATGCGGCCATCCTTGTCCGTGCCGAATTCGTATTTGGTGTCGACGAGGATCAGGCCGCGCTCGGCCGCGCGGGCCTGGCCGCGCGCAAAGAGCGACAGCGCATAACGCGACACCGTTTCCCATTGCTCGGCCGTCAGCAGGCCCTGGGCGAGGATTTCTTCGCCGGAAAGCGGCTCGTCATGCCCGCCGTCAAAGGCCTTGCTGGTGGGCGTGATGATCGGCGCGGGCAGTTTTTCGTTGTCGCGAAGACCGTCCGGCAGCGTGATGCCGTACATCTGGCGTTCGCCCTTGCGGTACTTCGTCAGGATCGAGGTGCTGGTGGTTCCAGCGAGATAACCGCGCACGACGACCTCGACCGGCAGGATATCGAGCCGCGTGCCGATGACGACGTTTGGGTCCGGATAGGCCAGAACATGGTTCGGGCAGATGTCGGCGGTTTCCTCGAACCAGTAGCGCGCCGTCTGCGTCAGAACCTGGCCCTTGAAGGGAATGGCCGTCAGGATGACGTCGAAGGCGCTGAGCCGATCCGTCGCGATGATGATGCGGCTGCCATCGGCCAGGTCGTAATTCTCGCGGACCTTGCCGTTGTAGCGGTTCGGCAGTTCCGGGATATGGGCGTCGGAGAGAATGCGCAACTCGCTCATCGGTGCAGGCTTTCGCTGTTGGTTCCGTCTGCCGTTTCGCTTAAGGCTGTGAGAGGTGCCGGGTCAAGGCGGAAACCGGATTTCCAGCGTCTTTGGGCATTTCGGCATATCATTTAGTTCCATAATCTATCTTATCCGACTTATGGATAGGGTCTTCTGGCAACCCACCATGCCCGCTCCCAGGCCACAATCCCACGTTTCAGATGTCGACTGTCCCACGCGTTCGAGAGTAGATTGCCTTCAGATTCGGCGCGCCGACCTTGAGCTTCTTCACCGCGATATCCAGATGCCCGACATTCCTCTGCTCGAAACCGATCGCCTCGTCTTGCGCGGCTTTCAAATTGACGACCTCGACGCGACGGCGGCGATGTGGGCCATGCCGGAGGTCGTGCGCTACATTGGCGGAACGCCCTTGTCGCGCGAGCAGTCCTGGGCCCGCATGCTTCGCCATATCGGCATGTGGAGCGTCATGGGCTTCGGGTTCTGGGCGATCACGGACAAGCTCTCCGGCCAGCTCATCGGAGAAGCCGGGTTCCATGAGATGCGCAGAGCCCTCACGCCCAGCATCGAGAACACCATGGAAGCCGGCTGGGGACTGATCCCCGACGTCCAGGGCCGCGGTTATGCCAGCGAAGCCCTCGATGCGATGTGGTCCTGGGCGAAAGTGAACAAGGCCGGCGTTCCCGTCACCTGCATCATCGACGCGCAGAATGCGGCCTCCATACGCCTTGCCGAGCGGCACGGGTTCCGGGCGTTTGCCCGGTCGACATATCAGGGGTCCGAAATCGTAATCTTCCACAAGGACGTGATTGCTTCATCAGAAAGCACTTAAAAGCCACCCTGCCCGCGCCGTCACGAATTAGTGATACTATATATTTACTTTAAGTAATAATACTATTATATTGCTTTTTAAAAGAAAAACTATATAAAATCTCCACGAAAAGCAGCCGCGCGCATCGCATGCGGCTCTTTGCAAGTTCCCGTGCTACTCTAGCTTTCGCCGAAAAGGAGTGTGCGCCATGAAATTGCCTGCCGCCGTGTTCCTTTGCGTTTCCCTCTGTCTCCTTCCGCTGGAAGCCGTGCGGGCCGACGAGCCTGTCGACACGGCGCAGACCGTTATCCAGAGCCAAATCACCGCCTTCCTAAACGACGATGCCAAGGCGGCCTATTCCTTCGCCTCGCCGACCATCCGGGGAAAATTCCCGAGCGAAGACGTCTTCTTCGACATGGTGAAGAAGGGTTATGCCCCGGTGTACCGGCCGGGCAATTTCGCCTTCGGCCGTTCCAAGGTGACCGGCGACATGGTGGTGCAGGAGGTGCTGATCTCCGCGCCGGATGGCAAGGACTGGACGGCGCTCTACCAGGTCGTGAAGCAGCCGGACGGCAGCTACAAGATCAATGGCGTGCACATGGTGCGTTCGGCGCCGGGGCCGGAAATCTAAGCCCGAAACATCAGAGCGGGGCGATATCGCCCCCCGCCCAGCCTTCCTGCGTTTCCGCCATGAAATCGGCGAAGCGGCCCTCCTCGATCGCCTTGCGGATGCCGGCCATCAGGTCCTGGTAATAGGCAAGGTTGTTCCAGGTCAGCAGCATGCCGCCGAGCGATTCATTGGCGCGCACGAGATGGTGCAGGTAGGCGCGCGAATAGTCGCGGGCGGCAGGGCAGTTCGATTCTTCGTCGAGCGGGCGCATGTCTTCGGCGTGGCGGGCGTTGCGCAGGTTGATGCGGCCGCGGCGGGTGAAGGCCAGGCCGTGGCGGCCGGAGCGGGTCGGCATCACGCAATCGAACATGTCGATGCCGCGGGCGACGGATTTCAGCATGTCGTCCGGCGTGCCAACGCCCATCAGGTAACGCGGCTTCTCGGTCGGCAGGTGCGGCACGGTCGTCTCGATCATGTCGAGCATGACCTCCTGCGGCTCACCAACCGCGAGGCCGCCGATGGCGTAGCCCTTGAGGCCGAGGCCGGACAAGGCGTCCGCCGAGCGCACGCGAAGCTCCGGGATGTCGCCGCCCTGCACGATGCCGAACATCGCCTTGCCGGGCTGGTCGCCGAACGCCACCTTGCAGCGCTCGGCCCAGCGCAGCGACATTTCCATGGCGCGCTCGATTTCCTTGGGCGACGCGGGCAGCGCCACGCATTCGTCGAGCTGCATCTGGATATCGCTACCGAGCAGGCCCTGGATCTCGATCGATCGTTCCGGCGACATGTGGTGCAGCGCGCCGTCGACATGGCTCTTGAAGGTGACGCCCTGCTCGTCGAGCTTGCGCAGGCCCGAGAGCGACATGACCTGGAAACCGCCGCTGTCGGTGAGGATCGGATATTGCCAGCGGATGAGTTCGTGCAGGCCGCCGAGGCGCGCGACGCGTTCGGCACCGGGGCGCAGCATCAGGTGGTAGGTGTTGCCGAGGATGATGTCGGCGCCGAGATCGCGCACCTGGTCGAGATACATCGCCTTGACGGTGCCGGCCGTGCCGACGGGCATGAAGGCCGGCGTGCGGATAGTGCCGCGCGGCATGGAGACCTCGCCGCGCCGCGCCTTGCCGTCGGTCGCCAGCAGTTTGAACTCAAAGTTTTCGGTCATCGGTCGTTCCGGAAAAGCAGGCTGGAGTCGCCGTAGGAATAGAAGCGGTAGCCGGTCGCGATCGCATGCGCATAGGCGCCGCGCATCGTCTCCAGGCCGGAAAAGGCGGAGACGAGCATGAACAGCGTCGACTTCGGCAGGTGGAAGTTGGTCATCAGCATGTCGGCGGTGCGAAAGCGGTAACCGGGCGTGATGAAGATGCCCGTGGCACCCGACCACGGCTTGATCGTGCCATCCGCATCCGCCGCACTTTCGAGGAGGCGCAGCGACGTCGTGCCGACGGAGACGATGCGCCCGCCCCTCGCCCTGACGGCGTTGAGCGCGGCGGCCGTCTCTTGCGAGACGTAGCCGATCTCCTCGTGCATGACGTGCTCGGTCGTGTCGTCGGCCTTGACCGGCAGGAAGGTGCCGGCGCCGACATGCAGCGTCACGAAATGGCGCTCGACGCCGAGCGCGTCGAGCTTTTCGAAGAGCGCGTCGGTGAAGTGGAGGCCGGCGGTCGGGGCGGCGACGGCGCCATCCTCGCGGGCATAGATCGTCTGGTAATCGCGGCGGTCCGCCTCGTCGTCCTCGCGCTTGGAAGCTATGTAGGGCGGCAGCGGGATATGGCCGACGGTGGCGATGGCGCGGTCGAGTTCGGGGCCGGAGGCCTCGAAATGCAGGGTGATATCCCCGCCCTCGCCCTTCGCCTCGACGATCGCCGCGAGACTGTCGCCGAATGTGATGCGGTCGCCCAGCTTGATGCGTTTTCCGGGCTTGGCAAAAGCCTTCCAGCGGTCGGCGGCGATGCGCATGTGCAGCGTCGCGGACACTTTCTGGCCGCCGGCGCCGTCGCGGTGGCGGATGCCTTCGAGCTGGGCGGGAATGACTCGGGTGTCGTTGAAGACCAGCGCGTCGCCGGCCCGCAGCAAGGAGGGGAGATCGCCGACGGTGCAGTCCTCGTAGGGAGCCTCGTTTGCCGGGCGCACGACGAGCAGCCGTGCGGCCTCGCGCGGGCTGACCGGGCGCAGCGCGATGTTGTCTTCCGGCAGATCGAAATCGAAGAGGTCGACGCGCATGGCAGGCCTCAGTACAAACGGATCATCAGCGCGCCGACGACCAAAAGCATGGCGCCGGCGATGCGGCCGACGGACAGTTCCCGCACTGCCATGCCGAGAAAGCCGATGCGGTCGAGCAGGATGCCGGCGAGAAGCTGGCCGGAGACGGCAAAGGCCATCACGGCGGCCGTCCCGATGCGCGGCGTCAGGAAAATCGCGGTCGTGACATAGACCGTGCCGAGCGCACCACCGGCGATATAGAGCCAGAAGGCCGGTCCGCGCCAGTCCGGCGCCCGTCCCTCAAACGATGAAGTGGCCAGCACCACGATGGCAAGGATGAGCGCGCCGGAGAGGAACGAGACGCAGGCCGCCGCAACCGGCATGCCGAGCCCGCGGCCGAGCAGCGCATTGATCGGAGCCTGGATAGCGATGCACGCGCCGGCCGCGATGCCGAGCAGCGCCCAGAGAAAAGCAGCCATGTCGGGTGTCTCTTGAAAAGCGCACAAAGAAAAACCGCGCCCGCCGGGGCGAGCGCGGTCGAAATCGATCGTTGTCTATCAGGCGGCCGCGTCGGCGGCAACCTTCATCGAAACGATGGTGTCGGGATCGCGCACGGGCTCGCCGCGCTTGATCTTGTCGATATTGTCCATGCCCTCGATGACCTGGCCCCAGACGGAATATTGCTTGTTGAGCCAGGGGGCATCCGTGAAGCAGATGAAGAACTGCGCGTTGGCGGAGTTCGGCATCTGGCTGCGGGCCATCGAGCACGTGCCGCGCACGTGGTTCGTGTTGGAGAATTCGGCCTTCAGGTCCGGCTTTTCCGAGCCACCCATGCCGGCGCGGGCCGGGTTGAAGTCCTTGCCGCCGGTCTTGCCGTACTGCACGTCGCCGGTCTGCGCCATGAAGTCCTCGATGACGCGGTGGAACACAACGCCGTCATAAGCGCCTTCGCGCGTCAGTTCCTTGATGCGCGCGACATGTCCCGGAGCGAGATCCGGAAGAAGCTGGATGACCACCTTGCCCTTGGTGGTTTCCATGATGATGGTGTTTTCCGGATCCTTGATCTCGGCCATGGTCTTTCTCCTTCAAAAGCGTGTTGCGCAAAAGTGTGAAGCGATTTTGCGATTACAACAGGCAGAAAATAAAAGGTGGGATTATTTGCCGACCGTAACCTTGACCATGCGGTCAGGGTCGGTCACGGAACCGTTGTTGGCGTCGTCGCCGCGCTTGATCTTGTCGACGTTTTCCATGCCCGAGACCACCTTGCCGACGACCGTATACTGGCCGTTCAGGAAGTCGCCGGGCGCGAACATGATGAAGAACTGCGAGTTGGCGGAGTTCGGGTCCTGCGACCGCGCCATGCCGACCGTGCCGCGCTCGAAGGGCACGTTGGAGAATTCCGCCGGCAGGTCCGCCTGGCTGGAGCCGCCCGTGCCGGCCGCCTGCGCCTGGTAGCCGTCAGCCAGATCGCCGTACTGCACGTCGCCGGTCTGCGCCATGAAGCCTTCGATCACGCGGTGGAAGGCGACGTTGTCGTATTCACCGGCGGCGGCGAGCGCCTTCATGCGCTCGACATGCTTCGGCGCGACCTGCGAATTGAGTTCGATGACGACCGGGCCGTCCTTCAGCTGGATCGTGAGGAAATCGGCGGCCTGGGCAAGGGTTGCGCCCGCGAGGAAAAGGGCTCCTGCAAAGGCGAGACGAAGGATTTTCATGATAGCTCCCTTGAGAGTTCAGGGTGATTGCGCTCAGCCCTTGCGGGCTTTCAGAGCCTGGAAGACGGGCACCGGCACGAAGGCACTGACATCGCCGCCCATGGCCGCGATCTGGCGGACCAATGTGGCGGTAATGGGCCGCGAGGCAACGCCCGCCGGCAGAAAGATCGTCTGCACGTCCGGCGCCATCTGGCGGTTCATGCCGGCCATCTGCATTTCATAATCGAGATCGGTGCCGTCGCGCAGGCCCCGGATCAACAGGTGCGCACCGTGCGTGCGCGCGGCATCGACGACGAGGTTCGAGAAGGAAACGACGCTGACATCCCCTGCCCGCGCCGGCATCGCCTCGGTGATCGACTGGCGGATGAGGTCCGAGCGCTCCTCGAAGGAGAAGATCGGCGTCTTGCCGGGGTGGATGCCGATCGCGACGATGACCTTGGGCGCCACGTTCAGCGCCTGCACCAGCACGTCGATATGGCCGTTCGTGATCGGATCGAAAGAGCCAGGGTAGAAGGCGACTGTCATCGGCAGGGTCCCGTTTGCCGCCTTTTGTCACGGACCGCCCGTTTTCGCAAGGGCGCAGCCCGTCGCATCCCGAACTGTCCCCTGCAAGAACGTGAACCCGGTATGAATTGCCCGTTCAAGACCATTTCAGGCAGAGCATGTTTAAATGACAGCATACGGGTCTGGAACAAAGGTCGCGCTCGCGCATTCTCCAGATCGAACACAGCGAAACAAGTAATGCGTTTCCTTAGGCTTGAAGGAACACAAAAATGGCACTCGCTCTACTCTGCATGACGATGTTCATCGCGCTCACCGCAGCGACGATCCACGCGCTGCGCGAAGAGGATCGCCCGGCCTCCGATAAGCTCGCCGCTCGCGGCAAGTGGCTGCGCTGAGGACCTGTGATGGCTGCGCTCACAATCCTTTCCACCATCTTCATCGCCACCGTCTTCACCTTCGATTTCGCCCGCACCATTCATGAACTGAAAAGGGATCGTGCGGAAATGAAGGCGGTGAAGGTGAAAACAGAAGCAGGCGGCTTTGGCGTCTAGCACGCCCCCCTATGGCGCCCGCGCGTTCGACGCGCACATGACGCCGTAGCACGTATGTCGCCGTAACGCGGGTGGCCTTCCCTCCGGGCCGCCCGCACCAAATGAAAAGCTGGACGGTCGTTCCCTGCCCGTCCGGCTTTTCCATTTCTACAAGGATGCGAGGGGCTTATTCCTCGCTGGGTGCTGACGCATCCCCGGCGTCGATTTCGCCTTCGACCTCAACATCAACCGCTTCCACATCATCCTCGCCTTCCGGCTCGCTGATGCGCTCGACCGACACAACCTTCTCGTCCTTGGCGGTCGAGAAGATCGTGACGCCCTTCGTCGCGCGGCTGGCGATGCGGATGCCATCGACCGGCACGCGGATGAGCTGGCCACCATCGGAGACGAGCATCAACTGGTCCTTGTCCTCGACCGGGAAGGCCGCGACAAGTTCGCCGATCTCGTTGGTCTTCGACGTGTCCGTGGCGCGAATGCCCTTGCCGCCGCGGCCAGAGGTGCGGAAGTCGTAGGAGGACGACCGCTTGCCAAAGCCCTTCTGCGAGATTGTGAGCACGAACTGTTCGCGGGCGCGGAGCTCCTGGTAGCGATCTTCCGGAAGATCGCCGACCTCGCCGACATCCTCGCCGACCAGCGCGATATCCTCCTCGTCGACGCCGCTCGCGCGGCGTTCGGCTGCGGAGCGCTTCAGATAGGCGGCGCGTTCCCACGGCTCGGCATTCACATGGCTGACGATCGTCATCGAGATGATCCGGTCGCCGGCGCCGAGCGAAATGCCGCGCACGCCGACCGAATTGCGGCCGGCGAAGACGCGCACGTCATCGACGGGGAAGCGGATGCACTGGCCGAGCGCGGTGGTCAGCAGCACGTCGTCGTTCTCGGTGCAGGTCTCGACGTTGAGAATCTCGTCGCCCTCTTCCTCGAGCTTCATCGCGATCTTGCCGTTCCGATTGACCTGGACGAAGTCCGACAGCTTGTTGCGGCGAACCGTGCCGCGGGTCGTCGTGAACATCACGTCGAGGTTTTCCCACGTCGTTTCGTCCTCGGGCAGCGGCATGATGGTCGTGATGCGTTCGCCGGACTCGATCGGCAGCATGTTGATGAGCGCCTTGCCCTTCGACTGCGGCGTACCGATCGGCAGGCGCCAGACCTTCTCCTTGTAGACGATTCCACGCGAGGAGAAGAACAGCACCGGTGTATGCGTGTTGGCGACGAACAGGCGGGTCGCGAAATCCTCGTCCTTCATGGCCATGCCGGAGCGGCCTTTGCCGCCGCGGCGCTGCGCACGGTAGGTGGCGAGCGGCACGCGCTTGACGTAACCGGCATGCGACACGGTCACCACCATGTCCTCGCGGGCTATGAGATCCTCGTCGTCCATGTCCGGACCGCCTTCGAGGATCTCGGTACGGCGCGGCGTGCCGAACTCGTCGCGCACGGAGGCGAGCTCGTTCTTGACGATGTCCATCATGCGCACGCGCGACGACAGGATATCGAGGTAGTCCTTGATCTCCTCGCCGATCTTGTTGAGTTCCTCGTCGATTTCCTCGCGGCCAAGCGCCGTCAGGCGGGCAAGGCGCAGTTCGAGGATCGCGCGGGCCTGCTCTTCCGAGAGATTGTAGGTGAGGTCCTCGTTGATGCGGTGGCGCGGGTCGTCGATGAGCTTGATCAGCACGTCGACGTCCTTGGCCGGCCAGCGGCGCTCCATCAACTGCTCGCGCGCCGTCTGCGGGTCGGGCGCGCGGCGGATGAGGCCGATCACCTCGTCGATATTGGCGACGGCGATGGCGAGGCCCACCAAGACATGGGCGCGGTCGCGCGCCTTGCGCAGCAGGTATTTCGTGCGGCGGCTGACGACTTCCTCGCGGAAAGAGACGAAGGCGCGCAGCATGTCGAGCAGCGTCATCAGCTCCGGCTTGCCGCCGTTCAGCGCCACCATGTTGCAGCCGAAGGAGGTCTGCAAAGGCGTGTAGCGGTAGAGCTGGTTGAGGATAACTTCGGCATTGGCATCGCGCTTCAGCTCGATGACGACGCGGTAGCCCTGGCGGTCGGATTCGTCACGAAGGTCCGAAATGCCCTCGATGCGCTTGTCGCGCACCAGTTCGGCCATCTTCTCGATCATCGACGACTTGTTCACCTGGAAGGGAACTTCCGTGACGATGATCTGCTCGCGGTCGCCGCGCATTGGCTCGATATGGGCACGGCCGCGCATGATGACAGAGCCGCGGCCGGTCTCGTAGGCCTGGCGGATGCCGGCGCGGCCGAGGATCAGAGCCCCCGTCGGGAAGTCCGGCCCGGGAATATGCTGCATCAGGTCGAGCAGTTCGATCGCCGGATTGTCGATCAGCGCGATACAGCCGTTGATGACTTCGGAGAGGTTGTGCGGCGGAATGTTCGTCGCCATGCCGACGGCGATGCCGCCTGCCCCGTTGACCAGCAGGTTCGGAAACTTTGCCGGCACGACGACCGGCTCGCTCATCGTGCCGTCGTAGTTGTCGCGGAAATTGACGGTTTCCTTGTCGAGGTCGTCGAGCAGCGAATGCGCTGCCTTTTCCAGGCGGCATTCCGTGTAACGCTGGGCTGCCGGCGGGTCGCCGTCGATGGAGCCGAAGTTGCCCTGGCCGTCGATCAGCGGCAGGCGGAGCGACCAGTCCTGCGCCATGCGGGCAAGGGCGTCGTAGATCGCCGAGTCGCCGTGCGGATGGTATTTACCCATCACGTCACCGGTGACGCGGGCCGACTTGACGTATTTCTTGTTCCAGTCGACGCCCATCTCGCTCATCGAGTAGAGGATACGCCGGTGCACGGGCTTCAGGCCGTCGCGCACATCGGGCAGCGCGCGCGACACGATCACGCTCATGGCGTAGTCGAGATACGACCGCTGCATTTCCTCGATGATGGAAATAGGCTCAATGCCGGGTGGGTTTTTGCCGCCGGGTGTCGATTGCTCTGTCAATTTTGATCACGATCGTTGTTCAGAATCAGTCTTGTTTTATAGCCTACCGGCGCCTGCCGCGCCAATTTTGCGGAGGGTTTTGAACAGGCTTTTGCGAGGTAAATCCGGTAATTTGCGCATTTTCGTGGCATCGCCGTCGCAAGGCTGCGACCACCCTTCCCTTGCGGGCCGCCCTCACCTAACAATAGGCCCACAAGGCCGGGAAAATCGGCCGCGAAACGGCGAGGGGAACGCCTTCATGCTCACTGTCGATCTTCTGGTCAATGCGATCACGACCCTGCTCGTGACCATCGACCCGCCGGGTCTCGCGCCGATCTTTCTGGGGCTGACCGTCGGCATGACGCGGCCGCAGCGCAAGCAGGTGGCGCTGCGCGGATCGCTCATTGCCTTCTGCATCCTCGCCGTCTTCGCGCTGACGGGGGCCGGCGTGCTGTCGCTGCTCGGCATCTCGATCGGCGCCTTCCGCATCGCAGGCGGCCTGCTCCTGTTCTGGATCGCCTTCGAGATGATCTTCGAGCGCCGCAACGAGCGCAAGGAAAAGACCAGCGAAGTGGCGATCACCCGCGACCACATCCACAACATCGCCGTCTTCCCGCTGGCGCTGCCGCTGATTGCCGGCCCCGGCGCCATCTCAGCGACGATCCTGCTCTCCGGCTCCTTCCCCTCCGCGCTCGAACGCACGGCACTGATCGGCGTGCTGGCGCTCTGTCTCGTCATCCTCTTCCTGTCGCTCGTCATCGCCGAACGCATCGACCGGTTCCTCGGCGCAACCGGCCGCGCGATCCTCACGCGCCTGCTCGGCGTGATCCTCGCGGCACTGGCGGTGCAGTTCGTGGTGGACGGCGTGAAATCGGCCTTCGCCGGGTAAAAGCCAGCCCTCTATTCACCAGCTTGGCTCAAGCGTCGCTGCCTAGCGTTGCGGCAACTTGAACCAGGGCCCTCCATATGATTCCCGCACCCCATGTGAATGCGTCTCCCATCACGATCGACCAGCTGACCTCCAGAACGTTCACCTTCCGTGCGGAGCCGAGGGGCGAGGAGATCAGCGACCGGTTCATCTTCCAGAAAAACGGCTTCATCGCCGGCTACAGCCATCCGAACGAATCCTTCTGGCGGCTGAACGGCGAGGCGGTGGAAATCGTCGACAAGCTCGGCAAGGCGACCTGCGTGATGCTTCCGGTGGCCGATGGCACCGGCCGGCTGGCCTTCTCCGGCAATTTCCTCAATCCGAACGGGGATTACGCCAAGACCGAGATCCTTCACACGCTGGAAGAAAACGCCTCCGACCTCCACACGCACATCCAGAGCTTCGACCTTTTCGATACGCTGGTCGCGCGCCGCTGCAACGATCCGCTGCAAGTCTTCCGCTCGGTCGAGGCGAAATGCGGCATTGCCGGCTTTGCGACGCGTCGCCATGCGGTCGAGATGGCCATGTTCGGCCGCCGCACCTACGGCCTGGACGACATCTACGCCGCGCTCATCGCCGAAGCGACGCTGACGGAGGCGCAGGCCGAAAGCACGCGCCTGCTGGAGCTCGAGGAAGAGTGGGACATGCTGTTCCCCATCCAGGAGGTCGTCGCGCGCGTCGATGCCCACGACATCATCATCTCCGACATGTACCTGCCCTACGCCTTCGTCAGCCGCATCCTCAAGGAGAAATGCGGCCTGGACAATAAGCTCTACCTCAGCAACTACGGCAAGCACCACCGCGTCATCTGGCCGAGCATCCTGGCGGAGCATACGATCCGCACGCATTTCGGCGACAACATCCACGCGGATATCGTCGGCGCCGCCGCCGCCGGCATCAACCCGACGCTCGTCAGCATTTCGAAATGGGACCGCACGGAAGAGATTTTGCACAGCGCGGGCCTTGCGCCCTACGCCCATGCGCTGCGGGAAACGCGGCTCAAGACCTTCCATCGCGATCCCGCCATCCACAACGTGCTGAAGGCGCAGGCGGCGGTCAACATTCCGCTCATGGTCGTCGGCGCCTTCTGGGCGCTGCATTGCGCCGAACGTTTCGGTGCGGACAAGATCCTGGCGGCATCGCGCGATTGCAACCTGTGGCACCAGATGCTGGCCTCGACCCATTTCGCGCGCGCCGGCATGCCGCCGGTTTCCTATTTCCAGGTGTCGCGCACGCTGTGCTACGACAAGTCCACCGAATACGAGGCCTATCTGCGTGGCCGCCTCGGCGCGCGGACCCTGCTGATCGACGTCGTGGGAACCGGCAATTCGCTGACCCATCTCATCGATCGCCTGGAGCTTCAGGACAGGCTGCGGCCCAGCATCCTCGTGACCGACCCGACCGTTTCGCCGGACGAGTCCAAATACGACACCCTGGTACGGCGGGATTTCTTCCAGTACCGCGTGTTCCTGGAGGGCCTGAACGCCTCGCTCGACGGCTCGGCCGTCGCCGCGCATGCCGAGAACGGCTCGGTCACGATCACCGCCCAGCCGAACGAATTCGACGTCGACATGCACCAGGCGATCATCGCGTCGCGCGCCGTCTTCGAGCAATTCCTGGGCAGCCTCGAGCGCTTCACGTCGCCGCGCGAAAAGCCGGCGCCCGCCATGCTGCAGGCGGCAGCAGAAGCGCTGATCGAACTCCTGCCGGCCCACGCGCCAAAACTGCAGACGATCCATCGCGAGCAACTGAGCAATCTCGCGCGCGGAAGCCTGCGCAACGTCGCAAGCTAAAAACGCGGACGGCGGCTTTTGGGTCTGCCCCAAAGCCGCCGCCATCATCTATCCGGTGTTCCCGGAACGGCCAGCGTTCTCAGAACGGAATGTCGTCATCCATGTCGCGCGAGAGCGGCGAACCGCTCGAACGGTTGCCGCCGGAGGCGCCGCTGCCACTGCCACCGCCCGAAGAGGGGCGCGAACCGTAATCGTCGTAGCTCTGTGCGCCGCCGAAGTCGCTGCCGCCCCGGCTTGCGCCGCCGCCTTCGCCGCGGCCGTCCAGCATGGTCAGCGTCGAGTTGAAGCCCTGCAGCACGATTTCCGTCGAATAGCGGTCGTTGCCGGTCTGGTCCTGCCACTTGCGGGTCTGCAGCGCGCCCTCGATATAGAGCTTGGCGCCCTTCTTCACATATTGTTCGATGACCTTGCAGAGCGGTTCGCTGAAGACGACGACCGTGTGCCATTCGGTCTTCTCGCGGCGCTCGCCGCTGTTGCGGTCCTTCCAGGATTCGGAGGTGGCGATGCGCAGGTTGGCGATCGGCCGACCGTCCTGCGTGCGCCGGATTTCCGGGTCCGCCCCGACGTTCCCGATCAAGATCACCTTGTTGACGCTTCCAGCCATACCCGTCTTTCCCGTTTCGCTCCGGGCCTCGGCCCGACATCACTTCACACCATGAATGCGGCATCTTACCGGCTGTCGTCTGCCAGCGCCGCCCCGCATAAGTGGTAATCCACAGATCAATTGCGAATTTTTGTTCTTTTTTTGTTCTAATAATTCCCTACACTCTTGTCAACCGAATCGGAAACGGGCACGGAATCTTCTGATCGCGCATGGACAGGCCCAAACCTATCCCTACATAGGGGCCAACCCCTATTAGAACGCGCAACGACTTCTGACGCTGGATACCATGAGCGAACTCAAGACAATTTCCATCCGCGGCGCACGCGAACACAATCTCAAGGGCATCGATCTCGACCTGCCCCGCAACAAGCTGATCGTCATGACCGGGCTTTCGGGCTCCGGAAAGTCGTCGCTCGCCTTCGACACGATCTATGCCGAGGGCCAGCGCCGGTATGTCGAGAGCCTCTCGGCCTATGCGCGCCAGTTCCTGGAGATGATGCAGAAGCCGGATGTCGACCAGATCGACGGGCTTTCGCCGGCCATCTCCATCGAGCAGAAGACGACCTCGAAGAACCCGCGCTCGACCGTCGGGACGGTCACAGAAATCTACGACTATATGCGCCTTCTGTTTGCGCGCGTCGGCATTCCCTATTCGCCGGCGACAGGGCTGCCGATCGAGAGCCAGACGGTCAGCCAGATGGTCGACCGCGTGCTGGAATTCGGCGAAGGCACGCGCCTCTACATCCTCGCGCCCGTCGTGCGCGGCCGCAAGGGCGAGTACAAGAAGGAACTCGCCGAGCTGATGAAGAAGGGTTTTCAGCGCGTCAAGGTCGACGGCCAGTTCTACGAGATCGCCGACGTGCCGGCGCTCGACAAGAAATACAAGCATGACATCGACGTTGTGGTCGACCGCGTCGTCGTGCGGCCGGACCTCGCCGCGCGTCTGGCGGACAGTCTCGAAACCAGCCTCAAGCTCGCCGACGGCCTTGCAATCGCAGAATTCGCCGACAAGCCGCTGCCGGTCGAGGAAACCTCCGCCGGCGGCTCCGCCAACAAGTCGCTGAACGAGACGCATGAGCGCGTGCTGTTTTCGGAAAAATTCGCCTGCCCGGTTTCCGGCTTCACCATCTCGGAAATCGAACCGCGGCTCTTCTCCTTCAACAATCCCTTCGGCGCCTGCCCCATCTGCGACGGCCTCGGCAGCCAGCAGAAGATCGACCCGGACCTGATCGTGCCGGAAACGGAGCGCACGCTGCGCGACGGCGCCGTGGCGCCTTGGGCAAAATCCTCCTCGCCCTACTACAACCAGACGCTGGAAGCACTCGGCGCCGCCTATGGCTTCAAGCTCTCCAACCGCTGGTCGGAACTTTCGGAGGAGGCGCAGGACGCCATCCTGCACGGCACGAAGGAGAAGATCGAGTTCAACTACAAGGACGGCGCGCGCTCCTACAAGACGGTAAAAACCTTCGAAGGCATCGTGCCGAACCTCGAACGCCGCTGGAAGGAGACGGATTCCGCTTGGTCGCGCGAAGAGATCGAGCGCTACATGTCCGCCGCCCCCTGCCCGGCCTGTAACGGTTTTCGCCTGAAGCCCGAGGCGCTGGCGGTGAAGATCAACAAGCTGCATATCGGCGAAGTGACGCAGATGTCGATCCGCGTCGCGCGCGACTGGTTCGACGTTTTGCCGGAAAACCTGAACACCAAGCAGAACGAAATCGCGGTGCGCATCCTCAAGGAGATCCGCGAGCGCCTGCGCTTCCTCAACGATGTCGGCCTCGAATATCTCTCGCTCTCGCGCAATTCCGGCACGCTGTCCGGCGGTGAGAGCCAGCGTATCCGGCTCGCTTCGCAGATCGGCTCGGGCCTCACGGGCGTGCTCTACGTGCTGGACGAGCCCTCGATCGGCCTGCACCAGCGCGACAATGCCCGCCTGCTCGATACGCTGCGGCATCTGCGCGATATCGGCAACACCGTCATCGTCGTCGAACACGACGAGGACGCGATCCTGACGGCCGACTACGTGGTCGATATCGGCCCCGCCGCCGGCATCCATGGTGGCGAAGTGATTGCCCAGGGCACGCCCGAGCAGGTGATCGCCAACCCCGCCTCGCTCACCGGCAAATATCTCTCCGGCGAGCTCTCGGTCGCCATTCCGGGCGAGCGTCGCAAGCCGAAGAAGAAAAAGGAAATCAAGGTCGTCGGCGCGAAGGCCAACAACCTGAAGAATGTCACGGCTGCCATTCCGCTCGGCGTCTTCACGGCGGTCACCGGTGTTTCCGGCGGCGGCAAGTCGACCTTCCTGATCGAGACGCTCTACAAATCCGCGGCGCGGCGCATCATGGGCGCGCGCGAAATCCCGGCAGAACACGAGCGCATCGACGGCTTCGAATTCATCGACAAGGTCATCGACATCGACCAGTCGCCGATCGGCCGCACGCCGCGCTCCAACCCCGCCACCTATACCGGCGCCTTCACGCCGATCCGTGACTGGTTTTCCGGCCTGCCGGAGGCGAAGGCGCGCGGCTACCAGCCGGGCCGCTTCTCCTTCAACGTCAAGGGCGGGCGCTGCGAGGCCTGCCAGGGCGATGGCGTCATCAAGATCGAGATGCACTTCCTGCCGGACGTCTACGTCACCTGCGACGTCTGCCACGGCAAGCGCTACAATCGCGAGACGCTCGACGTGACCTTCAAGGGCAAGTCGATCGCCGACGTGCTGGACATGACGGTGGAGGAAGGCGTCGAGTTCTTCGCAGCCGTGCCCGCCGTGCGCGACAAGCTGGTGACGCTGAACCAGGTCGGCCTCGGCTATATCAAGGTCGGCCAGCAGGCGAACACCTTGTCCGGCGGCGAGGCGCAGCGCGTCAAGCTCGCCAAGGAGCTTTCGAAACGCTCGACCGGCCGCACGCTCTACATCCTCGACGAACCGACCACTGGCCTGCACTTCCATGACGTGGCAAAGCTCTTGGAAGTGCTGCACGAACTGGTCAACCAGGGCAATTCGGTCGTGGTCATCGAGCACAATCTGGAAGTCATCAAGACCGCCGACTGGGTCATCGATTTCGGCCCCGAGGGCGGCGACGGCGGCGGAGAGGTGATCGCGGAAGGCACGCCGGAGGATATCGTCAAGGTGAAGCGCTCCTATACCGGCCATTTCCTCAAGGAACTGCTGGAGCGCCGGCCGATGAAAAAGGCGGCGGCGGAGTAACGGATGATCCTGATCGGCCAGTACGACTCGTCCTATGTACGCCGTGTGGGCATCGCCCTGCGGCTCTACGATCTGCCGTTCGAGCACCGGCCGTGGTCGGTGTTCAGCGAGGGCGAGAAGGTGCAGGCGCTCAACCCGCTGATGCGCGTGCCGACGCTGGTGCTCGACGACGGCGACGTGGTGGCCGACAGCAACTCCATCCTCGACCATCTCGACAGCCTCATGCCGCCGGAAAGACGCCTGCTGCAACAGGCGGGGCCGGAGCGGCGGCAGGTGCTGAAGGTCATGACCCTCGCCACCGGTTTCGCCGACAAGGGCGTCAGCCTGTTTTACGAGCTGCACCTGCACGAAACGCCGTCCGCCTATTTCGTCGAGCGCTGCCGCTCGCAGATCGCCACCGTGCTCGCCGCGCTGGAGGCTGAGCGTGCGGCGCGCCCGGGCGACTTCTGGTTCGGCCGCATCACCCATGCCGACATCGCTGTCGCCTGTGCCTGGCGGCATGTGAGCGAGGCCCATCCCGGCCTCATCGATCAGTCGGCCTATCCGGCGCTTTCCGCCCATTGCGCCGGCACGGAGGCCCTGCCGGTTTTCCAGGAAATTTCGCAAGCCTTCATCGCGCCCGCTTGAGGCGCGCCGCCATCCTGTCTGTCGAGGAGAGCATGACATGAGCACATCCGGCACCATTCGCACCGGCATCGGCGGCTGGACCTTCGATCCGTGGGAGGGCACCTTCTATCCGGAAAAGCTGACGAAGAAGCGGCAGCTCGAATTCGCCAGCCGTGAACTGAGGGCGATCGAGGTCAACGGCACCTATTACGGCTCGCAAAAGCCGGAAACCTTCGCCAAATGGGCCTCCGAAGTGCCGGACGGTTTTATCTTCTCGCTGAAGGCCAGCCGCTTCACGACCAACCGCAAGGTTTTGGCCGACGGCGGGGAGTCGGTCGAGAAATTCCTGACCCAGGGGCTCACCGAACTCGGCGATCATCTCGGCCCGATCCTCTGGCAATTCCCGCCGACGAAGAAATTCGAGCCGGAGGATTTCGAGGGCTTTTTGAAGCTCCTGCCGGAAAAGCTGGACGGGCTTACGCTCAAACATGCCTTGGAAGTGCGCAACGACACGTTCCTGGTGCCGGAATTCGCCGCACTTGCCCGCAAATACAAGACGGCGATCGTCTATGCGCAGCACGAGGACTATCCGGAGATCGCCGACGTGACGGCCGATTTCGTTTATGCGCGCCTGCAAAAAGGCTCCGACGACATCAAGACCTGCTATCCGCCGAAGGCGCTCGACGAATGGGCGGCAAGGCTGAAGGACTGGGCCGCCGGCGGCGAGCCGGGCGACTTGCCGAAGATCGACCCGGACACCAAGCCCGCCAAGAAAGCCCGCGACGTCTTCGCCTTCTTCATCACCTCCGGTAAGGTGAACGCACCAAACGGCGCGCGTGAACTTCAGAAGCTAACCGGCTGAGGTTTTTGCGTAATTTCATGTAGGCGGCGGTTTAATCGGTCCCGGTCGGAAAGTTCGAGTCTTCTCGACCGCACCAAAAGCCCTCAAGCAACCGGCCAAGGTTGAATGGCGTCGGGCAAATCCTCCGCCGTAAGCCCCTCGCCAGCAATGCGGCCCGCCTCGCCATGGCGCCAGACGGCGCTGGCGGCGGCTTCGAAGGCGGGCATGCCCTGGGTCAGGTGCGCACCGACCATGCCGGCGAGCACGTCGCCGGAACCCGCGGTCGCAAGCCAGGGCGGCGCGTTTTCGTTGACGAGCGCGCGGCCGTCGGGTGCGGCGATCACGGTGTCAGCGCCCTTGAGGACGACGGCGCCATTGCTGCGGCTTGCGGCCTTTTGGGCGCGCTCGATCTTCGACAGGGTCTTGTCCGCCGCGAGGTCCGGGAAAAGCCGGGCGAACTCGCCGTCATGCGGCGTCAGCACGAGCCTTGGCCGCCCGCCGGCGAAGAGGGAAAAGAGGACGGCCGGATCGTCGCGGAAGGCGCTGATGCCGTCGGCGTCCAGCACGAGATGGCGATCCCGTTCCGCAAGCAGTTTTACGTAGGCTCTTATCTTCCCGGCATCGCCGAAGCCGGGGCCGAGTACGAAGGTTTTCAGGCGCTCGTCGTCGAGCAATGCGGCGAGATCGGCCTCGTTGTCGATGGCCTTTAGCATCACCGCCGTCAGGTGCGCGGCGTTGGCTGGCAGCGCATCATGGGGCGAGAGCACCGTGACCAGACCCGCGCCGGCGCGGAGGCCGGCCATGGCGGAGAGGCGCGCGGCGCCTGTCGCCGTTGCCGGGCCGGAGAAGACGGCCAGGTGACCACGGACATATTTATGTGTGGCGCCGGTCTGCGCCGGCAGAGCGAGGCGCCAGATCGCGGGCGTGTTCACGCGCATATGGTCGGCATGCCGGGTAAGGATGCGCGTGGGGATGCCGATATCGAAGACCTCCAGCGCACCGGCCAGGGTTTTGCCGGGCAGAAGAAGGTGGCCGGGCTTGCGGCACATGAAGGTGACGGTGGCGGCGGCCTCGAAGGCCGCGCCCCTCACTTGCCCCGTCCGGCCATCGACGCCGGACGGCAGGTCCACCGCCAGCACGGGAAGCACGGCCCTGCGGACCGCCTCGATGGTTTTTGCGACCTCGTCCGGCACATCGCGCGCCAGGCCGGCGCCGAAGAGCGCGTCGATCACCACGTCGCCAGGCCGGGGCGCGTAACTCGCGAGCGGCGCGACCGGGCCGTGGAAGGCCGCGAAGGCGGTTGCAGCATCGCCTTTCAGGGCGCCAATGTCTCCAAGCGCATGAACCGCCAAAGAGGCGCCTGCTTCCTGCAAGGCGCGCGCCGCGACATAGCCGTCGCCACCATTGTTACCGGGGCCGCAGAGCACGGCGAAACGCAACGCGCCGGGAAAACGGCGAAGCGCCGTCGCGGCGACGGCCTGGCCGGCCCGCTCCATCAGGCCGTAGCTCGAAAGGCCCGAGGCAGCGGCGGCCTGGTCGATATGGCCCATATCGGCGGGCGTGATGATGAGCGTGTCGATTTCCTGGTGCATGCCCCACCATGCCCGCAAAGGCATGATCGAGACAAGCGGCACGCTCGATGCGGTGTAAAGCCTATTTTTTCATCATATGCATATTCGATATGCTCAAATTTGCAGCTTCGCGCCCCGAGACGGCAAGGCATGCCCCTCACGCGGGCTGAGCGGCACAGAAAGTGACAAATTTTAGGCAGAATTCGCTAGAACTTTTGCCCGGAAAGCCGCATCATCCCGGCGTGATGACGAGCGGGATTGCGAAAGAAACGGATTTCATCCGATTTGGCAGACATTCCGCATCAAGTTGGCATGCTACGTGCATTTGAAGTGGTCAGCAGGCGCAATCCTGCGCAAACGGGAGAAGCGGAGAGACATTTTCTCATGAAAAAGATCGAAGCGATCATCAAGCCTTTCAAGCTCGATGAGGTGAAGGAAGCCCTTCAGGAAGTTGGCCTGCAGGGGATTACCGTCACCGAGGCGAAAGGCTTTGGACGCCAAAAGGGGCACACGGAACTTTACCGTGGCGCCGAATACGTCGTCGATTTTCTGCCCAAGGTGAAGGTCGAAGTCGTGCTGGCGGACGAAAACGCGGAGGCCGTCATCGAGGCCATCCGCAATGCGGCCCAGACCGGCCGTATCGGCGATGGCAAGATCTTTGTCTCCAACGTCGAAGAAGTCATCCGCATCCGCACCGGTGAAACCGGCGTCGACGCCATCTAATCCCGCCTTGCCGTTCGGCCAAGGCTTCCACCTCGTCATCACACACAGGGACTATAAAAAATGACGACTGCCAATGATATCCTCAAGCAAATCAAGGAAAACGACGTCAAGTTTGTCGACCTGCGCTTTACCGATCCCAAGGGTAAGATGCATCACGTCACGATGGACGTCGGCGTCGTCGACGAAGACATGTTCGCCGATGGCGTCATGTTCGACGGCTCCTCGATCGGCGGCTGGAAGGCGATCAACGAGTCCGACATGGTGCTGATGCCGGATACGGCAACGGTTCACATGGACCCGTTCTTCGCGCAGTCCACCATGGTCATCATGTGCGACATCCTCGACCCGGTCTCGGGCGAATCCTACAACCGCGATCCGCGCGGCACGGCCAAGAAGGCCGAAGCCTACCTCAAGGCCTCGGGCATCGGCGACACCGTCTATGCCGGCCCGGAACCGGAATTCTTCGTGTTCGACGACGTCAAGTACAAGGCCGACCCGTACAACACGGGCTTCAAGCTCGACTCGTCCGAACTGCCGTCGAACGACGACACCGACTACGAGACCGGCAACCTCGGCCACCGCCCGCGCGTCAAGGGCGGCTATTTCCCGGTTCCCCCGGTCGATTCCTGCCAGGACATGCGTTCCGAAATGCTGACGGTGCTCACCGAGATGGGCGTCACCGTCGAAAAGCAGCACCATGAAGTGGCTGCCGCCCAGCACGAGCTCGGCGTCAAGTTCGACACGCTGGTTCGCAGCGCCGACAAGGTGCAGATCTACAAGTACGTCGTGCACCAGGTCGCCAATGCCTATGGCAAGACGGCAACCTTCATGCCGAAGCCGATCTTCGGCGACAACGGCTCGGGCATGCACGTCCACCTGTCGATCTGGAAGGACTCGAAGCCGCAGTTCGCCGGCGACGAATATGCCGGCCTGTCGGAATCCTGCCTTTACTTCATCGGCGGCATCATCAAGCATGCCAAGGCGATCAACGCCTTCACCAACCCGACGACGAACTCCTACAAGCGTCTCGTCCCGGGCTATGAAGCGCCGGTCCTGCTCGCCTACTCGGCCCGCAACCGTTCGGCTTCGTGCCGCATTCCGTTCGGCACCGGTCCGAAGTCCAAGCGCGTCGAAATCCGCTTCCCCGATCCGCTGGGCAACCCGTATCTCGGCTTCGCTTCCATGCTGATGGCCGGCCTCGACGGCATCAAGAACAAGATCCATCCCGGCAAGGCCATGGACAAGGATCTGTACGACCTGCCGCCGAAGGAACTTAAGAAGATCCCGACGGTCTGCGGCTCTCTGCGCGAAGCGCTGGAAAGCCTCGACAAGGATCGCAAGTTCCTGACCGCTGGCGGCGTGTTCGACGACGACCAGATCGATTCCTACATCGAACTGAAGATGGTCGAAGTCATGCGCTACGAAATGACGCCGCACCCGGTCGAGTTCGACATGTACTATTCCGCCTGATCGGCACAAGAATTCCTCCCGTCTTCGGACGGGAGGTTTTCAAATGAAAAACCCGGCCACTGGCCGGGTTTTTTTGTTGCCGTATCGTCGAAAAGTTACGGCTGGAGCCGCTGCTTGAGCAGGTTGAGATATTCTTCGTTGCTATCGTCGCCGCCGCTTGTGGAGGTTGCGGCACCCGCCTTGCAGGCGGGCTTGTAGTCCAGCGCCATGCCGGCCTTGACGCAGACGCCGACCTGCCAGCCCGGCGGCAGCGCCGTCAGGTCCACCGTCTTCCATTTCGGATGGCCGGTCGTCTTCAGCTTGTCGAGCCCGGAGACGATGAGGTTGGAAAAATCCGCCACCGTCTTGCAGCTGTCGCGGTGATAGGCGTTGCGCTTGGTGTCGTAGTCGTAGGTCATCATCACGGCCTTGACCGCGATCAGGTCGACCGGCTGGTCCTGAAAGGCATAGGTGCCGGCATCGATGCGCGAGGGCGTGTAGGTCGCCAGCAGTGGCGCTTCGGTGATCGGCACGAGGTGGAATTTCGCCTTGTCGATCGTGTTGCCGGAGAAGAGCGATGCGGGCGCGCCCGCCACGTAGAAGAAGGCGTCAATTTCGCCGGAAAGCAGCTTTGGCAACGCCTCCTCCGGGTTGATGTCCATGCGCTGGCCGGCCTTCACCTGCAGGATGTCCATGATCAGTGTCGCGGTGAGGAAGGTGCCGGAATCCTTCTTGCCGACGGCGACCTTCCGGCCGGCAAGATCCTTCATGCTGCCGATGTCCTTGCGGGCGAGCACGTGGATCTCTTCATTGTAGAGCGGGAACATGATGCGCACGCCCTTTACCGCCTTCTGCACCTCCGGATCGTTCGCTTCGAAGGTCTTCAGGTATTCGAGCACGTCGCTCTGCACGATGCCGAACTGCGTGTTGCGGCGGTTGCGTACCCCCACGAAATTTTCCAGCGAGCCGGCGCTTTCCACGACATTCAGCTTCAGTCCGCATTCCGCGCCGAGGGCCGCAATGTCGCGGCCGACCTTGATATAGGTGCCCTGCGCGCCGCCGGTCATGATGTTGCGTTCGAATTCCTGTGCCGAGGCCCCGCCCACGAAAAGTGCAAGGCCAAGCGCTGCCGCCAGAACGGATCGCTTCATCGAAAATCTCCTTCCCAAATCCGGCGGTCGAGCCGCCGCATGAATTTAGCAATCGCTGTCGAGGTCACGCATCAGGTTGCGCAGCGCCAGCACCGGCACGCGCTTCAGGGCGCTGTCGAGCGCCTTTGTCACGCACTCGCCGGAGACCAGCGTTTGTTCGAGCTGTTCGCGCTGGGTGCTGCTCAGGCGGTCGAGGCCGGGCGTGTTGTCGATCGCCAGCGCGACCAGCACGGCGCTGCGCGGATTGCGCACCTGCGTCGGCTTCTTGTTGTCGAGCACCGGCTTCTCGCCACCGTCATCCGGCTTGCCCGGAACAGTGACCGAGCGCGCGGCAGTCTCAAGCGCGCTGATCCGCGACGTCAGGGATGCGTTGCCTGCCTTCAGCGCCGCGATCTCCTTGTCCTTCCGGGCAATCTCGTCGCGCAGCGCCGGCAGGTCGGTTGTCTCGATCGCATCCTTGGCGCGCTGCGCCGCTTCGAGTTCACGGCGGAGTGCCGCTTCGGCCTCCTGGCGTTCTGTCTCGGCGCTCTTCGTCATGTTTTGCTCGCTACGAGCCTCGGCCAGCGCCTTCTCCAGCCGGGCAACCTCGTCGCGCAACGCCGGCAGGTCGGTGGTCTGGATCGTGTCCTTGGCGCGCTGGGCCTCTTCGAGCTCACGGCGGAGTGCCGCTTCGGCTTCCTGGCGTTGCGCCTCGGCACCTTGTGTCGTGCTCTGCTGGCTGCGGGCCTCGGCCAGCGCTTTTTCCAGCCGGGCGATATCGTCCCTGCGCAGCGAGAGCTGGCGGTCGCGATCGCGGACCGTTTCCTCCGCCCGCTTCTTCAGCGCCTCGGCATCGGCGACGAGTTGCGAGGCCAGTTCCAGCTGGTTCTTGAGTTCGGGCACTTCCTGGTTCAGCCGCACGTTTTCGGCCAGGGCCGCGGCGGCATCGGATGTGCCGGAATTCTTGCGCAGGGTCTCGATCTGGCGCTTGAGGCTGCCATTCTCCTCAGTGAGCGCCTGCGCCTTCTGGCTGCTGTCCTCGACCTGGGCGACGCGGGCGTCGAGTTCCCGGGCGAGGTCGCTAATGCGCTGGTCGCGCTGTTCGATTTCGTTCGTGGGAACGGCGCCGTCCATCGTCCGGAACGCGCCGTAACCGCCGGCCGCCCCCAATGCCAGGCTCACCACCGAGGCAAACAGGATGCCGCCTATGCCGCCGCCGCTTGCCGCCGTTCCGCCACTGCTCCTGCCCCATTGATTGTTCATGCCATCCGACCCGCCTGAGACGTTGACTTTCGAGGTACGCTGAAACGGCTGGAGGCGCAAGCGCCGCAAGCCTCTGCATGAAGGACGTATGACGAGGTCTAACTATTGATGTTTTGGCGTAATTACCCAAATATGGGGAGAAAGGTAGGTACGCCATGAAGATGCGTAACGCAAAATTTGCCATCGGCGATATCGTCCGCCACCGGGTCTTCCCTTTCCGTGGCGTGATCTTCGATGTCGACCCCGAATTCGCCAACACCGAAGAGTGGTGGAACGCCATTCCGGCTGAAATACGCCCGTCGCGCGATCAGCCCTTCTACCATCTGTTCGCGGAAAACGAGGATACGGAATACGTCGCCTATGTCTCCGAGCAGAACCTTGTGCCGGACGAAAGCGGCAAGCCGATCCGCCACCCGCAGGTCCGCGCCCTTATGGACGTGGAACAGGGGCATTATCGCTGGAAAGAGGAAAGCGGTATCTTCCACTAGCCGCTTGCCACCAGCATGAAAGCAATAAAAAACCCGGCCGATGGCCGGGTTTTTCGTATCTGATGAAGCGAAACGCTTACTGGCTCTTGGCAGCCTTCTGGGCGTCTTCGAGCTTCTTGCGGGCTTCCTCGGCCTTCTTCTGCATTTCTTCCTGCAGCAGGCGCTGGCGCTCTTCGAGCTGCGACTGTTCGATCGGCTCGCCGTCGAACACGCCGGTGAAGCCTTCGAGCGAGATCTTGATCGGGTTCGGCGCGCGCTGGAAGTTGACCGAGGTCAGGACCAGTTCGCCGCCCTTCTTGAGGCTAGCGATCATCTGGTCCGTCAGCGGCACTTCGGCGACGCACTTGTCGGGCATGCAGATGGCGTAGTCGAGCTTGAGGCCCTTGCCGCCGTCGATCTGCATCTGGACGCCCGGGATCACCAGGCGCGCGCTCGGCACGGAGACCTGCATGATCTTGCGGTTCGTCTTGCCGGCGACCGTGATGAGGCCGACGGCCGTGATGAGCTGACCGCTATTGGCCGTCAGCAGGTTCTGTACGATGCAGACGTCGTTGTCTTCCTGCTTGGTGCAGACCTTGAACCAGCCCTTCGGCGGCAGGGCCTGCTGCTGCGCAAGCGATGCGGACGGCACAGCCGCCACGGCAACGGAAGCAGCGAAGGCGGAAAGCACGGTCCGCTTGATGAGGTGCGATGTGAAGATCATAACGATTTCGGTCTCCTGAAAATCCGGTGCCGGAGCGAAAAAGCCCCTCCTGGACCCGTCGTGGGTCACTCTCGGGCGATTTGGTCAGCCGTGCGCTCTCCTGTCGGCGAATTGAGGCATTTGCATGACCCGCTTCGGGGAACCCTGTTACAATGGGCGGCGCCGGATATCCAGCTTTTCTTGCGAAAATCCTGCCTGCTTTCGATTTACAGCACCCGCCACGCTGCCGTCCCCATTTGCAGGAGTATAATGGGCGAGAATCATCCGTATCGCAACGAGGAGACACCCTTGCGACCACTCCTGATGGCCCTTGCGGCCTCGCTGCTCGGCCTCACCGCGCCCCTCGGCCACGCCGCCCCCCTGCACGGCATCGCCATGCACGGCGACCCTGCCCTTCCCCCGGACTACAAACATTTCAGTTATGTCAATCCGGACGTGAAGAAGGGTGGCCGCATCGCCTATGGCGTGGTCGGCACCTTCGATAGCCTGAACCCGTTCATTCTCAAGAGCATGCGCACGACGGCGCGCGGCATGTGGGATCCGGAATTCGGCAATCTCGTCTACGAATCGCTGATGGTGCGCTCGCGTGACGAGGCCTTCACCATGTACGGCCTGCTCGCCGAAAGCGTGGAATGGGACGACGACCGGAGCTTCATCGAATTCCACATCAATCCGAAGGCGCGCTGGGCGGATGGTCAGCCGGTCACGCCCGAGGACGTGATCTTTACCTTCGAGCTCATGCGCGACAAGGGCCGCGCGCCCTTCAGCATCCGCCTGAACACGGTAGAAAAGCTGGAAAAAACCGGCGAGCATAGCGTCCGCTTCACCTTCAACGACAAGGGTGACCGCGAGGCGCCCCTGCTGATCGCCTTCTCGCCGATCCTGCCGAAACACGCGATCGACGTGGAGACCTTCGACCGGTCGTCGCTCGCTCTGCCGCTCGGCTCCGGTCCCTACAAGGTAAAGGCTGTCAAACCCGGCGAACGCATCGTCTACGAGCGCGACCCGAACTACTGGGGCAAGGACATCCCCTCGAAGGTCGGCTTCGACAATTACGACGAGATCTCCGTCGAATATTTCCTGCAGGACAATTCGCTGTTCGAGGCCTTCAAGAAAGGCGTGATCGACGTCTATCAGGAAGGCAACCCGACGAAGTGGGCACGCGGCTACGATTTTCCCGCCGTGCAGTCCGGCACGGTCATCAAGGACGCCGTGAAATCGAAGCTTCCGCCGGTCATGTTCGGCTTCGTCTTCAACACACGCAGGCCCGTCTTCCAGAATGCGGAACTGCGCAAGGCGCTCTCGCTCGCCTTCGATTTCGAATGGGTCAACCGCACCCTGTTTGAAAACGCCTACACGCGCACGGAAAGTTTCTGGCAAAACTCCGAGCTGTCGTCGCTCAATGTGCCGATCGATGCGCGCGAGCGCGAGATCATCGGCGAGGCTGCGAGCCGAATCGATCCTGCCGTGCTCGCCGGAACCTACCGCCTGCCGGTAACCGACGGCTCGGGCCGCGACCGCGCGGTGCTCCGCCAGGCGATGGACCATTTCAAGAAGGCGGGTTATTCGATCCAGAACGGCCGCATGGTCGGCGCGTCCGGCGAGCCGCTCGCCTTTGAAATCATGACGCAGAACGCCGACCAGGAGAAGCTCGCGCTCGCCTACCAGCGCTTCCTTGCGGCTCTTGGCGTGCGTGTCAGCCTCCGGACCGTCGACGATTCGCAGTATCAGAGCCGCAGCCAGACCTTCGACTACGATGTGATCATGAAGGCGTTCCTGTCGTCCTTGTCGCCCGGTCTCGAACAGGTGCGGCGTTGGGGAACGGATGCGCGCGATCGCGAGGGCAGCGAGAATTTCGCCGGTGTCGCTGACCCCGACCTCGACCGTGTCATGACCGCAATCCTTTCCGCCCGCTCGGCGGAGGATTTCCGCTCGGCCGTGCGGCTGCAGGACAGGATGCTGCTTTCCGGCAACTATATCGTTCCGCTCTATCACCTCAGCGAGCAATGGATCGCCCGCAACAAGCACATCGGGCGGCCGCAGATGACGCCGCTCTGGGGCTTCCAGCTTCCCGCATGGTGGGACGAGAGGGCGCAATAAAGAGGGTATCCCCAGAATTGGGGTTACCTTGAGGTAAGCAGTTGAAAGCCGTGGCCGGTAAGCTTATCTCGGCGGTAACGTTGAAGTGACGACGCAGTGCCTTGAAAGGATTGCGTCGCAGCCGGAAGCTTCCGGCGTCTCGAAAGGAAACCCGGATGGAAGCGATCACGATCGACGTCGTCTCTGACGTCGTCTGCCCCTGGTGCTACCTCGGCAAGAAGCGGCTCGAACAGGCGATCGAGAACGTCAAGGACGAGCTTGCCGTCGCCGTGACGTTCCGTCCCTACCAACTCAATCCGGACCTGCCGCCCGAAGGCGTCGACCACAAGAAGCACCTCGCCGAAAAGCTCGGCGGGATCGACGCCGTCGACCGCGCGCATCAGATGCTGACGGACCTCGGCCATGCCGCCGGCATCGACTTCGATTTCCCCGCGGTGAAAATCAGCCCGAACACGCTCGATGCCCATCGCCTGCTGCGCTGGGCGATGATCGAAGGTCCGCTCGTGCAGGAGCGCGCGGCGATCGCGCTCTTCAAGGCCTATTTCGAGGAAGGCCGCAATGTCGGCGACCGCGCGGTGCTGCTCGATATCGCTGAGGCCTCCGGCATGGACCGCGCGGTGGTGACCGCCCTATTTTCCGCCGGCGCCGACGTCGATTCCGTCAAGGAAGAGATCGGCATGGCCCGCGACATGGGTGTCACCGGCGTGCCCTGCTTCATCATCGACAACAAATATGCCGTGATGGGCGCCCAGTCTCCCGACGTGCTGGTGAACGCCTTCCGCGAGATCGCGACGATGAAGGCGCAGGAGCGCAACGGCGCGGCGTAAGCCTTACTTTGCCAAGCCGGCAAGCTGCGTCATCACCTGCGCGGCGCCCGTCAGGCGCTTTTCCGGCGTGGGATAGTCGCGCGCGAGGAAGACGCTGTGGTCCGGCCGGATCTTCGCGAGCGTGCCCTGCTTCGCGATGTAGCCGACCAGGGCTGCCGGGTTCGGGAACTGCTTGTTGCGGAACTGCACCACGACACCCTTCGGGCCGGCATCGAGCTTCTCGACATTCGCCGTGCGGCAGAGCGACTTGATGTAGACGATCTTCAGCAGATGCTGCACCTCGATCGGGAGGGGACCGAAACGGTCGATCAGTTCCGCGCCGAAGGCGTCGATATCGCCGAGTTCGTTGATCTCGCCGAGGCGACGATAGAGGCCTAGGCGCAGATGCAGGTCCGGCACGTAATCGTCCGGGATCATGACCGGCGTGCCGACGGAGATCTGCGGCGACCAGCCGCTGTCTGCCACTTCCTCGTCACCCTTGATTTCGGCGACGGCCTCTTCCAGCATCTGCTGGTAGAGCTCGAAGCCGACTTCCTTGATATGGCCGGACTGTTCCTCGCCGAGCAGGTTGCCGGCGCCACGGATATCGAGGTCGTGGCTCGCAAGCTGGAAGCCCGCGCCGAGCGTGTCGAGCGATTGCAGCACCTTGAGGCGGCGTTCCGCCATGCCGGTCAGCGTGCGGTTGACCGGCAGCGTCAGAAGCGCGAAGGCGCGCACCTTCGACCGGCCGACACGGCCGCGCAACTGGTAGAGCTGGGCGAGGCCGAACATGTCGGCGCGATGGATGATCATCGTGTTCGCCGTCGGCACGTCGAGGCCGGATTCAACGATCGTCGTCGAGAGCAGCACGTCGTAGCGGCCCTCGTAGAAGGCGTTCATGATGTCTTCGAGTTCGGTGGCCGGCATCTGGCCATGTGCGACGGCGACCTTCAGCTCTGGCACGTCTTGGCGCAGGAAATCATGGATTTCCGAAAGGTCGCTGAGCCGCGGGCAGACGTAGAAACTCTGGCCACCGCGATAGTGCTCGCGCATCAGGGTCTCGCGGATGACCAAGGGATCGAAGGGCGAGATGAAGGTGCGCACGGCCATGCGGTCGACCGGCGGCGTGGTGATAAGCGAGAGTTCGCGCACGCCCGTCATGGCGAGCTGCAAGGTGCGCGGGATTGGCGTCGCCGAAAGCGTCAGTACATGCACGTCGCTCTTCAGCTCCTTCAACCGCTCCTTGTGCTTCACGCCGAAATGCTGCTCCTCGTCGATGATCAGCAAACCGAGATTGGCGAATTTGATCGACGAGCCAAGCAGCGCATGAGTGCCGACGACGATATCCGTCTTGCCCTCGGTCAGTTCCTTCTTCGTCAGCGCCAGCTCCTTCGAGCCGACGAGGCGGGAGGCCTGCTGCACGCGGATCGGCAGGCCGCGGAAACGGTCCGAAAACGTCTTGAAGTGCTGGCGGGACAGCAGCGTGGTCGGCACGACGACCGCGACCTGCACGCCGTTCATCGCCGCGATGAAGGCGGCGCGCAACGCCACCTCCGTCTTGCCGAAGCCGACGTCGCCGCAGACGAGGCGGTCCATCGGCCGGCCGGCGCCGAGATCCTCGCGCACGGCGTCGATGGCGGACGCCTGGTCGTCGGTCTCGTCATAGGGGAAGCGGGCGGCGAATTCGTCGTAGACGCCCTCGGGCGCCGCCAGCACCGGCGCATGGCGCACGAGGCGCGCGGCGGCGATCTGGATGAGGCCGTTCGCCATGTCGAGCAGGCGTTTTTTCAGCTTGGCCTTGCGCGCCTGCCAGGCAACGCCGCCGAGCTTGTCGAGCATCGCATCGCTGCCCTCGCCGCCATAGCGCGAGAGCAGGTCGATGTTTTCGACCGGCAGAAAGAGCTTTGCCTCGTCCGCATAGACGAGTTCGAGGCAGGCATGCGGCGCGCCGGCCGCCTCGATGGTGCGCAGGCCGACGAAACGGCCGATGCCGTGTTCGGCGTGCACGACGATCGAGCCTTCATCGAGACCGGCGACCTCGGTGATGAAATCCGCGCCGCGCTTGCGCCGCTTCGAGCGCCGCACCATGCGGTCGCCCAGAATGTCCTGCTCGCCGATGACGACGATGTCGCCGGTCTCGAAGCCGCTTTCGAGGCTGAGAACGGCAGACCCTGCCTCGCCCGGCTTCAGCTTGCCGAGATCGGCAAATTTCTCGACCGGCACGACATTGCCGAGCCCGTGTTCGGAAAGCACCTGCAACAGGCGGTCGAGCGAACCTTCCGACCAGCCCGTCACCAGCACCTTCGCGCCGGACGCCCGCTTGTCGGCAATGTGTTTCGTCGCCTGGTCGAAGACGTTGACGCGGGCACCCTCGGCATCCTCGCTGCCCGATGGCCGCGCCCAGCGCATGCCCGGCCGTGCCGCGATGCTCTCGACGTGACGCGCCTCGCCCTCATGTTCGTTGAAGGGCGACAGGCGGATGGCGTTGCGCGCATCTAGTTCCTGCGCGAAGCGCTCGCCATCGAGATAGAGCTGGCCCGGCGGCACCGGCTTGTAGGGCGTCGCCTGCGCCACCTGCCCCTTGCCGGGCGTCGCGGATGCCATGCGGGCATCGTAATAATCCCGCACCAGGCGCGCGCGCTCGATGGCCGATTCCCGCACCGTATGGTCCGTGACGATGCGAAACCCCTGCAGGTAGTCGAAGGCCGTTTCCAGCCCGTCGTAGAACAGCGCCAGCCAGTGCTCCATGCCGGGATAACGCCGGCCTTCGGAGACCGCCTGGTAGAGCGCGTCGTCGCGCGTCGCAGCGCCGAAGGCCGCGAGATAATGCTTGCGAAAATGCGAGATCGTCTCCGGCGTCAGCGTCACCTCGCTCATCGGGTTGAGGCTGAGGCTGCGCGCCTGGCCGGTCGTGCGCTGGCTGGCCGGGTCGAAGGAGCGGATGCTCTCCAGCGTATCGCCGAAGAAATCGAGGCGCAGCGGCTCGCCGCTGCCGGGCACGAAGACGTCGAGAATGCCGCCGCGCACGGCATATTCGCCGACCTCGCGCACCGTCGCGACCCGCTCGAAGCCGTTGCGCTCCAGCCGGGCGGCGACGTCGTCCATGCGGATCTGGTTGCCGGGCTTGGCCGAAAAGGCGAGGCTCTCGATGACGTCGCGCGGCGCCGTCTTCTGCAGCATGGCGTTGACGGTGACGAGCACGATCGCCGGATGCGGCTTCTTCTGGTGGGCGATCAGCGCCGACAGCGCGGACAGTCTTCGCGCTGACACTTCGGCGCTCGGCGAGACGCGGTCATAGGGCAGACAGTCCCAGCCGGGCAGCGTCAGCACAGGAATATCGGGCGCGACGAAGCCGAGCATCTGTTCGAGATCGGGAATGCGCTGGCCATCCGACAGCACGAAGGCGATGGGGCCGGTCTTGCGGGCGAGATCGGCGAGAATCAGCGGCTCGATGCCCGACGGCACGGCGCCGATCGTCAGCGGACGGCCGGCCGCCGCGATGCGTTCTGGGGAAAAACCGGGGATCATGCGCGGTCGTCTTTAAAGAGCGGCGAAAAATCGGGGCGATAGGCGGCGATGCGCGGGAAGAGGCCGTCGCGAAAGGCGTCCGGCACCGGCTTTTCGCCGGTCACCCACTTTACGAGGTCGTTGTCCTCCTCGGCCATGATGCGCTCCAGCTCGTCGAGCTCAGCCTCGTCGAGGGTCTCGATCTCCGCATCGGCGAAGCTGCCGAGCACCAGGTCCATCTCGCGGATGCCGCGATGCCAGCAGCGGAACAGGATGCGCTTGCGGCGCGGGTCGATCTCGGCGCTCGAGCGTGTCGTTCCCGTCATGATCGTCCTGCCTTTTCCAACAACCTCAACCATCCGGCGCTTCTATAGACCGGCAAAAGCCACTTGTCAGCCTTGCCAAAGCGTCCTTCTCCGGCGATTTTGCCGGTCATGCGCCCCGCCCTGCTCGATCCGCTCTTCGCACCCCTCTCCTCGCTTCCCGGCATCGGCCCGAAGCTCGGGGACCTGTTCGCGCGCCTGCTGAACCACGAAAGCATAGAGGATTGCCGGGTCATCGACCTGGTCTTCCACTTTCCGCACTCGATCGTCGACCGGCGCAACCAGCCGGGCATCGCCCATGCGCAGCCGGGCGTCATCGTCACGATCACCGGCCGGGTCGACCGCCACCAGCCGCCGCCGCCCGGCAAATCGAACCAGCCCTACCGCGTGTTCCTGCATGATGAGACCGGGGAACTGGCCCTGACCTTCTTCCGGGTCAAGGGCAACTGGCTGGAGAAGGCGCTGCCGGTGGACGAGACCGTCGTCGTCAGCGGCAAGGTCGACTGGTTCAACGGCCGTGCCTCGATGGTGCATCCAGACTACATGGTCCGGCTCGGCGAGGCGGACAATCTGCCGCTGGTGGAGCCGGTGCATGGGCTGACCGCCGGGCTCACGTCGCGCGTGCTGCGCAAGGTCGTCGAGGCGGCGATCGCGCGGGTGCCCCACCTGCCGGAATGGATCGAGGCGACGCTGTTGCAGCGGCAGGATTTCCCCTCCGCCTTCGATGCCTTCCACCGCCTGCACGACCCGCGCGACGAGACGGACCTCGACCCGCAGGCCCCGGCCCGCCGCCGGCTCGCCTATGACGAGTTCCTGGCGGGCCAGATTTCGCTGGCCCTGGTGCGCCAGCGCTTGCGCAAGGTCGCCGGCCGGCCGGTCGTTGCGACCGGAAAGCTCAGCCGCCCGGTCATCGACGCCCTGCCCTTTTCGCTGACCAACAGCCAGCAGGCGGCGATCGCCGAAGTGCTCAAGGACATGACCGCCGAACAGCGCATGCTGCGACTGCTGCAAGGCGATGTCGGCGCGGGCAAGACGGCGGTGGCGCTTATGGCCATGCTGGCTGCGGTCGAATCCGGCGGACAGGCGGTGCTAATGGCACCGACGGAAATCCTCGCCCGGCAGCATTTTGCCACGCTGTCGCGCATGGCAGCACCGGCGGGCGTCACCATCGATGTCCTGACCGGCCGCACGAAGGGACGCGAGCGCGAAGCCATTCTCGACCGTATAGCCTCCGGCGAAACGCAGATCGTCATCGGCACCCATGCGCTGTTCCAGGACAATGTCGCCTACAAGGACCTCGTGCTCGCCGTCGTCGACGAGCAGCACCGGTTCGGCGTGCATCAGCGCCTGCGGCTGACGGCGAAGGGTATCTCGCCGCATATGCTGGTGATGACGGCAACGCCGATCCCGCGCACGCTGGTGCTGGCCGCCTTCGGCGACATGGACGTCTCGAAGCTTACGGAAAAGCCGGCAGGCCGCAAGCCAATCCAGACCGTCGTGGTGGCGCAGGAGCGCGTTGGCGAAATCGTCGAGCGCCTGCGCGCCGCCCTTGCCGAGGGCAAGAAGGCCTATTGGATCTGCCCGCTGGTAGAGGAATCGGAGGAAAGCGACCTGATGTCCGTCGAGGAGCGGCACGCGACGCTCGCCAGCGTCTTCGGCCCGGCGGCAGGGCTGGTGCACGGGCGGATGAGCGGGCCGGACAAGGATGCCGCCATGCTCGCCTTCAAGAGTGGCGAAACGCGGCTGCTTGTCGCGACGACGGTGGTGGAGGTCGGCGTGGACGTGCCGGATGCATCCATCATGGTGATCGAGCATGCCGAACGATTCGGCCTCGCCCAGCTTCACCAGCTGCGCGGGCGCGTCGGGCGCGGCGAGGAAGCGTCGAGCTGCATCCTGCTCTACAAGGGTCCGCTCAGCGAAAACGGCCGCGCGCGACTGTCCATCCTGCGCGAGACGGAGGACGGTTTTCGCATTGCCGAGGAGGATTTGAAGCTGCGCGGCGAAGGCGAGCTCCTGGGCACCCGGCAATCCGGCACGCCGGGTTTCCTGGTGGCGAGCCTCGAAGCGCATGGCGACCTCCTGGAGATCGCCCGCAAGGACGCCGCCTACATGCTGGAGCGCGATCCGGAGCTGACGGGCGAACGCGGCGAAGCAATACGCACGCTGCTCTATCTCTACCGTCGCGACGAGGCGATCCGGTTCCTGCGCGCAGGGTGACCACAAAATCGTGATTTCGCCGAGACCGGCCGTGAAGGCATACTGGCCGTGCACCAGCGAAGAAGGAGAAATGCCATGAAGACAGTTCTCGTAGTCGCAGCAGCGTTTGGCCTTTCGGCATCCGCCGCCTTTGCGGATTGCGCCTATCACACCAAGGGCTCGGCCGAAGCGGACGTCGACAGGACGATCACGACGGCAAGCGTCAACACCATCGAAAAACAATCCCGCCTGCCGGCAGAAGCCGATGCGCTGATTCTGGAAGACCAGAAAGACGCGACCGCCGCGAAATAAGGTCGTCCATGACCTGTGCGCATGATCGCGCCGGTCAGGAGAATTCGACCAGTGCCAAGGCGAGGCTGCGCGTCAACCAGCTCGCCTTGGCATTCCCGTTGCCTAATGGCCGGCCCCTGGTATCACCTCCGGCGGGATGGGGCAGACATAGGGTTGGCCGTCCGTCTTTTCCGCCCATTCCGCCTTGGCGGCAGCCAGCAATTGCGGCGACGTCATCAATGAAAATCCGGTCGTGGCGATCACCTTGGCGGCATGCGCCATCGCCTTGTGGGCGGCCGGGCTCTTGCCCTGCGCGACCACCTGCCAGGTATGCGGGTTGGTGCCGATCGCCCAGGCGGGCGTCCAGCACTGGGCTGTCGGCGTCACCCAGCTGACGTCGCCGACATCGGTCGAGCCGGCGCGGAAATGCGACTGGCCTTCGAATTCCCGTAGGCCGAGATGCAGCGGTGTCGAACCATCGATCTTCGCATTGGAAAAGACGTCGCCCTTGATCTGGTAGAGGCGAAGGCTGCTCCGGATCGCCTCGTCCGTGAAAGTCTGCTGGATCGAGCGCGCGAAGGAAAGGTCGGCTTCGTCGAACGCGATCGGGCCGAGCGCCACCATGTTCTCGTGCATGGCGGTTTCCAGCGTGATGTTGGGCAGGAGATTGGTGGATGCCGTATCGAAGACGGTCTCCACCCGGGTTTCCGTCATCATGGCAGCCCCCTGCGCCACCTTCCCGACCCGCGCCGCAAGGTCGAGCGCCTGGCGCATTTCCGGCGCGCGGATGAGATACAGCACCTCCGCCTGTGCCTGCACGACATTCGCCGCCCGCCCGCCGGTATCGGTGATGGCATAGTGCACGCGGCAATCCTGCGGCATGTGTTCGCGCAGGAAATTGACGCCGACATTCATCAACTCGACGGCATCGAGCGCGGAGCGGCCGAGATGCGCGGCGTTTGCGGCATGGGCGGCGATGCCCTTGAAACGATAGTAATATTCGAGCACGGCGAGATTGTTGGTCGAGCGAACGCCGTTGAAGGGTGCGGGATGCCAGGTCAACGCCGCATCGACATCCGCAAACAGCCCTGCCCGCACCATGAAGGTCTTGCCGGAACCGCCCTCCTCGCCGGGGCAGCCATAGTAGCGCACCGTGCCCGGCAGGCCGCCGTCCTTCAGGTGCCGCGCGAGCGCAATGGCCGCCATGAGCGAACCCACGCCAAGCAGATTGTGGCCGCAGCCATGGCCCGTGCCGCCCGAGGCAAGCGGCCGCGGCTCGGCGAGGCCCGCAGCCTGGCTCATCCCGGCCAGCGCATCGAACTCGCCGAGAAACGCGATGACGGGCTTGCCGCTGCCGAACTCCCCGATGAACGCCGTGTCCATGCCCGCCACGCCGCGCCGCACGGCAAAGCCGTTGTCTTCGAGTGCCTTCGCCAGCAGAGCCGAAGAGCGCCGCTCCTCGAATTTCAGCTCGGCATGATCCCAGATGCTGTCGCTCAACGCCGCGAAATCCGGCCTCATGCTGTCGATTGCCGCGGCAATCTTCGTCAGGGCGTCGCTGTCCATGGCATGTCCTCGTTTATGCTTGCAGGCCCTCGAAGGGCACAGAAATCCTGCCGGCGTCGTGTCGCCGGGGTCGATGTTGATCGATGATGGAAAAGCCGCGCCGGGGTCCGCTGCCGGCGCGGCGTTGGTCCTCAGTCCTCGACGGACACTTCCCAGAGGCGCGTGTTCGACTGCCAGACCGGCTGGCCCTTCAGCTTCTTCGTGGCGCCCCAGACGTCGACCATGTCATAGAGGAAGATGCCGGGCATTTCCTTGAGCATCAGTTCATGAAACTCGTCGAAGATCTTCTGGCGCTTGGCAGAATCGGCTTCGACATAGGCGGCCTTCATCAGCTCGACGGCCTTGGGATCGTCCCACATCAGCGAGGCGTTCTTGTCCTTGTCACCGACATAGAAGGCGTACATCAGCGCCGGGTCGAGGCGCGGCGCGACCGACTGCGAGATCACCTGGTAATTGCCGGAACGGCGGCGGTCGACCTGCGTCGCATAGTCGAGCACCTCGATCTCCACGTTGAGACCGATCTGCTGCATCATCGCCTGCGCCATGACGGCGACCGGGAAGCTCGGCACGTTGCCGCGCTTGTTGGCGATGATCGAGATCGGCTCGCCATTATAGCCCGCATCCGCCAGTTCCTTCTTGGCGGCTTCGAGGTCGTAGGGCAGACGCTTCTTCTGGGTCTCGTCGAAATAGACGGAGTCCTGCGAGACCATCGAACCGTTCGCCTCGCCGGTGCCGTTGGAGGCGGCCGCGACGAGTTCGTCGAGATCGAGCGCCATCGCCATGGCGCGGCGCACGCCGGGCTTGCTCAGCACCTTGTCGCGGGTCTGGATGTAGAACAGGTTCTTGCCGTTGTTGCGCGAGACGATGAGCTGCGTCTTGTCGCTGGACTTGAATTCCGGAATGAGGTCCGGCGAAATTTCAGCCGTGTCGAGCACGCCCGACTGAAGGCCCGCCTTCACCGTCGAGGCGTCCGGGATGACCATGAACTTGATGCCGTCGGCGAGCGGCCGCTTGGAGCCGACCATGCCATCCGGCTTTCCATCATTCTCCGGCGACACGTAATCCGCGAACTTGGCGAGGTGGATGTATTCGCCCTTCTTCCACTCGTCCCACTGGAACGGGCCGGTGCCGATCGGCTTGTCGAAGCTGCCGTCGGCGGCAAGCGAATCGGGCGAGATCATGCCGGTATAGCCGCATTCAGGGCGCGACATCAGGCCGAGGAAAACGGCCGAGGGTTTGGCGAGCGTGATCGCGACCGTCGACGCATCCACCGCCTTGACGCCGGTGACGGCGGCGGCACCCCCTTCGGCGAAATCCGACAGGCAGGTCCATTTCGTTTCCGGCTTGAGGTAGCGCGTCCAGTTCCACACGACATCGTCCGCCGTCAACGGCTTGCCATTGTGGAACTTGACGTCGGTGCGCAGCTTGAACGTATAGGTGAGGCCGTCGGCCGAGGTCTCGAAGCTCTTGGCGAGCAGCGGCTTGACTTCGCCGCTGTTGTTGTACCCGACAAGTCCCTCGACGATGTGCAGGATCACGCCGTCGGTGTTGCCGTCGCGGTTGACGCCGGGATTGTTGCTGCGCAGGTCGGAGCTCTGCGCGACGGTGATGTCGCGCGCGGCGGCGGCATGGGCCAAGGCAAGCAGGGCGGTGCCTGCCAGAAGAAGCGTTTTCATTGTTCTACCCTCTTTTCTCTTGTTGATCATTGGGGCTGGAACTCGTCCCAGCAGGCGCGCGAGAGCCTGCCGATGGTTTCCAGCGATAGCGTGTAGCCCGGCGTGCCGTCGGGCATGGCCTGCGGCACTTCGTCGGTGAAGGCGCAGAGGATGTAGAAGGGGTTTGCGTCGCGGTAGACAATGCCGCAGTTCATGCGGCCGCGCTTGCCCGTGCCGCCCTTGTGCGCCACGACTGCGCCGAAAGGCAGCCTGGAGGGGATCGCGTAGCGCAGGATCTGGTTCTTCAGGGTTTGCAGCGCAAAGGCACAGAGCACCTGCGAACATCCAAGCACGCGCGCACTTTCCTCAGAAGTCTGCGCATCGAGGATCGCCTGCAGCAGGAACGCCTGATCGCGCGCCGTCGTGGTGGTAACGGAGGTCAGCGTGTGATCCGGCGAGAGCGCAAGCGGCGGAATGAGGAAGCGGTGGTGCGTGCCGACCATGCCGATCGCCTTGCAATAGCCGTCGACCTCTTCCAGCGTCAGCCGCTCGAACACCATCTTGGTGCAGACATTGTCGCTCAGCACCATCATGCCGGTGATCGCATCGCGCAGCGAAATGACGATGCCGGGCGTGAGGTAGCGGAACATGCCGCTCGCCACCTCCTCGGCATAGCGCGCCTCGTAGGTGATCTTTTCGTCGAGATCGAGCCGGCCGTCCTCGGCCGCCTTCAGCGCCGCCATCATGATCGACGTCTTGCGGGTGCTGGCGGACGGCGTCTCCTCGTCGGCACCGCGCTCATAGGTCTCGCCCGTCAGGAGGTTGCGCGCCAGGAAGCGCGTCACGAAGGGCTGGGCGTCGCAAATGGCGGTGAGCCGTTCGGCCGCGCCTCCAGAATTCATCAGCCTGTCCACGTCAGTTCTCCAGGCGCCATTTGAGGGACACGCCGCCCCGCGCGTTTTGGTCGAGGGCGGGAATGGCCGAGAGGAGACGGCGCGTATAGGCCTCCTTCGGGTTGTCGAAAATCGTGTCGCGGTCGCCCTCTTCGATGATGCGGCCGTCCTGCATGACGACGACGCGGTCGGCAACCTGCTCGACGACGCCGAGATCGTGGCTGATGAACAGGCACGAGAAGCCGTAGTGTTTCTGCAGGTCGGAAAAGAGCGCGAGCACCTGCGCCCGCACCGTCACATCGAGCGCGGAGACCGGCTCGTCGGCGATCAGGAAACGCGGCCGGCGCGCGATGGCGCGGGCGATCGCCACGCGCTGGCGCTGGCCGCCGGAGAGTTCATGCGGGTAGCGGCTGGCATAATCGGCGTTGAGGCCGACCTCCTCCAGCGTTTCCAGCGCGCGTTTGCGTTTTGCGGCTGCATCGAGGCCGGGCACCAGCCTTAACGCCTCCTCGACCAGCGCCAGGATCGTCATGCGCGGATCGAGCGAGGAATAGGGATCCTGGAACACCATCTGGCAATTCAGGCGGTAATCCTGCCAGTCCTCATCGCGCGAGCGTCCCTGGAACTGAATGCGGCCGCCGCTTTCCTTCACCAGGCCGGCAATGGTGCGGCCAAGCGTGGTCTTGCCGGAACCCGATCCGCCGACCAGCGCGACGACCTCACCCTCATGGATATCGATGCTGACGCCATGCAGCGCCCGTTTGGCCGCCGCTTTCTTCAACAGCGATTTACGGCCGGCATAATCGACGACGATGTCGCGGGCCGAGACCATCGGTGCCTTCGCCGTGTCGATCGACCGCGGCTCGCCGCGGAACGGCAGCGAGGAGAGAAGTTTTTTCGTATAGGGATGCTGCGGGGCCTCCAGCAGGTCTTCGGTGCGGCCCTGCTCGACGATCGCGCCCTTCTCCATCACGACGATGCGGCTCGTGTAACGCGCCACCATCGGCAGGTCGTGGCTGATCAGCAGGACGGCGGTGCCTTCGGCCCGCGTCAGTTCCACCATCAGTTCCATGACGTCGCGCTGGATGACTGCATCGAGTGCCGTCGTCGGCTCGTCCGCGATCAACAAGGCGGGCTTCAGCAGCATGACCGAGGCCAGCATGATGCGCTGGCGCATGCCGCCGGAAAACTCGTGCGGATAGCAGGCGAGCGCGCCTTCCGGATCGCGGATGCCGACCCGGCGCAGCATGTCGAGGATGCGCGCACGACGCTCGTCCGGCGACAGTTTCGTGTGGAGGATCAGGCCCTCCTCAAGCTGGCGGCCGATGGTCATAGACGGGTTGAGCGACGTCATCGGCTCCTGGAAAACGACGCCGACCTCCGCTCCGCGCAGGCGCCGCAGGTCTCTGTCCTTCATCGTCAGCACGTCGCGGCCCTTGTATCGGACCGCTCCGCCGACGACCTTGATGGCCGGAGGCAGCAGCGAGATGATCGCGCGCGTCGCGAGCGTCTTGCCCGATCCGCTTTCACCGACGATGCCGAAGATTTCGCCGGCGGCGATGTCGAAGGAGATGTCGTTGACCACCTTGTGGTTGGACCGGGCGACCTCCAGCGTGAGGCCGCGAACCGTCAGAAGCGTGTCCACCGTCATTTCAGACCTCTCATGCGCGGGTCGAGCCTGTCGCGAAGGGCATCGCCCAGAAGATTGATGCCGAGCAGCGTCAGCGCGATGCAGAGGCCGGGAAACAGGCCGAGCCAGACGGCTTGCTCGATGAACGGCCGGCCGGCGGCCAGCATGTTGCCCCAGGTGGGTGCTGGTGGCGGCACGCCGAGGCCGAGGAAGGAGAGCGCGCTTTCCGACAGGATCGCCCAGCCGAACATCGAGGTGGCAAGCACGGTGATCGGCGCCAGGCAATTCGGCAGGATGTGGCGGAACATGGTGAAGAGCTCGCCATTGCCCATCACCCGCGAGGCCTCGACGAATTCGCGTTCGCGCAACGACAGCACGGCGCCGCGTACCACGCGGGCCATGGAGGGCGTGTAAGCAATGCCGAGCGCGAAAATGATGCCGTACTGGTTGGCGCCGAAGACGGCGAGCAGGCCGAGCGCCAGCAGAATGCCCGGGAAGGCCAGCAGCGCATTGTTGACCGCCATGATGACGCCATCCACCCAGCCGCGGGCATAGCCGCTGACGAGGCCGATGAGCGTGCCGCAGATCGTCGCGAAACCGACGGTCAAGACGCCGATCCACACGCTGGCGCGGGCACCGATCATCAGGCGGCTGAGCACGTCGCGGCCGAATTCGTCGGTGCCGAGCAGGTGCGCGTCGCTCGGTGCGGCAAGCCTTGCCGTGAAGGACAGCTTCATCGGATCGAACGGCGTCCAGACGAGGCCGATGGCGGCGGTGATGAGCAGGATGGCGATCAGCGTGCCGCCGATGAGCCCGTTGAGAGAGACCTTTTTCATTCGGCAACAACCCGCGGATCAAAGAGGGGATACAGCAGGTCGACGACGAGGTTGACGAGCACGTAGGACAGCGACACGAACAGCAGGCAGCCCTGGATGACCGGGTAATCGCGGGCAAAGATGCTATCGACCATCAGCCGGCCGAGGCCCGGAATGGTGAACACCGTCTCGATGACAGCGATGCCGCCGAGGAGGTTGCCGAGGATCAGGCCGATCATCGTCCAGGTCGGGCCGAAGGCGTTCTTGAACGCATGCCGCCACAACACCGCGCTTTCCGAAAGGCCCTTGGCACGGGCATGGGTAATGTAGTCGAGGCGCAGCACTTCCAGCGTCGAGGCGCGCGCCATGCGGATGAGCACGCCCATTTCGTGGATGACGAGCGTCATCACCGGCAGCACGAGATAAAGCAGGCCGCCGACGACGTTGTCGCCGATCGAGACATAACCGAGCACCGGCAGCCAGCCGAGCTTGAGGCCGAAGAACAGCAGCAGAAGAAGACCGAGCCAGAAGGTCGGGATCGACAGAAGCACGGTCGCGGTGCCGACCAGCGCCAGGTCCGTCAAACTGTTCTGGCGCCAGGCGGCGATCACGCCGGCCGGCACGGCGATGAGGCTCGCGAGCAGCACGGCGACCACAACGATCTCGGCGCTGACCAGGAAGCGCGAGACCACCAGCGGCAGCACCGCCTCGTCGTTGACGATCGACCGGCCGAAATCACCATGCAGGACGTTGCCGGCCCAGATCAGGAACTGCTGCGGCATCGACTTGTCGAGGCCGAGCTCGACGCGCATGGCCGCGATCTGGTCGGGCTGCGCCATATCGCCCAGCATGAGGGCGGCGGGATCACCGGGAATGAAGCGGATCAGCGCGAAGACCGTGATCGACACGAGCACGATCGTCGGAAGCGCCATCACGAGGCGATTGAGGATAAAACGTAACATGGGTTCCCCACGATTGGCGGCCGGACTTGCATCCGCCGTCATCGGTTTCGTTGCGCAAGACTATGAGGGAATGAGCAAAGACGCGCAATATTATGCGTTTTCGTCATATGTTTATGCAGACTTCGGAAGGAATACCGGCGGGAAAAACGCCGGTTCCCGAAGCTCATGCGATTGATTTCACTCGCCTCTTTGGGAGAGCTGGATCTGTCTCTTCAAGGCGTCGCTCAGCCCTTGGGCCGCGATGGACAGCGGCACGCCGTCCGCACGCGCCAGGCCGAATTCCTGCGTCGCCGTCGGTATGAAGGGGCGCTGCACGAGGTTCAGGTGCCGGTAGAGATTCGCATAGAAGCTGCTGATGATCGTGATGCCCAGCCCGTGCGCGACGTAGGAGCAGGCCGAGCTGTTGGTATGGGTCTCGATCTTCACCATCTGCTTCACCCCTGCCCGCTTGAAGGCTTGGTCGAGCGCCATGCGGTTCGGCCTCTGCTTGCCGATCAGGATCAGCGGCACGTTCTTCAGATGCTTGATGGTGATTTCGTCGAGCTCTGCGAGCGGATGGTCCTTCGGAAGGACGCAGACGCTCTGGCCGCTCGCCACCTTGTCGACGACGATGCCCGGCCCCGTCTCGCCCTCCATGCGCAGGAAGCCGAGGTCGATAACCCGGTCGCCGACCAGCTTGCTGATCAGCGTTGTCGTCTCGAAGAAGGTCTCGATGCGCACGCCCGGAAAATCGCGCACATAGTCGATCAGCATGGCGGGCGCAAAGTTCTCCCACATGCTGCTCGGCAGCGCGATGCGGACGATTTCCGGGCCGGAGGCCCCGCTGCGCAGGTCTTCGGCGTGGCCGGACATGCGCTCGACGGCAAGCAACACGTTTTCGGCGTCGCGGCCAAGCACCACCGCCTCAGGCGTCGGGATCAGCCGCCCCTTGTCGCGGGCAAAAAGCGTGATGGCGAGATCGCTTTCGAGCTGTTGCAGCATCCGGCTCACGCCCGACTGGCTGAGGCCCATGGCCTTGGCGGTCGCAATCGTCGAGCCGGTCGCGAGCAGCGTGCGCAGGACTTCGAGCAAGCGGATGTTCATGGCAACGGCACCTTCGGCTTATGCATGGTCAGGCCGCCCAGCCGGCAATGTTTTGCAGGAAAAGGCCAGCCGTCTTGGGCAGCGGGTGTTTTTCGCCGCTGATAAGGCAATAGGTGACCGGCAGCTCCGGCTCAAGGTCGATGAAGCGCAGCGGCAGGTTGGCAAATTCCCGGGCGATCAGATCACCGACCAGCGCAATGCCGAGCCCTTCCGCGGCCAGCGCACAGGCACTCGCCACCGAATGGGCCTCCAGAAGCGGCCGCTGCCGAAGGCCATGCTGGTAGAACAGCGCTTCGAGCTGGTGGCGAACCGGTCGTTCCCGGTTGAGCACAATGAGATCCTGCCCCTTCAGATCCGCAATCGAAAGCGACGCGCGATCGGCAAAGGGATGATCCGTATGGAGCGCGCAGACGACGCGGGACGGCAGGAGCCTCTCCTGCCGCAAGGCGGGGGTTGCAAACGGCAGGCGTGCAAAGCCGATATCCGCTTCGCCATCGGCGACCATGCGTTCGATCGCCAGATAGCTTCCCGACGCGATCTCCACCCGCATCGGCCCATTGGCCGACAGGAAGGCGCGGATCATCTTCGGCACTGCCGTCGAGGACAGGCTGGCCGGAAAGGCGAGCCGCAGCAGCATGTCGCGCGAGCGGCCGTTTTCCAGCTCGATCGCCGCGGTCTTCAGCGCGCGCAGCCGGTCTGAAATGGCACGGATCTCAGGCCCAAGCTGCAAGCCTTCGCGCGTCGGCGACAGGCGGTTCTTGTCGCGGTCGAACAGGCGCACGCCGAGATAGTCTTCGAGCTGCTGGAGGAGGCGGCTGGCATTGGACTGCGAAATGCCGATCTCGGCCGCCGCCGCAATGGTCGAGCCGGTCGCGGCAATGGCGTCATAGGCTTCGATATGCTTCAGGCTGATCGCCGCATTCTCCGCTTTCGCCATGAAGACCCCCATTCCTCGGTAGACCTACCGCAAAACCGCATAAGATTGTGGCTTGCCGAAAAGTCGAACACTTTCGCCCGCGAACCAAGCCTAGCGAGAGACATTCGTCAATGACCAGCCTTCTTCCCGAAATCGCACGCCGCCTTTCCCTGCGAACTACATTTTCCGAGACCGCGATGGAGCGTGCCCGCGATGCCGTCATCGACACGCTCGGCTGCATGATTGCCGGCGCCCACGATCCGGCCGTGCAGGCCGTCGTCAATGCTTTTGGGGACGAACTGTCCAGCGGCGGCGATTGCTGGCTGGTCACCGGCGGCGCGGCACCGTCCTCGCTGGCCGCCCTGGTGAATGGGACGGCGGCGCATGCGCTGGACTTCGACGACAATTTCCACCCCGCCCGGGCGCACGCCTCCGCCGTCCTCGTCCCGGCCCTTCTTGCCGTAGCCAGCGCGGGCCGCGCAAGCGGTCGGCACTTTCTGGAAGCCTACCTGACCGGTCTGGAAGCGCAGGCGGCCGTCGGCGTCGGCGTCAACCCCTCGCATTACAACAGAGGTTGGCATGGCACATCGACCGTCGGCGCGATCGGCGCTGCTGCCGGCGTTGCCCGCCTGCTGGGCGCCGGCATCGCACAGACCGCGCAGGCGATGAGCCTTGCGACCTCCATGGCCTGCGGCCCAAAGGGCCAATTCGGCACGCCGGCCAAACCGCTTCATGCCGGCATCGCCGCGCGCAACGCCGTCGAGGCCGCCCGCCTTGCGCTTGCCGGAAGCGCCGGCCGGCTCGATATTCTGGAGAGACCGCAAGGTTTTCTCGATCTCTTCGGCGGCGACGAACCGCGAGGCTGGGCAGATTGGCCGATGGAGGACGCGCATGTCATCGAGACACGCGGCCTCGTCACCAAACGCCACCCTTGCTGCGCCTCGACCCATCGCGCGATCGATGCGCTTCTCGACCTGAAGCGCGAGCACGATCTGACAGCGGCGGACATCGTGCGTATCGAAACGAAGGTCGGACTCTCCGCCGTGCGAAACCTTGTTTATCGCGAACCGGAGAACGGCATGCAGGCCCGGTTCTCGATGCACTATTGCCTGGCGACGGCCTTGGTGAATGACGGGCTCAGCTTGAAGGATTTCGAACCCTCCGCCCTGCATCGCCCACAGATCCAGGCGCTCATGAGCCGGATTGAAATGACCTCCTACACGGCGGAAGAGGAGCGCGGCCACGAGCGCCTGCCCCACCACGTCACCGTCACCTTGAAAAATGGAAGCGTCCTGCGCCACGCGCGCCTGCATGCCAAAGGCTCGCGCGAGGATGCGCTGGACGCGGATCAAAGGCGGCGAAAGTTTGCCGACTGCCTGGAATGGGGCGGGTATCGTGCAGATGACCGTCTTTATGATCGGCTTCTTGCGCTTCCAAACCTGTCGTCGATGAGCGAGGCACTCCCGCCAATGTAACCAAAATTGGACATTCGTGCTGCCTCGCCGCTGTTGCCATGTCGCTAGCCGGCTCTATGTATCGCCCGACGCGATAGAGGAAGATGCATGGGCGAAAGCACACAAACAAAGGCACTTACGGGCGTTGAAGGACTTGATGATGTTCTGGCCGGCGGCCTGACGCGACGTCACGTTTTTCTTCTCGAAGGATCGCCCGGCACGGGCAAGACGACGATTGCGCTGCAATTTCTGCAGGAGGGCGCGGCGCGTGGAGAGAAGTGTCTCTACATCACGCTGTCCGAGACCGAAGAGGAGCTGCGCGACAGCGCGGCATCGCACGGCATGGTCATCGCGGATGCGATCAAGATCTTCGAGCTCGTGCCGCCGGAAAGCCTGCTGGACGAGGACCAGCGCCAGAGCCTGCTCTACTCCTCGGATCTGGAACTCGGCGAGACCACGAGGATGATCTTCGAGGCCTTCGAGACGCTGCAACCGAACCGGGTCGTGCTCGACAGCCTTTCCGAAATCAGGCTTCTGGCGCAAAGTTCGCTGCGCTATCGACGGCAGATCCTGGCCCTGAAACACTTCTTCTCGAAGACCGGTGCCACCGTCCTGCTGCTCGACGACATGACGTCGGACAACCTCGACAAGACGGTCCATAGCATCGTGCATGGCGTGATCCACCTGGAGCAGCTCGCGCCGAGCTACGGCTCCGAAAGGCGCCGTCTGCGGGTGACGAAATACCGTGGGCAGGCCTTTCGCGGCGGATACCATGACTTCGTCATCAAGACCGGCGGCGTGGCCGTTTTCCCGCGTCTGCGCGCCGTGGAACACCGGGCGAGCTTCGAGCGCGACACGCTGAAAAGCGGAATTCCCCAGTTCGACCAGTTGCTTGGCGGCGGCATCGAACGCGGATCGAGCACGCTCCTCATCGGGCCGGCCGGAACAGGCAAGAGCCTCTTTACGCTGCAATTCGTCAAGGCTGCGGTGCAACGGGGAGAAAAGGCGGCAATCTTCATCTTCGACGAAGAACTGGGACTGCTGTTTTCCCGCACGAAAGCCATGAACCTCGATCTGGAACAATACCAGCGGGATGGGCTCATCCATATCGAGCAGCTCGATGCCGCCGAGCTGTCACCCGGGGAATTCACCCAACGCGTCCGCGACCGCGTCGCGAGTTTTGATGCGAAGACGGTCGTCATCGACAGCGTCAATGGCTACCAGGCATCGATGCCGGAGGAAAACGCGCTCATTCTGCACATGCACGAGCTGCTGCAGTACCTCAATCGCCAGGGCACCAACACCTTCGTCACGGTCGCCCAACATGGTCTTGTCGGGGACATGAAATCGCCCGTAGATGTGACCTATCTTGCAGATACCGTTATTCTTTTGCGCTATTTCGAAGCGCTGGGAAAAGTCAGGCGCGCCGTCTCGGTCATCAAGAAGCGGACCGGCTGGCACGAAGATACCATCCGCGAATTCCGCATCGGCAATACCGGGCTGGTGTTGGGCGAACCGCTTTCCGGCTTCCAGGGCGTTTTGCGCGGCGTACCGACCTTCGTCGGCGAAAGACAGCCGTTGCTGACATCCGCAAACGAGGGCCAGGACGATTCCCAGTAGACACGCCTTCGCCCTTATCCACGCGCCGATGGGACGCGATGCCCAGATCGCCGCCTCGCTCCTGGCCGAAGCCGGGATCCCGTCGAAGACGGCTGGCGATCTCCAAACGTTCATTGACGCGCTCGATGAAGACATCGCCTTTGCGATCATCACCGAAGAGGCGCTTCGCTCCTCCGACCTTCGGCAGATTTCAAGCTGGATCGAGGCGCAGCCGAGCTGGTCCGACCTCCCCTTCATCATCCTCACGCATCGCGGCGGCGGACCGGAGCGTAACCCTGCCGCCGCAAGGGTTCTGGAGACGCTTGGCAATGTCAGCTTCATCGAGCGGCCGTTCCACGCCACGACATTCGTGAGCGTCGCGCGCTCGGCGCTGCGCGGTCGCAGGCGGCAATATGAAGCCCGGCTGCGCATCGAGGCCCTGGATGAAGGGGAACGACGGCTTCAGACGGCCCTGGAAGCGGGCCGGCTGGGTGCCTGGGAACTCGACCTCGCCACCAGTGCCTTGACGACATCACCGACCTGCCGCGCCGTCTTCGGGCACGATCCGGAGGACACGTTCACCTATGCGCAACTCCTCGCCAGCATTCATCCGGACGATCTGGAGCGAATGAAGGCCGCGGTAAAGGCGACCATCGAGACGGGAGCGGACTACGCGATCGAGTATCGCACGATCTGGCCGGATGGCTCCGCGCATTGGGCGGAAATCAGGGCGCAGCTCTACCGGGACCGAAGCGGCAAAGCCGTGAAAATGGTCGGCGTGTCCTCCGATATCACCGCCCGGATGCGATCGGAGGAGCATCAGCGCCAGCTCAACGAGGTGCTGGAGGAACGGGTGGCGGAGCGCACGGCCGAACTACACGAAGCCCATGCGGTCGTGATGGCGGAAGTGGCACAGCGCGAACATGCCGAGGAACAGCTCCGCCAGGCCCAGAAGATGGAGGCGATCGGCCAGCTCACAGGCGGCGTCGCGCATGACTTCAACAATCTGCTGATGGCCGTGCTGGCCAATCTGGAATTGCTGCGAAAACACGCCGGCGACAATCCGAACGCCATCAGGCTGATCGACGGCGCCCTCCAGGGCGCCCGGCGGGGCGCATCATTGACGCAGCGGCTTCTGGCCTTCGCCCGGCGCCAGGACCTTCACATCGGTTCGGTCGATCTTGCCGGACTGGTGCGGGAAATGGCCGACCTGATGAAGCGCTCCGTGGGTACCAGCGTCGTGATCGAAACCGCCATCCCCGACGACCTGGATCCGGTGCTCGCCGATTCCAACCAACTGGAACTGGCGCTGCTCAACCTCGTCGTCAATGCGCGCGATGCCATGCCGGACGGCGGCACGATCCGCATCGGCCTGACCGAGCAAGAGCTGGCGCACCGCGAAGACGAGCTCGCACCGGGGCGCTACGGCGTTCTTTCGGTGACCGACCAGGGCCATGGCATGGACGAGGAAACCTTGCAGAAGGCGATCGAGCCGTTCTTCTCGACGAAGGAACTCGGCAAGGGCACGGGGCTGGGATTGTCGATGATCCATGGCCTGGCGCTACAGCTGAAGGGCCGATTGCGGCTCATCAGTGCGCCTGGAAAAGGCACGACCGCCGAACTCTGGGTTCCCGTCTCGAAACAGGCGCCCGCCCAGCCCAGCGAACCGGCGCCCTCCCCGCAAGGCCGCAATTCCGGCCCCAAGCGCATCCTGCTGGTTGACGACGACTTCCTGATCGCGATGAGTTCGGTCGACATGCTGGCTGATCTCGGCCATGAGGTCGTCGAAGCGCATTCCGGCAGGGACGCGCTCGAACGCCTCAAGCAGGATGGCCCCATCGACCTCCTGATAACGGACTATTCCATGCCGGAAATGAATGGCGGCGAGCTCGCAAAGGCCGCCCGCGCGCTGTTCCCGGACCTGCCCATCCTGATCGCATCGGGATATTCCGAACTGCCGGCCGAACTCGGTTTCGAAGTCGCCCGCCTCGGCAAACCCTACACGCAGCAGCAGCTCGCGCTGGAAATCTCCAAGGTGCTCGATACCGCATAGGACAATGCCGAAGCGGCGCGAGCGTGCCCGGATGGGGCAGGCTCGCGCCGCTCGCAGGCGTGTTCGGGGCGCCGGTTATGTCAGCTCATTCTCCGGCAGGCTTGGCCACTGTTGCCAGGCTCTCGTCGCGCTGGTTGAGATATTGCTTGAGCGCGAAGATGCCGGCGATCATGCAATAGCCGTAGACCAGCGGCATGGCCTGGGCTTGCGCGATACCGACCGTGGGGGCGTGGATCACGCCCAGGAAGGTCAGCACGGCGCCGACCAGGGCCGCCAGCACGCCGGCCATCGGGCGGTCGGTGATGGCGAAGATCGCGATGCAGCCCCAGGTCATGCTGCTCAGCGGCGCGCCGTTGCCGAGGTTCGAAAGCCCCTGGTAGTAGACGCCTTTGTGCGCAAGTGCTTCCACGCCGACCGTCTTGGCATTGGTTCCGGCCGCCGCCAGCGTGTTGTTCAGAAGTGTCAACGCCCAGTTCGCGATCCATGGGAACATGGTGATGAAGATCACCGGCACTTCGTTCTTGGGCGATTCACGAACCACCTGGTTGCAGGTCACCACGCCGATATAGACGAGGATCGGCAGCACCGCGACCATCGGGATGACCGCCAGCAGGAAGGCGCCGAGCCCGAACAGCGTGATCAGGAACATGCTGATGCCGGTGAAGAGCGTATAGCCAGTGCTGGCGCCGATGGATTTCCAGCCGGCATGGCCGATATAGACCGTCACCGGGAACGGATTGCCGAACATGGCGCCGATCGTCGAGGACAGGCCGTTCGCCAGCATCACCTGGCGGGTCGGATAGGGATCGCCGGCGGCATGCGCGCTCTCGATATTCTCAAGGTCGAACACGTAGTTGGCGAGGCCCAGCGGCACGGCCGAGGCCAGATAGGGCAGCGCATGCGGCAGGCCCTGGAGGAAGCTGCCGACATGCAGCGTCGGCGGGTTGAAGCCGAAGGTGCCGAGCGATTCCGCCACCGACGCCGGGTTTTGCAGCCCGAAGGCCCAGGCCAGCACCGTGCCGGTTGCAAGCAGCAGGAAGCCGGTCGGAACCTTCGGCAGGAGCGGCTTCTTGCCGAACCAGTTGAGGAAGATCAGCACGAGGACGACGAAGGCGATGGTCGGCGTTTCGAAGGATTGCAGCATCGGGTTCATCGCCAGCAGCAGCAGGCCAAGCCCGGCAAGGCACGACAGCAGCACGGTGCGAGGAATGATCTGCCGGATCTTTTCGCCGAAGAAGGAGCCGCCGGCGAGGATCAGCGCCTCGACGACGCACCAGACCAAAGCAATCTGCAGGGCGAATTCAGCGTCCTTGGTCTGCAGGTAGACCGGCAGGATGACGAGGAACGTCACCGTGAAGATCGACGGCGAACTCGGCCCCGAAGGCAGCGCCGTGACATCCGTGCGCCCGGTGGATTTCACCAGACGATAGGCGAAATAGGTGTACCAGAGGCTTGCGGCGAGAATTGCCAGGCCGAAGGCCGGCGCGATCCGTCCGTAGACCATGTCCTTGGGAAAACCGACGACGAAGACCAGAAGCGCGATCATCGTCAGAAGATTGGTCAGGTTGTTGGCAAGAAGGCCGAAGTAGCCGCCCCAGTCTCCCTTGCGCCAAATGAAGTTTCTATCCATGTTTCTCCTCCCCATATGCGCAGGTATCCGGCAGCCATGCGGACATGGCCACGCAAACCCGTTCGCGCGGTGAATACGGCCGGTGCTCCCCCCAGAGCGCAGGCCAATGCCGATTTGTGGTGTCCTGCTGGCCTTAGCCGGCGAGGTCGATTTCCATGCCGACGCCCTTTTCGCGCGCCCTTGCGACAAGAAGCGCGCCAATCGCCAGGTCCTGGACGGCGAGGCCGACAGAGTTGAACAGGGTGATTTCCTCAGCCGAGGTTCGGCCAGAAGCAGCGCCTGTGATGACGTCGCCGATCTCGGTGGACGCCTGTTCCTTGGTGATCGCGCCCTCGGCGATGGCCATCAGCAGGTCGCCCGAATCGTGCATCGCCATGGACAGGCTGTCGAGGAAGACCCGCGCCCGCGCCATGCCGGCGGAATCGATCTCGCGATGGTCCGGCCGCGGCGGCGCGCCGACCGCGTTGATATGCTGGCCCGGCTTGAACCAGGCGCCCTCCACATGGGCCTCGCGCGACGGGGTCAGCGTGCAGACGATATCTGACTGCGCAAACACATCCTGCGGCGAGGCGGCGGCCTCCAGCACGAGATTGGGGAAATCCTTGCCGACCCGTTCGATGAAACCGGCAACGGTGGCGGCCGATCGCGACCACACCAGAACGCGCTCGATGGAGCGCACCTGACAGATGGCGCGCACATGCTCGACGGCAAGGGCGCCTGCGCCGATCAGCCCCAGCACGCGGCTATCGGGGCGCGACAGATGCCGCGTGGCGACGGCGCTCGCCGCCGCCGTCCGGATACGGGTCGGGATCTGGCCGTGGAAGATCGCCACCGGCGCGCCCGTCTCCTGCGACACCAGCAGGGCCACGGACCGCTGCATCGGCAGGCTGCGCGCCGTATTGTCGGGAATATCGGCCAGCAGCTTGACGACGGCGAGACCCTGGCGGTCAGCAAGCGCCGGCATCGCCAGGAAGACACCCGTGCCGGAAGGAAGCTTCATCGCGGTGGCCGCCGGCTGCGCGGCCGTGCCGTTGGACATATCGGCATGCGCGGCTTCCACCACTTCGATCACCTCGGCCATGGTCACCAATCCTTCGATTTCGGATCGGGACAACACGAGGGTCGTGCGTGGAGTGAGGTGACGGTCGGCTCTGATATCGACATCCATCGGCGTTCTCGCTGGCTTCGAGTTATGTTGGGAATTCGGATCGCCCCGAAGGATTTTCCAACCTTTGGGAATTTCAGGCTACGGCGTTTGTATGCAATGTCAAGAAATTTTGCTTACAAATTTTTGAATTTAAGCATACGATTATTGAGATCCAAAATCCGCAACACCCTCACGCACGCGCCGTTGCCGCGGCGCGCGTCGACACGCGATATTGTATACAGTCCGGATCATGAAACGGCCTGCGACACAGGGCACGCGCGTTAAAGCGTGTCGCGATGAATGGGAGGAAGAGAAAACGCGTTGCTTCTCTTCAGGCGGCCCCCATCCAGCTTACGGCGACCCAGAGATCGTCGATCGCCCGGCTTTCGGGATAGAGCCGAAGGGTCGTGATCGGGCTGTCCGGCAAAACGAGGCCGTCCTGGCCGCCGGTGAAACGACCCGCCGCCATGCGGCTCGGCTCGCGCACCAGCGTCTCGCGGCGCGATGGCACCGGGTTGCCATTGGCGTCGACCGTCTCGGCGCGGTCGTGGATCACGAGGTCGCCATTGCCGGGCGCACGCGCGATGAGGTCGATGCGCGCCATGGCGCCGAGTTTGCCCTGCGCCCAGTAGGGATAGTGGGTGGGCGTCAGTTCCAGCACGATTTCCGGCCGTTGTCCGTTGGCGAGCGGCCCGCTCTTGAAGGCCGCCCAGGCCGTCGGGAAATCCTGCCGCACCGACAGGAGCCGGACCATGGAGGCCGCCTCGCCCATGTCGATAGCCTCGCGCAGCGAGGACATCGCCGCCCGGCGCAGCACGTCGCCGCCCTCGCGCGCGGTGTAGCGCAGGTGCAGGATGACATCGCTGATCGACTGGTAGTCGAAGGCCGCCGGCTCGCCGTTCGCCGGATTGGCGGGCAGCGTGATCTGCCACTCGCTGACGGCGCCGGCATATTCGAAGGGCAGCACCCGCTCGGGATGGGCATTGACGTCGAATAGGCCGGCATCGGCCTGGCCGGACGAAGCGACGATCGATTGCGTCGAGCCAAAGATATCGCTGAAACGCCCATCTTCCGCGCCCTGCCGCGCATATCCCTCGCCAAGGGCCGGGGACCGGCGGATTGAGCTCTTCAGCAGCGTCAGCGTGCAGTTGACGCTGGAATAAGGCCCGGTCACGCAGGGCAGCGTCAGCGAAACGCTGCGCAGGCGTCGATAATAGTGGCCCGGCCCGTCGAGGTCGAAGACCTGTTCGGGGATTTTGACCGTGCAGCGGCCGGTGGCGCGCAGCTGGACGAGCGCCATCGGCGCGATCTGGAACAGGCTGATATGGCGCGTCAGCTCATATTCCTGGCGGTTGGCCTCGTGCCAGGCCATCTCCATGCGGCGCAGGTCGAAGACCAGCCGCTCGCCGGCCAGCAACCCTTCCTTGCCCGCCATGTAGCCGAGCTGCACGAAGCTTGCCGGGCGCTCCTCCGCCAATTCGCGCTGGAAGGCCCGTTCGGTCTTGCGGGCGATGTCGAAGGCGAACTGGAAGGCCTGGTTGTAGAGGCCGCGCGTCTCCCGCTTGAGCCAGGTATAGAGCGCCTTGTTGGAAACCTTGCCGTCCTTCGACACACCTTCGCCGTTGAGGAAGATCTCCACCTCCTCGGCCTGTTTCATCTGCGTGCGGTGGTTCTTCAGTTCGGCATCGGCGATCGCTTCGCGAAGCTGGGCGGCGCGCAGCTGCTTCAGGATCTGGTTGATCTCGGCCGCCGCCAGATTGCTCTGGAAGGCCCAGTCGAGTTCACGCCGCGCATAGGTATCGATGCGCAGTGCCCGGGCCGCCTCAAAGGAGAGCCGGCTTGCCAGCGCATTGGCAGCACCCGCCGAAGCGCCGAGCGCATTGGAGAGATTCTTGCCGCCGTAGCTGACCGATGCGCCGCCGCCCATCGGCTCGGCATTCGCCTCGAAATCCGGCACCTGGCTGACGCCCGCGCCGATGGCGCTCAGGATGTTGGCGACATCGGCCGAAACCTGCGCCATCTCCATAAAAAGGGTGGCGCGCACCTCGTTCGAGCTCTGGATATGGCCGCCGGAGAGAGCGCCGGAAACATCGGAGAAGACATCGGTGGCGATGTCGACTTCCAAGTCACGGCCGGCGACCTCGGGCTCCATCATGGCAAAAGCCTGGTTGGCGAGCGCCACACGATCCAGGTCGTCGATCGCTGGGATCGACGCGATGGCCTCGTCCTTCGAGCGGCCAAGCTGCTGCTCGAAGAATACGTAGCGCACGGCGGCTATCTGGAGGCTGGAAAGCAGCGCCTCGCGCGACTTGATGGCTTCCTGCAACTGCGCATAACGGACCTGCTCGGCCGCCTGCAATATCTTGCGTTCATGCCCCGCGCGAAGCAATGCCATCGCCTCGCCGTCTTCTTTTTCGATGGCCGACAACAGGTTGGAGCCGAGCGAGCGGGTCTCGCCTGCCGCATCCAGCGCCTTCTGGATGAGGAAGGTGAAGCGCAGGCCGGGCAGCGGCTGGTTCACGCCGTTCACCACCGAGGCGATATCGAGCCCGGCGGCAGCGGCGCGGGCGAGCGCGCCCGGATCGATCGGCGGCTCGAACAGCGCGAGTTGACGGAAGATGCCCTCGAAATTCAGGCTGTTGCGGATCTTGAAAAGCCGGTCGGCGACCGTATCCCAATAGCCGAGAAGCTGCGGATTGCCCGGCACGCAGAAATAGAGCCCTTGCCCGATCGAGCGCAGGCTCGCCATCTGGCTGGCGGCGGGCGAACCTTCTCCGGGGAACGGCATGAGGTCGAAGGGCAGTTCCGCCTCCACGTCGCGCAGCACCGTGCCGAACTCTTTGAGGTCAGCGCGCAGGTTGGCATAGGTCTGGGTGCGCACGCTCGCCTTGCGCGGCACGGCCTGCGGACGGGGGCCGAGAATGTTGGCGGCCAGCACATAGATCTGGAACGCCTCGTCGATCGCCTCGCCGGTATCCTGCCGAAAGAGCGAATCCCCCCAGGCGATCAGGTTGTCGAGATAGGCCATCACCGTCTTGAACATGTAGGCCTGCTGGCGGAAGCGTGCCACGGCATGCGGCCGGAACGGCGCGTCCTTCCAGGCCTCGATCGCCGCAACGGTCTCGCGGCGCAGCGTCTCGTCGGCGCCGGTGGCGAGGTTGGTGATGATCTCCTCCACCTGCCGCACCTCCAGCGTCTGGAACGGAAGGACCTTCCAGAACCGTTCCGGCGTCGGCCCGTCGCTGTCGTCGGTCGGGTCGAAGAGATAGTGGAACCAGCGCTGGGCCTCGGCATAGCGGCCATTGCGGCTGAGATGGACCGCCATCGTCATGGGGACGTGGAAGAAAAGCTCCCAGTTGTAAATCGAATAGGCGCCGCCGGAGGTGAAATCCAGCTCCAGCGCCGGATAGGGCAGCGAGACACGCGCCGAATCCGGCTGATACGCTGCCTCGAAAGGCTCAGCAAAGAGCGCCGGCTTCAGATTGCGCTTCAGCAGGGTGACCGAAAGGCCGGTCGGCAGTGTCAGTTTCAGGGCGGCGGCGAGCACCACGGCGGTGCCCGCCGGCAGGTCGGCTTGCACACCCGCCGGCGTACTGATGCCGGTCGCCTGCGAAAGCACGAAGCTCGTCACCGACAGGAGCCGCGCCGGCTTGGCGCCGGCCAGCGGAAAGACCGCACCGACCGCGGGCGCCGGCGTCATGCCGCCTTCCAGCACGGCCCTGGCGCCTTCGTTCAGCCTGCCGCCGGCGGCGGCCCTGAGCGTCACCTCCAGCCCGGCCGAAAGCGTCAGCGGCACGCCGCCGGCTTGCACCGTCAGCTCAATGGGCAATCTCAGACGCGTGCCCGCCGCAAGCGTGATCTGCGCTGCGGGCTCGATGGCGACGCGCAGGCTTCCCGCGAGAGCCGCGCCATCCCCCGTCGTCTCGGTGTCGGCGGCCTCCAGCCCCGCGGCGCCGCCCTTGAGCAGCCGGCGCGTCAGCGCGTCAACATAGGGATGCTGGTGCAGGAAGGCGCCGTAGGTCACCGTCCGGTCCTGAAGGATGGTGTGCTTGCGCACCACCTTGCGCGGGCCGATCAGCGTCGCGATCTCGGGGTGCAGGTCCATCGTGGCGTGAAAAGCGCCGGCTTTGAATATCAGGGCGTCCATGATCAATCCTCCACGATCAGAGGCCGGGGCCGCGAAGGCCCGCACCGGCGATGGTTTCCGTTAGGTTTGTCTTCAGGAGCCGGTTGAAACCGCCCGCCCCCACCACGTTGAGCCCGCCGATCCCGGCGGTGAGGCCGCTCGCAGCCAGCACCTCGACCTGCGCCGTGCTGCCGGGGCTTGCTGCAAGCGGGCCTTGCGCCAGCGCGCCGGGCACCGTCGTCGCGGCCTGGACAACCGCGGTGCCGAGCTGGCCCGCCGGGCCGAGCAGCGCGCCGTCGAACTCCACCGCTGTATGCGGATTGAGCAGCCAGTCGACGGGCCGCGGGTCGACGGTCGGGTCAACGAGCGCGAAGGGCCGCTCCAGGGCCTCCACCACCACCCAGGGTTCCTTCTTCTTCGGCAGCCCGTTCAAAAGCCCGCCATCGAATGTGTCGTCATCGGGCACGAAGATCGGCGGCTCGACCCATTCCTCCCATTCCTCGACCGTGGTCTCCGTCACCTCCGGGCGCAGGAAGAAGGTCATGCGGTCGTCCTGGTAGAAGACCGGCCGCGACAGGGCCATGATGTCCCTGAAGGATTCTTCGAGCTCGGCCGCCACGGCGGACGGGTTTTGCGCGCCGGAGGCGGCATAGTCCGGAACGCCCCAGGGGAGCAGCGTGCTGTTGAGCGGCAACAGGCTGTAGCCGCTCGGCGTTCGCCCGAAGATCGTCTCGACATTGTACTCGACGGTGGTGGCGCCATCGACCGTCTTGCGGTCGGGCACCACGACGCGCAGCGGCCCGCTGCCGACGAGGCGGCCGGCGAATTCGCTCGCGGCCGAGAACATGCTGACGGGTCGCGCCTCCCGCGCCACGACCGCGACGGGGCTGTTGCGCCCGGCGAGGTAGAAGGCGCGGTTGATCTCGCCGCCGACATGGATGAAGACGCCGCCTTCCCCCTCGGCAGTCAATTCGCGCGAAACATGCACGAAGGTGCGGATCGGCTGGAAGCTTGCGGAAACGCCGACCGTGATGCTCGATCCCGGCGGGCTGCCCTCCGGCTGGCTCCAGCTGCCGCTCGAAAACTCGGCCCAGTGCAGATCGACCGCCATCCGCCGCCGGCTGGCCGCCTGGGCCATGACATTGGCCATCACCTGCTTGACCTTGATCTCGCCGAGGGTCGATTCGCCGTTGGATGGCGCGGGGCCGGAGGAGCGGACATCCGCCTCCTCGCGAAACGTGATCCAGAAGAGATAGAGCCGGCCGCGCCAGACGACGGGCGCGAGATGATCGCCGGCAATATCCAGCGGCACCGGCTCCCAGGCGGTCCATGTTTCGTGCACGAAGCGCCGGTAGAAATAGGCATATGGCTGGCCATAGCTGCGGCCGATGACGTGCAGGATGCGTGCGGCCGGGTCGGCACCGTCCTCCAGATGCATGGCGACGATGTCGAGGCGGGCGATCTGGTCGAGCTTGCGCAGATAGGTGAGGAAGGCATCCTCGACCATGTCGGCGGAAACGTCGTCGGACAGCAGCGTTCCCTCCAGTTCGCGGAAAAGCGGGGTCTTGTCGTCGCGGAACTCTGGCTCCAGCCAGTTTTCCGGAAAGAGGAAGATTTTTCGATTGGCCTCCCAGACCCGGTAGCGCTTCATCCATTCCCATTGTTCGGCATCGATGGCCGAAGCCGGGACCTTCTTCTCCAGATTGAGCAGGCAGCGCTGGATGAACAGTTGCACTGAGGCGGAAGCCAGCCGGATGCGCGAGGTCTCGACCACCGGCTCCATGCCCGGATCGATGAGGAAATACTCGTAGATCTCCTCCATGCTGCGCAGCCCGAGCGCCTCCCCGACATGGCCGACCAGCGCGTCGCGCTGGCGCTGGCGCAGGCCGTCGAAGATCGGCTTGGCGAGGCGTTGCCAGCCCTCGGCGTCGAGCCGGGCGCGGATCGTCTCGCGCAGCCGGCGCGAGAGGTCGAAGCGGCGGGCGAAGGGCGCACCCCGGGCGATGATGCCCGTCCAGGCGACGAGATCGCCGGGCGCCGCACCCAGCAGGCGCACCGCCGAGAGTGCGCGCGCCAGGCGCAGGACCGGCACCTCGTTGCGGAAGGCGGGGGCCGTGAAGAGTGCACGCGCTGTCGCCTTCACCTCTTCCGGCTTGCGGCCAGTCAGCCGGGCGATCAGCGGATAGATCGTCTTGTCGAGCCGGTCGGGCGCACCTGCGTCCTCCGCCTCAAAGAGCGTGATGAGCGCGTCGGTGCCTCCCGCAATGTCGCGCTTTGCACGCGCATAGTCGACGAGGCGCAGGATGCGCTGGAGCCGTGCCGCCGCTGCCACACGTTCCGCCGGGCTGTCGTCGATGGGTGCGGTCGGCAGGTCGGACAAGGTGAGTCCGCCGAAATCGGCGGGATGGGTCAGGAGATGCGCAAGGTCGCGACGATCAAGGCCGAGCCGGGTGGCGAGACCTGCCGCCTTTTCAAGCAGGATCGTGGCAGAATCGGCCGCGGCCATGGCGGCGGCGGGGGTCAGCCGCAGGCGCTCGACCGGGCCGCGCGGTAGCAATTCGCCCTGGATGAGCAGTCGCGCCTCCCCGCCGCCAAGATCGGCGAGGTCGAGCACGACGCGATAGGTCCGGCCGGGTTGCAGGAAGACGAGTTCTCCCGGTGCCATGGCGAGCGTATCGCCATCGGCCGCAGCCGTGCCGGAGAGGATCACCGGCCGGGCGAGATCGGGCAGGAGAAGCTGCGCCCTGGCGCCGCCCTTGTCCAGCTCGACCATCAGGCGATAGGCGCCAAGAGAGGGGGCTTCGAGAAGACCTTCAAGCTTCACGGTGTCGCCGGCCGGCCGGAGTTTTGCCCCGTCCGGACCTTTCGCCCCCGTATCGCCGCCCGGCACGGTGACGGGCGCACCGCCATCGACGCTGAGGCTGAACCCCGAAAGGGCCACGCGCTCCAGCGCGGCGGCGATCGTCTGCGCGGGATCGGCGGCGAGAAGCCGCTTGTCGCCCACAAGCGCGAGGGTGAGCGCCGGATCGGCAGGGATCGCCGCAAGCAGCGTCTCCTCCACCGCCTGCCGGACCAGTCTCTCCTGCAGGAAGGGCAGGAAACTCGCCGCCAGCCGCGAGCGCCGTTGCAGGTCGCGCGCCGCGCGCTCGGCATCGCCGAGGGCGGGGTCCGGGCGCTGCGACAGGAGGGGGAAATCGGCCGAATCGAGAAAACCGGAAGCGACCGCCGGGTCGAGCGCGTTGCGTTCGAGATTTGCCTTGAAGAAGGTGTTCGCCTCCACCCGCCCCGCGGCCTGCACGGCGTCGAGCAGCGCGGCAAAGGTGGCCTTCGCCGGTGCGGGAAGGCGCGCCCCTTCCGTCGCCAGCAGGGCGGCTTTTTCCGCATCGGTGATGACGCCGCGCACCGTCAGGCGCTGTTCCTGGCGCAGGGCGTCATAGCCAAGCGCCGAGACGATGTCGCTGGCCGAGATCAAGGCCGGGTCGACCCGGTCGTCAGGTGCGACCGGCAGGACCGCGCTTACCTCCGCCGCGCCCGACAGCACGGCGAGAAACCGCCCGGCGACATTGGCCGGCAGCACCAGCCCGAGCTTTTCGGCCAGCACCGCATCCGTGAAGGCGGCTGGATCCTCCGGGATGGCGTGGTCGGCGCGGATGCGGGCGATGCGCAGCGATAGATCGCGCAGCATGGCGGCACGATCCTCGGCCGCGGCGCGCGCCCTCTCGGGCGCTTGCCTGTGCAGCAACAGCTCTTCCAGGTCCTCGCCATCGAGGCCAGCCGTCTTCAGCCGGCCGGCAACATCGAGGAAGGCCAACGTCGCGGAGAAAGGCGGGTCGGCGGCGAGGTCGGCGATCGGCTCGGGACCGAGGGCCGCGAAGGAATCGATACCGGAAAGCCGACGCAGCGTCAGCAGCTCCGCGACCGGCCGTTTCATCAGCCGCGCGAGCATGCGCGTCCGGTAGAGCAGCGACAGGGTGGCAAGCGACAGGGGAGCGTTTGCAGGGTCGAGCCCGGCCTCGGTGAGGATCGCGTCGACCTCGGCGGCCGTAAGCCCTAGAGCGCTCTGGATCGCCACCCGATGGCCGGCGACGAGGCCCCATGCGGCCGCCTCGGCGGCGATGCGGTCGAGCAGTGGTGCAAGCGCCGGCGAGGCCGACAGGGCTTCGATCGCCACCCGGTCGCCCGGCGTCATCAGGCCGCGGAAGCTCAGGTGCTGCACCTGCCCGAGCGCGTCGTATTCCGCGCCGATGCGGGGGTCCGTCGCAAACGCGGCCGGATCGAGCGCATCGGCGGCGGAAACCCCGGCCAGTTCGGCGGAGAAGACGTGGGATGCGCCATGGGCGGCGATCGACGCCGTCGAAAGATAGTCGCCGAGCGGCGCATCGAAGACCGGGTCGATGGCCAGCACCGACGGCGCGAGGAAGACCGCGGAATAGGGCGACGCCGCGCCCGTCAGCGCAAGATCGCTCCAGAAGGAGAGGATCGGCAGCCGGCCCAGTCGTCCGGGCTGGAGACGTTCGGCGATCTCGGCAAGATGGGCGATCTGGATGAGCACGCCGACGAGCGGGCGCTGTGCGAAATGCGCAGCATCATAGGGCGCGTTGGCTGGCAGGAAGGTGGTGAGCGCCCGATCGGTCTCCTCCAGCGTCCAGCCGAGCTTGCGCCACAGCCGCACGAGAAGGTTGATACGCAGGAAGTCGATATCGCCGGCCGCGCCGCCGTCGGCATGGCGCACAAGCGTGCGGTCGAAATTGCCGCCGGCATTGTCGTCGGCCAGCACCAGCACCTCGCCGAAGGGAATTGCCTCGACGGCCGCCGTGAGCGCATCGGCTGCCATGCCGTAACGCGCGGCGAGCGCCGCGATGCGGTCTGCGACAGCTTGGACGTCGGCCCGCACCAGCTTGTCGGCGGGCGACAGTGTGGCGGGATCGGCATCGAGCAGCGCCTTGCGGGTCACGTAGGTCCGCGCGTCGCCGATCGAGATGCCGAGCTTGTAGAGCAGCGCGAGCCGGCCAAGCGCGGGATTGACGAAACCCGTCTGGAGGACCTGCGTCAGTTCCTTGTAGGTCAGCTTCAGCCGGCGGGAGAGCGCCTTGGCCGAATTGAGGTCGATCCTCTGGCCGCTTTCGGCATCCTCGGCCTCGGTGACGGCGGCGTCGCGGTTGGCAAAACCGTAGAGCCGGAACCAGCTCGCCAGCGGATCGGGATTGGCATAGATCGCGACCTCGGCTGGCGAGAGCGCGAGGCGTTCCAGAAAGACGGCCGCCCGGTCATAGGCCGCCGCCGTGTCAAACAGCGCCTCGGTGGGACGGAAGATGTGGAGCAATTCGGCAAGCGGCAGGCCCATGCGGGAGAGGAACGCCCGCATCTGCTCCAGCGGCTGGTCGAACGGCAGGACGAGCGGATAGACCGCGTTGCGCAGCCGGGCATAGGCTTCGGAAAGCACATGCTGCGGCTCGGCCAGCAATGTCGCGCTGTCGAGGCCGCCGCCATCGTATGCCGCCGCCGCGTCGAGCCCGCCCTTGGCGACGAAATATTCCAATACCTCGTTGACCACGTCGACATAAGGCAGCGCCGTCGTGGTGTTTTCGCAGGACAGCGGCACATGCGGCAGGTCGGGCCGGCGCTCGATCAGCGCGTCATAGGGCGTCATCGCACGGCCGTCAGGCATCGTGTGCGGATAGGGCTTTCCGGTCCGCGCCTCCCATTGCGCGACGAAATTCGCCCATATGGCCGGGTCCTTGTCGACGAATTGCAGGAGGTCCACGAAATAGGCAGCTGGGCTCAGCACCGAGCCGCAATGCTCGCATTCGCTGAAATCGAGCGAGCCGAACAGCGATTCGAGTGTCGGCAGGTGGCGGATGAGTTCGTCGCGCGCCGCCTCGTGCACCGCCACGGGGCCGGATATGCCGGCAACCGCGGGCTGGGTGTTGATCTTCTGCGCCGTGGCGAAAAGCGAATAGACGATGGAGGAGACCTGCTGCGCCTTTCGATGGACGAGGCGCGGCAGATACCAGGTGATCTGCCCGCCATAGAGTTCGAGATGCTTGGCCTGGTAGGCCGTGACGAAGGCCGTCTCCGACATGGCCGTGACGTCCTGTGCCGAGGTCATGCCCATGGCGCGCAGCACCGGGATGGCATCGTCCTCCGGCGTGATCTGGTGAAGGCGCTGCAACGTCTTCATCTCCGTCGTGGCGACGGCGCGATCCGCCGGCTCCAGTTCGGCGACGAGATCCGGCTTGGCCTTGAGGAAGGTGGTGACGGGGGTCTTGCCCATGACGAAGCCGCTGTCACCCGCCGCCCGCAAGAGCTTCGCCACCGCGCCGGCGGCGGGTTGCGGGGTAAAACCTCCGATCTCCACCTTGCGCGCCAAAGTCTCGGTCGGATAGGCGATGCGGATGCGCCGTGCCATATCCTCGCTATAGGCTTCGAGCCGGGCGAGCGGCGTTTCCCCGGCATAGGAGGCCGGAACGACGGCGTCGATGCGCTTCAACGCTTCCGCGCCGGGCTGGTCGCGTTCGCCCGCCGGCACCTCGGCCGCGTCGAGGATGCGTGTGGACCAGGCGGCGGGTGCATGCAGGTCGCGCGCAACGAGTTCGCGGGGGCTGTCCTTCACCTCGCCCATCAGCCGGCCGACCAACGGTGCCGAATTGCCGGCGAGCAGGGCGAGCTTGCCCTGAAGCTGCAGCCGGCCGATCGCGGCATCGTCGAGGCCGGCGGTGCGGGCCGCCTGCCACAGGCCCTTGCCGCCCGGCGCGGCCAGGAAAGCATCGGCAAAGGCTTTCTGCGCCGTACCGTCGAGACCGGAGGCCTCGATCATGCTCTGGTAGCTTGACGCGCCGCCGGGGGCACGCACCGCCAGCCGCGCCTTGCGCGAGAAGATGGAAAAGCTGTCGAGCGCGACCTTGGCCTCATCGTCGCTCAAAGCCACGAGGCCCGCCTTGCGCGCGGCCGCAAGGGCCGTCTCCGCCTTTGCGACGGGAATGCGGGCGAGCGCCTCCCGATCACCGGGCAGGCCGGCGCGAAGCAGGGCGTAGAGCGGCTCTGCGCCGACGCCGACAGAAGGGTCGGCCGCCAGGCGCTGGGCGCGGGCGGCGGTGGCGAGCAGGCGCGCATCCCAGCCCGTCCCGCGGGCAAGCACCGTGAGATCGGCGCGCCCGCCATCCTCCCGCGCGCCGGCGAGTGCGGCGATATTGCCGATGCGCGGCGCGAGGTCCTCGGCGATGCGGCGATATTCCGGCGGGGCAGCGATCAGTGTTGAGGGTGCGATGAGGTCGACCCGCGCCCGATCGGCCTCGCTGAGCCCGCTCAGCGGGCGCGAAAGCTTGATCTCCTCGTCGCGCCCGACAAGGCCGCGCACTTCGAGCACCGGTTGGCCGGCGCCGCGATCATAGGTAAAGGCGTAGCGGCCCTCCGCACCGGAAACCGTTTCTGCCAGCCGGTCGTCCTTGCCGGCGAACCCTAGGCGGTAGAGCCGCATCGAGATGCCGGCCAGACCGTCGCCGTCGGCAGTCAGCAGCTGCCCGCCAAGCGTGTCACCCTCCAGCAGACGGACGACAAAGGGCTCGCGACGCGGACGCAGGTCGCGCACCACGCCGTCCTGCGCGCCCTCCACCTCATGGGCGAGCGACAGCCCGGCGCGACTCAGCCGCAGTGCGAGCACCAGGCCGGGCTCGCCCTGCCCTCCGTAGTCCGAGCGGCGGAACAGGATGGTGACACGCCCGCCGGCATCGGTGAGCGCGGGCTCGCCGAGTGGCAGGTCGGGCGCATCCGCCGGGCGGTGGAAGGCCTGCACCAGCACGCCCTCGACCGGCTCCTCATGCGGATCCTCAACGCGCAGGAGCAGCACCTGCCTGGCGTCGATGGCGGGCGTCGCCTCCTGCCCGTCGATGAGCCCGAGTTCCTCCAACAACGCGCTCAGGGCCGTCGCGGTCCTGGCATCCACCTCGCCCGAGGCCCCGATGCCGGCGCTGTCCTGGAAGATGGAGACCGCCTTGGTCGTGGCGTCGCCGTAACGGCTGAGCTCGCGTCGCACCAGCGCGAGGAATTCCCGGTTCTCGCCGGGCGATGGCAGGAGACGATCCCGCTCCATAAGCGCGATGAGCGCCTCTTGCAGGGTCCTGACCTGGCGCTCGGCGGACTGGCGGCCGATCGGCGGAATTATCTTCTCCATCTTCGTCTCCTCTGCTCGTGTCCCCGCGGGGCACGCCCTGGTGAAACCGGCCGGAGCGGCCTCCGGCTCACGTCAGGCGAACACGAAAGCTTTTCTCGGTTTCGTTCTCGCGGCCCTCGAAATGATCGAGCAACCGCTCCTCGACATGATGCGGATCCCACACCGCCGACCGCTCCAGCCCCACGCATTCCTCCGGCGCGGCGGCGCGGTAGAGGCCGGCAGTGTCGTAGATCGTGCATTTCTGGATGTTGTCGTCGTCCTGGGTGAAGAAGGTGACGGGCTCGGCCACCTCGCCTTCGAGCTTCGCCTTGCCCAGCGCCGGCCACCGGTCATGGCCACCCAGAAGCCGCACGGAAAGCCGGAACAGCAGCGGCCGTGCGCCCACCGCCTTGATGTCGGAAAGTGGTTCGGCGCTCCTCAGGTCGTAGAAGGCGACGTAGGGATATTGCAGCGCCCTCCCATAACCGAAGGTGCTGTCGCTAAGCGGTATGCGCATGAAGGTGCCGAGTGCGATCTTGGGTGCTTTTACCATCGTATGCCCTTGTTTTTCATGATGTTTACTGTCTCTGGGAACGAAAATTATTTCACGGGATCACCGGTGAACGGCCCTTTCTCGCCGAAAGCAAGATTGGACGCATCGTGGAAGAGCTTTCTCAAAGGATTGTCCTTCCCGATGCCGCGTACGCCGTTCTCGGTCAGTTGAGTACCGGGCCTCGTGTCGGAAATGGCGCCGCCCGAAAAACTCTTGATGCCGAGTTCATCGGCCTTCTGTTTACCGTGATAGTCGATCAATTGCTGCTCCCTGCCCCGGATGGCGAGATAACCGGCGTCGCGGTAACGCTGATCATAGTTGACGGCATAGCCCACGGCGAATTCATCCCGCTTGGCGGGGCCGAAATCGGGATCCTGGGGTTCGGGCTGCTCGTCGTCGATATGGTGGTTGCGGTCGCGCGCGGCGACGGCGGCGTCCGCCTGCGGCGCCCAAGGCTTGTTCAGGTCGATCACCATGCTGGTCCTGCCGGAATAGGTGCGCTTCGTCTTCTTGTTGTACTTGGTATAGGTCACGTAGATGCGGCCGGGGTTCGGCTTGCGCTCTTCCTTGTCCTTGTCCTTCGGGTTGGGCTCAGGGCCGGGCTTTGGCGCCGGCAGCGGCTGGGGCACCGGGAACGGCTGGTTGCGCATCTCCCGCGCGAGCCGCATGACGGGGAAGGCTGTGTCCGTGCGCGGCACGCCCCAGGGATTGCCGTAGCGCACGATGTTTGCCGAGCGCACCATGTAATTCTGCACCGCCAGCGCCAAAGCGGCGGCCGTGACAACTGCCGCGGCCGCAATCAGGGCAACGCCGGCCCCGGCCGCCGCGCCTGCTCCCGCGCCGGCAGCGGGCGCGGTGGCGCCCATCGCCCCCGCCGCCGTGGTGGTAAGGGCGGCCCCCGTGGTCCCGGCCGCCGCCGCGCCCTGCACGATGCTCGCCGCCTGCGCCAGCGCCGCAGCCGCCACAGCAATAGCTTGCGGATTGAAATCGCCGCCCGAAAGCGCGCCGTCCGGATCTGTAAAGGTCACCGGGTTGGCGCGGGCATAGACATAGGGGTTCGGCCCGTCCGCGAGGCCCGAGGGATCGGGCGATATCCAGCGCCCGAGCCGCGGCGCATAATAACGCGCGCCAAAATAGACGAGCCCGGTCTCCTCGTCCTTTTCCTTGGCGGCGTAGCGGTAGCGCCGGGGCAACTCCGTCAGGTTGCGGGCCGCCTGGTAGGTCGAGCCGCCATAGGGCGAATATTCCTCGTAGGAGATGATCCGCGCCGCCTCGTCGAGCTCGACCGCAACATTGCCCAGCCGGTCCCCCAACTGGTGACGGATCAATTGGCGGGGCGCGGGATCATTTCCGGCCGCATCGCGCCGGCGGGTCTCGACCAGAGATATAAGACGCGTACCATCCAGCACATGCAGCGTCTCCCGCTCCAGCACCGGATCGGCGGCGCCGATGGCTCCGGCATGCCGGCGGAAGATCTCGATCCCGCCGAGATAGATCCGCTCCTCGACGAGGTTGCCGCTCTTCTCCCAGACTTTTCGAACGCGCTCGCCGGACTGGTCGTAGGTGAAGAAGGCGCGCCCGCCGCCGCCAAGATCGGCTTCGGATAAGCATCCGTCCGGGTGCCAGAAGAGGTTGGCCTCCCCATCAGCGCCGCCCAGATGCGGCAGGCGGCGAACCTGCCCCTGGACGTCGTGCAGCAGCCGTTCTTCCACCTCGGCCCCGGCATCGGCAGCAATCGCGCTATGGCTGAGGCCGTTGCCGCGCGTCGCGGCATGGCCCGCGATGCGGCCCGGCTCCGCCATGACGAAACGGCGCGTCCAGCTTGCGGGCGTCGTGCCGAGTGTCCGGTGGACGATCTCGGAAAGGCCTCCGGTCGGGTCGAGCAGATAGCGTTCGACATAGGGCGACAGCGCCTGCCCGTCGCCGGGATGGGGCAGACGGAGCACGTCATTGCCGAAGGATGGCCCGCCGCCCTGGCCGAGATGTTCGCGCCCGCGCGCCTCGATCAGTCTGTAGAGCGCGTCATGGACGAAATCGCCGTCCGGCGTGACACGGCGATTGCGGAAGAAGACGGCCTGCTGGGCCTCGTCGCGCACATGGGTAACGTTGCCGATCGGATCGTAGGTATAGGTCAGGTCCTGCACGCCCCGCCCTGGCCAGTCCGGCGCGGGAGCGTCCTCCGCGAAGGCGGCGGGGCGGCGCGTGAACAGGCGCGCCAGGCGGAAGGTCAGCGGATCGTAGCGATATTCGGTCACCGCGCCATTGGCGAGATGGATCGCCTCGTGCTGGCTGCGAGCATTGTAGACGATGCCGCTGACGCCGGCCGCCGACGGGGCCTCGACCGAAGGATCGAGCCGGTCGTCCGGCACGGCATCCCGGTCGAGCCAGACATCGAGACGCGCGAGGCGATCGACGTCATCATAATTCATCTGGACGACGGTCAGCGGCGTGCCGGCGGCGGCAGCGCGCGGCGGCACGGACAGGACGGCGCGGTTAAGCGCATCGTAGCGATTGCGCGTCTCGTAGCGCTCCGGCGCGAGCGCAACCGGCTGCGACCAGTCCGGCAGGCCGCGGTAGTCGGCGACGAGTTGCCGCGTCGTGGCGAGGGCATTCCCCTTGAAATCAAAGGCCTCGACGGGTTCGCCACCAGGCCCGAGCCGCGCATGGTTGAAAACACCCGCGCCGTCGAAGCTGCGCCACGGCCGCGTGCGCAGGTTGAGCCGTTCCGCATCCGGCGCCGCCTCGCCATAATCCGTGCGCTCCAGCAGCACGGTGCGCCCGAGCGTGCGCGGATCGGCGAGCGCGCCTTCGCCGCTGACCTCCCGCGAGACAAGGCGGCGCAACGCGTCAAAACGCTCCGTGAAGGCATGGCCGCGCGCATCCCAGCTGCGGATCATGCCACCCGCGGCGTCGGGCAGTTGCCAGCGCGTGCCCGCGTCGAGGCTTTCCTGCCGCAACGGCCGCCCCAAGAGATCGAAGGCAGTGCGCAGGATGAGGCGGCCGTGCGGGGCATCCACACCGACGACCGGATCACGGGTTTCGAGCGCATTGCCCTCAATGTCGAGATCGGTGCGGGAAAACAGCACCTCCTCCGTGCCGTCGCGCGGGTGGCCGGCGCAGACGGTGCGATTGCGGCTGACAAGCAGGAAGGGGCGGCCGAGCACGTCGAAATGCTGCGTTCCGGGCGTATCGGCATGGGCCGAGGCCCTGGCGGCGGCAATGGCCTCGTCCGGCCCGAGCGCGCCGTCGCGGCGCATGTCGACCCAGCTCCGCCAGGGCGAACCGGCGGCGGCGAGCGCGGCGAGATAGGCGGCGACCTGGCCGGCCGTATCCGGATCGGTCCCCGGATGGCCGGTCTCAGCGCCACGCGCCGCGGCGGTGTCGTTCGTATCGTATTGCGTTTCCGACCAGGCGTCGAAGACGGCCTTGTCATAGGAGCCGTTCGGGTAAAGCGTGACGGTGTTGCGGCCCAGCGGATCGTAGAACAGGACAGGGCTCACCCCTATCGTCGCTGCGAACTGGAAGGCCTGCACGGCGCTGAAGAAGGGTTCGTAATGGCGGACGGGACGGCCTTTGTTGTCGAAGACGGTCCAGCCGCTCGTCAGCCAGCGCGGGTCGACGTCCGGCCCACCCTCCTCGACCGGCCCGGGGCCGACGCGGCTCTTGCGCTGCACCTCCTGGCCGAAACCGTCGCAGTAGGCGATGGCGAATTTGATACGGGTCGGCGGCGGCGCGCCGCCCGGCGCACGCGGGGCAGTATGCGTCTCCCGCTCCAGCACGCCGACCGCCGAGGGTTGCCAGGCGGCCGGGTCCAGCGGTGCGGCACCGCGGCTGCGTTCGAAACGGTCGAGGTCATGTAGCACCCGCGAGGTCGCCTTGCTGAGCAACTGCGCCGCCGCAGCCGGGCTTGCGGCGTCGAGAAAGCCCGATAGGTCGGCGTCCGGATCGAAGCCCTCCAGGCTGTCGCCCTCCACCAGCGCCGGTGCCGCCTTGCCCATGCGGGCCGTGCCCGTGACGCGGCCCAGCGCATCGAAGGCGGCCTCGCTGCGGTTGCCGTTCGCATCGCGCATGCGCCGCACGGAGAGCACGCGGTAGTCGTTAACTTCGGCGACGGTGCTGTTGCCCAGCGCATCGCGCCATTCGACCGGCAAGAGGTCATAGGCGTCATAGGTGACCGTGACGTCCTCGCCGAACGGATCGCGGATGCGGCGCGGCAGGAAGAAATGCGCCCGCGCCTCGGCCAGTTCCGCGGCCGACGTCGCGCCCGGATCGGGAGAGAAGAAGCTGCGGCTGTAGGGAAGCCACCATTGTCCGGGCGGTTCGCCCGGCGGCAAAAGTCCCGCCGCGACCAGCGCCTCACCGGAAACATAACCGCCGCGGTCGGCGCCCGCACCGTCGAGCACGGCGGCCGGATCGGGCACCAGCGCCACATCGCCGGCAGGCCCGGGACGCTGCAACACGGAGGCGATGAGGCCTGGCGTGAAGGTCAGCCGGTAGCCCTGCCCGGGCAGCGCCCGCATGCCGACCTCGCCCAGCGGCGACAGGCCGGACAGATCATCGGCGCGGTAGAGCGTTCGCAGCCATTCGATCGGCCGGCGGCAGGGGCCGGCCAGGGGCGATGCCTCATAGGCCACCGCAGCGCCGGGACGCAGCCGCAGGCGTGCGGGTGAAGCGGGATCCCGCTCCACCAGATCGCGGGCGAGATAGCGACCGCCGGGGCCAGTGGCGGCATATCCGGTCAGTTCCCAGGTGATGTTTTCGCAAGGTAGCGGTGTGCGATAGGTGTCGGCCGCCGCCGGCGGACTGGCGACGCGCATCTCGCTATAGGTCACGAGGGTCGTTGTCTGGCGCGCGCGGTCGCGCGGATCGAGCACGGCAAGCGCCGGGTTCGCCACCGTCCGCACCGCGCCGTCATCCTGGACGACCCGAAGCGTCGCGCGCCGGGCATAGCCGATCGTCGCTTCCTTCAGCACATTGCCATGGTCGTCGGCTTCCAGCACCATGCGGTGCGTGCAGCGCGGATCGGCCGGATCGCGCTCGTAAAGCCAGTCGATCGTCTCGGCCGGATGGACGAGGAAGGCGGCATGGCGATTGCCCGCCCGCGGCTGGAGGAGGCGCAGCGCAAAACCCTGCTCCGTCACGCTATAGGGCACGCGGGTGCGTGCCTGCCGCTCCGGCGCATCGGCGGGGCCTGCATCCTCCGCAAAAACCTCCTGCCGCAGCATGACGCCCTTCAGGGCGCGCATCGCCTCGCGCTTCTCCTCCGGCGACAGGCCGGGCGGCGGGATCGCCTGCACGGCAAACATGCCGGCCGCCTCCCCGTCGCTCAGTCCGGGCTCGCGAAAAGCCCCTGCCCGCCCGGCGTCCGCATCCTCGCCGAAGCCGCCGAGATGGAACCAACGCCGTGTCAGCACCGGCGGCACATGCGAGGCGGGATCGATATTAGCCGGCAGTCCGGCCTCATCCTCCAGCACGCCTGCCAGCGGCGCGCCGTCGGCGAGCACGGCGAACTCTTCCGTGTCCCACTGGTCGACGACGCCAAAACCGCGGAATTCCCGCTCAGCGCCGTCGAAATAGCCGTCATGATAGGCATAGCGGCTGATGAAGCGCGTGCGGCCGATATGGTCGAGATTCTCGACCCGCTCCACGACATGCACCGGAAAGGGCAGCTTATGCTGCCAATCGCGGCCGGCCTTGCGGTCTTCGAGATAGAAGCGGGTGGACGGGGCGTAGCTGATCCGCGTCTCGGCGCCCATATGGTTGGAGAGCCGCGTCAGGAGGTAGGGCTTGCCCTCCGCCATCAGCTTCACGTAGCGGATCGGGTGCTCCCGGTCGCCCGGCAGGGAGGACGACCAGACCAGGCAGCCGGTGCCGTTTCCCAGCAGGTCGACCACCGCGACCCGCGCCGGATCGACCGCCGGAACGGGAACCGACAGCGTGATCGGCTCGCTCCAGCCATTGCCGGACCGATTGAAGGCGAGCTTGACCCCTTCGCGATGCAGATAGACGAGGTCGGCCGTGCCGCTGCCGTCGATATCGGCGAGCCGCAGGCGGGCCGGATCGAACTGGTCGGTCTCGTCGAACGACGGCGCATCGCGCATGACGATTCGGGCGCCGAAGCGGCCGTAGCCGAGATTGGGCCAATAGGAAACCGCGCCATCCGAAAGCCAGACGAGGTCGGACAGGCCGTCGCCGTCCATGTCGGCGAAATGCAGGCTGCCCGTACCGCCGCCGGTGAACAGCTGCGGCGCGAGCTCAGCATCCGAGCCGAGGAAGACGCGCCGGGCGGGGCCGAAGCCCGCCTCGCCCAGCGATTCATGCCAGACCAGCGCATCGTTGTCGGCGAGCATGACATCCGCCAGCCCGTCGCCGGTGAGATCGACGAAACGCAGGCTGGGATCGGCAAGGTTGCGGCGCAGCGGCGCGGCGAAGGGCTGGAAGGGCGCCCAGCCCCCCGAACCGTCCTGCTCGTAAAAACCCTGGACGGGCGGATCGAGCAGCGCGAGGTCGGGTAGCCCGTCACCGGCGAGGTCGAGGAAACGCTCGCCCTCCCCCGCCACGGGCCGCGGCATCTCGTGAACCGGTTCGGCGTGGGCGAAATGGGCGGTGGGCTGAACGTCACCGTCGCGCGAGCCCGAGAGCGGGCTGAGATTACGCTGGTAGTACCAGCCCTGCCCGTCATCGTAGAGGCATCCGGAAAGACCTTCGCCAAAAAGATCGATCCACCGACCCTTGATGCCGGGCGCCGACACCGGCATGCCTTCCAGCTCCTGCGCGGACGGTTCCTCCACCCGCGCGCCGATCACCGCGCGGCTGTAGCGAAAGGTGACCGGCGGCAGGGCACGGGCGACGCGGCCGGCTGCGGCCCGGCGATAGCCGGTGATTTTCGCGGCCGCGAGGAGCGAATAGCCCGGCCCACCGGCCCCGCTGTCGCCCGCATAGGAAAAATCCATGGACCGCACGAGCGTCGGCGCGCCCATCTCGCCATCGCCCGGCATGTGATGGAAGCAGAGCACGCGCCGGCAGAGGCGTAGCGTGCGGACCTCGAAGCCCGACCGGCAGCCGGAGAAAGGATCGGGCCGGAGCGGCCAGGCGAACCGTGGCGTCCCATCGGCGTTGCGGGCCTCGTCATCGCGCGGCGCCGGGTCCGCCGGATCGTGGTCGCCATAATCAAAGACGATCTCGAACATCCACTGCGTCGCCGCAAGCTCGGCGACGCCAAGCCGTGAGGGGCGAGCGCCCTCGGCGTCGAGCAACGGGGTTCGGTTGCCGTAGCGGATACGCTTGAGGTAGCGGTTGACCCTGCGTGCTGGACCGGCGGCAGGCCCGCGATTGGCCTCCTCGGGGGCGGCAAGATCAAGTCCCTCCGCATCTTCCGCCCGATAGTCATAGAGGACAGCGTTGCCGCGATCGTCACGGCTTTCCGAGATCAGCCAGCGGAAGATACGGCGGGGATCAGCCGGATCGGCGATGCGCGAACGGGCGTCGGCACCGTAGAGCGACAGGATGTTGTCGCTGGAGATCGTCCGCCAGTGGATGTCGCCATCGCTGCGGGTCCAGCGCTCGATCCGGGAAAAATTGCCTTCGATGCGCGGACGATAGCGGCGCACCACATAGTCGGCCGGCCCCTCCGGCGTGTCGATCCGGCGCGGCGCCTCATGGATTGCGGAAACACTGTTCGCTTCGCTGGTGAGTTCCGGCACCAGGTCCTCGGCGCCGGAGAGCACGAAGACATCCGATTCCCCGCCGTCGTCATATTCCGGCAGGCCCTTGTCGGTCTTCCGGGCGATGGCGGCAAGGCCAAGCGACCAGCCGAAGCCGAACGGCCCGTTGCCGGCGCCGGAATCGTAGGAAAGCGCCAGCGCCGGCGTAAAACCCGCCCGGCCGGTGCTGGTCGGGATGTTGAGCGAAAGCGAGCCGGTGCCATTGGAAGAGTTGACCGAGAATTTTTCGTCGATACCGCGGATCGCCCCGCCCCCGCGCGGCAGCGAGATGCCCGGCAGAGCCGGCTGCCCGCCGGAACCCCCGCCACCTCCGCCTTCTGGGCGTGAAGGATCCCGTGAAGCATCTTTCACGACGAAACCTCCCGGCACATAAATGCCAGATCAAATTTTCAGATCATGAATGCACGAGGCCGCAATGCTGAAAGATAACACAGCATCTCTCAGGCGAAAATGGGATTATTCTAAAATATAACCGTGCTTTATATTGAATTAAGCGACAAGAAATGGGGAATGTAATTTCGGGATTACCAATAAATCGCATAAACGATAATTCAAATTAACCTCAACCATGAGTTACGTTGCCTTATTTATGCGAGTAATTAAACATGATATATTATATTCTCTCGACTCACTGACGGCTAGGACCTGTCATCCGACGATGGCCGAAGCCATGCTGGAAAATCCTCTTCGCCAGAATCAAATTTTCCGAAAGCCGCGAAAGCGCTTGACGTTTACAGAAATTGCATACGATAAAATATAATTATTGCGTACAATATGGCGCATTTCATGGAGAGGATAAAATGGATCGTTCACAATTCGGACTGTCGCGACGCGGTTTCATGGGAGGCGTTGGTGCGGGAAGCCTGGCGCTGGGGGTCGGTCTGCCGGGAAACGCCGGTGCCGCGGAAACGGTGTCGGCGATCGACGTCAGCGTCGTCACGACCCCGGTCATCGACGTGGAAAAGCTGCCGGACACCTACTATCTGCTCAACGTGCGTCTGGAGACCGGTTTCGTTGAGGAGAAGAAGCCGTGGCTCGATGCGCCGGTCATCACGCACACCAGCACCGAGCTGAAGACGCTGCACATCACCGGCGGCAAGATTGCCGGGATTCTCGACGCGAAGGCGGCAGTTCCTCCGGGTGCCGCGGCCTATGACGCGCAGGGCCAGCTGATGCTGCCGACCTTCCGCGACATGCACACCCATATCGACAAGACCTTCTACGGCGGCCCCTGGGAGGCGACGATCCCGACGCAGAACTTTCGGGTTGATCGTGTCGCGCAGGAGCGTGAGCTTCTGCTAAAACTCCTGCCGACTGCCGAGGAGCGCACGGCCGCGATCATCCGCCTGATGCATTCACGCGGCACCACCGTCTGCCGCACCCATTGCAACGTCGATCCCGTCAGCAAGCTGGCGAACCTTGAGCATCTCAAGACCTCGCTTGCGCGGTTCAAGGATACGCTCACGTCGGAGATCGCCATCTTCCCGCAGCATGGCCTCCTGGTTTCCGATAGCGTTGGCCTGATGCGCGAGGCGCTGCAATCGGGTGGTGTCAGCTATGTCGGCGGCGTCGACCCGGCCTCCTTCGACAACGACATGGAGAAATCGGTCGACACGACGGTTCAGCTCGCGATCGATTTCAACGTCGGCATCGACATCCATGTCCACGATCCGCGCGACACCGCCATTCCCACGTTCAACCGCATCATGGATCACATGGAGCAGAACAAGCAGTTGCAGGGCAACGTGACGTTCAGCCACGCCTACTCGCTGGCCGAGCTCTCCAAGCCGGAACTCAAGGATTTCGCCGCCCGCATGAAGGCCCTGGGCGTCACCTTCGCCACCGCGGTTCCGCTCGGTCGCTACGCCATGCCGATCCGCGACCTGCACGAGGCCGGCGTCGACGTCATCTGCGGCACGGACAGCGTGATCGACTGGTGGGATTCCTTCGGCAATTGCGACATGTTGCAAAAGGCCAACGAAATCGCCCGGATCGACTATTCCAGCGTGGAGTACGAGATCAACCGCACGCTGGGCTATGCGACCGGCTTCGTCACGCCGCTCAACGACAAGGGCGAGCAGGTGTGGCCGAAGACCGGCGATGACGCAAGCTTCAACCTCGTGCCCGCCAGTTGCTCGGCCGAGGCGGTCGCGCGCCTGCCCAACCGGAATGCCGTCGTCCACAAGGGCAAGCTCGCCTACGGCGCAATTCCCAAAGCCGGCTAACCTCGCGCAGAGTTGGCCTTGCGCCGGCTATCGGAATCCGCCCTTCAGATCGATTCGGTCTGAAGGGTCTCCCCCGGTGAAAATCCGTTGTTTCTCAATATTTCCTGTCCGTCCTGAGAAAGTACGAAATCTCGTAGCTGGCGGATGTTTTCCTCGGCGCCATGGCGCAACGCCAGGCCATATTCGATCTTCGGCGAGAATTCAGGCGGAATGTCCACGATGCTGAAGGCGGGATCGCTTTTCAGAAGACGGGCATTGGAGACGTAGCCGAGAAAGAGATCGGCGTCGCCATCGGCAATCAGGCAGGCGGTGCTCTTGTCGGTCGGCGAATGGCGGCCGCCGACCAGTTGGCGGGCGCGGAATTTCAGGGCCTCGCCGATGCCCGGATGTCTTGTCTCGATGTGCTCGAACATCTCGAAGGCGTAGTCGCCAGAAGGATCGTCGCCAGGTGTGGAGGTGCCGATCTTGACCGACGGGTCGGACAGGACGTCGACGAAATTGGTTGTCGTCAGCCCCAGGTCGGCGCGGGCGAGCGCGCAGAGCCGGTTGCGGGCAAAGCAGATGGGCTCTTCCGCCAGGCCGAGCGAAGCGAGACGTTTCGGATGCGCCATGTTGGCCGAGGCGAAGAGCTCGAAGGGTTCGCCCGCTTCGATCCGCTCGCGCAGAAGCCCGGCAGGCCCGAGCGACAGGGAAACCGCAATACCGGTCTCTCGCCCGAAAGCGGCGATGATTTCCGGAAATGCATGTCGCAAGCTGCCGGCGGACAGGACTTTGATGGGCTCAGCCATGGCTCGCTCCTCTGCGATCTCGTTGCCGGAAGAGCGGCACGAAGGCGGTGTCGTTGCTGAACCGTGTGGCACGCACCGGAATGCCGTAGAGCGCTTCGAGATTGGCTTCCGTCATCACGGCCTCCGTGGCGCCGAACAAGGTTTGCGCACCGTCCAGCATGAGCAGCACCTTGTCGGCCACCGCTGTGGCGTGGTTCGGCTGGTGGGTCGTGAAGGCGATGGCGAGTTTCTGGCTGTCGGCCAGCCGCCCGAGCAGGGAGAGCACGATATCCTGGTTCTTCAGGTCGAGCGCCGAGGCCGGTTCGTCGAGCAGCAGCACTGCATTTTCGCCGGCAAGTGCGCGGGCGATCAGCACGAGCTGGCGCTCGCCGCCGGACAGGGCCGAGATGCTGCGTGCCGCGTAACCGGCCATGCCGGTAGCATCGAGCGCCTCCATCGCCTTCTCGACATCCACCTTGCCCGGCGTGCCGAACAGCGCGACATGCCGGGCACGCCCCATCAGCACCACGTCCAGCACCGAATAGGGAAAAGAGCCGGAAAACTCTTGCGGCACGAAGCCGGTGCGCGGGTTGCTCTCGACGGTGCCGGCGGTCGGCTTCAACAGCCCGGCCAGCACGCGCAGCAGGGTGGATTTGCCGCGGCCGTTCGGGCCAAGGATGGCAGTGATCTCGCCTGCCCTGAGGTCGAAATCGAGCGCGCAAAATTGCCAGCGTTCGCCGTCATAAGACTGGCTCGCGCCTTTGAGGCGCAACATGGTTGGATCAGAGGCCATGCGCACCCCGCTGGGTTTGCCGCAGCACCAGCGCGAAGACCGGCGTGCCGATCAGCGCGGTCAGGATGCCGAGCGGGATTTCCGTGGCCGTAACGGTGCGGGCCACCGTGTCGATCACCAGCAGGTAGAGCGCGCCGATGATCAGCGAGGCCGGCATCATCACCCGGTGATCGGGACCGACGAGCATGCGCGCCATATGGGGCACGACGAGGCCGACCCAGCCGATGATGCCGCTGACCGCCACCTGCGCGGCGACGATGCAGGAGACGACCACGAGCACCAGCCAGCGCAATGGCTCGACGGTAACGCCCAGCGCGCGGGCATCCTCGTCGCCCATCGACAACAGGTTGACCCGCCAGCGCAGGCCGAGGAGCAGCAGGCTGCCGACCGCCACGGGCGCGGCGACCAGGAAGAGCTTGTCCCAGTTCGCGGTGGCGAAACTGCCGAGCAGCCAGAAGACCATGGCCGGCAGCTTGTCCTCCGTGTCGGCGAGATATTGCAGCAGACTCACCAGCGCGCTGAAAAAGCCGGTGACGACGACGCCGGCCAGCACCAGCGCCAGAATGTTGCGACGCGCGACGATGCCGTTCAGCGCATAGACGAGGATCAGCGCCGACAGCCCGAAGGCGAAGGCCGAACCGAGCAGGCCATAACGCGGCAGGCTCAGCAGGATCGCCAACGTGCCGCCGAACGCCGCGCCGGACGACACGCCGATGACCTGCGGCCCGACCAGCGGATTGCGGAACACGCCTTGCAGCGCCGCCCCCGACAGAGCGAGCCCCGCCCCCGTCAGGAGCGCCAGCAGGATGCGCGGCAGGCGCACCGTGAACACGACATTCGCCTCGCTCGGCGTGATCGCGACCAAAGGCGCACGCACGGGCGCCAGCAGGATATCGATCACCCGCACAAAGGGAATGTCGTAACGGCCGATGCCGAGGCTGGCGACCGCGACGACCGCCAACAGGGCCGCGAGCGCGGCGATGACCACCCGCGGCGAGCGGCGCGGAAGACCGTCGTCGCTCATTGCGCCGCGCGGTAATCGGTGCGGTAGAATTCCTTGTAATAGGCGTCCGCCTGGCTCTGCATGTCGATATCGGCAAAACGCTCGGGATAGAGCTCCTTCGCCATCCAGAGTTCGCCGAGCGCCATGGCTTCCGGCATCGGATAGCCCCAGGCCTTGGCATATTCCGGCATCAGGTAGATGCGGCCGTTCCTGACGGCGTCGATCGTCTGCCAGGAGGCGGTCGCCTTGATCTCGTCGACGACGGCCGGATAGCGCTCCTGCACGAAGATGACGGCGGGGTTCCAGGTCAGCACGTCCTCCATCGTCACCTGCTTGAAGCCGGAAATCGAATTGGCGACGTTGCGGGCGCCGGCGCGCTCCATCATCAGGCCGGTATATTTGCCGCGGCCATAGGTCGAAAGCTCCGGGTTGGCGATGTAGACCGCGACGCGCTTGTCTTCCGGAATATCGGCAAGGCGATCGGCGACGAGCTGGCGGGTCTTCTTGGTGACCGCGATCATCGCCTCGCCCTGCGCCTTGCGGTCGAGCACGTCGGCGATCAGCCGCACGCCCGTGGCGAACCCGGCATCGATCGCCGCCGGCTCGTCCTTGACGGACGGGTTCATCTTGACCGCCTCTTCCGGCGGCACGTCGAGCAGCGAGATGGCGATGACGGCAAGGCCGGCATCCTCGATCTGCTTGACCATGTCGGCCGGTGCGTAATTGGTGACGAACACAACATCGGGCTTCAGCGTCAGCAGTTCCTCGATGTTCACCTTGGTGAGGCCGCCCGGCATGGGGAGGTCCGGAAGCTGCGGCGCAAGCCGCACATAGCGCGCGCCAAGCTGCTTCTTCCATTCGTCCATCACGCCGACGACCTTGTCCATGGCGTCGAGCTGGACGGCGATGTTGAGGGTCTGGTGTTGCAGGATGACGACGCGGTTCACCTGATCGGGAACATGGACTTCGCGGCCGATCTGGTCGGTGACGACCCGGTCCGCCCAGGCGGGCGTGGCGAGCAGCAGGCCACTGACGGCCAGGGCGATCTTCGTGGCGAGGGCGAGACGTGCGAGCATGAAGGGGTCCTCCGTTTGTGGCCGACGGATAGCAGGAATACCGCGCCGGCAACAACGTTATATTTTTGAGAATATTTCGCTACCGGCCATGGTGATATCCGGCCCGGCTTTTTGCGCGAATGCCCTCAAATCCGGAAGCTGTTCTCCGGGTTTGCGCTATATTCTCACAGCAGCCCGCCGTGATATGGCGGGGCCTCGAACACATCCGCCAGGGAGAACTCAATGAAGATCAGCGCGCGCAACCGCCTCAAGGGCAAGATCGTCGAAGTGACGAAGGGGGCGACGACCGCCCATGTCCGCATCGAGGTCGCCGGCGGTGCCATCGTCACCGCCTCCATCACCAACGAGGCCGTGGACGAGCTCGGCCTTGCCGTCGGTGGCGAAGCCTATGCCGTCGTCAAGGCGTCCGACGTGATGGTCGCGATCGACTGAACCGCCTTTAGACATAGCCTGCCGCGACATGGTGCGCGGCAGGCGCCGTTCAGATCGACAGGATCTCGACGAGGTCGCCCTCCCCGATCTCGACCTCATCGGGATGAAGGATGATCATGACCTCGGCGAGCGCCAGCGTGCGAAGGCTGGCCGAGCCCTCATAGGGCAGCGGATCGACCATCGTGGGCCGGCCGGGCTCGGAGCGAAGCCGCCCCAGGAAAACCCGCGTTTCCCCCGGACGCTTGGAAAGCGGACGGGCGGCCGGAAGCAGCCAGGCCCGCCGCTCGGCCGGCCTTCCTTCGAGCCGGGCGATGATGGCGCGGCCCATCAGGGCGAAGCCGGCCGCCGCGGCGAGCGGGTTTCCGGGCAGGAGCAGCATCGGGCAATCGTCGATATCGCCGAAACCGATCGGCTTACCCGGCCGCATGGCCAGCTTCCAGAATTCGAGATAACCGCGGCGCGAGACGATCCGCGTCAGGTGATCGGCAAAACCGACGGAGGCGCCGCCGGAGGATATCAGCAGATCGTGATTGCCGGCGGCGTCGACGAGCCTTTTGAGGATCGTTTCCGGATCGTCGGCGGCAATGCCGAGATCCGTGACCTCGGCGCCCGCATCCTGGAGCATGCGCGACAGCATCGGCCTGTTCGTATCGTAGATCTGGCCGGCCTCCAGCGATCCGGGGCTCTGCACGAGTTCGTCTCCGGTTGAAAGCAGCGCCACCTTCGGCCGTGGTGCCACCAGAACAGACCGCAGGCCGAGGGCCGTCAGCAAGGCAAGCTGGCCGGGGCCGATGCGGGTGCCGGCCTCCAGTACGAGCGCACCGCGGGAAACGTCCTCGCCCACCCGGCGGATATGCGGCTTGGCGCCGGCTTGCGGGTTGAGAAAAACCGCGTCGCCGACGATCTCGGCCGCTTCCTGCACGACGACCCGGTCGGCGCCTGGCGGCAAGGGCGCGCCTGTCATGATGCGTGCCGCCTCGCCCGGCCGCAATTCGCGGACCGCCGTCCGGCCCGCGGTGATTGTCTGCGCGATCTTCAGGCTAGTAGGGCCGGTCGGCGGGATATCCTCGGATCGAATGGCAAAACCGTCCATCGCGGCATTGTCGAACCGCGGCAGGGAAACTGGCGCGGCGATATCTTCCGCCAGCACATGGCCGAGCGCCGCCGACAATGCCAGCCGCACCGGCGGCAACGGCGCCTCGACATAGCTGGTGATGAACGCCAGCGCGTCCCGAAGCGATGTGGGCGCCTGCTTTTTCATCGGCTCCTCTCCGCGATTCAGGCCTTCACGAATACCCAGGCGCGCCGGCCCGACTTCAGCAGGACCTCCACGCGCTTGTAATCCGACACCTCGTAGGCATCCGCAGCCGCCAGTTCCGGCGCGGTGATGCGAAATACCTTGCCCGGAACCTCGTCGCTTGGCCGGTCCGATGGCAGGACGAGCGGGTGAAAGCGCTGCCCGCTCTGGCTGATGACGTCGGGATCGGTGATCTCGATCATCTCGGTGCGATAGCCCGTCATCGCATCGTCCTCGCCGTCGAGCAGCCGGCCGAACGAGGACATCTGGACGCTTGCCAGTTGAAGCGTGCCATAGGAGAACAGCAGGATATCGGCGGGTTCGCTCATGCCGGGTCGTCACTCCTCTGCGGGTGTGGGGGCGTTGTATTGAATACGATATAGCGATGGCAATGCTTCGACAAACCGAATTCGACCCACAGCTTAGGCGGTCGCCCTGGTTTCCCAGCCGGAGACATTCAGAGCGGGTGATTTGCGCAGCGTGATCTTGACCGCCGATTTGCCGAAAAAATGATAACCCGAGCCGCCCTCGGCGATGACGGCGAGAAAGGCATCGGGATCGGTGACCTTGATGCCGCCGAGAATGTGGCAGCCCCGCTCGAAGAAGGCGTCGGGGATCATCGTAACGGTCGGACCGACGACGACGATGCGGGCCGACGGCTTTGCCAGGGCGATCAGTGAACCAAGGGTGTCGTTCGCCAGCGTCGTGCCGGTGATGATCAGCACGTCCGCCTCGGGAACCACGTCCGGCGCCCTTTCGGCTTCTTTGAAATAGGGCATCTCGTGTGGCTTGAGGGTGGACGGGTCCTTCTCCAGCACCCAGTGCCGTGCGCCGATCTTCCGCAGCTCGCGCAGGAACGGCACGAAAGCACCGACCACGACCACGGTCTCGTCCGCTCCGACCTCCGCGCCTGCGAAAGCGTCCAGCCCCTCGACGATCTCAAAACCCTGCGGCACGCGGTTCTCATTGACGATCTGCGCCAGCGCATTGAGCGTGGCGATGCCGACGCTGCGCCTGATTCCGACCTGTTCGACGGCCTCGTCGAGAAGATCTGCGGCGCGGCGGCCGCGCAGCTTGCCGGGAAACGGCATCGCCATCGCGGAACTGGGGCAGCAGACGGCCTCTGGCATGTCCTTGACCGGGGTGGCGCAAGCCCCCGCATGCCCGGTCGACAGCTTCACGCCGGTGAAGAACAGCCCGATGGCGACACGGTCGATGGTAATATCGTCGAGTACGGGGCCGAGGCTGCTACGCACGATCTCGACCGTTCTCCTGAGGATGGCATTCGCCATGCTGGCCTCCTGCATCGGACGGCCGCAAGTGAGGTCCGCCGTCGTCGTTATATCTCTGTATAACCAACGCAGTCGGATAGGAACAGGGTCCAGACCGCTCAGCGGCTCGCTGGTGCACGACCGTAAAGCAGCAGCATGAGGACGATCACCAGGCCGTAGATGATCTGGCGCCCCGCCTCCGGCATCTGCATGACCGAGAGGATCGATTGCAGCAGCGTGATGAGGATGACGCCGGCCACGGTGCCGAGATAGGTGCCTCGGCCGCCGAGGATCGAGGTTCCGCCCAAGACGACCGCGGCGATGGCCGGCAGCAGATAGACGTCGCCCATGGATTGCGCGGCTTTGGAGGCATAGCCGGCCAGCAACACGCCGCCGAAGGCCGAAAGGCCGCCCGAGACGGCAAAGGCGATCATGACGATGCGCCGGGTGTTGATGCCGGAGAGATAGGCGGCGCGCTCGCGGTTGCCGATGCCGTAGACGGCGCGGCCGAAGCCGGTACGGCCGAGCACGAAGACCATGGCCCCGCCGATCAGCGCCCAGATGAAGACGACGTTCGGGATGCCGGGGACGAGGCCGCCGGTGGCGAGGTAACGCATCGCCGCCGTGGCGGAATCCTGCGGCGAGAAGCCGCCCGTATAGACCACCATCACGCCCTGGGCGACGGCATTGGTGGCGAGCGTCACGATCATCGAGGGGATACGCAGATAGGCGACCCCGATGCCGTTGACGACGCCGATGGCGACGCCGCAGAGAATGCCGAACGGGATGGCGAGCGCCACGCCGAAGGGACCATAGGCGGCAGCCGCGCAGGCCATCATCGCGCCCGTCGCCACGGCCCAGGGAACGGAAAGGTCGATCTGCCCGAGCAGGATGACGAGCATCATGCCCGTGGCGATGACGCCGAGGAAGGACGCCACCTTCAACTGCTGCAACAGATAATCCGGCGACAGGAAGTTGCGGGAGTACAAGCTGCCCAGCACAAGAAGCAGGATGATGCAGCCGAAGGCCGTCAGGACCGCCGGATCGAAGCGGTGTATAAAGCCCGGCTTGCGCCCCGTTGCACGCGTCATTGCCGTCTCGCTCACAGGAACCACTCCAACCGATTGCGCACCCTAAACAGCGCGAAAGCCCCGAGGCTGACCGCCGCAAGCAGGATGAGACCCTGGAACAGCGGCTGCCAGAGCGGATCGAGATCGAACACGAACAGCAGGTCGCCGATCGTGCGGAACGCTAGCGCGCCGAAGACGGCGCCGATCGCGCTGCCCTTGCCGCCGAACAGCGACACACCGCCCAAAACCACGGCCGCAATCGAGAACAGCGTATAGGCGTTGCCGCTCGCATAGGCCGCGTCGCCGGTATAGGTGAAGAAGGTGAGGAATAGCCCGCCGATGGCCGCCACAAAGCCCGCGAGCGTATAGGCGAGGAACTTGCCGCGCCGGATCGGCATGCCGGACATGTAGGCCGCGGTTTCGGAAGAGCCGGCGGCATAGGCGGCGCGGCCATAGACCGACCGGCTGAACGGCACCCAGACCAGCACGACCACCGCCGCAAGCGCGACGAGGCTTGCCGGAACGCTGCCGAAGATCCGCCCCGTCAGGGCGTCTGCGAGGTCTTCGTTGACGGACCCGCCGGGGAACGGCCGCAGCAACAGCGCAATGCCGAAATAGACGGCACCTGTCGCGATCGTCGCCACGATGGGCTGGAGCCGGCCGTAGATGACGATCGCGCCGTTGATCGCCCCGCAGAGCGCGCCGACGGCCAACACGACGACCACGCCGAAGGCCGTCTCCAGCGGCGTGCCGACCACCAACCAGGAGGCCAGGCAATTGGTGAGCAGTAAGATCATGCCGATCGACAGGTCGATGCCGGCGGTAATGACCACCAGCGTCTGCGCCATGGCGATAAAGGCGAGGAGCACGCCCTTGTTGGCCGCGGTCTGCACGACATTGGCCGTAAAGCCCGCCGGGTGGTTCGCCGTATAGATCACGAACATCACCACGAAAATCGTGAGCGCCGTCAGCGTGCCGCGTTGCTCGGCCAGCCGGTATTGCCAGTCCTTCATGACGCGGCTCCCTCGTGCATGCTCTCGACGGAGCGGATGTTGAGCGCGCTGGCGATCAGGGCATGTTCGGTTATCTCCGCCCCAACGAGCTCCCGTTTCACGGCGCCGTCGTAGAGCACGAGGACGCGGTCGCAGCAGCCGATGAGTTCGGCATAGTCGGTCGAATAGAACAGGATCGCCGCGCCCTCGTCGGCCAGCCGGCGCAGGAGCTGGTAGATCTCCTGCTTGGTCCCGACGTCGATGCCGCGCGTCGGATCGTTGAGCAGGATGATGCGCGGCTGGCGCATCAGCCATTTCGCGATGACGACCTTCTGCTGGTTGCCGCCGGAAAGCGCGCCGACCGGCGCGTCGATGCTGCCGGCCTTGATGGCAAGCAGCGTCATCATGCGGTCGATGAAGTCCTGCTCCTTGGCGCTGTCGATGATGCCGCCGCTGGTCAAGCGGTCGAGAGAGGCGAAGGAAAGGTTGTCGCGCACCGTCATCGGCAGCATCAGGCCCTCGGTCTTGCGGTCCTCCGGAATAAGCGCCATGCCGATGCCCTGCGCGCGGGCCTGTGCCGGGCTGCCGATGCCGACCGGCTTGCCGTCCACATGCACCGTGCCGCGCAGCCCGCGCAGCACGCCGAACAGCGCCAGCAGAAGGTCGCGCTGCCCCTGCCCGTCCAGCCCGCCGAGGCCGAGGATTTCGCCGGCATGCAGGGAAAAGGAAATGTCCTGAAGACGGTCCGTCCAGGAAAGATTGCGCGCTTCCAGAACAGGCACCCCCTGCAGGGCGCGCTCCGGCTTCGGCGGATAGACGCTGTGATATTCGCGGCCGATCATCATTTCGATGACCTCCTCGTCGCTCTTCGAGCCCGCCGGATAGCTCGCGACCTTGCTGCCGTTGCGAAAGACCGTGCAGTCGTCGGCCAGCTCGGCGATCTCGTTCATGCGGTGCGAGATGTAGAGCAGCGCCAGCCCTTCCGCGCGCAGGCGCTTCAGCACCGCGAAGACCTTCGACACGTCGGCGGCCGTCAGCGCCGAGGTCGCCTCGTCGAGGATGAGGATGCGCGGCTTGCGCGCCAGCGCCTTGGCGATCTCCACCATCTGCCGGCGCGACAGCGGCAGGTCCTTGACCAGCGCGAGCGGATGGATGTCGGCAGCCCCGGCCCGCGCCAGCGCCTCTTCCGCCAGGCGCCGCTGCGCCTTGCGGTCGATCATGCCGAAGCGCGTCGGCGGATTGGAGATGATGATATTGTCGGCGACGCTGAGTTCCGGGATCAGCGACAGTTCCTGGAAGACGCAGACGATGCCGGCATCATTCGCGGCTGCCGGCGAGGCGAAATCCACCGCCCGGCCGTCGAGCATCATCTGCCCCTCGTCCGGCGCCACCACGCCCGCCATGATCTTGATCAGCGTCGATTTTCCCGCGCCGTTCTCGCCCAGGATGGCATGGATCGCCCCTGCCCTTACCGACAGGTCGGCCTTTTCAAGCGCCCGGACGCCGCCATAGCGTTTCGATATGCCTTCCATGCGAAAGAGCGGTGCGGCACTTTCCATTACTCTCCCCGAAAACCGTTTTGCCGAAGGGGGCATCGCGCGATTGCGCGATGCCCGATCTTGCCAAGGCCTACTGGTTTTCCTTGCTCTGCCCCATGATCTCCTGCGCGGTGAAATTGATGCCGCAGCTCGGGAAGGCATTGCCGACGAAGAAGTTGTCGGATTCCGCCGGGAAATAGTCCTGGCCGTCCTTGAAGTCCGGATCGGATGTGATGGCCAGCGGCAGCTTGACCTCCTGCGGCACGACCTGGCCTTCCAGTGCGGCGATCGCGGTCTTGATCGCAACCGCTACCTGCGCCGGGCCGGAGCCCGCCGAGGTGCATTTCAGCCCTTCGGCAGCGAACTTGGCGCAGAACTTGCGGAAACCGTTTTCCGTCTCGCCGCCAAAGGGCACGAAGGGATGCTTGGCATCGATCATCGCCTGCACGATGCCAGTATCGCCGCCCTGGCCGGTAATGCCATCGAACGGGCCGCTGGTCGCAATGGCGTCCGCCGTCACCTTCTGGGCGACGCCGTCATCCCACTTGCCCATGACCTCGGTGACGTCGAAGGTCTTGCCCGATGCCTTGAGCTTTTCATGGATGCCTTCATGCCGGTCGGTATCGACCGACGTGCCGGCGACGCCGCGCACCTCCAGCACCTTGCCGCCTTCCGGCAGGTGCTTGACCAGCCAGTCGCCCCACAGTTCGCCGAGACCCTTCTGGTCGACGTTGACGTTGATGGCGTCTTCGGTGTCCAGAATGTTGTCGAAGGCGACCAGCACGACGCCGGCTTCCTTCGCCCGCTTGATGACGGGCGCAAACGCGGTCGGGTTCTGGGCGTTGACGACGATGGCGTCGTAGCCGGAATCGATGAAGTTGTTGATCGCCGAGATCTGGGCGGGCACGTCCTCACCCGTCGAGACGACCTTGAACTCCTTCAGCTTGGCCGCGACATCGGATTGCGCGGCATAGGCCTTGGCGGTCTGCACCATCTGGATGCGCCAGGTGTTGGCGATGTAGCCGTTCGCCAAGGCTATGCGATAAGGCCCGTCCTTCTTCGGAAATTTGAGAAATTTGGTCTCCGCGGACCAGGGTGCAAAACACTCCGGCTCGGCGGACGGTCCCGTAACGATCTCGGGTTCGGCATAGGCCGCGGATCCGAGCATCAGGAATGCAGTAGCGGCAACGATGCCGCCAGCGAGTGACTTCACCATCGACATTTCCTCCCTTTTGGCGCGCGCCTTTTTCGGCCGTCGGTCCGAAGGCGGAAACAGCACGAATAGCACCGGCATCGGCACGCTGGATGCCCGGCTCAACCCTTGACGAAGCGTCCTGGTTCTCCTCCCGAAAACGCCGCTGTCCTTCATTTGGTTAGCGCTACCATGATAAATTGTAAAGGAATTTTTGTGGGTCGAAAAGCGTGGCGTATCGGCCATTATCAGTGAATATTCGCATTCAAATAGCGTAGGCGCAAAAAAGCTATTCACTTCCCATATGATAGCGCTATCATAAATCCATGAGGGGGAGATACCATGTCTGACGATTTCGAAATTCTGGACCGGCGCTTCGCCCGTCTGGTCAATCACAGCGCCCGGGTGGAGCAGCTTTACACCGGATGCCGCTGGGCCGAAGGCCCGGCCTACTTTGCCGCCGGGCGCTACGTCGTCTGGTCGGACATCCCCAACGACCGCATGCTGCGCTATGACGAGACCGACGGCCACGTCAGCGTCTTCCGCCAGCCGTCGAACTTCTCCAACGGCAACACCACGGACCGGCAGGGCCGGCTTTTGACCTGCGAGCACGGCGGGCGGCGCGTGAGCCGTACCGAGCATGACGGCAGCATCACCACGATCGCCGAGCGCTGGAACGGCAAGCGGTTGAATTCGCCCAACGACGTGGTCGTGCGCTCGGACGGCTCGATCTGGTTCACCGATCCCGCCTACGGCATCGAGACCGACTATGAAGGCCACAAGGCCGAAAGCGAGATCGGCGGCTGCCACGTCTACCGCGTCGACCCGGCGACCGGCGAGATCGCCGCGGTCATCACCGACATGGTGCGGCCGAACGGCCTTGCCTTCTCGCTCGATGAAAAACAGCTCTACGTCGTCGATACCGGCCGCACGCACGGCCCGGAAAACCCCGCGCATATGCGCGTCTTCGACGTCGACGCCGCCGGCACGGTTTCCGGCGGGCGCGTCTTTGCCGATTGCACCGTCGGCCTGTTCGACGGTTTCCGGCTGGATGACGAAGGCCGGATCTGGACCAGCGCCCGCGACGGCATCCATTGTTACGATCCCGACGGCACGCTGATCGGCAAGGTGCGGGTTCCCGAAATCACCGCCAACTGCGTCTTCGGCGGGCCCAAACGCAACATCCTCTACATCTGCGCGACGAGTTCGCTCTATGCGGTGCGGCTCATGGTCAACGGCGCAAAACTCTATTGAGGCGGGAGGCTCGCAATGCCATTTGTGCGCATCACCATCGTGCGCGAGACCCTCGCGGATGATCCTTCAGGCAAGAAAGCTGCGATCAGCAGCAAGGTCGCGGCGGCGATTGCCGAGGCAACCGGGCTTCCCGAGCGCGAGATCTCCATCGTCTTCGATGAGGTCGACGCCAGGAACTGGTATGTCGGCAGCACGGATGTCGAGACCATGCGTTTCCGAAGTTAGAGCCGTCAATGCGCAGCGGTTTTTTGTTCGGAATGGCGCAGAAACAAAGAGATAGAGCACTCTGCTAATCCTGTTTCACCGGGAGTGCTCTGGCAGGAGACGACGTGGCAGACGACATCATCTCCAAGGACCGGGGCCGCAGGGCGAGCCGGCGCGGCAGCGGCCGGCCGACCATCGCCGACGTCGCCAAGCTCGCCGGCGTCGCCGCGATCACGGTGTCGCGCGCGCTGCGCGATCCGTCGCTCGTCTCTGCCGAACTGCGCGCCCAGATCGACACCGCGGTCGTGCAGCTCGGATATGCGCCCGATCCCAATGCCCGCGCGCTCGCCTCCTCGCGCGCCGACGTGATCGGCGTCCTCGTGCCGTCGCTGACCAACATCGTCTTCGCCGATACGGTGCGCGGCATCTATGACGAGCTCGGCGAAAGCCCCCTGCAGATCCAGATGGGCAACACGCACTATTCTCCCCGGGAAGAGGAGCGCCTCGTCCGCATGTTCCTGAGCCAGCGGCCATCGGCGCTGATCGTGTCGGGCATCGACCAGACGCAGACCACGCGAAAGCTGCTGGAAACCGCCGGCTGCCCGGTCGTGCAGATCATGGAACATGGCGAGGATCCGGTCGATATGCTGATCGGCTTTTCCCATTTCGAGGGCGGCAAGATGGCGACCAACCATCTGCTGGAGGCTGGCTATCGCCGCATCGGCTTCATCGGCGCCCGCATGGACCCGCGCTCGCAGCGCCGCCTTGCCGGCTATCGCTGGGCGCTGGAGGAAGCGCAGCTCTTCGACCCCAGGCTGGTCACCACGACACTGACCCCGTCGAGCGTGTCGCTGGGCGGGCAGTTGCTGGCCGATGCGCTGGCCAAGGCCCACGACCTCGACGCCGTCTTCTGCAACAATGACGACCTGGCCATGGGCGTGCTGTTCGAATGCCAGCGGGCGGCGATCGCCGTGCCGCATCGCATGGGCATCTGCGGCTTCAACGACCTCGACATGATGCGCGTCGCCTATCCGCCGCTGACCAGCGTGCGCACGCCCCGCTACGAGATTGGCCGGCGCTCCGTGCAGATGGTGCTCGACCGCCTGGCAAACCGCCCGGTTTCCCCGTCGATCATCGACCTCGGCTTCGAGCTCCAGGTGCGCGAAAGCACGATGCGGTAGAATAGCCGCTCGCACGATCAGGCGAAGATGGCCGTTGCGCCGATGACGAACAGGATGGCGGATGCAACGACGATGATCACGACCTTCTTGCTCTTCGCCAAGGCGGCGGTGCAAAGCAGTGCATAATAGATCAGGTTCATGCTGGCCCAGATCGCGATGTCCGATAGTGGCCACGGCGTGGTGAATGCGGAGATCGCATTCGGGATTTGGGTTATCAGGTTGCTGGCCAGCACGCAGAAGACCACGACATGCCGGTGCTCCATGATGTGGTTGTCGAGCGTGTCCTTCTCCGTAGCCTTCGGAAAAACCTGGGTGGCGGCGAAATAGTAGAGCAACGCGACCAATGCGACGACATATGCCAACATATAGTTGACCTCGGCCAGCTCACGATAGGCCCAGGCATTCATCCAGAACGTGATCAAATCGAGGAGAAGAAGGATGCCGAAAAGGGGCGCGACGAAGCCCATTCCCCGGGTTTGGCGTTCGTCATAAGCGCGTGAAAAGCCGGACGCGACCTCGGCAACGGCGAGGCCGAGCAACAGGCCGTAAAAGCCGAACATGAAGGCGAATGCTTCGCTCACCGAATACTCCCGAGTAGGTCACAAGGCTTATAGCCGATCGATCGCGTCGACCTTTACAGGCGGGGAAATGCGTTGGAAAGTCCGTTTGGGGCCGCCAGGAAAGAGAGGGCGAGCCCCTTCAGGATAGATTTCTGATCCACGGCCGCAGATCGAAGCTCGATCCGCTGTCGAAACTCGACGGTGCAGTTCGTCCCTGTTTGCGGAACTCGGCGGGCGTCATTCCGAACCGGCGGCGGAAGACGCGGCTGAAATGGGACGGGTCGGTAAACCCGCAGGCGGCGGCGATGATGCCGATATGCCTAGTATCGTCCGCGTCTCCCAAAGCCTTGCGGGCATAGGCCAGACGGCGATCGAGGATGAAGCTGGTGATGCCCTGATAGGGTTCAAAAAGGCGATACAGCGTCGCGCGCGACAATGCCATGTCCGAGGCGAGCGTTTCTGCTCCCAGCTTTGTATCGCCGAGGCGATTTTCGATGATGCGGCGCGCGCGCTGGAACTGCGCGTCTTTGAAGGGCACCGGCGCCAGATCCCCCATTTCGTCCATCGGCTCAAGGGCTGCGTGGTAGAGCGCCAGCGTTGCATTGGCCACCGCGGCACCGATGGAGCGATGCATATCCGGCAGCCTGTCACGCAGGGACACAAGATGATCAACCATCAGCCCGCCGAGAATGGCGCCGCGTGGTCCCTGCGACATGTGCCCATGGGGTATGTCTCTCACCTTGAGCAGGTCGCGCGGGATCATGACCGTGATATTGTCCGACGCGACCGAAGCCGTGCGGGTTTCGCGCGCCATGTCGAGCGTCACGAGATCCCCGCGCCTCACCGTAATGGGACGATCGTCCAGCAGGCCGGTGTAGCCGCCCGCCGTGTAGACCTGAACCAGGGCATGATCGACGCCATCAGTCAGCGCCTTCTGGCGATCCCGCGTGAACAGGGTCGCATCGAAACTGCCGATGCCGATGAGAATGTCGCCGAGGTGATAGGTGTCGTACTTCGCCGCGAACTTGGCCGCCGGGTTCACAGGCGCGACATCGAACACAGGAGCGACCACCTGTTGCCATCCGGGAAAGGATTGCTGCGGATCCACTTCAGATGAATCGAAATGCTGGCGGAGCAGCAACGGTTCGTCCGTTTCAGTCATCTTGCAGTCCCGTATCCCCTACCCTAAAGCCTAGATGAGACAGCTATACCAGAGATGAGATCGTACGCTCATCACGAATGCGTCGGGCTGGGCTAAATACAGAGAATTCATTGACGATCTGGGATTCGGGAAACCACATGATGAAAACCTATGCGTTCTGGCGAACGGCGGTCAGTGTCTTGCCGTTCAGCCTGCTGGGCTTCATCACGAACGGCGCCTTTGCACAGAGCGCCTGGGAAACACAGGAATACAAGAACGGCTGGCAGCTGGACGCCGTCAATGCCGCTGACGCCTATGCACTCGGTTATACCGGACGTGGCGTCAATGTCGGCGTGCTCGATAGCGGCCTGGACACGCGGCACAAGGAATTCGACGGCCGGGTGCTGGACGGCTACGACTTCACCAACGACCAGAAAATCACCGGCAAGGCGAATTTCGATACCGACACCCATGGCACGCATGTCACCGGCATCATCGCCGCCGACCGGGACGGCGTCGGCATGCATGGCGTGGCGTTCGATGCGAAGATCACGCCGGCAATCGTAGACCAGAACACCAGGAACCAGGACGCCGTCTATGCCGGTTCGTGGCGCTTCCTGGCGGACCAGGGCGTATCCATCATCAACAACAGCCTTGGCATCAATGATTGCGCAGCGGTGAACACGCCGCCTTGCAACGTCACGGACTACAAGCCGGGCGAACTCGAAAGAAATTACGCAGACACCATCGCGGCCATGAAATATACGGCCGAAAAGGATATCCTGATGGTCTTCGCGACCGGCAACGAGGGGCAACCCTCGCCGGACGCACTGGGCGGAATGCCCTACTGGATTCCGGAACTGCGCGACAACTGGCTTGTCGTGGGCGCCGTCAATTCCGATGGCGAGCTTGCGGATTTCAGCAACCGATGCGGCGTCGCGGCCGAATGGTGCCTCGTCGCGCCTGGCGTGGATGTCTATTCGACCATGCCGCTCGGCACCGGTTGGGAGCTGGATCCCGACTATGCGCTGGAGGATGGCACGTCGATGGCGACACCCGTCGTTTCCGGCATCGCCGCCCTGGTCAAGGAGGCTTTTCCGTTCTTCAGCGCAAAGGATCTGCAGCAGACGCTGCTGACGACCGCGACCTATATGGGTGACCCGGAACTCTTCGGCTGGGGCATGGTCAACGCAGGGAAAGCGGTCAAGGGCTATGGCAGGTTCGTGTCCGACGTGGTCATCGATACGAAGGGATATGACGGCACGTTCGCAAACGATATCGACGGCGCGGGATCGCTCACGAAAACCGGTGACGGAATTCTGGCCCTGACCGGTAAGAACACCTACCTCGGCGGCACGCTCGTTCATGGCGGCACCCTGTCGGTCAACGGCACATTGAGTTCGCTGGTGGTCGTGGGTGTCGATGGAACACTGCGCGGTACGGGCACGATCGACGCGCCGCTAAGCGTTGCCGGCCTGCTGGCACCTGGCGATTCGCCGGGTACGCTGACGGTAAACGGTCCCGTGGGGCTACAGGAAACAGCCGTGTCCCGGTTCGACCTCGACGGCACGGGAACCGAAACGGGCGTCGGCAACTATTCCCGCCTCGTCACCACGGGCGACGCCGGCGTGATCGGCCTTGCAGGCAGGCTCGACCCGGTCCTGCGCGGAATTTCGGGCGATGCGACGAACACCTACGTGGCATCACTGGGCACACGCTTCAACATCATCCATTCGAGCGTCGGGATCATCGGCAGCTTTGACGCCTTCACGCAGCCCGGCACGGACGAACTGGCAAAGGGAACCCGCCTCGATATCCTCTACCAGACCACGGACGTTTCGCTGGCCGTGACGCCGCAGGCCTATGGCGATCTGGCATCGCACGGCCTCAGCACCACGCGCAACGCGAATGCCGTCGGCAGAGCGCTGGACGCGATCCGCCCCGACCCCGGCCCGCGCACAAACGCGCTGTTCGCAGGTCTTTACGGGACGGATGCAGACCGGCTCGCCAATGCGCTCGGCCAGCTCTCGGGTGAGGCGCACGCATCGGCAAACACATTGCATATCACCCATGCCAACGCGACGCAGGACGCGATAGCACAACGTATTCGCGTCGCCTTTGCAGCGGACGGACTCGATGATCGCGCGACGTTCTGGTCATCGGCCAACGGCGGTTGGGGCGCGGCAGATGGCGGGGACGCCGAAACATTCGACTGGGGAATGGCAAACATGCTGTACGGCCTGGATGCAGGCATTGGCGATATCGGCCGTTTTGGCCTTGCCGCCGGCTTGGGTCACAGCAACGGCGATGTCGGAAGCCAGAACGCCTCCGTCAAAGCCACCCATTACGACATCGTGACCTATGGTTCGACCGCGTTCGGGTCCTTCGACGCCAGCATTGGCGCGTCCTATACCTGGTCCGACGTGACGACCCAGCGCACGCCGGCATTCGGAGATTTTACCGAGACGCTGACGGCCTCCTACGACACCAGGACCGCGCAGGTTTTTGGCGAAATCGGTTACAGGGCAACGGTCGGAGAGTTTGATCTCAATCCCTTCGTTTCGGGTGCTTATCTGAGTGTAAAGGGGAGCAGCTTCAAGGAAAGCGGCGGTTCCGCAGCGCTCTCCGGAGCCGTCTCGTCGAGCGATATCGGCGTAACCCTCATCGGCACGCGCATCTCAACCGATTTCGAGGTCGACGCCGCCACGTTCTCGGCAAGCGCCCTGCTCGGCTGGCAACATCTTTATGGCGACGTGCAAGGCACGGCCGATGTTGGGTTCCCGGGTGCCACACCGTTCAAGGTTGTGGGTGCAGCCCTCGCGCGCGACGCCGCCCGTCTCGACCTCAATGTAGACTACATTCTGGACCCGAAAACGAAAGTGGGCCTCGGCTATCGCGGCGTGTTCGCGGACACATCGCATTTCTCATCGATCAAGGCTTATCTCAGCGTGGCATTCTAGCTTGCGTGCCCAGGGCCAGACACCCCGGGCACGATAGAGGTCAGAAGGACCGTGTCACCCGCACATAGCCGGACAAGACGCCGTCCATGCCGGCCACGTCGTCGTACTGGATTTCGGAACGGATCTCGAAATCGGTGACGGGCGTGAAGGCCACGGCAAGCTCGGCGCTCCAGCCGTCGATATTGGTGGCGGTGTCGCTGTTGGGGCGATAGAAGCCGCTGAAATACTGGGCCGCGATCGAGGCGCCGAAGGTCTCTGTTGCCTGATGGTAATAGGATGCGAGGATCGACCATTCGGCATTGCCGAGACCACCTGCAATATAGGTTGGTCCGCCTGTGCCGTAGGCATGATCGCCGTCCGCATAATAGCCGATAAGGCGGAACGAGGAGCCGTTCGAGCCTATATTGATGTGGCTTCCCGCCGACAGGCCGAAGCCGCGACGATCGGCACCGTAGCTGTCGTCATAGCCGGCCCGCAGCCAGAACGCGCCCCAATCCTGTTCGTAGCCGAGCAGGCCGACGGCGTCAGGCACACGTCCCTCGCCCGCTGAACCGTCATCCTCCAGCGATAGGGCGCCGAAGACGCCCGTCGCCTCGCCAAAATTATACTGGACGAGATCGCGCAGGTGGTAGCCGGTCCACATGCCGTTCCAGGAGTGCGAGCCGTAGCTCGACACTTCCTTGAAGGTTTCGGCCCAGGCGGATTCGGTATGGCCGACCCGGAACCCGCCCAGCCGGATATATCCCTGGTCGAGCACCGTCACGCCTTCGTAGCCAGATCCTGCATCCGTCTGGAGACGCGTATAGGTTCGAAGCGTGCCGAGCTCGGTTTCCGACCGCACATCGACGTTGATCTGCGCCCGGCTGGAACTGTTCCAGCGGCGCGCGAACCCGTTGTAGTTGCCGGCGTCCCCGAGGAATTTGTCGGCGCCACTGTCGTATGTGCCGGAGCCATCGTCGGTGGTCGAACCGGCCTGGAACCAGACATAACCCGAAACCTTCAGGCATGTCTGGGTGCCGGGAAGGTAGAAGAAGCCGGCACCGTACTCGTCGCAAACCCGCATATATTCAACGGGTTCCGCCTCGATCGTGCCGACTGCGTCGCCTCCCCACGCGTTGCTCACGGTCGCCAGAACGCCTGTCGTACCGATCAATAGTCCTTTCATGCTCATCCAAAGTCCCCCATTTTTGGAATTCCCCTCGTTGCAATCTGCTGCCCTTGGATGCCGGGCGGCCTATCCGGGCGGCATCAGTTCAACGGATCGTGTCCGGGCCGCTGCGACCGCATCGGCCAGAAGTTTTTTCAGCCGGTCGTCTTCGGTCAGGACTGCCAGCGCAGCGGCCGTGGTCCCGTTCGGGCTGGTGACCTGGCGGCGCAGTTCGCCGGGATCGGCTTGTGGTTCGGCGGCAAGGCAGGCGGCGCCGTAAACCGTCTGCCTGGCAAGCCGCATCGCGAGATCGGGCGGGAGGCCGAGATCCTTCCCGGCCGCCGCTAGGCACTCGATGAAATGGAACAGATAGGCCGGCCCGGAGCCTGACACCGCCGTGACGGCATCCATCAGACACTCGTCGTCGATCGCCTCGACCTTGCCGCCGGCAGAGAGCAGCCGGGCGACGAAGTCCTTGGATTTCGCGGAGACCCGGGCATTCGACGCCATCACCGTGATGCCCTTGCCGATTGCGGCAGGCATATTCGGCATGCAGCGAAGGATCGGCGCGGCACGCCCCAGCATGCTTTCGAGTGCGGCGAGCGGCACGCCGGCCGCGATGCTGAGGAACGTCGTTCCCCCTCCGGCAAAACCTTCATAGGAAGCAACCACCTCGCCGATCGATTGGGGCTTCACGGCAAGGACGATCAGTTCCGGATGGACGGCGTCGGCAATCTGGGCTGCACTCGGTACGGCGGCGACGCCGAGGTCTTCGGCATGCCGGCGCAGATCCGCAACCGGTTCGACGACCAGAACCTCGCGGGCATTCAGCATCCCCGACTTCAGCCAGCCCGACAGCATGGAAAACCCCATATTGCCGCAGCCGACCAGAATGACGTTCAGGCGCATGCGTCCTCCCATCCGCCCGCGTCGTGGACATGGCCGGTCGTTGAAATCTTCGTTTTTCGGGAGACGGCATCGGCAGGGGCCGATGCCGTCAGGACATGTCAGTCTTTAAATTCGGGCATGATGCCGCGCTCGCAGATCGTCTTGCCATCGAGCTGGATGGTGGGGCGCATCACGATGAAGTCCCAGTGCACGTCCGATACGACCGGCTCAAGCCCGGCGCCGTTCCACATCCGGGTCAGCAGGCTGCTGTCGCCGATGCCCATGGTGATGGTTCCGCGCAGCTTCTCGAATTCCGGGTGCTCGTTCAGGCGGGCCTTGGAATTGATGCCGAGGTTGAAATGCACGGGGCCAAAGCGGCCGGTATCGCCTTCGATGCCATCCAGCCAGCGGTTCAATCGTGACACCAGCAGGCGATCCTCGCCCCTGATGTCGACGATCTTGCCCTTCTCGAAGGTCAGGAAGACCGGGCTTTTCGGGAACTGATGCAGGTCCGAGTAGAGGAAGAAGCCATCGGCCGCCACAACGCCGTCCCCGCGGAATTTCGGCAGGACGATGCCGGGGGCGGCCGGCGGCAGGGCCGACCAGTCGAGGATCTTCGTCTGCGTGTCCGGATCCCACAGGAATTCGTGCGAGGCGATGCCCTTGAGGCCCTCGATGTTCATCGTGAAGTCCGTGCCCTCTTCGGAGGTCATCCGCACTTCGCTGGCGCTGGTGAACAGGCGCTCGATGGCGATCGCCTCCCTGCGCATCTGGTAGAGATCGACGTCGAGCATGGTTCGGATCAGCGATTCTTCGATATGGTGTCCGCCGGTTCCGTCACCGGGCGATATGATCTGCGCGCCCCGCTCGATCGCCTCCGCCATGAAGGACGCGTAGCCGACGGCGAGATCGACGATCAGGTCGGCCTCGCGGGAGGCGGCGACAACCATGGGGTTCCATTCGAAGCCGGGCTGGTCCGCCGGCGGCGGTGCCAGGAAATTCTCGGAGACCGAGACGACGGCCCCCATCGCCATCGCCATGCCCATGAACACCGTCACCACATGGCGGGGGGTGCGCGAGTCCGTTATGATCAATACCCTGGTGCCGGCCTGGAGGTTGCACATCTGGCGGTAGATCTTGTCGACGACGGCGATGAACTCCGGTTTCAGGCCGGTCGTGGTTTCAGGTACACTCAGCATGCATGCGCTCCATCAAGAATGCGGGAAGGAAAATTTGAGATGCGGTCCGTAGTCCGCCAATGGCATGGGCCCCTCGGCCGTGCCGCCGGCGGCATATGCGAGCCGGATCGCTTCTTGGTTGTCGGGATGGATGAAGCTTTGGATCGCCTCATCCGGGAAGGACGCTCGCACGCCGCCGAGCGCCAGTTGCACCGCCTGACCCGCCAGCCCGGCGGCATAGGCATGCGGCGTGAACCAGTAGACGAACTCGCGGCAGGGCCAGCCGAACGGCTCCCATAGCCCGACGCATCCCTGCGGCCTGCCGCTCTGCACGTCCTCCACGGCATAGACACCGAACCCGTTCAGGCTCCAGTGACCGATGAGGCTGGCGAGATGGCGCCAAGCCTTCTGCCTGTCGAGCACGCCGCCATAGAAACGCGCCGTGTCTTCGTTGCCGACAAAGCCTGCGTAGAATTCGAAGTCGGCCGCCTTCCATTGCCGCAGCAGAACCGCGTCGCGCTTGAGTTCGATGGGAAAGGTGCCGGTCATGCCGAGTGCTCGGAACGGGCGTGGCTGCCGGGAGCGCGGTAGCCGCGCAGTCTTGCCGAAAGCATGTAGATGCTGAGCAGCACCATGCTGATGGCAAGCAGGCCCAGCGTCGCGTTGATGGCAGCGGCGAAGGAATCGTCCCCCACCGTGTAGCCGAGCAGCAGCGGCCCCAGGGTAAAGCCCACCATCACCGCGATATTGCCGGAGACGACAGCCTTGGCCGGCTGGTAGATCCGGGCGAGCAGGATGAAATAGAACGGCGTCACGAACGTCGTCATGATGTTGATGAGCGAGATCGCCGAGACATAGACAGGCAGGCTTTGCGAAAAGTGCAGCATGACGACGCTCCCCGCCATCAGCAGGGTGCCGAGCACGATACCGCTGAACGGCCTGAGCTTAGTGGCCAGGACCGTCGCCAAAGCGACGCCGATCAGGGCAATGCCCGTGCCAAGGCCCACGACATTGGCGGCCGTCTGCGCATCGTGTCCCGAGACGACGCCGATCCGCTCGAAATAGAGCCACAGCCCGGAATTGGCGATGTATTGCAGGAGGAGTGCCACGACCACGACAAGCAGCGCCGGCAGGGACTGCCGCCCCGTCGCGGGGCTCTTTTCACCGGCTTCGACATGGCCGTTGGCATGCCGGGGAAAGTAGAAATAGGTGACCAGAGCAGCGGCGGCCAGCAGGCCCATGAGCCTGAACGAGGCATCGAATCCCCAATGGGCGAAGACGCTCGGCAGGAGAGGCTGCAGCACCGCGCCCGTGATATAGGCCGAGCCGTAGAAGACGGGAACAAGCCGGTTCGCATGCTTCTGCCCCGGAATGACGGCGGCGGAGATGACGTAGGTGATGCCGCTGCTGAAGCCGCAGACGAAGCGCAGCATCTCCAGCCATGTCGCATCATGCATGACGGTGGGCGTCAGGAAATTTCCCGCCGCGTAAACGGCAAGCGCGATGTAAGTGATCTTTCGAAGGTCGACCGTCGGTCGGTGGACGAAAAACAGGCCGGTGATCGTGGCGAGCGTCGCTCCGGAATATTCCGCCGACATGACCTGCCCGATCAGGGCGTCGCTCAGCCCAAGGTACTCGCTGAAACCGCCCCAAAAAATGGGCGATGCCGCGGTAAAGAGGTTGCCGAATATCGCGACGGCAAGGATCGCGCTCCATAATCCCCACGGGTTTGCGCCAGCGTCCTGCGCCGACGGCAATCCCCCTGTCGAGGTTTCGTTCTTCTGCATTCGTTTCCTCCCCCTATCCTTATCAATAGTCTTTTTCGGCGTGCACGATTTCGCCCTCTTTCATGACGAGCGCGATCCGGCTTCCTTTCCCCCAGAACAGGGACAGGTCCTCCAGCGGATTGCCGTCCACCACGATCAGGTCGGCGATCGCCCCTGCCCGGATGCAGCCGAGCTCGCCCTTTCGCTGGACGAGTTCGGCATTCACCGCGGTCGCCGAATGCAGCACTTCGAAAGGCGTGTTCACCTCGCCCCGCAGCCGGAATTCATGGGACTGGAAGTCATGCATCAGCCCGAAAAGATCGGTGCCGAAGCCAAGCTTCACGCCGGCCGCCCGGCAATGTTCGATCGCTTCCATGCCGTTTCGAAGCAGCGTCCTGAGCCCGCCCATTTCCGTGGCCGAGCTTTCGAGTTCGGACACATTGCCTTCGAGGTCGTCATAGGTGATGAGCGTCGGGACCACGAAGGCCTCCGCTTCCGCGATGAGCCGGGCCGTCTCGGCATCGATAAGGTTGCCGTGCTCAATGGAGCGCACGCCGCATTTCACCGCGCGCTCGATCGTATCGGCGCCATAGGCATGCGCCATGACATAACCGCGCCAGCGCGCCGCCTCGGCCACGACCGCCCGGATTTCCTCCTCGGTATACTGGGACATCCAGACGGGATCGGACGGAGAGGACAGGCCGCCCGACGCCATGATCTTGATGTGATGCGCGCCGCGGCGCATGATGTCCCGCGAGGCCTTTCGGACGGCCTCCACGCCGTCGGCCACCTGAACGAGGCTTCCGCGCGCGGCAATGCATCGACATCCACCCTCCAGATGCTGGGGCCGCACATCGCCGTGGCCGCCGGTCTGGCTCAGCGCCTTGTCGCCGAAGAACAGGCGCGGCGCGGCGAACTGGCGCTCCTCGATGGCGCGCCAGAGGCCATAGTCCGCGCCGGCCGCATCGCGCACGCTGGTAAAGCCGCGGCGCAGCGACGCCTTCAGCATGTTGCGCGCCCGATGCGCCAGATAAGTCAGCGGAAGCTGCTCGATCTCGGCGAAACTGCCGACGCCCGCATAGGCGTGATAGTGCGCGTCGATGAGCCCGGGCATCAGCATGCGGCCCTTCAGGTCGATCTCCCGGTCCGGCCTGACAGGCCAGGGCTCCTTCGAAAAATGTACGATGCGCCCTTGCGCTGTGCCGACGATGTGGTCCGCGATCGGCGCGGGGCTGTGGCCATCAAAGACGAGGCCGTTCTTGAAGCAGATGTTCATGGTCGAGTATCTCGCGACACCGCTTGAAGCGATGGTCTGTTGCAGGCATGGATGCGCGAGCGCGCCCGGCCGGCACGTTGCGTTCGAAACTGCGTTATTGGATGAGTGGTTGGCCTAGAGCCGGGCGGCTATCAGCGGATCCTGCTCTTTCGCCAGCATATAGTCGCGCGCGATCTTCCGCATTCTGTCCGCGCCAAAACTGCCGCAATGGCCGGGATGTACGATCTGGACAGGCAATTCCATGATCCTCGCCATCGTGGCCTGGTAAGAAACGGGATCCGAATCCGGCAAATCGTCCAGCAAGATGTCGTCGTAGATCGCATCGCCGCTGAAGAAGACGCCGTTCTTCTCGTCAAGCAGGCCGATCGAGCCGGGCGAATGCCCCGGCAGGTGCAACACGCGAAACTGGCGATCGCCCGTCTCCACGATGTCGCCCTCGGAAAGCTGCCAGGTCAGCGGCGCTGGACGCGGCCTGTAGCGTTCGACCGACCAGCCCGGCTCGGGCGCTTCCGACACCGGCTCTTCGCGCTGGCGGTAGAGGTCGGCATAGGTATAGCGGTCCTCCATGCATTCGAACGCGTGGGCTTCCACCTTCGGCCCCGCGCGGTCGGCAAATTCATGAAGGGAGCCGACATGGTCGGCATGCGCATGGGTGGCGATCGCCAGCACGGGTTTGCCGGGCGTCAGGTCGAGGCGAGCGGTCAGGTTCGCAAGGCCCATGCCGGTGTCGATGACCAGATCCCGGTCCCTGCCCTTCAGATGCCAGATATTGGCGCGGAAGAAATCGTCGACATAGGGCTCGATCAGCATCGTCAGATCGGACGCGACCTGCGATTTCGTGAACCAGTCATGTCTCTTGTCCAACACATATTCCTCCACAAACCCCTGCCGCCCCGTTCGGCAATCGCACTATGTCTCGGGACCGTGACCGTGTCAGTTGATTAATAATCACCTGACTTGGGAGGAATCATCATCTTGGAGCGGCGGGCGGCTAGGAGATTTTCATCTCCCGCTTATGGCGGCTGATTTCCGCGAGCAGCCATTCCCGAAACAGCCGGGCACCGAGCTTGCGCCGCCCGGCGCCCGGCTTCTGCCTCAGGTAATAGCCGGTGGCGATATGCTGGCGCCACGGGAAGGGGGTCGTCAGGAGCCCCCTCGCCAGGAGGTCCTGCGACGTGATCGTATCGGCGAGCGCCACCCCACCACCGTTCACCGCCTCGCGGATCACCAGAGTCGGATCGTGGAAGATGGCACCGCTTCTTGCGTTGATGTCGGTCAGCCCCTCGTGGGAAAACCACTCTTCCCACCAGGTCGTGGTGCTCTCGTGCAGAAGCCGATACTGCGCCAGATCCGCCGGTGTGTTGAGCGGCGGTCCCTTGGCCAGGAGCGACGGCGCGCAGACCGGCGCAATATGGACGGGTAGCAGCAATTCGAGCGACGGCTCGACGGGGTCTTCATCCCCGACCACGATGGAAAAATCGGCGCGCGGATTTTCGCCGGCAGCCTCGGTCGAAACGTCGAACTCGACATCGGGATGCAGCCGACGAAAATCCGACAGGCGATCGGCCAGCCACAAGCTCATGAAGGCCGGCTCGCTCGACAGCGTCACACGCTGCCCCTTGCCCTGCCGCACGATGCTTTCGACGGCCGTTTCCTCCGTGGCGGTTTCGATCACCCGGAACGCTTCGGAGAGGCGCCTCGCATAATAGGCGCCCCTTGGGCTCAGCGTGACTTCGCGGAACCCCCGCACGAACAATTGCGTGCCCAGGGCGTCTTCCAGCGAACGGATATGACGGCTGACCGCCGAGGGCGTCAGCCCCAGTTCCTCCGCGGCATCCTTCAAGCTCCCCAGCCGGGCAGCCGTCTCGAAGACGCGAATGGCATTGAGTGAGGGTAAGATCATCAACGAATACAATCGATCAGATGAGTTTTCGTCAAGTGAAGGGATTGTTACCGGTGATCTTTTCGCTTTCGGCTTTTGGGCTTGCGCAACACGGAAGGCTCACTATATACCTTTAGTAAGTTACCAAAGGTACATAGTGTGAAGTTTCACCTGCTGCCCGCGGTCACGCTGACGATATCGATATTCAGAGGATTTCCATGCACGCGCTCATCGTCGTTTCACACCCCAAACCGGGCTCCTTCACCCACGCCGTCGCAAACCAGGTCGCACAGGGCATTGCCGCCTCCGGCACGCATTCCTTCGAGATTGCGGACCTTGCCGCGGAGGGGTTCGACCCGCGTTTCTCCGCGCAGGATCACGGCTTTTTTGTCGGTGAAGGCAAGCTCCCCGCCGACATAGAAGCCGAACAGGCGCGGCTTGACCGGACCGATGCTCTGGTTCTGGTCTATCCGGTCTATTGGTGGTCCTTTCCCGGGTTGCTCAAGGGCTGGATCGACCGGGTTTTCACGAACGGCTGGGCCTATGTGGAAGAACCGGATGGCAAGATCGTGCGAAAACTCGGCCGGCTTCCGGTCCACCTGATCGCCGTCGCCGGAGCCAACATGCGGACCTATGCGCGGCATGGCTATTTCGGCGCGATGAAGACGCAGATCGACCATGGCATCTTCGACTATTGCGGCGCACCGGTCGCTAGGTCGGAACTGCTGGTGCCGGATGAGAGGTCCCCCGAAGCCCACCTCGATACGGTGCGCGCCATCGGCCGGACCCTTTTCGCGGGCTGAGGCCGGGCTTCTCAGCTCTTTTTCTTGCTCTTCGCCTTGGCCTTGCGCTGCTCCTCGCTCTCGATGAGTTGCAGCGTCTTTTCCGGTGGCGTGACGAGGCCGACGGAGATGATGAGCTTGGCGGCGTCCTCGGCGCTCATGTCGAGCGGCACCAGCTTTTCACGCGGCACATAGACAAGGAAACCGGCCGTCGGGAAGGGCGTCGGCGGCAGGAAGCAGGCGACCATGTCCTTGCCCATCGACTTGAATTTCGCGGCGATCTCGCCACGCGCATCTGTCGCCACGAAGACGATCGCCCAGAGGCCGGGGCTCGGATATTCGATCATCGCCGCCTTGTTGAAGGAGGTGCCCTTGTCCTTCAGCACGGTCTCGAAGATCTGCTTCAGGCTCTTGTGCACCGTGCGCACCAGCGGCGTGCGGTTGAACAGGGAATCGCCGAACTCGACGATCGTGCGGCCGATAAGGTTCTTGCCGAGGAAACCGACGAGCGTGATCAGGATCAGCGCGGTCAGCAGACCAAAGCCAGGAATGGCGAACTGGAGGTAGTTTTCCGGATTGTATTGCGCCGGAATATAGGGTTTCACCCAGCTGTCCGCCCAGCGGATGAAGGTCCAGGTCAGCCATATGGTGATGGCGATCGGCGCGCAGATCACGAGGCCGGTCAGGAAATTGTTGCGCAGCCGCGTGGCAAGCGACTGTCTCGGGACGAGTTCGGTCATCGGGTATCCAGGGTCTGGCAAGCGTGGGAGGGCGCTCAGCCGTAGAAACCCGGATGATAGGAAACGGTTCCGCCGCCGTAAACCGGTGAAAACGCCACACGCATGAAATACTCCGGGGGCACCCCGTCCAGCGTCAGTTTGGGGTCCGGCGCAAAACCGAAACGGCCGTAATAGGCGGGATTGCCCAAAAGCACGCAGCCGCTCGCCCCGAGCGCCTGCAATTGCGCGAGCCCTTCGCGCACCAGCTTGCTGCCGATACCCTCGCGCTGGCGGGTGGGATCGACGGAAATCGGGCCGAGGCCGTACCAGTCCGTACTACCATCGGAGACCGTGACCGGCGAGAAGGCGACATGGCCGACGACCACGCCATCCGCCTCCGCGACGAGCGAAAGCGTCAAAGCGCCGACCGCGCGCAGGCGATCGATGATGATATGTTCCGTGCCGTCGGCGTAGGGTGCGGTCTTGAAGGCGGTTTCCGTCAGCGTGCGGATCACATCCACATCATCGGGTCGTTCCGGGCGCAAGACAATCATTCGACCGTCACGGATTTTGCGAGGTTGCGCGGCTGGTCGACATCCGTGCCCATGAAGACGGCGGTGTGATAGGCGAGAAGCTGGATCGGCAGCGAGTAGATCATCGGCGCGATGATCTCGTCGACATTCGGCAGCACGATCGTCGCCATGGTTTCGAGCTTCGAGGCGGCCGCACCCTTCTCGTCGGTGATGAAGATGATCCGGCCGCCCCGCGCCGCCACTTCCTGCATGTTCGACACGGTCTTGTCGAAGAAGCGGTCGTGCGGCGCAATGACGATGACCGGCATGTTCTCGTCGATCAGCGCGATCGGCCCGTGCTTCAGCTCGCCGGCGGCATAACCTTCCGCGTGGATATAGGAAATTTCCTTGAGCTTCAGCGCGCCTTCCATCGCCAGCGGATAGCTGGTGCCGCGGCCGAGATAGAGCACGTCCTTGCACTTCGAAAGCTCGCGCGAAAGCTGCTCGATCGACGGTTGGATGGTGTTGAGCACGCCCGCCATGATACGCGGCATTTCGGCAAGGTTGCGCACCAGCGCTTTCTCCTCGGCCTCGCTGATCGTGCCGCGCGCCCTGCCCGCGCCGACGGCGAGTGCCGCCAGCACCGCAAGCTGGCAGGTGAAGGCCTTGGTGGAGGCGACGCCGATTTCAGGACCTGCGAGGATCGGGAAGACGGCATCCGATTCGCGGGCGATCGACGATTCGCGCGTGTTGACCACGGCGCCGATCTTCAGGCCGTTTTCCTTGCAGTAGCGCAGCGACGCCAGCGTATCTGCCGTTTCGCCGGACTGCGAGATGAAGAGCGCGGCCGAGGCCGGGTTCAGCGGGATCTCGCGATAGCGGAATTCCGAGGCGACGTCGATCTCGACCGGCAGGCGGGCATAGCGCTCGAACCAGTATTTGCCGACGAGGCCGGCGAGATAAGCCGTGCCGCAGGCGGAAATGGCGAGGCTCGGCACCTTGGCGAAATCGATCGCCGAGGCGATGGGGCGCACCGTATGCGCGAGGAAATCGACATAATGGCTGAGCGCGTGCGAAATCGCCTCCGGCTGTTCATGGATTTCCTTTTCCATGAAGTGCCGGTGGTTGCCCTTGTCGATGAGATAGGCGGCGGCGGAGGAAACCTGTCGCGGACGCTCGACGCGGTTGCCGTCGAGGCCGAAGATGTGCGCGCCGTCGCGGCCGATCACCGCCCAGTCGCCATCGACGAGATAGGTGATTTCGTTGGTGAAGGGCGCAAGCGCGATCGCGTCGGAGCCGAGGAACATCTCGCCCCGGCCATAGCCGATGGCGAGCGGCGGGCCGCTGCGGGCGGCCATGATGGTCGACGGGTCGTCTTCGAAGATCACGGCGAGCGCATAGGCGCCGGTGACGCGGCGCAGCATGGCATGCATCGCCTCGCGTCGGCCGAGACCATCGCGGCGGTATTTCGCCACGAGCTGCGCGACGACCTCTGTATCTGTCTGCGTGGCGAAGGTGGCGCCCTCGGTGATCAGTTCGTCCTTCAACTCGGAAAAATTCTCGATGATGCCATTGTGCACGACGGCGACGCCATCGACGAAATGCGGGTGGGCATTGGCTTCCGTCGGCGCACCGTGCGTCGCCCAGCGCGTGTGGGCGATGCCGAGGGTGCCGGCAAGCGGCTCCTCGGAAAGGCGCTTTTCCAGGTTGAAGAGTTTGCCTTCAGCGCGGCGGCGCGCGAGCTTGCCATCAACGATGGTGGCCACGCCGGCGGAATCGTAGCCGCGGTATTCAAGGCGCTTCAGCGCATCGACAAGCCGGCCGGCGACAGGCTGGTTTCCGACGATACCGACAATTCCGCACATGGCCCGCTCCGCGCTTTCGAAAAGTTTCTACTGCGTTCTTTTCGTAGTGGTTTTTTGCTGCGGCGCAACTCGCCGGCACTCACTTTCGATTGCAAGCGTTAATGCTGGTGGGGCCTATTCGGCGGCCTTCTTCTTGGCATCCTTGATCGCCTGGTTGCGCTCGCGGATGAGGACCGCCCGGCCCTCCTTGTTCTCCTGCCGGGCACGGGCAAAGGCGACGGCATCGTCCGGCACGTCCATGGTGACGACGCTGCCTGACGCGATATAGGCACCGTTGCCGATCGAAACCGGGGCGACGAGCGACGAGTTGGAGCCGATGAACGCATGGGCGCCGATCTGCGTCAGGTGCTTGTTGATGCCGTCATAGTTACACGTAATGGTGCCGGCGCCGATATTCGTCTTTTCGCCGATGATGGCATCACCGATATAGGTAAGGTGGTTGACCTTGGCGCCCCGGCCGATCTCCGCCTTCTTCACCTCGCAGAAATTGCCGACCTTCGAGCCTTCGCCGAGATTGGCGCCGGGCCTGAGGCGCGCATAGGGGCCGACTTCGGCATCCGCCGCGATATGCGCGCCCTCGATATGCGAGAAGGAATGGATGAGCGCGCCGCTTTCGATCGTCACGCCCGGGCCGAAGAAGACGTTCGGCTCGATCGTCACGTCGCGCTCGATCTTCGTGTCATAGGCGAGGAAGACGGTTTCGGGTGCGATCATCGACACGCCGTCCAGCATCATCTCCAGCCGGCGGCGCTGCTGCCAGAGGCGCTCGATGACGGCGAGTTCGGCGCGGGTGTTGCAGCCGGTCAGCTCCTCCTCGGGCGCCTCGACGGCGATGGCATGGCCGCCGGAGGCGCGCACCACCTCGACGATGTCCGTGAGATAATATTCGCCCTTGGCATTGTCGTTGCCGATGCGGTCGATGAGGTCGAGCGCCTTGCGACCGTCGATCGCCATCAGGCCGCCGTTGCAATAGGTGATGGCGCGCTCGGCCTCGCTCGCGTCCTTCTGCTCGCGGATCGCGACCAGCTCGCCATCTTCCACGATCAGGCGGCCGTAACCCGTGGGATCCGCCGTCTCGAAGCCGATGACGACGACGTCGATGCCCTTGGCAAGACCGTCGCGCGCGGCCTTCAGCGGTGTCTCGGTGATGAGCGGCGTATCGCCGAAGACGACGAGCACGTCGTCGTACCCTTTCGCGATCGCGTCGCGGGCCGCGAGCACGGCATGGGCCGTGCCGAGGCGTTCGGTCTGGATGTGCACGGAGTTTTTCACGGCGGCATTCTTCGCTGCCGCCTCGACCTTGTCCGCATCGCGGCCGAGCACCAGCGCGATATCGGAAATGCCGGCCTTCGCCAGCGCATCCACCACATGGGCGATCATCGGTCGGCCGGCGACGGGATGCAGCACCTTCGACCGCGAGGACTTCATCCGCGTGCTTTCGCCGGCGGCCAGGATCACGGCCAGGCAGTTGCGCTTCGTCCGGTCTGCAGTCATGGGAATCCCTCGTTCACGCCAAATCGTCGCCGATCCTTAGCAAAAAGCCTTGGGGGCAGACAAAGGGATTTAATTGGCGCTGCGCAGGCGGCTTTCCGTCAGCAGCCCGCTTTCGTCGAGGATCGGATAGGCGACGGAGACGAGATGCGCGTTGACACGCTTCAGGTCGCGCAGCATGTCGAGATGCAGCGAGCTCGTCTGGAGGCTGTCGAGCCGCCCGTCGCGCAGGCGCTCCAGGTGCCGCTCGGAGGACTGTTTCTCCATGCGCCGCACATCGACCTTCACCTCGACGAGCTGGCGCGCCAGCCCCTCGTCGCGCGTGACGAAGATCGTCTGGGCGATGCGCAGGTTCTCGATCGTCAGGTTGAACAGGTTGGAGAGCTCCTTGTAGCCGTCGTCGGAGAATTTCAGCCCGTTGACGATCTTCTTGCGCACCTGCTCCTGCAAGCCCTTCTCGATGATGTCGCCCACATGTTCGAGGTTGATCGCATAGTCGATGATGACGATGGAGCGCGCGGCACTTTCACCGGTGATACCCTGCCGACCGAGCCGGGAGAGGTAGATCTTCACCTCCTGCTGCAAGGCATCGACCTGCCGCTCCAGTTCGACGATCTCGCCGAGCGGCGCGAGATTGTTGTCGTTGAAGGCCCGCATCGAGCGGATCAGCATGGATTCGATGAGATCGCCGACGCGCAGCACCTCCCGCGTCGCGCCGGACAGCGCGATGAGCGGGGTGGAAAGCGCCGAATCGTCGAGATATTTCGGCCCCGTCTCCGGCTGCTTTTCCTCCGGAACGAGCTTTTCCATCAGCCGCGACACGAGCCCGGACAGCGGCCAGAGCACGAGCGCCACCACCAGGTTGAAGGCGAGATGTACGTCGACCGGCAGCTTGGAGGCCGGGATCGGCAGCAGCGCGAGCAGGTCGGCGACCTGCCCCGCGAAGGGCAGCACGGCGAGGCAACCGACGCCCCGCACGAGCAGATTGCCAAGCGTCACGCGCCGGGCGGAGGCCGCCGCCTTCAGCGTCGCGATGACCGGCGGCACGGCGCCGCCAAGATTGGCGCCGAGCACGAGGATAACCGTCAGCGCCGGCGACAGGATGCCCATCGCCGTCAACGACAGGATGAGCACGACCACCGCAAGACTAGACGATGCGATGATGGCCAGCACCGTCGAGAAGGCGAGCGCGACCGGCCAGGCGCCGTCGAGCAGCGTCAGGAAGGCGGCGAGTGCCGGCGACTGGCGCATCGGCTCGGTCGCAAGGCTCAGCAGATGCAGCGACAGCAGCATCAGCCCGATGCCGACCAGCGCGGAGCCGAGGCCCTGGCGCGCGGTCGAACCGCTCGACTTGTAGAGCACGACGCCGACGAGGATGACGAGCGGCGAGACCGATTCGATGCCCGTCGCCACCAGCCAGGCGGTGACGGCCGTGCCGACATTGGCGCCGAGCAGCACGATCTGCGCCATGCGGGCCTGCACGAGCTTGCGCTCGACGAAGGAGGCAGTCATCAGCGCTGTCGCCGTGGAGCTCTGGAGGGCGATCGTCGCGACGAAACCGGCGAAGAAAGAGCGGAACGGCCCGCGCGTGCCGAGCGCCAGCCCGGAGCGCAACCGCACGCCGAAAGCCCGCGTCATGCCGTCCTTCACCTGTGCGAGACCGAACAGGAGCAGCGCGACAGCGCCGAAAAGGTTGATCATGACAACAGTGGATTCCACGTCGGTGCACCTCTATCATACCGGTAAAACACCGGACTCACCGGCTTAATCCCGCATCCGATCACGAAGTCTCGCATTCGGATAGGGCAAAACAGCGAAATTCCGCCAATAATTTCAGAAAACTTTCGTTTGCCGGCAAAGGAAATCGGCAGCCACTGACACATTTGCGTCAGAGGCCGTTTTCCCATGCATTGCGAAGCGCCAGCATACTTCAATTCCCGCGAACTTTCCGATAAGAGACGGTTTCCGGCCGCATGGCCGCCGATATTGAGGAAATTTAGACGATGCTCGAAGCCCTGAGACGCTCCTCCCAGACCTGGGTGGCAAAAGCCCTGCTGATCCTGCTGGTCGGCTCCTTCGCTGTCTGGGGCGTTTCGAGCTCTCTGGTCACCGGCACGGCGAACTCCGTCGTGACCGTCGGCGATGTCAGCGTTTCGCCGACGGATTTCCGCCTCGCCTATGAGCGCCAGGTCGCCACCATGTCGCAGCGCTTCGGCATGCGGCTGAATGCCGAGCAGGCGCGCGCCTTCGGCATCGAGAACCAGGTCTTCGCCGAACTCGTCGCGGGCGCCGCCCTCGACCAGCTGTCGCGCGACATGAACCTCGGCCTGTCGGAAGGCCGCCTCGCCCAGCTGATCGCCGACGATCCGGCCTTCCGCGGCGTCAACGGCCAGTTCGATCGCCTCGCCTTCTCCTCGGTGCTGCGCAATGCGGGCCTGCGCGAAAACGACTATATCAATAACCGCAGCCAGGTGGCGATCCGCACCCAGGTCGTCGAGGCGGTTTCGGACGGCTACAAGGCGCCGGACGTGCTGACGGAGGCGCTGCGCCAATACCGCAACGAAGCGCGCACCATCGATTACCTCATCCTCAGCAACGCCAATATCGACCCGGTCAAGGCGCCGGGCGACGACGTGCTCGCCCCCTGGTTCGAACAGAACAAGGCGAGATACCGCGCGCCGGAATACCGCAAGGTCGTCTATGTCGCGCTGGAGCCGAAGGACATCATGGACGCGGCCGCGATCACCGACGAGGCGCTGCAGGCCGACTATGACAAGACCAAGGAAAAGTACCGCACGCCGGCAACGCGCACGATCGAGCAGCTGACCTTCCCCGACCGTGCCGCGGCCGATGCCGCCGCCGCCAAGCTCGCCTCCGGCACGACCTTCGACGCGCTCGTCGCCGAACAGGGCAAGACGGCGACCGACGTGCTGCTCGGCGACTTTACGCAGGCGAATGTGCCGGACCAGAAGTTCGCCGAACCCGCTTTCGCCGTTGCCACCGACGGCGGCACGACGCCGGTCATCGACGGCACCTTCGGCCCGATCATCCTGCGCGTGACCAACATCCGCCCGGAAAACCTGAAGACCTTCGACGAGGTGAAGGAAGAGCTGCGCAGCGAACTGGCACTGAGCGAAGCCGCCGACGGCATTCTCGCGGTGCATGACCGCATGGAAGACAGCCGCGCCGAGGGCCTTGGCCTTGCGGAGGCGGCCGCCAAGAACAACCTGAAGGCCGTGACAATCGACGGGATCGACGCCCAGGGCAACGACCAGAAGGGCGAAGAGGTCAACGGCCTGCCGGAGAAAGCCGCCCTTCTCGGCGAAATCTTCAAGACGGATGTCGGCACGGAAACCCAGCCGATCAATGTCGGCCGCGAGGGCTACGCCTGGTTCGAAGTGCTCGACGTGATCCCGGATCGCGACCGCACGCTCGACGAGGTGCGCGACCGCGTGGTGGCCGACTGGACCGCCGAGCAGCAGCGCCAGACGCTCGCCAAGAAGGCGGAAGAGCTGGCCGAGCGCGTGCGCAAGGGCGGCGATCTCGCCGCGATTGCCGGCGAACTCGGCATGGCGGTCGAAAACAAGGCGGGCCTGCACCGCAGCGCGCAGGACCCCGTGCTGAGCCCGGCCGCCGTTGCCGCCGCCTTCGCCGGCCCGGTCGGCCATGTCGCCAACACGCCTGGCGTGGATGGCGAGGGCCAGATCCTCCTGAAGGTCGCGGATGTCGCAACCGATTCGGCAACCGATGCGCTCTCCAACGAGGACCAGCAGATCGCTGCCGTCGCGCGCGCCAGCGGCGACGACATCCTCGACCAGATGGTGAGCTCGCTGCAGACCGCCTATGGCGTCTCGATCAACCGCACGCTCGCCGAACAGAGCATCGCTCGATAGAGGAAGACGGGAACCGCATGTCCGACCTGAAATCCTATATCGCCAAGGTCGCCGCCGGAAACGCGCTCGACCGCGAGGACGCCCGCGGCGCCTTCGAGATCATCATGTCGGGCGCCGCCACGCCCTCGCAGATCGGCGGCTTCCTGATGGCACTGCGCGTGCGCGGCGAGACCGTCGACGAGATCTACGGCGCCGTCGGGTCGATGCGCGCCCGCATGCTGCCGGTCACGGTGCCGGCGGATGCCATCGACATCGTCGGCACGGGCGGCGACGGCACGGGCACTTACAATATCTCGACGCTCGCCGCGATCATCACCGCCGGCGCCGGCGTGCCGGTCGCCAAGCATGGCAATCGGGCGCTGAGCTCCAAGGCGGGCACGGCGGATGCGCTCTCCTGCCTCGGCGTGAAGCTCGATATCGGGCCGACGGAAATCGCCCGCTGCGTGCACGATGCCGGCCTCGGCTTCATGTTCGCGCAACTGCACCACCCGGCGATGAAACATGTCGGCCCGTCACGCGTCGAACTCGGCACGCGCACCATCTTCAACCTGCTCGGGCCGCTCTCGAACCCCGGCGGCGTCAAGCGCCAGCTCCTCGGCGTCTTCGCGCCGCAATGGCTGGTGCCGCTCGCCGAAGTGTTGCGCGATCTCGGCTCCGAGAGCATCTGGGTCGTGCACGGCTCCGGCCTCGATGAAATCACCACGACCGGCACGACGCAGGTCGCGGCGCTGGAAGACGGCAAGATCCGCACCTTCGAGCTGACGCCCGCCGATTTCGGCCTTCCCCAGGTGACGCTCGACGATATCCGCGGCGGCGATGGCGCGCACAATGCCGCAGCCCTGCTTTCGGTGCTCGGCGGCGCGCACATGCCCTATCGCGACGTCTCGCTCGCCAATGCCGCGGCCGCTCTTCTCATCGCCGGCAAGGCGGAAACGCTGAAGGACGCCATGGCGAAGGCAACCGAAGCGTTGGAAAGCGGGCGCGCCCGCACGGTGCTCGAACGCCTCGTTTCGGTTTCCAACGAAGGCCATGCGGAGTAGGATTGGCCATGACCGATATCCTGAAGACGATCGAAGCGTACAAGCTGCAAGAAATTGCCGCCGCCAAGGCGCGCGTGGCCCCCGCCGAGCTTCGCGCCCAGATCCGCGACCAGGAGCCGCCGCGCGGCTTCTTCGCCAGCCTCAAGGCCAGAAAAGCCGCCGGCAATTTCGGCCTGATCGCCGAAATCAAGAAGGCAAGTCCCTCCAAAGGCCTCATCCGCCCGGATTTCGATCCGCCGGCGCTCGCCAAGGCCTATGAGGCCGGGGGCGCCGCCTGCCTCTCGGTGCTGACGGACACGCCGAGCTTCCAGGGCGCACCCGAATTCCTCACCGCCGCGCGCCAGGCCTGCGCGCTGCCGGCGCTGCGCAAGGATTTCATGTTCGACAGCTACCAGGTGCTGGAAGCCCGCGCCTGGGGCGCTGACTGCATCCTCATCATCATGGCCTCGCTCAGCGACGACGATGCGAAGATGCTGGAGGACGCCGCCTTTGCGCTCGGCATGGACGTGCTGATCGAAGTGCATGACGAGCCGGAAATGGAACGGGCGCTCAGGCTGAAATCCAAGCTCGTCGGCATCAACAACCGCAACCTGCGCACCTTCGAGGTCGACCTCGCGGTGTCGGAAAAGCTCGCCGGCATGGTGCCCGACGACCGCCTGCTCGTCGGCGAAAGCGGCATCTTCACCCATGCGGATTGTGAACGCCTCGCCGAGGTGGGCATCTCCACCTTCCTCGTCGGCGAGAGCCTGATGCGCAAGGACGACGTGGCCGCCGCCACCCGCGAATTGCTGACCGGCTCCGCCGGCATGCTGGCGGCCGAATGATGGCCGAAAAGGCCGCCATGCTGACCCATATCGATGCCTCCGGCGAAGCCAACATGGTGGATGTCGGCGACAAGGCGGAAACGGTGCGTATCGCCGTTGCCGAAGGTTTCATCCGCATGGCGCCTGCGACGCTCGACCTGATCCTCAAGGGCGACGCCAAGAAGGGCGACGTGATCGGCACGGCCCGCCTTGCCGGCATCATGGCCGCCAAGCAGACGTCGAGCCTCATTCCGCTCTGCCACCCGCTGATGCTGACCAAGGTCGCCGTCGAAATCCGCGAAGACCGCGCGCTGCCCGGCCTGCGCGTCGAGGCCATGGCGAAGCTCACCGGCCGCACCGGCGTGGAAATGGAGGCGCTCACCGCCGTCAGCGTCGCCTGCCTCACCATCTACGACATGGCGAAAGCCGCCGACCGCGAAATGGAGATCGGCGGCATCCGGCTCGTCGAAAAATCCGGCGGCCGCTCCGGCGATTACAAGCGGGCAAACGCCTGATGTCGCTCCTGCCCGTCGCCGACGCCCTCGACCGCCTGCTTTCCCGGGCCAAGCCGACACAGCGGACGGAGACGGTTTCCCTGCATGACGCGCAAGGCCGCGTTCTCGCCGAAGACATCGCCGCGCGCCTGACCCAGCCGCCCTTCACCAATTCCGCCATGGACGGCTACGCCGTCCGCCATGCGGACATCGCGACACTCGGCGCCGTCCTCAAGGTCGTCGGCCTCTCCTCCGCCGGCCATGCTTTCGAAGGCTCCGCTGGCCCCGGCGAGGCCGTGCGCATTTTCACCGGCGCGCCCTTGCCCTCCTTCGCCGATACCGTGCTTCTTCAGGAAGACGCGGAAAAGCTGGGTGACGGCCGTATCCGCACGACCTTCCTCACGCCGAAAGGCCGGCATGTGCGCCCGCGCGGGCAGGATTTTTCCGAAGGCGAGACCGTGCTGAAGGCCGGGGCGGTGCTCGACGCCGGCCGCCTGACCGTCGCCGCCGCGATGAACCACTCGACACTTGTCGTCTACGCCCGCCCCCGCATCGCGGTGCTTGCGACCGGCGACGAGCTCGTCCCGCCCGGAACGCCGCCCGGCGCCAGCCAGATCATCGCCTCCAACACCTACGGCGTCTCGGCGCTCGCGCGGGTGGCCGGCGCGGAGGTGATCGACCTCGGCATCGTCGGCGACGACAAGCAGGCGATCCTGGAGGCCGTGCGCAACGCGCTGGCGCTTGATATCGACGTGCTCGTGACGCTCGGCGGCGCCTCCGTCGGCGATTTCGACCTCGTGCAGCCGGTGCTCGGCGAGGCCGGCATGGAGCTCGATTTCTGGCGCATCGCCATGCGCCCGGGGAAACCGCTGATGGTCGGCCGGCTGGGAGATATCCAGGTGCTGGGCCTCCCCGGCAACCCGGTCTCCAGCCTCGTCTGCTCGCTGCTCTTCCTGGAGCCGTTGGTGCGCCGCCTCGCCCGCCTGCCCGCAAAAAACCGCCGGCACCCGGCCATCGCCGCCGTGCCGCTCAAGGAAAACGACCAGCGGCAGGACTATGTCCGCGCCCGCATCGTCCGGGGACCGGCCGGCGACCTGTACGTGACACCCTTCGGCAAGCAGGATTCCTCGATGATGAAGGTCTTCGCCGAATCGGAAGGCCTGCTCATCCGCCCGCCGCACGCCCCGGCCGTGCCCGAAGGCGATCCCTGCGAAGTACTCCTCCTGCGCGAACCCTCCGCCTGAACAATATTATTATTTCCAAGGCCTTGCGGAACACATATGGAACAGATAGTGTCTGTTCTGGATTTGTTTCACGATTCTGGATTGTTTCAAGATTCTCGGTGGAGGGGCCATGCTCACGCGGAAACAACAGGAACTTCTCCTGTTCATTCATGAACGGATGAAGGAGTCCGGTATTCCTCCCTCCTTCGACGAGATGAAGGATGCGCTCGATCTCGCGTCCAAGTCCGGCATCCACCGCCTCATCACCGCGCTGGAAGAGCGCGGCTTCATTCGCCGCCTGCCCAACCGGGCGCGGGCGCTGGAAGTGATCAAGCTTCCCGAAGCCTATTCGCCAAGCCTCCAGCCGCGTCGTGGTTTTTCGCCGGCCGTCATTGAGGGCAGCCGCGGCAAGCAGCCGGTGCCGGCCGCCCCCGTGCAGCGCACGCCGCAGGCGGACATGTCGTCTTCGGTCTCGGTACCGGTCATGGGACGCATCGCCGCCGGCGTGCCGATCTCCGCCATCCAGAACAACACCCATGAAATCATGGTACCGGCCGAGATGGTCGGCAACGGCGATCATTATGCCCTGGAGGTCAAGGGCGACTCGATGATCGAGGCCGGCATCCTCGACGGCGACACGGTGATCATCCGCAACGCCACCACCGCCAATCCGGGCGAGATCATCGTGGCGCTCGTCGACGACGAGGAGGCGACGCTGAAGCGCTTCCGCCGCAAGGGCGCCTCCATCGCGCTCGAAGCCGCAAACCCGGCCTACGAGACCCGCATCTTCGGCCCGGACCGCGTGAAGATTCAAGGCAAGCTCGTCGGCCTCATTCGCCGCTATCATTGAGCGCCGTCTCGGCCTCGAAGGTGCCGCTGCGCCAATCATAGGTGCGGTGGCGGGACCAGGGCCGGTCGAGGGTTTCGACGGCGGATGTGATCTCGGCTTCGGAAAGCGGTGGAGCGGCCTTTTCGGCGCCGGGCTGGATTTCCAGGGCGCCAGTACGCCGCAGATGGCGAGCCGTCATCAGCCGGGCACCGGAGCGGCATGTTTCCAGCCGCAGGGCCTGGGACACGACGACGAGGTCGGCGGCATCGCAGGCGGTTCCGAGGAAGGCGAGGTCTTCCAGCGTGACGATCCGCCAGCCGCTCGGCGAAACCGCGGCGCAGAATGCCTTTGTTTCGCAGATGAAGCCCGTACCCTTTCCCGCCGCCTCCAGGGCGGATACCATGGCGGCCTTCGCCCTCTGCCGATCCGCCTTGTGGCGCGGTTTCCTCTGCTTTTCAGTTCCTTCAGCGGGTGCGGCGGCATCTTCTACCGTCAGGCCTTCGCTCTTGCGCATCTCCGGCTTGACGAGATCGCCGAGCCGTAGCGCGCGCCGCCATTGCGCATAAATGAAATCCGGCGGCCTTGCGCGGTTGGTCGCAACGGTGTCGCCGCGCCGGATCGCCACGAGGCGGCCGTCTTCCGAGACCAGCACTTCCGGCGCACGGCGTTCGTCCGGCCAGCAGGCGATGATGATGCCAAGCGCGACGAGCAGCGTGCCGGCATGGCGCAGCCGGGTGCGCAAAATGCAGGCCAGGCCGCCGCCGAGGCCGACCAGCAGGAAGGCGGACTGCGGAATCTGACCGGTGACGATTTCGCCTTTCCAGCTCGCGACCCAGGTCGAAAGCGCGATCATCCATTCGATGCCCTTGCCCATGATCGCGAAGGGAATGGCGTCGAGGCCGAACGGCATCAGCAGCACGGCGATGAGGCCGAAGGGCATGACGATCGTGCTGATCACCGGCATCGCCAGAAGATTGCCGGCGAGGCCATAGGCGGGAATGCGGTGAAAGTGGCCGATGGAATAGATCAGCGTGGAAAAACCACCGATCAGCGAGGAGAGCATGAGCCCGCCGAAGAAACGGCCGAGCGAACCGCCGAACAGTTGCAACGGCCCTCCCCGGCTTTCCCGCCGCATCGGCCGCTCGCGCCAGGCCGCGTAGCCCGCGACAAGCCCGAGCGTTGCCGCATAGGACATCTGGAAGCCGGGATTGGTGACGGCGGATGGTGTCACCAGCAGGATGAGGATCGCCGAGAGCGCGACATTGCGCAGGCTGATGGCCGATCGCCCGAAGAGCACGGCCACAAGCATGACGCAGATCATGATCCACGATCGCACGGCAGAGAGCGCGCCGCCCGAGACGAGAATATAGAGCGTCACCATGATGAGCGCGCCGACGGCGGCAATCTTCTTGGCCGGATAGCGCTCGGAAAAGCCCGGAATCAGCGCCATCAGCATGCGCGCACCGACGAGAAAGGTGCCGGCGGCGAGCACCATGTTAAGCCCGGAAATGGCCAATACATGGGCAAGCCCCGCCTGCCGCAGCGCCTCGACCGTGTCCGCGCCGATCGCCCGCTGTTCCGCCGTTACCAGTGCCGCGGCGATCGCCCCGGCATCGCCGCCGATGCGCCCCCGAATATGCTCGGTCAGGTTGTTGCGCCAGCGCGCGATCTCCTGCCTGATCCGCCCTTCCAGCCCCGCCTCGCCGGTCACAACACCTTTGGGCGCGCTGTAAAAATAGCCGACGGCGCCGGTGCCGGCGAAATAGGCATCGAAGGCGAAATCGTTGAGGCCGGCCAAGGCCGGGCCGGACGGCGGCCCGAGGCGCGCGCGCCCCGTTATGCCCGCGCCGATCGCGATCGGTTCATGACGGCTGCGGGCAAGCAGCGTGACGATGCCGGGCGGGCGCTTCAGCACCGGATCGCGCGTCGCCTCCAGTGCGATACGGTAGCGGATCGCCCCGCGCTCGTCGCTTTCACGCGACAGTACCCGACCACTGATTTCCGTGGTGACCGGCGTATCCAGGATGACAGTATCGAGCCGGGCGCTTTCCATGGCTGCAAGCAGCATGCCCACGGGAACGAGAAAAGCGGCACCCGCGGCGAGCGCCACCCAGTCCTCCCGGTGCCGCAGCCGCCAGGCGGGCCAGAACGTAACGCAGGCGAGAAGCAGCAGGGCATAAATTGGCGGATCGGTAGCGGCGGCAAACCACAGGGCGGCGCCGATGCCAAGGAAGACCGGCACGAACAGGAAGAAGTGGCCGTGCGCCCGCTCCTCGGCGAAGGCGGCATCAATTCTCTGGCCGGCAAGGCTTTCTCGAAACCGGCCGACGGCGCGCGCATAGGCGGCAAGCGTGGCCCTGCGACGGCGCGCGGGCAAAGCCGGTATCGGCAGCGAATCGCCAGCCGGCGCGACGCCCCAGGCCTCTGCCTCGCGCGCCGCCTGCTTCTCCGCGATGTCGATCCTGGCCATGCACTCGGCCCCACCGGTTCCCCTGGCGATTATGCAACCCGGCGCGAGAATCTTCAATCAAAAGTAGGGTGAATTAATACTAAGCCAAACAGAAAGCATGCGCCCTCCGCAACGTGAAAACCACCCTCAGAAGTTGCTTGCAACTTGCCGGAAAGGGTAGATATTGCGTTGCCGGAAAGCCCGTTATCGCAATGCACAATTTGCCTTTGGTATCGCTTGGCAGCGCATCGTAAATGGGCTAGCAAAACGAGCATGTTCATGGTTGCGGCACGAAACTGTGCCACCATTTGAAACAACGGAGGATCGTTATGACAGGAACAATCGCGGATGTATCGTTCGGTGGCAAGTCGGTCGAGCTGCCGACGCGATCCGGCACGATCGGTCCCGATGTGATCGACATCGGCACGCTGTACAAGAATACCGGCGCCTTCACCTACGATCCCGGCTTCACCTCCACCGCCTCGTGCGAATCGAAGATCACCTATATCGACGGCGACGAAGGCGTGCTCCTGCACCGCGGCTACCCGATCGAACAGCTTGCCGAACACGGCGACTTCCTCGAAGTCTGCTACCTTCTGTTGTACGGCGAACTGCCGACCAAGACCCAGAAGGACGACTTCGACTACCGCGTCACGCACCACACCATGGTGCACGAACAGATGAGCCGCTTCTTCACCGGCTTCCGCCGCGATGCGCATCCGATGGCCGTCATGTGCGGCTGCGTCGGCGCGCTGTCGGCCTTCTACCACGACTCGACCGACATCACCGATCCGCACCAGCGCATGGTCGCCTCGCTGCGCATGATCGCCAAGATGCCGACAATCGCCGCCATGGCCTACAAGTACCATATCGGCCAGCCCTTCGTTTACCCGAAGAACGACCTCGACTACGCGTCGAACTTCCTGCGCATGTGTTTTGCCGTGCCCTGCGAGGACTATGTGGTGAACCCGGTTCTGGCCCGGGCCATGGACCGCATCTTCATCCTGCATGCCGACCATGAGCAGAATGCCTCGACCTCGACCGTTCGCCTCGCAGGCTCTTCGGGCGCCAACCCGTTCGCCTGCATCGCGGCCGGCATCGCCTGCCTCTGGGGCCCGGCGCACGGCGGCGCCAACGAAGCGGCGCTCAACATGCTGGCCGAAATCGGCTCGGTCGAACGCATTCCGGAATATGTCGCCAAGGCCAAGGACAAGAACGATCCGTTCCGCCTGATGGGCTTCGGCCACCGCGTCTACAAGAACTACGACCCGCGCGCGCGCATCATGCAGAAGACGACGCACGAGGTTCTCGGCGAGCTCGGCATCAAGGACGATCCGATGCTGGAAGTCGCGATGGAACTCGAGCGCATCGCGCTGACCGACGAATACTTCATCGAGAAGAAGCTCTATCCGAACATCGACTTCTACTCCGGCATCACGCTGAAGGCGCTGGGCTTCCCCACCACCATGTTCACCGTGCTTTTCGCGCTCGCCCGCACGGTCGGCTGGATCGCCCAGTGGAACGAGATGATCGAAGACCCGGAACAGCGCATCGGCCGCCCGCGCCAGCTCTATATCGGCGAACCGAAGCGCGATTACCTGCCGGTTTCCAAGCGCTGATTTTTCGGCAGAACGACATGAAAAAGCCCGGTCAGTTTCGACCGGGCTTTTTTGTTGCGAGGAGATCGAGGATGACGGCCGCGCCGGTCTCGCCGGGCGGGCGCTCGGTCTGCATGCGCTCGTAGACGAGGTCATATCCCTCCAGCATGGCGCGGCGCTCGATCGTGTCGGCGGAAAGCCGCTCGAACCAGCGCGTGAGCGCACCGGGGCGCACCATGTCGTTCAGGTATTCCGGCACGACGGCATAGTCGGCAATGATATTGGGGATCGCCGCGGTCCAGACCCGGATCCGGCCGAGATAGAGGTTCGCCAGCCAGTCGAGCCGATAGGTGGAGATGACCGGCACGCGGGCGAGCGCCAGCTCCAGGATGACCGTGCCGGACGCCGCAATCGCGGCATCGGCCTCGGCAAAGGCCTGCCATTTTTCGGCGGTGGAGAGTGTGATCTGCGGCTTCACCGGCCAGTCGGCCGTCAGCTTGCGCACGAGCGCCTCCTGCCGTGGCAGGGTCGGCAGCAGGAAACGCGTGCCAGGCCTGCGGGCGGTCAGCTCCCGGGCGGCCTCGCCGAAGGCCGGCAGCAGGCGGCTGATCTCGGTGCTGCGCGAGCCGGGAAGCAGCAGGCAGACGGGTACGCTTCGCTCCGGCCGGGCGAGCCTTGCAGCGCGCACGCGCTGGATATCGGGATCGCCGATCAGCCGATGGCCGACATAGGTGGTTGCGGGGCCGCCGAGGCGCGCCATCACGGCCGGCTCGAAAGGCAGCAGCGCGAGCACATGGTCGACATAGGCGCGCATGCGCGGCGCGCGCTCTTCCTTCCAGGCCCACACACTCGGGCAGACATAGTTGACGACCGGCAGGTCCGGCAGCGCCTTGCGCACGCGGCGCGCGACGCGGTGGGTGAAATCCGGGCTGTCGATGATGACGAGCACGTCCGGGCGCGCGGCGATGATGGCCTCCGCCGTCTGGCGGATGCGGCGCAGCAGCAACGGCAGGCGCTTCAGCACCTGCGAAATGCCCATGATGGAAAGTTCGGAGAAGTCGAACAGCGATTGAAGCCCCTGCCCCTGCAGCGCCTCGCCGCCGACACCGATGAGGTCGATTTCGCCGGCATGGGCCTTGCGCAGGGCCGCGATGAGGTCGCCGCCAAGCAGGTCGCCGGACACCTCGCCGGCGATGATGCCGATTTTCAAGGGCCTTTCCGTCATCGCCGCGCCTCCGTCCGTTCCGGCACGATGCCGGTGACGAAGAGGCCATGCGCATCCGCCTCGGCCACCAGCGCCGCGCGCTCCAGCACCAGCGAGCGCCCGGCCTCCACCGCAATGCCGGCAAGCCCGGCGGCATGGGCGCGGCGCAGGGTTTCGACGCCAATCGACGGCAGGTCGGCGCGCAGGTCCTGTTCCGGCTTGCAGAGCTTTACAAGCACACCCTTGCGGCGGGTGGAGATTCGGCCCGCGGCGCGAAGGCCAGCGACCCGCTCCAGCATCGCATCCGTGCCCTCCGCGCCCTCCAGCGCCACCACGCGGCCGCCAAGCGCGACGGCGCCCTGCCCCACATCGAGCCGACCAAGCGCGAGCGCGGCGGCAGCGGCGGCGGCAATGTCGGCTCCAGCGGCTTCGTCCGGCGCGACGGCCCCGAGCGGGCCTTCGCTGCCGAGAAGATCTGGTACAATGTCCTGCGCGCCGACGACACGTACACCCTCGGCCTCGATCAGGCGGATGACCATCTTCAGCACGGTATCGTCGCCGCCCTTCAGCAGCGTACGCACGACGGACGGCAGGGCTGTAAGCGCCTTCAGCGGCGCGCGGATATCGCGCCATTCCGGGCGGCGGCGCACGGAGCCGGACAGCACGGCGCGGCCGATGCCCTCAGCGCGGAAGGCCGCGCCGATGCCGGCATAGTTGCCGATCGAGATCACCTGATGGTCGAAGCCGGACCAGTCCTGCACGGACTCGTCGGTGAGGGCGAGAATGTAGGGATTTTCACCGCGCCCGCGCGCCGCGTCCGCGACGTAGCGCGGCAGCAGGCCGCCGCCGGCGATGATGGCCAGCCGGTCGCGCGCGAGGGGCCGGCCGTCCGCCATCTCGCTCAGCCCTTGCCGCGGTTCGGCGAGGAGAGCGCGCGATCGCTGTCGGCAGCAATGAAATCGAGGATGTGCATGACCGGCACGCAATCGGCATACTCATCGCGGATAGCGGCGGCATTGACGCGGATGGAACCCTCGCCGTCAAAAATCTGCTTGAAGGCGCGGCGGACCTGGTGGATCGTCGCCTTCTCCATGCCGGCGCGGCTCATGCCGACGACGTTGAGGCCGCCGAGCACGCCGGGATTGCCGTTCAGCATGCCGTAGGGAATGACGTCGTAAGAGACCGCCGAAAGGCCGCCGATGAAGGCCTGGCGGCCGATGCGGGTGAACTGGTGCACGGCCGAGCCGCCGCCGAGAATGACGCGATCCTCCACCGTCACATGGCCGGCGAGCATGACATTGTTCGACAGGATGATGTGGTTGCCGAGCTGGCAATCATGCGCGACATGCGAATTGGCGAGGAACAGGTTGTTGTCGCCGACGACCGTCCTGCCGCCGCCCTCGGTAGTGCCGGCATTCATCGTCACGCCTTCGCGGATGACGCAGTTCGCACCCACGGTCAGCGTCGTCTCGGCGCCGTCGTGGTGTATGCTCTGCGGATCACCGCCGACGACGGCATTGGCGAAGATGCGGGTGCCGCGGCCGATATCCGTGCGGCCGGTGACGACCACATGCGTCAGAAGCTCCACGTCATCGCCGAGAACGACCTTGGCCCCGACATGGCAGAAGGGGCCGACGACGACGTTCTCACCGACGACCGCCCCGTCCTCGATGACGGAGAGCGGATGGATCTTCGCGCTGGCGGCAATCATTTTCAGGCGTCTTCCTTCTTCACGATCATCGCGCCGATATCAGCTTCGGCGACAAGTTGCCCATCAACTTTTGCATCGCAATGAAACTTCCAGATATTGCCGCGCTGCTTCTGCTTCACGACATGGAACTCGACGCGGTCGCCGGGCACGACGGGCTTGCGGAAGCGGGCATTGTCGATGGTCATGAAGTAGACGAGGTTGGAGCCGGAGCGCGATTTGCGCGCGCAGATGGCGCCTGCGGTCTGCGCCATGCCTTCGATCAGCAGCACGCCGGGCATGATCGGATGATCGGGGAAGTGGCCCATGAAATGGGGCTCGTTCACCGTCACGTTCTTGATGCCGATCGCCCGTTCGTCGCCGTCGATCTCGATGATCTTGTCGACGAGGAGGAAGGGGTAGCGGTGAGGAAGTAGCGTCAGGATTTCACGCAGGTCAGCCACGCCAAGCGTTGCCTTGGTCTCTTCACTCATCATTGCCCCCCTTCTTCTGGACTCGAGTGCTGGAACGCATGGCGATCTCCGCCATGTCGCGTAGGAAGTCGCGCATCGGCCGAGCCGGAACGCCACCATATTTCTCGCCTGCCGGGATATCGGCAACGACGCCGCTCATCGCGGCGATCTGTGCGCCGTCACCGATGGTGATATGGCCGTTGATGCCGGCCGCCCCCCCGATCATCACGCCATCGCCGATGCGCGCGCTGCCGGCAATGCCGACGCCGCTGACGATGCCGCAATGGCGGCCGATGCGCACGTTGTGGCCGACCTGGACCTGGTTGTCGATCTTGGTCCCCTCGCCGATCACCGTATCGTCCATCGTGCCGCGGTCGATCGTGGTGTTCGCGCCGATCTCCACATTGTCCTGGATGATGACGCGGCCGATCTGCACGATCTTGATCATGCCGGGCTTCAGGCCCGGCGCATAGCCGAAACCATCCTGGCCGACGCGCACGCCGGGATGCAGGATGACATTGTTGCCGACGAGCGCGCACTGCACCGTGGTGCCGGCGGCAATCGAGCAATTGCGGCCGATCCGGACACCCGCACCGATGATCGCGCCGGGGCCGATATGCGTGCCCTCGCCGATCTCCGCGCCCTTGCCGATCACCGCCATCGGTTCGATGGACACGCCGGGCTCGATGCGCGCTTCAGGATCGACATAGGCGCCGGGCGCAATGCCCACCGCGGACGTCATCGGTTCCGGCCGCATGGCAGAGCCGTGCAGCAACTCGCCGGCGAGCGCGAAAGCGGTGTGCGGGCGCGTGGAAAGCAGGACAGCGACATGCGACGGAACGAGCGCCGCAAGCGATCGGTCGCAGAGGATGGCCGAGGCCGCACAGGTCGCGAGCTCGCCGCGGAATTTACGGGAGAGGATGTAACAGAGGTCGCCCTCTTTCGCCCGGTTGACGGGCGAAACGCTGCTCACGACGCGGTCGGCATGCGCAACATCGGCAAGTTCCGCCCCAAGCGTCGCCGCAAGATCACCCAGACGAATGCCGTCATGGGGCGGAAAAAACCAGTTATGCTCCATCGGCATGACTCCAGAACGTCCGTTTTCTCGCAGTTCTGGACTGCCTATATCAGAACTGCGTCGCGATGCCGAACTTGAAGCGCTGCACCTCGTCGAAGTTTTCCTTCTTGACCGGAACCGCGTAGTCGAGACGCAGCGGACCGAACGGCGAAGCCCAGATCACGCTAGCGCCGACAGAGGCGCGGATGCTCATGCTTTCGCCACGCACCCGGTCGGCTGCGACCGTCTTGACGTCGTTGCCGTAAAGCGTGCCGGCATCGGCAAAGAAGGCGCCGCGCAGGCCCGAATCCCGAGAGATGAACGGCAGCGGGAAGGATGCTTCGGCAGACGCCGTGAAGTAGGTCTTGCCGCCGAGAGCATCGTCCGTCGACGTCGCGCGCGGGCCGATGCCGCCCGATTCGAAGCCGCGAATGTCGCTGGCCGAAAGCGTGAACTGGTCGAACACCTTCGTGTCGCCGCGGCCCCACATGTGGCCACCGCTGACCGAGAGCGAGCCGATGACATCGGCATCTTCGAGCAGCATGTGGAAGTAACGTGCCTTGCCCGAAATCTTGTAGTAGTCCGAATCGCCGCCGAGGCCGGCAAATTCCTGGGTGATCTGGGCAAACATACCTTCACGCGGCAGCGTGCGGTCGTCGATCGTGTCATAGGTCACGCTGTGCGAAACCGAGGAGCGAACCCAAGGACCTTCGGTGACCACGTAACGGTAAGGCGACGACAGTTCGTCGAGATCGCCGGAATTGTAGTCGAGCTTCGTGTAGCTGTAGCGCAGCGACGTCGACAGGTCTTCCGTGATCGGCGCCGTCACGCGCAGCGTGAAGCCCTCCGTGTTGACGCTGTAGTAATCTTCGCTCTCGTCTTCGTTCTTGAAGACATCGAAGCCGGCAGCCAGGCGGTAGCCGAGGAAATAGGGCTCCGTGAACGACAAGCTGTAATCGCGCGAGTTCTCGCCGCCACCGGCAGCCACGCGGATATACTGGCCGCGACCGAGGAAGTTCTTTTCTTCGACCGACGCTTCAAGCTTGATGCCGCCGTTCTTGCCCGTTTCGTAACCGGCGCCGATACCGAACGAACCGGTCGACTGATCCTGAACATCGACCACCAGGACGACGCGGTCGGACTGGCTGCCCGGCGCGGTCGTGATGTTGACCGTAGAGAAGTAACCGAGAGCCTCCAGGCGGCGCTTTGCGCGCGTGATGACTTCCTGGTTGAAGGCGTCGCCTTCACCGATATCAAACTCGCGGCGAATGACGTAGTCGCGTGTGCGGGTGTTGCCGCGGATTTCGATGCGCTCGACATAGGCGCGCTCGCCCTGGTCGACGAGATAGTCGACGGCGATGGTGCCGTTGCCGAGGTCGCGGTTGCCGCGCGGCGTCACGCGGGCAAACGGATAGCCATTAGCCGCAACGCGCTTGGAGATTTCCGACATCGTGTCCTGCACGTCGCGGGCGCGGTAGGTGCTGCCAGGGCGCGATTCGACGAGGCCCTGAAGCTCCGCGCCATCGATGCCTTCGACCGTCGATTCGACGTTCACCTGACCGAAGTCGTAGCGCTGGCCTTCCTCGACCGTGAAGGTCACAACATATTCGTTGGAGGATTCGTCAAGCACGGCTTCCGACGAAATCACGCGGAAGTCGGCATAGCCGTTGTTGAAGTAGAACTGGCGCAGCGACTCCTCGTCAGCGCGCAGCTTGTCTTCGCTATAAACGTCCTTGCGGGTAAGGAAGGACAGAAAGTTCGACTTCTTGGTGACGATGACGGCGCGCAGACGGCTGTTGCTGTAGGCTTCGTTGCCGACGAAATTGATCTGCGAGATCTTCGTGCGGTCACCTTCGTCGACGATATAGGCGAGGTTCACGCGGCCGTTGCCGAGCGGGTAGACCTGCGTCGTGACGGTGGCGTCACTGCGGCCGATCGCGGCATAGGCATCGCGGATCGCCTGCTTGTCGGCTTCGACGGCGGTTTCGCTGTACGGACCGAGCGACTGCGAGCGCAGGACGCCCTGCAGCTTGTCGTCCTTGATTTTGCGGTTGCCGTTGATGACGACCTGGTTGATGAGCTGGTTTTCATCGACGACGACGACGAGCGTGCTGCCGGAAACCGAGATCTTCACATCGGAGAAGTAGCCGGTGGCAAACAGGCGGCGCACGGAGGCGTCGATATCGGCGTTGGAAAAGGCCTTGCCGGGCACAATGGTGACATTGGCCTTGACCGTATCGGCGCTGACGCGGTCAGCGCCATTCACCTGGATGCTGCGGATGACGGCGGCCTCGGCGGCCGTGGCGGAGACAAGCGTGGCAAAAGAGCCGCCCGTGACAACCATCGTGGCCGACAATGCAACGGCCGACACGGCGTTCAAAAATTTTGAACCAGCTTTCATCTTCACTACTTACCTTCGTTTCAACGTCCCGGCAGGCGCGTACGCCCGATTCCGGTCACGTTTGCCGTTTTAACCGCTTTTGCCATCTAAGCAAGGTCACGCGTTAATTTCTGTTTACTTCAATTCCAACCGTGGCCCGAAGGTCACTACATCCGTTTCATTACGGTAAACAGAGCGTTAGCACGACTGCGTCGGCGAGAGCGGCACCCCTTTTGATTCCCTGCCGGCAACGCCGGCATTCACTGCCGGTAGCCCGGCAAACCTCAGCCGAGAAGCATGGATATGTCGTTCCAGGTCGCAAAGACCATCAGCATGAGCACCAGCGCCATGCCGATGCGAAATGCGATCTCCTGCGCCCCGGGCCCGACAGGCCTGCCCCGGATAGCCTCCACCGCATAGAACATCAGATGGCCGCCATCAAGTACCGGAACCGGCATCAGGTTCAAAAGTCCAATGGAAACAGAGAGAACGGCAGCCAGCTGCAGCAGAGCGGCAACACCCAGCGTCGCCATCTGGCCGGAAGCCTGCGCCACGCGGATGGGCCCGCCGAGCTGATCGGCCTTCATGCGGCCGGTGACGAGGTTCGCGAGATAGTCGAACGTGCCCGTCACGATGTGCCAGCTTTGCAGCACGCCCTGCCCCACGGCCTCGACCGGGCCATATTCCACGACGCGGAAATTGCCGGTTTCCTGGTTGGTAACGATGCCGATCAGGCCGAGCTCGATCTTGTTGCCGAACTGATCGGTGATCTCGGTGCGCTTGGGCACCATCGGCAGGACGAGATCCTGGCCATCGCGGCGCACCGTGACGTTGATCGTCAGTTCCGGGCGCACGCTGACATAGCGGCGTACGTCGTCGAATGTGGTGACCGGATTGCCGTCAAGCGCCACGAGCAGGTCGCCGGGGAGCACGCCCGCCTCTGAGGCGGCGCTGTCCGGGCGCACTTCCGCGACGATCGGATCGGCGATCTGGCGGCCGTAGATGGTGAACATCACGGCGAAGATGGCGATGGCGAGCACGAAATTGGCGATCGGGCCGGCAGCGACCGTCACCGCCCTTTTCCACAGGGCAGCACCGAGGAACGTGCGCTTGCGCACCGCCTCCGGAAGTGCTGCGACCGCGTCATAGTCCGGAATGGAGGCCGGGTCGTCGTCACCGAGGAACTTGACATAGCCGCCGAGCGGGATGGCAGAAAGCTTCCAGCGCGTGCCGTGCCGGTCGTTGAACCCGAAAAGTTCCGGGCCGAAGCCGACGGAAAAGGCGGTGATGCCGATGCCGGACCAGCGGCCCGCCAGGTAGTGGCCCATCTCGTGCACGAAGACGATGAGCGTCAGCACGACCAGGAAGGGAATGATATAGCCCGTCACGAACCCAACGGAGCCAGCCAGCATTTCCATGAGCAATCCCCAATGTGTCGCGATTACGGGCCGAAAAGGAACACGCCGGCCGGCGTGTTCGCGGTGCCCGACACGATCGCATCGCCAAGGGCAATGAGGAACGCGGCGAAGCAGGCAAAAACAAGGCCGTCAACCCGGTCCATGACGCCGCCATGTCCCGGAATGAGACGGCTTGAGTCCTTCACGCCGAAACGGCGCTTGATGAAGGACTCGAAAAGATCACCAACCTGGCTGAAAACCGAGAGCACGAGCGCCATGACGGGCACCCAGAGACCGTTCAGCGAAAAGAACGCCATGTGAACCAGCGTGCCGGCGATGACGGCGGAAATCGCCCCGCCGATCGCCCCCGACCAGGTCTTTCCCGGCGAGATCGGCGGCGCGAGTTTTGGCCCGCCGATGGCGCGTCCCACGAAATAGGCGAGAATATCCGTCGCCCAGACGACGGCGAAGATGAACAGCATGGCGGCAAAGCCATGCGCGGTATCGCCGCGGATGGCGGCCAGCGAAATCGCCGTCAGGCCGGCATAGACGATGCCGCCGGCAAGCCAGCCGCTGCCCTGCAGGGCGAAGGCATAGACGATGCCGATCAGCGTCGCGCCGATCAGCGCGGGCATGGCGAATTCGTCGATGCCGAAGACCACCAGAAGCGCGATGACGCCGACCGACAGCCAGCCGAAGGCATTGGCGCGGAAATCCGTCTCCGGCAGGCGCGTGATCGTCGACCATTCATAATAGATGAGGAGCGCTATGGCCGAGGCGAGCACGCGGAAGGCGAAACCGCCGAGCCAGGTCGCGACGAGCACGACGATGGCCAGCACGATGCCGGAGAGGATGCGCAGACGCAGTTCACTCCGCATCAGGAGCCCACCGCAAGCGTCTTTGCGGCCTGCAAGCCGCCGAACCGGCGCTCGCGCATGGAATAGCGCGACAGCGCGGCAAGAAAGGTCTCGCGCGAAAAGTCGGGCCAGAAATCGGGAACGAACATCAGTTCGGCATAGGCCGCCTGCCAGAGCAGGAAATTCGACAGCCGCTCCTCGCCGCTGGTGCGGATGATGAGGTCGGGGTCGGGAATGCCGGCGGTATCGAGCGAGGCGCCGATGCGCTCCGAGGTGATCTCGGCCGGATCGAGACGGCCGGCGGCAACCTCGACGGCGAGCATGCGCACCGCCCGGGCGATCTCGTCGCGCGAGCCGTAGTTGAAGGCGATGACCAGCGTGATGCCGCTGTTCGCCCGCGTCGTGTCTTCCGCTTCCAGAAGCAGCGGCAGGATGTCGCTCGACAGGTTCGATTTGTCGCCGATGACGCGGATGCGCACGTTCTCCCGGTGCAGAACCGCAAGGTCGCGCCGGATGAAGGTCTTCAGGAGGCCCATGAGATCGGTGATCTCGCTCTCGGGCCGGCTCCAGTTTTCCGAGGAGAAGGCGAAGAGCGTGAGGTAGCGCACGCCGCTTTCGGCGGCCGTGCGCACAGCCTCACGCACGGATTCGACACCCTTGCGGTGTCCCATGGCACGCGGCAGGCCGCGCGCACTCGCCCAGCGTCCGTTGCCATCCATGATGATGGCGACGTGTGCCGGTACGGTGCTGGGCGAGAGTTGGTTCATGAGCGATCCGGAATGGAGAAAAGATGCGAGGCGGGCGCCTCAAACCTGCATGATTTCCTTTTCCTTCTCGGCAAGCAAGCGATCGACGTCCAAAATCGTCTCGTCGGTCATCTTCTGCACCCTTTCGGATTGGCTGCGGCTCAGATCCTGGCCGATATCGCCATCCTTTTCGGCTTTCTTGAGGTCGTCCATGCCGTCACGGCGCACATGGCGGATCGCGACCTTGGCCTTTTCGGCATAGTCATGCGCGACCTTCACAAGCGACTTGCGGCGCTCTTCGTTGAGCTCCGGCAGCGGGATGCGCAGGTTCTGGCCGTCGATGATCGGGTTGAGGCCGAGATTCGATTCGCGGATGCCGCGCTCGACGGCGCCGACCATGCTCTTGTCCCAGACGGAAACCGACAGCATGCGGGGTTCCGGAACGGAGATGTTGGCGACCTGGTTCAGCGGCACGCGCGAGCCGTAGGCTTCGACCTGCACCGGATCGAGCACGTTGGCCGAGGCGCGGCCGGTGCGCAGCGACGCAATGTCGTTCTTGTAAGCGGAAATCGCGCCATCCATGCGGCGTTTCAGTTCCTTCAGGTCAATACCTTCACTCATCGGAATACTCCCATTTTCACGGAACGGCTGCACGCATCGGGCGTGCTCGCCTCTTGAGAATCAGTTGTCGGTTACGATGGTACCGCGCCCGCCACCCGTCAATATTTCGGCGAAACCGCCCTTTTCATGGATGGAGAACACGATGATCGGGATGTGGTTTTCCCGCGCCAGCGCAACGGCGGCGACGTCCATGACGGCAAGGCCCCGTTCCAGCACTTCGCTGTGGGTCAGGCGGTCGAAGCGGGTGGCGTGCGGGTCCTTTTTCGGATCGGCGGAATAGATGCCGTCGACCTGCGTGCCCTTGAAGATCGCCTCGGCGCCCATTTCGGCGGCGCGGAGCGCTGCGGCAGAATCGGTCGTGAAGAACGGGTTGCCGGTGCCGCCGGCGAAGATCACCACGCGGCCGAGCGACAGATGATAGAGCGTGGCGCGCTGCGAAAAGCTCTCGCAGATTTCCGGCATGGCGATCGCCGAGAGAACGACGGTGTCGATATCGAGCTTGCGCAGCGAGGTCGCGAGCGCAAGCGCGTTGATGACGGTCGCCAGCATGCCCATGTGGTCGCCGGTCACCCGGTCGCCACCCTTGGAGGCCACCGCCACCCCGCGAAAGATATTGCCGCCGCCGACGACGACACCCACTTCCACGCCGAGCGCGCGGGCTTCGGCGATGTCGGAGGCGATGCGATCGGCGACCGCGACATCGATGCCGAAGCCTTGCGAGCCCATCAGGGCCTCGCCGGAGGCTTTCAGCAGAACACGTTTATAGATTGGGTTGGCCGTCATGGTCGCTCCTGAACTCGTGAACCTGCTCACCCGATCGGGCAGCCGGCCAGAACCGGGAGCGGTTCGGCACAGGGCAACCCTCGCCGCAGAAGAAAATTCGGGGCAGGCATTTCGGCAAGCCGGATACACGAAGGGCGCCGCGTTGTCACGCGGCGCCCTGTTCTTTTCCCGATTGGGATTAAGAAAATCAGCCCTTGGCCACAGCCGCGACTTCGGCAGCGAAGTCCGTCTCTTCCTTCTCGACGCCTTCGCCGAGCAGGAGACGGGCCATGCCGACGACTTCGATCGGCGCGCCGACGGTCTTTTCAGCTTCCTTGACGGCAGCGCCGACGGTGATGTCGGGGTTCATGACGAAGGCCTGCGACAGCAGGGCGACTTCTTCGAAGAACTTGCGCATGCGGCCTTCAACCATCTTCTCGATGATGTTGTCCGGCTTGCCGGAAGCGCGCGACTGCTCGATGAAGACGTTGCGTTCGCGTTCGGCGACGGCAGCATCGACTTCTTCGGCGCGGATGGCGAGCGGAGCCGTTGCGGCAACGTGCATGGCGACCTGGCGGCCGATGGCGTTGAGGGCTTCCTTGTCGCCGGTCGACTTCAGCGCCACGAGAACGCCGAGCTTGCCGAGACGGTCAGCGGCAGCGTTGTGGATGTAGGTCGCAACGACGCCGTCTTCGACCGACAGCAGGACCGAGCGGCGCAGGTTCATGTTCTCGCCGATGGTGGCGATGGCGTCCTTGATCGTGTCGGTGACCGACTTGCCGGTTGCCGGGTAGGTGGCGGCGCCAACGGCTTCAACGGTGCCGTCGGTGGTCAGCGCCACGTCGGCAACGCCGCGCACGATCGTCTGGAAGGCATCGTTGCGGGCAACGAAGTCGGTTTCCGAGTTGACTTCGACGACGACGGCCTTGGTGCCGGAGGTGGCGACGCCGATGAGGCCTTCAGCGGCGGTGCGGCCCGACTTCTTGTCGGCCTTGGCGATGCCCTTGGCGCGCAGCCAGTCGATTGCTGCTTCGATGTCGCCGTCGTTTTCAGCCAGCGCCTTCTTGCAGTCCATCATGCCTGCGCCGGACTTTTCGCGCAGTTCCTTCACCAGTGCAGCGGTGATTTCAGCCATTGTGAGCCTCTTGTCGGTTCTTGTTGCGTGCCGCCGAGAAACCCCGGCGAACTCAAGGTTTTGGGAACGAATGTACCCGGAAATATGACAGGGTGATGAAGATCACCTCCGACCTGCCGCCTTAACCACGACCCCGGGGATCGCCGGCAGACAGGGTCTTCAAACAAGCCGAGGCCAGGGATCGTCTCTCTGGCCTCGGTTATCTCAGATAAGCGGGAGCGAATGTTTCGCTCCGACCTCGGCCTTACGCTTCGGCTTCGAGTTCCGGCTCGACCGGAGCCTCGGCGGAGGCGCCGAGGTCACGGCCCGATGCACCCTGCTGGCGCGCGATGCCGTCGATGGCGGCGCGGGCGATCAGGTCGCAGTAAAGGGCGATGGCGCGCGAGGCGTCGTCGTTGCCGGGGATCGGGAAATCGATCGGGTCCGGATCGCAGTTGGAGTCGATAACGGCGACGACCGGGATGCCGAGACGCTTGGCTTCCTGGATCGCGATCGATTCCTTGTTGGTGTCGATGATGAACATCAGGTCCGGCGTGCCGCCCATGTCGCGGATACCGCCGAGGGCCTTTTCAAGCTTCTCGCGTTCGCGCTCGAGGGTCAGGCGCTCCTTCTTGGAATAGCCGGAGCCTTCCGAGTTCAGGATCTCGTCGAGCTTGCGCAGGCGCTGGATCGAGTTGGAGATCGTCTTCCAGTTCGTCAGCATGCCGCCGAGCCAGCGAGCGTTGACGTAGTACTGGGCCGAACGCTTGGCAGCGTCGGCGATGATGTCGGACGCCTGGCGCTTGGTGCCGACGAACAGAACGCGGCCGCCGCCGGCGACGGTGTCGGACACGACCTGAAGGGCGCGCGACAGGAGCGGAACGGTCTGTGCCAGGTCGATGATGTGAACGTTGTTACGATCGCCGAAGATGTACGGCTTCATCTTCGGGTTCCAGCGGTGGGTCTGGTGGCCGAAGTGAATACCAGCTTCGAGAAGCTGGCGCATAGAGAAATCGGGCAATGCCATGCCTTGTTATCCTTTTCCGGTTGAACCTCCGCAAGGCGAACAGCATCCCCTTGGGGAATGCCACCGGGCGGAACGGTCCGGATTTCTCCCGGACGATCCCATGCCTTACGTGTGGAATGGCTGCCCCATACCCTCAGTTTCCGGGCAAATCAAGGGCAGCGGGTTAAAAAATGCGATCGCGGGGCGCTTACTTGCACTCCTGCTGCTTGAACATCTCAAGCTTGGCGAGCTTTCCGGTCAGCGAGAACTCGCCATAATCCATGGTGAGGTCGCGGGTGATGCCGTTCTCGTAGAGCTTGAAGGACATGCGGTAGACCGGCAGCGCGTCGCCCTCGCTGGTGTCGTTGTAATAGGCGATCGACACCGGCCAGAACGCATCCTTGGAAAAATCGCCGGCCTTGGCGGCGTCGAGGTCGCCGGCCTTCGGCGTTTCCTTCTTGCCGACCACGGCAGTGGTCAGCAGCGTCTTGTCGCCCGCATCCGAGCCATCGTAGATGCGCGATTCGAAGAAGCGGTCGCCCTTCTTGGCGTGATCGATGACTTCCAGCATGTGTTCGGTCGGAAAGCGGCTGGCGGCGAGCTCCACCTGGCGGTTGTCGGGCGCCGTCAGGTCGACGCTGACGCCCTGCTTCTCCTCACGGGCGGAGCCGCGCACTTCCTTGTCCAGCTTCTCGTCGGTAAAGGAGCGGGTCAGGAAACGGAAGCTGCCGTTCTTCAGGTCCTCGTAGGTGGTCGTCTGCTGGTCGGTGAGGCGCGTCTCCTCGCCGGTATTGACCTGCGTGACGAAGCGGAAGCTCACGGTATAGCCGTCGCAGGGACTGCCGTTGAACTCGTAGACCATGCGGCCATACATGCCGGCGATGCCCGAGCGCTCGGTCGCATCCTTGAGCTGGAGGTCGTAGACGGCACGGTGCGGCGCAAGCCCGGTCGCCGGCGTGGCAAAGGCGCTCGAGACGCCGCTGCCGGCGAAGCATGCCCCGGCCATGGCGGCCGCGACAAAGGCTGAACGAAACATCCGTTTCCTCCTGTTGAAGTCGGTCGCGATGTTATAAGAACTCTTCCGGCAAAAGCGAGGCAATATCCGCGCGCTGCCCTATTCATTTCGATATCGCGCCGGCAGGCCCGAACGCGAGCAACGACGGAGACCGCAATGTCCGCTGAAATCGAGAATCGCGTCAAGGAACTGGGCTACGAAATCCCCGTGGCAGCGGCCCCCGCGGCCAATTATGTGCCCTTCGTCATCAGCGGCAACGTCCTCCACATTTCCGGCCAGTTGCCGATGCTCGACGGCAAGCTCGCCGTGACGGGCCATCTCGGCAAGAATGTGGATGTCGCGGGCGGCCAGAAAGCGGCGGAATTGTGCGCACTCGGCCTGCTCGCCCAGGCGAAGGCAGCCCTCGGCGACCTGTCGCGCATCAAGCGCATCATCAAGATCAACGGCTTCGTCGCCTCCGCCCCGGACTTCGTCGAGCAGCACCTCGTCATCAACGGCGCGTCCAACTTCCTCGTCGGCGCGCTGGGTGAGGCCGGCAAACATGCCCGCGCCGCCGTCGGCATGGCCGCGCTGCCGCTCAACGCCGCCGTCGAGATCGACGCCATCATGGAAATCGCCTGATGCATAAATTCAACTGGCTGACCGAGAGGCCGATCGCCCATCGCGGCTATCACGACCTCAACCGGGCCGTCTGGGAAAACACGCTTTCCGCATTTTCGCGCGCGGCCGATGCCGGTTTCGCCATCGAATGCGACCTGCAATATACCGCCGATGCCATTCCCGTGGTCTTCCATGACGACGACCTGAAGCGCCTGTGCGGCATCGAGGGCGACGTGCGGGCGCGCACCGCCGGCGAACTCGGCCTGCTGCCGGTCGGCGGTACGGCGGACCGCATTCCGACGCTCAACCAGTTGCTTCACCTCGTGAAGGGCCGCGTGCCGCTGGTGCTGGAACTCAAGGGCCGCAAGGGCGACGACGAAGGTTTCGCCATGGCGGTGCTCGACGCGCTGGAGGACTATGAAGCCCCCGTCGCGCTGATGAGCTTCGATCACTGGCTTTTGAAGGATCTCAAGGCTCTCGGCACCAGCCGCCCCGTCGGCCTCACGGCGGAAGGCGCGCGGCCGGAGAATTTTGCGGTGCACGAGGAGGCGATGCAGCTCGGTCTGGATTTCATATCCTATCATTACGGCCACCTGCCGAATGCCTTCATCAGCAAGGAGCGAGACCTCGGCAAGCAGATCATCACCTGGACCGTGCGCGACGACGAAGCGCGCACGATCACGGCGCTCAACGCGGACCAGATGACCTTCGAAGGTTTCGACCCGCGTGAGGCATTGACGGCCTGACATGGTCGAGCCCGTGCGCATCCGCGTCGAAACGAGCTTCGCCGATATTGCGGCGGACCAATGGGGGCGCCTTGCCGGCGCCTCCAGAGGCGCCGCGCACATGCCCTACAACCCCTTCGTCAGCCACGCTTTTCTGTCGTCGCTCGAAGAGTCCGGCTGCGCCACCGCCGAGACGGGCTGGCTCGGCCAGCATCTCCTGCTGGAAGGTGACGACGGCGCTATCCTCGGCGCCCTGCCCGCCTATCTCAAGAGCCACAGCCAGGGCGAATATGTCTTCGACCACGGCTGGGCCGATGCCTTCGAGCGCGCCGGCGGGCGCTATTATCCGAAGCTGCAGGCCGCGATCCCGTTTACGCCCGCGACCGGCCCGCGGCTGCTGCACCGCCCCGACCAGCCGCTGATCGAAACGCAATCCGGGCTCGCCGAAGGCCTGAAGGAGCTCGCCCGTCGGCACGGCGCCTCCTCCGCGCATGTCACCTTCGTGCCGGAACAGGAAATGCCGATCTTCGAGGCGGCGGGCTACCTGCACCGCACGGACCAGCAGTTCCACTTCCTCAATGCCGGCTACGGCTCGCATGACGATTTTCTGGAAACGCTCGCCTCACGCAAGCGCAAGGCGCTGAAGAAGGAGCGCCGGGCGGCGCTGGAGCATGGGATTTCGATCGACTGGCTGACCGGGGCCGACCTGACGGAAGAAATCTGGGACCAGTTCTTCACCTTCTATATGGATACCGGCAGCCGCAAATGGGGCCGGCCCTACCTCAACCGCGAATTCTACAGCCTGATCGGCGAGCGCATGGCCGACGATATCCTGCTCGTCATGGCGAAGCGCAACGGCCGCTACGTTGCCGGTGCGATCAATTTCATCGGCGGCGATGCGCTCTATGGCCGGCACTGGGGCTGCATCGAGGACCATCCCTTCCTGCATTTCGAGGTCTGCTACCACCAGGCGATCGATTTCGCGATCGAGAAGCGGCTGGCGCGGGTCGAGGCGGGCGCCCAGGGCGAACACAAGCTCGCGCGCGGCTATCTGCCGGCCATCACCCACTCGGCCCATTTCATCACCCATCCGGGCCTGCGCCGCGCCGTCGCCGACTATCTGGAACGCGAGCGCCGCGATGTGGAAATGATGGGCGAATATCTTGCCGAACACGGCCCCTTCCGCCACGGCGAAAACGAAAGCGACTAGAGCAATTCCAGCAAAAGTGCGTAGCGGTTTTGCGTGAAAACAAAGAGATAGAGCGTTTTCGTGCTTCGAAGAAAAGCGAAAATGCTCCAAGCATCATCGGGAGACGATCATGAGCGCCTACGACACCAACAACATCTTTGCCAAGATCCTGCGCGGCGAAATCCCCTCGCACCGCGTCTACGAGGATGAGCATACGGTCGCCTTCATGGATGTGATGCCGCAGGCGAACGGGCACACGCTCGTCATCCCCAAGGCGCCCTCGCGCAACATCCTCGATGCCGATCCTGAGACGCTTTCGCGGCTTTTCCCGGTCGTGCAGAAGGTTGCCGTGGCGGCCAAGGAGGCTTTCGAGGCGGACGGCGTGACGGTGATCCAGTTCAACGAGCCGGCCGCCGGCCAGACCGTCTACCACCTGCATGTGCACATCATCCCGCGCGTCGAGGGCGTGGCCCTGAAGCCGCATTCGGGCACGATGGAAGACCAGGGCGTGCTGGCGGCGAATGCCGAGAAGCTCCGGGTGGCGCTGGCGAAGGGCTGATCAGACCCCGAGAATGGCAAGACCCGCGGCCAGGAAACCGATGGCCGCGGCGATGCCGGCGATCTGGCGGAAGCGGCCGCCGACGAAGAAACACAGGCCACCGAACACCACGGAGCCCAGCCGCAGCCAGAGCGGCGAGGCCTCCAGCGTGCCGGTCGGGAAGAAGATCAGCTTGGCGATGACCGCGGCGACGAGCGCGGTCGCGACCGCCTTCACCCAGTTCAGCACCTCCGACTTCTCGTCGATGCGATTGCCGGCGAGAACACCCGCCCAGCGCCACAGATCGGTCGCAAGCCATCCGGCGACGGCGATGAAGACATAGGGCCAGAGGCCATCGAAACTCATGAACGCGCCTCCCGCTGGCGCAGCATCCGCTCACCCCACCAGGCGAGCGTGCCGCCGATCACGCCGGCAAGCAGGATATCGTATTCCGGCGCGACGATGGCGAAGAACCAGCCGAGCGCCAGCCCAATGCCGAGCGCCCAGTAGATCACCCGGTGGCGCGCGGAAATCCAGATCGAGGTCAAAAAATAGACCGGCGTCAGGAAGAACAGGCAGCCGGAGACGATCGGCGGAAATTCCGAGACCGCGCCGTAGACCAGCCCGACCAGCAGGATGTTGAGCAGCGTCAGCGTGATGCCGAAGCCGGCGAAGAAGGCGACGCGGCCGTCGCGCGGCACGCCGTTCACCCGCTCGATGGCGAAGACCCAGGCGGTGATGGCCACGAAATGCGAGAGGAACAGCAGCAGCCAGGTCGGCGTGCGGCTGGTCCGGATTTCCGGGATCAACGCCGCCACCATCGGCATCATGCGCACGGAGGAGAGCGTCACCGCGATGAAGGCGGTGAGAATGTGGGCGCCCGACAGCATGGAGCCGACGAGGATCACCTTGGCCGGCAGCGCCCAGACCATGCCGGTCATGAACATCACCTGCTCGACCGGAATTTTCGCCTCTGCCGTAAACGCCGCAAAGCCGACGAAGGACAGCATGAGGATGATCGCCGGCAGGCTGAAGATGCCGCGCATGCCAAGCAGGAACCAGTGGGTCTGGGATTGAGGGTCTGGCGCAGTCTCGGCCGTCATAAACGTCTCGGGTCTTCAACATAAAGAAAGCCGGGCAGTTACCTGCCCGGCTCATGGGATTTGTAAAGCCGTTATTTCTTGCGCGGCACCTTCGGCACGGCGCTGGAGGCCTTGCGCGGCGGCTCGTCCTTCGGCTCCTCGGCCTTGGGCTCAGCCGCCTTCCTGGACGACTTGGCCTTGGCGGGAGCAGCCTCGGCGGCAACCGTTTCCTTGGCCTTGCGCGGCTTGGCCTTCTTGGCCGCCGCTTCCTCGATTTCGGCCTTCGGCTTGATCGGCGCGGTTTCCGGCACGGCATCGAGGATCAGGCCGTTCGAGCCATCTTCCTTGGTGCCGACGGAGACGCGCACGACGCCGCCCTTCTTGAGCTTGCCGAAGAGGATTTCGTCGGCGAGCTTCTTCTTGATGTTTTCCTGGATGACGCGCGCCAGCGGCCGCGCACCCATCTTCTCGTCGTAACCCTTCTCCGCCAGCCAGGCGATTGCTTCCTGCTTGAGGTCGAAGGTGACGTTGCGTTCGGCAAGCTGCGTTTCGAGCTGCATGACGAACTTCTGCACGACCTGATGGATGACCGGCGTCGGCAGCGAGCCGAACGGGATGATCGCATCGAGACGGTTGCGGAATTCCGGCGTGAACAGGCGGTTGATCGCCTCCATGTCCTCGCCTTCGCGCTTCGACGAGCCAAAGCCAATGGCGGCCTTGGCCATGTCGGATGCGCCCGCATTGGTCGTCATGATCAGGATGACGTTGCGGAAGTCGATCTTCTTGCCGTTATGGTCGGTCAGCGAGCCGTGATCCATGACCTGCAACAGGATGTTGTAGAGGTCCGGATGCGCCTTCTCGATTTCGTCAAGCAGCAGCACGCAATGCGGATGCTGGTCGACGCCGTCGGTCAGGAGGCCGCCCTGATCGAAGCCGACATAGCCGGGAGGTGCACCGAGCAGACGGGAAACCGTGTGCCGCTCCATGTATTCCGACATGTCGAAGCGCAGCAGTTCCACGCCGAGCGAACCGGCGAGCTGCTTGGCCACTTCGGTCTTGCCGACGCCCGTGGGGCCGGAGAACAGGTAGCAGCCGATCGGCTTGTTCGGCTCGCGCAGGCCCGCACGGGCGAGCTTGATCGCCGACGCCAGAGCCTCGATCGCCAGATCCTGGCCGTAGACCACGGAACGCAGTTCCCGCTCCAGGTTGGCGAGCACCTGCTCGTCGTCCTTCGACACGGTCTTGGGTGGAATGCGGGCCATCGTCGCAACGGTCGCCTCGATCTCCTTCTCGGTGATCAGCTTGCGGCGCTTGCTAACGGGCAGCAGCATCTGGGCCGCACCGGTCTCGTCGATCACGTCGATCGCCTTGTCCGGCAGCTTGCGGTCGTTGATGTAGCGCGCCGACAGTTCCACGGCCGACTTGATCGCCTCGTTGGAATACCGGAGCTTGTGATATTCCTCGAAATAGGGCTTGAGGCCCTTCATGATCTCGATCGTGTCGTCGATGGTCGGCTCGTTGACGTCGATCTTCTGGAAGCGGCGCACGAGCGCCCGGTCCTTCTCGAAGAACTGGCGGTATTCCTTGTAGGTCGTCGAGCCGATGCAACGGATCGCGCCGGAGGAAAGCGCCGGCTTCAGGAGGTTCGATGCATCCATCGCGCCGCCGGACGTGGCGCCTGCACCGATCACCGTATGGATCTCGTCGATGAAAAGCACGGCGCCCGGATAGTCTTCCAGCTCCTTGACGACCTGCTTCAGTCGCTCTTCGAAATCACCGCGATAACGCGTGCCGGCAAGCAGCGTGCCCATGTCGAGCGAGAAGATAGTCGCGTCGGCGAGCGCTTCCGGCACCTTGCCTTCGACGATGCGCTTGGCGAGGCCTTCGGCGATGGCCGTCTTGCCGACGCCCGGATCGCCCACGTAAAGCGGGTTGTTCTTGGAGCGGCGGCAGAGCACCTGGATCGTGCGATTGACCTCGGCGTGGCGGCCGATCAGCGGATCGATCTTGCCGTTCTTGGCCTTCTCGTTGAGGTTGACGCAGTAGGCGGTGAGCGCGTCCTGCTTCTTGGCAGCCTCTTCCTGTTCGCCGCCGCCATTGCCGCGCTGCTGCTTCGGCTCGCTCTCGGCGTCATCCGAGCCGCGCACCGGGCGCTGCTCGGTGGAGCCGGGGCGCTTGCCGATGCCATGCGAGATGAAGTTGACGGCGTCGTACCGCGTCATCTCCTGCTCCTGCAGGAAATAGGCGGCATGGCTCTCGCGCTCGGCGAAGATCGCGACGAGCACGTTGGCGCCGGTCACTTCTTCGCGACCGGACGACTGGACATGGATCACCGCGCGCTGGATGACGCGCTGGAAGCCGGAGGTCGGCTTGGAATCTTCTTCGTAACCCGTCACCAGGTTGGCAAGGTCGTGGTCGACATAGTCGGTGACGGTCTTGCGCAGCACGTCGAGGTTTACATTGCAGGCACCCATCACGGCAGCCGCGTCGGCGTCGTCGATGAGGGCGAGCAGCAGGTGCTCGAGCGTCGCATATTCGTGGTGGCGCTCGTTCGCGTAGGTCAGTGCCTGGTGGAGCGCCTTTTCAAGGCTTGCAGAAAATGTTGGCACGTTCGTTCCTCATTTCTTTTCCATGACACATTGCAGGGGATGCTGGTGCTGGCGGGAGAAATCCATCACCTGTGTCACTTTGGTTTCGGCAACCTCGTAGGTGAACACGCCACACTCGCCTACGCCATGATTGTGCACATGCAGCATGATCCGCGTGGCCGCTTCGCGGTCCTTCTGGAAGAAACGTTCCAGAATGTGAATCACAAACTCCATGGGCGTATAATCATCGTTGAGAAGCAGGACGCGATAAAGGCTCGGCTTCTTCGTTTTAGGTTTCGTGCGGGTAATGACGGAGGTGCTGCGATCGGGAGTGTCGCCGCCGCCTTCCCCATCCTGCATTCGAACCCGTCTCACATCCATTCGTGTTCATTCCCTTGATTTCGGTCGCTTCCTTTGGGCGAACCGTTCAGCCGAGGCTGCCTTCTGGACCTGTTATCTAATGTCTCGTCACACGATTGTAAGAGCCTCGCTTCGCACTGCAATCATAATCGCCGGTCATCCGAAGGAAATAGCGAAATTTGCGCCCGCTCCATCAGCCTCGCGCAATCTCCGCAACGCGCAAAGGCCGGCTGCGGTTGCCCGCAGCCGGCCTCTAAACGCTATACGCGTACGCAGTACTGAAAAAATCAGGCGGCGACAGCGGCCTTGGCAGCAGCCGTGGTCTTGGCGACCGGCGCTTCGTAGGATTTGTAGGCGCCCTTGGCGAGGTCGGCGTACATTTCGGTGAGCTTCGTGGCTTCGGCGACGAAGCCTTCATAGGCGGACTTCACGAAGGCCGTCTGCAGTTCGAGAGCGGCTTCGACGCTCTTGACGCCCGAGAGCTTTTCGAAATGGGCGACGTTGTTTTCGAAGGACTTCTTCGAGTAGTCGGCCGTTTCGGTGGCAATCGCCTGGAAACCCTGCGCAACGGTCGTGTAGCTCTTTACGAACGTGTCCACGGCTTCCTTGCTCTTCTTGTTTGCGTCGTCGAGATTGAACATCGAAGTCTCCTTTGGATCCCGGTTTAGGCCCGAAATCTATATGCGCCGCACAAAAAAGTCAATAATCATGCTGCAATGCAATATTTCACAAACAAAGCAAGACCTTGCGCAATAGGTATGATCATTGGGACAGAAAAAGACGAATTTGTCGCAAAACGATAATAAAAAAGCCCGGCGCAGAGGCAGCCGGGCTTTTTTCTGAAAATAATACCGACGATCAGAGATCGATGTCGAGGATCGCCATGGAGAAGTTGTAGGAGAGCTCCCCATCTTCGTCATCGCGGAAGATGACGCCCAGGAATTCGTCCGCGAGATAGACTTCCGCCGATTCATCCTTGCGCGGACGGGCCTTCACGACAATCTCCTTGTTGATATTGCGCTTGAAGTAGGCCTCGAGCTTCCTGATTTCTTCCGGCTTCACGATATGTCTCCGTCGTCGATTGATTTGCCGCGCTTCTCGCACCTGCTCCGGGGCGTGTAAACCCTCGATTTCCACGAGAAAGCGACTTTCCCCGCGTTGGAGTCTTTCCCGCAACGCCGCATGCAAACCGCCTCGCGCTTTTGCCGGCGCCGCTTACAGATCGTAGTCGAAGGCCGCGAGAAGCTGGTCCATGGCGCGCGAGGGCTCGTTGCAACCGGCTTCGCCGATGACCTTGGCCGGCACGCCGGCGACCGTCGATTTCGGCGGCACGGGCTTCAGCACGACCGAGCCGGCGGCGATGCGCGAGCAATGGCCGATATGGATATTGCCGAGGATCTTTGCGCCGGCGCCGATCATCACGCCGTCGCCGATCTTCGGATGGCGGTCGCCGCCTTCCTTGCCGGTGCCGCCGAGCGTGACGTTGTGGAGGATCGAGACATTGTCGCCGATCGTCGCCGTCTCGCCGACGACAAAGCCGGTGGCATGATCGAGGAAGATGCCCTTGCCGATGCGCGCGGCCGGGTTGATGTCCGTCTGGAAGACGCTGGAGGAGCGGCTTTGCAGATAGAGCGCGAGATCGCGCCGGCCCTTGTTATAGAGCCAGTGCGCGACGCGATGGGTCTGGATGGCGTGGAAACCCTTGAAATAGAGCACGGCATCCAGGAACCGTAGGCATGCGGGGTCGCGGTCGTAGACGGCCTGGATGTCGACGCGCAGGATGCCGCCCCATTCCGGCCAGTCTTCCAGCATCTCGTCAAAGATCTGGTGCAGGAGGTTGGCCTGCAGGTCCGGATGGTCGAGGCGCTCGCAGACGCGGTGGATCACGCTTTCTTCCAGCGAGCGGTGGTTCAGCACCGTTGAATAGAGGAAGGCCGCCAGCAGCGGCTCGGCCTGGGCGGCAACGCGCGCTTCCTCGCGCAGGCTGTCCCAGATCGGATCCATGGCCTTGAGATTCTCGCCGGCCCGCAGTTCGTTCGTCGCGACCATCGCCGCACTCCTTATGGTCATTCCCGTCCATATATAAAGCAAAGGGCGCCGGAGCGAAATGGCCCGGCGGCCGTTGTCGTAAACGCCGCGTCAGCGGCCGTCGGTCTCCGCATAGAAATCCAGAACGGCGCGTTTGAAAACCTTGTCGCCGACGGCGAGCATATGGTCGCGGCCGAGGATGTCGAGCGCGCGCGCGTTCGGCATCAGGTCGGCCAGCGGCTGCGGCGCGCCCGCGATGTCGTCCTTCGTGCCGACGCCGATCAGCGCTGGCACGTCGATGCGACCCATATCCTGCGGCGTCAAAAGGTCACGCGAGGTCATGATACAGGCGGCGAGCGCCTGTCGGTCGGATTTCGTCTGGTCGGCGAAGGCGCGGAACATGCGGCCGCGCTCGTGGGTCACCACATCGAGCGACGGCGCAAGCAACGCGTCGGCGATCGGATCCCAGTCGCCTACCCCCGTCACCATGCCGATTCCGAGGCCGCCGAAGACCACGGAACGCACGCGGTGGGGATGCGCCAGCGCCATGAAGGCGGTGATGCGGGCGCCCATAGAATAACCGAAGACATGCGCCTCGGGGATGGCCAGGTGATCGAGCAGTGCTGCCGCATCGCCTGCCATCAGCGGCGGCGTGTAGACCGCCGGATCGTGCGGCTTGGCGCTTGCGCCATGGCCGCGGTTGTCGAGCGCGATGACGCGGTAGCCGGCGTCCCCCAGCGTCTTCAGCCAGCCGGGAAACACCCAGTTGACGTTGGCGCTGGAGGCAAAGCCGTGGATCAGCAGCACCGGATCGCCCGACGGGTCGCCCTCGTCGAAGAAGGCAAGCTCGAGGCCGTCATGCGCGAAACTGGAAAAAGACGGAGCATCGAGGTTCATCGCGGGCCTTCTTTCGTTTTCATGCCCTGCTCTTAATGCCGTTTGATCGTCGAGAAAACGGTGGCCACGCAGATTTCTCGCCGGGCGCGACGGTTTTGCATCTACACATTCGCCCGGAAGGCGATTATGGTCCGGCGCAGAAAACAGGCATTCCCACGGAGCATGACATGGCTGGACACGGCATTCCTCATTTCCAGAACGACGGCGGCCATCGCACGATCGAGATCGGCGTGAAGGAATTCATGTGCGTCGGCGCCTCCGTGCCCTACGACCATCCGCACGTCTTCCTCGACATGGGCGACGACAACGAGAAGGTCTGCCCGTACTGCTCGACGCTGTTCCGCTATAACGCGACCTTCAAGGCCACCCAGACCGACCCGGTCGGCTGCACCTTCACCAACCAGGTCGCGGCGTAACGGCCGAAAGGCCGGCACCAGCATGTCCTCGACAAAATCCGCAACCATCGTCGGTGCCGGCATTGCCGGCCTGACGGCGGCCCTGGCGCTCGCCCAGAAGGGCGTCGTCTCGAACATCCTGGAGCAGGCCCCCGCCCTCGAAGAGGTCGGCGCCGGCCTGCAAATCTCCCCGAACGCCTCCCGCATCCTTTCGGATCTCGGCTTGCTGGACGCGCTCAGCGCCCGCTGGAGCGAACCGGACCACATCCTGCTCTCCTCCGGAAGCTCGCTTTCCCCCCTCACCTCGGTTCCCGCCGGCAAGGCGGCGCGCACCAGCTGGCGCGCGCCTTACGGCGTGCTGCACCGTGCCTCGCTGCACGCCGTGCTGCTGGAGGCCGTGCGCCGCGAGCCGCTCTGCACGCTGACGACGGGCCAGCGGATGGAGACCGCGCAGGATGCTCTCGCCATAGCGCCCGCGGACGTGCTGATCGGCGCGGACGGCGTCTGGTCGCGCCTGCGGCAGGCGGTGCCCGGCGCCCTGCCCGCACACTATTCCGGCAATGTCGCCTGGCGCTTCCTCGTGCCCTACGCTATCGCCCCGCCCTTCCTCAACCCGCGCACCGTGACTGCCTTCCTCGGCCCGCAGGCGCACCTCGTCGCCTATCCGCTCACGCAAACCCAGTCATTCAACATCGTCGCCATTCATCAATCGGCCGAAGCGCCGCCGGAAGGCTGGTCGCGGACCGGCGATGCCGCCGCGCGAGCGCGCCTGCTCGGCGCCTTTTCCGGCTGGCACAAGGATATAAGACGCCTGCTGGACGACGCGCGCGAGCCGCTGATGTGGCCGCTCTTCGAATGCCCGGATGGCGCCTGGACGGATGGCCGAAAGACCGTGCTGATCGGCGATGCCGCGCACGCCATGACGCCCTTCGCGGCCCAGGGCGCCGCAATGGCCATCGAGGACGCCGCGCTGCTGGCAAACCGGCTCGCCGGCGCGACCGACGTCGGGCAGGCGCTCCGGCAATTCGAGACGACCCGCCGCGAACGCGTCGCCCGCGTGCGCAGCCGCGGCGCCTTCAACCGCTTCGCCTACCACGCGCGCGGACCGATCGCGCTTGGCCGCAATATCGTGCTTTCACTGCGCCGGCCCGAAAGCCTCGCCGCGGATCTCGACTGGCTCTACGGCTACCGCACGCCGGACTGAGCCGTTAAATCGCCCGCGCCGCGGCAAGCCCGCGTTCGATATCGGCCTTGATGTCCTTGACGTCCTCAAGGCCGATCTGCAGACGCAGCACCGGGCCTTCCTCCGGGGCCTTGGCGACGCGGCGGTCGTTGAGATTGACGTGCACCGCGAGGCATTCAAAACCGCCCCAGGAATAGCCGAGGCCGAAGATCCCCAGTGCATCGAGGAAAGCGTGCGCCTTGGCCTTGTATCGATCCGGCGAACCGCCGTTGAGGACGATCGAGAAAATGCCGCTGGATCCCTTGAAATCGCGCTTCCAGAGATCGTGGCCAGGAAAACTCGGCAGTGCTGGATGCAGCACGCGCGACACATTGTCGACGCCTTCCAGCCAGCGCGCCAGTTCCAAGGCGCTTTCCTGGTGGCGCTCCAGCCGCACGCCCATGGTGCGCAGGCCGCGCAGCACCTGATAGGCGTCGTCCGGCGAGGCACAGGTGCCGAGCGCAATCTGCGTGTCGTGCAGTTGCTCCCAATGGGCGGCATTGGCCGAAACGGTGCCGAACAGCACGTCCGAATGGCCGGCCGGATATTTCGTCGCCGCATGGATGGAGACGTCGACACCGAAATCCAGCGGGCGGAAATAGAGCGGCGTCGCCCAGGTATTGTCCATGGTCACGACCGCGCCGTGCTTGTGGACGACGGCGGAAATAGCTGGGATATCCTGCATTTCGAAGGTGTTGGAGCCAGGCGCCTCGGTGTGCACCAGCCTGGTGTTCGGCCGGATCAGCGTCTCGATGCCGGCGCCGATCATCGGATCGTAATATTCGACGGTGACGCCGAGGCGCTTCAGCATGGTGTCGCAGAAATGGCGGGTCGGGTGATAGACCGAATCGACGATCAGCGCGTGATCGCCGGACGACAGATAGGCGAGGAACGGCACGGTGACGGCCGCAAGGCCCGAGGGCAAGAGGATCGTGCCGGCCGAGCCTTCCAGCTCGTCGATCGCGGCACATAGCGCGTCGGTCGTCGGCGTGCCGCGCGTGCCATAGGTGTATTTCTGCGCGCGGCTTTCCATCGTCGCGGCATCGGGGAAGAGCACGGTGGAGGCATGCACGACGGGCGGATTGACGAAACCATAGTAGTCGGCCGGGTCGTTTCCGGCATGGGCAAGGCGCGTGTTCACGCCGGCGCCAGCGAGGATTTCGTCTCTGTTTTTCATGGATCTGTCCGAAGCAATGCGAGGGGTTTTGTGACGCTGACTTTTCGCCAGCGGGACCGGCAGGTCAACCCCCATACGAAAGGATGAGCAAGCGTCCAAAGCGCTTCAAGTCCTCATTGCGCGGAAATTTTGTGCGATTTACTGCACACGTCCACGGTTTTTTGCCCAAAAACCCGTCAACTGCCGACAAATTTAGGTTACCGAACGGAAAATGGTTCGGATCACTTGACCCTGCGAAATTTTGAGCATGAGATAAGCAACCTCGCGCCGGGAGGGTGGCGAGTTTTCGTGGGCGCGCCCGTCAGGGGTGCGGGGCCTGCGGACAAAACAAAGACAACAGAAAAAGGTTGTAAAAAAATGGCAAAAAAAATCATGGCTGCGCTCGTCGGCGCTGCCGTATTGGGGCTTGGCGCACATGCAGCACAGGCGGACACGCTGACTGACGTGAAGGCAAAGGGCTTCGTGCAGTGCGGCGTGAACGGCTCGAACCTCGCCGGTTTCGGCGCACAGGATTCGGCCGGCAACTGGTCCGGTCTCGACATCGACCTGTGCAAGGCCGTGGCCGCTGCCGTCTTTGGCGACGCCACCAAGGTGAAATACACGCCGCTCTCGGCCAAGGACCGCTTCCCGGCCCTGCAGTCCGGCGAAATCGACATTCTCGCCCGCAACACCACCTGGAGCATCAGCCGCGATTCGCAGCTCGGCTTCGATTTCCGCGCCGTGAACTATTATGACGGCCAGGGCTTCATGGTGAAGAAGGAGCTCGGCGTGAAGTCGGCGCTCGAACTGTCCGGCGCCTCCGTCTGCGTTCAGTCCGGCACGACGACCGAACTCAACCTCGCCGACTTCTTCCGCTCGAACAACATGGACTTCAAGCCGGTCGTCTTCGAAGCGCAGGATGAAGCCGACGCCGCCTACAATGCCGGCCGTTGCGACGTCTACACGACGGACGCCTCGGGCCTCTACTCGATCCGCCTGAAGATGGCCAACCCGGACGACCACATGGTTCTGCCGGAAATCATCTCCAAGGAGCCGCTCGGCCCGGCCGTTCGCCAGAACGACTCCAAGTGGTTCGACATCGTGACCTGGTCGCACTACGCGATGGTGGCCGCCGAAGAATTCGGCATCACCCAGGCGAATGTCGAAGAGATGAAGAAGTCGGCCAACCCGGACATCAAGCGCTTCCTCGGCGAAGAAGCTGACAGCACCATCGGCGCCGACCTCGGCGTGCCGAAGGACTGGGCCGTGCAGATCATCAAGGCGGTCGGCAACTATGGCGAATCCTTCGAGCGCAATGTCGGCGAAGGTTCCCCGCTCAAGATCGCCCGCGGCCTGAACGGCCTGTGGACGAAGGGCGGCCTGCAGTACGCACCGCCGGTTCGCTAAGCGATCATCCGCACCACTCCGGGAGGGCAAGCGATTGCCCTCCCTTTCAAACAAAACGCCCGGAAAACAGGGCGACAACAATGTCAGGGGAAATGCATGGCTCTTGCGGATGCCCGAACAGGGTCCGGCGAACCGCCGAAGGTATCTCTTCTCTACAATCCGGCGCTGAGAAGCACTGTCTACCAGGTCGTGACGATCATCGTGATCGTGTCCGCCGTCTGGTATGCGTGGAACAACGTCGTCCAGAACCTTGCCCGCGCCAACATGTCGGCGGGCTTCGGCTTTCTGAACAGCCGCGCCGGCTTCGACGTCGCGCAATCGTTGATCGCCTATAGCAGCGACTCGACCTATTTCCGCGCCCTTCAGGTCGGCCTTATCAACACGCTCGTCGTCGCCGCCGCCGGTATCGTCACCGCGACGATCGTCGGCCTGCTCGTCGGCATAGGGCGCCTGTCGCACAACTGGCTGATCGCGCGGCTTTGCACGATCTATGTGGAGATCTTCCGCAATATTCCGCCGCTGCTCGTCATCTTCTTCTGGTATCTCGGCGTTCTCGCCCTTCTGCCGTCGATCCGCACCATCTTCCAGCATGTGAAGGACAATCCGGACGCGATCTTCTTCATATCGAACCGCGGCATCTACATGCCGGCACCGGTCTTCGGCGAGGGATTTGGCGTGGTGCTGGTCGCCTTCCTGATCGGCGTCGCCGCGGCGATCGCCTTCACGGTCTGGGCCAATGCCCGCCAGCGCGCCACGGGCATCCGCCCGCCTGTGCTCTGGATCAATCTCGGGCTGATCTTGCTGTTCCCGCTGCTGGTCTTCATCGTGATGGGCAGCCCGCTTTCGCTCGATTATGCGGTGCCGGGCTCGTTCAACATGAACGGCGGCATGGTGATCGGGCCGGAATTCCTGGCGCTCTACCTCGCGCTTTCGCTCTATACGGCCTCGTTCATCGCCGAGATCGTACGCGCCGGCATCCGCGGCGTTTCGAAGGGCCAGTCGGAAGCCTCCTATGCGCTAGGGCTGCGCCCCGGCCAGGCGACGCGCCTCGTCGTGCTGCCGCAGGCGCTGCGCATCATCATTCCGCCGCTCACCTCGCAGTATCTCAACCTCATCAAGAATTCCTCGCTCGCGGTGGCCGTCGGTTATGCCGATCTCGTCGCGGTCGGCGGCACCATCCTCAACCAGTCTGGCAAGTCGATCGAGATCATCTCGATCTGGATGCTGATCTACGTCTCGATCAGCCTCATCACCTCGCTGTTCATGAACTGGTTCAACGCCAAGATGGCATTGGTGGAGCGCTGATATGGCTGAAAGCATTACCTACGTCCGCAGCCAGTTCCTTGAGCCGGAGAAGGCGCCGATGTCGGATTCCTCCGCCATCGGCTGGGTCCGCAAGAACCTCTTCGCCTCGTGGAAGGACAGCATCCTGTCCCTCGTCGCGCTGGCGGCCATCCTCTACTTCATACCGGGCCTCCTCAACTGGCTGTTCGTATCGGCCGTCTGGACCGGCGCAGACCGCACGGCGTGCCTCACCGTCGATCAGGGCGGCCAGCTTCCGGCCGGCTGGAACGGCGCCTGCTGGGCCTATGTCGGCGACCGCTTCGTCCAGTTCATGTTCGGCTCCTATCCGCGCGACGAACTCTGGCGGCCGCTCTTGGTCGTCGTCATGTTCGTTGGCCTGCTCATCCCCTTCCTCATTCCGAAGGTGCCGCGCAAGGGCCTGAACGCGCTCCTGCTCCTGATCGTGCTGCCGGTCGTCGCCTTCTTCCTGCTGCTTGGCGGCGTGTTCGGCCTGCGGCACGTCGAGACCTCGCTCTGGGGCGGGCTGATGGTGACGCTCATCATCTCCTTCGTCGGCATCGTCGTCTCGCTGCCGGCCGGCATCCTGCTGGCGCTCGGCCGCCGGTCGACCATGCCGGTGCTGAAGACGGCCTGCGTCGTCTTCATCGAGTTGATCCGCGGCGTCCCGCTGATCACGGTGCTTTTCATGGCGAGCGTGCTGCTGCCGCTGTTCCTCGAACCCGGCAACAACATCGACAAGTTCCTGCGCGCGCTGATCGGCGTTTCGATCTTCGCGTCCGCCTATATGGCGGAGGTTATTCGCGGCGGTCTCCAAGCCATTCCAAAAGGACAATATGAAGCAGCCGACGCTCTTGGTCTAAACTACTTCCACAAAATGACCTTCGTCGTGCTTCCGCAGGCCATCAAGCTCGTGATCCCCGGCATCGTGAACACCTTCATCGGCATGTTCAAGGATACCTCCCTCGTCACGATCATTTCGATGTACGATCTGCTCGGCATCGTGAAGGCAAGTTTTGGGGATTCGGCCTGGATCACGCCGGTCACGCCGCTGACGGGCCTGATCTTCGCCGGTTTCGTGTTCTGGATTTTCTGCTTCGGCATGTCGCGCTATTCGGCCTTCGTGGAACGCCGGCTCGACAAGGGCCACAAACGATAAAAGAGAGGAAACAAGAATGGCCAACCAAGCCCAGGCGCAAAAGCTGGCGGTCTCCACGACGGATGTCGCCGTCGAGATCACCAACATGAACAAGTGGTACGGCGATTTCCACGTGCTGCGCGACGTCAATCTCAAGGTCATGAAGGGCGAGCGCATCGTCATCGCCGGCCCCTCGGGCTCCGGCAAGTCGACGATGATCCGCTGCATCAACCGCCTTGAAGAGCACCAGAAGGGCCAGATCGTCGTCGACGGCATCGAGCTCACCAACGACCTCAAGAAGATCGACGAAGTGCGCCGCGAAGTCGGCATGGTGTTCCAGCACTTCAACCTCTTCCCGCACCTGACGATCCTGGAAAACTGCACGCTGGCGCCGATCTGGGTGCGCAAGATGCCGAAGAAGGACGCCGAGGAAGTGGCGATGCACTACCTGAAGCGCGTCAAGATCCCCGAACAGGCCCACAAATATCCGGGCCAGCTCTCCGGCGGCCAGCAGCAGCGCGTGGCGATCGCCCGCTCGCTCTGCATGAAGCCGAAGATCATGCTGTTCGACGAGCCGACCTCGGCGCTCGACCCGGAAATGGTCAAGGAAGTGCTCGACACCATGGTGTCGCTCGCCGAAGAAGGCATGACCATGCTGTGCGTGACGCACGAAATGGGCTTCGCCCGCCAGGTCGCCAACCGCGTCATCTTCATGGACCAGGGCCAGATCGTCGAGCAGAACTCGCCGGCCGAGTTCTTCGACAACCCGCAGCACGAGCGCACCAAACTCTTCCTCAGCCAGATCCTGCACTAAGCGGATCCGGGCGGCACAGCGAAAAGGCGGGCCAAAAGCCCGCCTTTTTCATTTGACGCGCAGCTCCGCCCTGAGCTTCAGCGGGCTTGCGCCAAAATGGTTGCGAAAGGCGCGCGAGAAGGCGGAAAGACTGTCGAAGCCGCTGCGCAGCGCCACATCCTGGATCGACAGCGGCGTATCGCGCACCATCCGCTGCGCGGCCGTCAGGCGCAGGCGCAGGTAATATTTTCCCGGCCCGATGCCGAGGCCCGTTGCGAACAGCGTCTCCAGCTTGCGCGTCGAAAAACCGAGCCGCCGGGCAAGTGCTGCGATCGTCAGCGGCCGGTCGATCGTACGCTCCATCAGCCGGATGGCGGCGGCCAGCTCCGGCTGGTGCTCCCCGAGCCGCCCGAGCGAGACGAGCGGCTGTGCGTCCGTCGCCGCATGGGTCTCGTCATAGACGAAGACGCTCGCCACATCGAGCGCCACCGCCGAGCCGAAACGCTCGCGCACCAGATGCAGCATCATGTCGAAGGTCGGCGAAGCGCCGCCGGACGTCCAGAGCGGCCCGTCGGTGACAAAGCGGTCGGCGCGCACATTGAGCGCCGGAAAAGCCGCCGCGAAATCCTCCAGTTCCTCCCAATGCGCCGTCGCATCGCGCCCGTCGAGCAGGCCCGACCGCGCCAGCAGCCAGCAGCCCGATTCGATGCCGGCGACCACCCCGAAGCGGCGTGCCACCTTCTTTAGCCGGGCAACGAAATTGCGGTCTGCATGGCGATCCTGGTTGAAGCCGGCGATCAGCAGCAGCGCGTCGCCGCTTGTGACATCGGCAAAATCCCCATCCACCCGGATCTCCACGCCGCAGGTCAACAGGACCGGCCTGCCCTGCGGCGACAGGATCGTCCAGCGGAACACCGGCTCCGGCACGACGCGGTTTGCCGCGCGCATCGGGTCGAGCACCGAGGCGAGCGACATGATGGACGACTCGGGCAGAAGGACGATCGTCACCTCGAGCGGCCCCTGCCGCAGCTCTTTCTTACGCATGTGGAAATTGTCAAAAAAGATGCGGGTTATGTCAATCGAGAAAAGCGCATTCGGGCATGATCCGCCTTACAGGAGATCTGGAGATGCAGCCGGATTGTGGTGAGAGCCCCTGTAACCCCGAACACCCTGATCCGCATTTTACCGGAACGGGTTGGCGAGCCGAATAGGCGGACCAACCCGTTTTTTTTTCATATGCGCCATGGCCTTTCGAGATGGCGCGGAACAACCGCGGCACTGTCGCGTTCCTCTGTCGATCAAGCACGAAAGGTTCTATCATGTTGAAGCTCAAGACCGGTTTTGCCGCGGGCGCATTGTCCATCGCCATTGCGCTCACCTCCATCGTCCCGGCCCAGGCCGTGACATTCGCGAGGGTTCCGGTTCCGGAAGCCTCGAATGTCGAGCAGGTCCAGTACCGCTACGAGCGCCGCCGCGACCGCTATGAACGCCGTGCGGAACGCCGCTGGCACGGCCACCGCGGCTATCGTGACCGCCGCGCAGGCTATCGCCGCCATTCCGACGGCTGGTGGTATCCGCTGGCGGCGTTCGGTGCGGGTGCCATCATCGGCGGCGCGATTTCCAACCAGCCGCAGGCCGGCAGCGGATCGCACACAAGCTGGTGCGCCAACCGCTACCGCTCTTACCGGTCCTACGACAACACGTTCCAGCCCTACGGCGGCCCGCGCCAGCAGTGCATTTCGCCCTATTCGTGATAGGTCGTTATTCCCAAACAAAAGGGCAGCCCATTGGCTGCCCTTTTTGTATGAAAAGGCTTGGCGACCCCTGCAGGGCTCGAACCTGCGACATTCTGCTTAGAAGGCAGATGCTCTATCCAGCTGAGCTAAGGGGCCGGGACTGGCGGCGCCAGTAGAACCTCAGTGGGTCCAGGGCTGCATGCGGTTGAAGCGGAAGTTATCCGGATAGGCGACGCGCTTGCGGGTCGCTTCCTTCGGCTCGATCACGCGATATTCGATGCCGTTGCGTTCCGCGTAAGCAATCGCCTCTTCGCTCGTCTCGAAGGTAAGCTTGACCTGCTGGTACATGTCGCCCGAGCTCGTAAAGCCCATGATGGGGTCGATCGTCCGTGGCTTTTCGGCATCGAATTCCAGAACCCAGAGGTGGGTCTTGGCCTTGCCGGATTGCATGGCGGTCTTGGCAGGACGATAGATCTTCGCGGTCATCGAAGCGGCTCCAGAATTCTCGCAGACAAGCACACCGTTCCGCCGGCGCGCGTTCGAGCATGCATAACCCAGATTCCGTAAAGGGGGAATGACCGGCCGCGCATTTGCTATCGAAACGCCCGCCGGAAGTGGTCGGAATGGAGAGATTCGAAATCACACATACCGTTGAACACCAACGATAATTTCCACTCGTTGCAACCTTGGCCAGCTTGCCTTTTGTCGCTAATTTTCTGTGTCCCTATAGCTGTGAAGAGAGCGGCTTGCAATATGCCGCGTCATAGCGCCTCAATGCTTGAGCACGCGTGCAAGGAAGGAACGGGCGCGGTCGTTCTTTGGGTTGTCGAAGAAGTCGTCCGGTTTGCCGATTTCGAGGATCGCGCCCTGGTCGATATAGACGATGCGGTCGGCGACTTCGCGGGCAAAACCCATTTCGTGGGTGACGATCATCATCGTCATGCCGTCGGCGGCGAGTTCGCGCATGACGTCGAGCACTTCGCCGATCATTTCGGGGTCGAGCGCCGAGGTTGGTTCGTCGAACAGCATGAGGTGCGGTTCCATGGCGAGCGAGCGGGCGATGGCGACGCGCTGCTGCTGGCCGCCGGAAAGCTGGCCCGGATATTTGTAGGCATGCGCCTTCAAGCCGACGCGCTCCAGGAGCTTCAATGCGGTCGCCTCGGCCTCGTCCTTTGATTTCTTTCGCACGCGCATCGGCGCGATGGTGATGTTTTCGACCACCGTCTTGTGCGGGAACAGGTTGAACTGCTGGAAAACCATGCCGACGCCCTTGCGGATGGCGACAAGCTCCTTCTCGCCGCCCAGCAGCCGATCCTCCTCGACAGGCATCTGGTAGCCGTCGACCAGCAGGCTGCCGTTCTGGTACATTTCAAGCCCGTTGACGCAGCGGATGAGCGTGGATTTGCCCGATCCGCTCGCGCCGATCACCACCACCACCTCGCCGCGCGCCACCGATAGGTCGACGTTCTTCAGAACGTGGTGGCTGCCGTAGAACTTGTTGAGGCTTTTCATGTCGACGATGGCGTTCATCGGAGCGGCTCCTGGAGAATTGGCGTCGGTCATCGGCTGCCTCGTGCGAGATGGGCCTCAAGCTTGCGGGCGACGAAGGTGATGAGCGAACCGACGAGGAAATAGGTGAAGAACAGGAACGAATAGACTTCGTAGGTGCGGTCGCCATATTGCGGATTAGCGAGGATCATCTGGCCGGCCCGCAGGAAATCCGTAAGGCCGATGATGAAGACCAGCGGCGCGGCGTTGAAGATATCGAGCACGTTGCCGACGAGCGGCGGCACGACGACGCGCAGCGCCTGCGGCAGGACGATCGACCGGTTGATGTCGAATTCGCTCATGCCGAGCGAACGGGCGGCTTCGGTCTGGCCGCGCGGCACGGCCTGTAAGCCGCTGCGCACATATTCGGCCACATAGGCGGAATAGAACAGGGTGAAGCCGACCATGCCGCGCACGACATCCGCCAGATTGAGTTTGGGCGTCAGCACCGGCATCAGAATCCAGATCCAGTAGACGACCAGGATCAGCGGAACCGAGCGCATCACCTCGATATAGGCCGTGCAGATCACGCGAAGGCTGGAGAAGCGGCTGCGCCGTCCGAAGGCGAGCAGGATGCCGATGGGTAGGGACAGGACTGCGGTCACCAGAGTGAGCAGGACGCTGAGCAGAAGGCCGCCCCAGAGCCCGGCGCCGGGCGGCGACATGACCGCGAAGATGGCGATCAGCCCGGTAAAACTCGCCGGTATCAGCACCCTGCGCGACATCGGCACATGCGACGTCAGGCTCCAGGCGCCGGCGAAGATGACCAGAATGAAGGCGAGCATTACAGGATTGCCCAGGCCCGTCATCGATACCAGGACGGCAAGAATCAGCGCCAGGAACCCGGCATGGCGGGTCCGGAAGGCGAAAACGCAACCAAGTGCGGCACCCAGCAGCGCCGCGATGATGGCAACCGCCACCCAGGACCGCCAGGCCTGGTCCGCCGGGAAAATCCCGATCATCAGCACACGAAGGCTCTGCGGGATGATATCCCACTGTGCCGTCGCCAAGGCCCAGGTCGCAGCCTGGTAGATCAGCCAGAGAGTGCCCGGAATGACCGTGAGGGACAGCAGTACATCGAAAGGCTTGCCGAAAAGGTTGTGGCGGGACCACGTCAGGGATCGTGCGATCATCGCATTGCTCCGGGATTGCTCAGGCGGCGGTCGGCCCAGCTGACGGCCGCGCTGATGATCCAGCTTAGGATCAGGTAGGACACCATGACGATGACGATGCCTTCGAGGCTGTGGCCCGTCTGGTTGGCGATGGTGCCGTAGATGTTGAACAGTTCCGGATAGCCGATCGCGATGCCGAGCGCCGTGTTCTTCGTGAGGCTGATATACTGGTTGCCGAAGGACGGCAGCACGACCCGGAAGACCTGCGGAAGGATGATGTCGTTGACGGTATCGCGCCGGCCAAGGCCGAGCGATGCCGCCGCCTCCCATTGGCCTTTCGGCAGGGCATCGATGGAGCCGCGCACGATCTCGGCAATATAGGACGCGCTGTTGAAGACGATCGCCAGAAGCAGCGCCGCCATTTCCGGGCTGATGCTCGTGCCGCCGCTCGCCTGGAATTTCGAGGCGACGGGGAAGTCCAGCGCCAGGATGCCGGTGGCGAACATCAAAGACGGAAGTGCGACGAGCGCGCCGAGACAAATCAAGCGGGTCGTCCTGTGCCTGTCGAAAACCAGCCCGAGCACGGCGACCCAGCAGGCGCTTGCAAGCGCAATCGCCACAGCAGAGCCCTCGCCCTGCCATGTGAGCGCCGGAACATAGAGGCCCTGCTGGCTGATGATGATGCCGTAGAATTTCGCGGCGGCGGCGATCGGCGGGAAATGCAGGACGACGGCGAAATACCAGAAGACGAGTTGGATGAGGAGCGGCGTGTTGCGGATGAACTCGACGCACCAGAAGGAGAGGTTGCGAACCACCCAATTGGTCGAGAGGCGGCCGACGCCGAGCAAGGTCCCGAGCACCGTGCTGAGCATGATCGCAAGCACCGCGACCTTGATCGTGTTCACGATGCCCGCGACGAAGGCCTGGGCGATCGAGCGGTCCGATGTGAAATCGCTGAAACCACGCCAGAACCCGCTATCGAAGACGAAGGTCTTGCCCTCGCTGATGTCGAAGCCGGCCGCATCCCAGAGGAACGAGAAGCTGAACTTGATACCATGCCGCGCCAGCCCCTCCTTGACCGCGACGGCGAAGAGCACGACCAGGGCCAGTGCCGCAGCAACCACGGCAAGCTGCGTGGCGTGATACCGGATCCGGTTGCGCCGCCGGCGCGCGACTGTGAGGTCACGCTCGACCGTCAGACCGGGCGCGTTCGTGTGTTCCAGGGTCATATCGCAGTTCCAGACGCTCGAAAGATAGCCGAGGCAGAAGAGGCCCCGCCTCGGCTCACGCGGCAAACTGATCAGTTCCAGAGGGGTGAATAGATGGCGCCGCCCTCGGTCCAGAGCGCGTTCGGCGTGCCCTTACGATCGAGGAACATCTTGGTGTCCGGGCCGAGATTGCGCGCGTAGATTTCGCCATAGTTTCCGACGGCTTTGATCGCCTGCGCCACGAAGTCGTCGGGCAGGCCGAAATCCTTGCCGTAACCGCCGCCCACGCCCAGGAATTTCTGGACGAAGGGGTCCTCGCTCTTCAGCTTCTCATCGAGATTGGCTTGCGAGATCCCGGATTCTTCCGCCTGGAACAGGCCGTAGGACGTCCAGCGCAGCGCGTTGCGCCACTTGGAATCATTCGCCACGACGAACCCGCCGAAGGGCGACTTGTCGAGCGTGTCGGGCAGGATCAGGTAATCGGCAGGCTTGAGCGAATTGCCGGCCCAGGCGGCGAGCGCCGACTTGTCCGTGCTCATGGCGTTGCAGCGGCCGGAATTCAGCGCGGCAAAAAGCTTTTCGAGGTTCTCGTAGGTCAGCACCTTGGAGGCCGTCCAGCCGCGCGCCTTGAAGGCGCTGGTCAGCACCGTCTCGGTCACCGAGCCCTGCGTCGTGCAGAAGGTGGCGCCGTCGAGGTCGTCGAATTTCGCGACGCCCGAGTCCGTCTTCACCATGACGCCAGTGCCGTCGTAGAAATTAATCGGCAGGAAATCGATGGCGATCGAGGATTCGCGGGCGGGCTTGATGGTCGTGTGGGCGAAGACGACATCGACCTGGTTGGTCAGAACTGCGTCGAAGCGGCTCTTGTCGGTCACCGTGACGAACTTGACCTTGGACGCGTCGCCGAGAACGGCGGCGGCGATCGCCTTGCAGAAATCGACGTCGAGCCCTTCCATCTGGCCCGTGGTGGTGTTGAGGTACCCGAAGCCGGGCGCCGTGTTGTCGGTGCCGCAATTCAGCGTCCCGCGCTGCTTGACGGTATCGAGCACGGAGGCCGAGGCGTGGCTCGCCAAGAGGGCTGCGCCGGCAAAGGTGCCGGCCATCAGTATGTGTTTGAAATTCATCGTATTCCCCTGTTCTATCGCGAGTTGGCCTGCGTGAACGCGCAGGACAGCCGGTGTTGCCGAGACGTGCTTGGGCGATAGGGCAACAGCGGCTCTTGCCGTTCTGAAGCTGATGTTCCGTCGTTGGCCTAAGGTCGCTGCGGCTATCCGATGCGCGGCCCATATCAATCGACAGGGGAACGATAGGAGGGGCGTTTATACAGGTCTACTTAATTCTACTTTACATACCACTTAGAAAAACTGTTGATTTATTCATGCTTCGGTGCCGTCAACCGCCCTCCCCATTCGCCGCTTGCTCCGCGACGGAGGTCGGCCGGCGGCGCCCGCCGACCCGCTGGTTGACCTCGGCGATGAAGGCCTGCACGGCCGGGCTTTTCTTCTCACCCTTCCGGAAAGCGAGAGAGATCTTGCGCCGGATTTCCGGCACCACCTTGCAGACCCAGACGTCCTCCAGGTCATAGCTTGCCCGCAGGCCGGGCAGGATGGAGATGCCGTATCCCTCGCGGATGAGCGCGATCGTCACCTCGAAGCCCTTGCAGCGCGCCACGATATTCGGCGTGAAACCCGCTTCCTGGCAGGCATCGGAAATCATCCGGTTGTAGGTCGACGACGCCGTGTCGAGCGCCCAGCGCTCGTCCCGCAGCTGGTGCAGCATGACGGTCGGCTGGTTGGCGAGCGCGTGCGTCTGGGAGACCATCACGTTGAAGACGTCCTCCATCAGCGGGATCGTTTCGATGTTGGGGTCCAGCGCGCCGGGGGGCACATTGAGATCGTCGATGAAGGCGAGATCGGTCTGCCAGCTGCGAAGGGCGGCCAGGCTTTCCGCGGGCTCCATTTCATCAAACTGCACGGTAAGGCGGGGGTGGAGACGGTGCAGGTCCTGGATCGCGCCCGCCACCAGCGCCGCCGCGATGGAGGGAAAGGCGGCAACGCGCAACTCACCGGCAATGACCTTCTTCAGCTCCGCAATATCGGCCCGCGCCGATTCCAGCTCGATGAGGATGCGCTCGGCCCGCTCGACGAGCTGCTTGCCGGCCGGCGTCAGCTCGACGCCGCGCCCGCGGCGTTCGATCAGGTCGATGCCGACCTCCTGTTCGAGGAGCGCGATCTGCTGCGACACGGCGGAGGGCGAGACGTAGAGCGCTTCGGCAACCGCGGCCATCGTCTTGCGGATCGACAATTCTCTGAGTGCGCGCAACCGAGCGAGGTCCATCATTCGTCTCCCTGACGTGAGATTAAATGATTAGCAAATCAGAACGTATGTGCAAATATTATTAACTTTTTCTGGAATGAGCGTCCGACTAGCTTTCCGGCGAACCCAATACAGCGGTATTCGCCCGGAGACAGGTCATGACCGAACAGACACAAGCCTATTTCAACGCCTCGGTTCACGAGCGCGACCCCCTCGTGGCCGAGGCGCTCGACAATGAGCGCCGGCGCCAGCAGGACCAGATCGAACTCATTGCTTCGGAAAACATCGTCAGCCGCGCCGTGCTCGACGCGCTGGCGCATGAAATGACCAACAAGACACTGGAAGGTTATCCGGGCAACCGCTTCCATGGCGGCGGCCAGTTCGTCGATGTCGTCGAGCAGGCGGCGATCGACCGCGCGAAAGAACTGTTCGGCTGCGCTTACGCAAACGTCCAGCCCCATTCCGGCACGCAGGCAAACCTCGCGGTGTTCTTCCTGCTGCTGAAGCCGGGCGACAAGGTTCTCTCGCTCGATCTCGCCGCCGGCGGCCACCTGTCGCATGGCATGAAGGGCAACCTGTCCGGCCGCTGGTTCGAATCGCACAATTACAATGTCGACCCGCAAACCGAAGTCATTGACTACGATGCGCTGGAGCGCATTGCCGAAAAAGTCCGCCCCACCCTCCTCATCACCGGCGGTTCGGCCTATCCGCGTGAACTGGATTTCGAGCGCATGGGCAGGATCGCCAGGAAGGTCGGCGCCTGGTTCCTCGTCGATATGGCCCATATCGCCGGCCTCGTCGCCGGCGGCGCGCACCCCTCGCCCTTCCCCCACGCCGACATCGTCACCTGCACGACGACCAAGACGCTGCGCGGCCCGCGCGGCGGCCTGATCCTCACCAACAACCCGGACTGGTTCAAGAAGCTGCAAGCCGCGGTGTTTCCCGGCGTCCAGGGCTCGCTGCACAGCAATGTGCTCGCCGCCAAGGCGATCTGCCTCGGCGAGGCGCTGCGCGACGACTTCAAGGTCTATGCCCAACAGGTGAAGGCCAATGCGCGCGCGCTTGCCGAAACCCTGATCGAGCGCGGCATCCGCATCGTCTCCGGCGGAACCGACACGCATATCGTCCTGGTCGATCTGTCGAGCAAGGCGCTCAACGGCAAGCAGGCGGAAGACCTGCTCGCGCGCGCCAACATCACGGCGAACAAGAACCCGATCCCGAACGACAGCCCGCGCCCGCCCGAATGGGTCGGCATGCGCCTCGGCGTCTCCGCCGCCACCACGCGCGGCATGAAGGAGGACGAGTTGCGCACGCTTGGCACCATCATCGCCGACCTCATCGAGGCGGAAGCCGCCGGCAAGGCCAATGACATCGTGCCCGGAGCCAAGGCGAAGGTCGCAGACCTGACCCGGGCCTTCCCGGTCTACGCCCACTGATCATCGGGGAACAATGATGGGAATGGACAGGATCGCCGGCACCGCCATCATCGATGGCAAACGGTTCGCTGCAGGGCTGCTCGAAGACATCAAGCTGCGGGTGGAAAACGCCAGGCAGAAGATCGGCAAGGTTCCGGGGCTCGCCGTCGTGCTCGTCGGTTCCGATCCCGCAAGTGCCGTCTATGTCGGCGCGAAGCATCGCCAGACGGTGGCTGCGGGCATGCATTCGTTCAAATACGAGCTGCCCGCCGACACCGGACAGGCCGAGCTGATGGCGTTGATCGGCAGGCTCAATGTCGATCCGGACGTGCACGGCATTCTGGTCCAGCTGCCGCTGCCGGCGCATCTCGATGCGGCGGCGGTCATCCAGGAGATAAACCCCGACAAGGATGTCGACGGCTTCCACATTTCCAATGCCGGCCGTCTCTCGACAGGTCAGCCCGCGCTGGTGCCCTGCACGCCGCTCGGCTGCCTGCTGCTGCTGAAGGATCGACTCGGTCCAAACCTTTCCGGCCTGCACGCCGTCGTCATCGGCAAGTCGAACATAGTCGGCAAGCCCATGGCACAGCTTCTCCTTGCGGAAAACTGCACCGTGACGATTGCCCATTCACGCACCAGAAATACGCCGGAGCTCTGCCGGACCGCCGATATCCTGGTCGTCGCGGTCGGACGCCCCGGCTTGGTTCGCGGCGACTGGATCAAGCCCGGCGCTGTAGTCATCGACGTCGGCATCAACCGCATCGAGGTGGACGGCAAAGCGCGCATCGTCGGCGACGTCGCTTTCGAGGAAGCCGGCCAGGCGGCCGCGATCACGCCCGTGCCCGGCGGCGTCGGCCCCATGACGATCGCCTGCCTGCTCTCCAACACCCTGACGGCCTTCTGCCGCCTGAACGCTATCAGCGCCGATTGACCGGCGCAGCCAGAGGATTTCCAGCCATGTCCACCCACCGATATGCGCTTCGTGTCGCCTGCCCTTCGATCCGGGGCGTGACGGCAGCGATCGCGAATTACCTTTCCACGAACGGCTGCAACATCTCCGATAGCGCCCAGTTCGACGACAAGAGCACCGGTCGGTATTTCATGCGCGTCAGCTTCCATTCGGAAGAAGGGCGCACGCTCGCGCAACTGCGCGAGGGTTTCGCGGAGATCGTCGAAAGATATGAGGCCGACGCCGAGTTCTTCGACGAGACTGCCAAGCGCAAGGTCGTGCTGATGGTCTCGCGCTTCGGCCATTGCCTGAACGACCTGCTCTATCGCTGGCGCATCGGCGCGCTGCCGATCGATATCGTCGGCGTCATCTCCAACCATACGGATTACCAGAAGCTTGTGGTGAACCACGATATTCCGTTCCACTGCATCAAGGTTACGAAGGACAACAAGCCCGTCGCCGAAGCCGAACAGATGCGGATCGTCGAGGAGTCTGGCGCGGAGCTCATCGTGCTCGCGCGCTACATGCAGGTCCTGTCCGACGAGATGTGCCGCAGCATGTCCGGCCGCATCATCAACATCCACCACTCCTTCCTGCCCTCGTTCAAGGGTGCCAATCCCTACAAGCAGGCCTTCGAGCGCGGCGTCAAACTCATTGGCGCAACGTCCCACTATGTCACCGCCGATCTCGACGAAGGCCCGATCATCGAGCAGGACACCGTTCGCGTCACACACGCGCAGAGCGCCGACGACTATGTCAGCCTCGGCCGCGACGTGGAGAGCCAGGTCTTGGCGCGCGCCATTCATGCCCATATCCATGGCCGGGTCTTCGTGAACGGCAACAAGACGATCGTCTTCCCGCCATCGCCGGGTTCCTATGTCTCCGAACGCATGGGCTGAGTCGGTAAGATCAGCCACTACGACTAAGCCGCAACCAGAATGGAAGCCGCGATGACATTTCAACTGCCGAACGACCCCGCCCGCGCGGATGTACTTGCCGCCCGCCCGACGCTCTGGACCAATTCGCTGTACCGCGACAACGCGATCGGCGACGCTTCCCTGCCGCTCAACCCCGACCAGGTCGACGAGGCGCAGGCGAACTGGATCCGGCTGGCACCGCTGCTTGAAACCCGCTTTCCCGAATTGAAGGCGACGGCGGGTGCAATCCGCTCGAACCTGATCGAGCTGGAGGCCCTTCGTGATGCCCTCGGCTATAGCGGCGCCGAATTCGGCCGCGTCTTCGTGAAGGCGGATAGCGCGCTGCCGGTCGCCGGGTCGATCAAGGCGCGCGGCGGCGTCTATGAGGTCTTCGTTTTCGCCGAGGCGCTCGCCAGGCGCGAAGGCCTCCTGACGGACGGTCAGGATATCCGCGACCTGGCCGGCGCCGCGGCGAAAGCTCTGTTCTCCCGCCACACGATCGCCGTCGGCAGCACGGGAAACCTCGGCCTTAGCGTCGGCGTCGCCGCCCGCGCCCTCGGCTTCAACGCCACTGTCCATATGTCGTCCGACGCCAAGACCTGGAAGGTGGAGCGGCTGCGGAGGCTCGGCGTGGAGGTCGTGCAGCACGAGGCGGACTACACCACCGCCGTCGAGAACGCCCGCCTCCTCGCGGAAAGCGACCCGTCCATCTATTTCGTCGACGACGAACAATCCCGGCAGCTGTTCCTCGGTTACAGCGTCGCGGCGCTGGAACTCGCAGAACAGCTCCGTGCGCAGGGCATCGTCGTCGATGCCGACCATCCGCTGTTTCTCTATCTACCATGCGGCATCGGCGGCGCGCCCGGCGGCGTCACCTATGGCGCCAAGAAAGTCTTCGGCGACTTTGTCCATTGTTTCTTCGTCGAGCCCGTCCAGTCGCCCTGCGCGCTCGTCCATATGATGAGCGGCTCGGACGACCTCGTCTCGGTCTACGATGTGGGCCTCAGCAACAGGACCGAAGCCGACGGCATGGCCGTCGCGCGCATGTCGGCCTTCGTGGCGCGCGTCATGCGCAACATGCTCGCCGGCGTCTTCACGGTCTATGACATATCGCTCTTTCGTTGGCTGCTTCTCGCCCATGAGACCCAGGGCTTGCGCTTGGAACCCTCTGCGACCGCAGGCTTCGCCGGGCCGGAATTCGTCGTGAAACATCCGCAGGGCCGTGCATTCTGCGAGCGACTGAACATCGCCGATCACCTGTCGCAGGCGACCCACATCGTCTGGACGACCGGCGGATCCTTCGTGCCGCAGGAACAGTTCGAGGCCTTTCTGGAAACCGCCAGAAAGCTCTGATCACCCGACCGCGCATCTGCGCCGGATCATTCCGGCGTGGAAATCCGCGCCGTGCAGGAGCCCTTCATCGTTGAAATCGTAGTTGGGATTGTGCAGCGGCGGCGACTCCCGGCCGTTGCCAAGGAAGACGAAGCAGCCAGGTACGTGGGCGAGGAAATGTGCAAAGTCCTCCGACCCCGTCATCGGCTCGGCCGCGAGCCGGACGTCATCCGGCCGCAGAATACTGCGTGCGACGGCGAAGGCTTCCTCAACGAGCGTGGTATCGTTCAAAAGCGGCACGAACTCCCTCGTATAGGCAACCGTCGCGGTGACGTTGTGCGCCAGCGCCGTGCCCTCCGCGATGACGCGCATCTGCTTTTCGATGGAAGCGCTCACCTCCGGCCGGAAGCTTCGGGCATCGCCCAGCACGCGCGCCAGGCCCGGAAGCGCGTTACGCGTGCCGTCGGTGATCAGTTCCGTGACCGAAACGACGCCCACATCCGTCGGGCTCAGCCGGCGCGAGACGATGGTCTGGAGACTGGTCACCAGCGCGCAGGCCGCGACGAGCACCTCGCTGCCCCAATGCGGCCGCGCCGCATGGCCGCCCACACCTTGAAGCACGATCTCGAAATTGTCTTCCGCGGACATGAAAGGGCCGGGCCGCGTCTCGAAATGCCCGACCGGCAGGCCCGGCATGTTATGAATGCCGTAAATCTCATCGAAGGGAAACCGCTGCATGAGGCCATCGTCGAGCATGGCGAGCGCGCCCTTGCCCCACTCCTCTGCCGGCTGGAAAATGAAGCGCACCGTGCCATCGAAACCGCCCTCCTCCGCCAGCATCTTCGCGGCGCCGAGCAGCATCGACGTGTGTCCATCATGACCGCAGGCATGCATGACGCCCGGGTTCTGCGAGCGATAGGCCCTGTCGCCCTGCTCGGGAATCCTCAGCGCATCCATATCCGCCCTGAGCGCGACGACGCGATTGCCCGCTCCGCACTTCAGCGTTCCGACGACACCCGTGCCTCCGACGCCTTCGACGACCTCGTCGAGGCCGAATTCGCGAAGCTTCGCCGCCACGAAGGCCGCGGTCCGTTTCTCCTCGAAGCCGAATTCGGGATGGGCGTGCAGGTCCTGCCGCCAGGCGATCATTTCTGCGTGAAGCGCGTTTCTGTCGATGGTCATGCCAATTCTCCTTCCGCGGCCAGGCGGCGAACGACATCGAGCAGGATGTTGGCCCCGGCGACAAGGTCGTCGTCTGCGGTATATTCCTTCGGATTGTGGCTGATGCCACCAGCGCTCGGCACGAAGATCATCGCAGCCGGTGCGATGCGGGCGATCATCTGCGCATCATGGCCGGCGCCGGATGTCATGCGCTTGCAGGAAAGGCCGCGCTCCCTCGCCGCCGCCTCGATGTGCTCGACAATCCCTCGGTCGAACGTGACCGGTTCGAACCGGGCCAGCCGCTCGACGCAAACCGAAACCCGCTCTTCCATCGCCAAGACGTCGAGGAATGCGGCAAGGGCCGCCTCCTCCTGCGTCAAACGCCCCTCGTCCGGATCGCGCAGGTCGACCGTGAAGGTCGCGCGCGACGGGATCACGTTGATGGCGTTGGGCTCGAAGCGCATGCAGCCGACGGTGGCGACGGTCGGCGTGTTGGCGGCCACCGCGCGCTCCCGCAGGAATGTGATGACGCGTGCGGCCGCATGGCCGGCATCGCGGCGCATCGACATCGGCGTGGTGCCGGCATGATTGGCGTCGCCGTCGATCGTCACCCGCTGCCAGGAAATCCCCTGCAGGTTCTCGACCGCACCGATCGAGACACCTTCGCGCTCCAGCACAGGGCCTTGTTCTATATGCAGTTCGACATAGGCATACGGCTTCAGGAAACCGGGTTCATAGCTGCCGGCGTAACCGATGCGGGCGAGTTCGTCGCCGAGCACCGTTCCATCCGTCCCGACCGAGGCGAGCGCCGCATCGACATCGAGCCCGCCCGCATAGACCAGCGAGCCCATCATGTCGGGCGCGTAACGCACACCTTCCTCGTTGGTGAAGGCAGCGACGACCACGGGGTACGATGGCCGAAAAGCCTCGGCTTTCAAGGTCTCGATCACCTCCAGCGCCGCAAGAACGCCGTAACATCCGTCATAGATGCCGGCATCGATGACCGTGTCGATATGGGAGCCGAGCATCAGCGGTGCCGCATCGTCCAGGCCTTCCGGCCGCCAGATGCCAAAAATGTTGCCGATGCGGTCCACGGCGACGTCGAGTCCCGCTCCCTCCAGCCAGGCCACGAACTGATCACGCCCCAGCTTTTCCGTATCGGAGACGGCAAGGCGAACAAGCCGCCCTTCGCCATCACGCCCGATGGAGCCAAGGGTCCGGATACGCCCGAGAAGTCGCCCCGCATTGATCGATGGATGGCTCATGCACCGGCGCCCTTATTGCTACGTGCCGCGACGACCGCAGGCGAAAACCCGACGATTTCCTCGTATTTGCCGGGGTCCGTGGCCCCCTCCGTGTTCACGAGGAAGATGCGCGAGCGGGCGTCGAGGCACAGCGCGGCCTTGACCGCCGGATCGGCGATCACACGCATCAGGCCCGCAAGCCCGACACCACCGCTTTCGCCCGCAACGATGGCGGGATCGCCGGCCACCGGATTGGCGAGTTGCCGCATGATCGCAACCGCATCCTCCTCGTCGACGGTCATAAACGCATCCGCGACGCGGGACAGGATACGCCAGGCGATGAGCGACGGCTCGTAACATTCGAGCATGGCCATGACGGTCGGCGCACCATGCGCGATCGTCACCGGATGGCCGGCCCGCGCCGTCTCGAAGAGGCAGGCGGCGCGGGCCGGATCGACGACGGTGAAGACCGGGCGGGCTTCGCCGAATTCGAGCGCGAGATGGCCGGCAACGGCAGCGGCGATGCCGCCCACGCCCGACTGGATGAAGACATGGGTCGGAGGCTCCGGCAGTTTCCGCAGCGCCTCGCGCACGAGCGCGGTATAGCCCTGCATCACCAGACCGGGAATGCGCTCATAGCCGGGCCAGGACGTGTCCGAGACGATGGTCCAGCCCCTTTCGGCCGCCACGCGCGCCGCCTGCCGCACGGAATCGTCATAGGTGCCCTCGACGCGGACCATCTCCGCACCGAAGCGGGCAATGGCGGCCACACGCTCATCGCTGACGCCGGAATGTACGAAGATCGCCGCCCGCGCACCCACGAGCTCGGCGCCCTGCGCAACCGAGCGGCCGTGATTGCCATCCGTCGCGCAAGCGACCGTCATGCTGCTCGCAACGGCCTGCACCTCCGGCGCATGAAGCTCGGATATGTCGATGACCCGGTCGAGCCGCCTGCTGGCCTCCTCCAGAACGAGCCGGATCACCGCATAGGCCCCGCCAAGCGCCTTGAAACTGCCGAGCCCCAGACGATGCCCTTCATCCTTGATGTGGACCGCATCGACACTGAATTTTTCCGCCAGCCCCGGCAAGGCGACGAGCGGCGTCTCCGCATGGTTGTCACGGAAGGAGAGATAACGTTCGACCTCTGCGGCGGCGGCGATGCCAAGGGTATCGGCATCGCGCGGATCGAGCGGAGCGCGATAGTCGACATGGGAATTCTTGAGAAACATGGGCGGCCTCCTTCGATGTGACTGCTGAAAGATATTGCAACCCCATCGAAATGAGCGCTGATATTCGGCCTCCGTTTTGCAAGTTTGTTTCGTCCGGAGACCCATTCGTGCGCCTTGATGCCTTCGACCGAAAAATCCTCGCGATCCTGCAAAAGGACAACACGACGCCGCAGCGCACCATCGGCGAGGCCGTCAATCTCTCCGCACCGGCCATCCAGCGCCGCATCAAGCGCATGACCGAAGAGGGCGTCATCCGGGCGAATGTCGCTATCGTCGATCCGGTCGCCGTCGGGCAATCCATCACCATTTTCGTGGAGGTGGAGGTGATCAGCGAGACGGCGGCGCAGATCGAGGCGGCCAAGCGCGAATTCGCCGCCGCCCCGGAAATCCAGCAATGCTACTACGTCACCGGCGAAGCCGATTTCATCCTCGTCGTCGTCGTTCCGGCGATGGCCGACTACGAAGCCCTGACCCACCGCCTCTTCTTCGGCAACAACAATGTCAAACGCTTCCGCACCTTCGTTGCGATGGATCGCGTGAAAGTGGGCCTGGGCGTCCCGGTCGAGGGCTAGGCGCCAGGCCGTATCTCATTGCCTTCATCAGGCCGCCCTTGCCGCCGGGCCTAGACGTCCGATGCGCGCATCAGGGGATCGCCGTGGATGGCTTCGGTCAGGAATTCCAGCACCGCCTTCGTGCGCAGCGGCATGTTGCGCCGTGACGGATAGACCACGCTGATCGGTAGCCGCGTGGGCCGGAAATCGGGCATGACCTCGACAAGCCTGCCGCTTTGCATGTCCGGCAGGGCGAGAATGTGGGAGAGCACCGAGAGGCCTGCGCCCGCGACGGTCGCGCGATGCACCGCGACGGCATTGTGCGCGATCAGCCGCGGCGTGATGCGAACCGCGACGTCGCACGCTCCATCGGAAAAAGACCAGGCGCGACTGTCGCCCGCCCGCTGGTAGCAGATGCAGGCGTGGTCGGTGAGGTCTTCGAGCGCGGTCGGGGGACAGCATGTCGCAAGATAAGCGGGAGAGGCGACGAGAAACGCCGTCGTCCATCCGATCCGCCGACAGATCAGGCCATTGTCCGACACCGGGCCGATCCGCACCTCAAGATCGATCCCGTCCTGCACGAGATCGGAGGCGTCCTCCTTGAAGATCAGCTCGACCGAAAGCCCGGGATGGCGCGCGAGCAGGCTTTCCACCCGGTCGGCGAGAAAAAGCCCGAGCGGCGCCGGGACGCTGAGCTTCACATTCCCCATCGCCGTTGCGGCATCCTGACCGAGGCTGTCGCCAAGGTCGTCCACGGCTTCCAGCACGCGCAGCGCCATCGGGATGATGCGCTCCCCCTCGGCCGTCAGTGCCAGAGCACTGGTCGTGCGGTGGAGAAGGCGGACGTTGAGACGCGCCTCCAGGGCGGAAATCTGCCGCGATACCGCCGGCTGCGTCAGGTGGAGATCCTGCGCGGCGGCCGAGAAGGAAGAGGTCTCCGCCACACGCAGGAACGTGCGCAACGCCGATACGATGTCCATCGCCCGCCTCATACTCTTCGACATAAGCCTTATGCGCGAAGCTTATGCCGTTTCGGCTTTACAGTCCAGCAATTAAGGATATCTTGTATCCATAAGGATATTAAACATCCTTAATTAAGGAGAGCGAATATGACCCAACGCCTGAACTACGCCCAGCAATCCCCCGAACTGTTCAAGAAGATTTCCGATCTGAGCATGGCGCTCGCGGGCAGCGTCATCGAACAGAAGATCCGCGACCTGGTGAACATCCGGGCCTCGCAGATGAATGGCTGCGCCTTCTGCCTCGACATGCATGTGAAGGAAGCCAAGATCCACGGCGAAAGCGAACTGCGCGTCCATCACGTCGCCATCTGGCGCGAATCGACCCTTTTCATCCCGCGTGAGCGCGCGGCGCTTGCCTGGACCGAAGCCCTGACGAAGCTGCCCGAGGGTGGCATTCCGGACGAGCTTTACGAGCGCGTGCGCGGTCAGCTTTCCGAGAAGGAAATTTCCGACCTCACCTTCGCGATCATGGCGATCAACGCCTGGAACCGCGCCAGCATCGCCTTCAAGTCCGTGCCGGGCTCGGCCGACAAGGTCTACGGCCTCGACAAGGCCGGCCTCAGCTAATCCGCAGCGATCATCACGAACACTGGAACCGTGGCGCTACCCAGCGCCGCGACGGGAGACCTATCATGAAAATCGTCATCATCGGCGGCACCGGCCTCATCGGCTCGAAGACCGTGGACCGTCTGCGCAAAAATGGCCACGAGGTCATTGCCGCCTCGCCCAACACCGGCGTCAACACGATCACCGGCGAAGGCCTGGCCGAGGCGCTTGCCGGCGCTGACGTCGTGCTCGACCTCGCAAACTCCCCCTCCTTCGCCGACGCGGATGTGATGGCGTTCTTCGAGACCTCCGGTCGCAACCTGCTGGCCGCCGAAAAGGTGGCGGGCGTGAAGCACCATATCGCGCTCTCCGTCGTCGGCACGGAGCGCTTGCAGGAAAGCGGCTATTTCCGCGCCAAGCTCGCACAGGAAAAGCTGATCAAGGCGTCCGGCATTCCCTACACGATCGTGCATTCGACGCAGTTCATGGAGTTTGTCAGCGGCATCGCGCAGTCGGGAACGATCGGCGATACCGTCCATCTCTCCGCCGCCTACGTCCAACCGATCGCCTCGGACGACGTCGCGGATGCGATGGCGGACGTGGCGCAGGCCGCGCCGATCAACGGCACGATCGAAATTGCCGGCCCGGAGCGCTTTCGGCTTCACGAACTGGTCGCGCTCTACCTCCAGGCCATGAACGATCCCCGCAAGGTCGCAGCCGATCCCGAAGCCCGCTATTTCGGCGCCCAGCTCGAAGACGGCTCGCTCGTCTCGGACGAAAACCCGCGCCTTGGCAAAAACACTTTCAAGCAGTGGTTCGCTACCGCCCCGCGCCGGTAACCGCGTGCCGCCATGGCGCGGCACTCCCTTCCTTCCCACCATAAAGAGCATCGACATGACCAGAACATCCCTCCTCTTCGCAGCACTCGCCGCCGCAATCGCCACCGCCAGCCCTTCGCTTGCCAGCGAGGCCGCGAAGGTGACGCTCGTCTACGAACACGAGCTGCCGAACGTACCGGGCAAGAGCATCCGCGGCGTGCTTGTCGAATATGGGCCGGGCGGCTTTTCCGAAGGCCATACCCACCCGACCTCGGCCTTCATCTACGCGACGGTCCTCGAAGGCGCGATCCGCAGCCAGGTCAATGATGGCCCGGTCAAGGTCTACAAGGCAGGCGAGAACTTTTCCGAACTGCCCGGCGACCGCCACGGCGTCAGCGCCAATGACAGCACGACGGACCCCGCCAAGCTGCTCGCGGTCTTCGTAGTCGATACGGCGGAGAAGGAACTCGTCTATCCGATGAAATAAGGTTTTCAGGCGGCGGCTCCACAAGGGAGGCCGCCGTCGGCCGCACACTCGACAATGCGGAGCACGCCGAAATCGTCTGCAATGAGCGAATCAACCAGATTCAACTGATTCGCGCGATCGGGGAACGAATTATGAACCCCGGCAGGGTACCGGGGTATTTTTTGAGTTGAGACTAAAAGCAGTAAAATATTTTGCTCGGCTATCTTACAATTACTCAATCAAAGGTTGCTTAAATTAACACACAGCAATCCTAAGAAAATCCTCAAGACATGCCAAAAAACTACAATCTTTCGCACATTTTTGCAACTTGGCGATCCACTAACTCGCCTTAGGTTGTATTTTTGATTTCTGGACAACCCAAAAATAGTGCCTACCCTTGCGAGCATGTCTCAAAGGGAGGAAATCATGAGGCGTGGGGGCAAACGGACAATCGGCGACAGGTGGAAAATTCATAGAGTGGAAACGGGCTGGCACTGGGAACATAGAGCGGCAAATGGGCACCTGATCGGGGCCTCCATCAAAGCCTATGCCAGCCGCCGCTCCTGCATTCAAAATGCGATCAGCAATGGGCTGCAAATGCACCACAGTATTGAAGGGTTAGTGGGAGAAATACACGACGTTCCGCAAAAGAGGCGATGCCCATCTGGTGCGCGGCGAAAGCCGCGGAATCGGCTGAAAGACATGCGGACGAATTGCGATTGGCTATACCCGGTTTATTGGCCCAAACCGAAACGGGAACGTCACACTTCGGGATTTCGGGAACCGTGCTATGCGTCTGGGTTCCATTCCAAACCTGCGCGACGGATCTGCGTCTATATTTTGGAATCGAGCCGCAACGGAGCGCTCTACGTTCGTGTCGCGCACGATCTGACGAGCCACGCTCTGGGATGGCCTGATAGTCGTATTTCCAAAGCCATGTCGGTCGACGGCGCGACAAGGGTCGTATGGTTCGAGTTTCACAACACGATTGAAAAAGCCGTCGCGCGCCAGGAATCGATCAGGAACTTGCCGCGTCAGTGCAAGGTAAATCTCATCGCGGCGGCGAATCCGAACTGGATGGATCTGTCGGGGCATGTGCGCAGAACGTGATGCGCAAGCACGATCCCAAGCCTCACGCGTCGAGCATTTCCCGCACTGCTTCCGCAAGTTGCTTCAACGAGAACGGTTTTGGCAGGAAGCCGAATTTGGCGTCGGCGGGGAGGTTGCGGGCGAAGGCGTCTTCGGCGTAGCCGGAGACGAAGATGAACTTCATGTCGGGATAGGTCTTGCGCAATTCGCGCAGCAGCGTCGGGCCGTCCATTTCCGGCATCACAACGTCGGAGACGACGATGTCGACGGCGCCGTTCAGCTCTTCCATGATGTCGAGCGCCTCGACGCCGGAGCCGGCCTCGTGCACGGTATAGCCGCGGGTTTCCAGCATGCGTTTTCCGCCGCGGCGCACCGCCTCCTCGTCCTCGACGAGCAGCACGACCGCCGAGCCGCCGGTAAGGTCGCGCGGTTCCTTCTCCACGGCCGGCACGGCGGCGACCGGCTGCTTTTCGCCGGCTTGCAGTACTGTCGCATCGACCGGCAACTCTTCCTCGGTGTGGCGCGGCATGAGGATGCGGAAGGTCGTGCCCTTGCCGACTTCGGAATCGAGATAGATGTAGCCGCCGGACTGTTTGACGATGCCGTAGACCATGGAAAGGCCGAGGCCCGTGCCCTTGCCGACTTCCTTGGTGGTGAAGAAGGGCTCGAAGATCTTGTCGATGATTTCCGGCGGGATACCGGTGCCCTGGTCGGCGACTTCGACTTCTACGTAGTCACCCTCCGGCAGGTCGCGCAGATTGCGGGCGGCGGCCTCCTCGGCCTCCACGTTGCGGGTGCGGAAGGTGATCGTGCCGCCCTCCGGCATCGCATCGCGCGCATTGACGGCGAGGTTGATCAGCACCTGCTCGAACTGGCCGAGATCGGTCTTCACCGCCCAGAGGTCGCGACCGTACTCGACCTCGATCTTGACGTTCGTGCCGGTCATGCGGTCGACGAGCATGCGCAGGTCGCCGATGACGTCGGTGAGGTTCAGGACGGTCGGGCGCATCGTCTGCTTGCGCGAGAAGGCGAGCAGTTGCCGTACGAGCACGGCGGCGCGGTTGGCGTTGCGCTTGATCTCCATGAGATCGGCAAAACTCGCGTCCGACGGGCGGGCGGAGAGCAGCAGGTGGTCAGAGGACAGCAGGATCGCCGTCAGCACGTTGTTGAAATCGTGCGCGATGCCGCCGGCGAGCGTGCCGACCGCATTCATCTTCTGCGTCTGCGCCATCTGGGTTTCGAGCGCCTTCTGCTCGGTGCTCTCGACGGCATAGACGATGGCCGCCTCCTCCGGCGCCTCGTCGCTCTGGTCGATGACGGCGTTCACGTAGAAGCGGAAATGCCGGGTGTCGTCGGCCGGGTGCAGCGAATCGAGCGGCGCGATGTCGCCCTGCCGGTCCTTCGCCGCATCGAGTGCGGATTGCAGCCGCAGCCGGTCCGTCTCGTGCACGATGGTTTCAAGCTTGGCGCCGTGGTCGATATCGTCGCGCGAGACGACGGTGGAAAAGAGTTTCAGGAACGGCGCGTTGGTGCGCAGGATCCGGCCGTTGCCATCGACGGAGGCGATCGCCATCGGCGTGTTGTTGAAGAAGCGCGTGAAGCGCATCGAGGCGATCGAGGCGGACTGGTCGCCCTCGCCGCCTTCTTCGCGGGCCAGAACGATGGTGCGGCTTTCGCCCGGCGCGCCATCACGCATCGAGGTAACGCGGTGCACGATGCGGACCGGAAGGCTCTGGCCATTGGTCTTGCGCAGGTCGAGGTCGAGCATCTCGGTGCGCTTCAGGCCGGGCTCGGCCTGCACGGACTGGATGAGGGCCAGCCCCTCGCCCGCCACGACATCGGCGATGGAGAGCGCGCCGGGATGGAATTTCGCGAGATCGATGCCGAGCCATTCGGCAAGCGTGGCGTTCAGGTAGACGATCTCGCCCTTGCGGCCAGCGGAGAAGAAGCCGGCCGGCGCATGGTCGAGATAGTCGATCGCGTTCTGCAATTCCTTGAAGAAGCGCTCCTGGTCGTCGCGCTCGGAGGTGATGTTGGAGACCTGCCAGATATAGAGCGGCTGCTTGGCCTTCTCGCGGTTCGGCAGCACGCGGGCCTTGAGGCGATACCACTGCGCGCCGGAACCGTTGGCGGCAGACGGGTTGAGCGGCTTCTGGACGCGGAATTCCTCCGCCCCCTCCTTGCCCTCGTGCAGGCCGTTCGTCAGGCGGTAGACGGCCTCGGTGGCGTCGCGGTTGCGCGACAGCAGCGTTTCGAGCGTCTGCACCTCCGCCTCGCCGTTTGCCCCCGTCAGCGCGCCATAGGCGGCGTTGGCATAGACGATGCGGCCCTTGCGATCGGTGATGACGGTGCCGTCCGGGTGCGAATCGAGGAAGGCGCGGGCAAGGTCGTCGGAGCGCGTGGCCTGCGGCATGATCTCGATGAAGCCGATCAGCGCCGAGACGACGAAGAAGATGCCGGCCATGGCGAGCACGCCGAGAACGCCGAGCACGAGCTCGTTGTCGAGTTGGTTCTTGAACACGATGAACGCGCCGGCGGATGCCGCGAGCACGATCGCCAGCAGCACGACGCGAAGCGCCACCGCCGGCCGCACACCGCGGTCCACGATCGGCAGATTGTCCTCGCCCGGCCGCTTCATCGTCGTCATCAGTCCCTCGTCTGCATCCGTCCGGCCTTGCGCTTGGCCGGGACCCGATGCGAGAATCATGTTTATCCGCACGAGGGAAGCGCAAAAAGCCATCGAGGGGAAGCAAGGCCGCGAATTCACAGGGAATATTCCCGGCTCAAACATCGCAATTTTCGTAACCTGCCATACTTACGCGACGATGACGACGGCATTCGGTGCTGGACAAGCGCGGCGAAGCGCTTGTAGGACCCCGTAAAAAGCCGTCAAATGCAGCAATCTGCCCAAAAAGGGCAAATGCCCGAAGGAGTGACCGCGCCATGTTCCAGGAGATTCTCGCAGAGAACGGCACGAAGTTCGTCATCGCCGCCGTGGTGGTGCTGCTCGGCCTGCTCTGCCTTGCACTGGTGCTGTGGATCATCCGGGGCCGTCCCTCCTCGCCCTTCATTCGCGGCGGGCGCAACCGCACGCCGCGGCTTGCCGTGCTCGATGCCGCGGCGATCGACACGCGCCGCCGCCTCGTGCTGGTGCGCCGCGACGACGTGGAACATCTCCTGATGATTGGCGGCCCGACCGACATCGTCATCGAAACCCGCATCGCAACCGCCTCGACCGAAACCGCCCAGCCCGTCGACAAGGCAACCCTGGCCGTCGAAAAGGCGACCCAGACCATCGAACGCGCCGAACCCGCGCCCGTCCTGCGCGAAACGCCGGTCAAGGCCGTCGAGACCGCCGCCGCCGCACGCTCGGCAGCGTCCTCCAGCTCCGCCACCACGACGGCAGGCGCCGTGGAACGCCGCGCGGTCGCGACGCCGGATGGCGTCTCTGCCATGGCCAAGGTGCTCTATGCCGGCGACGACGAGGGCGCCGCACGCGCCGTGCCGGTGCGCACCGTCACCCAGCCGGTGACGACAAACCAGCAGGCGCAGGTGAATGCCGAGCAGCGCTCGTCGGAACGCCGCATCGAGGACGTGCTGGAACAGAGCCGCCAGCGCGTGCTGAGCCCGCAATCCGTAACGACGACGAGTGCCCAATCCACCACCGGCCAGGTTGTACAGCGCCCGGTGACGACAGCGGTGCTCGCCAAGCCGACGACCAACATCGCCGACAATCCCGCGCTCGTCAGCGAATTCGAAAAGATCCTCGAAGCTGAAATGGCCAGCAACGCCGCAGCGAGCAGCGCTGCCCGCACCAGCGTCCAGCCCACCTCGAACCCCACGCAGACCGCGGCGATGAGCGGACAGGCGAGCGCCAAGAGCCGCGAAGAAACCGAAGCCGAAATGGCCCGCCTGCTCGGTGAAATCGCCGCCAACCGCAAGGCCTGAGTCGACTTACGTTGCGTGAGGACAGAAAAAAACCGTTGGAAGGGATGCTTCCAACGGCTTCAATTTTTGGCCCTCTCGATGCCGCGCAGTAAAAAAGCTGCCGGCACCGGAGATCTCCGGTGTTCGATCGTCGTCAACGCCGCCTGCGGGAATTCTGCAGAAAACGCTTACTCGTCGCGATACACCTTTTCCCGACGCTCATGGCGCTCCTGCGCCTCGATCGAAAGCGTGGCGATCGGTCGGGCGTCGAGACGCTTGAGGCCGATCGGTTCGCCCGTTTCCTCGCAATAGCCGTAGGTGCCTTCGTCTAGACGTTGCAGCGCCGCATCGATCTTGGAGATCAGCTTGCGCTGGCGGTCGCGTGCCCGAAGTTCAATGGCACGATCGGTTTCCGAAGAAGCCCGATCCGCGAGGTCCGGATGATTTGCGCTTTCTTCTGCCAGGTGGTCGAGGGTTTCGCGCGCTTCGCGCAGGATGTCGTTTTTCCAGGCGTTCAGCTTCGCTCGGAAGTAAGCCCGCTGGTTGGCACTCATGAATTCATCGTCCTCATTGAGGACGAGATTGCTAAGATCGATCTTCTCACTCAACGCGATTCTCCTGAAGAACATCTCAAGGCGCGCTGTATATCCCCACGGGTTGCGTGATTCAAGCCTGCCGGGACTTACCCACGGATTTTCGCGCCTGCCTTTGTTTTGAACCTTGCCAGACTAATATTTCATCAAGATTACAACGAGATGGCAAAACCGGCCGGTAAAGGCCCGCAAACCATTCCGCACTTAGGGGCCGCAATGGCCCGCCCGCCATGCCATCCTGCCGCAAATATAGGCACAAGCATTCGGTATGCGAGGAATAGTAGGAGAATTTTCTTTCGCGAAACTGTCTCGCCTGTGGATTCAGACTTATTTTAGCAACTCGTGCTTTTCTTCCCGTAAGGGCAGGAGCACGCATTGATGTTCAGCAGGGCAAAGGCCGTTCTCACGATCGAATCCGGCAATCCGGAACTCGTACAGGCGCAGCTTGCCGCTTTTACGAAGCAGGTGCCGCTGCTTTACTTCATGCTGGTCACCAATACCGTTGCCCTTACGGTCACGCATTTCCAGGCAGCGCCCGCCCTTCTCACCCTCTATATTCCGTCCATGCTGTATGCCGTCAGCGTGTTCCGCCTGGTGCACTGGTGGTTCAGCCGCAACCGGACCTATACGCATGAGGAAGCGACCGGCCGGCTGCGCTCGACCTATCGGCTCACCGCGCTGCTCGGCGCCGGCTTCTGCGCCTGGTCGCTGAGCCTGTTTTCCTACGGCGACGCCTACCAGCAGTCCCATGTCGCCTTCTACATCGCCAACACGGTGATCGGCTGCATCTTCTGCCTGATGCATCTGCGCGCCGCCGCCCTTGCGCTGACGGCGATCGTGCTCGGGCCGTTCACGATATTCTTCGGCACCTCGGGCAACCCGGTCTTCACGGCGCTGGCGCTCAACGTTGCGCTCGTCACCGTCGCCATGGTGTTCATCCTGCTGACCTATTACCGGGATTTCGGCGCGCTCATCCAGTCGCAGAAGGATTTGACCGAGCGCCAGGCGGAAACCCAAAGGCTCAGCGACGAAAACCATCGCCTCGCCAATCTCGACAGCCTGACCAACCTGCCGAACCGCCGCCAGTTCCGCGCCGAGCTGGAGAAGCGCATCGCCGAGGCGGAGAAGAACGGCGCCGGCCTCGCCCTCGGCCTCATCGACCTCGATGGCTTCAAGCCGGTCAACGACGCGTTCGGCCATGGCATCGGCGACAAGCTGTTGATCGAGGTCGGCGAGCGACTTTCCGGCTTTTCCGGCGAGGGCGTGTTTCCCGCCCGGCTCGGCGGCGATGAATTCGGCATCGTCTTCGAGGGCAGCCCCTGCCCCGACCGGCTGCACGGACTGGGCGAAGAAATCTGCGCGGCACTCCAGGAATCCTATGTCTTCAACGGCCAGACGGCGCGGGTTTCCGGCTCGCTCGGCATCTCGATCCTCGGCGACGCCGGCACGACGGCCGACCGGCTGTTCGACCGCGCCGATTTCGCCCTCTACCTCGCCAAGCAGAATTTCCGCGGCACGGCGGTGGTCTTCTCCGCAGAGCATGAGGCCGAGATCAACGAGCAGGGCCGCATCCAGCAGGCGCTACGCGCCGCCGACTTCGAGAGCGAAATGTACCTCGTCTTCCAGCCGATGGTCGATGCGGACACCAATGGCATCTCCGCCTATGAGGCGCTCGCGCGCTGGGAGAGCCCCACGCTCGGCCTCGTACCCCCGGCCGTCTTCATCCGCGCCGCCGAGCGCGCCGGCATCATCGGCCGCCTGACGGAGACCTTGATGCGCAAGGCGCTTGTGGCGGCGAAAAGCTGGCCGGACCACATCCGCCTCTCCGTCAACCTCTCGACCCGCGACGTCGTCTCCAACAAGACCGTCGACGCCCTGCTCGACATCATCGCCGAAAGCGGGGTCGATCCCGCCCGCCTCGACATCGAGGTGACGGAAACCGCCGTCATGCGCAATTTTGCGCTCGCCGCCGAAAACATCCGCCGCCTTGCCGAGCGCGGCATCGGCATTGCGCTCGATGATTTCGGCACGGGCCATTCCAGCCTCAGCTACGTGCACAAGCTGCCGCTCACCAAGATCAAGATCGACCGCGGCTTCATCGTCGACATCGCGACGAACGAACTCAGCCGCAGCATCGTCAAGACCATCGTCGACCTGTCGCGCAATATCGGCTGCGTCTGCGTCGTCGAGGGCATGGAAACCCACGAGCAGATGGTGGCGCTCCGGGCGCTCGGCTGCCGCATGATGCAGGGCTATTACTTCGCAAGGCCGCAGCGGCTGGAAGACACGCTCGCCTACCGGGCGGTTTCCGACACGATCGTGAATGCCCCCATTCGCAAAACCGGTTGATCTTTCCGGCGAGGAAAGACATGAAGTCGGAAGCGGCGCGGATCATCGGCCGCGAGGCGGATGGAGGACAGACTTGGCATCTCTTGGTACGCCGGCATTCCGGCTTTATCTGCTTCGCCACGCCCGCGCCGCCTGGGCCGAGCCCGGTCAGTCGGATTTCGACCGCTCGCTCGACGATGACGGCTTTGCCGAAGCCGAGGTCATCGCCGAGGAAGCCGCCGACCAGGGCTACAAGCCGTCCCTCATCTTTTCCTCCACCGCGGCGCGCTGCCGGCAGACCGCCGAACCGTTCCACCGCTCGGTCAGCCAGGATTTGACGATCGAGCATGTCGACCAGCTCTATTCCGGCACGATCGACGCCTATGCAGAGCTCGCCTTCGCCAGCCGTCAGGAAACATCCGTGATGATCGTCGGCCACAATCCGATGATCGAGGAATTCTTCCACCGCCTGGTCGGCAAGGAGATCGCGGAGGCCGCCGCCCCGTTCGGCTACCCGACCGCGGGCCTCGCCATCCTCGATTTCGACGAGCGGCCGAGCGAGGATGCCTATGCCGGAGCCTGCCTCGCCGGCTTCATGACGCCACGGCCGGCGCGCTGATCATAGGGCAACCTCTTTTCCCGCCGGATTTCGTTTCCTATATCGCCTTCGATGCTGGAAAGAGACCTTGCCCCCTAGCCTGACCACCCTCACCGACGAAGCCCTGCTCGCGCTCGACGCCTTGACGGGCCGCGCCACCAATCTCGTCAACCCGTCGATCCGCCTCGGCGTGACGGGTCTTTCGCGCGCCGGCAAGACGGTCTTCATCTCCTCCCTCGTGCACAATCTGCTGAATGGCGGCCGCCTGCCGCTGTTCGAGGCCGGCCGCTCGGGCCGCGTGTCGAAAATCCGGCTGGAGCCGCAGCCGGACGACGCGGTGCCGCGTTTCCAATACGAGGACCATATCCGCGCGCTCGTCGCCGATCGCGTCTGGCCGGATTCGACCCGCGCCATCTCGCAGCTTCGTATCACGCTCGATTATGAGAGCGCATCCGGCTGGGGCCGGCTGTTCTCGCCCGGCAAACTATCGATCGACATCGTCGACTATCCCGGCGAATGGCTGCTCGACCTGCCGCTGCTGGCGCAGGATTTTCGCGCCTTCAGCGAAAACACCGTGGCGCTCGCCGGCTCGGGCATCCGCGCGGAACTGGCGCGCGACTGGCTGGCGCTGTCCGCCACGGTCGATCCGGCCGCGAGCGGAGAAGAGGCAACCGCCCGCGCGCTCGCCGACGCTTTCACCGCCTATCTCAAGGCCTGCAAATCCGACGAACGCTCGCTCTCGACGCTGCCGCCCGGCCGCTTCCTGATGCCCGGTGATCTCGAAGGTTCGCCCGCGCTCACCTTCGCGCCACTGGCGAACCTTCCCAAGGGCAGCCCCGCCAAGGGCTCGCTGCATGCCATGATGGAACGGCGCTACGAGGCCTACAAGACGCATGTGGTGCGCCCTTTCTTCCGCGAGCATTTCGCCCGGCTCGACCGGCAGATCGTGCTGATCGACGCGCTGCAAGCGATCAACCGCGGTGCCGAGGCCGTGCATGACCTGGAGCGCGCGCTCGGCGACGTGCTCGACTGTTTTCGCGCCGGCTCCAACAACTTTCTCTCCTCCTTCGTGACGCGCCGCATCGACCGCATCGTGATCGCCGCCACCAAGGCAGACCACCTGCACCATGAGAGCCATGCGCGGCTCGAAGCGGTCACCCGCCGCCTGGTCGAGCGGGCGATCGAGCGCATCGGCATGAGCGGCGCCGGCATCGAGGTGATGGCGCTCGCCTCCGTGCGCGCCACCCGCGAGGCGACCGTGCCGCATGACGGACAGGTGCTGCCGGTCATCGTCGGCACGCCGATGGCGGGCGAGCGGATCAATGGCGAGGTCTTCGACGGCGAACGCAAAACAGCGATATTTCCCGGGGACTTGCCGGAGAATCCGGATTCACTTTTCAAAGCGCTTGATGCCGCTCCCGAAGGCGAGCCGCCGCATCTCCTGAACTTCGTGCGCTTCCGCCCGCCGCATATCGAGGAGACCGGCGGCGGCCTGAAATTGTCCGTGCCGCACATCCGGCTCGACCGGGCGCTGCAATATCTGATCGGAGACCGGCTCGCATGAACGACCGTCCGCGCAAGCCCGCCGCCTTCTCGCTGCCCGCCGATACCACGCCGGAACGCGCCAAACCCCGCGCACCCGCCGCCTTCGACGAAGCCGTCCGGCTGACGCCGGATGCCGAGGACCCCTTCATTGCAACGACGGCCGACGTGCCAGAACTGATCCCGCCGGTCGCCACCCCGCGCCGGCGCCGCCTGACGCTCGGCCGCATCGCCTTCGGCGCGCTCGGCCTGCTCGTCTCGCTTGCGATCGGCCTGTGGGTCGATTCGCTGATCCGCGATCTGTTCAGCCGCAATGACTGGCTCGGCTATCTGGCGATCGGTGCCGCGGCCGTCGCCGTCCTCGCCGTGCTCGGCCTCGTGCTGCGCGAACTGATCGGCCTGCGGCGGCTCGCGGCCGTACAGGATCTGAAGCGCGACGTCGTCGACGCCACCCTGTCGCCGACCCCGTCGGTCGGCCGCGCCATCGTTGCCCGGCTGGTGCATCTGCTCTCCGCCCGCCCGCAGACGGCGCGCGGCCGGGCACGGCTTGCCGAGACGGAGGGCGAGATCATCGACGCGGCCCATCTTGTCGACCTTGCCGAACGCGAACTGATGGCGCCGCTCGACCGCGAGGCGCGCGCGCTGATTCTCGGCGCCGCCAAACGCGTCTCCATCGTCACGGCGGTGAGCCCCCGCGCGCTGGTCGATCTCGGCTACGTCATCTACGAAAGCAGCCGGCTGGTGCGCGGCATGGCCGAACTCTACGGCGGAAGGCCCGGGAAGATCGGCATGCTGCGCCTGATGCGCGACGTCATCGCGCACCTCGCCGTCACCGGCTCCATCGCCATGGGCGACAGCCTGGTGCAGCAGGTGCTGGGCCATGGGCTTGCCTCAAAACTCTCCGCCCGGCTCGGTGAGGGCGTCATCAACGGCCTCATGACGGCACGAATCGGCATTGCCGCCATGGACCTCTGCCGCCCGATGCCCTTCCGCGCGCTGAAACGGCCCGGCATCGGCGATTTCATCGGCGATCTGACGCCGGGCACTGGGAGCAGCCGGCGCGACGAGGCGTGACCCTGCTGCAACAACCCGGTTTTCCGGGGGTGCGATCCGATCAAATGACGAAGGGCAAGGCGGTCGGAAACCGTCCATTAACCATTTTCACGCAAATCTCATCGCACAACAGCAGGCCAGATGGCCGTCGCCCATCAAGGATCGTTCATGTTTTCGCGCACCTCTTTGATCGCCCGCGCCTCCGTAGCGGCCTTCCTCGCAGCCACCACCGTCGCTCTGCCAGCATCCGCCGGATCGCGCGACAAGGCCTTCTTTGAACAGGTCACCGGCAACTGGCAGGGCAAGGGCGAAATCGTCGCCGGCAAGTACAAGGGCACAAAATTCTCCTGCGACCTGACGGGCGACACGGCACCCGCAAAGGGCGCCGGCATCCAGCTCGACGGCTTCTGCCGCGTCGGCGTCTTCAAGCAGCCGATGTCGGCGCTGATCAGCAAGGCGGGCAGCACCTACAAGGGCAAGTTCCTCGACGGCGCGGCCGGCAAGGGCCTCGACATCACCTCGGGCCAGGTCAACGGCAACAAGGTCGTCATGGGCATCAACCGCCAGAAGCTGAACGGCGCGATGATCGCGCGCCTCGAAAGCGACAACAAGCTGAACATCACCATCTCGGTGAAGGTCGAAAACAAGATGATCCCGGTCATCGGCGTCTCGCTCGACCGCAACCTCGACGACATCGCCGTCGGTTCGATCAAGTAATCTTCCACCAGTCGGCGGCGGCGCTCGCCGGCTCGATGCCCGCGACATCCGCATCCTTCAGCCAGGATTCGACCGTGCGCCCCTGCACCTCCAGCGTGGGTGCCACGTCGGCGAGCGGCATCAGCACGAAGCCGCGGCCCGTCATGCGCGGATGCGGCAGTTCCAGCCGCCCGCCGGTCTGCGCGACACCCTCAAAAGTCAGAACGTCGATATCGATGGTGCGCGGACCCCAGCGTTCCTTGCGCTCACGCTTCATGTCGCGCTCGATACCGAGGCAGGTATCGAGCAGCGGTTCGGGCTCCAGCAGCGTCTCGACCAGCGCGCAGGCGTTGAAGAACCAGTCCTGGTCCGTCTTGCCCCAGGGCGGCGTGCGGTAGAGCCTGGACACGGCCGTGACACGGCAATCGGGCCGCGCATCGAGCGCCTGGAGCGCTTGCGCCATCGCCCGCACCGGATCGCCTATATTGCCGCCGAGGCCGAGCGAGGCCTGGCGGAAGCGTTCAGACGGCATGGTCGACCGTGACCTGCACATAATCGAGCACGCCGGGCACCGGCGCATTCGGCTTGCGCACCGTGATGCGGGCGCGCGAAATCTGCGGGAAGCGGGCACAAAGCACGGTGGCGATCTCCTGCGCCAGGGCCTCGATGAGGTAGCGGCGCTGGCCGGTGACGATCTTCTCGATCTCCTGGAAGGCCACGCCATAGTCGACGGTCGATTCGATCGCGTCGTCGGAAAGCGGGCGCAGCGGCCGCACCTCCAGCTCCGCATCGACGAAGAAACGCTGGCCTAAAAATTCTTCCGCATCGTGCAGGCCGTGGCGGGCGAAGAAGGCGCAGTTCTTGAGCGTGATCGTGTAGGTGGTGGTCATGATCTTTCCTGTCTGGCCGGCTCTGCGGCGCGCGCCTCGCGCGCCTTCACCGTGCGCCCTGCGGCGAGCATAGCATCGGCAATGGCGAGCGCATCCCTGTTGATTGCGACATCGTGCACTCTGAAGACCGCAGCCCCTGCGACCCGCAGCAGCGCGGTCGTCGCGGCGGTGCCGACATCCCTATCGGCCGCATCGCGCCCCGTGACCGCGCCGACGAAGCGTTTTCGCGAGGTGCCGGCGAGAATAGGCAGCGCAAAACCGTAAAGCTCGCCGAAACGCGCCATCAGTTCGAGATTTTCGTCGGTATCCTTGGCAAAGCCGAAGCCCGGATCGAGCACCATCGCCTCGCGCGGCACGCCGGCCTCGCGGGCAATCTCCAGCGAACGGCCGAGGAAGAGATACTGGTCCTCCACCACATCCGGCCGTTTTTCGCGGTCGCGGCCCGTATGCATGATGCAGAGGCCGGCGCCGGTTTCCGCGGCCACCCGGGCAACGTCGGGCTCGCGCTGCAGGCCGTGCACGTCGTTGACGATATGCGCACCGGCGGCAATGGCGAGGCGGGCCGTCTCGGCGCGAAAGGTATCGACGGAGAGGATGGCGTCCGTCGTGCCGGCCAGCGCCTCGATGACCGGAAGGATGCGATCCTGCTCCTCGGCCGCCGTCACGGGGGCAGCACCCGGCCTCGTCGATTCGCCGCCGATATCGACGATTTCGGCGCCCTGTTCCAGACAGAGGATCGCCTGCGCCACCGCCGCATCCGCGCTGTCGAATTTTCCGCCGTCAGAAAAAGAATCGGGCGTCACGTTGACGATCGCCATCAGGATGCCGCGCGGGCCGAGCTCCAGAAACCGGCCATGGGCGAGCGCCCAGCGGAAGGGATCGAACGGCGAGAACATGGCGGTTTCCTTCCGCAATTAACCAGCGCCGGGGAAAGAGTGTTGCGCTTGCCGAGCCTATGCCCCAAGCTTAAGGGAAGTTCAACCGGCGCCGTCCGCCGGCACTGCATCGGGCACACCCGATGGCGAAAGGAATACGGAACCGAATGAAGACCATCGCTCGCCTGATGGCCGTTGCCGCCCTCACCTGCCTCGCTCTTCAGCCGGCCGCCGCCCAGACGATCACGTCGAAGACCTTCGCCTATTTCTCCGTCGGCGGCCACACCGCGGCGGAACTCGATGCGGAACTGTCGAAGCGCGGCCCGATGATGAAGCACAGCGGCGCGCGCCATCCCGGCGCCACCAAGATCAAATGGGGTGGCTCGGTCACCTATGTGCGCCGCGGCAGCCGCTGTGCAGTCGGCGAGGCGAAGGTGACGCTGTCCACCCAGATCATCCTGCCGCGCTGGAAGAACCGCAACCGCACGACCGCCTCGCTCGCCCTCATCTGGGATACGCTGGCAGGCGACATCCGCCGCCACGAGGAGCGCCATGCCGAGATCGCCCGCCAGCATGCCCGCGGCCTGGAGCGCGATCTGAAAAAGCTGCGCCCCGAATCCGATTGCGAGCGCATGCAGGCGCGGGTCGACCGGGTGACCGCCGATGCCGTGACAAAACACGATGCCGACCAGGCACGATTCGACCGCGTCGAATCGAAGAACTTCAACGACCGCATGATGCGCCTCCTGGTGCACCGGCTGAAGAACCGCGGCGAATAAAAGCCGGCGGCGCATGTATTTCTTGAAAGAGTTTTAATGGATTCGGACCGGGGCAAGGCCCGGGTGCCTGCGCATGCATGAAATTAATGGTTAGTTTTAGCGATAGCGCAAATCCGCAAATCACCGTATCTTCATTTCAACAGTGAACGGGAAGACGATTTTCCTTCCCGAAGTTGCATGAAACGGTTTGTAACAGGTTCTCCTGGCGCGTCCTTATCTTAGCAGCAGGTGTCTCCTCCCTCTCCTGTCTGCGATGCGCCCTCCTGGCCTCGCTCGTCCTTATCGACAGGCGAGGCTCTTTTTTTGTCCCTCTATTCTTGTCCGCCGGCAGAACAACCGATTCTCTTCTTCAAGTGTGTAGAAGACATCGCATAGTCGCGCGCCGTCCGCCTGCCGGATGGGCAGAGGCGCGAAAACAACTCCAGCGAAAATGGGAGATGTCAGGCCTGGCGTTCCGGGACGTGAACCACGAGCCCGTCAAACGCATCCGACATCTTGATCTGACAGGAGAGCCGCGAGGTCGGGCGGACGTCGTAGGCGAAGTCCAGCATGTCCTCTTCCATCGCTTCCGGCGGGCCGACGGTGCCGCTCCAGGCATCGTCGACATAGACATGACAGGTCGCGCAGGCGCAGGCGCCGCCGCATTCCGCCTCGATGCCGGGCACGGAGTTGCGCACGGCATTCTCCATGACCGTGGAGCCGTTGGCGACATCCAGTTCGTGGCGCGTGCCGTCGAAGGCGACGATGGTGAGTTTGCTCATGATGGGTCCGGATCCTGTAGGCTGCCCGAGAAGGCGAAAGACTGGCCGGCGAAGGGACGGTGCCGAACCGCCGGTTTTCCGGCGGTTGTTTCCAACAAAACCCCTTCCCAGTCAACATCGCGCGCCCGGCAGGGCCGTGGCAGGTCCGGACGCGCCATCGGCTTTGCCCACCGCGCCACGTCCGGGGCGGCGAGCCTGCGACGATCAGCGGCAGAGTTTGAGGATGAAATTTTCCGCTTCGACGACGGCGGCGGCGACGGCGGCAAGGGCGATCGCATCGGCCGGATCTGCCTCCAGCGCCTCGGCAGCCTTGCTGACGACGGTGGCGCCGACCGACTGGGCGGATCCCTTCAGGCGATGCGCGACGGCAGCGCGGGCCTCGCCTTCGGATGCGGCAAGCTCCTTCATGCTCTCGCGGGCAGCCCGCGCGAACATCTGCAAGACTTCCAGTTCCAGTGCCTTGTCGCCCATGGTCTGGCGCGCAAGGTGTATCAGATCGATCGGCCGTCCCCCGGAATGGGACATGCCGCCTGCATTGTCGGGCGCCTCGAATGCAATGTTGAGCGCTGCCATTTGCCAATATCCTTATATACGCTACGTACGCTTGTTTCGTTGTGATGCACGCAGATGTCGAAGCGGTCCGGGCGCCTGGCCTGCAACCGGCTGGGACATGGACCGCCATTCTGCGTGGCCGGCGCGCCTATCCGATTAAAACGCGGCGCAAAAGGGGCATGAATCGCAAACTATGGTTAACGGCTGAAAAATTGCCTTTTTCATAACTATTCCATCGCGATACAAATCTGTGGAATGTTAACTTCCTGTTAAGTTTCGACCTAAGGGAGATGGCAATGAATTGTGTGATACAGGCTAATGTGTCACTACGATACGACCGGATAGTGCCGGTGGATAAGCCGTGGGCGGAGATACACCGCTTCGCCTTTTCGGTCTATCGAGCGAATTGGAATGAACGGCGGTCCGGACGCTGCTTGCCATGAGGGTAAGCAGCAAGACCGGCCACCAACCGGACGGTTCGAATGCGCCTGAGCAGCGGCAGCGCGTATGAAGCCCGATCCCGGACATGGTAACGAGGCGTAACCGCATGGCGACGAACAAGTCCACCGAGTCGATCGACGACAAGGCCTTCCAGGCCCTCGAAGAGGCACTTAAAATCGACTTTGACGATCTAGCGCCGGAGACGCCCTCGAAGAAGGACGCTTCGGAGGCCCATGTGTCTGAACCAGCAAGTCGCATTCCGAACAAGACGCAGGAAAAGCCCGCCACGCGCCCGGCCTCCGGCGAGACGGCACGCAGCCTGACGCCCGATCCCGCACCGAAGACACCGACCTTCCAGCCGGCTAATGACGGTTCGCGCAAGACGCCCGCCGCGATTCTCAAGTCGCTCGACGTGCGCTCGGGCCGCACCTCGATCCGCATGGCCATCCTGATGTCCGTTCTCTGGGTCATCGGCGGCCTCGGCGTCGCGAACCTGCTTTATGCACCGCAGATCTGGCAGATCCGCTCGGTCGCCGATCTCGTGGCGCTGCCCGGCGCCATCGGCATGCTGGTCGCCATCGTCATGCCGATCATGCTGTTCTTCGCCTTCGCCATCATGATTTCGCGCGCCCATGAGCTGCGCAGTGCCGCCCGTTCCATGGCGGAAGTCGCCCTTCGCCTGTCCGAACCGGAAACCGTCGCCACCGACCGTATCATGACCGTCGGCCAGGCCGTGCGCCGCGAAGTCTCGGCCATGAACGAAGGCATCGAGCGCACCATCGCGCGCGCCACCGAACTCGAAACCCTCGTGCATTCCGAAGTGAACGCGCTGGAACGCAGCTATGCCGACAATGAAATGCGCGTGCGCACGCTCGTGCAGGAGCTCGGCTCCGAGCGCGAGGCGATCGTCAGCCATGCAGAACGCGTCCGTTCGTCGATTTCCGGCGCACACGAACAGTTGAAGGATGAACTGGCAAGCGCCGGCGAGAGCATCACGAACCGGCTTGCGACGTCGGGCGAAGCCTTCGCCTCCATGCTCGACACCCGCGCAGCCATGCTGATGGAAAAGTCCGACAGCGCGACGCAGACGATCGGCGCCATGCTTTCGGCCCGCACCGACAGCCTGCTGTCCACCCTCTCCTCCTCCGGCCTGGCGCTCGCCCAGGAGTTCGACACCCGCCTGGACCACCTGACCAAGAGCCTCGATTCGCGCGGCCGGGACCTGCTGAACCAGTTCGAGACCCGCGCCACCTCGCTCGACACCAACACGGAAAAGCTGAACGCAGCGCTGAACGAGCGCGCCAAGCAGCTCAACGAGACGCTGATCGCCCGCACCCGCGAGATCAGCGAAAGCCTGTCGATCGGCCAGCAGGCCGTTACCGGCGGCCTCGACCATGTCCTCGAATCGATGAACGCGGCCCTCGACGAAAAGGGCGCGCAGTTCCGCCAGAGCCTGAAGAACGCCGCCGACGACACGGTCATGGATCTCGACCTGCGCTCCGGCTTCTTCGACGAGCGCATGCAGGCGACCGTCGGCCAGATCGCCAGCGCCTTCGACCAGCGCGTCGAGGAATTCGCCACCGCCTTCGACCAGCGTGCCGGCTCGCTCGATTCCAAGCTGATGGAAAGCCTCGCCCGCATCAACGAGACGGTCGCCAGCGGCCATGAGGCGATCGACGGCATCCTCACCTCCAGCATCGACCGCCTCGGCAACACGCTGACCGACCAGTCCTTCGCGCTGGCGACGACGCTTGGCACCGGCCAGGAAGTCTTCGAAAGCGCCGTGACCGGCCACGCCGACGCCATTACGAATGCCGTCACCGGCGCGCATGAGCGCATGAACTCGGTGCTCTCCGAAAAGTCCGCAGCCCTGCTCGGGGGCCTCGCCGACGTGCAGAACCGCATCGAAACCGGTTTTGGCGCCCGCGCCGAGGCGCTTGCCGAGAGCGTTTCGGGCAGCGAGCGCCGCCTGACGGAAGCGCTCGACAGCCGCGGCACGGCCATCGCCACCGATATCGAGGCCGCCCAAGCCCGCATGGAAAATGCGCTCGGTGCGCGCGCCGAAGCGCTGGTCGAGAGCATTTCCAGCAGCGAACGCCGCCTGACGCAGGCGCTCGACAGCCGCGGCACGGCCATTGCCACTGATATCGAGGCCGCCCAGGCCCGCATGGAAGACGCGCTCGGTGCGCGCGCCGACCAGATCACCTCCACCATCGCCGCCAGCCACGGCCGCATCGACAACGCGCTTTCCGAGCGCACCGCCGCCCTCTCCTCCATGCTGAACGAGACCGGCAGCCAGCTCGAACAGTCGGTCGGCTCGGCCGCCAGCCGCGTCGAGAACGCGCTGACCGGCGCCGCCCGCCAGATCGACGAGGTCATCACCGGCCGCACGGCCAACCTCGCCTCGGTGCTCTCCAACAGCGCAGGCTCCATGCAGTCGTCGATCGACGCCGCAGCGAACCGTGTCGAAACCGTTCTGTCCGAAGGCACGCAGCAGCTCGGCGGCGTGTTGCACGGCCAGGCGGCCGAATTCGCCGAAGCCTTTTCCGGCCGCGCCGCCAATATCGCGGAAGCCTTGTCCGGCCGCGCCTCGGAGCTTGCCGGCTCGCTCGTCTCCACCCAGGAGCAGATCCGCGCGACGCTCGACGACCGCATCAACGCCATCAACCTCGCGATCACCGAGGGCCGCAACCAGCTGACCGAGACGCTGAACGACCAGGTCACCTCGATCGGCACCTCCATTGCCACCAGCGCCGGCATGCTGGAAATGTCGATGGAGCAGCTTTCCGGCCGCGCCTCGGAGCTGACGGGTTCGCTCGTCTCCACCCACGACCAGATCCGCGCGACGCTCGACGACCGCATCGACGCAATCAACGCCGCGATCACCGACGGCCGCAACCACCTCAACGAGACGCTGAACGACCAGGTCACCTCGATCGGCACCTCCATTGCCACCAGCGCCGGCATGTTGGAAATGTCGATGGAACAGCTTTCCGGCCGCGCCTCCGAGCTCGCCGGTTCGCTCACCTCCACCCATGAGGAGATTCGCGCGACGCTGGACGACCGCATCAACGCGATCAACCTTGCGATCACCGAGGGCCGCAACCACCTCACCGAGACACTGAACGACCAGGTCACCACGATCGGCACCTCGATCGCCACCAGCGCCGGCATGCTGGAACTGACGATGGAGCAGCACGAGGAAGCGCTGCGCCGCACCATCGACGGCAGCGCCGCCGTGCTCGACCAGCGCGTGCGCGAAAGCGCCGGTGTCGTCGCCGAGCGCCTCATTGAGAGCTCTTCGAAGATCGCCGAGGCAGCCGTCACCTTCGGCAACCGCATGGAGCAGACCGTCGACAGCGTCGCCACCCGCTTCGACACGACGGGCAGCCGGCTGGAGGAAAACCTCGGCAAGCTCGAAGCCCGCATCGAACACAGCGTCGACAACGTCTCCGGCATCGTCGACACGGCCGCGCTGCGCATCTCCGACACGCTGTCGGAGCGCCTTTCCGATCTCGACCGCGTCGGCAGCGATGTGTCGCTGCGCGTCTCCGACGCCCTCTCCCGCCCGATGGCTGAGGTCGACCGCATCGGCGACGAGACGACGGCGCGCATCGCCGCGACGCTTGCCGGCCGCGTTACCGACATCGAACGCGTCAGCGCTGATGCCGCATTGCGCATCGAAGGTGCGCTGTCGGGCCGCATCACGGATATCGAACGGGTGACCGGCGAAGCCGCCGACCGTATCGATGGTTCGCTCGCCAACCGTGCCGAACAGATCGCCCGCGTCACCGGCGAAGCCGCCGACCGCATCGACGGCACGCTTGCCAGCCGCGCCGAGCAGCTCACCCGCGTTGCCGGACAGGCAGCAGACCGCCTTGAGGAGACCCTCAACGGCCGTGCAGACCAGATTGAGCGCAGCGTCAACGAAGCTGCCGAACGCATGGATGGCGCCCTCGTCACCCGCGCCAGCGAAATCCAGCGCGCTGTCGGCGAGGCCACCTCGCTGATCGACGGCACGCTTGCCGCACGCGGCAGCGAGATCGCCCGCCTCGCCGGCGAAGCCGCCGAACGCATCGATGGAACGCTCGCCGAACGCACCAGCCAGATCGAGCGCGTCACGGATGAAGCCGCCACGCGCATCGGCGTCACCATCGACGAGAAGACCGGCCGCATCGAGGAACGCCTCGGCACCATGGACCGGGCGCTCACCATCGGTCTCGACAGCGTCAACCGCACGATCGACGGCAAGGCCGCAGGCCTCGCCCACACGCTGCGCGAGGCCGTCTCGCAGGCCGCGCAGGACATGGACGCCGAAGCAATCCGCTCGGCCCAGTCGCTCGCCAAGACCGGCGAGGAATTCGCCAGCCTCAGCTCGACGCTGCGCGGCGCGGTTTCCCGCGCGGCACAGGACATGGGTGCAGAAGCCCAGCGCGCCGCCGAAACCATCGCCCGCACGGGTGAGGAATTCGCCGGCAACCTCTCGGCCCGCAACGAAGCCTTCACGCGCGCCGTGGACGAAACCACCACGGCCGCCGTCGCCCGCTTCGCCGAGACCGAAAACCGCCTTGCCGGCCAGGCGCAGTCGCTGCGCACCGGCCTCGGCGAGGTCGAGAAGGCGCTGGAAGCCCGCGGCGCGTCGATCCGCTCGACGCTCGACGAGCGCACGCGCGAACTCAACTCCATGCTGGCCAGCCGCACGGAAGAACTGTCGCGCCTGATCAACGAGGAAGCCCGTCCGGTCATCGACGACTATGCCGCCGTCGGCCGCGAGGCTGCGGAAAGCATCACCGGTGTCGCCCGCGAGGCCGCCGAACGCTTGAGCGGCGTCGCGCAGGAGAGTGCAGAACGTCTGAGCGGTGTCACCCGCGAGGGTGCAGAGCGCCTAAGCGGCGTCGCCCGCGAAAGTGCCGACCGCATGCGCAACGAGAACGCCGCGCTGATCAACGCGATCTCCGCCCGCACCGCCGATACGCTTGCCGCCATCTCCAGCCGCACGGAAGAAGCCGCCGGCCAGATGCGCGAGATCGAAAGCGGCCTGCAGGCGAATGTCCTGAGCCTGATCGCCCGCCTCTCGGAAAGCAATGGTGCCATCGCCGGCCTCGTCGATGCCGCAAGCGAGACGCTCGGCGCCGTCGACCAGCAGCTGACCACGACCACCGAGCGCTTCTCCGCCTCCGCCGACCGCGCGGCCGACATGGTCTCCACCACGTCGCGCCTGCTCGAAGGCAAGGTCGATCGCCTTTCCGACATCTCCTCCGGCACGCTGTCGCAGATCGGCGGCATCGTCGGACGCTTCGAGGATCACTCGAAGATCCTGTCGCAGGCCTCCGATCTGCTCGCCGCCGCCCAGTCGAACCTCGTCTCGACGCTGGAAGAACGCCAGGACGCGCTACGCTCGCTCTCCGTCGGCCTCGTGCAGCGCTCCGAAGAGATCGAAAAGACCATGCAGTCGCTCGAAGGCATGGTCGAGGGCGTGTTCAGCCGCGCCGAGGAACGCTCCGGCCTCATTGCCAGCAACCTGCGCGGCGGCATCCAGAGTTCGTTTGCCGATGTCGGCCGCATTCTCGGCGAAACCGAAAAGCGCGCGGAAGCCACGGCCGCAGCACTGCGCGATTCGATGGTGAAGGCCGGCGAGGAAGCAAGCCAGTCGGTCGAGGGCGCATTCAACCGCGCCGAGGAACGCACCAAGGAAGTGGCGAACCGCCTGCGCGGCAGCGTCGGCGCTTCGCTCTCCGATGTCGATCGCCTGCTCACCGAATCCGGCAAGAAATCCGACGCCGCCACGACCGTCATGCGCGAAACGCTGCGCCAGGCCGTCGAGGAAGCCGTCGGCAAGTTCTCCGGCGCCACCGAGGAAATCCGCCGCGCCGCCACCGATATCCGCAAGGAACTCGACCAGACCCGCGGCGAACTGAAGCGCGGCGCGTTCGACCTGCCGGAAGAAGCCAAGGAAAACGCTGCGCAGATGCGCCGCGCCGTCAGCGAGCAGATCAAGGCGCTGCAGGACCTTTCCGACATCATCGGCAAGTCTTCGTCGGCGCTGGAAGTCTCGCGCCCGGCCGCGGTCCAGGCCAAGGCCGTGCAGCAGCCGGTGCAGGAAACCCGCGCAGAACCGCGCCGCGAGGAGAGCGTGCCGCTGCGCGGCAGCCTCGGCCTCGAGCGTGCGGCGACCGCCACCGTGCCGCAGCGCGCCCAGCCCCTGCCCGCCGCAGAGGCAGAAAACAAGACCGCCGGCGAAGGCGGCTGGATGCGCGACCTGCTGCGCGGCGCCGTCTCGCGCGAGGAAGCCCAGTTCGCCCAGCCGCGCGGTGACGCCCAGGCGGCCCGCCCGGCCGACACCCGCAACCCGCGCCACGTCGTCGAATCGCTGAACTCGCTCTCGGTCGATATCGCCCGCGCCATCGACCACGATGCCTCGGTCGACCTGTGGCGGCGCTACCAGCGCGGCGAGCGCGACGTCTTCACGCGCCGCCTCTACACGCTGAAGGGCCAGCAGACCTTCGACGAGATCAAGCGCAAATACGAGCGCGAGCCGGAATTCCGCACCGCGGTCGACCGCTACATCTCGGATTTTGAAAAGCTGCTCGCCGACGTCGCCCGCAACGACCGCGACAAGGTGATGACGCAGACCTATCTCACCTCCGACACCGGCAAGGTCTACACCATGCTGGCGCATGCGGCAGGCCGCTTCAGCTAAGCATTTCCGGCCGAAGCGCATCGCTTTGGCGAAAAATCGAACAGAGACGGCCGCCTCCGGGCGGCCGTCTCGTTTTTGTGAACGATCGCGGCGTCTTTTCGCGGCCAAAACCCTTAAATTCCGCGCTCTTACCCTCTATATGCGTTTCGACGCGCCGGTCGGCGCATGGGAAGAGAGACGGAAATGATCTTGATACAGGGCTTTGCACGGTTTCTGGCGACGATCGCAGTGGCGGTCATGGTGATGATGACGATGGTCGACTTTGCGGAAGCACGCCGCGCCGGCGGCGGTTTCGGCAGCCGCGGCACTCGCACCTTCCAGACCCCCTCGACGACGCGCACCGCGCCGCTGGATGCCCAGCCTATCGACCGCACCATGACGCGCCAGCAGTCCGCCCAGCCCTCGGCAAACCGCACCACGACGGCCAACGGCCAGCGCCCCGGCCTGTTCGGCGGCTTCGGCGGCTCGCTCATCGGCGGCCTGATGCTCGGCGGCCTCGTCGGCATGCTGCTCGGACAGGGACTCGGAGGCGGCATCGGCTTCCTCGGCCTGATCCTCCAGGTGCTCCTGATCGCCGGTGTCTTCTTGTTCCTGCGCCGAATGTTCGCGCAGAAGAGCGCCCCCGCCTATGCCGGCCCCGGCAATGCGCAGGCCCGCAACGCCTACCAGACCGGCGGTTCGGACTTCGAAATCCCGCGCATCGGCGGCGGCAATCGCCAGGCGGCAGCAGCGGCCGTACAGCCGAAAGCCGGCGGCGACGAGATCGGCGTCAAGCCGGAAGACCTCGAACAGTTCGAGGGCCTGCTGAAAGAACTGCAGGCGGCCTATGCCGCGGAAGATTTCCGCACGCTGCGCCAGATCACCACGCCGGAGGCCATGTCCTATCTCGCCGAAGAACTCAGCGACAACGCCACGCAGGGCCTGAAAAACGAGGTGCGCGACATTCATCTCGTGCAGGGCGACGTCGCGGAAGCCTGGAGCGAAGGCACGGATGATTATGCGACGGTCGCCATGCGCTACGAGAGCATCGACGTGATGCGCGACCGCGCGACCGGCACGCTCGTTTCCGGCGATCCCGACAACCTGACGGAAGCCGTCGAGATCTGGACCTTCGTGCGCCGCAACGGCGCCGAGTGGAAGGTCTCGGCCATCCAGGGCGTGCAGGGCGCCTGATGTGACAAGGCCGTGCGCTGCGATCCGCAGCGCACGGCCTTTTTGATTCTCACGTATGCCGGATCAAATCGCGGCGAGCGTCCAGCCGACGATATCTGCGGTGACCGTGGCGAAGGCCGCGTCGAGCGCCTTCACGAAGGCTGTATTTCCCGTCCCGCCAACCGGCACTGCCGCGCGAAAAACCTTTTGCGCCCGGACGGTGCCGTTGCGGTCATTGAGCAGCTTTGCGGAAATTTCCACCACGGCGGTATCCGCGCCGGCGGTATCCACCTCGAAGGTGCGAATGTCGGTCGCGACCTGATAATCGATCGCCAGGCCCTCGCCCGGCTTGCCGACACCGCCGACAAGGCCGGTATTTTCAAACGCCTGCACGAGCTTCGCCTGCACCATCTTGGTCAGGCTGTCGCTCCATTGCGCGCCGGCGAGATACTGGATTTCCGAGGCGGACGGGCGGATGACGATCTGCCCGCTGTCGAGCGCCTTCAGCGCGGACGGCTGCGGCACGAGGATCTGCCTGTTCTTCGCCGAAGGGCCTTCCACCGAGGCGGTGGAGGAGAGCGCGTAGGTATCGTTCTTGGCCTGTGTGCTGCCGCAGGCGGCAAGCGTGGCAGCCAGAACGGCGATCAGCGCGGCGCGCGCCGCAGTCCCGTTCCGCAACAAACCCATACCCGATACCGTCATGTCGTCCTCAAACCCTTACGCCACGAATCTGTATCAGGGGCATGGCACGCTGTCACGGTTGCGGAGGCGGACAAAATCGCGTCCGGCATCCGGCTGTTAACCATTGTGGAGATAGGGCCACACTTGCGGGCGAAATCAACGCCTTGTGCGGCCGTCATACTGCTTGACCGTCTCGCCGCCGAAGAGCAGGCGCTGCGGATCGCGCTCGAAACCGGAAATCGCGCTGTCGAGATTCTGGATCGTGCGCCGCGTATCGAGCACCAGCGCCTCGACGTCGCGCAGGCCGGAGCCGGAGAAGCGTTGCAGCCCGTCGGCGATCGGGCCGATACGGCCGTTCAGCGTATCCGCCGCCTGCTTGATCGATTGCAGCGTCGCCTTGGCTTCCGCGAAGAGCGATTCGGAATCGCCCTCGCCCAGGAAGCCATCGAGCTTGGCGAGCACGCCGTCGACGCGCGTGGAGGCGGCGTTCAGCTTGTTCGACATCTGCTGCACGTCGGTGATGATCTGGTCGATATCCTCTTTGCGCGCGCCGATGCGGTCGGCGACACCCGTCACAGAGGCGATGGCCTTGCGCGCATCCGCGGTCGCGACCGAGATATTGTCGATCGCGCCGCCGACCTTCTGCGGGTCGACCGCGGCGACCAGACCATCGACCTTGTCGAGCGTCGTCGTCGCCCGCTTGCCGAAGGCGTCGAAGGTCTCGGCCGTCTTGCGGAAGCCTTCGACGGTCGTCTTGATGTCGCCGGAGGCGTCCGCGATGTCCTTGCTGATCTTGTCGACATTGCCGACGAAGTCTTCGACCTTCTTGGGATCGACCGCCTTGATCAGGTCGTCGACGGAGGCGAGCGTCGAATCGAGCCGGGTCGAGAGATTGCGGAACGTGTCCGACAGGCCGCCGACGCTTTGCAGGAATTCGTCGATCTTCTCGCCGTTGCGGGCAAGCGAGCCAGAAAACTGCTCGGCATTGCGGATCGTCGTGGTGAGCGGCCCGCGCGCATCGGCGACGAAACCCTGGATATCGGTGATTGCCGTGTCGGCGCGTTTCAGGATCTTGTCGGCGGTCGACAGGATGTTCGTCACGCTCGACTGTTCGGCCTGCAAAACGGCAGCCGTTTCGGTGTCGAAGGCCTGGCGAAGGATGTTCTCGTCGCCGCCATTGCCGCCCGAAAGCTCGATGTAAGCCGCACCGGTCAGCCCCTGTACCTCCAGAACCGCCGTCGTGGACTTTTTGACCGGCGCGCTGGTCGAGACTTCCGTCATCGCGACGGAGAAACGCGGGTCTTCGGCATCGATCGCGAGGCTGCGCACGGAACCGACGGGAATACCGTTGAAGCGCACCGGGGAGCCGATGCTGAGGCCGTTCGCCGAGCCCGGAATGCGGATCGCAAGCTGCGCCATCTCGCCGCCGCGGCCATATTGCGACATCCAGTAGACGAAGGCGAAGGCGGCGGCCATGACGAGCACGGTGAAGAAACCGACAAGGGCGTAGTTGGCTTTCGTTTCCATGCGTTCCGGTTATCCTGCTCGCAAATCCATCCACCGGAGCGAAAAAGCCCCGGACACTCCTTCACGCATTGCGGACGATCGACCGCGCGCGTTTGCCCTGGAAATAGGACTGCACCCACGCATCGTCAAAGGCCAGCATGTCCTCGATCGTGCCTTCGACCATGACTTTCTTGTTCCCGAGAACAGCAATGCGGTCGCAGACCGAAAACAGGCTGTCGAGATCGTGAGTCACCATATACACGGTGAGGCCCAGGGTGTCGCGCAGTTTGGCGATCAGCTCATCGAATTCGGCCGCGCCGATCGGGTCGAGACCGGAGGTCGGCTCGTCGAGGAAAACGAGGGCCGGGTCGAGCGCCAGCGCGCGCGCCAGTGCCGCACGCTTGATCATGCCGCCGGAAAGTTCAGACGGATATTTGTCCGCCGCTTCCGGCGCGAGGCCCACCAGCTCGATCTTCAGCCGCGCCAGCTCGTCCATCATCGCCTGCGGCAGGTCGAGATATTCGCGCATCGGCACCTGGATATTCTCCTTGACCGTCAGCGCGGAAAACAGCGCACCATGCTGGAACAGCACGCCGAGCTTCATGTCGAGCTTCAGCCGCTCCTCTTCCGTCGCCTTGTCGAAATCCACGCCGAAGATGCGGATGGCGCCGGAGCGGCGCGGCAGCAGGCGCAGGACCGTGCGCATCAGCACCGACTTGCCGGTGCCGGACGCACCCACGAAGCCGAGGATCTCGCCGCGATAGATGTCGAGGTTGAGCTCGTCGAGCACGACATTGCTGCCGAAGCCGACGGTCAGATCCTTGACCGAGAGCACGACGTCGTCCTGTTTTGCCGAAACCTGATCCATCAGCGTCCTCAGAAGTCGATTGCGGCGTAGAACATGGCGAAGAGGCCGTCGACGAGGATGACCACGAAAATGGACTTCACCACGGCAGCCGTGACGTGGCGGCCGAGCGATTCGGCGCTGCCGCCGACCTTCAAGCCTTCCACGGAGGCGACGATGCCGATGATCAGCGCCATGAAGGGCGCCTTGATCATGCCGGAAACGATCGTCGAAAGGTCGATCGCCTCGCGCAGCCGCGACAGGAACGTATCGAAGGTGATGCCGGAATAGGACCAGGAGACGAAGGCGGCGCCGAGCAGTGCGGCGAAATTGGCGATGATGGTGAGGAGCGGCAGTGCGATCGTCAGCGCCACGAGCCGCGGGAAGACCAGCACGCCGATCGGGCTGAGGCCCATGACCTTCAGCGCGTCGATCTCTTCGCGCATCTTCATCGAGCCGATTTCGGCGGTGATCGCGCTGCCGGAGCGGCCGGCGATCATGATGGCGGTGAGCAGCACGCCGATTTCGCGCAACTGGAGAATGCCGACGAGGTCGACGACGAAGACTTCCGCGCCGAAATAGCGAAGCTGGAAGGCCCCCTGCTGCGCGATGATCGCGCCGATCAGGAAGGACATAAGCAGGATGATCGGCACGGCGCGAACGCCCATGCGGTCGATCTGGTGGACGATCGCCGCCGGCGACAGGCCGCTTTGCCGGCCGAGCTTCAGCTGCGCGCCGCGCACCGCCGAGCCGAGGATGAACATGGCGGCGACGGTGTCGTCCCAGACCTCCACCATGACGCGGCCGACGGGTTCGAAAACGCGCTCGAACAGCGTCTTGCGCTCGCCGTCACCGTCGCCGGGCTCGGCGAGCTTTTCCGGCAGGGCGGAGATCAGGTCGGCGTAGTTGGCGCCCTCGCGGTCGGTGAGGCTCACATCGGCGCCGCCGGCCTGCCGCTCGGTGATCGCGCGGCGCAGCAGCCAGGCGCCGGCGGTATCCATGGCCGCGACACCACTCAGGTCGATTTCCAGCGCGCCGCCCTGCCCGCGGCCGAGTTCCGCAAGCCGCTTGCTGGCGGCAACCGCGGACGCGTTCACCCATTCGCCGGTGAGACGCCAGATCTCCCCGCCATTGCCGGGCAGGCTTTCGGTCGCGATGTCGAGTGAGGTACGGGCAGCGGCGGTCAAGTCTCTTGCATCTTCCCGTGTGCTGGGGACAACATGCGCCTGTCTTATCGGCTCGCCGCCCCTCTGTCACCGAACGAACCGGCAAAAGCCGCGCCACGCCTCGATTTTTTCGGGGACCATGCCAGGATCGACACAATGCACCGCACCTTGCTCGCCACGCCGGAAACCTTCCCGATTGCCGGAACCTTCACCATTTCGCGTGGCGCGAAGACGATGGCAGAGGTGGTGACCTGCACGATCGGCGCTTCCGGCCTCCTCGGCCGGGGCGAATGCGTGCCCTATGCGCGTTACGGCGAATCGGTCGCCGGCGTGCTGGCGGCCATCGAAGAGATGCGTGGCGCAGTCGAGGACGGCGTCGGCCGCGAGGAACTTGCCCGGGTCATGCCAGCCGGCGCGGCGCGCAACGCGCTCGACTGCGCGCTCTGGGACCTCGAAGCCAAAATCTCCGGCGTGCCGACCTGGCAGGTGATCAACACGAGCGCCCCGCAAAAGCTCGTCACCGCCTATACGCTCTCGCTTGGCGAGCCCGACGCCATGCAGCGGCAGGCGGCGGAACAGGCCTGGCGGGCGCTGCTGAAGGTCAAGGTCGGGACAGTGGACGATGCCGCGCGCATCCGCGCCGTGCGCGCCGGTGCGCCCGAAAGCGCCATCATCCTCGATGCCAACGAGGGCTGGACGGCGGAAAACCTCGCCCATCATTTTTCGATCTGCGCCGAGGCGCGCATCGCCCTCGTGGAGCAGCCGCTTCCGGCCGGCGATGATTCGGCCCTGCGCGGCCTCGCCCGCCCCATTCCCGTCTGCGCCGACGAGAGCGTGCACCGCACCGAGGACGTGGCAAGCCTCGTCGACCGCTATGACGCGATCAACATCAAGCTCGACAAGGCGGGCGGGCTGACGGAGGCGCTGGCACTGCGCGAGGCGGCAAAGCGGCATGGCCTCAAGATCATGGTCGGCTGTATGGTCGGCACATCGCTCGGCATGGCGCCGGCCGTTCTCTTGGCGCAGGGCGCCGATTTCGTCGATCTCGACGGCCCCTTGCTGCTCGCGCGCGACCGGGAACCCGGCCTGCACTACGAGGGCTCCTCCGTCTATCCGCCGGAAGCGACGCTCTGGGGCTGAGCGCTTGGCGCGACCAGCCGACCGGCAATGACCGAGACGAGGCCGGCCGCCGCGACGACCGACATCAGGTAGAAACCCTGCACGCCATACCAGCTGAAGGCATAGCCAGACAGGAAGGTGGCGAGCGCCGTGAAGATGCCGGTGTAGAAGAAATAGAGCCCCTGCGCGGCCGCCTCCTGCTCCTCCGCCACGCGCTCCACCAGCCGGCTCTGCACGCTCATGTGTATGATCGCGTAGGTGAAGGCGTGCAGACATTGCAGCATGAAGTAGCCGGCGAAGGACATTTCCATCGGAAAGAGGATCCAGCGGGCGACGGCGACCGTGCTGCCGAAGATCATCATCGACCACAAATTGAAGCGCCGCCGGAGCTGGACGGCAAACAGGAAGAAAACCACCTCCGCCAGCACGCCGGCGCTCCACAGGATGCCGACATCCACGCCGCTGAAACCCATCTTCTGCCAGTAGATCGCCGAAAAGGCGAAGAGCATGGCGTGGCTGGCATTGACGAGGGAGACGCCGATCAGCATGAGCTGCACATCCCTTTGGCGCAGCGTGCTCGTTCGCGGCACTTCGGCAATCGCAGTGATGGGCGAAGGCCGGCGCGGCTTGCCGATCCTGGGCGCGATCACGGCGCCCATCACCGTCAGCACGAAGGCGGCCGCCATCGCCGGCAGCACCATGGCGCCGCCATGAAGGCCCGCAAGCCAGCCACCGATCATCGTCGCGACGATGAAGGCGAGCGAGCCCCAGAGCCGCATCTTGCCATAGTCGAAATTCCAGCGCCGCACGCCGGACAGCATGATCGCCTCGGTAATCGGCACATAGGGCGAATAGACGGCCCCTTGCAACGTGTAGAGCAACAGCACCGGCCAGAAGGAGCCGGTGGCAAAGAGCGCGATCGCGGTTGCGAGCGAAAGCAGCGCCGACCAGATGAGCACGATCGAGCGCTCGCCAATCCGGTCAGCGATGATACCGGCCACCGGCGCCGTGAAGACGCGCACGAACAAAGGCACGGCCAGCACGATGCCGATCTGGAAATCGCTCATCGACAGGGTTTCGAGCCAGACCGGAAAGAACGGCAGCGCAATGCCGTTGACCATCATCGGCGCACAGAAAACGAGGGCGATGCGCGCGGCGAAGAACGGCGGCGCGCCTGAGGTCACGGTAAACCCGGAAGGGGCAGTCATTGGCGGGAAACCTGCGTTGGGAGACGCTCCGGGCTCTAGCACGCCGATGTACGTACGCCAATCCGCTATTTCTACCGGACGCCATTGCCGCCGAAATCGGCGGCAATGTTCGAAGGCCGCGTCAGGCGGCCTCCGCCCCGGCAGGCTCGACGGCGCCGATGCTGCGCGACGCGAGCGCGACCGGCACAGTCGAGGTCGAAATCTTCTGCCAGGTGATCAGTTCCATCTCGCCGTCATGATGCTCGGCGATCGCCGTGCAGCTTTCCACCCAGTCGCCGCTGTTGATGTAGCGGATGCCGTCGATCTCGGTGATGACCGCATGGTGGATATGGCCGCAGATCACGCCGTCGGCATTGTTGCGCCGCGCCTCTTCGGCCACCACCTTCTGGAACTCGCCGATGAAGTTGACGGCTGATTTCACCTGCTGCTTGGCCCAGGAGGAGAACGACCAGTAGGGCAGCCCCAGCCTGCGGCGCACCGCGGCGAACACGACGTTGATGGCGATGGCGGCGTCATAGGCCCAGTCGCCGAGATAGGCGACGACGCGGGCATGGCGCACCACGACGTCGAACTCGTCGCCATGCAGCACGAGGTAGCGCTTGCCGTCAGCGCCTTCATGGATGATGCGCTGCGCCACCTCGACGCCGCCGAAATGCGTGCCGGGGAATTCGCGCAGGAATTCGTCGTGGTTGCCGGGAATATAGATGATGCGCGTGCCCTTGCGCGCCTTGCGCAGGAACTTCTGCGTGACGTCGTTGAAGGCCTGCGGCCAGTACCAGTTGCGCTTGAGGCGCCAGCCGTCGACGATGTCGCCGACGAGCACGATCGTCTCCGCTTCATGGTGACGCAGGAAATCGATCAGGAAATCCGCCTTGGCCGCTTTCGATCCCAGATGCACATCCGAGATGAACAGCGTGCGGAAATGACGGACATTCGGGTCGGCGAGGGTCGCAGTCATGCCTTGGTCTCCGGGTGGCCGGCCGCCGCAAACATCTTCATAACGGGCGGCTTTGGCTCCGTTGAAAACCAGACTCCTGTTTCAAATTGATGACACACCTATGCATTTCCGGTCCGCAAATAGGCATTGCACAGGTCGCTGATTGCGGCTTTATGGAATGTTCCGGAAACTTCACGTAGCGGCGGTTTCATGGCAGAAAGAGCCGCAACGAAAACAGCATATGACAGGGAGCACCATGAGTACGGGCGATAAATCGAGGACGCAGGACGGACCCGCAAGCGGCGATATCGATCAGCAGGCTCTCTTCTTCCACCGCCATCCCCGCCCCGGCAAGCTCGAGATCACCCCTACCAAGCCGCTCGGCAACCAGCGCGACCTCGCGCTCGCCTATTCGCCGGGCGTTGCCGCCCCCTGTCTCGCCATCCGCGACGACCCGAGCACCGCCGCCGACTATACGGCCCGCGCCAACCTCGTCGCCGTCGTCTCGAACGGCACGGCCGTGCTCGGCCTCGGCAATATCGGTCCGCTCGCCTCCAAGCCCGTGATGGAGGGCAAGGCTGTTCTCTTCAAGAAATTCGCCGGCATCGACGTCTTCGACATCGAGATCGACGCGCCGACCGTCGACGAGATGGTCAATGTCGTCTCGGCGCTTGAGCCGACCTTCGGCGGCATCAACCTGGAAGACATCAAGGCGCCGGAATGTTTCGAGGTCGAGCGCCAGTTGCGCGAGAAGATGGACATCCCGGTCTTCCACGACGACCAGCACGGCACGGCGATCATCGTCGCGGCCGCGGTGCTGAACGGCCTGGAGCTTGCGGGCAAATCCCTGCATGAGGCGAAGATCGTCGCCTCGGGTGCCGGCGCTGCCGCACTCGCCTGCCTCAACCAGCTCGTCGTGCTCGGCGCAAAGGTGGAAAACATCTGGGTGCACGACATCGAGGGCCTCGTCTACAAGGGCCGCGAAGCGCTGATGGACCAGTGGAAATCCGTCTACGCACAGGAGACGGACAAGCGCCAGCTCTCCGAATCGATCGACGGTGCCGACGTCTTCCTCGGCCTTTCCGCCGCTGGCGTGCTGAAGCCGGAACTGCTCGCCCGCATGGCCGAGCGCCCGCTCATCATGGCGCTCGCCAACCCGACGCCGGAAATCATGCCGGAAGAGGCGCGCGCCGCGCGTCCCGACGCGATGATCTGCACCGGCCGTTCGGACTTCCCCAACCAGGTCAACAACGTCCTCTGCTTCCCCTACATCTTCCGCGGCGCGCTCGATTGCGGCGCGCGTACGATCAACGAGGAAATGAAGATGGCGGCGGTGCGCGCCATCGCAGCGCTCGCCCGCGAGGAAGTGTCTGATGTCGCCGCGCGCGCCTATTCCGGCGACACGCCGAGTTTCGGCCCGAACTACCTGATCCCCTCGCCCTTCGACCAGCGCCTCATCCTGCGCATCGCGCCGGCCGTGGCGCGCGCGGCGGCGGAAACCGGCGTCGCGACACGCCCGATCACCGATTTCGACGCTTATCTCGACCAGCTCAACCGCTTCGTCTGGCGCTCCGGCTTCATCATGAAGCCGATCTTCGCCGCAGCAAAGAACGCCGCCAAGAAGCGCGTGATCTTCGCCGAAGGCGAGGACGAACGCGTGCTGCGCGCCGCCCAGGTGCTGCTGGAAGAGGAAATCGCCAAGCCGATCCTCATCGGCCGCCCGCACATCATCGAGACGCGCCTCAAGCGCTACGGCCTGCGCGTGCGCCCGCATGTGGATTTCGAAGTGGTGAACCCGGAAGACGATCCGCGGTTCCGTGACTATGTCGACGACTATTTCCGCATCGTCGGCCGCAAGGGCGTGATACCCGAAGCCGCCCGCACCATCGTACGCACGAACCAGACGGTCATCGGCGCGCTCGCCGTCAAGCGCGGCGAGGCCGATGCGCTGATCTGCGGCGTCGAAGGCCGTTATGCCCGCCACATGCGCGATGTCAGCCAGATCATCGGCAAGAAGGGCGGCGTGCTGAATTTCTCCGCCCTCAGCCTGCTGATCTCGCAGCGCGGCGCGACCTTCTTCACCGACACCTACGTCACCTGCGAGCCGACCGCCGCGGAAGTGGCGCAGATGACCGTGATGGCCGCGCAGGAAATCCGCCGCTTCGGCATCACGCCGCGCGCCGCCCTCGTCTCGCATTCGAATTTCGGTTCACGCGATTCGGAAAGCGCCTTCAAGATGCGCAAGGCGATGGCATTGGTGCGCGACATGGACCCGACGCTGGAGGCAGACGGCGAAATGCACGGCGATGCCGCGATCTCCGAGGCACTGCGCCAGCGCGTCATGCCGGATTCGACGCTGACCGGCGAAGCCAACCTGCTCGTCTTCCCGAACCTCGACGCCGCCAACATCGCGCTCGGCGTGGTCAAGACCATGACGGACTCACTGCATGTCGGCCCGATCCTGCTCGGCGCTGCGCTTCCCGCCCATATCCTGTCGCCGTCCGCCACCTCGCGCGGCGTCGTCAACATGGCGGCGCTTGCCGTGGTGGAAGCCTCCTACCCGGTCTGATCGGAAATCCTTGCGCTTTACGAAACGGCCGCCGCCTCGGCGGCCGTTTTCGTTTGCGCGGCCGGACGCGCCGCGTCGTGCGCCTCCCACCAGTCGCCCAGCGCATCGACCAGCGGCATCAGCGTGTGGCCGGCGGGCGTGAGGTCGTATTCGACACGCAGCGGATAGCCGTCGAAGACGGTGCGCTCGACGATTCCGGCCTGTTCCAGCTTGCGCAGTTCGAGCGTCAGGATGCGGTGCGAGACCGTGGGATTGTCGCGGCGCAGGTCGCTGAACCGCTTCGTGCCGTCCTTCAGATAGTAGATCAAGAGCGTCGGCCAGCGGCCGCCGAGCACCTGCATGACCTCCTCGATCGGGCAACGGGAAACGAGATCCTTCATGGCGGGCTCCGGCGTGGTGACAAAAATGTGCGTAATTTACATGGGGGCGGAGAGCGCTTAGGTCCAGTGTCGCTGCGCAGCGTGGTCAACAGAAATCACGGAGAACACCATTGGAACCGATCCTCATCTACGGCTTCCCCGCCGGAAGCTCCATGGGTCTCGTCTCGTCCCTCGAATGGCTCGGCAAGCCCTACAGGCTCTGCCGCGTCGACATGCTGGGCGAGATGCGCGACCCGTCCTATGCCAGCCTCAACGCCCGGCACGAGACGCCGGCGCTCGTCACCGACGACGGCCGGGTCATCACCGAAACCATGGCGATCGCCCACTGGTTCGCCGCCCGCGATACGGAACAGCGCATCAGCTTCGATCCCACGTCACCCGAGGCCGATCGCATGCACCAGTTGATGGCCTACCTCAACACCGGCTTCACCGGCGCCTTCAGCCCGCTCTGGTCGGCGCTCGAAATGGAGACGCCGGACCCGGTGTTGCAGCAATCGCTGCGCACATGGGGCCGCAAGGCCGTCATCGAGCGGCATGACAAGCTGGAAGCCATGCTCGGCGACACACCCTACCTCGTCGGCGACCGTCCAACGCTGGCGGATGGCGTGCTAATCGGCGTCGCCCGCTGGCTGGACTACCACGAGGTGGCACCGGCAAGCCGCTGGCCCCGCATCGAAGCCATCCGCCGCCGGCTGGAGGCAGACCCGGCGGTGCGCTTTGCAACGTCGCTGGAGGACGGCGAAACCCCGGCCAACTCCAGCGCGTTCAAGGGGCATGTGCCGCTCGCCGAGGTCATCGAACGCTTCGGCCGCGCCTGACGGTGGAGGGCCAGGTCGTGCACTCGGTTCAGATCGCCGCCGGAACCTCGCCCCACTCTCGACGTCATCCTCGGGCTCGACCCGAGGATCCAAGCGGCGCCCGCTGCGTGGATGGTCGGGTCAAGCTCGACCATGACGGAGGAGAGGTGCAATCAAAAGCTCCAGCCGCCGCGTGATGCCGATCGCCTCCAGGAACGGTTCGTCATGGCTGACGACCAGCAACGCGCCGTCATAGGCGCGCAGGCCCGCCTCCACCGCCTCGATCGCGTCGATGTCCAGATGGTTCGTCGGCTCGTCGAGGATGAGGAGCGGCGGCGGTGTGGCACCGCCGAGCACGCATGCGAGGCCGGCGCGCAGCAGTTGCCCGCCGCTGAGGCTGCCGACGTCCTGCAAGGCAGCGTCGGCGCGAAACATGAAGCGCGCCAGCGCCGCCCGGCAAGCGTTTTCATCGGCATCCGGGTTGATCCGGCGAAAATTGTCGCGGATCGACAGGGCCGGATCGAGCAGGCTGACGCGCTGGTCGAGCATGGCGAAGTCGGTGAAGCGGCGCACGCTTCCCTGCCATGGCTGGATGTCTCCGGTGACGAGCCCCAGTAAGGTCGTCTTGCCGGAACCGTTCGGCCCTGTCACGGCAACCCGCTCGGGGCCGGTCATGGCGAAGGAGAGGTCACGGATAACGGGCCGCTCCGGCAGATAGCCGGCCATGACGCCCTCCATCTTCAGCACGGCCTTGCCCGCGGCGAGATGGGTCGGCGGCACACTGACGGTGAGCGGCTGGAGGATTTCGATGCGCTCGCGCGCCGCCGCCACGGCCTCCGCCGCCTGCCCCTGCCGGCTTTCGGCAAGCCGGGCGTTCGCGCCGCTGGTCAGTTCGCTGCGCTCCTTCATCGCGCCCAGCATGATGCGCGGGATGTCGCCCCTCGCCTTCTTGCGGCGTCCGGCACTGTCCTTGCGCGCCTTGCGCTCGGCGATGGTCTGCATGGTGCGCGCCACCTCCGCGGCCTGCTTTTCCGCATCCGCGAGGTCGCGATGCGCGGCGGCAAGCTCCTGCGCCTTGCGGGCACGATAAGCGCTCCAGTTGCCGCCATAGCGGGTGGCGCCAAGCGTGGTGAGCTCGACGATTGCGTCCATGGTTTCGAGCAGCTCGCGGTCGTGGCTGACGACGATCGCGCCGGCCCGCCAGCCGGCCAGCATGTCGATGACCGCCCGCCGCCCGTCGCGATCGAGATTGTTCGTCGGCTCGTCGAGCAGCAGGAAATCCGGTTCCGCGAAGATGAGCGCGGCAAGTGCTGCCCGCGTGCGCTGCCCGCCGGAGAGCGACGCGAGCGGCGTTTCCGGCGCGGCCTCGAGCCCAACACGCGCCAGCGCCGCGCTGAGCCGCGTCTCCAGCGTCCAGTCGGCATCGGCGAGTTCATGCGCCTCCGCTTCGCCGCGCTCGGCGCGGGCGAGCAGATCGAGGGCATCGACGATGCCGAACAGGCTGGCGATGGTCTCGTTGGCAAAGACTTGCACGCTCTGGCGCAACAGGCCGAGCGTGCCATCGACGGTGACGGTGCCGGCCTGCGGGGCCAAATCGCCGGTAACGAGTTTCAGCAGCGTCGTCTTGCCGACGCCGTTGCGACCGATGAGGCCGGCGCGCTCGGCGCCGAAGGTCAGGTCAAGATCGGAAAGGAGGGTGTGGCCGTCAGGCGTGGACCAGGTGATTTTGGAAAGCGTGATGGAATGCGGCATGGATGGAAAATTCCCCGAGGACAAAACGACGTCGATTTGTGGTCGGGTTGAAATCCATGGTGCACCATCCGGTCGGCATTGACGATGCCGGATATTTAGGGCCGGACCGGCCGCCTTGCAAGGGCAGCACGGCCGATCCGGCAATTCGTGAGGGTCAGGCCGAAGGCTGCTTCAGCCGCTTCGACCATTCATCGGCCTTGCCCTTGCCGGCATCCTTCCAGGGCGAGCCCTTGAGGCCGAGCTTGGCGCGGAAACCCATCGCATTGATGATCAGCCGGTTCATGCCGGACGCGATGAAGGGCAGCGAGGCGATGTGCAGGCCGGTAAACGGCAGGAACGGATTGCGGCGCAGCGACCCGTAGATCTCGATGCGCGTCGTCGTCTTGTAGCTCGGGCTGCGGGCATGGAAACCATGCGTATCGGCAACGATCAGCGTGTTGGCCTTGACCGTCATCTTGACCGGCTGGACGTAACCCAGCGCCGAAAGCTCGTCCGGCATGATGCGCAGCGAGCCGCGGGCGGAATATTTGTTCTCGATCGAATCGGCGTTCTCGCTGATGCGGCGCTCCCACGCGAGGCGCTGCGGCGTCATCTCGTGCGAGCCCGGCACGTAGGAGAACGGGCCGTCCTCCTCGCCGACATCGCGCAGGAACAGCCAGGCCTTGGCGGTCGGCTGGAACGTATCGCTGTGCAGCGCGGTCTGCGGGTCCGTCGAGCCCTGCGTGATGACCGACGGCAGCGCCATGACCACCTGCACGACGAGCAGCGGCTGGCCGTCATGCGAAGAGACGTAGCGCAGGAGATTGGTGACGCGCGGATCGTTGCGCGCGGCCTTGAAGCCCGGCAGGCTTTCCAGGTCGCTGTCGTCGATGATGGCGCGGCGTGTGACGGTTTCGCCCTGCAGCATGTCGTAGCGCTCGAAATCACGCTCGGCGATCTCGCGGGTCACCGCGGCAAAAACCTCGGGCGACAAAAAGTCTTCGATTTTCACGAAGCCGTTTTCGGCATATTGCCGGCGATATTCCGGGGCGACGAGCTTTTCCAGCTTGGTGCGGCGCCAGGCGGCCATGCGCATGGCGAGCGAGACGCGCTTCTCGTGCAATCCCTTGCGGTTCAGCCACTTGCTGCCGATGACGGGATTGTCGGCGAAGGATTTTGCGCCGGATGCGAGCTGGAGCGCGTAGAAAGGGCTCAACAAAACTGACGAAATCCGCATGTTCACCTGCCTGTGACGGGCCGGTCTTCCGCCAAACGGCGGCTGCGCGGCGACGGGCGCATAACCGGCTGTTGTATGTGCGCAGAGTGCTACACCAAGCCCCCGGCGAGATCAATTGCGGGCAGCTGGCAAAAAGATGAATACGCAACTCATATTTTCCGCCGCGCATTAATCACAAATGCGGGAGCACGTTGCGCTTCCCTTCATGCAGCCTATGATAGGATATGCTTATGCGGCCGGACCACGGCCCCGACAGTTTCACAGGATCGATGATTTGAAAGGTTTGACCCGCCTTCTGTTTGCCGTTGCGACCGGCTTGCCGCTCCTGTTTTCGGGCGGCACGGCGGCAGCGGCGGTGTGCGAGCAGATCCAGGCGGAGCTTGCGAACCTGCCCAAGGTGGTGGTGGATACGGCAAGCGCGCGCAAATATGCCGGCGCCATCGCCCGCCAGAACATCCAGTTGCGCAAGGCCAAGAGCGACCAGCGCCGGCTCGGCTGCTCCGGCGGCAGCATCATCGTCGTCGGCGGCGCCAATGCGGCGGCCTGCGACACGCTCTCCACGGTCATCGGCAAGATGGCGCGCAACCTCGACATCCTCGACAAGAAACGCCGCGAATTCGCCGGCGGCACCTCGTCGCAGGGCAAGCGCACCCGCCTGACCGCGCTGCTCGCAAGCAACGGCTGCAATGACGAGGCGAAGGTGGTGCCGATCGCGGCGACCGAAACGCTGCGCACGCTCGATGAAAAACGCACGCTCCCGCTCGGCACCACGCCGGAGGGCAGCGAGCGCCTGCAACTGCGCTCGCTCGGCGGCGGCTCCGGCCATGGCAACCTGCGCACCGTCTGCGTGCGCACCTGCGACGGCGGCTTCTTCCCGATCTCGTCGGGCGCAACCCCGCTCGATTTCCGCCGCGACCAGCAAGTCTGCGCGATGATGTGCCCTGAGACGCAGACCGAACTTTTCTACCAGTCGATGACCAGCGGCCAGGAGACCGACCAGATGACCTCGACGGTCACCGGCCGGCCCTATTACGAAATGCCGAACGCCTTCTCCTACCGCACGCGCGACCTCTCCAAGCCCGGCGCCTGCGGCTGCAATCTCTCGGCCTATTACCAGGAGATGATCAAGCGCGAGAAGGCGCTGAAGGGCAGCGAGACGGCGAGCACCGGCAGGGATGATGACGTGGAAGGTGGCTCGATCACCACCATCCACACGCTGCCGAAGAAGGACGAGACGCCGGCCAAGCTGCCGGTGAAGGTCGAGGAACGCGACTACGACCCCGCGAAGAGCAAGGTGCGCACGGTCGGCCCGGTCTTCCTGCCGGCCAACGAATCCGCCATCGATCTCGGCCGCCCGGCCGATGCCGGCGTCAACTAACGCCCGCGTCCGGCCAGCGCTCCTCGAACACCAGGTCCTCCAGCGGCAGGCGCTGCCGCCACCCCTTCACCGCAAGCTCCGGCTCGGCATAGAGGCGATCGACAAGGCCGACGCAAAGCCAGGCAACGATCTCGACATGCTCGGGAATGCCGAGGACGTTCCGGATGTCGCTGTCGTGGAAGATGCTGACCCAGCCGACGCCCACCCCTTCCGCCCGCGCCGCAAGCCAGAGGTTCTGCACAGCACAGACCGTGGAATAGACATCCATGCGCGGATTGTGCGTGCGCCCCAGAACGACGGTCCCGCCGCGCGTCGGGTCGCAGGTGACGCAGATCGACAGCGGCGCCTTCAGGATGCCTTCGAGCTTCAGGGCGCGATACTGCGCCTGACGGTCGGCGTCGAACATCGCCGCCGCTTCCGCGTTCGCCTTGAGGAAGGCGGCATGCACCGCGCGCCGGGTCGCCTCGCTGCGCACCAGCAAAAAATTCCACGGCTGCATGAAGCCGACCGAGGGCGCGCTATGGGCGGCGTGCAGCAGGCGCCCCACGAGATCGTCCGGCAAGGGATCGGGCAGAAACTGGTCGCGCACGTCGCGGCGCGTTTCGATGGCATGATAGACGGCGGCCTTGTCCTCGCTGGAAAAGGCGCCCGCCTGGACCAGACGGTCGCACGGTTCGGCTCGCATCGTCATCTCCCCAACAATGCGTAAAACCTTCCGCCGTCCGCGCGGTTCGGTCTATCTTGCCAGGCCGGTCTTCTGACTTCGGGTCACGCGGCCCGCACCTGCCTTCCCGGTTGAACAACCAGTGGCAAAAGCCTGAATCGATTCAAGCTTTTACGATGCGATCCATCCCCGTCACAGCGCTGGGCACGTTCCGGACTTGAGGCTCTTGCCCGCACCGGATTCCCGATTCTCCTGCGAAACGCAGGCACCTGACGGAAACGATATGCGCATGGCTTGGCGGCGCGATCAAGCCTGCCCGCGCCGCGCATCGGCCTGTCAGCGCCTCAAAGCGGCGCGACCGGATGCGGCGAGCCGTCATAGGCACCCCAGATCGACTGGTCGAAGCAGATCACCGAGCCCGTCATCAGGCCGGACTCCTCCGAAGACAGATAGGCACAGGCACGCGCCACCTCCGCCGGATCGACCAGCCGGCCGAAGGGCTGGCTTGCCGCCGCCTTCGCCAGCCAGTCATCGGCCGCACCGTGGAATTCACGCTGGATGCGGTCTTCGCCCTCCGAGGCCATCCAGCCGATATTGAGGCCGTTAACGCGGATGCGGTTGCGAAGCACGGCATAGGCCGTGTTCTTGGTCAGCGTCTCCAGCGCACCCTTGGAGGCGCAATAGGCGGAGATGAACGGCTGGCCGGCCTTGGCGGACATCGAGCCTATATTGACGATGGTGCCCTCGGTCTTCTCACGCCGCATCACCGAAATCGCCTCCTGCATCAGGAAGAAGGGTGCGCGCACATTGACCGCGAACATGCGGTCGAACAGTTCCGGGCTGGTATCGAGGATCGTGCCGCGGTCGGTGATGGCGGCGGCGTTCACCAGCGCATCGATGCGGCCGAAGGCCTTGTCGCAGGCAGCGATCACCGCGCGCGCATCCTCGACCTTTTCGAGGTCCGCCTGCACATAGAGCGTCTTGACGCCCGTCGCGCCTGAAATTTCCTGCGCCTTCGCCTCGCCCTTGGCGGCGTTGCGGCCGCAGATGACCAGCCCCGCCGCACCCCGCTCGGCAAAAAGCCGGGCGATCGTCGCACCCAGCCCCTGCGTTCCGCCCGTCACGACGGCGATCCTGCCGTCCAGCCGTGCTCCATTGCTCATTTGCGCGCCTCCCAGAAAGATGTGACTCAATCTCTCAAAGAGTGCATCCAGCCGCTTGTTCCGCAAGCATTTTCGGCATGGTCAGGCCGCGCGGGCCTCGCCGGCCTCGATGATCATCTCCTGGCCGATATGATCCGCATGGACGGCGCGGTTGCGGCCGGCGTTCTTGGCGGCATAGAGCGCGGCATCCGCCATCACCATCACGTCGTGCACGGAGCCGCCATGCTGCGGGAACTGCGCGATGCCGGCACTACCGCCGATGACGAGCAACTGGCCATCATAGGCGATGGGCACCTGCGTATCGCGCACGAGGCTGCCGGCAAGCTCCAGCAGCGCCTCGCAACTCCGCTCGCCCGTGAGCAGCACCGAGAATTCGTCGCCGCCAAGACGGGCGACGCAGCCCTGCTTGCCGATGCGATCGGAAAAACGCCGAGCCACGGCCTGCAACACGGCGTCGCCTGCGGCATGGCCATGCCGGTCGTTGACCGCCTTGAACTTGTCGAGGTCGAGCGCGAGGATGGCGAAGGGCTTGTTCTCGCCCTTGCGGATGGCGCGGCGCACCTCCTCGTCGAAACCGCTGCGGTTCTTCAGCCCCGTCAGCGTATCGTGCCGTGCGAGGAAAGCGTTTTTCGCCTCGCTGCGCTGGAGCGCCTTGATAAGGGCGGAGAAGCGCAGCGTGACAAAGAGCATGACGCCGGCGAAGACCAGTACGAACATCGCGATCTGCGGCAGCGCCGAGCGCCAGACGAAGGAGCCCGGCATGTTCGGCCGCCAGGAGGCGACCATCGGATTGTAGGCATCGGCGCCAACCGGCGTCATCACCAGCCCCGGCTCCTGCGTCACGATGGGGGTAAAGCCGAGATCATGCACGCCGAGCCGCCGCTCGGTGTTCGCCAGCATCTTTTGCGAGACCGGCTTGACGGTGATGAGCAGCGTCGGCTCCAGCCGGTGGGCCGGGATATAGAGCGACTTCGGAACGACGGCCTGCACGACGACGATGCTCATCACGCGGTCGATGAGGCGCATGCCGGTGACGTGGATTTCGGGCAGCGCCGGCGTCAGGAGGTCGGGGTCCTCCTTGGCGCGCGCGACCTGCCAGCCGCCGCGATCCGGCGAGAGCGCCTCTCGGTACTTGCGCTCGGCCTTGTGGGTGAGGTCGCTCACCCAATGCAGCTTCTCGCGCGCCTTGCTCTCGGAAACCTTTTCCCCGCGATAGACGCCGAGCACCTTCTCGCCGTCCGGCGAGGCGAAGATCATCCAGGAAAAACCGAAGTCGGACCACATCCAGTCACGCAGCTGGTCGCGCACGAAGGCATCGCCCGGCATGCCGTCGGCAAGCTCGTTGAAGCTCTTGTCCCAGAAGGAAAGCTGGCTCTGGTACTGCACCACCTGGTCGATCTGGTGGCCGAACTCGTTGCGCACCAGCGTGCGCTCGGTCTCGGCGACGAAACTGTCGGCCCGCTCGATCGCGTAGTCGAGCACGAGGTAATTGGCGGCGCCGAACAGCAGCACGATCATCACGGCCGCCGTCCGGATCACCAAACCAACCCCGCGTCGCCGTGTCGCGCGGCTTTCTTCAGCCTTGCCCGTCATCTCTGCCCCTGCCTGTCCCCCGCCCGGTTTTCCGGACATTGTTGAACAAAGGCTACAGGGAAGACGGCAAAAATCGCTTAAGCGGGCTGGTGAGTGAAAACTTAACTTGCGCTCACCGGATATGGGGAGATCAGGCGGCCGGCGCGTAGCGCACGAAGGCGAATTTTTCGCCGTCCGGCGCCCAGTTCGGCACGTTCATCGTGCCCTGCCCGCCGAAGAGCGGAAAGAGTTCGCGCGCATTGCCGCCATCCATGTCCATCAGGCGCAAGCGCACGTTGAGATCGCGCGGATGGTCGAAGACATCGCCATCATAGGAGAGCACCAGCAGGTGCCGGCCATCGGGCGATGGATGCGGGAACCAGTCGCCATAGGGGCTGTCGGTGATGCGCATCGGCTCGCTGCCGTCCGGCCGCACCCGCCAGATCTGCATGCGGCCCGTGCGGCTGGAGTTGAAATAGATCCATTCGCCATCCGCCGAATAATCCGGCCCGTCATTGCGCCCCTCGCCAAAAGTCAGCCGCCGCTCCTCGCCGCCCGCGACCGGGATCGTGTAGATATCGAAGAGATCGCCGCGGATGCCGCAATAGGCGAATGTCGCCCCATCCGGCGACCAGCCATGCCAGTAGGACGGCAGGTTCGGCGTCACCAGCCGCGGCGCGCCGCCCTCCGCCGCCAGCACATAGATCGCCGACTTGCCGAACTCCACCTTGTCGCTGATTGCCAGCAACGTGCCGTCGGGCGAAAGCCCGTGGTCGTTGTTGCAGAGCGTCGCAAACCCCGTGTCGATCTGCACCAGCTCGCCGCCATCAAGCGACAAGCGATAGAGCAACCCATCACCGTTGATGACCAGGAAACGCCCATCCCGCGAAAAATTCGGCGCTTCGACCAATCGCTCCGTTTGCCAGACAATCCGCGTTTCGGCAGTGACAATGTTGTGGATCTCGACGGAACTGCGCATGGAAAATGCCTGCGGATTTTGACGACTCTGACTGTCTATCCGTTATCGACCACCTTCTGCAATGCCGGTGCCTTCAACCGCGCCTGCTTGTGATCCGCCGTCAGTTCGACGCCGGAAAAAGCAAGCAGCTTGTGGAACTGGCTATGTCCATAGGCTTTGACGCTGAAGGACGGCGCGCATGCCTGCAAGCCCTTCATGAGGACCGGCAACGCGACCCAGCCGCCCTGAGGCGACGCCGTGGCGAGCATGGCGCGCTGCAGCAGAACCGGCTCCAGCTTCCGCGTCCCCGGCACCTTTGCTGCGTCGCTTGCCGGTTTCTTTTGCGCCGGTGCCGCGACTGCCACAGGCTTCTTTTCGGGGTTTGCCGTCGGCAACGCCCTGAAAAGATCGCACACTTCGCGAAAACGGGCAGAGGCTGCGGCCCGGCCAATGCCCACGGCAATCTTGCCCCGCTGGCGTATGCGCATTGCCAGTTGTGTGAAGTCGCCATCGGACGTCGCCAGGCAGAACACATCCACACTATCGTCGCAGAGCATTTCCGTAGCGTCGATGACCAGCGCGATATCCGCACCATTCTTGCCGATTGCACCACCCGCCGTCTGAAACGGCGAAAGCGCATGACGCGGCAGGACACCGAGCCAAGGTGCTAGGGCCGGCAGGGAAAAATCGCCATATATGCGACGCTCGCTCAGTTTTCCGTGCCGCATGGCCTCTTCAACAATGATGGATGATGCCGATGCCGGCAGGTTTTCCGCATCGATGAAAAGCGCGACTCTTCGTTCCGTCATGGCCACCGCTCTCGCAAATCTGCGATAACAGTAGCAAAAGCCGGTCTCGCGGCAATCGCCGGGACCGACTTTTGCGTGCAGCGGTTAATGCAACACTACCCCCGATCCCGGAACCGGTTGGTGATCGGGTAGCGGCGGTCGCGGCCGAAGTTCTTTTTGGTGATCTTGACGCCCGGTGCCGACTGGCGGCGCTTGTATTCGGCGATGTAGAGCAGGTGCTCGATGCGATGCACCGTCGCCACGTCATGGCCGCGCGAAACGATCTCCTCAGTGCTCATCTCCTTTTCGACGAGGCATTCGAGGATGTCGTCGAGCACCGGATAGGGCGGCAGCGAATCCTGGTCCGTCTGGTTGGGGCGCAGTTCGGCGGACGGCGCCTTGTCGATGATGTTCTTCGGGATCACCTCGCCCGTCGGGCCGAGCGCGCCCGGGGGCGTATGCGCGTTGCGCCAACGCGACAGCGCGTAAACCTGCATCTTGTAGAGGTCCTTGATCGGGTTGAAGCCGCCGTTCATGTCGCCGTAGAGCGTGGCGTAACCGACCGACATTTCCGACTTGTTGCCGGTGGTGACGACCATCGAGCCGAACTTGTTGGAGACGGCCATCAGGATCGTGCCGCGCGTGCGGCTCTGCAGGTTTTCTTCCGTGATGCCCTCTTCCGTGCCTTCGAAAAGTTCCGAAAGCGAGGAGAGGAAGCCGCTCACCGGCGCCTCGATCGGCACGATGTCATAGCGGCAGCCGAGCAGCTTGGCGCAATCGGCCGCGTCCTTCAGCGAATCCTTCGAGGTATAGCGGTAGGGCAGCATGATGCAGCGCACCCGTTCCTCGCCCAGCGCATCCACGGCAATCGCCGCGCAGATCGCCGAATCGATGCCGCCGGACAGGCCGAGCACGACATTCTTGAAGCCGTTCTTGTTGACGTAGTCTCGGAAGCCGAGCAGGCAGGCGCGGTAATCCGCCTCCTCGTGCTCGGGAATGCGCGACATCGGCCCGCCGTCGCAGACCCAGCCGTCGCCGCGCTTCTTCCAGGTGGTGAGCGCGATCGTCTCCTCGAACTGGCTCATCTGGAAGGCGAGCGACTTGTCCGTGTTGAAGGCGAAGCTCGCGCCATCGAACACCAGCTCGTCCTGGCCGCCGAGCTGGTTGGCGTAGATGAGCGGCAGCCCGGTCTCGATGACCTGCTTCAGCACCACCTGGTGGCGCACGTCGACCTTGGCGCGATAATAGGGTGAACCGTTCGGCGACAGCAGGATTTCGGCGCCGCTTTCGGCCAGCGTCTCGCAGACGCCGAGCTCGCCCCAGATATCCTCGCAAATCGGAATACCGAGGCGCACGCCGCGGAAATTGACCGGTCCAGGCATGGCGCCCTGGTCGAAGACGCGCTTCTCGTCGAACTCGCCGTAGTTCGGCAGGTCGACCTTGTCGCGCACCGCGATCACCTTGCCGCCATCGAGCACGGCGACGGCGTTGTAGCGCCCGGTCTCGTCCTGCCGCGGGAAGCCAATGATGACGCCGGGGCCGCCGTCGGCGGTGTCGTTGGCGAGGTCGTCCACCGCGCGGCGGCAGGCCTTCAGGAAGGCGGGTTTCAGCACGAGGTCTTCCGGCGGATAGCCGGAAATGAACAGCTCCGTCAGAAGCAGCAGGTCGGCGCCCTGGCGGGCGGCGTCCTCGCGCGCGGCGCGCGCCTTGGCGAGATTGCCGGCAATGTCGCCGACGGTCGGGTTCAATTGCGCAATAGCGATGCGCAGCGTCGCCTTTTCAGTCTCGGAAGTCATGTCTGCGGACCCGTTTCCTCATGGTGTCCGATCCTGCGGCCGCGCCTCGCTGCCGCACTCTCGAACGGTCGACAAGCTCTTTAGAGCATGCCGAGCGCTTTGGGAATGAAGGGCGGTGGGGTTTGCGTGCGGTTTGCGCGCGCTTTCGGCGCAAGCCCCGGTTTTTCAGCGTCTCGCGCCGAACATTGCCGCAGTGCAACAGGGGGAACCAAAGCACTGGATGAACGTTGCAGAAACCGTTCATCTCCTGTTCAAGATGACATCCATATGACAATGGTACGAAAGTTTTATGAAGTTTGGAGATGGCCTTGGCCCTGTTCACTCCCACTGCCGTGGCTATCGAAGCCGCCGAAGGCCTTGCCGTTGAAGCAGGCTTTTTCGCGCGTCATATCAAGGCGCTGGCGGTCCTGCGTTCGCTCGCCGTCTCCCTGCTTCTCGCCCTCCTTACCGTCGTTGCCGTCGAGCTTATCACGCGCGGCTCCGTTGACCAGACCTGGCTTTATTTCACCAACCCCGAACAGCCCGCCTGGACCACCACGGGCGTGTTCTTCCTGCTCTACCTCGCCATCGATGCCCTGATCGGCCGGCAGCACAAGGCCGTGCTGCTCGTTTCGCCGCTCGTCGTGCTGATGGGTGTCATCTCGCAGCAGAAGCAGGTCTTTCTCACCGACCCGCTCTATCCGACCGACCTGCTCTTCGGGCGCCAAATCATGGAGCTGATGCCGGTGCTGGTGCAGGACCGGCCGTGGACGGCCGCAGCCCTTGCGCTCGCCGTCGTCGCATCCGTCGCCGCCCTCATCAGCCTGTGGGTCTTCGCCTGGCGCCGCTTCCGCCCGCTGACGAAGAAGGAGCGCCTGACGCGGCTCGCCGTCGCACTGCCGCTCATCGCCGGCTTCGTCTCCATCATGGACTACAACGAGTTCTCCTGGGTCCGCGATCGGCTGAAGGTCTTCCCGATCATGTGGGACCAGGCGGAGAACTATCGCCACAACGGCTTCGTCATGGCCTTCGCCATCAACCTGCCGATGGCCAACGTGCAGGCGCCTGCCGGCTACATGGTCGATGCGATCGACAAGATCCCGTCGAAGCCGCTGCCGGCCGGCACGACGCACCGCTCCAAGCCCGACGTCATCGTGGTGATGAGTGAATCGCTGTGGGATCCGACGCGCATCCAGAGCGTAAAGCTCTCGGCGGATCCGATGCCGGTGATCCGCGAAAGCCAGAGCGGCAACGTCTTCTCGCCGGAATTCGGCGGGCTCACCGCCAATGTCGAATTCGAGGCGCTGACCGGCTTTTCCAACGCCTTCCTTCCCACGGGCAGCATTCCCTACCAGCAATATGTGCGCAAGCCGATCCCCTCGCTTGCCACCTTCTTCCGGGCGGAAGGTTATACGGCGCGCGCCATCCATCCGTTCTCCGGCTGGTTCTGGAACCGCTCCAGCGTCTACAAGGCCTTCGGCTTCCAGACCTTCAAGGACGTCGATAAGATGCCGCCGCTGGCAAAACGCGGCAACTTCACCTCGGACGAGGCGCTGATCAAGGAAATCATCCGCCAGGCGGATGCGCAGGAAGACCCGTTCTTCTTCTTCACCGTCACGCTCCAGGGCCACGGCCCCTATGACGACGGGCGCTATGCGAAGACGGACATTGCCGTGGACGGCAAGCTCGATGCGCGCGACAACCGCATGCTCGCCAGCTACGCGCAGGGCGTGAAGGAAGCGGACCAGAGCCTGAAGATGCTGATGGACTGGGCGAAGACGCGCGACCGCGAGACGATCATCGTCGTCTTCGGCGATCACCTGCCGCCGCTCAACACGGTCTACCAGAACTCCGGCTACATGAAGGGCATCACCGCCTCGCGCAAGGGCTCGCCCGAGCAGATGCAGAAGGAGCACGAGACCCCGCTCGTCATCTGGTCGAACAAGACCGGCACGGAAAAGGAGATCGGCACGATCAGCCCGGCCTTCCTGTCCTACTACATCCTCAAGGAAGCCGGCTTCGAGCATCCCTACTATACCGGCTTCCTCGGCGCGGTGCACGACAAGCTGCGTGTCATCGACCGCTACATGCTGATCGACGCCAAGGGCAAGGGCACGGCCGGCTGGGCGCGCAAGAAGACGATCGACCCGCTGGTGCGCGACTTCCGCTTCCTGCAGCACGACATCATGTTCGGCAAGCAGTACGGTCTCGAGCGCTTCTTCAATTCCCACGCAGAACTGATGGCGGCGGGCTTCTAAACAGCGCTAGGCTAGGGCTCCGATTCCCTTCTCCGGAGCCCGGCCCATGAGACCCTTCGACGACGCAGCCCAGATCCTCTTCGGCAAAGCCGCCAGCGAACTCGACGAGACCGAGCGGGAAGTGCTGCTGCACTCCCGCGAAGGCCGCATCCTGTCGGAAGACAGGAACGTCGCCTATGAGGCCAAACAGTCGTTCGGCGAACGCATCGCCGACGACATCGCCCGCATCGGCGGTTCGTGGGGCTTCATCATCGGCTTTTTTATCTTCCTGGTTGTCTGGACGGTTTCCAATACGATCCTGCTCACGCGCGACGCCTTCGACCCCTACCCTTTCATCTTCCTGAACCTCGTTTTGTCCATGCTCGCGGCCATCCAGGCGCCAATCATCATGATGTCGCAGAACCGGCAGGCCGCCCGCGACCGCTTCGAGGCCTCCAAGGACTATGAGGTCAACCTCAAGGCGGAGATCGAGTTGATCGCTCTACACCACAAGATTGATACGCACTTCATCGAAGAGATCGCAGGGCTCAAGCGCGAAGTTCTGCGCTTGCACAACATATTAGAAGGGCGAAACTAAATAGCGCACAATCAAAAAGTGCTTCATAATAAAACAACGCAATTTAAAGGGGAACTTAAGATTCAGGGTGCACCATGACCTCAGCATCCATTGGTGGATGCGGACAGCCTCGTCACAATCCTAAGGAGGAGATGTCATGTATGCTCTGTCCCGCCTTTGCAAGGATCGCGCTGGCACGTCGGCAATCGAGTTTGCGATCATCGCGCCACTCTTCTTTCTCGTGCTCTTCACGATCATTGCCTACGGCATCTACCTGAGCGTCGCGAGTTCCGTGCAACAGATCGCCGCCGATGCAGCCCGTACGGCGGTCGCGGGTATTAATTCGACGGAACGGGTCACGCTGGTAAACCGCTATCTCGAAGCGTCGCGGTTTGATTACTCCTTTATAAATCGCTCGAAGATGCAGGTGGTGATTGGGGACGATCCTGGTAATTCGGATCAATTCACGGTCGTCATCTCCTACGATTCAAGCGATTTGCCCATCTGGGGCCTCTTCACCTTCGTGCTCCCCGGGAAAAAGATCGAGCGCTATGCCACTGTTCGCGTAGGAGGGCTTTGACGCATGAAGGCGCCCAAAACACTCCTCAAGGATCGCGCAGGCAACATCGGCACCCTCGCAGCCCTGAGCCTGCCCCTCCTGATTTTTTCGATCGCGCTCGGCGTTGACTATAGCTACCTCACGCTGCAACAGCGCCAATTGCAGACGGAAGCGGATCTTGCCGCCATCGCCGCCGCTGCAAGCGTCGGCGATGCCGAACAATCGGCCGCCACCTACTTTGCACTCAACAACCTGCCGATCTCCGTGACCGGTAAGGACGGCAAGGTCATCCCCGCGGTGATCACGCCCAGCAACGCCAAGTTGACGCAGGGAACGGCGCTTGTCGAGCGCGGGCGCTATATTGCTGACCCCGCTATCGCGCCGGAAGCGCGATTCAAGACTGCCACCACGGATGCGGACGCCGCCCGCGTGATGCTTTCAAGGAAAGCCGACCTCTTTGTCTCCTCGCTCTTCATGCAGAACTCGCTGAAGCTTTCGGCCACGGGCTCCGCCGCCCGCTCCAAGACAGCCTCCTTCTCCATCGGCACGCGTCTTGCCAGCCTCAATGGCGGCATCCTGAATGCGCTGCTCGGGAAACTCCTCGGCACGAACCTCTCACTCAACGTCATGGACTACCGGGCGCTGGTCGATACCGACATTTCGGTCCAGCCGTTCCTGAAGGCGATTGCGACGAACCTCAACCTGACGGCCGGCACCTATGAGGATGTGCTGAATGCCGGCGTAACCATGCCGCAACTTCTCACCTCGATGGGCGCCGTCGAGGGGCTTTCCGGCCCCGTACGGTCAGCCCTGCGGCTGCTGGAGCAGGCAACGGCCGGCAGCAAGGTGAAACTGCCGCTGTCGCGCATCCTTAACCTCGATCCGAAGAAAGGCCTAACGATTGGAACCGGCGGCGACTGGAAGATGTCGATCAACGCCTTGCAGATGATCTCTTCCGCGGCCGCGCTGGCGAATGGAACGAACCAGGTCGCCCTCGACCTCGGCACGGTTGTGCCCGGCCTTGGCGCCGTTACCGTGGACCTCGCAATCGGCGAACCGCCGGTGGAGACCCCGTCGAATAGGCTTGGCGCGCCGGGCACCGCGGTGCGCAGCGCCCAGACGCGGCTTGCGGTCGAGGTGAACATTGATGGCCTCGCAGTGCTTGCTGGCCTGCGTGTCAAGCTGCCGCTTTATATCGAGGTCGCCGCGTCGGAGGCAAAGCTTGCCGATATCCGCTGTCTTGGCGGTTCGGCCAGCAATGCCAGTGTGGCCATCGACGCAGTGGCGGGCGTTGCGGAAATCGCGCTTGGCAAGGTCAACCCCTCGGTGCTGTCGCATTTCTCCGATGAGCCCCGCGTGGAAAAGGCCCGCATTGTCGATTCGGCGCTTTTAAGCGTCGATGCGCGAGCACCCGGCGAGGCGATGAATCTGACAAAAACTCACCTCACCTATACATCGGCAGAAATCGCCGCCGGAACGACGAAATCCGTATCGACCCGCGACACGCTCTCCTCCACCATCCAGACCATGCTGGGGGACATGGAGCTGGAGATCAACGTGAAGCTGCTCGGCCTGCCGATCAACGCGTCGATCCTCACGTCGGCGCTCGCCACCACGCTCGGCACCGTGACGCCGGCGCTCGACCAGCTTCTCTACAACCTGCTGCTGGTCGCCGGCATCCGGATCGGCGAGGCCGACATCCGCGTCACCGGCGTCTCCTGCAAACGCCCAGCCCTCGTCCAGTAGCCCTCAGTGCCCCTGGGCGAAGCGTGGTGCGTCGTCGTTGATCTCGTAATAGTCGCCCTTGTCGGCGCAGAAGATATGCACGCCGATCCTGAGCCCGGTCGGCTGGTCGAAGGCGCCGGCCATGATCGATGTATAGTCGGAACCGTCGCCCTTCCAGAACAGGGCGGAACCGCAGACGCGGCAGAAGCCGCGGCTTGCCGTGTCGCTTGCCCTGTACCAGGTGACGTTCTCGCCGCCCTCTACGGCAAGCGCATCGTCGCGTACATTGGTCGCCGCATAAAAATGCCCGGTCTGCCGGCGGCACTGGCTGCAATGGCAGGCGACCACCTCGCGCAACGCGCCGTGCGTGCGAAAGCGCACTGCGCCGCACAGGCAATGCCCCGAATGTTCTTCGCTCATATGTCCTCCCAAACGAAACCGGGCCAGCTTTGCGAGCCGGCCCGGTTCCTGTCAAATTCACGTTTCTGAATGCATGCATCAGCCCCGCTAATTTACGGAGACGAAGCACGAACGAAAGGCGATCAGCCGTTCACGACCATGCGCTTTTCGTCCCGGCCGCCCTTCATGCGCTCGGCAAGAAGGAAGGCGAGCTCCAGTGCCTGGTCGGCATTGAGACGCGGATCGCAATGCGTGTGGTAGCGGTCGGCGAGGTCGTCGCCCGACAGCGCCCGCGCGCCACCCGTGCATTCCGTCACGTCGTTGCCGGTCATCTCGATATGGATGCCGCCCGGATGCGTGCCTTCCGCGCGGTGGATCTGGAAGAAGCTTTCGACTTCCGACAGGATCCGCTCGAACGGACGGGTCTTGTAGTTGTTGAGCGTGATCGTGTTGCCGTGCATCGGGTCGCAGGACCAGACGACCTTCTTGCCTTCCCGCTCGACGGCGCGGATGAGGCGCGGCAGGTTGTCGGCGACCTTGTCGTGGCCGAAGCGGCAGATCAGCGTCAGGCGGCCGGCCTCGTTTGCCGGGTTCAGGAGGTCGATCAGCTCCAGCAGGCCGTCGCTGGTCAGCGTCGGGCCGCACTTGAGGCCGAGCGGGTTCTTGATACCGCGGCAATATTCGACATGCGCATGGTCGGCCTGGCGCGTGCGGTCGCCGATCCAGATCATGTGGCCGGACGTCGCATACCAGTCGCCAGAGGTCGAATCGACGCGGGTGAGCGCCTGCTCGTAGCCGAGCAGCAGGGCCTCGTGGCTGGTGAAGAAATCGGTCTCGCGCAGGTTCGGATGGTTTTCCGAGGTGATGCCGATCGCCTTCATGAAGTCCATCGTCTCGGAAATCCGGTCGGCGAGCTTGCGGTAGCGCTCGGCCTGCGGGCTATCCTTGACGAAGCCGAGCATCCACTGGTTGACGTTCTCGAGATTGGCGTAACCGCCCATCGCGAAAGCGCGCAGCAGGTTCAGCGTCGCGGCCGACTGGCGGTAGGCCATCAGCTGGCGTTCCGGGTTCGGAATGCGCTCTTCCTCGGTGAACTCGATGCCGTTGATGATGTCGCCGCGGTAGGACGGCAGCGACACGTCACCCTGCTTCTCGATGCCCGAGGAGCGGGGCTTGGCGAACTGGCCGGCAATACGGCCGACTTTCACGACGGGCTGCTGGGCGCCAAAAGTCAGCACCACGGCCATCTGGAGGAAGGCGCGGAAGAAGTCGCGGATCGTATCGGCGCCGTGTTCGGCGAAGCTTTCGGCACAGTCGCCGCCCTGGAGCAGGAAGCCCTTGCCCTCGGAAACGTTGGCCAGCGCCGACTTCAGGCGGCGTGCCTCGCCGGCGAAAACGAGCGGCGGAAACTTCGCGAGGCGCTCTTCAGTCGCCGCCAATGCGGCGAGATCCGGATAATCCGGAACCTGCTGGATGGGCTTCTGCCGCCAGCTGGTCGGGGTCCAATTCTGTGCCATGATACTCACCTGTCCTGAAGCGCCCGCGAAAGCCTGCGAACGCCCCTCCGTTTTGAAGATGCGGGCTTATAAACCGTTAGATGGTTCTTGCATAGCCGAAGTTCCAGCCGAGGCTGGCCGATTTGCGTCACCGTGAGCGGCGGGCTTTCAGACCCGCTGGCCGCCGCGCACGCGATAGCTCGGCTGGTACATGGTGACGAGCTCTTCGGATGCCGTCGGGTGCACCGCCATCGTGCGGTCGAAGTCGTCCTTGGTGACGCCGGCCTTCAGCGAAATGCCGAGAAGCTGCGCCATCTCGCCTGCATCGTGGCCGAGGATATGGGCGCCCAGCACCTTGCGGTCGGCGGCGTTGACGACGAGCTTCATGATCGTCTTTTCCTGCCGGCCAGAGAGCGTCGCCTTCATCGGGCGGAATTCGGCACGGTAGATTTCGAGATCGTCGAAGGCCTTTGCCGCCTCCTCCTCGCTCATGCCGACGGTGCCGATCTCGGGCTGCGAGAACACGGCGGTGGCGATCATGTCATGGTCCGGCGAGACCGGGTTGCCGCGGAACTCCGTCTCGATGAAGCACATGGCCTCATGGATCGCGACAGGGGTAAGCTGCACGCGGTCCGTCACGTCGCCGAGCGCAAAAATGCTCTCGACATTGGTGCGCGAAAAATCGTCGACGATGATCGCGCCCTTCTCGTTCGTCGCCACGCCCGCCGTTTCCAATCCGAGACTGCCGGTGTTCGGCACGCGGCCGAGCGCCAGCATGACCTGGTCGACGACAAGCGTCTCGCCCGACTTGGTGGTGACGGAGCGGCGACCGTCGTCGGTCTCGGACACGTCGGTGATGATATCCTCGCAGATCACGCGGATGCCCTTGGCGATCATCGCGGATTGCAGGCCATGGCGCATGTCCTGGTCGAAGCGCGACAGGATCTGCTTGCCGCGGTAGATCAGCGTCGTCTCGACGCCGAGGCCATGGAAGATGTTGGCAAATTCGACCGCGATATAGCCGCCACCGGCGATCAGGATGGCTTTCGGCAGCGCCGGCAGGTCGAATGCCTCGTTCGAGGAGATGCACAGCTCGAAGCCGGGAAGCCCGGGATGCGGCGTCGGATGGCCGCCGACGGCGATCAGGATGCGCTCCGCCGTCACCAGCTCGTCGGTCGCGGTGAGCCGGATGGTGTTCGGCCCGACCAGCACGGCACGCGTCGCAAGGATCGTGGCGCCCGCATTGTCGAGCCCCTTGCGGTAAAGCCCTTCGAGGCGGGTGATTTCCTTCTCCTTGGCGGCAACGAGCGCCTGCCAGTCGAAGCGCGTCTCCCCGACCTGCCAGCCGAACCCGGCCGCATCCTCGAAATGCTCGTGGAACTGCGAGGCGTAGACGTAGAGCTTCTTCGGCACGCAGCCGCGGATGACGCAGGTGCCGCCGAAGCGGAATTCTTCCGCGATCGCCACCTTCTTGCCCATGCTGGCGGCCAGCCGCGCACTACGCACGCCGCCGGAACCTCCGCCGATGACGAAGAGGTCGTAGTCGAAAGTCGCCATGGGTAGATCTCCTGCGGGCAAGCGTGGCCGTCTGACGGGGCCGGCAGCGCGAATCCGTCACCGGGCCGAAGAACATATAGGAGCAGGTGGTGCAAAAGAAAAAGGCGGCTGACGCCGCCTTTTTTGGAAAATCGATTACTGCTGCGGCTGCTGCGCTTCGCCACCCTCGGTGGCCGCACCATCGGTGGCCGGCACGCTGCCGAGGATCGGGTTGAGTTTCTTGGCGCTTTCAGCCCGCAGGTCGCGATCGACGCCGACAGCCCAGATCTCGGCGGCCTTCATGACTTCGCGCGTGGCGATCGGGCCATCCGATAGCAGCTTCTTGCCGACCGGCGATGTATAGAAATCGGCGATCGCCTTCAGCTCATCCTGGGTGAAGGTCTTGGCGTAGATCGACGCGGCCTCGCGCTCCAGATCGGCGCGGCGCGGCGCAAGCGCAAGCGCCTGCTCGTCGACGGTTGCATTGATTTCCGATTCGTGGTTCGGCGAGGCCTGAACCAGCGTGCTCTTGATGCGCACGGCAAGGCCCGGCAGGATGTTGTCGAAACCGTTCGTCGCGCCGATGGCGTCGATGGCAGAGCGGGCGGTCTTGATCTGTTCGTCCGTGACGTCCTGCGCCGTGGCAGCGCCTGCAAGGCTTGCCGAAACGATAAGGGTCACCGCGAGGGTCCGGCCGAAACCAGCAAATTTGATCATATCGGTCTGTGCTCCTGTCTATTCTTTTGCCGTCAGCGTGCGCGCACCAGCGGGTCCCGCGATGATGGCCAGCGACGCCATATTGATGAAGAGTCCGTGTTCGACGACACCGGGTATGTCATTGAGGCTGCTTGCGAGCGCATCTGCATCAGGAATGCGGCCAAAAGATGCGTCGAGAATGTAGTGTCCACCGTCGGTCATGAAGGTGCCGTCGCCCGACGCACGCAGCACGATGGCGCCCGAAAGGCCAAGCCGGGCGGCCGCCTTCTCGATGGCAATGCGCGTGGCGGCAAGCCCGAACGGGTTGACCTCGATCGGCAGCTTGAAGGCGCCGAGCGTCTCGACCACCTTGCTCTCGTCGGCAATCACGATCATGCGCGTCGAGGCACTGGCGACGATCTTTTCGCGCAGCAGCGCACCGCCGCCGCCCTTGATGAGGCTCAGGCGGCCGTCGACTTCGTCGGCGCCGTCAATGGTGAGGTCGAGTTCCGGCAGCTCGTCGAGCGACTTCAGCGGCACGCCGAGTTCGACGCAGAGCCGCGCCGTGCGCTCGGATGTGGGCACGCCCTCGACCTTCAGGCCGCCAGCGACCCTCTCCGCCAGAAGCCGTACGAACTCTTCCGCAGTCGAGCCGGTGCCGATGCCGAGGCGCATGCCGTCTTCCACATGGGAAAGTGCAGCCTCGGCGGCCTTGATCTTCATTTCCCGGGCGTCCATGCCCCAAAACTCCCTGAATACGCGTCAGCCGGCGCCCGAAGCGGCCGGAATTCCGGTGAGACACTTACACGCCCTGAATGGCAAACGAAAGCCAAAATCGCCGCATCCCCCTGGGCGAGAAGCCGATTGCAAATGCCGACGCCATCGCATACCGGAGAGGCCTGCCCTCGCTCTCCTCACAAGGTTTCCCGCATGTCCGCATCTCTCGTTGTCTTCGATCTCGACGGAACGCTCATCGATACCGCGCACGACCTCGTGGCAAGCCTCAACCACACGATCGGTCTCGAAGGCCTGGACCCCATCACCTATGACGACCTCACCTATCTCGTCGGCCATGGCGGGACGGTGATGATCAAGCGCGCCTTCTCGCTGCGCGGCCGCGAGATCAGCGAGGAGGAGCTGGCCCGCATGCTCGGCGTCTTCGTCAACCATTATGCGGAAGCCATGCCCGGCGTCTCGGTGCCCTATCCGGGCCTCGTCGATGCGATGGACCGCCTTTCCGGCGCCGGCTACCGCCTCGCCGTCTGCACCAACAAGATGGAAGGCCTCGCCCGCCGCCTCGTCGACGGCCTCGGGCTGACCGCGCGTTTCGCGGCGATCACCGGCGGCGACACATTCGCGGTCCGCAAGCCGGATGCCGAACACCTGCTCGGCACGGTCCGCCTCGCCGAAGCCGATCCGCTGCGCACCGTGATGATCGGCGACAGCCTCAACGACATGCTCGTCGCGCGCAATGCCGGCGTCCCCTCGATCGGCGTGCCCTTCGGCTATTCCGACGTGCCGGTCGCCGAGTTGGAGCCGACCCATGTCATCGCCCATTTCGACGAATTGACGCCCGACCTCGTCGAGCGCCTCATCGCCCGCTGAGCGGCCCCATGGACTGGGCCGGGACGCTTCTGGATATCCGCGCCGGCTGGGTGCCGGCGCATCAAGGCGAATCCGGCGACCGGGTTTTTCGCAGCCCGGACGGGCGCAGCTACGCGAAGCTCGCGGCCGGACCGCGTGCTGCGGAACTTGCCGGCGAACGCGACAGGCTCGGCTGGCTGGCGGACAAGGGCATCGCCTGCCCCGCACTTCTGGATTGGTACGAGAACGAACAAGGCGCCTGCCTCGTCATGAGCGCCGTGACGGGCGTGCCGGCGGTGACGCTTTCGGGCGCCGACCTCCTCAAGGCCTGGCCGTCCATGGCGGAACAGCTCGCCGCGTTCCACGCCCTTCCGATCGAAAACTGCCCGTTCGAGAAAAACCTTGCCGGCATGTTCGCCCGCGCCGCCGATGTCGTGGCGCGCGACGCCGTCAATCCGGATTTTTTGCCCGATGAGGACAAGGAGCGGCCGGCAGGCGAGTTGCTCGCCCGCGTCGAGGCAGAACTGCCGCTGCGGCTGGCACAGGAACGGCAGGATCGCGTGGTCTGCCACGGCGATCCCTGCATGCCGAATTTCATGGTGGACCCGCAGACGTTGCGCTGCACGGGCCTGATCGATCTCGGCCGCCTCGGCACGGCGGATCGCTACGCCGACCTCACGCTCATGCTCGCCAATGCCGGGGAAAACTGGACGACGGAAGCGGAGGCCAAAAAAGCCTTCGACATCCTCTTCGCTGCCCTAAAAATCGAGGCGCCCGACCGGGAGCGCCTCGCCTTTTATCTGCGGCTAGACCCGCTGACCTGGGGCTGAACCGATCAGCCCTGGACCTGCCGCGCCTTCTGCGTCGCGGCAAAAGCCTTGCGCATATAGTCGTCACGGCCATAGACGTCGTCGAAGAATTCGACCACGCCGTCCTTGTTCGGCCAGGCGGTGAAATAGGCGATGTAGATCGGGATATCCGCTTTGACCGGCAGCGCCTTGTTGTGGCCGGCGGCGATCTCCTTGCCGACCTCGTCCTCGCTCACGCCGAGCACGGCGGCTGCCATCTTGCGCGGTTCGGCGAGGCGTACGCAGCCATGGCTGAGTGCGCGCATGTCCTTCTTGAAGAAGCTCTTCGACGGCGTGTCGTGCATGTAGATGGCGTGGCTGTTCGGGAACAGGATCTTGAGTTCGCCCAGCGCATTGTCGCCGCTCGGCGGCTGGCGCACGGAAACGCCCGAGGTCGAGCCGTACCAGTTGACCGACGAGGACGGCACCGCGCGGCCACCAACGGCGACCTCGTAGCCCATGCGGTCGAGATAGGACGGATCGCTGCGAAGCTTAGGCAGCATCTCGTTGATGATGATCGACTGCGGCACGCCCCAATAGGGGTTGACCTCGACGGTCTGCACCTTGTCCTCGAAGAAATAGGTCTGGTTCGACTTCGAGCCGACGACCGTGCGCATCGAGAACTTTTCCGCGCCGTCCTCGTAATAATAGACCTGGAAGGCCGGCTGGTTGATGAAGACGTGGCGGGCGCCGAGATCGACCGGCAGCCAGCGCGCCTGCTCCAGCGCCACCTCGACCTTGGCGACCTTGTCGGCGACGCTGTCGCCGCCCGTCATCTTGCGGATCGAGGCCTTGCCGACGACGCCGTCCGGCTTCAGGCCGTTTTCCTTCTGGAAGGCTTCCACGAGGGCGACCAGTTCCGGCGTATATTCGGGCGTGCCGGCATAGGTGGCGATCGTCACCGAATGATCGGTCTTCAGCGCGTCGGAACCGTGCTTGACGATGCCCTTGACGACATTAGCAAGTTCCGGATTGCTCTGACCGGGCTTCAACAGCGTGCCTTCGGCGATGACCACGCGGTCTTCGCCCGCGGTTTCAGCCTTCAGCTTGGCAAGCTCCGCCTTCAGTGCCTGGAAATCGGCGCTCGAAGGCGAGCGGCTCTCGAGATAGCCCTTGACGTTGCTGCTCATCGCCACGTTCTTCAGCGCCGCGACAAGATTGACGTCCTTGCGCTTGAAATCGTGGTAGCCGGAAATCTTGTTCGGATCGATGCGGCCGCGCACGGCGTCCTGCACATAGGTCGCGACGGCGGCCGAAAGTGCCACCTCGAAGGTCGCAAGCTCGCCGTAGCGCTTGTTCATGTCGGCGCTGTCGAAGGCGTCCGACGGGATCTTGACCGCATAGTCCCAGGGATCGAGGCCGACCGAAGCGGCATCGGCCAGCACCGCGATGGCGGTCTTCGCCTTCTCATTGATGCCCGTGCCGTCGATCCAGACGAATTTCTTCTGCTGGCCGTAAAAACTCTCGACCGCCTTGGCAGGCCCCTCGGTCGTGCGCACATCGACGGTGGCGAAAGCGGCGCGGATACCCGCATCGCCGGCCGGCTGGACGGAGGCAGAAATAGAGCTCGTGATGACGGGATCGGCCAGCTTGTCGACGGCGACGCGCTTCAGCGCATCGGCCTTGTAGGTATAGTAGCGCGGACCGGTGACGCGGGGCAGCGGCTTGGCTTCCTGCTTCGCCGTGGCGCCCGGCAGCGCAAAACCGGTGTCGACGCCTGGAAGCGGCTCGGCCTTCTGCTTTTTCTTGCCGTTCAGCCATTCCATGACGGTCAGGGCGTTGGCGGGCGTCGCGTTGAGCGAAACAGTGGCGCAGGAGAGAGCCAGCGCGGCGGCCAGCACGGCAGTCTTGGTAAGCTTCATTGTATTCCATTCCCCGATTGACCCGCGCGTGTCGCGGTCTCTGGTGGCGCCCGAACCAGCAGGCCGGTAAGTTATAGGAAAGGATGGTGAATGAAAAGGAAACGCCCCTCCCCGCCAGCCTTGCTAGACCTCACGAAACCGTCATTTCGGACCTCGGCAAGCGAGACGGATGGGGAGGCGTAAAAATTTGAATTGGCGTCGAATTTTCCCGCTGGAAACGAAAATTCCGCTTGGAACGCCAGCAAGACGCGAAAAACAAGCCGGCGATTGTGATGGAAAAAGCACAGCGTCGCGAGCGCTCTGCGCGCCCTCATCCTGCCCGTTCGCGGCCTAATCGATTTTAACCGAAAGTCTCGTCCCGCGCGGCCATTCCGCCCCTTGCAACCGGGTCGCAGATGAGCCAGAGATTTTCGCGATTTTTTCGCGCCAGCGCGGCCTTTCATGAAACGGCCCGCGCTCGCCCGGCCTGCCGCGCCCCATGCGGCGGCATCGCCGGCGGCAGGACGAAGCGCATGGGTTTTTAGCGGGAAGCACAATGACATCGACGCGCACGGAAACGGATACATTCGGCCCCATCGAAGTGGACAACAGCCGCTACTGGGGCGCGCAGGCCCAGCGCTCGCTCGGCAATTTCAAGATCGGCTGGGAAAAGCAGCCGCTTTCGGTCGTGCGTGCGCTCGGCATCGTCAAGCAGGCCGCCGCCCGAGCCAATGCCGAACTCGGCCGTCTCGACCCGGCACTCGCCAAGGCCATCACGGAAGCCGCGCAGGAAGTCATCGACGGCAAGCTCAACGACCATTTCCCGCTCGTCGTCTGGCAGACGGGCTCGGGCACTCAGTCGAACATGAACGCCAATGAGGTGATCTCCAACCGGGCAATCGAAATGCTCGGCGGCGTCATGGGCTCGAAGAAGCCGGTGCACCCGAACGACCACGTCAACATGAGCCAGTCGTCGAACGACACCTATCCGACGGCCATGCACATCGCCTGCGCCGAGCGCATCGTGCACGACCTGCTGCCGGCGCTGAAGCACCTGCACGCCGCCCTTGAAGCGAAGGTGAAGGCCTTCGACCACATCATCAAGATCGGCCGCACGCACACGCAGGACGCGACCCCACTGACGCTCGGCCAGGAATTTTCGGGCTACGCCGCGCAGGTCGCCTCCTCGATCAAGCGCATCGAGCTGACGCTGCCAGGCCTGTGCGAACTCGCCCAGGGCGGCACCGCCGTCGGCACGGGCCTCAACGCGCCGGTCGGCTTTGCCGAAAAGGTCGCCGACCACATTGCGCAGATCACCGGCATCGCCTTCAAGACCGCGCCGAACAAGTTCGAGGCGCTCGCCGCCCACGATTCGATGGTCTTCTCGCACGGCGCGATCAACGCGGCCGCCGCCGCGCTCTTCAAGATCGCCAACGACATCCGCTTCCTCGGCTCCGGCCCGCGCTCCGGCCTCGGCGAACTGGCGCTGCCGGAAAACGAGCCGGGCTCGTCCATCATGCCCGGCAAGGTCAACCCGACCCAGTGCGAGGCCCTCACCCAGGTCTGCGCCCAGGTCTTCGGCAACCATGCCTCTCTCACCTTCGCCGGCAGCCAGGGCCATTTCGAGCTCAACGTCTTCAACCCGCTGATGGCCTACAACTTCCTGCAATCGGTCCAGCTTCTTTCGGACGCCGCAATCTCGTTTACCGACAATTGCGTCACCGGCATCGAGGCGCGCGAGGACAACATCAAGGCGGCACTCGACCGCTCGCTGATGCTCGTCACAGCACTCGCCCCGAAGATCGGCTACGACAGTGCCGCAAAAATCGCGAAAACCGCCCATAAAAACGGGACGACGCTGCGCGAAGAAGCGGTCGGCGGCGGATACGTCACGAACGAAGAATTTGACGCGGTTGTACGCCCTGAGAAAATGATTATGCCGGGTTGATATAGAAAATTCGAATATTCTACCTGGAAAGGCCGTAGATCATTGGATTTGCGGCCTTTTTTGCTGCCAGGATTCCGTAAGGGGAGTTCACAACCGTTAATCATTCCCAAAGCATTTTCGCTTTATTTTGCGGGTCGGGAGCCAACCAACGAAATTCAGGAGCAGCCGACATGAACACGGCAGTTGCGCAGAAGGTCCAGGTGCCGGATATCGCGGCCCAGGTGACCTATGCCATGCGCATAATGGGCGTCGCGCCCATCCCGCGGAACTACGAGTTGTTCTACGAGGCCTATATCGGTTCCAATCCCAAGCTGACGCGCGAACTCGCCGCCCTCGGCAGCAAGGCCTCACAGGAAGAGCTGGACGAGATCGGCGCGAAGTATTTCGGCCATCACCACGGCGCGACCGCCATCGACGGCGCGCACACCAAGATCGTCGGCGAGCTGGAAGGGCTGCTGCGCCTGCTGAAGCAGGAGCAGACCTCGCTCGAAAGCTACAACAAGCTGCTCGACGAAACATTCGGGCGCATCACCGGCAAGAACGCCACCAGCGTCGAGATCATCAAGAGCGTCGTCGGCGTGCTGACGCAGGCGACCGGCGACACCATCAACCAGGGCAAGGAGATGGTGGAGAACGTCGCGCAGAAGTCGATCGAGATGGACAATGTGCGCAAGGAACTCGACGAGTACAAGCGCATCGCCAACACGGATTCGCTGACGCAGCTCTCCAACCGCCGCGCCTTCGACGACAAGCTCTCCGCCATCTACAATTCGACGATGTCGCGCGGCGTGACCGCGCTGATCCTCGCCGATATCGACCATTTCAAGAAGATCAACGACACCTACGGCCACCCGGTCGGCGACAAGATCCTCGCCTCCGTCGGCAGCCTGATCCGCGCAAATGTGCGCAAGGACATTCTCGTTGCCCGCACCGGCGGCGAGGAATTCGCGATGATCGTCGAGGGCAACACCGAGGAAGAGGCGATGGCGATCGCCGAGCGCATCCGCGTCGCGCTCGAGCACACGCCCTTCAAGAATTCCAAGACCGGCGTCAATTACGGCCCGATCACCATCTCGCTCGGCTTCTGCATGGCCTCCTGGGCGGAAGGCCCGGGCGAGCTCTACTCCAAGGCCGACATCGCCCTCTATTGCGCCAAGAACGGCGGCCGCAACCGCACCATGCCGTTCGAGGACGGCATGAAGAAGGATTTCGCCAAGAGCTGGCTGATCTACCGCAAATAAGCGGGCTACTACCCTCTTCGAAACGGCGCCTTCGGGCGCCGCTTTGCGTTTGGCACGAAATTTTTCCTCGCCCGCCAAATCCGGCGGAACCGCGGCGGGAGTCGCGCGTTTTTGCGGCACGGGAGGAACGTGCCATGCAAACCGGATTTTTCGAACTGACGATGATCGCCGCCCTGATGCTGAGCAGCCTCGTCTGGATCCAGCCCTTCTAGGGGCTTGGAAAAGCCGGCGGGAGGCCTGTTCCCGCCGGAACATCGTGGCGCGCGCCGCTGTCCTAGAAAGTCCCCATCAAAACAAAGCGCCGGGCATGAAGCCAACGGCCGCAAACAGGGACCAGGACAATGAAAAAGCTCGCCATCGCTCTTCTCGCAGGTCTTCTTTCCACCGCAGGCGCGGCCTTCGCCGCCGACAATGCCGTCGACCCGATCGAGGTCGCCTCGCTCTCCTCCTCGGCCCAGAAGACGGGCTGGCTGCAGGTGCTGTCGGGCGGCAAGCCGGTCAAGTCGGAAAGGAAGATCGCCGCCGTCTCCCGCGCGCCGATCGCCCGCGAACTCGTCGCCTTTAACGAGAAGGTCGCACCCGGCACAATCATCGTCGACAATTCCGAACGCCGCCTCTACCACGTCCTCGGTTCGGGCCTTGCCATGAAATATGCCGTCAGCGTCGGCCGCGAGGGGTTCATCTGGACGGGTGCGGAAAAGGTCACCCGCAAGACCGAATGGCCGACCTGGACGCCACCGGAAGACATGCGTGCCCGCGAAGCCAAGAAGGGCAAGATCCTGCCGGTCTCGATGAAGGGCGGCCTCGACAACCCGCTCGGCTCGCGCGCCATCTATCTCGGCTCGACCATCTACCGCATCCACGGCACCAACCAGCCGTCCTCGCTCGGCAAGGCGCAGTCCTCCGGCTGCATCCGCATGGCGAACGAAGACGTCGAACACCTCTATGCCCAGGTCACGGCGGGCGTGACGGTCATCGTTCGCGATTGATCAAAAAGCTGAAACCGATCAGCGGCAGACGGAAACGCCCTGCCGCCCCAACCACTCCGTCATCCTCGGGCTTGACCCGAGGATCCATTATTTTCAAAGGGTTATGGATCCTCGGGTCAAGCCCGAGGATGACGGAGGAGAGGTTTGGGGACTATTTCGTCTCAGCGGCAGGCGGCATCGCCTGCCGCTTTTGCTATGGCGATGAGATCGGGGCGATACTCGAAATGCATGGTGTCGTAGTGATACCAGCGTCCGCCCCAGACATAGCCGTGCCGCTCGAAGATATCGACGATCTCCAGCGGGTACTTGTTGGCATATTTCGGCACCTTGCCCGGCTTGCCGCCTGACCAGATCCAATAGTCCGCAAACTTGGTGTTGAGATCGATCGCCGCGCCGAAACTGTGCACCGACATGTTGGGCGCGCCGGAAACCTTGCGCCAGTTGAAGGTGCCGGCCGACGGCGCCAGGTAGCGCTTCAGCTCGGGTTTTGCCGCAAGCTCGTCGCGCACCTTCTCCAGAGCCGCAGCCGCGCCCTGCCGCTTGGTCACGCGCACCGTCGCGCCGAACCATTTGACCGGCACGAGATCGGCCTGCACCGCCTTCGCCGATTTTCCGTAAAGCCGCATCATCAGCGCGTCGCTGCGAATGCGGCCGGGATCGAAATTCACCACCGGTTTCACGTCGCAGGCGCCGAGCGGATAAATTTGCTGGAGGCTGTCCTCGACGTCGCCGGCGGCGAGCGCCGCCTGATGGTCCTTCGTCTTGCCGTCGTCGATTTCGAGCGGCGGTCCGCCGTCCTTGAAGACGAGGCTGTTGCCCTCGATGCCGGCGAGGCTTTCGGGATAGGCCGCGACGAGCAGTTTCAGGCGGGCCGCAAGATTGGGCTCCGCAGCGCCCGCCACTGAGGCGGCGAGCACGAAGAGCGCTGCACCCGCAAGCGCGTGCTTAGTCCACGGAAATGTTGATATAATCGCCTCCTCCGCCGCGCCAGATTTCGACGTGGATCTGCACGTCGCCGTTCAGCAGGCGGCGTGCGGCGCTGCCGTCTATGCGGCCGCTGCGGATCATGCGCTCGGCGAGCTCGCGATTGCGCGCCGAGGCGAAGAAGTTGTCGAAATCGTCGCCGGGCTGGCTGACGCCGAAGCGATGCACATTGGCGCGGTCCTGGCGGATGACCTGCCAGGGCTGCGTCAGGCGCTCGTTGCTGGAGTTGTAGAGATCGTCCTGGCCGATATAGGCGCCGTAGCTTTCGATCAGCTCATCCGCCTTGGCCGCTCCGGCCGAAGCCGCGAGCACTGCGGCGATCGCCGCCGCAAAAATTCCTATCCGCATTCCCAACTCCACCTGTCGGCCGTGGCCGCTTGCAATCGCTAACAAGACGGGTCGGGAGGGCAAGATATTCGCCGTCCCTCACCACATGGTCTTGGCGGCCCGGCCGGGCCATTCCCGATCATAGGCGGTGCCGTCGAAACCCTTCTTGGCCGAGGCGAGCATCTGGCCCACGGTCGGCAGGCAAGAGGTATCGCGGAATTTCTCCGGGTTCCAGAGGTCGGCGCGCAGAACGGCGCGCGCGCATTGCGAATAGACCTCTTCGATCGAGATCACGACGACGGAGCGGGGGTGTTTGCCATCCATCACGAAGCGCTCGGTGATCGCCTGGTCGATACGCACCACGGCGCGGCCGTTGAGGCGCATGGTCGTGTTGGAGCCGGGAATGAGGAACATCAGCGCCACGCGCGGATCGCGCACGATGTTGGAGAGCGAATCGATGCGGTTGTTGCCGCGCCAGTCCGGCAGCATCAGCGTGCGCTCGTCCTCGATGTGGATGACGGCGCCGGCATCGCCGCGCGGCGAGCAATCGAGCCCTTCCGGCCCGACGGTGGCGAGCGCCATGAAGGGCGAGGCCTCGATCATCGCGCGATATTCCGGCAGCAGGAAGTCCGTCACCTTGACGAGCGAGGCTTCGCCGGGTTCGCCGTAAAGCGCGTTCAACTGATCGACCGAGGTGACGATGGTCATGCTTGCCTCCTGTGCCGCGTGCCGTTTCCGGCGCATCGCACCCTGGCATGACAGGTTCATGACAAAAAGGCCGTCAGGCGGCGATGCGTTGTCCGTCCTCGGCAAGGAAGCGCACGATGCGGTCGATCACCGGCTCTGCGGAGACGATGCGGCGATGACCAAAGCCGTTCGCCCATTCGAGCGTGACATTCGGCCCCGAAGCGGCGTAGCGCCGGGCATGCAGCGCCGGCACCTCCTTGTCGTCTTCCGCATGCAGAACGAGCATCGGCACCTTCAGCCGCCCCGCCCCGTTCGCGGCGTCGAAGGCCGAAAGCGGCGCGCCGGCAATCTTTTCCACATGACTTTCCAGCGCCACCTGGGCCTTGGCCCCGAGCTTCAGGAACCGGCCGAGATCCTTGAACAGCCACGTCATTTCGCTGGGCGAGCCTATGGTGACCAGCCGGCGCGGCCGGTGCGCGGGAACCGACGGCACGAGGCCGCTCGCCGCGCAGGCAAGCGACGCCCCGCCAAAAGAATGGCCGCAAAAATAATCGAACCCGCCAAAACGCTGCCAGGCCGCGTCGATCGCCCGCACCGCCATCGGCAGCGTCAGCGTGCGCCCGCGCGAGACGCCGTGGCCCGGCAGGTCGAGCGCCACGACCTCGTGGCCAGCGGCGACCAGGGCCTCCGTCAGCGTCGAGAGATAGGCCGCGCGCGAGCCCCAGCCATGCACCACCAGCACCCGGCCGGAAAAGGCCTGGCAAGGCCGTGCGGCAAAGCGGTGCGCGACGGCAGTGCCGCCGGCAAAGGCAAGCGTCACGCGCTCAGCCTGCCGCATCCAACCCTCGGAGCGGGCGAAAAGTTCCTTCTCCTTCGCCGTGCGCGGCCGGCGGCCCGGCGTCGTCGCAAACAGCCGGAACGCCGCGCGGCCGGCAGCAGTGGGAGAGACGGCGGCAGCACCCTGGAGCGCCAGCCGGATGACCGTCAAGCCAAAGGATGCCATAGTGGGAATCCATAAAAAATGTTCAATGCTGAACAATAAAGTACAACGATGAACAAAAATCAAGCCTTCCCCTGGGATCATCCGCGCTTTCGCAGCTGGATCGGCGTGGCGCGCGCCTGCCAGCTCATGCAGCAGGCGGTGACAAGGGCGATCGCCGATCTCGGCATCAAGCCGCCGCATCTCGATATCCTGGTCAACCTCTACCGTTTCGACGGCATCTCCCAGCAGGAGCTGGCGCGAAAACTGCTCGTCGGCCGCTCGAACATGAGCATGCTGCTGCCGCAACTCGAAAAGCGCGACCTCATCCTGCGCAAGGCCGACGCCAAGGACAAGCGCGTGCTGCGCTTGTCGCTGACCCAGGCCGGCCGCAGCCTCACCGAACAGGCGATGATCATCCAGACCGGCCTGATCGACCGCATCCTGTCGCAGACCCCGGAAGACCGTTGCCTTCAGGTCGCCGAATCGATGGAGGACATCATCCGCATCCTCCAGACGATGGATGCGGACGAGGTGGCCGAAGGCGCCTAGGCCGGATCGACATTTGAGCGATGAACCCTTATCGGCGAGGCTGGACAGGACTCTGCTAGGTTTTCGTTGCCCCAGCTTCCGCTACGTACTCTGTGTAAGATTTTAAACAAGATATTCGCCTGTAGCAAAAGCTGTCCCCTCGATATGATAGACCGTCGGTTCTTCCGAAAAATACCGCTGCAAGCCCATCATGAACATCCGATGGTCTTCACTCGCTTCGAAGCCCGGCGTGTGATCCTCAAGGGACTTCCAGCGCACGATTAGGTGGAACAGTTCGGGTGTTTCGATCCCCTGTGCGAGAACGTGACCGCAATAACCCTCTGCGCGGCTGAGCAACGGAGCGACCTCGGCAAATGCGGCTCTGAACGTTTCAATTTGCGCTCTGTGGACGGGGAGTTGAGCGATTTCATAAATCATGGCGTTCCCATAAAGTGAGTTCAACGGTTAAAAGCCCGCACTTGCGAGATGAGCCGAAGGCCCGACTGCTATCGCGATTTTCCCTCGAACACCGTTGTTAGGGGTCTCCAGCCGGGCATGGGCGAGTGGAATGTCGGCAAGCGAGTAGACGGCGCCGACGTGTGGCCGCAACTGACCGCGCTCTATCAAAGCGCTCAACTCATCGAGCTTGCCGCGGTTTTGTCTCGTGAAAACGAAGTGATAACTCGCGTTCTTGCCCCAGGCCTGAACGACGTTTTGTGGCTGTGCAATGTCCACGATCGTGACAACGCGGCCAAGTTGTGCGAGCGCGTCGGGGCTGCGCGACAATGTGTTACCGCCGATGGTGTCGAACACGACATCGATTCCGCGGCCACTCGTTTCCCGCAGGACGGCGTCGACATAATCTTCCTTTTGGTAGTCGATGACCACATCGGCACCCAGACTATGTGCAAACTCAAAGTTTGCTTCACGCACGGTGGTGAACACTCTTGCTCCCATGGCCTTTGCGATTTGAATCGCCACATGACCGACCCCTCCCGCGCCGCCATGTACCAGAATGCTTTCCCCCACTCGCAGCCCCGCACGCACGACAAGTGCTTCCCACACCGTACCGCCAACCAGGGTCAAGCTTGCGGCCTCAAGGTGGCTCAGCGAGGGAGGCTTCTTCCCGATAATGCTTTCGGCAGCAACGTGGTACTCGGCATAACTTCCTGGCCCGTCAAATATTTGCGGGGTGTACCAAACTTCGTCTCCTGGCGAGAAGGCCGTCACACCCGGCCCGACCGCTTCGACAACGCCAGATACGTCGTGTCCGGTAATAGCCGGCAGTGGCACCAAATCGCGATAATCGCCACGTCGGACTTGGTAATCCAACGGATTGATGGAGGTTGCATGTACCTGGACCAACACCTGTCCGGCACGCGGCACTGGCTTGGGCACGTCGCTAAGCGCGAACGAATCCGGGCGTCCAAATGATTTGAGTGTCATCGCTTTCATTGCACATCCTCGTTTCGGTAAAAAGGAATATGGAGAATTCCCGATATTCTGAGGCAAAAAATCACAGTTCCTTCCCGATGATCTCGGCAAGAGCACTGATGGTGGCTTCGTTCCGCTTGTAGTAGGTCCACTGGCCGATGCGCCTGACTTCCACCAAGCCTGCTCGTTGCAGGGTTGCCAGATAATCAGACACCGTCGACTGCGACAGTCCCACGCCTTCTTGAATGCTACTGACGCAGACCCCTACCGTTAGAACGTCGCCTTCATCCTGCGGAGGGAAGTTCTTCGCGGGGTCCTTCAAACCTTTCAAGATTTCAAGGCGGGTCCGGTTTGAGAGGGCTTTGAATATTTCAAGCAATTCCATAGCCTGATAATATCGAGATTTACCGATATGTCAATACGGCCAATGGCGGTCGTGTTTGCAGCTTTTGTAACGGGATACCGGATGGCAGCGCAGCGACGGGCTGGCGTCGATGTCGTCCTCTGTGACGGCGCGGACGGCTGCCATCGGCCGGAACCAGCGAAAGGCAGGTCAACCTCCGCGGCGGTCGCGGGGACTGCGGCTCAGTTCAACCTAAATGTCGATCCGATCTAGACCTTGGCGACCGCATCCGCCCGCGTCGACTTCAGTGACTGGAACTCCCAGAGCGCCACGCCGAACAGCACTGCGGACGCCGCCATGAAGAGCTGGTAGGGCTCGACGAAGGGCACGGCAGCAGCGAGCGCGAGAAGCGCGCCGATGCCGGCGAGATGCGATAGCGGCGCCCGTCCGCGCACCGCCCGCTTGAACCAGGTATTGCCCGAGAGGAAGACGATCGGACCGCCGAGGATGGCGCTCGCGGTCTTGAAATCGACGTGCCCATGCGGATGGGCGAGCGCGAATTCCTCCGCCACGGCCGACAGGATGATGCCGCCGACGATCGGGATATGAGCATAGGTGAAGGCAAGCCGGGCGACGCGACCGGGCGTCGCCGAATGCTCGATCAGGTGCGCCGCCTCGCCATGGCCGAAGCGGAAGTAGATCCACCACATGGTGGCGGTCGAGAAGAAGGCGGTGGCGAGCAGGAGGATGGTGAAGCCGTCGAGCAGCTCCATGCCGGCGACCGTGCGGCCGGTAACGAGGATCGTCTCACCGAGGCAGATGATGACGAAGAGTGCGCAGCGCTCCGAAATATGCTCGCCGGAGACCTGCCAGTCGCTGACCGACGATCGCCCGATGCCGGGCGTGACGAAGCCGAGCGCCGGCGCGCTGTATTCGATGACGAGCGCCAGCAGCCAGAGCGCCAGCCGCGCCTCCTCCTCGACGAAGGCGCCGGCGATCCAGAACACGGCGGCAAAGGCCGACCAGGCGGTGATGCGGATGAAGTTGCGGCTGTTTTCCGGCCAGTCGCGCCGCATCACATAGGCGGTGAAGGCCGAGCGGCCGACCTGCATGGCGACATAGGTGAGCGCGAAGAGCAGGCCGCCGGTGCTAAAGGCGACCGGAATGGCGACCGACAGCATCAGGCCGAGGAACATCAGCACGAAGAGCAGGATGCGCACCGGCGCCTTGTCGGGATCGAGCCAGTTGGTCGCCCAGGTGGTGTAGATCCACACCCACCAGACCGCGAGCGTCAGCATCGCCGCTTCGACGAGGCCGAGCGCCGAATAATGCCCCGCCAGCGAATGGGAAAGCTGGATGATGGTCAGCACGAAGACGAGGTCGAAGAAGAGTTCAGCGAAGCCGACCTTGCCTTCCTGTGCTGTTCCCCGGGCACGCAGAAAGGCGGAATGGGCGAAGCGTTCGTCGTTCGTCGCCGTCATGCGGGCGGGTCCTTCTCCAAGTGTGATGTCCAAGTGTGGTCGAGCCGGGCGGCGTCGACCCCATGGGAAACCACCCGGCGCGCGAAGGCAAGCCCGATCCGCGGTCAGCCGGCCTCTTCCTGCTGTTCCCTTTCGCGGCGCTCGCGCTCCTCTTCCGCTGCCGCGCGCTCGCGGGCGGTGCGCGCCGCAACGAGATCGGCCGGCTGCGCATTGCCGCGCACGAGCTGGCGGCCGGCATAGATGCCGCCGACGGTTTCGAGCGCCAGGCGCTCGCGGTCGACATCGCGGAATTCCTCGACCACTTCGATGGCCAGATCCTCGTCCTCGCCGAGCACCTTCAGCGTCTCGCGGCTGAAGACCGTGGCAGATTCGAAGGTCTCGCGGATCTGGTAGTCGACGCCGGCATGGATGAGGTCGATCGCGTGGCCGCGGTCGTAGGCGCGCGCCAGAAGCGGCACCAGCGGAAACTCCTCGTGCACGATCTGCGCGATCTTCACCGCTGCTTCCTTGTCGTCGACGCAGATGAGGATCGCCTTGGCGGTCGCCGCACCCGCGGCATGCAGGATGTCGATGCGCGAGCCGTCGCCGTAATAGACCTTGAAGCCGAACTCCGCGGCATCGCGCACGAATTCCGCGTCCTTGTCGATCAGCGAGAGCGTATAGCCGCGGGCAAGCAGCGGCTGGCTGACGATCTGGCCGAAGCGGCCGAAACCGATCATCAGCACCGTGCCCTCGACATTCTCCGGCAGCGTCAGCCCCTCGGTGGAGGGCTGCTGCTTCGGCACGACGCGGTCGTGCAGGATGACCATCAGCGGCGTCAGCACCATCGAGATGATGATGGTCGCCGTCAGGATCGCATTGTCCTCGCCGTCGAAAATGCCGGCGGACACGGCGGCCGCATAGAGCACGAAGGCGAATTCGCCGCCCTGCGCCATCAGCACGGCGCGTTCCAGGCTTTCGGCGTGGCAGGTGCCGAGCACGCGGGCGACGAGATAGATGATCAGGATCTTGGCGATCATGTAGCCGACGACGCTTGCCACCACGAGCTGCCAGTTGGCCGCGATGACCGAAAGGTCGATCGCCATGCCGACGCCGAGGAAGAACAGGCCGAGCAGGATGCCGCGGAACGGCTCGATATCGGCTTCGAGCTGGTGGCGGAAGGACGATTCGGAGAGCAGCACGCCGGCGAGGAAGGCGCCCATCGCCATCGACAGCCCGGAGACCTGCATGGCGAGCGCCGAGCCGAGCACCACGAGAAGGGCTGCGGCCGTCATCACCTCGCGCGCACCGGACGCCGCCAGCACGCGAAACAGCGGATTGAGCAGGTAGCGCCCCGCCAGCACCAGCGCCACGATGGCGCCGATGGCGATGCCGACCGAAAGCCAGCGGTCGGAGGTATCCGTGGCCGCCCCGCCCGTGCCGAGCAGCACGACGATGGCGAGCAGCGGCACGATGGCGAGGTCCTCGAAGAGCAGGATCGCGATGATGCGCTGGCCCTTCAGCGTCGACATGGTGCCGCGCTCCTGCAGCATCTGCATGACGATGGCGGTCGAGGTCAGGACGAAGCCGGTGCCGGCGACGAAGGAGGGAATGAGCGGGAAACCGAAGGAAAGCCCGATGCAGGCCAGCGCCGCCATGGCGCCCATCACCTGGATGGCGCCGAGCCCGAAAATGTCCTTGCGCATGCCCCAGAGCCGCGAAGGCTGCATTTCGAGGCCGATGATGAAGAGGAACATCACCACGCCGAGTTCGGCGACATGGATGATCGCCTGCGGATCGGCGAAGAAACCGAGCCCGAAAGGACCGATCGCCAGCCCCGCCGCCAGATAGCCGAGCACGGAGCCGAGCCCGATCTTCTTGAAGACCGGCACCGCCGCCACGCCCGCCGCCAAGAGGACGACGACCTGGGTGAGATCATTTGCATTCGCTTCTGCCAAAAGGGCATCTCCCGTTGGTTGTCGGTGGACGCTACCTTCTTGGAGGCAGTCCGAAATGTTACCGCGGTTTCTCCGACATATCGCGGCTCATGCCTTTCTCCGCAAGGTCGCGTTCGTAGTCGGCGAAGAGCTCCGCGCCCTTTTCCCCGAGTTCGCGCAGATAGGACCACGTGAAGATACCAGTATCGTGAAGGTCGTCGAAGCCGATGCGCACGGCATAATTGCCGGTCGGGATCATGGAGATGATCGCCACGTTGCGCTTGCCCGGCACCGTCACCTTCTGGCCCGGCCCGTGGCCCTGCACTTCTGCAGACGGCGAGAGCACGCGCAAAAGCTCCGCCGAGAGGTCGAAACTCTGATTGTCGTTGAACGTCACGACGAGGCGCTGGCGGTCCTTGGAGACCCGCAGTTCCGTCGGCCACAGATCGCTCATGCCATTCCCTTTCCATCGCCTTTGCGCGAAGGACTATGCCGCAAGCCGGGGATGTGCAAGGCGGAAAATGCTGTCATAATCGCCGCACCGGCTTGACGGTGCGCCCCGCGCGCACGACATATCCGGGAACGGAGGCTGTGTTTTGAATTCGTTTGCAGGACCATGGGATGGCGCGGGCCGCATCGCGCAGTCCGACGCACCGATGATCGACCCCTTCGGGCGGGCGATCACCTATCTGCGTGTCTCGGTGACGGATCGCTGCGATTTCCGCTGTACCTATTGCATGGCGGAAAACATGACCTTCCTGCCGAAGAAGGACCTGCTGACGCTGGAAGAGCTCACCCGGCTCTGTTCCGCCTTCATCGCCAAGGGCGTGCGCAAGCTGCGGCTGACCGGCGGCGAGCCGCTGGTGCGCAAGAACATCATGCATCTCGTGCGCGAACTCGGCCACCAGGTGCAGGACGGCCGCCTCGACGAACTGACGCTGACCACCAACGGCTCCCAGCTCGCCAAACACGCGGCCGAGCTTGCCGATTGCGGCGTGCGCCGCATCAATGTATCGCTCGATACGCTCGATCCGCAGAAATTCAAGGCGATCACCCGCTGGGGCGAACTTTCGAAGGTCATGGACGGCATCGACGCGGCACAGGCTGCCGGCCTGAAGATCAAGATCAACGCCGTCGCGCTCAAGGATTTCAACGACCGCGAGATCCCCGAGCTGATGCGCTGGGCGCATGGCCGCGGCATGGACCTCACCCTCATCGAAACCATGCCGATGGGCGAGATCGAGGAAGACCGCACCGACCGCTACCTGCCGCTGTCCGAAATGCGCGAACGGCTCGCAGAGGAGTTCACGCTCACCGAAAACGCCTACCGCACCGGCGGGCCGGCGCGTTACGTCACCGTCGCCGAGACCGGTGGCCGCCTCGGCTTCATCACGCCGATGACGCATAATTTCTGCGAAAGCTGCAATCGGGTGCGCCTCACCTGCACGGGCACGCTCTATATGTGCCTCGGCCAGAACGATGCGGCCGACCTGCGCCTGCCGCTGCGCGCCTCCGAGGATGACGCCCTGCTCTCGCAGGCGATCGACGAGGCGATCGGCCGCAAGCCGAAGGGCCATGATTTCATCATCGACCGCCGCAACCGCCCGGCCGTCGCCCGCCACATGAGCGTCACCGGCGGCTGAGCGCTGCCCAACAGCGAGGTTTCGGTGAAAACCCTTCTGGCCGCCCTCCTCTGCGCCGCCCTTCCGTCCATGACCTTCGCCGCCGAACGCCCGGAAGGTCTCACCGCCGCGGAAGCCGTCGTGAAGGCCGCCTTCGGCACGGATTGCGACATGAACGGCATGACGGAAGTGCCGATGGCCGCGCCGGACGGCGAAGGCTTCGGCCATTCCGTCTACCGCTTCTCCTATCGCGCCAGCTACCAGTCGGCGGCTGATCCGGAAATCCAGGCGGAGCTCTACCAGTTGTTCTGCGGCTCCGGCGCCTACAATATCCGCCACGCCTTCGTGCTGAAGGTGAGCGACACGGAATCTCCAAAACTCGTCGCCTTCGCCACGCCCGATCTCGACTATGCCTATACCGACGACGAGATGGGCAAGCTCAAGGCCGACCCGAAAGTGCGCGGCTTCCGCGCCACGGGCCTGCTGGTGAACGCGACCTACGACGCGGAAAAACGCACCATCACCAGCCACACCGCCTGGCGCGGCATCGGCGATGCCTGGGACAGCGGCACCTGGACCTTCATCAACGGCGACTTCGTGCTGACCCGCTTCGAAGTCGACCCGACCTATGGCGAACAGGACCCGGCAGCGCCGGAGAGCTACGTCGTCTACGAAGCCGGCAAATAGGCGACCCGCTTGCCGTCGAATAACAGACAAAATGCCGTGCCCTCCTCCGTCATGGTCGGGCCCGACCCGACCATCCATGCTCCGAGCACGCCGCTGGATCCTCGGCTCAGGGCCGAGGATGACGTCGGGGGCGAGGTCGCGTTGTTAACAAACGAAAAAGGCCGGGCTTTCGCCCGGCCTTTTCAATTCCAGCTAAGCCGATGCTCAGGCCGCGTAATGCTGACGCCCGAAACCATCCCGGGTATCGAGATCGCGTGTCTTGAAGTGGTCGATCTTCTCGTTGAGGTTTTCGACGCGGCGGCGCAGGCCGTGGATTTCCGCGGTGTTTTCCTCCACCATCGCCGCGTTCTGCTGCGTGATGAGCTCGACCTGGTGCACCGCTTGATTCACCTCGTTAATGCCCTCGTACTGTGCCGCGGCGGCGGCCTCGATCTTGCCGACCAGCGTGTGGATCGACGAGATGTGCTCGTTGATAACAGTCAGCGCCTCGCCGGTCTCGGTGACGAGCGAGACCCCGTTCCTGACCTGCGCCGAGCTGTCGGAGATCAGGCCCTTGATCTCGCGGGCCGCACCCGCGCAACGCTGGGCAAGCTCGCGCACTTCCTGCGCGACGACCGCGAAGCCGCGGCCGGCCTCGCCGGCGCGCGCCGCTTCCACCCCGGCATTCAGCGCGAGCAGGTTGGTCTGGAAGGCGATCTCATCGATCACGCCGATGATCGTGCTGATCTTCTCCGAGGATTTCTTGATCTGGTCCATGGCGTCGACCGCCTTGGACACGACTTCGCCGGAGCGCTTGGCATAGCTGTGCGTTTCGTCGACCGAAACCGCCGTCTTCTGTGCGCTTTCGGCGGTGGAGCGGACGATTTCGGTCAGCTGGCGCAATGCCCGCGAGCTTTCCTCAAGCGCTGCCGCCTGCTGCTCGGTGCGGCGTGCAAGGTCGTCGGCAGAGGTGGCAAGGTTGCTGGTGCCGCCGTTGATCTCGACCGTCGTCGCACGAACGTCCGACAGCGTGACGCGCAGCGCCTCGACGGCATTGTTGTAGGTGCGGGCCATCGCGACATATTCGGCGGCAAGCGCCTCCGTCATGCTCTCTTCGAGATTGCCGGCGGCAAGCTGGCCGAGCACGTCGGACAGGGCAGTGAGCGCCTCTGTCTGGTCGGCTTCGATACGGGCCTGCTCGCTGGCGCGGCGCGCCTGCTCCTCGGCCGTCAGCTGGCGCTGGGTTTCCGCTTCCTGTTCGAGGCGCACGTTTTCGCGCGCGGCATCGCGGAAGACGGCGACCGAGCGCACCATGTCCCCGATCTCGTCGCCGCGGTTGCGGCCATCGATGCTGATGTCGAGATCGCCGCTCGCCAGCCGCGACATGGCTTCGTTGACGCGCCGCAGCGGTCCACGCAACGTTTCGACGAGCATCAGGCCGCCGATGATGGCGAGCAGCGTGCCGGCGACCATCGCGATGATCGAGACATTGGCCGAGCGCTGGCTGTCCTTCTTGCCGGCCTCCTGCGCGCTCGACACGAACTGTTCGAGCGTCTGGCTGGAATCCGCCACGGAAGCGGAGGCGGCGACACGCGCAGCCTGCCACTTCTCGCCGACAGAAATGAGATCCTGCGTGCCCTTCTCGATCTTGACGAGCGAGGGCGCGAGCTTGTCGGAGAGATCGCGCAGCGCCGCATTCTTCGTGCCGAGCTTTGCGAGTTCAGCGGCACTCGCGGCCACTGCCTTCACGTCCGCAAGCACGGCGTCGCGGCTCGGCTGGTCGAGCTTGCGGTGCAGTTCGCTGATATGCAGGCGGGTTTCGTCGATGCCCTTGAAGGTATCGCCCATCAGCGTAATCAACGTCTTGAGCAGCACGATCTCCGCATCCATGCCGACGAAGCGCTTGGCGGCGGTGTCGGAGTTCTTGCCGGCTTCCTTCAGGAAATCGGCATCGAACTTCGCGAGCTTGGACAGCACCGGCACAAACTTCGCCTTCTTGGCCTCGGCGTCGTCGGTGCCTGCAAGGATTGCCTGTACCGCGGCGACTTCCACCTCAAAGACCTTGATCTGTTCCAGCGCCTTCGGCGAGGCGATCGCCTTGGATTCGGCAAGTTGCTTGAGGAGCTGCGGCAGGTAGGTCTCGGCCGCCTTCACCTTGTCCTCCGGCTTCATCGCCAGCGCGACGGGCTTGCGGAACTTGCCGATGCGTTCGGCAAGGCCCTGATAGGCGGCAGCATCGAACAGCAGCGCCTTGGCGAAGGCTTCCTTCTCGCCCGATTCGCTGCGGATGACGCCGATCTGCTTTTCGGCAAAGGCGCCGTCCTTGGCCATCGCCGCAAGCGAGCCTTCGAGCTCCGCGGTCACGGCGTTGCGCTCCTGGTCGATCGCCCAGAGCGTCTCGGTCTGGGCGCGCATGGTGCCGGCCAGCGTCACGACGGAGGCGATCTTGGCCTTTTCGGCGGCATCGGGCAGCAGCGCGTCGAGATCGTGGATGCCGGCATCCTGCTCGTCGATCCGCGCGGAGAGCGCGTCGCGCGTCTCCTGGGCGGGCTTGTCGACGAAATCCTGCAATCCGCTGCGCAGGTTCTGGAAATGCGACAGGCTGTTGATCGTCTCGCGGGTGACCGTCATGTGGCCGTTCAGCGTGCTCGCGGTGAAATAACCGACAAGGCCGATACCGGCGATCAGCGCGACGAGAGGAATGACGAACAGCAGCACCTTTGTAACGATGCGGCGCTGCTGGAGCAGGCGGTCAATGAAGGACATGGGTTCCCCGACGTTTTTATGACGACCAAGATCCCGTCGGGTGTCTGTCAAAGCCGAAGGGGCCGCTCGGCTCACCATCGGGAGCGCGGCCGGCACTTCATGTCGGGGCATTCGGCCGATCTTCCACCAGGCGGCCTGCCCTCACCCGTCGCATCATGCGATCGTTCATTGGGATGACGCAACGATAGGTGGGGAAGCTTAATGAAATGCTTCGCCAAAGCAGCAGAAATTCAAGCTGTTGCGCCGAAATCGTCATCGTTTCCTGCCCAAAACACGCTCATTCGCCGCTTCCTTCGGCAACCATCCCGTTTGTTCCAGTGGATCTAGTGATGGCACCCGGCCGACAATGTGCCTATGAGGGAGAGACAATCGCCTGGAATCACCCGCATGAACTCCACCGCAAATGCCAAGGGCGCCCTCTTCATGGTGGTCGCCATGGCCGGCTTCACCTGCAACGACGCACTGGTCAAATCCGTCACCGATGCCATGAATGTCGGACAGATCATGTTCGTGCGCGGGCTGATGACGACCGTGCTCGTCGTCGCCATCGGCTGGTGGATGGGCGCGCTCGGCTCCTGGCGTGTCATGCTGCAGCCGGCGCTCCTGCTGCGGCTCGTCGCCGAAATCCTCGCCTCGCTCGCCTATATTTCCGCGCTCGGCGCCATGCCGCTCGCCAACACCGCCTCGATCCTCCAGGCGCTGCCGCTCGCCGTCACCCTCGGCGCCGCGCTCTTCCTCGGCGAACAGGTCGGCTGGCGGCGCTGGCTGGCCATCATCGCCGGTTTTGCCGGCGTGCTCATCGTCATCCGACCCGGCCCGGAAGGGTTTTCGATGGCGGCGGTCTATGTCATCGCCTCGGTCGTCGGCGCTGCCGCGCGCGATCTCGCAACCCGCCGCATCGACCCGAACGTTTCCACCCTCTTCATCAGCGTCATCACCGCAACCTCGATCACGGTCGTCGGCGGGGCGCTGATCGTGCCGATGGGCGGCTGGCAGCCGATGTCGGGCGATGTGCTTAGCCGGCTAGCGATTGCCAGCGTGCTGCTGCTCGTCGGCTACCAGGCCATCATCCTTGCCATGCGCACCGGCGAAATCTCCTTCATCGCCCCCTTTCGCTATACGAGCCTCATCTGGGCGATCGCCATCGGCTTCCTGTTCTTCGGCGAGATACCGGATATCTGGATGACAGTGGGCGTGGCTATCATCGTCGCCTCCGGCCTCTACACCTTCTATCGCGAGAACCGCCGCCAGGTGCCGGCCGTCGCACAGGAGTCGAAGCCGGAATCGCCCTGACAGGGTTGCGAGCCAGAGCCGCACCGACTAGATCGGATGGGAACCAACCTGCCGATGGGAGCGAGATGGCACCGGCACAAGCGATATTGGGCGTGATCCTCGCCGGCGGGCTTTCCTCCCGCATGGGGCAGGACAAGGCGCGCATCCGTCTCGGCGGCGCCGCGCTCATCGATCGCGCCGCCCGGCGGCTGCGCCCGCAGGTCTCCACCGTCGCCGTCAACGCCAATGGCCCCGTGCTGTTCGAACGCGGCGAGGAACTGCCGGTCTTTGCCGATCTCGACGCCGCGCGCGCCGGCCCGCTCGGCGGCGTGCTCGCCGCCCTCGACTATGCCAAGCGCCACCACCCGCAAGCGAGCCACGTCGCCACGGTGCCCACGGACAGCCCGTTCTTCCCGACCGACCTCGTCGCCCGGCTCGCCCGCGTCGTCGATACGCCGGAGCGCATGGCCGTCGCCCGCTCGGTCAGCGGCCTGCATCCCGTCTTCGCGCTATGGCCGGTGACACTCGCCACCGACCTCTCGGAATGGCTTGCCGGCGGCGGGGCGTTGCGGGTGCGCAGCTACCTCGAACGCCACCAGGCGCGCGACATCACCTTCCCGTTGATCGAGACGCCGCGCGGCGAGTTCGACCCGTTCTTCAACATCAACACGCCGGACGATCTCGACGAGGCGGAAAACTGGCTCTGGGTGCTGGAGCGATGACGCGTCCAAAAATCTTCGGCATTGCCGGATGGAAGAATTCCGGCAAGACCGGGCTTGCCGTGCGGCTGGTGACGGAACTCGTCGCCCGCGGCTACCTCGTCTCGACGATCAAACACGCCCACCACGATTTCGACATCGACAAGGTCGGCGCCGACAGCTACCGCCACCGCCAGGCCGGGGCGCATGAGGTGACCATCGTCTCCGGCACGCGCTATGCCATCATGCATGAGTTGCGCGGCGCGCCGGAACCGAGTTTCGAAGAAATCCTCGCCCGCCTCGCCCCCTGCGACCTCGTGCTGATCGAAGGCTACAAGCGCGAGCCGATCCCGAAAATCGAGGCCCGCCGGCTGGAAGCTGCCAACAGCATCCCGCTTGCACCGGAAGACCCGCATATCGCAGCCATCGCCGCCGATCACCCGGTCAACGACACCACGCTGCCCGTCTTCGATCTCGACGACACCAAAAGCATCGCCGATTTCGTGGTGGCAGTAACCGGCCTCGCAAGCCCCTCAACTGTCTGAAGCGAACCGCCGTCAGGCGGCAGACTGAACGTCCGCGAAGGCTTTGGCGATGCGCTGCGGCGCCTCGGGACGCGCATACATCCGCTCAAGATAGGCCTGGAGACCGGGACAACCGTCCAGAAGCTCGCATTCATTGGCCCAGTCGAGCACATAGGCGGTCACGCAATCGGCGACGCTCATCCGGTCGCCGACGATGAACGTGCGCCCCTCCATGTGGCGCTCCAGCACCTTCGCCATGGCCGTAAACTCTTCCCGGGCGAGCGCGATATCGCCGGGCAGGCGCTTGTCCTCATCATACAACATCGTGTGCTTGGTGATACGCCACACCGGCTGCTCCAGCTCGGTGACGGCGAACAAAGCCCAGCGATAGGCCTGCGCCCGCTCCTTCAGGTCGGCCGGCATCAGGCCCTTGGCGCCGTACTTCTCGGCGAGATAGAAGACGATCGCCGCGGATTCCGTCAGGACGAGATCGCCATCCACCAGGACCGGGATTTTCCCGGCCGGATTGAGGCGCAGGAAATCAGGCTGGTAGTTTTCGCCAGCCATGACGTTGACGGGTACGAATTCGAATTCGGCATCCAGCGTCTGAAGTGCCCACAGGGCGCGAAGCGAACGCGTCGGGCCAAATCCATAGAGTTTCATCATCGCGGTTCTCCTGCTTCTCACGGTTTCCAAAGGACGCCGGAAGAATGCCCGAGCCGACAGCCGGCGCCAGAAAAACTTTCCGCACCAAATAAGAAGGCCGCGGAATTTCTCCCGCGGCCTTCTTCATCTCATCGGCTAACGCCGATTATTCGGCCATCGCCACCGGCTTCACCAGCGGCGTGACGCGGCGGATGGTGACGCGGCGGTTGAGCTGTTCCGAAGCATCGGTGTCGATCTTCAGGAAGCGCTCGCCGTAGCCCTGCGTCGCCAGGTTCTCCGGCGCGATGTCGTAGACGTCGGTCAGGATGTTGGCGACGGCCTCGGCGCGTTCGTCGGAAAGCACGAGGTTCGATTCATCCGAACCGACGGCATCCGTATGGCCCTCGATCAGGAAGGTCTCGCCCGGATCCTTGTCAAGGATCTCGTTCATCGCGTCCGCCACCCGCTTCAGCGTCGAGGCCTGGTTCATCGAAATATCCGCCGAGCCGGTCGCAAAGGTGATCGTATCGAGGTCGATACGGCGCACCTTGTCGCGGATACGGGCGGAATATTTCACCTCATCGAGCGAGTAGACGCGCTCGACCGGCTCCACCGGCGGGCGATCGAGGAAGGCACGATAGTCCGTGTCGTCTTCCGCCGACGTGTCGATGATATATTCATCGACCGGGATCGTCAGGCGCATCGGCGGCAGGCGTTCGCCGGGATCGACGAAGGTCGGCCGGCTGTCGCGGTCGATTTCCGGGGCGTAGTACATGACATATTCGCGGCCACCGCCATCGATGCGCGAGCGCTGGATGATGTCGCCGTAGCGGTTGCGGATGGTGACGACGCGGTCGCCGTTCGGCCGCACGATGACCTCACGGGTGCGGCCGTTCGGCAGATCCTCGTAATAGGTCTCCGTGGCGCGGCGCGACAGGCGGCGCCCGTCGTCGGATCGCACGATGATGCCGCCGTCGAAATTGATCACGGTGCGATCATCGATTTCGCGCTCGACGCGCCAGCCGTCCCGGTCGTCGTAGCGCGGACGGCGGTCACGGCGCTCGCCGCGCTCGCGGTCACCCGATTCGTAGCGAACCCGGTCGCCTTCCCAGCCGACCTGCGCATCGCGGTCGGATTCGGGAACGCGCACGCGCACGTCACGGCGCTTTTCCTTGCGCTCGCGACGCAGCTCGTCGCGCGAGCGGTCGCGGCGGTTGTCCCAGTCCTTGTCACTGTCGAGCACGGCGGCACCGTCGGTGAACGGCAGCTCGATCGTGTCCGTCGTGCCGGACGGGTCGCGCGCGATGCGCTCGCGGTCCTTGTCGCGCTCGCGGCGCGGACGGCCGGCCGTCTCGTCCGGACGCTTGCCTTCCCGCTCGGCCTCGCGCTGCTTTTCGCGGCGTTCCTGGCGCGCCTTCTGGTCGTCCTGCTTCTGGTTGGCTTCCGCCTCGCGCTGCTTCTTGCGGCGTTCCTCGCGGGCACGCTGCTGGTCCGCATCCTGACGCTTCTGATCCGCCTCGGCATCACGCTGTTTCTGACGCCGCTCTTCACGGGTCTTCTGCGTGTTTTCCTGCTTTTGGCGATCGGCTTCCCGTTGACGCTGATCCTTGCGGTCCTCAGCGCGCCAGGTTCCCTGGTTTTGGTTTTGCTCCTGCTGCTGCTGATCCGCTTCGGCTTCACGCTGCTTCTTGCGGCGTTCCTGGCGATTTTCCTGCTGCTGCTGGTCCGCCTCGGCCTCGCGCTGCTTCTTGCGGCGCTCCTGGCGGTTCTCCTGCTGCTGCAGGTCGCCTTCAGCCTCACGCTGCTTCTTGCGACGCTCCTGGCGGTTTTCCTGCTGCTGCAGGTCGCCTTCAGCTTCGCGCTGCTTCTTGCGGCGTTCCTGGCGGTTCTCCTGCTGCTGCTGGTCACCTTCAGCTTCGCGCTGCTTCTTGCGGCGCTCCTGGCGGTTTTCCTGCTGCTGCTGGTCGCCCTCGGCCTCACGCTGCTTCTTGCGGCGCTCCTGGCGATTGTCCTGCTGTTGTTCAGCCTCGCGGTTGCGTTCGCGCTTGTTCTGGCCGCCGCCCTGCTCCTCGCGATTGCGCTTCTTGCGAATGATTTCCTCTTCTTCGCTCTGCACCGTCGTCACGTCGGATTTTTCGACTTGCGGCAGCACCGGCCGCACCATGGCCGCTTCGACCGGCTGCCAGACCAGCGAAAAGATGGGCAGGGCCACCGTCGCCAGAAGTGTTGTTCTCTTAGCCATTGGCGTTTCCTCGTTTGCCAGCGTTTGACGCACTTGCTTCAGGGTTTGGGGCGATTTTGTGTTTCAATGCAAGCCGCCACTGTTCAAAAAGACGCTAAATCATCGCAGATGAATCCGCGCTGAATGCGACATGGCCGCCGGCAATATACCGGCGGCCATGTTAGAACGCTTGAAAGCGCGATCAGTTCGCCCGCGCCATCGGGCGCACCAGTGTCGTCACCCGGCGGATGGTGACGCGGCGGTTCTGCTGCTCGGCAATGCTCGTCTTCACCTTCAGGAACCGCTCGCCATAACCCTGCGTCTGGAGATTTTCCGGCGGAATGCCGTAAACGTCCGTCAAGAGGCTCGCGACCGATTCGGCACGCTCGTCGGAGAGCACGAGGTTCGACTTGTCCGAACCCACCGCGTCGGTATGGCCCTCGATCAGGAAGGTCTCGCCCGGATCCTTGTCGAGCACCTTCTGCATCGCGTCGGCGACGCTGCGCAGCGTGCGGGCCTGGGACATCGGCACTTCCGCGCTCGCCGTGGCGAAGGTGATCGTGTCGAGGTCGATACGGCGGACCTTGTCGCGCAGGCGGGCCGAGTGCTTCACCTCGTCGATCGTGTAGACGCGCTCGACGCGCTCGACCGGCGGCTCGGACAGGAACTCGTAATAGTCACGGTCCGGATTGCTCGACGTGTCGATGATATAGTCGCTGACCGGAATGCGCAGGCGCATCGGCGGCAGCTCGTAGCCGACATCGACGAGGCCCGGACGCGGCGAATCGTCCTCCAGCTCCGGCGCATAGACGAGGATATATTCCCGCCCGTCCCGGCCGACGCGCGAGCGCTGGATGATATCGCCGTAACGATTGTAGATCGTCACGATCTGCACGCCGCCGGGGCGCACGATCGTCTCGCGCACGCGGCCGCGGGCGAGGTTGTCGTAATAGACCTCCTCCGAATCGCGGCGGAGGCGCGGCCGGTCGTCGCCGCGCACGATCAGCTGGTCGCCGACCTCCAGCACCGTGCGGTTCTCGACGCGCTCGATGACGTTGACCTGCGTGACGCTGTTGTCGATCGTCGTGTTGTTGTTGATGACCGTATTGTTGATCACGGTGTTGTTGATGATGTTGGTCGTCTCCGGCACCTCGAAGTCCGGCGCGCGCTTGACACGCCTGCCCTCTTCCCTGTTGCCGGCCTCGATCTTGCCCGAGACGGCCTCGCGAACCTCTTCGGAAATCGCCGTCTGGGCGGAATCGTCCGAATCGGGAACCGGGACCTCTTCTTCCTGGGCGCGCAGTTCCTCGCGCTGCTTGCGGCGCTGGTCGCGGCTCTTCTGGCCACCGGAATTGTCGGCGTCCTTGTCGCTGTCGAGCACGGCGGCACCGTTCTCAACCGGCAGTACGACGGTGTCGTCGCTCTTGCCCGGATCTTCGGCGATCTCCTGCTTCTGTTCTTCCGTCAGCGTGTCGACCACCTCCGGCACCGGCTCGGTGGCGGGCGTTTCGCCGGTCTCGGCCGTTGCCGGCTGCTCCGTACCGCTCTCGGCCGGGGTTTCCTCGCCGGCAACCGCGGGCTGCTCGCCCTCGCCGGTGGTCGGCTGCTGTTCGCTTTCGCCGGTCGTGGTCGCCGGCTGCTCGTCGCCCGTCGTCGTTTCGGCAGCGCTGCCATCCGGCTGTTCCACCGGCTGCTCGGCCTGCTGGTCCTCGGCCGGCTTCTGCTCTTCCGCGGCCTTCTGTTCTTCCGCCTGGCGCTGCTCCTCAGCCGCGCGCTGGGCCTCGTCCTCGGCGGCCTTCTGTTCGGAAGCAGCCTGCTGGGCCTCTTCAGCGGCTTTCTGCTCTTCGGCTTGGCGTTGCTGCTCTTCCGCGGCGGCACGCTGTGCTTCGTCTTCCGCAGCCTTCTGCTCGGAAGCAGCCTTTTCGGCCTCTTCGGCGGCCTGCTGTTGTTCCGCAGCGGCGCGCTGCGCTTCTTCCTCGGCAGCCTTCTGTTCGGCAGCGGCGCGCTCCACCTCCTCGGCGGCCTTCTGCTCGTCCGCAGCGGCGCGCTGGGCTTCCTCTTCGGCAGCCTTCTGCTCGGCGGCGGCGCGCTCGGCCTCTTCGGCAGCCTTCTGTTCCTCGGCCTGGCCCTGCTGTTCCTCTTCCGCCGCGGGCTGGCTATCCTGCTGTTGCTGCAGCAGTTCTTCCTCGCTCGGCTGGCCCTGGTCAGTGCTCTCCTGCGCAACCTCGAACGGCTTCATCAGCGCATCGGCGAGCGTCGGCGTAGCGATCAGCGCGCTCGACAGCACCGGCAGTGCCACGGTTGCGAATAGTCTGGAGCGGAAACTCATTTTTCTGTCCTCACGGTGTCCCGTCTGTTGCATCGAGAGGGGTGCATCCGGCTCTTTCGGCCGGTGGGTGAACCCGTCATGGTCTTCCAAAGGCCTAGCCATCGGCGCCTTAACCCTGCCTGAACGGCTTCGGTTGACGCAGGAGATAGGTCGCGCCGCCGGCCCGGCCAGTGGAGGGGCCGTGAAATTGTCGGGGAAACCGGGCGGAAAGACGGCGGAAAACCAGTTGATTTTTTGGCGAAAATTGGTCGATTATCCGACCCAAGCGGGCAGCCCTGCCCGCTTCACATCAAGGCCCGGACAACAAGAAGAACCCGAGAGCCTATAATAGAGAGGATCAAAATGCGTATTTCCAAACGTTTCACGCTTGCAGCTTCGGCTGCGGTCATCGCCCTCTTCGCCTCCTCCGCGATGGCTGAAGGCGAGAAGATCGTGATCGGAACGGAAGGCGCCTACCCGCCCTTCAACAACCTCGAATCCGACGGCACGCTGACCGGCTTCGACATCGATATCGCCAAGGCGATGTGCGAGGAAATGAAGGCCGAATGCACCTTCGTGACGCAGGACTGGGACGGCATCATTCCGGCACTCATCGCCAAGAAGTTCGACGCGATCATCGCCTCCATGTCGATCACCGAAGAGCGCAAGCAGCAGGTCGACTTCTCCAAGAAGTACTACAACACGCCGCCGGCCATCGTCGTGCCGAAGGATAGCGAGATCACGGAAGCCACCCCGGAAGCGCTCGCCGGCAAGCTGCTCGGCGCCCAGGGTTCGACGACCCATTCCAACTATGCCGAAGCGCATATGAAGGATTCCGAGGTCAAGCTCTATCCGACGGCTGACGAGTACAAGCTCGACATCGCCAACGGCCGCATCGACGCCGTGATCGACGACGTGGTCGTGCTTTCCGAATGGCTGAAGTCCGAGGATGGCGCCTGCTGCAAGCTGCTCGGCACGCTGCCGATCGACCCGGTCATCAATGGCGAAGGCGCAGGCGTGGCCGTTCGCAAGGGCGACACGGCGCTTGCCGACAAGTTCACGGCAGCGGTCGCGGCAATCCGCGCCAATGGCAAGTATCAGGAAATCAACGCCAAGTACTTCCCCTTCGACGTCTACGGCGACTGATCGCGGCACGTACTGCTTCATGCGGGTTTTTTCTGACCCCATCAGCAGAATGCACGGGCGGGAGGGCTTGCTCTCCCGCCCCTTTTGTTTGAGAACTTGTACATAAAGAAAAGACGGGCGCATAAGGCGCCTTAACAAGAAGCGCGAAGCGCGCATCGGGGGTTCTTCTGGCATGAGCGGGTTTTTCGCCGCCATCGTCGAGGCGGTATCCGCATTTCTCGGGATCATCGATCCCCTCTGCGGACCGATCGGCATCTTCAATCTATTCGCGGGCAATACGCTCCTGGCATGCGGCGACGCCGGCTGGGGCGACGAGATTGCGCTGGGCTTCCTGGTGACCGCCAGCCTCGCCATCGCGACCCTGCCCGTCGGCCTGTTCTTCGGCTTCTTCATCGCGCTGGCCAAACAATCGGAAGAACGCTCGCTGCGGCTTTCGGCAAACATCTACACCACGCTCTTCCGCGGCCTGCCGGAGCTTCTGACGCTCTTCATCGTCTATTACGGCCTGCAGATCCTCGTGCAGAACCTCATGGCCGCGGTCGGCTATGACGGCGCGGTGGAAATCAACGCCTTCTTCGCCGGCATGATCGCGCTCGGCGTGGTCTTCTCCGCCTATTGTTCGGAAGTTTTGCTGTCGGCCTTCAAGGCGATCCCGCGCGGCCAGTACGAGGCGGGGTATGCGCTCGGCTTGCACAAAGGCCGCACCATGCGCCTCATCGTCCTTCCACAGTTGATCCGCGTGGCCCTTCCCGGCCTCGGCAATCTCTGGATGGCGCTCCTGAAGGACACCGCGCTGGTCTCTGTAATCGGCCTGCCGGACATCCTGCGCCAGACGAGTGTGGCCGCACGCGTCACCAAGGAAGCCTTCGAGTTCTACGCCATCGCCTGCCTGCTCTTCCTGGTGCTCGCCTTCCTCTCCTCGCTGGTCTTTTCCTCGATCGAAAGCTGGGCCAAACGGTCGGAGGCCGCACGATGAGCTACGTCACCACCCTCATCCCGCCGCAGGCTCCGCCGCCGGCCCCGCCGAAAACCTTCACCGCCGGCCGCTTCTTCGGCAACATCTTCATGGGCGTCTGGCTGGCGCTGACCGTCGGCATCTTCCTGATGATCGTTGGCGGCTGGGATCCGGAAAAATTCACGAAATACGGCCCGAGCTACCTGTCTGGCCTCGGCGTCACGCTGCTGCTCGTGGCGCTTTCGGTGGTGCTTGGCGGCCTCATCTCGCTGCCGCTCGCCTTTGCGCGCATGTCGAAGAACCCGGTCTTCTCGTGGATCGCCTACGGCTACGTCTATTTCTTCCGCGGCACGCCGCTGCTCACCCAGCTCTTCCTCGTCTATTACGGCCTCGGCAGTTTCTCCGCCGAACTGAAGTCGCTCGGCCTCTGGTGGTTCTTCCGCGACGCCTGGAACTGCGCCCTCCTGACCTTCACGCTCAACACCGCCGCCTACCAGGCCGAAATCCTGCGCGGCGCCATCGAGAGCGTGGCGCGTGGCCAGCATGAGGGCGCCGCCGCCCTCGGCCTGCCCAAGAAGGTCGCCTTCTTCAAGGTGATCCTGCCGCAGGCGCTGATCGTCGCGCTGCGTCCCTATGGCAACGAGATCATTTTGATGATCAAGGGCTCGGCCATCGTCGCCATCGTCACGGTCTTCGACCTGATGGGCGAGACCCGCCGCGCCTTCTCGCGCACCTTCGACTACCAGGCCTATCTCTGGGCAGCACTTATGTATCTCCTGATCGTGGAGCTGCTGCGCAATCTCTGGGCCTGGCTGGAACTGCGCCTGACGCGCCACCTGAAGCGGTGAGACCCTTGGCAGCACTCGCAGGTGAGAGCTGCCAAGATCCTGTTTTCAAAGAAAAATTCTCACTATCCATCAAAAATCAATATTTCATTAACCCTGTAAGCGCTCAATCATAGGGACCATCATTCACCACGCAATGAGGTCCCTATGACGAACGACATGGCAATGCAGCTCAAGGGCTATGGCATGACCACGGCCCAGATCCTCTATCGCATGCCGGATCACCAGCAGTTCCTGCAGACCTATATCTGGCAGCACTACGATCTCGCCCCGGATTTCCCGGAGATGAAGCGCTTTCTCAAATTCTGGCAGGAGAAGCTGGACGGTCCGCTGCATTCGGTGCGCTACGTCCACCGCCGGCTGATCTCGGCCTCCGAATGGCGCGCACTGAAGGGCGAGTTCATCATTCACTGACGAACCTGCGCGGACGGCGATCGCCATTGCAAAAGTCCTGTGCGGACCGTAAGAGACCGCGCATGACCAAGATCGACGAAGACGCGCTCGCGGACGCCTACAACCGCGCCCTTTCGCTGGAAAAATCCGGCGATTTCGATGCCGCCGCCAAGGCCTATGCCGAAGTGCTGGCGCTCGACCCCGAGGACCATGGCGGGGCCGCCGTGCGGCTTGCCTCGATGGGCCGCGGCGAGACGCCGGAAAAGGCGCCCGACGCCTATGTCACCACCCTCTTCGATCAGCATGCCGAAGTCTTCGACAATGTGCTGGTCGAGCAACTCGGCTATTGCGTGCCGCTGCTCGTGCGCCAGCGGTTTCAGGCGCTCGGCCTCGGCCCTTTCAAGCGCGTGCTCGACCTCGGCTGCGGCACCGGCTTGACCGGCGGGGCGCTGCGCGACATGGCGGAAGACATCACCGGCGTCGACCTTTCGGAGAACATGGTCGAGATCGCGCATGACAAGGAGCTCTACGAAACGCTCTACGTCGCCGAAGCGATCGATTTTCTCGAAGACAACGACGACGAGCCCTTCGATCTCATCACCGCGACCGACGTGCTGCCCTATCTAGGCGCGCTCGAACCGCTGTTCTTCGGCGTTGGCGAAAACCTCGTTGCCGGCGGCCATTTCATCTTCTCCTCCGAGACGCTGCCGGAAGACACATTTGCCGGTCGCCCCTTCATGGTCGGCCCGCACCAGCGTTTCGCGCATGGCGCCGGCTATGTCCGCCAGCGCCTCGATGAGACCGGCTTCGACCTCGTCGAGATGACCGACATCACCGTTCGCATGGAGGAAGGCGAGCCCATCCCCGGCCATCTGGTGCTCGCCAAGTATCGCGGCTGACGAAACACTTTCGCTGAAATCAATGATCCGCTACACCTCCTGCCAAAGATTGCAGGAGGTTACGGCATGGCAAAGGTTGCATTCATCGGTCTCGGCGTCATGGGCTATCCCATGGCAGGCCACCTGAAGGTCAAGGGTGGGCATGAGGTGGCGGTCTACAACCGCACCTTTGCCAAGGCGGAAAAATGGGCAGCTGAGTTCGGCGGCCAGGCCTTCGCGACGCCGGCCGAGGCCGCCAAGGATGCCGATTTCGTCTTCACCTGCGTCGGCAACGACGACGACCTGCGTTCCGTCACGACGGCCAAGGACGGTGTGCTCGACGGCATGAAACCCGGCGCCATCCTCATCGACAACACCACCGCCTCGGCTGAAGTCGCCCGTGAACTCGACGCCGCCACCCGAGCCAAGGGTCTCGGCTTCGTCGATGCCCCCGTTTCCGGCGGCCAGGCCGGTGCGGAAAACGGCGTGCTCACCGTCATGTGCGGCGGCGAGGAAGCAACCTTCGAAAAGGCGAGACCGGTCATCGACGCCTATGCCCGCATGGTCGGCCTGATGGGCCCGGCCGGCGCCGGCCAGCTTGCCAAGATGGTCAACCAGATTTGCGTCGCCGGCGTCGTGCAGGGCCTTGCCGAAGGCATCCATTTCGGCAAGCAGGCCGGGCTCGACATGGAGAAGGTCATCGAGGTCATCTCCAAGGGCGCTGCCGGCTCCTGGCAGATGGACAACCGCCACAAGACGATGATCGCCGGCAAATATGATTTCGGCTTCGCCATCGACTGGATGCGCAAGGACCTCGGCATCGTGCTGTCCGAAGCCCGGCTCAACGGCGCCAAGCTCCCGGTCAGCGCCCTCATCGACCAGTTCTACGGCGACGTGCAGGACATGGGCGGCAACCGCTGGGACACGTCCTCCCTGCTCGCCCGACTGGAGAAGAAATAACATGGTGCGCCACCGCGCCATGATCGCCTTCGCGGCACTGGCGAGCATCGCTGCGCCGGCCCGGGCAGACGATGCCGCCGCGCTGGCGCTCGCCACCGCGCTGCACCAGAAGATCGCGCAATGCTGGAACGTCCCGGCGGACCTGCCCGCTCATGTGGATGCCGTCCGGGTGGGATTTTCGCTGACGGAAGCGGGCGAGCTCGACGGCTCGCCGAAGGTGGACGGCCCCGTCGCCGGCGATCCGGCGACGAAGACCTTCGTGGCGAGCGCCGTCCGCGCCGTCGTGCGCTGCGCGCCGTTCACGGGCCTCGAAAAGCTCGCGCCCTACGACACCTGGAAGTCGGTGTCGGTGACCTTCAGGCGGCCGGAGATGTAGGCGCCTTACTCTTCGCCGCTCTTCTGGTTGTCCACCATCATGTAGTCGAGCGGCAGCTCCGTCGTGTACTTGATCTGCTCCATCGCGAAGGCGGAGGAGACGTCGCGGATCTCGATGCGGGCGATCATGCGCTTGTAGAAGGCGTCGTAGGCGCCGATATCCGGCACGACGACGCGCAGCAGGTAATCCACCTCGCCGCTCATGCGGTAGAACTCGACGACCTCGGGAAACTCGACGATCACCTCGGAAAAGCGCTTCAGCCATTCCGTCGAGTGCGAATTGGTGCGGATCGAGACGAAGACCGTGACCTTGGTGTTGATCTTGATCGGATCGAGCAGCGCGACGCGCTTGCGGATCACGCCGTCCTCTTCCATCTTCTGGATGCGCCGCCAGCACGGCGTGGTCGACAGACCCACCTTCTTGGCGAGGTCCGCCACTGCCAGCGTGGAATCTTCCTGCAAAAGGCGCAGGATCTTGCGGTCCAGACGATCCATCGATTTCCCCTAACGAAATTTAATTCCCTCATATACCGTGATAGCGGCAAAATGAAAGAAATGCATTTCATTCCGTAAGAGTTTTCACCCGATTTCGCAACTCCGGAAGAACCTCTTGCTCAAACCACGGATTGCGTTTCAGCCAGCCGGTGTTGCGCCAGCTCGGATGCGGCAGCGGCAGCACCGCCGGTCCCTCGTTGCGACCGAGATGCCGCCGCCACTCGCGCATCGTCTCGGTCATGCTCGCGGCTTTCGCCGCCCCCAGGTGCCAGGCTTGCGCATATTGGCCGATCGCCAGCACCAGCTCGACCTGCGGCATGGCGCCGATCACCCGGGCACGCCAGAGCGGCGCGCATTCGCGCCGCGGCGGCAGGTCGCTGCCATGAGCGTCATAGCCAGGAAAACAGAAGCCCATCGGCACGATGGCGAATTTTGCCGGATCGTAGAAGTCCTCGCGCGTCATGCCGAGCCAAGTGCGCAGCCGATCGCCCGAGGCATCGTTGAACGGCAGGCCGCTGCCATGCACCCGCAGCCCCGGCGCCTGGCCGGCGATCAGGATGCGCGCGGTGCTGGAGATAACCGCGACCGGCCGCGGCTCGTGCGGCAGGCGATAGGCCGGTCCCCTCGCCGGCGCGTCGCGACAGAGCCGACAGGCCGCGATCGCGGCGCGAAGTTCTGCCAATCCCGCATCATCCATCGCGTCGTCCGTTCAAAGCAGTCCCAATGCGCCCAGAATGCTGCCGAGCACGCCCGGTTCCGCAGCGTGCACGTCTTCCTGCGGCCGCCCGTTCGTCCGGCGCCACTGCTGCGGCATGTCGAACTCGGAGCCCCAGAGCCCCTTGCGCTCGGCCTTGGCAAACTGTTCCTCGTCCTCGTAGCCGCCATAGGCAACCGCCAGCCCCTCCCGCACCATGCGCTCGCCGAGGTCGCCCTCCAGCGTCTCGCAGCGCGCGAGCCAGCGGTTGTACTTGTCGGTGCCCTCGGTGCGGCAGGTAATAGCACCGCCGCGCAGCAGCTCGGCGAGCCGCGAGCGCGCGGCAACGCCGCAGCGCCAGTCGGCGCCGTCGCGCTTGCAGACCTGCGTCAGTTCCGGCGTATCGATGCCGACGAGGCGGATGCGGTGGCCATCGAGCGTCAGCGTGTCGCCGTCCGCCGCCCGCGCCGCACCTGTGATCGTCTCGCCGGTTTCGCCGCTCACGCGCGCCACGACCAGCGCCGTCAGCGCCAGGATCGCCATCGCCACGCCGACATCACGCGCGCGCCTCGTAAGTCCCATGCAACCCCGTTCCTGTCCTAGAGTCCTGACGTTTCGTCATATGGCGGCGCGAGGCCCAATTCACGTTACGGAAAATGCCGGAATGGTTCGCAAATGGTTTATGCGCGGCAGCATCTTCTTAAGGATTCGACCCTAGAATTCAACGCTGTCCGTAACAGTTGCAAGTGTGATGAGTACCGGCGTCAGTACCTCGACCGACAAGATCATCGTCGACAAGTCGCGCAGCCACCGAAACAAGGCTGTCTCGCGGGCTGTCCGCACGACTCGCGAGCGGTTGCAGACGGCGACGGGGCTGGCGCCCGGCTTCGAGCGCGAAATGCTGCAACTCCACATCGCCTCGGCGGCACAGAGCGCGCTCGCCGTGCCCGTCGTCGTGGTGCTGATCGCGGCCGGCGGCATCTATCTCACGCAGGAAATCGGCCTGATCGCCTGGGCGATCCTGGCGCTCAGCGTGCATGCGCTCGGCATGATCGTGGCGCGCCGCGCCCGCAAGCAGGAAATCACCGCCGACAATACGCGCCGCTGGCAGCAGATCTTTCTCATTGCCCAGGTCTTCATGGGCCTCACCTGGGCCGCCTTCGCGTTGCAGACCTGCGGCCAGTGCTCGGGCGTCACCTTCGATTTCTACAAGGGTTCCTCCCTGCTCGTGGCGCTCGCCGTCACCGCCATCAGCACGCTGATGCTGCGCCATGCCGTGCTCTATGCCTTCCTGCCGACGGTCGGCGCGCTTTCGATTTCCGCCCTGCTGCGCCCGGATCCCGCAACGGTCGGCATGGCCGCGATCATCGCCGCCGCCATGATGTTCCTCGTCTTCATGACGCATCGCCTGCGCCATACGAGCGCGCAACTCCTCTCCTCGCAATCGGAAAAGGACGACCTGATCGCCGAGCTGGAAGTGGCGAAATCCATGTCCGACGAGGCCCGCCGCCGGGCGGAAGAGGCGAACCTCGCGAAATCCCGTTTCCTCGCATCCATGTCGCACGAGCTGCGCACGCCGCTCAACGCCATCCTCGGTTTCTCCGAGGTCATGTCCACGGAAGTGCTCGGGCCGCTCAACAACCCGGTCTACAAGGAATACACCTCCGATATCCACCGGTCCGGCCAGCATCTCCTTAACCTCATCAACGAGATCCTCGACCTGTCGCGCATCGAGGCCGGGAAATACGACCTGTCGGAGGATTCGGTGCACCTCGTCGACATTGCCGAGGATTGCATCGGCATGGTCCAGCTGCGCGCTCGCGCCAAGAACATCACCATTGCCGAGCAGGTCGAGGGCGACATGCCGGCGGTCTGGGCGGATGAGAAGGCGCTGCGCCAAGTCATCCTGAACCTTCTGTCCAATGCGGTGAAATTTACGCCCCAGGGCGGCGAAATCCTCGTCAAGGCCGGCTGGACGGCCGGCGGCGGGCAATATGTCTCGATCAAGGATAACGGCCCGGGCATTCCGGAAGAGGAAATCCCGGTCGTGCTTTCGGCCTTCGGCCAGGGCTCCATCGCCATCAAGAGCGCCGAACAGGGCACCGGCCTCGGCCTGCCGATCGTCCAGGCCATCCTTGCCAAGCACAATGGCGAGTTCATCCTGAAATCGAAGCTGCGCGAGGGCACCGAGGCGATCGCCATTCTGCCGGCAAAACGCGTGCTCCAGAGCCTGCCCGCCGTCACCGAGACGCAGGCCGTCGCCCCGCGCAAGAAGAGCTTTGCCTGAGTTCAGATGAACTTGGAGGCGACGACGTAGCCGGCGTAAACCGCATTCGAGATGATCAGGCAGAAGACGGCGAAGGAGCCGAGGTCCTTCGAATGTTTGCCCATCTCGGAAATTTCCGGCGAGACCCGGTCGACGATCTCCTCGATGGCGGTGTTGAGCGCCTCGAAGGCGACCATCAGCAGGAAGAGGATCGCCATTGCGACATATTGGAAGAAGGATGCACCGACGACGGTGAAGAGCACCATGGCGACGCCGAAAGCGATCAGCTCGTGGCGGAAGGCGGATTCGCTGAGCAGACGCCGCGCGCCATCGGCAGAATAGGTCGCAGCCGCGATGAGATGGCTGAAGCCCGTCTTTTTCTTGATTGGTGCCTGACCCATTCCAACATCCTGATTCTGCCGCGCCCATAAAGCATGCCCGTATGACGGGAATGCCCTGGGTCTCATTCATACCATTTGGGGCTTTTTGCCGACCGCGCTTTAGGAACGGTTACTGACGCCCGCCTGAACGAAAGTCGCCATGCCGGAATGGCAGGCCGCCGCCGCCTTGACGATGCCTGCGGCGAGCGCCGCGCCCGTGCCTTCGCCCAGCCGCATGCCGAGCGCCAGGAGCGGCGTCTTGCCGAGCTTCTCGATCGACTTCAGGTGGCCGGGCTCGGCCGAAACATGGCCGATCAGGCAATGATCGAGCGCCGAGGGATTGGCGGCGCGCAGGATGGCACCGGCGGCGGTCGCGACATAGCCGTCGAGGATGACCGGAATCTTCTGCATGCGCGCGGCAAGGATAGCGCCGGCCATCGCCGCGATTTCGCGGCCACCGAGGCGGCGCAGCACTTCGAGCGGATCGGACAGATGCGCGCGGTGCAGATCGACAGCCTTCTTGACGGCCGCAACCTTGCGCTTCAGCACCTCGCCTTCCGAACCCGTGCCGGGGCCGACCCATTCTTCCGCCGTGCCGCCGTAGAGCGCGAGGTTGATCGCCGCGGCGATCGTCGTGTTGCCGATGCCCATCTCGCCGATGCAGATGAGGTCCGTGCCGCCGGCAACCGCTTCCATGCCGAAGGCCATGGTGGCCGCGCAGTCGCGCTCGGAAAGCGCCGCCTCTTCGGTGATATCGGCGGTCGGGTAATCCAGCGCGAGGTCGAAAACCTTCAGGCCGAGGTCATAGGCGACGCAGATCTGGTTGATCGCCGCACCGCCGGCCGCAAAGTTTTCCACCATCTGCGCCGTCACCGAGGACGGATAGGGCGTGATGCCCTGCTTTGTGACGCCGTGATTGCCGGCGAAGATCGCGACGAGCGGGCGCGTCACGGCGGGCGGACGGCCGGTCCAGGCGGCGAGCCAGAAGGCGATTTCCTCCATGCGGCCGAGCGCGCCCGGCGGCTTGGTGAGCTGCTTGTCGCGTTCGCGCGCAGCCACGAGCGCTGCCGAATCGGGACCGGGCAGGTTGCGCAGCAAATCACGAAAATCATCGAACGGCAGGCCGCTGGCACTCATCTTGGGGAATTCCTTGCTTTGGGCTTTCGAAGGCGGGTTTGGTGGCGTCTGAAGCAATCAATTTTACGCAGTTCCGGCACGCAAAACGCTCACGCACTTTTGCTGGAACTGCTCTAATAGAGGCAGGGCGCGAATCCGACAACCGCATTTGCAGCGGCTTGCCTCGCCCTTTTGCCGGGAGGGGCTCTTCGACGTGGATATCCGGGATTTCATTGACGACACGGCTCGCTCGGTCGCCTTCCTGTCGCGCGTGCCGGTGCCGCAGCGCCATTTTGCCGGCCATGACGGGCGGCTGTCGCGCGCGGTGCGTGCCTTTCCCCTCGCCGGCCTGCTGGTGGTGCTGCCGTCCGCGGCACTCGCAGCCGTCCTTTCGGCAATCGACGCCCCGCCGCTCCTCCTCGCCTTCGCCACGCTGGCGCTCCAGGTGCTCGTCACCGGCGCGCTGCACGAGGACGGACTTTCCGACAGCGCCGACGGCATCGGCGGCGGGCGGGACCGGGAAAACGCGCTCGCCATCATGAAGGACAGCCGCGTCGGCTCCTATGGCGCCGTCGCCCTTGTGCTCTCCTTCGGGCTACGCGCCGCGGCGATTGCTGCCCTTGCCGCCGTGCTCACGCCCTCGGGCCTCGGCATGGTGCTGCTTGCCGTGGCCGCCGCCAGCCGCACTGCCATGGTCTGGCACTGGTCGCTTCTGCCGCCCGCGCGCCGCGACGGCGTCGCCGCATCTGTCGGCGAGCCGGACAAGGGTGCGACGACTATGGCGCTCGCCAGCGGCATCCTGCTCGCCGCCCTGCTGCTCCTGCCGCATGGCACGCTGCTCTCGCTCGTCCTTACCCTCATCGCCGCGGCCGCCGCCGTTTTGGTCTTCAACCGCATCGCGATGCGCAAGATCGGCGGGCATACGGGCGATACGATCGGCGCGACCGAGCAGCTCGCGGAAATGTCAGTGCTCTTCGCTCTTGCCCTCACGCTCTGACCCACCGATATAGGAGGGGCAAACACCCGGAGACGCGATGGAATCGCCCTGCATTCTCGTCTGTTCGATCGATATGGTGACCGGCTACTGTTTCGGCTGCGGCCGCACGCGTGACGAGATCGGCGCCTGGACGCTCTATAGCGCGGAGGAGCGGCGCGCCATCATGGCGGCGCTGCCGGCGCGGCTTGCCACCGTCGAACGCAAACCCCGGCGCGAAACGCGCCGCACCCGCATGGCCAGGGAGCGCGGCGACGCATGAGGTTCTATTTTCTTCTCGCCATCCTCGCCGTCGGCCTCGCCTTCCTGATTCTCAACCATGACAGCGGCCGCACGATGGGCATGGACAACAACGATTTCGGCCGTCTCGTCACGCTGTCGGCCATCGCCACGATGATGGCGGCGGGCATTCTGGCCGGCAGGCGGCAGATCGGCGAAAGCGTGCGCCAGGCCGGCATCTGGCTGCTGATCATCCTCATGCTCGTCGCCGGCTATCTCTACCGCTTCGACCTGCAGGACTTCGGCAATCGCCTGACCGCCGGCCTCATCCCCGGCCGCGCAATCCTGACGACGAGCGCCAGCGGCGAACAGATCATGGTGATCCACAAGGGCGTCTCCGGCCATTTCGAGGCCGACGTGTCGATCGACGGCACACCGCTGCGCATGCTGGTGGATACCGGCGCAAGCTCCGTCGTGCTCTCCTACGAGGATGCCATGCGCCTCGGCATCAATCCGGACAACCTGGTCTTCTCGATCGACGTCTCCACCGCCAACGGCCGCGCGCTCGCCGCCCCCGTGACGTTGCGCGAAGTCGCGATCGGCCCGATCCTGCGCGGCACCATCCGCGGTATGGTCACCGAACAGGGCCGCCTCGACCAGAGCCTGCTCGGCATGAGTTTCCTGGAAACGCTGGGCTCGATCGAGATCGCGCGCGACGAGCTGCGGCTGAAGGACTGAAGGGCTTAAAGCAGCGTGTGGCCGGCGGCCGTCAGCAGATCGCGCGCCTTCTCAAGATCGGCTGACTTCACCAGCAGATGATCCCCGTCGAAGGTGGAGACGACGAAAATCCCGATCCCGTTCTCGGAAAGCGGCCCGATCACGGAGAGCACGATTCCGGTCTCGTCGAAGGCGAACGGCCCCACGAGTTTGAAGCAGGACCAGTCGCCGTCCCGGCGCACATCGTGCGGCACGCGCTCCTCGCGGCAGACGATGGAAAGCTCGTCATCCGTCCGGCTGATGCTGACGAAGCCGGCGCCATCCGCCCAGGCCGGAATGGCATCGGACGCGTCAAGCCGTGCCACACTATAGGCGCCGTCCAGGCCCTTGAGTTTTACGCGTGCAGCCATGGCAACAGGACCCTTCTCAGTTCTTAAGCTTGTAGCCCGTCTTGAAGATCCACGCCGTGATCCCGAGGCAGACGACGAGGAAGCCGAGCACCGTGACGAGGCTGACGACCGGGTTCACGTCGGCGATCTCGTAAAAGCTCCATCGGAAACCGGAGACGAGGTAGAGAACGGGGTTGAAGTGGCTAACCGTCTGCCAGAAGGGCGGCAGCATGTCGATCGAGTAGAAGCTGCCGCCGAGGAAGACGAGCGGCGGCACAATGAGCATCGGGAACAGGTTCAACTGCTCGAAATCCTTCGCCCAGATGCCGATCATGAAACCGAACAGGCTGAAGCTGACGGCGGTCAGTACGAAGAACAGGATCATCATCAGCGGATGCTTGATGGAGATGTCGACGAAGAGCGAGGCGGTGATGAGGATGATCGTGCCGACGATCAGCCCCTTGGTCGCCGCCGCCCCGACATAGCCGATGACGATCTCGATCATCGAGACGGGCGCGGAGAGGATTTCGTAGATCGTGCCGGTGAATTTGGGGAAATAGATGCCGAAGGAACCGTTGCCGATACACTGGTTCAAGAGCGTCAGCATGATGAGGCCAGGCGCGATGAAGGCGCCGTAGGGCACGCCCTCCACCTCCTGCATGCGCGAGCCGATCGCGGCGCCGAAGACGATGAAATAGAGCGAGGTGGTGATGACGGGCGACACGACGCTTTGCAGCAGCGTGCGGCGCGTGCGCGCCATCTCGAAGGCATAGATGGATTTGATCGCCTCGAAGTTCATTTGCTTGCCCCCACCAGTTCCACGAAAATGTCTTCCAGCGAACTCTGCTCGGTGGAGATGTCCTTGACCCGGAGGCCGGCCTGCGACAGCGCGGAGAGCAGCGAGGAAATGCCCGTGCGCTCGCCGGATGTGTTGAATTCATAGGTAAGCCGCGTGCCCGCCTCGCCGAGCGTCAGCCCGAAGGGCGAAAGCGTGTCGGGAATGGCACCGACCGGCTCGCCAAGCTCCACGGTGAGCTGCTTGCGCCCGAGCTTCGCCATCAGCGCCTTCTTGTCCTCGACCAGCAGGATTTCCCCGTGGTTGATGACGCCGATGCGGTCGGCGATCTCTTCGGCCTCCTCGATATAGTGCGTCGTCAGGATGATGGTGACGCCGGCCGCGCGCAGCTTTTCCACGAGCAGCCACATGTCCTTGCGGAGATTCACGTCGACGCCCGCCGTCGGTTCGTCGAGGAACAGCACCTTCGGCTCGTAGGACAGCGCCTTGGCGATCAGCACGCGCCGCCGCATGCCGCCCGAAAGGTGGCGCAGCATCGTGTCCTTCTTGTCGAAGAGCGAGAGGTCGCGCAGGATGCGCTCGATCAGCGCCGGGTCCGGCGCACAGCCGTGCAGGCCGCGCGAGAAGGCGACGGTGTTCCACACCGTCTCGAAGGCGTCGAGCGTCAGCTCCTGCGGAACGAGGCCGATGATCGAGCGGGTCTGACGGTAGTCGCGCAGGATGTCGTGGCCGGCAACAGTGACGCTGCCGCCGCTCGGCGTGACGATGCCGCAGATGATCGAGATCATCGTCGTCTTGCCGGCGCCGTTCGGCCCGAGCAGCGCGAGGATCTCGCCCTCCTCGATATCGAGATCGACGCCTTTCAGCGCCTTGAACCCCGATGCGTAGCTCTTGGTGAGATTGCGAATGGAAACGATGGGCGCCATGAGATGGTCCGGAATGGAGGAAATTCATGCGGAAGGACACCCTATATGGCGTGTCCCTTGCCAAGTTTCACCCGTGCAGCGCAAAAAATTCGCTCAGCCATCGATGCTGACGAGTAAGCTCGGCAAGCAGTGCCAGCGCGAACGGGACAGGATCGGCAATGGGCGGCATGGCGGGCTCCGAGGGAGACCACCGTGGGGCGGCAGCAGGCGAAAATTTCGCTTGGGACGGGTGCCCAATTGTCATCAAACCGTGACCCATTTCAACCATCGTCTGCGCGAGGCCGACGGGGACGATCCTGCACCCCGCTCACCCCAACGTCCCCACTGCCCCTGGCAGCGGCCTTGCTCCCGGACCCTGAGGGAGCCCCATCGGCGGTCCCCATCCGCCCGCTTCCCCCGCGGAAGCCCCGCATGCATCCTCGCCGACGCACCGGCGCGGGTGATGGAATGTGACGTTCCAGGCAGGCGCCCTCCAAGCGTGCTGCCGCCCCTTTTCGACCGGCGCCCCGCCGGTCTTTTTTTGTCCGCTCGTCATCGAAAAGCGTTCTTCGGGAACTTGTCCGCGCCGCACCCATTTCGTCCCGCAGGAGCAACCACTTCGGGAGATGAGACGATGACGTTGCGCAAGGTCTATGCCCATCTGAGCTGTTCGGATCTCGACCAAAGCATCCGCTGGTTCTCCGCCATCTTCAACCGCGGACCGGATGCCCGTCCCATGGAGGGGCTCGCCGAGTGGCACCATCAGGATACGGCCGGTTTCCAACTCTTCCAGAATGCCAAGGATGCCGGTCACGGCACCCTCACCCTGATCGTGGGCGAGTTGGAGGCAGAACGGGAGCGGCTGGCCGGCGCCGGCCTCTCACCGGGCGATGTGGAGGCCGCCAGCTACGTCAAGCTGATCCGATTGCGAGACCCCGACAAGAACCTCGTCGTGCTTGCCCAGGAGACCGCGCAGCCGGAATCAGAGACTGCAATGCCGGTAGCCGGATTTGCGGGCCCGTAGGTCGAAGTGGAAATGGTCCTTGTGGTAGCGGTCGCTGCCCGGGCCGAGCACGGTGGAGAAATACTTGCAGCTATCGCTGCGAACCGATTTCAGCAGCCCTTTCTCGCGGAAGGCGAAGAAGCCCTTCTTCTCGATGGCGATCGCCTTGCCGTTCTTCAGCACGATCTTGCCGACGTCGATGGCGTTGCCTTTGGAATGTTCCGACATGGCGGCACCGCGCTGCGAATTCATGGTGCGGCAGGAATAGGACGACATCTGGTGGATGGCCGCGACGCCCGAAAGGTAGCGCGTGCGCGACGACGGGACGAGCTCCTGCTTCACCCAGCGCGCAAAGGCCTCGGTGATCTGGCAATTGACGTTCGCCGCCGGCTTGATCTGGATGCCGCCGGAAAGGCCCGACAGTTCGACCGGCCATGCGATGCCGCAGGAACGCCCCTTCGAAATCCGCGGCACGTCACGAAACTTCACGCCGAGTTTCTGCAGCCGCTGCCGGCAGGCCTTTTCCGAGGCCGGCATGCCGCCCATGGTTTCGGGTATCTGCATCGGATTGTTGAGCCGCGGCAGGAAGGCGACCTGCTGCTCTTCCTCTGCCGCTGGCATGCGGCGCGTCGAGCCCTTGGCCGGCACGCGCACATAATCGCCGCTCTCTGCCGGCGTTCCGAGCTCCATACCCGCTTCCGACATCGGCAGCGTCTCCGGCTCGCCGAGCTGCTGCGGCGTGTCCGTGCCGATGCCGTCAACGACGACCTGCGTGGCATTGCCCTCCGCGATCTCGTTGGCCTGCGCTTCCGCCAGCCCCTCGACGCGCTGGACGCCGAGCCCCTCGTCCATGTTGACGCCGCCTTCGGGAACCGTCAGCACACCCGAGGAGGCCTGGACGGGCTCGTTGATGCCCATGGCCTCATCGCTGTCGATCATCGGCAGGCGCTTCTTCTCGGCGACCGGTTCGGGCATGACCGTATCGGCCGCGCCAAAATCGTCGGCCGGATAGGAAGAGACGTCGTTGCCGGTATCGCCCATTTCCCGGGCCGGGCGCCGGTTGCCATTGTCCGCCGGCATGATCGCGCTGACACCGGCACCGTCGATATCGTCGGGCGGGGTCAGGCCGCCCGAACAGGCGGCGAGCATGGCCGGGATGAGGAGCAGGCCAAGTGTTCTGCGAAGACGAGCTACAAACGCAATACCCATTGTCACTTCCGCCTGGCAGCCGCCTCGCCCTATCGCGAAGTCCCGGTTGCGCACACCTTTGTCCGGTGATGGTGCAGGCCGCTTTTGTCCGCATTCCGGACGACGGGGCCTCAAACCGGACGCGCAGGCCGATCCGCCTGCATTTCCAGCCAATTTTGTCGCAACAGGGTAAAGGAACCGTTGTCAACCGACCCGCGACATTAACGGGTGCAACGAAAAACCCCGGCGCTTGTGGCGCCGGGGCAAGGTCGTCCGGAGATCGTCTTTTGCTTTATGCAGCGCGGCGCCTGTGGTCTGCCGCTCCGGCCGGGTTCAGCCGGAAGTTTCCGAGCAGCGTCTTCAGCTGCTCGCTTTCCTGGGTCAGCGTCTGGCCGGCGGCGTTGGTTTCCTCCACCATCGCGGCGTTCTGCTGGGTCATCTGGTCCATCTGGTTGACCGCGGTGTTGACCTCGGCAAGGCCGGTGGCCTGCTCGCGGGCGGCGGTCGCAATCGACGTCACCTGGTCGTTCACCTTGTTGACGAGCACCTCGATCTCGGTCAGCGCATCGCCCGTCGAGCGCACCAGCGCCACGCCGGTGCCGACTTCCGTGGCCGAGTTGCTGATGAGGCCTTTGATCTCCTTCGCCGCATTGGCCGAACGCTGGGCAAGTTCACGCACTTCCTGCGCCACGACTGCAAAACCGCGACCCGCCTCACCCGCACGCGCGGCCTCGACGCCGGCGTTCAGCGCCAGCAGGTTGGTCTGGAAGGCAATCTCGTCGATCACGCCGATGATCTGGCTGATACGGCTGGAGGCGTCCTCGATACGGCTCATCGCGGCGACGGCGTCGCGCACGATCGTGCCGGAGCGGCCGGTCGACTGCTTGGTCTCGGCCACCATGCGGCTGGCTTCCGCTGCACGTTCGGAGGCATTGCGCACCGTCGCGGTAATCTCGTCGAGCGCCGCTGCGGTTTCCTCCAACGAGGCCGCCTGCTGTTCCGTGCGGTGCGAAAGGTTGTTGGCCGCCTCCGCAATGCCGCCGGCGCTGCCGTGCACGATCTCGGTGGAATGCGCGATGGCATTGATGACGCTGGACAGCGCATCGACGGCGCGGTTGAAGTCGTCGCGCAGTTTCGCATATTCCGGTGCGATCGCGCCGATGGAGACAGTCAGGTCGCCATTGGCAAGGCGTTCCAGCGCACCGCCGACGACATGCATGGCATCCGCCTGGCTCTGGCTCACTTGGCGCTGGCGGCGCTCGCCCTCGCTGCGCTCCTCGTCGAGGCGAACCTGCTGCTCGCCCTCGCGGACCCGAAGCTGTGCGCGCTCGGCCACCGACTGGCGCAGCACCGAAACCACCTTCGCCATCTCGCCGATCTCGTCCTTGCGGTCGGTTTCCGGCACCTCGCCGGACACATCCTCGTCGGCAATCGCCTGCATCGACGCCTGGAGGCGGCGCACGGGGTTCGTCACGCTCTTCACGATGCCATAGGCCGCAAGCATGATGACGATGCCGCCGATGCCGAGGATCATCGCCGTCTCGATCGCGTTGCGGCGGAACATGGCGGCGAGGTCGTCTGCATAGACGCCCGTGCCGACGATCCAGCCCCAGGGCGCAAAGCCTGCGACATGCGAATATTTCAGCACAGGCTCCTCGAAGCCCGGCTTCGGCCAGTAATAGTCGACGAAATCCTGGCCGGTCGGGCTCGACTTCACGGCCTTCACGAATTCGGTGAAGATGTGCTTGCCGGTCGGGTCGGCCATGCCGGTCTGGTCGGTGCCGTCGAGTGCCGGCTTGATCGGATGCATGACGATCACGGCATTCATGTCGTTGATCCAGAAGTAGCCGCTGTCCTCGTAGCGAAGCGCGCGCACGGCGTCCTTCGCCCGGGTCTGGGCCTCTTCGCGCGTCAGCTTGCCGGCCGTCTCAAGCTCGTGGTAGTGCTTGAACAGCGTCAGCATGCTCTGGTCCATCGCCGCAAGTTTCGACTTGCGCTCCACGACCATCGCATCCTGATAGTGATAAAGGCTGTAGACGAGCGCCGCCGCGAAGATGGTCAAGGCAAGACCGACAAGCAATGAAAGACGCGTGGATATTCTGAAATTCTTCACCGGGCTCTCCTCGACATTCCAGGGCGCAATGCTCCTCATACCGAAACTCCGGGAAACCCTTTAAAATCATCTAAAATTGCAATCATCAATTCTTAGAGTCTGAGCATACTCGAAAATGCGCTTTCCCCGCTCCGACGCGACGCGCGTCCCTCTTTCTCCCTCGCGCGCATTCCGCTAGACCGGAGGAAAGTGGAGACGACCGATGACCCTGACGCCGAACGGACAGCTCACCCTTCGCACGCTCGCCATGCCGGGCGACGCCAATGCCGCGGGCGATATTTTCGGCGGCTGGGTCATGGCACAGATGGATTTGGCATCCGGCATCCGCGCCGCCGAGCGCGCGCAGGGCCGCGTCGTCACGGCCGCCGTCAAGGAAATGGCCTTCGACCTGCCGGTGAAGATCGGCGACACGCTCAGCATCTACACGCATATCGCCCGCGTCGGCCGCACCTCCATCACGCTGTCGGTGGAAGCCTGGGCACAGCGCTACCTCACCACGACGCTGGAAAAGGTGACGGGCGCCACCTTCGTCATGGTCGCGCTCGACAAGGACGGCCACCCGACCCCCGTTCCCATCGAATAAACGCCGCCCGGAGGCTGAGCATGGAGCACACGACCCCGGATCCCGCCATCTTCAGCCATGTGCGCGTCGTCATCGGCATGGTGGTCAGCCTCAGCCTCGCCCGCGTGCTGACGGGCGTCGCCCTCTTCATCCAGCATCCCGGCAAGATGAAGGTCTACCCCGTCCACCTCGCCTGGGCCGGCTTCCTGCTGATCTTCCTCCTGCATTTCTGGTGGTGGGAATTCCGCCTGCAGGCGCTGACGACGATCGGCTTCGGCGTCTATCTCTTCCTGATCAGCTATTGCTGCCTGTTCTTCATGCTCGCCGTACTGCTCTTCCCGACGACACTCGACGACTACGCCGGCTACGAGGACTATTTCTATTCCCGCCGCAAATGGTTCTTCGGCGTGCTGGCCCTGGTCTTCGCCGTCGACCTGCTCGATACGGCCTTGAAGGGCGAAGCCTATTTCGGGTCCTTCGGCTACGAATACCCGATCCGCAACATCACCTTCATTGCCCTCTGCCTCATCGCCGCCGGCACGCGCAACCGCACCTTCCACACAACCTTCGTTAGCCTCGGCATCATCTATCAACTAAGCTGGATCTTTCGCGCGTTCGATGTGCTGGAATGAGCTATCCGCGCAAGTAGGCCGCGGATTTGTCGAACGACAGGCCCGGAAAAACCGCGCTTTCCAGGTCGCGGGTGGACACGCCGAACTGCTGGCGCAGCATGGCGGCTGCGAGCTGGCGAAGATCCACGGTCGGCTTGAGGTCGCGGCCGTCCAGCAGGTCGCCATCGGAGAGCGACGGCCAGTTGCGATAGATCTTGCCACCCGCAACCGCACCGCCGGCAAGAATGGCAACGCCGCCCGTGCCATGGTCCGTGCCTTCAGAGCCGTTTTCGCGCGCCGTCCGCCCGAATTCGGTGATCGCGAGGATCGCCGTCCTGCGCCAGATCGCCGGAGACAGGTTCGCCTTCAGCGTCGTGATTGCGGTGGCGAGGTCCGTGACGGGCCGCTTGAAGGTCCGTGCCTGGCTCAGATGCGTGTCCCATCCGTTGATGGAGAAACTTGCAATGCGGTGGTCGGCCGACAGCATGCCCGCAGTCAGCTTCGCAACCGACCGGATGCCCGCGTTTCGCTTCTTGTCCGTGCCGTGGATCGTGTCCGACAGCATGTCCGTCGCCGCCGCCTCCCGCATTGCGGCCGCGAAGGCCGGATCGTTGCGATAAAGCCGCACGAAGAAGGCCTGCTCGTCCTCGGCCAGCGCCAGATCAGCGCGCGTCGACCAGACATCGACGGGGTTCGTGCCCGAAAGGATGAGCTCGGCAGTCGTGGTGATGTCGATTGCCTTGCGGTCGGCAGCCCGCGGGATGCTGGCAATGGCGCGGTTGAGCCAGCCCGTGCGCTCGTCCTTCACCGCGGCCCCGCCGCTTTCCAGCATGTCCTGCCCGTCGAAATGGCTGCGGCCGGCACGGTAGGGCGTCGAGGTCGCATGCACGAAGCCGAGTTCGCCGGCTGTCCAAAGCGGCATCAGGTCCCTCGCAAGCGGATGCAGGCCGAAGAAGCCATCGAGATCGATGAGGCCGTCCTCCGGTGTCAGCGCCAGCTTGGGCCGCAAAAGCGGCAGCGCCGGGTCGCCATAGGGCTGCACCAGCGCCAGCCCGTCCATCGCACCGCGCAATACGATGGTCACCAGCCGGTTTTCGCCCGGCATGGCGGCAAAACTGACGGGCGTCACGAGCGGCGATGCGGCGAGGCAGCAGGCGCCTGAGAGGAAAGTACGGCGGTTGATGTCGCTCGTCATCGCGTTCCTCCTAACGCCGGTTAAATTCAGGAGAGGCCAGCACCATTGCCAACCCCACCGCGCGGTTCGGCGCGCGCGAAACAGTCTCGATCGTGTCCGCCCGCGCCGCATCCGCCATCGTCGTTTCCAGCAGCATACGCGGATCGTCGCTGCCGCCGAAACGCGCGACAAGCCGGCGCGCCCAGGCGATGCGCTCGGTGAGCTGGCTTCCAGTGACCCAGGCCGAAAGGTTTTCCTCCCAGCCTGCCGGGCTCGGCGCCGACCAGATCGGCTGGCCGAGCCGGTCGATGATGCCAACAGAGAGCGGATTGGCCCCAAGCGCCGGCTTGCCCGCCGCAGTCATCATCGCAACATCCTGCAATGCCGCTACGTCGGTCGCAGGCCGCACCCCCGCCTTCTTCGCCCCCTCGCCCGGATCAAGCGCCTCCGCCGGCACGTTCATTGCCCGAAGCGCGGCAACGACGAAATCGAACGGCTGCCGGGCTTTCCGGCCCTCCTCTTCGAAACTCAGCGGATGCTCCAGCATCGCCCGGTAGACGTCGACCAGTTGCCCGCCGCTTCTGCCCCAGGCCTTCACCATCGCGTCCACCACCGGCTGCGGCGGATCATCGGCGATGAAATGCACGACGAGCTTGCGACAGATATGCTGGCGCGTCTCCTTGCGGTCGGCGAGATCGTCAAGCAGGGCGTAGACGTGCTCGATCTGCCGCGCCCGCCCGCCATAATTCTTCCCAAGCACTCGGTAGGTGCCGGGTTCGGCCGAGCGCGTGCGATAGACCGTCTCGTAGACCGGATTGCGGAACCAGAGCCCGGTCAACACGAAGGCCGTCGAGCGCACGTCCTTCTGGCTGTAGCCGCTCCCCGCCCCCATCGTGTGCAGTTCGATGAGTTCGCGCGCCAGGTTCTCGTTGAGCCCCCGCCCCGACTTCAGGCCAACCGGCGAATTGGGCCCGATGGAACGCGTCTGGTCGAGATAGGCAAGCATGGCCGGATGCAGTACCGCAGCCTTCAGCAGGTCCGAAAAAGATCCGCCGAGATTCGGCCTTATAGCCTCCGCCTCGTGCAGGCCTGCGAGAATGCGCATGGCACCGCCCTTGCGCGCATCGATCGCGAAATGATCGCACCAGAATGCCGCCAGCCGCTCGAAAAAACTGTTCGGCGAAAAGACCGCCTGGCGAACCTTCAAGTGCTGGTCGCGCCGGAAGGCGTTGGCCATGACGATGTTGTAGGGATTGACGCTTTGCTCGCCGACCATCACGAGCATGTTGGCATCGCGCGCCGCATTATAGGCTTGCTGAACCTCGCGAAAGGCGGAAAAGCGCGCCCGGCGCCCGGCAATGCCCTCGAAGGGGAAAAGACAGGTCTCGCGGGTTCCGCGCTCGACCTGCCGGATCAGCGTCTCGACGCTCTCCGGCGGCGTCTCGCCCGGCCGCCGGCCGTAACCGAAACGTATGGCGGCCATGGTAGAGAAAGATGTCGTCACGCGAACCTCATCTTATCCGTCTTCCATGCTTGCGCCCGATTGCGACCGTTTTGGGAACGTCTGCTCTATCCCTTGAACACGAAAGCCGCCCCCGCGGCGATCAGCACGAAGCCGATGGCGTGGTTCCAGGTGAGGCTTTCCTTCAGCCAGAACACCGAGAAGCCGGCGAAGACGATCAGCGTAATCACCTCCTGCATCGTCTTCAATTGCGCGGCGGAATAGACTGCGGAGCCGAAGCGGTTTGCCGGCACCGCCAGGCAATATTCAAAGAAGGCGATGCCCCAGCTTGCCAGAATCGCGATGAACAGCGGCGAGGATTTGAACTTCAGGTGGCCGTACCAGGCGAAGGTCATGAAGACGTTGGAGAGGCAAAGCAGCACGATCGGCCAGACGGCCGCGGGGGTGAGGCTGAAGGGCATCGACGAATCCTGAAACCGAGAGCATTTCCAGCCGAAGCGACATTGCTTCGGCGTTGGATAATGCGGCCAAACAAAAATCTAGAACATTTCCGGTGAATCAAAGTTCACCGGACATGGTCTAGGGCGATCTGCGACCGGCATAACCGAGCCGCCGCCGCCGTCAAGTCCGCGCCGTCATGGATTCTCGCGATCCCCTGTTAAGACAATCTTATGCCCACCACCACACCATCCGCTCGGACGGCACAGTTTTAAAACCGGGAACCCAAATGACGGATGCGACCCGGTTGATGCCGGTGGATGAACCGACTAGACGCCAGATCATGTCCGCACAGGCCCTGTCCGTGCTGGACAGCATCGTGCTGTCGCTCTCCGCCAACAGTTTTCTCGCCGCAACGACGGCGGCCGTGCTCTGGCTCGACGGGCCAAGTGTCGAAATCCTGTTGTGGCTCGCCGCCGTGCTGGCGATCAACCTGGCGCGTTATGTCGGCGTGCGCATCGTCAAGCGGCTGAACTGCGCGGTCGAACGGCCGCAGCGGGCGCTGAAGGTATTGTCGCTCGGAGCGCTCGGCGGCGGCATCGCCTGGAGCCTGCCGCCCTTCATCGGCGCCGTGCATGGGGCGAACGGCCTCAACCCCTATCTCATCTTCATCATCGGCGGCATCTGCGCGGGATCGCTGATGCAGAGCACCGCCTATTCCCGCACGGCGCTGTTCTTCGCCGGCCCGCCGCTCGCCTCCGCCTTCATATCGCTGCTCGTCTCCGGCACGACGGAGGCGCTCGTCATCGCCGCCGATGCGCTGCTGCTCGCCGTCATGATGGTGCGCGCCAGCCAGCTCAGCGAAGCGGGCTTCATCCGCAGCCAGATCGACCGGCTGAAGGCCGTTGCGCTCGCCTCGTCGCTCTCCGATGCCAATGCCGAAATCCGCCAGTCCTACCATCAGCTCGCCTCGCTCGCGAACCGCGACCCGCTGACTGGGCTGGGCAACCGCGCGCTCTTCAACCAGCGCCTGCGTGACCTGCTCGACAGCGGCGTGCCTTCGGGCACGCTCGCCCTGCTTGCCATCGACCTCGACCGCTTCAAGGCGATCAACGACACGATGGGCCACGGTGCGGGCGACGCCGTGCTCGTCGAGATCGCTGGCCGGCTGACCGGGCTCACTGGCCCCACCGACACGGTCGTGCGCCTCGGCGGCGACGAATTCGCCGTCATCATCGAGGGGGAAGAGGCGGAAATGCGCGGCCGGGAGATCGGAGAAGGCATCGTGCGGCTGGCCGGCGATCCCATCCATATCGACGACCGGCCCGTAACCGTCGGCGCCAGTGCGGGCCTGGCGCTCCATCCGCAGCACGGCGAAACGGCCGACCACCTTTTCGCCAGCGCCGATATCGCGCTCTACGCCGCCAAGGAAGGCGGACGCCGCCGGCTCGGCCTGTTCAATCCGGAGCTGAAGGCCCGCATCGAGCGGCAGCGCCTGATCGAGGCGACGCTGACCGAGGCGATCGACACGCGGCAATTGATGGTGGTCTTCCAGCCGCAGGTGGAGCTTGCCACCGGCCGCGTCACTGGTTTCGAGGCACTGCTGCGCTGGGCGCATCCCGAGCTTGGCCCCGTCAGCCCGCCGGATATCGTGCGCGCCGCCCATGCGCTGCATATTTCATCGGCACTGACCGGCTATGTCGCGACGCGTGCCGCCGAGCTGCTGCGCACCCTGCCCCGCCTCGGCCTGCCGGAAGCGGCCGTGGCAGTGAACGTGTCGCCGCGCGAATTTTCCGGCGACACGCTGTCGCGCCTGCTGATCGCCATCGCCAGCGAGCACGAGGTCTCTCCCGCGCTTATGGAGATCGAGATCACCGAAGAAGCGACGCTCGACACGCAGGCGGCTGGCGCGGAGCTCGCCCGGCTAGAGGCGGCCGGTTTCCGCCTCGCGGTCGACGATTTCGGCATGGGCCATTCCTCGCTCGCCTATCTCGTCAGCCTGCATATCGACCGGCTGAAGATCGACCGCAGCTTCGTCAAGGGCATCGCCACCAGCCGTGAGAACCAGGCGCTGATCGCCGCGCTCATCGGCATCGGCCGGGCGCTTTCCATCGATATCGTGGTGGAAGGCGTGGAGGAGGAAGAGGAAGCCGAGGTGCTGCGCATGCTCGGCTGCCGCCATGCCCAGGGCTACCATTTCGCCCGCCCCATGCCGGCGGCGGAAATTCCGCGCTGGCTGGATCAGCATGCCGTGCGCTTCGGCCGCAGCACGGCCGGCGCGCCGTAAGGTTTCATCACGCCGACCGCGCCCGCTTGCGCTCGACCTTCGCCACGAGGACGAGCGAGGCGACGAGCATCAGGCCGCCATTGAAGGGATGCAGCGCCTGCAACAGGCCGGAGCCAAAATTCTGGCCGCTGACGATCAGGACGACCTGGAGGACATAAAGCACCACCAGCAGCCCCGTCCACCAGCGCAAGGCCCGCGCCGGGCGTGCAAGCCATTCCGTCAAAGCCATCGCGGCAATCGGCAGGAAGAGGGCAAGGCCAAGCCCGCCGTGCCACGCCCAGAACAGGCCATCCTGGAAGAGCGCCAGCCCTGCCAGCAGATATTGCAGGAGAATACCGACCGGCACGGCGCGTGCAGCCTGTAAAAACCAGACCGGCACAACGGGCCGCGGCACCGCCGCAGAAACGATCGTCGTCATGACTCACCCCCACGCTTCCACGAGATAACGGCGGGGATCCTCCTGCGGCTCGCTCGCTTTACGCCATTCTTCGAGCAGGGCCATGTATTGCAGCCCGGCCCTGCGCAGCGACAGGTCGTCGAGCTTGTCCGCCCGGTAGGTGAGGTGCGGCGGCTGCCACGGCAGGCCGCAGCGGTGTGCGGTCGCCTCCAGCGGGCGCAGCAATTCGGCCATGGTGAACCTGTTGGCGCCGGCCGGAGCATAGGCTTCCGGCACATTGCCGGCCGTCGCGACCACGAGCAGCGGCTTGCCTTCCATGAGGCGGCCCTCGGTCTCGTAGGCCATGTAAAACATGCGGGTCAGCACGACATCCTGCCAGGCCTTCAGCAGCGGTGGCGTGGAGTACCACTGGATCGGGAACTGGAAGACGATGCGGTCGGCCGAAAGCAGCCGGGCCACTTCCTGGTCAGTGTCGATCTCGCCATCCGGATAGAGCGAATAGAGGTCGATGACCTCGACTTCCGGCAGGCGCAGGGCGGCGCCGGCGAGCGCGGCATTGGCGCGCGAACGGCCGAGATCGGGGTGGAAAAGAAGGATCAATGTCTTGCTCATCATGGCATCTCCGTGTTGACGCCCACAGAATGCCGAGAACAAAGAAATCACTCCAATGGATGATTTGTATATGATATTATCTGTGGCATGAATTTAAGATCGATCGACCTCAACCTTCTCGTCGTGCTCGACGCCCTGCTGGACGAGGCGCATGTTTCACGCGCCGCCGCCAAGCTGAACCTCTCGCAGCCGGCGACCTCCAGCGCGCTGGAGCGCTGCCGCCACCTCTTCGGCGATCCCCTGCTGGAGCGCGGCAAGGGCGGCATGCGGCTGACGCCGAAGGCGGAGGCGCTGCGCGATCCGTTGAAAAACCTGCTCGTCGGCATCGCCGCCGTCGTCGATGCGCCGGAAGAGCCGCTGCGCGAGATCCGGCAATGCGTGCGCGTCGTCACAGCGGATCATCCCGGCATCCTTATTACCGGCCCGCTGCATCGCGCACTCTCCCGCTCCGCCCCCGGCATCGATATCGTCATCCAGCCCTGGCACGGCGCGCCGGCGGCGCTCGAATCGCTGGCGCGCGGCGCGAGCGACATCGCCGTCTCGGTCTTCCCGAGCCTGGACGAAGCCGCCTTTCACTGCGAAACGCTGCTCGACGAAGACTATGTCGTGGCCATGCGCAACGACCATCCGGCCGCCGTCGGCTTCTCGCTCGATCGCTGGCTCGACTATCCGCACATCATCGTCTCCGGCCGCGGCGAGACGCGCAGCGGGCTCGACGACCAGCTCGCCGCGCTTGGAAAATTCCGCCGCGTCGGCATCGTCGTCCCCAGCTTCCTGATGGTGCCGCCGCTGCTGGAAGAGAGCGAGCTCATCGTCATGATGCCGCGCCATTGCCTGCCGCCGGATGCCGCAAGCCGCTTCCACATCGTGGAGCCGCCCATTCCCGTGCCGGGCTTTCCGCTGCACCTCGCCTGGCATCGCCGCGGGGACAAGGATCGCGCCGTGCAGCACGTCGCCGATCATCTGCGCGCTATTCTCACCAGCGCCATCTGAGCCGCGGCCTCATTCCTGGATCAGGCCGTCGCGCACCACGCGCAGATAGGTGCGGCCGACCTTGACCTCGCTTTCATCGCGCAGCACGACATGCAGCACGCCGAGCGGCCCGCGCTTCACCCGCGTCACCTGGTCCCGTCGCACGATCGCGCTGCGACTCACCCGCAAAAAGTCCTCGGCCGGCAGGCGCCGCTCCAGCCCGGCGAGGCTCTCATTGTAGAGAAACGTGCCCTGCTCGGCATGCAGCTGCACATAGTCGCCATCCGCCTGGAACCGCGTCACCTTTTCCGCCGGAATGCGGATCGTCTCGCGCCGTGACTTCACCCAGAACTGCGTCGGTCGGGCGGATTGCTCGCGCAGCGCCTTGCGAAGCGCCGCCACGGTCTCGCGCAGCTCCTCCACCGTGTCCCGGTTCTCGCGCGCCGCGATTGCCGCCTGCGCGCGGCCGAGCGCCTGGCGCAGGCGCTCCGGCGTCACCGGCTTGGTCAGGTAGTCCACCGCATTGCATTCGAAGGCACGGATGGCGTGGTGGTCGAAGGCGGTGACGAAGATCGGCAGCGGCGTCTGCGGTGCCATCTGCTCCAGCACGTCGAAGCCGCTGCCGCCGGGCATCTGGATGTCGAGCAGCAGCACATCCGGCGAAAGCGCCGCGATCTGCGCAATCGCCTGCGGCACGTCGCCCGCCTCACCGGCATGGATCACGCCGTCGATGGTTGCAAGCATACGGGCCATGCGACGGCGCGCGATGGGTTCGTCATCGATGATAAGAACGGAAATTTCGGTCATGCGGTCCTGAAAGGCATTGTCAACGTGACGCGGAAGCGGCCGTCGTCGGTGCGGCCATAATCCAGGCCGCTGACGCCCGGAAAGCGCCGCGACAGCCGCTCTCCGACATTCTTCAAGCCGATGCCGAAGCTCTCGTTGCCCGGCAGCGGATCGCCGCCCGCCATGTCGTTCTCGACGTCGAGCCGCAGCCGGCCCGCCTCCGCCCTGGCGCGGATGACGATCGCCACGCTGCCCGTCTTGCGGCCGGCACCATGCTTGACGGCATTTTCCACCAGCGGCTGGAGAATGAGGCTCGGCACCAGCACCTCGCGCAGCGCCTCCGGCACGTCGATCTCCACCCGCATGCGATCGGAAAAGCGCCGCCGCTCGATGGCGAGATAGCCGGCCTGCAACGCGATCTCCTCCTCCAGCAGCAGGTCCTGCAGCGGATCAAGCGCCAGCGTCGTGCGCAGATAGGCCGACAGCGACAGCACCATGTCCCGCGCATCGTCGCGCTCGCCCTCCTCGATCAGCCCGGCCATGGAATTCAGCGTGTTGAACAGGAAATGCGGGTTGAGCTGGTAGCGCAGCGCCCGCATCTGCGCCGCCATCGCCTCCTCCCGCATTTGCGCCAGCCGCCGCTCGCGATCGCGCAGCTCGAAACTGTAGGAAAGCGCGAGGAACAGGCAGCTCCAGCCGAAATAGACCGATGTTCCGTACACGAGATTATAGGCGTTGGCCGTGGTATCCCAAATCGCAGGCTCCGGATAAACGCAAAAAACATAGATCGCATGGTCGATGAGGCAGTAGAGCACGCCGCCGACAAGCGACAGCACGAAGCAGAGCACAGTCTTCATCGGCAAAGACAATGTCTTGAGCCGGATCAACAGGGCTGTCAGCAGGACCGCCACGATCGCGGCGCCGGATAGCAGGAAAACCTTGCCGCGCGCCGAGTCGATCGGGTCCGTGCCCGCCAGTCCCCACAGAAGGCTGGAACTCAGGAAGACGACAACAAGGTAAAGCCCGCCGAACCGCACGGCCGCCCGTTGCAGGTCCGAATCGGCACGCTCAATGTAGGGAAGGATCGGCGCGATGGTCATCCCATCGATAATCCGTTTTACGCTTGAGGTTGTCGAGTGCCGTTCGGCGACGAAAAACGGCGGTTCGTCGAAAGAGCAGCAGTTCGCCTGCCCCTAAAGCCGCTTCATCGCGCCCATGCTTCACAGATCACGACACGCGCGACCATTGATGTGAACCGGCTGGTCGCAGGACCGCCGTCTATTTCATGATACCGGAGACATTCTATGGCTACGTTAAAAGGCGACAACAAGAACAACTTTCTCCTCGCAGATCCGCTGAACAGCGACTCCGTCTACAAGATCTATGGCTACGGCGGAAACGACCAGATCTTCGGTAACGATCGCGCGCACAACATTATCGACGGCGGTACCGGCAACGACGAAATCTACGGCGGCGGCTTCAAGAACACCATCAACGGCGGCAAGGGTAACGACAAGATCAATGGTGGCGACGGTCGTGATGTGATCACCGGTGGTGCTGGCGCCGACAAGATGTGGGGCGGCGGAAGCGGTGACCGTTTCGTCTTCAAGAGCGCAGCCGAGATCGGCCGGTCCGAAGGACGCCGCGATGTGATCGAGCAGTTCAAGGCAGACAGCTTCGACGGCCGCGACAAGATCGACTTCTCCGCGATCGACGCCATCGCCGGCACGAAGAAGAACGACGCCTTCACCTGGGTCGCCAAGGAAGGCGCCGCCTTCAGCGGCAAGAAAGGCGAACTGACGTGGACGGAAACTGAACTCAGCAACGGCCACTACACGAAGCTCGTCATGGGCGACATCAACGGTGACAAGAAAGCCGACTTCATCCTGGAAGTCGAAGCATTCGGCAATCTCTACAAGGGCGACTTCATCCTCTAACCATCCTCCCAGGACGGACTCGAAGCGCCGGCCCTGCCGGCGTTTCGTTTGCTACCCGATCTTGCGCACCAGCTGCGCCGTCGCCAGCAACAGCACGAGATCGCGGATCATCGGCCTGATATGCCGCTCGAAGTCGATGGTCGTGTCCACGGACGGCAATTCGAAAAAGTCCTTCTTCGTCGGCACCAGCAGGTAACATTGCCTCTGGTTGAGGGCGATGCGCACCACGTCGTCCCGCCATTCGCTGGCGAGATAATCCAGCGCCTTGGCGAGCGTGCCCTGCACGAGGGGCGTGGCGGCCTCGGGCCGGTCGGTGCGGAATTCGTGCGAAGCGTCCACCTCCGGATTGCCGCTCGTGACGAGCGCGAGCGCGGTGCCGCCGAACAGGTTTCGCATGAAGCGGTGCACCGCGTTCGGCTTGCGCGCCGCCAGCAGCAGGCCGGGAAAGGCATCCTCGCGCTCGAAGTGGAAGATCACGCCCTTGAACGTCGTCTCGCGGCTTTTCCCGCTGCCGGTACTCAGCTCCGTTTCCGAGAGCGTGAAGGCGAGCCCGTCATGTTTTCCCGCGATCATGTCGCCGTGTTCGCTGCGGCTGCGCCTGACGAAATCCTTGTCCGGCATGCCGGAGAGGAAATGCGGCGTCGCGCCGTGCACATACTGCACCTGGTCGACGAAGCCGAAGACGATCGGCAGCATGCGGTCGCGCAGGTTCTGCTGGAACTCCCGGGCCGGCGCGAGGGCGAAGCGCCAGACGAAGCCACCCGCCACGAACAGCAGGCCGAGCACGATGCCCACGACATCCGACTCGATCTCCGTCACGGCCAGATAGCTGGCAAAGCCCGCGAACACCAGAAAGCCGCCGAAAATCAGCACCACGCGGATATACATGTGATGGGTCACCCCGCCCCGCGAGGCATTGTAGGCCGCCACCGCAGCGTGCAGGTCCTCCAGCGCCGCTTCCCTCGGCATCAGTGCCCCTTCATCCACCCTGTCCATGATCGCCCCCCGCCAACCTTGGAAGATAACGCACGGGGATGGCTGCAAATTCGTTTCCCTTTTGTACTCATGCCCTCTTTTCTTTCCGGATGACTCTCTCCATATTCCCCGCATGGCCAGATCACCGAAGAAACCCTCGCCCTCGAACCCCGGTTTCGAGGAAGCCCCGCAATCGCCTTTCGAGGGAGAACCCCTTTCGGGCAGCGTCTCCGATTGGGTGAAGCAGCTCGAAGCCGAGGCGGAAGCCGCGAGCATCGAGAGCCGGCGCGAGGTCGCCTCCAAGGCCGGCAAACACCGCAAGACCGTGGAGAACGCCGCGCGCCGCCACACGGAAAACGTGACTGTCTCCAAAACCTCCCGCGGCGTGTCGATCGGCGGCTCGTCCGATCCGAAGACGCGCGCCGCCGCCGGCCTCAACCCGGTCTCCGGCATGGACACCTCGCTGGAGGACGCTGTCTCTTCCAACGCCGGCACGGCCGTTACCGCGACGGTGGAAGCGCTCTCGGCGCTCATCGAGAGCGGCAACCCGCTGTTCAAGGACGGCAAGCTGTGGACGCCGCACCGCCCGGCCCGGCCGGAAAAGTCTGAGGGCGGCATCCCCATTCGCATGATCAGCGAATACCAGCCCGCCGGCGACCAGCCGACCGCCATCCGCGACCTCGTCGAAGGCCTCGATTCCGGCGAGCGCAGCCAGGTGCTGCTCGGCGTCACCGGCTCCGGCAAAACCTTCACCATGGCCAAGGTGATCGAGGCGACGCAGCGCCCCGCCGTCATCCTCGCGCCGAACAAGACGCTGGCCGCGCAGCTCTATTCCGAATTCAAGAACTTCTTCCCGGAAAACGCGGTCGAATATTTCGTCTCCTACTACGATTATTACCAGCCGGAAGCCTATGTGCCGCGCTCGGATACGTTCATCGAGAAGGAATCCTCGATCAACGAGCAGATCGACCGCATGCGCCACTCGGCCACCCGCTCGCTGATCGAGCGCGACGACTGCATCATCGTCGCCTCCGTCTCCTGCATCTACGGTATCGGCTCGGTCGAGACCTATACGGCGATGACCTTCCAGATGCAGGTCGGCGACCGGCTGGACCAGCGCCAGCTCCTCGCCGACCTTGTCGCCCAGCAATACAAGCGCCGCGAGATGGATTTTCAGCGCGGCAGTTTTCGCGTGCGCGGGGATACGATCGAGATCTTCCCCGCCCACCTTGAAGATGCCGCCTGGCGCATCTCGATGTTCGGCGACGAGATCGACGCGATCACCGAGTTCGACCCGCTGACCGGCCAGAAGACCGGCGACCTGAAGTCGGTGAAGATCTACGCCAATTCGCACTACGTCACCCCCCGCCCGACGCTGAACGGCGCCATCAAGGCGATCAAGGAGGAGCTGAAGCACCGCCTCGTCGAGCTGGAAAAGGCCGGCCGCCTGCTGGAAGCGCAGCGCCTCGAACAGCGCACGCGCTATGATATCGAGATGCTGGAGGCCACCGGCTCCTGCGCCGGCATCGAGAACTATTCGCGCTATCTCACGGGCCGCAAGCCCGGCGAGCCGCCGCCGACGCTCTTCGAATATATCCCGGACAACGCGCTGATCTTCATCGACGAAAGCCACGTCACCATCCCGCAGATCGGCGGCATGTATCGCGGCGACTTTCGACGCAAGGCGACGCTGGCCGAATACGGCTTCCGCCTGCCCTCCTGCATGGACAACCGCCCGCTGCGCTTCGAGGAATGGGACGCCATGCGCCCCGACACGATCGCCGTGTCCGCCACGCCGGGCGGATGGGAAATGGACCAGTCCGGCGGCGTCTTCGCCGAACAGGTCATCCGCCCGACCGGCCTCATCGACCCGCCGGTCGAGGTGCGTCCGGCGAAAAGCCAGGTGGACGACGTGCTGGGCGAAATCCGCGAGACCAGCCAGGCCGGTTACCGCACGCTCGTCACCGTGCTCACCAAGCGCATGGCGGAGGACCTGACCGAATACCTGCACGAACAGGGTGTTCGCGTGCGCTATATGCACTCGGATATCGACACGCTGGAGCGCATCGAGATCATCCGCGATCTTCGTCTGGGTGCTTTCGACGTGCTGGTCGGCATCAACCTGCTGCGTGAAGGCCTCGACATTCCGGAATGCGGCTTCGTCGCCATCCTCGACGCCGACAAGGAAGGCTTTTTGCGCTCCGAAACCTCCCTCGTCCAGACCATCGGCCGTGCGGCGCGTAACGTCGACGGCAAGGTCATCCTCTATGCCGACCAGATCACCGGCTCCATGCAGCGCGCCATGGAGGAGACGACCCGGCGCCGCGAAAAGCAGGTCGCCTACAACGAGGCTCATGGCATCACCCCGGAATCGGTGAAAGCAAAGATCTCCGACATCCTCGACTCGGTCTACGAGCGCGACCACGTCCGCGCCGACATTTCCGGCGTTTCCGGCAAGGGTTTTGCGGATGGCGGCAACCTCGTCGGCAACAACCTTCAGACCCATCTCAACGCGCTGGAAAAAGCCATGCGCGACGCCGCCGCCGATCTCGACTTCGAAAAGGCCGCGCGCCTGCGCGACGAGATCAAGCGCCTCAAGGCCGCCGAACTGGCCGTCATGGACGACCCGATGGCACGCGAAGAGGCGAAGGCCCAGGAAAAAGGCGGGGCAAAAACCCCATCATCCTCGGCCGCCACGCGCGCATCCAAGACCAAGGACGCCGCCGCCGGCAGCCTCTTCCAAAAACCCTCGCTCGACGACATGGGCCCGGGCACCGACACCGAACGCCCGCTCTTCCGCAAGCCCGAGCTGAATGAAATGGGCCGCGACATCGCCGAACCCGCCGGAAAATCGCTGTTCCGCAAGAACAGCCTCGACGAAATGACCGTCGGCCGCACCGAAAAACCCATCGCCGGCAGCACCCCCGCCCGCCCGGACGAAACCCTCGCCAGCAAGAAGCGCACCGGCCCCTTGCTGGAAGGCCAACCGGAACGCGTCAGCAGTGCGGAGGATGCCAAGCCCGTTCGCCGCGGGAAGATCGGCGCCGGAAGTTATGAGGATCCGGGTGAGGAGAAGCGCAAGGGGCGTACCAAGGGTAAAACGGGTCGGCCTGGACGGTGAAAAGATACAAACTCACTACATACCGAAGCTTTTCATTTCAGCATAAAGCTCGCTACGACGCCGATTAACCTGCTCCACAAGGTCATCAATATGCTTTGAAAGTTTCTCATGGTGATTTGACGCATCGTACGTAATAGAGACGAGCTTCCTTAAACGCTTATTAATATCTATAATTCTCTGGGATTTTCCGTCGGGCACAAATATATAATGCGGCCGTGCTTTTGAATATTTAAATGCGTAATTTTCCATTAACGACGTTATAGCCGGATCATCCATGGAAAATCCAACAAACAAAAATGTATAATTTAACAGAAGACTATCCAGAAAACCCAAATAAGCTGGGTTTGCGAAGGCAGATTTAACATACTGCGATCTGGAGAATACGACATTCTCCGCATCGTCTATGCTTCCGTGTATCTTTATTATATACTTTCTGCCATAGTCCTTCAGTATTCCAAAAGCTTTTTCCGGTATACCGGTAATAACAATTGGATAATGACTTGCACTTCCAAATTTATTCTCCCAAGCCACTTCTAGAATCTTATCAAAATTTGTTGTAAGAATAATCCTCTGATCAAGAAGAACCAACGCACGATGCAACGGCGATGGTTCAGCGCTTTGCCCATATTCGGCCATAATCAAGTTGGGCCATTCATCGGCGTGAGCTAGCTGAAGTATCTCACACGCCAAGAGATAATCTTTATCCAACACTAATTGCTTGACTTCTGCCGCAACACCCGGATCAATTCCTCGGCACGCATCGATCAGAAAAGTAGGCCACCCCTTCATACTCGGGCCTGCCCGGGTAGCAGCACTAGACGAGACTCCAGCCCCCAAAAACAAGACCACTTTTTGTCTAGCAAGATCATCAATTAGATCAGCATTGAACAACATTAATTTGATGCCACAATATTAGAGAGAAATTTCACTGCAATATTACGATATATCTCTCTGGCTTGCCTTCTTAGTTGGATGTACCCGCCTCCAACAGCGACATTAAATAAAGGCGCATTTTGGCTTTGCGAAGTCGGCGCAAGTCCACCAAGATGCCTAACTTCACCAAGATGCGGATCCAATTTTGAAACATCATAAAATGACGCCAAACTTTTCTTCACTTCGTCAGGTATAGTCTTATTAATTTCCTGATAAGCGAGGACGATCTTACGAGCAGGAGCGAGGTCAGTTCCGTCGGATTTATCTACGTCAGCGCCGCCAACTCTTTCCTTATGTTGCTGTGTAACATAACCTAGAAATTTAAGTTGTTGTCGTCTATCGAAATTCGGCAGTTCTGTGGGGTCCTCAGCGATATTTATTCCAGACCGCAAATCGCGTTGCCACACCGCTACGGTCTGTCCAATATTTCGGATCGCCCAGATCGAGAAGATATCTACCGCCATGGGAACAACGAAATAGTCTACCGCAAGTAATATCGATCTATTGATAGCACCCAATGCTGGACCCATATCGAAAAATACAAAATCATAATCTAGAGACTTTGCTTTACTAAGAAGATCCAAGAATACAAACGTAGTCTGGATACCTCTCATTCCGCCAGCTTTCGCATCACGCCAATCTTGAGCAAGCAAATCCTCCTGAAGGGCCAGTCTTGGATCCCCGATAACTAGGTCAAATCCGAATTTCTCTGGGCGCACTATTGGAAGACTCGAACTATATCCTTTCCCCAAAGCAAGGGGTTTTATTATACTATAAACCGAACTCGGATCGGAATTAGAATAAATATCAACAGACTTCTCATCCCCAAGCGTGTATTGAGTAAGGTTGCACTGAGGATCACAATCGACAATAAGTACTTTCGCGCCAAAGTTGAGAGATAATTCAGCGGCCAAATTTGCAACCAAAGTTGTTTTTCCGACTCCCCCCTTGTTGTTAAAAAAGCAAATCGCCTTTGGCCCCTTTCCTCTGGCTTCCTCAAAAAGATTTTTTTGCTCAACCGTTAACGGCAATCCAGCTGCAACGCTCCGCGATCTCTTAGCCATGTTCACTCCAAAATAATTCTCGGAACAGTTGCACAATGACAGATTCACGGCAACGCTAAATTCCTTAATTCTTCCGAGGCCCCGCCTAATCAATTTAAAACGGGCCTAAGCGTTTTCCTTGCCCCGCCCCCACGCCATACTCCCTTCATCACGCAGCGGGTACATCGCAAGGCGTTGCGACGAGGCGGGGCGGGGCGGGATGTAATTTTGCGTAAAAAAGGGCCTGCGGAGCGGCGGGGCGTCACTCGAAATCGATACCAAGCAAGGTGAGGTAGTTTTCGCTCAGAAATATTAATGGAGTGGAAACAGTGATAGCGTTGAGAACGCAGCGATCGCCGCGAGCCTTCCAACCAAAAAACGGCAAGAGCCCGGCTGTTGGGCCGGGCTGCTTGTCCGATGCACGTCGTATAGGGCCGAAGCCCCGTTCGACAGGTCTGTTACTTGCGCTTCTTGGTCGTCGGCAGGGGGGCGGGTTGGGCCGCCTCCTGCGCGATGCGCATCGCCCGCAACTTTTCCGTCTTCTTGTCGCGGGCGGCGGCTTCCTGCGCCACGATGGTCTTGGCGGCGGAATCGGTTTCCGCGGCCTTCGTCGCAGCGCTGACCTTCGTCGGCTTGAAAAACTGTTGTCGGGTCGCTGTCATCGCTTGCTCCTCTGCCGTCATCGTGACGTCGTGCCGATCAACCGGCTACGCGGCCCGGACCCGGGAGCGGCTTGCGCTTGGGACCAGGGATGAGGCCTTCGCGCTGGGCCTTCTTGCGGGCGAGCTTGCGGGCGCGCCGAACGGCTTCGGCCTTTTCGCGTGCGCGCTTTTCAGACGGCTTTTCATAGGCGCTGCGGGCCTTCATTTCGCGGAAGACGCCTTCGCGCTGCAGCTTCTTCTTCAGAACGCGGATGGCCTGTTCGATGTTGTTGTCGCGGACGAGTACCTGCAAAACATATCCTTTCCATCGCGGCCGTGCGGCCGCCGCTGATTGTGATTATTTGTTGACGCGAATGCTGGATGGCTTGAACCAGGGTTCGCTTCCCTTGGAGGAAGCGGACGCACTGCCGCCACTGCGTATTTCCACCGTATCCGTCGCTTCGATGTCGCTCGCGACGATCCGGCGTTCACACGTCTCGTTGCCGAGACGCACACGATATTGTGCCTCGCCGTGGTCGGACGGCAAGACCCCGACCACCCGGCAGACCCGTTCGCTGTCGGCCGATCGAAACAGATCGGCCTTGAGGGTGACCGTGTCGCCGATCGCAAATCGTTTCCGGCTCATGGACAACTCTCCGAACGTGATCAAAGGCGTGCATTCGAAACAAAAAGGCCGGGCTTTACCCCGACCTCTTCCTGTCGCTCGCCGTCTCGACTGCCGGTACATCCGTGGTCAGCCAAGAGGAACGACAATTCTTATGCGGCGCGCAGGTTGTCGGCCGAGCTCTTGCCCGACTTGCGGTCCTGAACGATGTCGTAGCTGACCTTCTGGCCTTCGGCGAGCGAGCGCAAGCCCGCACGTTCGACGGCGGAAATGTGAACGAACACGTCGTTGGCGCCATCATCAGGAGCGATAAAGCCAAAACCCTTGGTGCTGTTGAACCACTTCACAGTGCCTGAATTCATAACGATATCCTTTCAATCGTTGGAGAAAGCGACAAAACAGTCGCATGTAAATCGACGATGAGAGGAGATCTGACCGTGCCAAGAGGCGAGAGACAAAGGTCACAAGCAAAGTTCGATATGTGGGATGTAGGCTTTTATTCTGCCTTTCGCAAGGGAATTTTATCCGTTTAACCGGGCAAAGCACGGAAAATATTTGATAATCCCTCGTTTAATCAGGGAGATAGGCATCGAAATCATGGGCACGGAGTGCGGGTAAAGTGTCGGCCGCAACCGCCGTTCCGGCCACGATCACGCTACTCGGCCGCCTCCCCCTTGAGCGCCTCCACGGCGGTCGCGAGTTCGTAGGAATAGTCCTCCAGCATGGCATAGGCCTGCTCGATGGCGGCGATCTGGCCCTCGGCATTGCGAATCGCCTCGGCGATCGATTGCGAGCGGGCGCGCAGCATGGAGCCGAGGAAATCCGTGCCGGCCTTGCGGCCGAGCCGGTCGATGTGCTGGCGCACGCGGTTGCGGTGGCGTTCGAGCTCCAGGATGTGGAAGCGGCTCTTGACGATGTCGTCGGAGAGCTTGCGCCGCATGGCGGCCAGCGGATCGAAGCTGCCGGGCTCGCGCTCGTCGAGAATGACGTCGTTGACGAGCGGTTCCAAGAGCATCAGGCCCTTCAGGTCGCGCGGATCGGCGAGCTGCGGGTCGAAGCCGGTATCGTCGAAAACCTTGCGACGCACGGGATCGCGCAGCAGGTCGTAGCAGGCTTGGAGGCGGGAGAACTGGTCGGCATCGCCGCCCGAATCCGGGTGCACGCCCTTGGCGGCCCTGCGATAGGCGGTCTTGACCGCATTGTCGTCGGCATCGCGCTCTATACCGAGCATGGCGTAGGGATCGATCACGCGGCCACCTGTCCGTCTCTTAGCATTCGTCGTCTGTCCTAGTCCCGCATCCCTCGGCCATCAAGGGCGAAGCGGGAGGAAGTTTCCGACCCCGAGGGGACGAAATTGTGGTCGCGCCGGGGCGATGCACAGAAAGCGCTATTCCGCCGCCGCAGCCGTCGTCGCGCGGGCGGCGAGAACCGCGGAAAAGGCGGCCGAAATCACCTCCGGCCCCGCGCCCGGCTTGGTCGCATCGGTGGAAAGGATCTGCCGGTAACGCCGCACGCCCGGAAAACCCTGGAACAGGCCGACCATGTGGCGCGTCACATGCGCCACCCGCCCGCCATTTGCCACGACACGCGCGGCATAGGCCATCATCGCGTCGCGCACGGCTTCCCAATAGTCCGCCGGAAGGTCCTGCGGGCTGACAATCGTTTCAGAGGGCTGGTGGCCTTCCGGCGACAGCGGATGCGGGAAAAGCCCGTCCACGCCCGTCAGGACGCCACTGTCCTGATAGGCGGCGCGGCCAAGCATGACGCCGTCGAGGTTTTGCATCTCCTCGACGGCTTGATTCAATGTGTGAAGCCCGCCGTTGAGCCCGATGAAAAGATGCGGATTTTCCGCCTTCAGCCGGTGCACGAGACCATAGTCGAGTGGCGGAATATCGCGGTTCTCCTTCGGCGACAGGCCCTGCAACCAGGCTTTTCGCGCGTGGACCCAGACGGCATCCGTGCCGGCGTCCTGGATGCGCGAAACGAGGTCGCGCAGCGCCACCTCCGGGTCCTGGTCGTCGACGCCGATGCGGCACTTGACGGTGACGGGGATCGACACCGCCGCCTTCATCGCCGCCACGCAATCGGCGACGAGCTGCGGCTCGCGCATCAGGCAGGCGCCGAACGTGCCGGATTGCACCCGGTCCGAGGGGCAGCCGACATTGAGGTTGATCTCGGCATAACCGAACCCCTCGCCGATCCGCGCCGCCTCGGCGAGCTTTTGCGGATCGTTGCCACCGAGCTGGAGGGCGACGGGATGTTCTTGTGCATCGAAGCCGAGCAGCCGGTCGCGATTGCCGCGCAGGATCGCGTCGGCGACGATCATTTCGGTGTAGAGCAGCGCATTCTTCGTCATCTGCCGCGCGAACACGCGGTAGTGCCGGTCCGACCAGTCGATCATCGGCGCGGTGGCGAAAATCTTCGTCCCCGTGCTGACGGCCTGGTGGTACATCGTGCTGGCGCTGGCTCTTTCTGTCATGGCCGAGCTCATACTTCAAACGCGACGGAAAAACCACCCTCGGCCCTTTGCCTGCGCGGCCGGGCGGGTGCAGTATCGCCGGGAATCATCTTGGAGGAGAATGCCGATGCCGCTCTATGCCCTGGACGACGACCAGCCGACGCTGCCCGCGGGCGACCGCTACTGGGTGGCGCCGGATGCCAATGTCATCGGCAGGGTCGTTCTCGGCGAGGATGTCGGCATCTGGTTCGGCGCGACGCTGCGTGGCGACAACGAGCCGATCACGGTGGGCGCGCGCTCGAACATCCAGGAAGGCGTCGTCGTGCACACCGATCCCGGCAAGCCGGTGACGATCGGCGAAGGCTGCACGATCGGCCACAGCGCCATCATCCACGGCTGCACCATCGGCGACAATTCGCTGATCGGCATGGGCGCGACGGTGCTCAACGGCGCGGTGATCGGCAACAACTGCCTCGTCGGCGCCAATGCGCTGGTGACGGAGGGAAAGGTCTTTCCGGACAATTCGCTGATCGTCGGCGCGCCCGCCAAGGCGATCCGCACGCTGGACGAGGCGGCGCTTGCCGGCCTGAAGCGCTCCGCCGACAGCTATGTACGCAACTGGCAGCGCTTCAAGAAGGGGCTGAAGCCGGTCGGCTGAATAATCCGCCTTCCCCGACCGTCAGACGTGCAGCATGATAGGGTAGCCTCCGGGTTTTCAGGGGAGCATGGACATGCTTCTGCGCGCCGTCGTTTTCGTCCTTGCGGTCCTGCTGCTGGCGCCGGCACAGGCGGCGGTCAAGGTCGCGCTGCTCATCGGCAACGCGGCCTATGCCGACAGCGCATCGGCCCTTCGCAATCCGCCGAATGATGTCGCCGCGCTCAGAAGCGTGCTGGAAGCGGCGGATTTCGAGGTGACAGTGGTGGAGAATGCGGGGCGGGCCGCCATGTCGCGCGCGCTCTCCGAATTCTCGACAACTGCGGCGCAAGCGGAAATCGGCCTCATCTATTATTCCGGTCACGGCATCGAAATGAACGGCGAGAACTTTCTCATGCCCGTCGATGCGACGCTCGAATCCGATGTCGACGTGGAATATGAGACCGTGGCGCTCGGCAAGCTCGTTGATGCCCTTTCCGGCGTTAAAAAATTCAAGCTCGTGCTCGTGGATGCCTGCCGCGACAACCCGCTCTTCAGCAAGATGAAACGCCCCCTGACGAGGGGCGGCGCGACCAAGGGCCTCGCCCGGATCGAGAGCACGCAAAGCAACCTCCTCATCGGCTTTGCCACCTCGCCCGGCGAAATCGCGCTCGATGGCGAGGGAGACAGCAGTCCCTATGCCAGCGCGCTTGCCCGCCATCTCGTGACGCCGGGGCGCGAGGTCGAAGTGGTGCTGCGCTCCGTGGCCAAGGACGTCTTCGAAGCGACCAAGGGCAAGCAGCGCCCGTACATCACGGGCTCGCTCTTCGAAACGGTGATCCTCGGTCGTGAGGCCGAAGAGGCGCCGGCGGCCGTCGACCCCTGCCGCGACGCCGTGGTGCACTGGCAGGCGGTCAGTTCACGCGGCAACATGGCCCTGCTGGAAGAACATGTCCGGCTGTTTCCCTCCTGCGCGTTCGCGTCGCTGGCAAAGGTGGAGATCGAGGACCTCAAGAAATCCAGCGCAGACCAGGCAACGACTGAAAGCATCTCCATTGCGGCCGGCCTGACCGTGAAACAGGCCTTCGATCAACTGGCGCAGGATGCGCGGCTCAAAGGCAACCTGCCGGCGGAACTGCCGGCGGAGGGCGCGCTGATGCCCGGCACCTATGGGCTTGCGCGCGGCGCGACGCGCGCCGATGTCGTGCGGCAGATGCAGGCAGCGCAGGCCGAGCTCATCGGCCGGATATGGGCGGGTCGGCAGAAGGACCTGCCGCTCGAAAATTCCGAACAGCTCGTCATCCTCGCCTCGATCATCGAGCGGGAGACCGGCTTGCCGGCCGACATGCCGAAATTCGCCGCGGTCTTCGTCAACCGCCTCAACAAGGGTATGCGGCTGCAATCCGACGCGACGATGATCTATGGCCTCTTCGGCGGCGACGGAAAGCCCGTCGGCCGTGCGATCCGCCGGGCCGACCTCGAAACGAAGACGCCCTACAACACCTACCAGATCCCCGGCCTGCCGCCGACGCCGATCGCGCTTCCGGGGCAGGCCTCGCTTGAGGCGGCCGCACATCCCGCAGCGACGGATGATCTCTATTTCGTGCCGGACGGCAATGGCGGCCATGCTTTTGCGGCCACGCTGGCGGAGCATAACGTCAATGTCGGCCGCTGGCGCAAGCTTGCCGCCGAAACGCGGGTGAAGGCTGAATGAACCGGAGGCTCACGCGCAGCCGGCGCAGGTGCCGCGGATCTCGATCGTCGTCTTGCCGGTCTTGAAGTTGCGGTCCTTGGCAAACCCCTTCAGCCGGTCCTCGATCACATGGTCGTGGAATTCGTCGACCTTGCCGCAGGTCTCGCAGATCGTGAAAGCGGTAAGTCCGTGGGCGTGGCAGCCATCTTCCGGATGCGCGCAGGCGACGAAGGCATTGATGCTTTCGAGGCGATGCACGAGGCCGAATTCCAACAGCTTGTCGAGCGCGCGATAGACCTGCAAGGGCGCGCGAAAACCGCTGTCGCGCAGCTTGTCGAGGATCGAATAGGCGCTGAGCGGGCTGCCGGAATGCGAGAGCACATCGAAGACCAGGCCCTGGTTGCGCGTCAGTTGCTGTGTGGTCATGTGTTGCGTGGTCATGCCTGACCTCCCAGGCCCACGGCCGGCTGTTGGGTTGTGCCCGTCCTGGGCTTCGTCAGCAGGCTCAGGACGAACAGGCCGAGCGCTGCGACGACGATCGAGGGACCGGAGGGCGTATCGAATTTCAGGGAGCCGAACAGCCCGCCGACGACCGCAAGCGCGCCGATGACGGAGGCGAGCACGGCCATGATTTCCGGGCTGGTGGAAAAGCGGCGGGCGGTGGCGGCCGGGATGATCAGCAGCGAGGTGATCAGCAGGATGCCGACGATCTTCATGGCGATGGCGATGACCAGCGCCATCAGCAGCATGAAGGCGAGGCGCGCCCGTTCCGGCTGCAGGCCTTCGGCCTCCGCCAGTTCCGGGTTGACCGTCGAGGCGATCAGCGGGCGCCACATCCAGACGATGGCAAAGATGACGAGGATGCCGCCGCCCCAGACGAGGTCCACGTCGGCGCGCGTCACGGCCAGAATGTCGCCGAACAGGAAGCCGACGAGGTCGATGCGCACCCAGGTCATGAAGGAGACCAGGACGAGGCCGATCGCCAGCGTGGCATGCGACAGGATGCCGAGCAGCGCATCGGTGGAGAGCGTGCCGCGCTTCTGCAACAGCAGCATCAGCAGCGACACCGCCGCGGCGACGAGGAAGACGCTGATCAGCAGGTTGAAATCCAAGAGCAGCGACAGCGCAACGCCGAGCAGCGCCGAGTGCGCCATCGTATCGCCGAAATAGGCCATGCGCCGCCAGACGACGAAACAGCCGAGCGGCCCGGCGGTGATGGCAAGCCCCACGCCCGCGACCAGCGCGCGCACAAAGAAGTCGTCAAGCATCGCGGGCCTCCCCGGCCTGGCCAGAAGACGCCGGGCCGTGGTCGTGGCCGCAGCCGCAGTTCGGCCCGTGCGTGTGCACGATGCGCATCGGCCCCGCCTTGCCGCTCGGCAGAACTTGCGTGTGATGCCCGTCGCCCGGCCGGCAATCGTCGGTGATAGAGCCGTCGGCATGCTGCACGCGGCCGTCCGGCAGGTGCGTATGGTCGTGGTCGTGATTGTAGAAGGCGAGCGTCTGGCCGGCGCGGGCGCCGAAGAGGCGCAGATATTCCGGGCTCTGGCTGACGGCCTCCGGCGTGCCGCGGCAACAGACATGGCCATTCAGGCAGATGACGGTATCCGTCTCGGCCATCACGACATGCAGGTCGTGCGAGATCAGCAGGATGCCGCAGCCGGTCGTGTTGCGGATCGTCTTGATGAGATCGTAGAGGGCGATCTCGCCGGAAAAGTCGACGCCCTGCACCGGCTCGTCGAGAACCAGCAGGTCGGGCTTGCGGGCGATGGCGCGGGCGAGCAGCGCGCGCTGGAACTCACCGCCGGACAGGTGCTGCACCTCGGCGCGCACAAGATGGCGGATGCCGGTGGCGGAAAGCGCTGCGTCGATCTCGGCGCCCTTCAGCGGCGAGGTCAGCGTCATCAGCCGGTCGACGGTGAGCGGCATGGTCCAGTCGATCGCGAGTTTCTGCGGCACGTAGCCGACCTTCAGGCCGGCCTTGCGCTCCACCCTGCCCTCGTCGGCCTTCAAAACGCCGATCGCCGCCTTGGCGGTCGTCGACTTGCCGGAGCCGTTGGGGCCGATCAGCGTGACGATCTCGCCGGGTGCAATGGAAAATTCAACGCCGCGCACGAGCCAGCGGCCCTGGCGGCGCACGCCGACGCCGCCAAGCGAGACGAGCGGCGGGACGGTCTTGGTTGGGGTCTGCAGCATCACTTTTTTCCAAAGGCCTGTTGCCACCGGATATGGCACACGTTATAGCATAACGCAATTGATGTAATAACATTACATTCACAATCAAGACGGAGATCCCCATGCAAAAGGCCGTTCGCGCCCTCTTCCTCTCGACCGCGCTCCTCGCCGCCGGCCCCCTTGCCGCACGGGCGGAGGTGCCGAATGTGGTCGTGTCCATCAAGCCGATCCATTCGCTCGTCGCCGCGATCATGCAGGGGGTCGGCGAGCCGAACCTGATCGTCGAGGGGGCGGCCTCCCCGCATACCTATTCGCTAAAACCCTCCAACGCGGCGGCCTTGCAGGATGCGGACGTGGTCTTCTGGGTCGGCCACGGGCTGGAAGCCTTCCTGGAAAAGCCGCTGGAAGCGCTCGGCGGCAACGCGACGGTCGTCGAGCTGGAGGACGCACCGGGCCTCGAAAAGCTGCATTTTCGCGAAGGCGGGCCGTTCGAGGCGCATGAGGACGAGGGCGAGGAAGGCCACGAGCACGCCGCGGAAGGTCACGACCATAGCAAGGAGGCCGAAGAGGCGCATGCCCATGGCGAGGAAGCCGGGCACGAGGGCCATGAACATGGCGAATTCGACATGCATCTCTGGCTGAGCCCGGACAATGCCCGCGCCATCGCCGCGGAGACGGCAAAGGTGCTTTCCGAAAAGGACCCGGCCAATGCCGAGGCCTACAAGGCGAACCTCGCGAGCCTGAACGACAAGCTCGCCGCCCTCGACAAGGAGGTCGCCGAGACCGTGGCGCCGGTGAAGGACAAGCCCTTCATCGTCTTCCACGACGCCTACCAGTATTTCGAGCATCACTACGGCGTGCACGCCGCCGGCTCCATCACCGTCAGCCCGGAAACCCTGCCCGGCGCCGAGCGCCTGACGCAGATCCGCGACAAGGTAAAGACGCTGGGCGCAACCTGCGTCTTCGCCGAGCCGCAGTTCGAGCCGAAGCTCGTCAACGTGGTGATCGAGGGCACGCCGGCAAAGTCCGGCACGCTCGACCCGGAAGCCGCAACGCTGGAACCCGGCCCGGACCTCTATTTCACCCTGATGAGGAGCATCGCCACGTCTCTGCGCGATTGCCTCGGGCAGGCTAGCTGAGAGCGCGTTTGCAGGCCCTGAAACCGCGGGTTTCCAGGCTTTAGCTGGAGCGCAACGCCCGCCGCACTCTCCACGTCATCCTCGGGCTTGACCCGAGGATCCAGACGGCACACGCGGCGGTGGATGCTCGGGTCAAGCCCGAGCATGACGAAGGAGAGGCTGGCGGGCGTTGCCAAGCCCGGCAGTTTCTCTCCAGAAGAGCTACGGCGGGATCACCCCGCCTTTTTCAGCGCACCAAATGTAATAGTATAACATAAAAGGCAAACCGCATGGACAATCGCCTCCCCGTCACCGTGCTTTCCGGTTTTCTCGGCGCCGGCAAGACGACACTTCTCAACCATGTGCTCACCAACCGCAGCGGCCTGCGCGTCGCGGTCATCGTCAACGACATGAGCGAGGTCAACATCGACGCCGCCCTCATCCGCGATGGCGGGGCGGACCTGTCGCGCACCGGCGAACAGCTTGTCGAAATGACCAATGGCTGCATCTGTTGCACGCTGCGCGACGACCTGCTGAACGAGGTGCGCCGCCTCGCCGAGATGAACCGCTTCGACTACCTGCTGATCGAATCGAGCGGCATTTCCGAGCCGCTGCCCGTCGCCACCACGTTCGATTTCCGCGACGAGAACGGCCGAAGCCTGTCCGACGTCGCACGGCTCGACACCATGGTCACGGTGGTCGATGCGGCCAACCTGCTCAAGGACTACGGCTCGCAGGATTTTCTGGCAGAGCGCGGCGAGACGGCCGGCGAAGGCGACACGCGCACGCTGGTGGAACTGCTGGTCGAGCAGATCGAATTCGCCGACGTCGTCGTGCTCAACAAGGCCGGGGCGGCGAAACTCGACACCCTGCTCGCCGCCCGCCAGATCGTCGGCGGCCTCAATTCTTCGGCCCGCGTCATCGAGACGGATTTCGGCCGCGTCGAGCTTGCCGACATCCTCGGCACCGGCCGCTTCGACTTCGAGAAGGCGAGCGAACATCCGCTCTGGTTCAAGGAACTGCACGGTTTCAAGGACCATGTGCCGGAGACCGAAGAATACGGCATCCGCTCCTTCGTCTACCGCGCGAAAAAACCGTTCCACCCGGCCCGCTTCAAGACCTTCCTCGATGAAAGCTGGCCCGGCGTCATCCGCGCCAAGGGCTTTTTCTGGCTGGCGACACGCCCGCACCATGTCGGCGAGATGAGCCAGGCAGGCGCGCTGGTGCGCAGCGGCCGCCTCGGCCTCTGGTGGGCCGCCGTGCCTCAACAGCACTGGCCAGAGGACCAGGCGGCGCGCGAGGGTATCACCCGTGCCAGCGATCCGGTCTGGGGGGACCGCCGGCAGGAACTCGTCTTCATCGGCGCCGACCCGATGGATGAAGCCGCACTCCGCCGCAGGCTCGACGCCTGTCTCGTCGAGACCGAGACATTCGAGCCGGCGCGCTGGGCAAACCTGCCGGACCCCTTCCCCCTGTGGCTCCGGCAGGCCGGCTGATCAGGCGGCCACGCTCAGTCCCGTTCGGCCGATCTCGCCCAGAGATTGACGTCCGCCTCCCGGGCATGGACGTCGATCTCGGCCAGTTCCTCGGCCGTGAAATCCCGCTTTTCCAGCGCCTTGACGCAATCGACGATCTGCGACGAGCGGCTGGCGCCGATCAGCGCCGAGGTGATGCGCCCGCCGCGCAGCACCCAGGCAAGTGCCATCTGCGCCAGCGTCTGGCCGCGCCGTTCGGCGATCTCGTTCAGCTTGCGGATATTGTCGATGATCTCGGGACGGATGAAATCCTTCTTGAGGAAGTGGTTCAACGCCGCGCGGCTGTCGCCCGGAATACCGCCGAGATATTTCGTCGTCAGCATGCCCTGCGCCAAGGGCGAGAAGACGATCGAGCCGATGCCGAGTTCTTCCAGCGTGTCCACCAGCCCGTCGTCCTCGACCCAGCGGTTGAGCATGGAATAGCTCGGCTGGTGGATGATGCAGGGCGTGCCCAGATCCTTCAGGATCGCCGCCGCCTCGCGGGTTCGCTGCGAATTGTAGGAGGAGATGCCGACGTAAAGCGCGCGCCCGGAGCGCACGATATGGTCGAGCGCGCCGCAGGTCTCCTCCAGCGGTGTATCGGGATCGAAGCGGTGCGAATAGAAGATATCGACATAGTCGAGGCCCATGCGCTTCAGGCTCTGGTCGCAGGAGGCGATCAGGTACTTGCGGCTGCCCCACTCGCCATAGGGACCCGGCCACATATTGTAGCCGGCCTTCGACGAGATGATCAGCTCGTCGCGCAGATGCGCGAAATCGGTGCGCAGAATTTCGCCAAAGGCGGTTTCCGCCGTGCCGGCCGGCGGGCCGTAATTGTTGGCAAGGTCGAAATGGGTGATGCCGAGGTCGAAGGCCGTGCGGCACATGTCGACCTTGCGGTCATGCGGCGTGTCGTCGCCGAAATTGTGCCACAACCCCAGCGAAATCGCCGGCAGCTTCAGGCCGGAGCGCCCGACGCGGTTGTAGGTCATCGTATCGTAGCGGTTGTCCGCAGGCTGCCAGGCCATGGTACGTTCCTTTGCATGAATTGAGATGTGTGTCGTACCCCTGGCCGGGGCGCGTTCACAAGAGGCAAGGTCCCCATTTCCCCCAGACGGTGCCCCCATCGATCTCCCCCCTTGAGGGGGAGATGCCCGGCAGGGTAGAGGGGGGTAACGTTTCGGCAAAAGTCGCCGGTGCCAACTATGCCGCGCCGTCGCCACCCCCCTCTGTCGCTTCGCGACATCTCCCCCTCAAGGGGGGAGATCAACGGGAGCAAGCGGGACGGACAAAAAAATCCGTCTACCGCAGCAACGCCCGCGCCTCTTCGATACCCAGCGCCTCCGGCTGCGTGCAAGTCGTCACGATATCCACCGCCCCGCCCTCGTCGGCGGAGCGCAGGATCGCCGTTAGCACGTCGATCGTGTGCAGCGAGCGGTCGAGCGAGCAGCGATAGTCGCGGCCGGTCGTTACCGCTTCCATCATGTCGGCAAGACCGATGCCGCGGTAGTTGGCCTGTGTGCCCCAGTCGAACTGGTAGTTCTGGGCTGTCAGCGGGTGATCCCAGACCTCCACTTCCTTCGGCTCGCGGTCATTGCCCGCCACTTCCACCGTGCCGCCAAAAAAGTTCGGGTCCGGCACGAAGACGGCGCCGTCGGTGCCGTAGAGCTCCATGTTCTGATGGCGGTGCGCCCAGACATCCCAGCTCGACATCAGCGAGATCTGCGCCCCGCTGACGAATTCCAGGATGGCGTGGATGTTGGTCGCGACGACCACCGGCAACGCCTCGCCCAGACGCGGGCCATTGCCGATGATGCGCTCCTCGCGCGCCCTGTTGGCGAGCGCCACGACGCGCTTCACCGGCCCGACGAGGTTGACGAGGTTGTTGACGTAATACGGCCCCATGTCGAGGATCGGCCCGCCGCCGGGCGCGAAAAAGAAGTCCGGGTTCGGATGCCAGCTCTCCATGCCCGGCCCGAGCACATGCGCCGTGCCGGACATGATCTTTCCGACGCGCCCGCTATCGATGAGATGGCGCACGAACTGGTGCGAGCCGCCGAGATAGGTATCCGGCGCCGAGCCGACCTTGAGGCCCTTGGCATCGGCGATGCGGCGCAGGTCCTCGCCCTGTTCGAGCGACAGCACGAAGGGCTTTTCCGAATAGACATGTTTGCCGGCTTCGAGCACCTTCTTCGACACCGGATAATGCGCCTCCGGCACCGTCAGGTTGACGACGACGTCGACGGCGGGATTGGCGAGAAGCGCGTCAATCTCCTGCGCCTCCACGCCGAACTCCTCCGAGCGCGCCCGGGATGCGGCCGGGTTGATGTCGGCGCAGGCGACGAGCTTCAGGTTCCTGAAGGTCGGGATCAGTTTGAAATAGGCGCCCGAAATGTTGCCGCAGCCGATGATGCCGACTCCGTATTCCTTTGTCATATGCTCAGTCCTCAGAATGCCTTGATGGTGGCGATCGAGCGGGTGGCAAGCCGGGTAATGTCCTTCGGATTGTCATGCTCGACGATGAAATGTTTTACCGGCGTGCCGGCGAGCGCCTTGGCGAGATCGGTCCAGGCAACGGTGCCGTGGCCCACATCCGCCCAGCCGTCTTCATCGGCATTCTCGCCCTTCGGCGCGATGTCCTTAACGTGCACGGCGGTGATGCGGTCGCCGTATTTCTGGATCCAGGCGAAGGGATCGGCACCGCCGCGGATGATCCAGGCGATATCCGCCTCCCAGGTGAGGTCCGGCCCGCCGGCAAAGAGGTGATCCTGCGGCACGGTGCCGTCTTCAAGCGCGAAAAACTCGAAATCGTGGTTGTGCCAGCCGAAGGTAAGCCCCGCCTTGCGGATCGGTTCACCGGCCTTCTGCAGGCGTTCGCCGAGCGCGCGCCAGCCGGCGGCATCGGTCGGGCGGTGCTCCGGCAGGAGATAGGGGCAATAGACCGCCTCGATGCCGAGCGTGCGGCAGATCTCCAGCACGCGACCGGGCTCAGCCTCCAGCATGTCGAGGCTGAAATGGGCCGTCGGCATGGTGAGGCCGTTGCGGTCGAGATCGGCCTTCACCCGCTGGATCGCCGCATCGTCGAGCTCGGCATAGAGGGCGCTGTAACCCTCGACTTCCTTGTAGCCGGCATCGCCGAGAATGCGGAACACTTCGGCGAAGGGCTGGAAATTGCGGGCGCTGTAGAGCTGGAAGCTGACCGTCTGCATGAATGTCTCCTCGTATTATGCTTGAAGGGTCTGGCAGGAATGAAGATCGAGCCAGTGGAATTGGGGAACCGCGCCGCTTGTCGCCGGCGTGAAGATCACAGTCTTCTGTTCGCCCGCCGTGAGGTCGAAGGCATTGTCGGACCAGCGGCCGGCGACGTCCGCCTCGATCATGACGTGCAATGCAAGGCCGCTCGCCGATGCGGTGACGGCAAAGCGGCCGTCGTCGCGCGGCGACACGTCGAGCGTCAGGCCGGAGGCTTCGAGGTCGAGCGCCTTGTAGTTGACCGCGACGTGATGCCCCTCGCCCGTCATGCCGTTCGAGGCCGTGAAGGACCAGAAGAGCAGCGTGTCTTCCGGCAGGTCGGCGGCGAAGACGGAGAACAGCATTTCTGCCTTGTCCGGTCCGCATTGGCCTTCGGCGCGGCGATAGGGCCGGCGCTCGCCGGAAAGCGAGAGGAGCCAGGTATCGAGCGTCACCGTCACCGGCTCCGAGGTGTCGTTGACGACGGAAAAGCCGATGGTCTCGCCGTCCCTGGACGGGATCGCGGCGACCGCCACGGGCTGGAAGAAGCGGCGCACCATATAGTGCATCGCCTTCCAGCTGCCGCCATAATCGAGGCTCGACCAGGAGGCGACCGGCCAGGTGTCGTTGAGCTGCCAATAGAGCGTGCCCATGCAATGGGGTTTCAGCGAGCGCCAGTATTCGACAGCGGTGCGGATGGCGAGGCCCTGCTGGATCTGGCTCAGATAGACGAAGCTCGCGAAATCCTTCGGGAAGCGGAAGTAGCGGAACATGGTGCCGGCAATGCGCTCGTTGCCGCCGGCATTCTTCTGGTGGCTCTCCATCACCGGCGAGGCGATGTTCATGTCCTTGGGCTCCGCAAAGGTATTCATGACGGGCATGGAGGTGTAGGACTGGAAGCCGAATTCCGAGCAGAAGCGCGGGCGCACGGTGCGGTAATTGTCGAACGATTTATTCTCGTGCCAGACGGACCAGTAATGCATGTCGCCGGAACCGTCGGCATGCCAGGCGTCGCCGAAGTCGAGATAGCCCGATGCCGGGCTCGACGGCCACCAGAGGGCGCCGGGGGCGGCCTTCTTCATCGCCACTTCGATGGTGCGGTTGAGGCGATCGTAGGACACGAGGTAGCGGTCGCGGTTCTCGCGGCTGACATCGAACCAGGTGAGCGCACCGACGAGCTCGTTGTCTCCACACCACAGCACGATGGAGGGATGCGAGGCGAGCCGCTTGACCTGGTAATCCACCTCGGCCGTGACATTGTCGAGGAAATCGACGGTCGAGGGATAGAGGTTGCAGGCGAACATGAAGTCCTGCCAGACCATCAGGCCCATCTCGTCGCAAAGATCGTAGAACCAGTCCGGCTCATAGAACCCGCCGCCCCACACGCGCAGCATGTTCATGTTGGCGTCGACGGCCGATTGCAGCAGGTCGCGCACGCCGGCGGGCGTGATGCGCGAGGGTAGAGCGTCGGCGGGAATCCAGTTGGCGCCGCGGCAGAAGATTTCGCGGCCGTTGACCTTCAGCGCAAAGCGGCTGCCGGCCTCGTCCTTGTCGGTGATCAGCTCGACCTGCCGCAGGCCGACGCGGCGCACGACGGTCTCAGTGGGCGTCTCGACGCGCACCGCATAGATCGCCTGCTCGCCATGCCCCGCCGGCCACCAGAGCGCTGGCTTCTCGATACGGAACATGTGGGTGAGCTGCGTCTCGCCGGCGCTGATGCCGATATCGAGACGGACGCGCTCCTCGCCGAGCGCGAAATGCACCGGCAGGATGCCCGGCTCCTCGGCATGGAACGTGGCGGTCACGTAGAGGTCAACCGCGCCACCGGCATGGTGGAACTGCCGCGTCGTGACATGCTCGATGCGCGCCACCTCCAGCTTGCGCAAAAAAATCTCGCCGTAGATGCCGAGCGGCGCGATCGCGATGTTCCAGTCCCAGCCGAAATGGCTTTGCGGCTTCCGCAGCATGTTGCCGTTCGGGATCGGCGAATTGCCGGTCGACCAGGGAATGAAGAACGGCTGTTCCGCCTGCCGTGCGGCACCCGCCGTTATACTCGAATGGATGACCACCTTCAGCCTGTTCTCGCCGGCTTTCAACGCGTCGGTTACGTCTGGCCGGTAGCGGCGGAAGCAATTGTCGGTGTCCTGCACCAGCACCCCGTTGACGTAGACGGACGCGACCGTGTCGATGCTGCCGATATCGAGATACCAGCCGCCCTCCAGCATTTCGGGCGCGACCTCGAACGTGCGCTCGATCGCCCAGCCCTTCTCCGCCACCCACTGCACGTCCCGCTCGTTGCGGCCGGCATAGGGATCGGGGATCAGGCCGGCGGCCAGAAGCGCGCTGTGCACGTCGCCGGGGACACGCATCGGTGCTGCGTGTGCGGCGTCGGTGCTGGCGAGCTGCCAGGTGCCGGAGAGGTCGATGGCGGTGATGTCGGATGCTTGGGTCATCGTGTGTCTCTAGTGTCTGTCCTTGGGGTGCTACCCCCCTCTGGCCTGCCGGCCATCTCCCCCTCAAGGGGGGAGATTGGATGGGGTGAACGCCCCACTCCTCTCTAGCGTTGCACCGGGGATACCGCCCTGTCCTCCTGCCTATCTCCCCCCGGGGGAGATGGCCGGCAGGCCAGAGGGGGAGCCTCAAACGCAACGCCCTAAATCCGCTCCTCCGTCCCCGCATCGAACAGCGACGCTAGTCCCATGTCGAAGGACAGCGTCACCGCCGTGCCCGGCGCAAAACGCCGCGCCCCGCCAACGCGGACCGACATCGTGTGGCCGGCATGTTTCAGCCAGAGCAGGTTGTCGGCACCCATCGGCTCCTCGATGTCCACCGTCGCCTGATGGGTCTCGGCACCGGCGGCATCCTCGTTGACCTTCACATGCTCGGGCCGCACGCCGAGCACGACCTTGCGGCCCGGCTGGAGCCGCTCGGCCGCCTTGTAGCCATCGAGCGAGAAGTCAACGCCGTTCACCAGGAACACCGGCTTGCCGCCCCGCTCCGCGATCTCGCCGCGCAGAAAATTCATCGACGGCGAACCGATGAAGCCGGCGACGAACATGTTGCGCGGCTCGTTGTAGATCGTGTTCGGATCGGCAAGCTGCTGGATGACGCCGCTCTTCATGATGGCGATGCGGTCGGCAAGCGTCAGGGCCTCGATCTGGTCATGGGTGACGTAGATCATCGTGTTCTTCAGAGACTGATGCAGCCGCTTGATTTCCACGCGCAGCTCCGAGCGCAACTTGGCATCGAGGTTGGAGAGCGGCTCGTCGAACAGGAAAACATCGACGTCGCGCACCAGCGCCCGGCCGATCGCCACGCGCTGGCGCTGGCCGCCCGAGAGTTCCGAGGGTTTACGCTTCAAGAGCGGGCCGATCTGGAGGATTTCGGCAGCGCGGGCGATGCGCTTCTCGATCTCCGGCTTCGCCATCTTGGCGACCTGGAGGCCGAAGGAGAGGTTCTTCTCCACCGTCATCTGCGGATAGAGCGCGTAGGACTGGAACACCATGCCGATACCGCGGTCCTTCGGTTCCTCCCAGGTGACGTTCTTGTTCTTGATGAAGATCTGCCCGCCGGTCGGCTCCAGCAGGCCGGCAATGCAGTTGAGCAGGGTCGACTTCCCGCAGCCGGACGAGCCGAGCAGCACGAGGAACTCGCCGTCGCCGATATCGAGATTGAGGTTTTCGAGCACGTTGACCGCGCCGAAACTCAAAGACAGGTCCTTGATGGAGACTGATTTCTGCATGGCTTAACCCTTGACTGCGCCGGCGGCGATGCCGCGGACGAAGAGCCGTCCCGACACGAAATAAACGATGAGCGGAACCGCGCCGGTGAGCAGCGTTGCGGCCATGTTGACGTTGTATTCCTTCACCCCCTGGACGGAGTTGACGATGTTGTTGAGCTGCACGGTCATCGGGTAATATTCCGGCCGGGTGAACACGACGCCGAACAGGAAGTCGTTCCAGATGCCGGTGATCTGCAGGATCATCGCCACGACGAAGATCGGCAGCGACATGGGCAGCATGATACGGAAATAGATCTGCCAGAATCCTGCCCCATCGATGCGCGCCGCCTTGAACAGCTCTTCCGGCAGCGACGAGAAGTAGTTGCGGAAGAGCAGCGTCAGGATCGGCATGCCGAAGATGGTATGCACGATGACGAGTCCAGTCAGCGTGCCGTAGATGCCCATTTCGCGCAGCACGATGACGATCGGGTAGATCATCACCTGATAGGGAATGAATGCGCCGACGATGAGGATGGTGAAGAAGACATCCGCGCCCTTGAACTTCCAGTTGGCAAGCGCATAGCCGTTGACCGAGGCGACGAGGATCGAGATCAGCGTCGAGGGAATGGTGATGCGCACCGAATTCCAGAAGCCGCGCGAAAGGCCGTCGCAGTTGAGGCCCGTACAGGCACTCGCCCAGGCCTTGGCCCAGGGCTCGAAGGTGATTTCCAGCGGCGGCGAGAAGATGTTGCCGAGGCGGATTTCCGGCATGCCCTTCATCGAGGTGACGACCATCACGTAGAGCGGCAGCAGATAATAGAGCGCGGCAATGGTGAGCGTGCCGTACAGCATGATGTTGCGGCCCGAGAGCACGCGGCGGGGTTTTGCCCCGTAGGGTTCGATACCGGCCTTGGTGGCGGCGGCAAGCGCCGGGCCGGCCTTGAGAACAACGCTGTCAGACACGCTTGCGCCCTCCGAATTCGAGATAGGCCCAGGGCACGATGATGATGGCGACCGTGACGAGCATCATGGTGGAGGCGGCAAAGCCCTGCCCCAGGTTCTGCGCCTGGAACATGTAGTCGTAGACGTATTTTGCCGGCACTTCCGACGAGATACCCGGGCCGCCGCTCGTCTGCGCCACCACGAGGTCGTAGACCTTGACGATGCCGCTCGCGATGATGACGAGCGTGGTGATGAAGACGGGGCGCATCATCGGGATGATGATGAAGAGATAGGTCTTCCACATCGGGATGCCGTCGACGCGCGAGGCCTTCCAGATGTCCTCGTCGATGCCGCGAAGGCCCGCGAGCAGCAGGCACATGACGAGGCCCGTGCCCTGCCAGAGGCCGGCGATCAGCACGCCATAGATGACGATATCGGAATTGTAGAGCGGATCGAAGGCGAACGTCTCCCAGCCGAGCGAGCGCACGACCGACTGCACGCCGAATTCCGGGTTCAAGATCCACTGCCAGACGAGGCCGGTGACGATGAAGGACAGCGCGAAAGGATAGAGGAAGATCGTACGAAAGGTGTTTTCGAAGCGGATCTTCTGGTCCATCAGCGCGGCGAGCAAAAAGCCCATCACCAGGCTGAAGATGAGCGTCAGGACGCCATAGATCGCGAGATTCTGGATCGACATGATCCAGCGCGGCGCATCCCACAGGCGCTCGTACTGGTCGAGGCCGACGAAATTCGCCCGCGGCAGCAGCTTCGAATTGGTGAACGAATAGACGACCGTCCACACCGTGCCGCCGAGAAAGATGACGATGGCGGTGAGCACCATGGGAATGGAAGCAATCTTGGCACTGAGATTTCGCAGCAATTTACGGGGTCGACCGGTGTGTACCTGGCCCGTCATGGGTCACTCCTCCTTGGTCTTCGATCAGGGGTGAACGACGCCTGCCAACAGCAGGCGCCGGCGTCACGCGACCCTGGTCAATCCGCCGAAGCGATGATGTCGGCGAAACGCTTCTGGGCGTCTTCCGGCGTCATCGATGCATTGGCGAAGAATTCGGAGAAGAGGTCTTCCTTCTGCTTCTGGCTGTCAGCCGAAAGCAGCTGGTCGACCCATTCGACCACATTGCCCTTGGCAAGGATGTCGAGACCCTTCTTCATGCAGTCGTTGGCGGCGGCGAGGTCGACGTCGCCGCGCACCGGCAGCGAGCCCTTCTTCAGGTTGAAGGCGACCTGCGCCGTCGGGCTGACGAGCGTGGAGGCAAGCACCTCCTGCGCCTTCGATTTCTCCTCATCCTCAAGGACCGGGAAATAGAAGGCATCGCCACCCGTCGCGATCACTTCGTTCACGCCAAGGCCCGGAAGGCAGGAATAATCCTTGCCGGCAACCTTGCCCGCAAGCGCGAACTCGCCCTGCGCCCAGTCGCCCATGATCTGGCCGCCGGCCTTGCCGGTGATGACCATGTTGGTCGCCTGGTTCCAGTCCTGCACATTCGTGCCCTTGGACAGGCGACGAGCATCGTCGGCCGCCTTGAAGACCTTGGCCACATCCGCACCGGCCGCCACCTCGGCGTCCTTGTCCTTGTAGACCTTGTAGAACGTGTCCTTGCCGCCAAGCGCCAGCATCAGCACGTCGAAGGCGCCAGCCGCCTGCCATGCCTGACCGCCGACGGCGAGCGGAACGATCCCGGCCTTTTCAAGCGCCGGCCCAGCGGCGACGAACTCGTCCCAGTTCTTCGGAACGGCGACGCCGGCCGCCTCGAAGGCGCCGTTGGACAGCCACAGCCACTGCCAGGAATGGATGTTGACGGGCACGCAATAGATCTTGCCGTCGATCGTGCAGCTGTCGAGCAGGCCCGCCGGCTTGATGATATCCTTCCAGTTCTCGCGCGTCGCGACGTCGGTCAGGTCACGCATCAGGCCGGCTTCCACCAGCTCCTCGGCCTGGCGGCCGTGGTTGAACTGGGTTGCGGCCATCGGGTCGCCGCCGGTGATGCGGCTCACCATGATCGGACGCGCCGTGCCGCCGGCGCCGGCGATGGCGCCATCGACCCATTTGTTGCCCGTGGCGTCGAAGGCCTTGGCGAATTCAGCGACCGCCGCGGCCTCCCCGCCGGACGTCCACCAATGGGTCACTTCCAGATCGGTCGCATGGGCTGCGGCGAACGGCAGGATCACGGTTGCTGCCAGCATGGCAGCCAAAGAACGGATTTTCATGAGTCTCCTCCCTCACTGAAACGTTGCAGTAAAAACGTAACCCAATCGATTTAATCGCGCAACCGGGCAGCGATCACAAAAACAAGGTTTCTTGTGAAGCAGGGATTTTTGACTCCGAAGAGCATCATTTTGCTCTGCACAAACTGCCGCCTCGCAAAGCATCAATGCCAGATCAAATATTTGTTTTTATTTATATAATTCTAAAATCAAAGTAACGAACCAGGAGCGCAATTTCGCAACCGCATAAATTATCGCTTTGCGGCGCAACGCGGGCTCAAGCGCGGGTTGCCGACAGCCCGTCGAAAAAATCCCCTCGACAAAAGACCTGTATCGTTACAGTTTTACAGGCACTCCCGGTAAGGAGTGGCGGGGCGGGTTAAAAAATGTATAACCGGCCCACGGGGCACAGGCGTGGCAGGCAGGGGATGGACAGACGATGAGCGAGGGCCAGGCGACAGCGCTTCCGCCACCGAACGAACGGCCGACGCTGAAGACGATCGCCTTCATGACCGGCCTCGGCATCACCACCGTGTCGCGCGCGCTCAAGGATGCGCCTGATATCAGCGCCGAGACGAAGGAGCGCGTGCGCCTCGTCGCCCGCCAGATCGGCTACCAGCCGAACCGCGCCGGCGTGCGGCTTCGCACCGGCAAGACCAATGTCATCAGCCTGATCCTCAGCCTGGAAGAAGAGATCATGGGCCTGTCGAGCCCGATGGTCATCGGCATCTCGGAAATCCTTGCCACCACGCAGTACCATCTCGTGGTGACGCCCTACCGCGCACAGGGCAATGCGCTGGATCCCGTGCGCTACGTGCTGGAGACGGGGGCCGCGGACGGCGTGATCATCTCGCGCACCGAGCCGAAGGACCCGCGCGTCGCGCTGATGATGGAGCGCAACTTTCCCTTCGTCACCCATGGCCGCACGGAAATGGGGCTGACCCACCCCTACCACGATTTCGACAATGAACGCTTCGCCTACGAGGCCGTGCGAAAACTCGTGGAGCGCGGGCGCAAGCGCCTCGTGTTGCTGCAACCCCCGCCGTACCTGACCTTCTACCTGCACATGCGCGCCGGCTTCGAAAAGGGCATTCGCGATTTCGGCGCGACCGCGCTGCCGTTCAGCCAGGTGAACCTCGATACCAGCCTCGTCGACATCCGCAAGGCGGCGGAGACGATGCTCGACGGCCCCGACGCGCCGGACGGCATCGTGTCGGGCAGCGGCTCCGGTGCTGTCGCGCTCGTCGCAGCGCTGGAGGCGAGCGGCCGCAGGCTCGGCCACGACATAGACCTCGTCTCCAAGGAATCGCACATGCTGCTGCAATGGCTGCGGCCCGAGGTCGTGACCATGCGCGAAGACATCCGCCTCGCCGGTCGCGAACTGGCAAAAGCCGTGATCGCCCGCATCGAGGGCAAGCCGCCGGCCGAGCTCCAGACGCTGAGCTATCCGATCCCGACGGACGCGGCCTGACGCATCGTCATTTCTTGCTGTTGCGGATTGCCCGTTTTTTGGGCACCGCAAAGCCGTCGCTTGAATCGAAACGCTCGCGACTGGCAGACGAGGAGCGATGATGCCCGACGAAAAACAAAGATTGAACTACGTGCTGTTTCTCGTTGCAGGCGCCGGCCTTGTGAACGTCGCGAGAGCGATGACGCTCTCCTTCCTTGCCATAAAATTGCACCAGGCCTTCGGCCTTGGGCCGGCGATGATCGGCATGCTGCTGGGCATCGGCCCGCTCGTCGGGGCGGTTGCGGCTCCGTTTGCGGGATCGCTGTCGGATAAGGTGGGACGCAAGACCGTGCTGACGCTGACGCTGCTTTCCATGGCGCTTGCCTTGGTTGGCATGGGGCTCGCCGAGACGGTCATCGCCTTCTGTATCGCCCAGGTCGTCGCGGCCGTCGCCATTGCGATCAACGAGCCGATTTCCCGCGCGCTGATGAGCGACGTCTGCCCTGAACCGATGCGGCTCAAATATTTCTCCTGGCGCTACATGGCAATCAATTTCGGCTTTGCTGTCGGCCCGCTGATCGGCATTGCGGCCGGTGCTGCTTCTACGACGCTCTTCATTATTGCCGGCATTGTCTATGCGCTGTTCGCGCTTGCCCTGCACCTGCTGAACGTGCCGCTGCACCGCAGTGCAGCCGAGCAGGCTTCCTCGCAGAGAATATCGATACTTCAGAGCATCAAAACAGCGATCCGCGATCCACGCCTCGCCTTCTTCGTCGGTGGCGGTACGCTGTTGGTCGCCGTATACGGCCAATGGTCGGCAACGCTCGCTCCCTATCTTTCCGGCAGCATTCCGGGCGGCGTGGAGATCTTCGCCTATATCGTCTCCATCAACGGCGCGGTCGTCCTGATTGGAAACCCATTTGCCCGCCGATTCATCGAACGTGCCGGCGCACTCAATGCTCGCATTGTCGGCTGCCTGCTTTTTCTTGTCGGCGAGTTGGGCTTCCTCGCGTCAAGCGGCCTTTGGGGCCTCGCCATCGCAATGGTCATCTTCACGATAGGAGAAATTCTGGTCGTGCCATCCGAATACATGCTGGTCGACGGCATCTCGAACGACCACAACAGGGGCAGCTATTTCGGCGCCCATTCTTTCTCGACCGTTGGCAACTTCGTTGGCCCGACCTTCGGCGGCCTCATGCTCGGCGCTTTCGGCGGTCCCGGCATGTTCCTTCTTTTCGCAGGCTTCTCGATTGTGAGCGCCATCCTTTTTGCGATCGGCACGAGAATGCCGCCGCCCAAGGGCTCGGCCCAATCTACTTTGGCGGCCGCATCCGGCCTCGTAGTCGGACCCCGTCTTCGCGGCGTCTACGCCTGACGCCGTCAAAAAACACCCGTCACGCAAAAAGGCCCGGTCTCTCGACCGGGCCTTTTCTCATGCTTCCGTCAAATCTCAGCCGTTGAGGCCGGAGCCCCATGGGCCGTGGTGACTGTCGGCACCGTCGGTGCGGTCGAAGCCGTGGGCGCCGAAGAAGTCGCGCTGGGCCTGGATGACGTTTGCTGTGCCGCGGCCGCGGCGGTAGCTGTCGAAATAGCCAAGCGCGGAAGCGAGTGCGGGCGCCGGCTGGCCATGGAGGGCGGCGGCGGAGACGACGCGGCGCAGCGCACCGTCGGTGTCCTTGACCATCGTCGCGAAGGCGGGGGTGACGATCAGGTTGGCGGCATCCGGTGCCTTGGTGAAGGCGCTGGTGATTTCGTCGAGGAACTGCGAGCGGATGATGCAGCCGGCGCGCCAGATCTTGGCGATCGTCGGCATCGGCAGGTTCCAGCTATATTCCTTGGAGGCGGCGGACATCACCGCGAAACCCTGCGCATAGGCGCCGATCTTGCCGGCGAGCAGCGCGCTTTCGAGGTCCTTGAGGAAGGCGGCCTTGTCGGCGACGGTGAGCGCAGGCACGTCCGGCAGGCCGAGGATTTTTTCGGCGGCTTCACGCTCGGTCTTGAACGAGGAGATGGAGCGGGCGGCGACGGCTGCCTCGATGCCGGTTGCCGGCACGCCCATGTTCTGCGCCTCGATGGCGGACCATTTTCCGGTGCCCTTCTGGCCGGCCTTGTCGAGGATCATGTCGACGATCGGGTTGCCGCTGATCGGGTCCTTGGCGGCCAGCACCTTTGCCGAAATCTCGATGAGGTAGGATTCGAGGCGGCCCTTGTTCCACTCGGCAAAGACGTCGGCAATCTCGGGCGCGCTCATCTTCAGGCCGTCGCGCAGGATGCCGTAGATTTCGGCGATCATCTGCATGTCGGCATATTCGATGCCGTTGTGGATGGTCTTGACGAAGTGGCCGGCGCCGTTTTCGCCGAGCCAGGCGACGCAGGGATCGTCGTTGTATTTGGCGGCAATCGAGGTCAGCACCTTCTCGACGCGCTTCCACGAATCTTCCGTGCCGCCGACCATGATGGACGGGCCGTGGCGCGCGCCCTCTTCACCGCCGGAAACACCCATACCGATGAAGGTGAGGCCCGAATCCTTCAGCGCATCGAAGCGACGCATCGTGTCGCGGAAGTTCGCGTTGCCGGCATCGATCATGATGTCGTTCTTTTCGAGGTAGGGGCGCAGCAGTTCCATCTGCTGGTCCACCGCGGCACCCGCCTGGATCATGATGATGATCGGGCGCGGCGGGCGAATGGCGGCGACAAACTCTTCGATCGTGTCGCAGGGCACGATCTGGCCTTGGAGGTCGCCGGCCTCCTCGTAGAATTCCTTCGTGCGCGCCACCGTGCGGTTGAAAACCGCGATCTTGTTGCCTTTTTCGGCAATGTTGAGCGCGAGGTTCGACCCCATCACACCGAGACCGATAAGCCCGATTTCCGCCTGTGCCACGTTCATACCTCCGTAGGATGGCGCGGCGTGGGATTGGTCCGGACCCAGCCGGAAACGCCGCGCAGAAAGAGATTTTGGAGCTCCGCTCCAGCCGACGTGTTTTGGCATTCAAATCGATTTACGACAAGCAAATGTTTGGTGAAGCAACGCTTTTAGAACCAGTTGAAACTAGCCCGCAGGCCTGTCATCACCATCGTCCAGAACACGCCAGGCGGCGCCCTCCACGTCGTCATATTGCCCGCTCTTCAGCGACCAGAGAAAGGCGGCGAGCCCGAGCCCGCCAAGGAAAAGCGCGATGGGAATGAGGAAAACCAGCGTGTTCATGCGGCTTGCACCATGGGCTCGGCCGGGCGCGCCTCGCCGGCCGCCCGTGCCGCGAAAGCCGGCATCTTTCCGCGCAGCCGCAACGAGTTGACCACCACGATGATCGACGACGTGGACATGGCGATGGCGGCGATCAGCGGCGTGGCATGGCCGAGAATCGCAACCGGCACGGCAATGACATTGTAACCGATGGCGAGCGCGAAATTCTGGCGGATCAGGCAACCGGCGCGGCGGGCGGTCTCAAGGGCAAAGGGGACGGCTTCGAGGCTTTCATGCAGGAAGACGAAATCCGCCGCCTGCCGGCCGACATCCGCCGCCGTCGCGGGCGCCATGGAGACGTGGGCGGCGGCCAGTGCCGGCGCATCGTTGATGCCGTCGCCGACCATCAGCACACGATGGCCATCGGCCGCGCGTTCGGCCACGGCTTGCGTCTTTTCCCGCGGCGAAAGGGCGGCACGCCACCGGCCGACGCCGAGCGCCCCGGCAATGCGGGCGACGGCGGGCGCGCGGTCGCCGGAAAGGATGGCCATCTCGATTCCCTCCCGCTTCAGGGCGTGAATCGTTTCGGCGGCGCCGGCGCGCAGGGCATCCTCGAAACGGAAGGTTTCGAGCTCCGCGCCGTCGCGCGACAGCACGACCTCGGATAGCCCGTGCTCCTCCGCACCTGTCACCGCCTTGCCGCAGGCGAAGGCACGGTTGCCGAGGCGGAGCAGGCCCTGCCGTGTCGTGGCTTCGAGACCGCCGCCGGCAATCTCCGTTACCCCGTCGATGACGGGCATCGGGCCGGCATTGGCACCCGCAAGCGCCACCGAAAGCGGATGGCGCGAATGGGCGGCGAGCGCTGCGGCTAGGGCCAGATGGCTGCGGTTGACCTTGTCGCGATCGACGAGGCGCGGCTTGCCGAGCGTCAGCGTGCCGGTCTTGTCGAAGACGGCGGTGTCGATTTCGGCGAGGCGCTCCATGGCCGAGCCGTCCTTCACCATGACGCCACCGGCAAAGAGCCGCCCCGCCGCGACGACCTGCACGACAGGCACCGCAAGGCCGAGTGCGCAGGGGCAGGTGATTATCAGCACGGCGATGGCGACGAGCATGGCATGTTTCCAGTCGCCATCGTAAAGGCCCCAGCCGAGGAAGGCGGTGAGCGCCAGCAGATGCACCGCCGGCGAATAGATCTGCGCCGCACGATCCGCGATGCGGCGATAACGCGCCCTGCCCCCTTCGGCGGCCTCCATGAGGCCGATGACCTCAGACAGGAACGAGTTGCGCGCCGTGGCGACCGCCTCGACCGTGAGCGAACCCGTGAGGTTCATCGCGCCGGCTTCGAGCCGCGTACCGGGCGTGGCGGCGAGCGGATCGCTCTCGCCGTTGACGATCGAGCGGTCGACATCGCTGGCACCGGACAGCACGCGGCAATCGACGGGGATGCGCTCGCCGGCGGCAATCGAGAGGTGCTCGCCGATGGCGATCTCCTCAACCGGCCGATAGTCGCGTGTGCCATCCGCCCGCACCACCATGGCGCCGCGCGGCGAGAGACGCGCCAGCCCGGTGATCGCCGAGCGCGCACGGTCGCGCATGACATGGTCGAGCGTGCGGCCAATGAGCAGGAAGAACAGCAGGCTCACCGTCGCATCGAACCAGGCATGTTCCGCGCTGTGCAACGTTTCCCACAGCGAGACCACGTAGGAGAGCGTGATGGCAAGCGCGATCGGCACGTCCATGTTGGTGCGGCCGTGGCGCAGCGCCTTCCATGCCGACTGGTAGAAAAAGCGGCCGGCATAGACCAGCGTCGGGCCGGCGATGAAGGCGGAAATCCAATGGAACAGGTCGCGCGTCGCGGCCTCCGCACCTGCCCAGACGGAAACCGAGAGCAGCATGATGTTCGTCGCGGCAAACCCGGCGACGGCGACGGCGCGGATCAGCTGGTTGCGCAGATGGTCGTCGCCCTCGGCGGCAAGCGAGAAGAGATTCGCGTCATAGCCGGTAGCCTTGATCGCGGCGGCGATCGCCTGCGGATCGGTCCGCAGCCCCTCGACCTCCTCTTTCCAGACCACGGAAACACGGCGCGTGGACAGGTTCACGCGCGAGCGTTCCACTTCGGGCAGTGCATTCAGCGCGCCCTCGATGGTCGTGATGCAGGCGCCGCAAAACACGCCGGGCACGCTGAGATCGCTCTGGCGCAGTCCCTCGCCGACAGGGCGGCTGGCGAGCAACAACTCCTCCGAGGAGGGCAAAGCCGCACGCGCCGCCTCGACGGCGCCTTCCGTGCCGGGTGCACAGCAACTCATTGCACGCCCCCTCCGGCCACAGTGCGGAGCGTCTGGTGGAAGACCTTCGCGCCGCCGCGCTTCGTGCTGATATCGACGATCCATTGGCCGGCCGGCACGGCGTACTCCGCCACGAAAAGCCCCTGCCCGGCCGGCTGGAGATCGACGGAAAAGTCCTTGCGTTCGTCGACCGGCCGCTTGAACACGGCCAGAACGTCGTCGGCGATGATCGCCCCGCCCTTCGCATCGAGGACCTTGTAGGTGATGCGGTTGCCCTCGATCGCCAGGCTGCCATCGATACCGCTCGCCGCAAGCGCCTTGGCTTCCGCCACCTTGCCGTTGAACTGCTGGCTGGCGACATAGGTGTTCGGCACGACGAGGCCGCTCCAGCTGTGCGAGGCGTTCCAGGCCATAATCAGGTTGACGGTGATGATGGTGCCGAAGAACAGCACCATGACGCCGAGCATATGCCAGCCGGTGAAGACGAAACCTTGCTTGTGTTGCGTAGCCATCATTTCGCTCCCGGCGTGTTGAAATTGGCGGAATAGACGTCGCGTTCGTGGCCCTGCCGGTCCTCGGCGATGATGCGGAACCCATTGGCCGCCTCCGCGAGGCGATCCTTCGGCAGCGTCACGAAGACCCGGACGGCCGTGACCTTGTCCGGATCGGCGGGGATATCGACGCTCCTGCTATCGGCGCTGTCATGGCCCGCGACCTTCATCATGGCGCCCGGCATGCCCTCGATCGACACGGTGATGACGCGCGGCTCGGGGATCATGTTGAGCAGCTTCACGGCATAGCCGTTGCGCACCGAGCCATCCGATTCGAGCACGAATTGCGGGTTGCGGTCGTGGATGACGTTGAGATCCAGCCGGTCGCGCGACAGGAGCGCGAAGACCAGCGCAAGGCCGGCGAGCGACCAGATTCCGAAATAGAGCAGCGTGCGCGGGCGAAAGATGATGCGCCAGTCGAAATGGCGGATCTTGTCGCTGAAACGCCCTCTAGCGTCCCGCACGCGCCTGGGATCGATCGCCGTCGTGCCGCCCGCGGTGGCGAGCGCCATGTTGCTCGAATAGTCCGACAGCGTGGCATAGGCGATCAGGCCGCGTTCCCGGCCGAGCTTGTCCATCACATTGTCGCAGGCATCGATGCAGAGCGCACAGGTGATGCATTCCATCTGCTGGCCGTCGCGGATGTCGATGCCCATGGGACAGACGACGACGCAGGCATTGCAGTCCACGCAGTCGCCGACGCTCTCGCCGGCCGCGATCGCCTTCTTGGCATGGCGCGTGCGCGGCTCGCCGCGCCAATCGTTGTAGGTGACGACCAGCGAGCTTTCATCCAGCATTGCCGCCTGGATGCGCGGCCACGGGCACATATAGGTGCAGACCTGCTCGCGCATCAGCCCGCCGAAAATGTAGGTGGTGACCGTCAGGATGGCGACGGTCATGTAGGCGACGGGCGGCGCCTGGAGCGTCGCGAAATTGACGAGCAGGGTCGGCGCATCGGCGAAATAGAATATCCACGCGCCGCCGGTCGCGACCGCGATCACCAGCCAGATGGCGTGTTTGCTGACGCGTTTCCAGACCTTGTCCAGCGTCCACGGCCCGGTGTCGAGCTTGATGCGCGCATTGCGGTCGCCCTCGATCGCCCGTTCCACGACGAGGAAGAGATCGACCCAGACGGTCTGCGGACAGGCATAACCGCACCACGCACGCCCGACGGCGGAGGTGACGAGGAAGAGCCCGAAACCCGCCATGACGAGCAGCCCCGCCACGAAGAAGAATTCCTGCGGCCATATCTCGATGAAGAAGACGTAGAAGCGCCGGCCGGCGAGATCGACGAGCACGGCCTGGTCCGGCGCATGCGGGCCGCGATCCCAGCGGATCCAGGGCGTCAGGTAGTAGATGCCGAGCGTCACCAGCATGACCAGCCATTTGAACTGCCGGAACCGGCCCTCCGCACGCTTCGGGAAGATCTTCTTGCGCTTCTCGTAAAGCGGCTTGCGGACCTTCGCCGAATTGACGGGTTCGGCGTCGTGGCGCTCGACGGAATTGTAGATCGTGGTGGTATTCTGTTGCATGGCTTCTGCGGCACCTGTCGTTGTGCCACCACAATGACGCCAACAACCGCCGCCATCGTTGATGTAAGTCAAGTTTGCGGCGTGGCATGGCGTGGCGGGTTGCCGCACAGAAAGGACGCGATGACGGAGACGATCCTGGCGAAACGCTACGGCGATTACCGCGAATATGCCGCCGCCGGCGCGCTTTCGGCCGTGCTTCGCTGCGCCTGGATGCACCGGGCGCCGGAGGGAGAGCCGGCCCCGCGCGTCGCCGTCGTGCCGGATGGCTGCGTCGACCTGCTGTGGACGGAGCACGGCTTTCTCATCGCCGGACCCGACCGGACAGCCGCATTTCCGAGGCTGCGGCCGGGTGAGACGATCCTGGGCCTGCGCTTCTGGCCGGGCATCGCGCGCCACCTCCTGCGCTGCGATCTCGATGCCCTGACCGGCCAGATCGTGCCCTTCGCCGATATCCGCCCAGGCGGATTGAGCGCGCACCATGAGCGCCTGCTCGCGGCTGGCGATCCCCTGAAAAGGCTCCGGCTCCTGCAAGCGGTTTTTGCCTCGGAGATGCGGGACCTGCCCGCCATGCGGCCCGATGCCGCGGCGCTTCATGCGCTGAGCATGCGACTGCCGGCAGAATCGATCGCCGCCGAAATCGGCGTGACCGAACGCACCCTGCGGCGGCTGAGTGTGGCGGAATTCGGCTACGGCCCCAAGACGCTCGCCCGCATCCTGCGGCTGCAAAAGCTGCTCGACCGCATTGAAACCCCGGAAACATCGCTGGCCGGGCTCGCCGCCGATTCCGGCTTTGCCGACCAGGCGCATATGAACCGCGACGTGCTGGCGCTGACCAGCCTGACGCCGGGTGAAATCCTGCGACAGATGCGCGGCTGACTGTCCGTTTCGTTCAAGACTTCGCTCGCCGATCGCGTATGGTCGCGCCGAAGGAGACAACCGATGACGACCATGCCCGCCCGCATCATCCACCTGAGCATTCAGCGCGACTGGCGCGCCGTCTATGACTTTGCCGCCAAGCCGGAAAACATGCCGCTCTGGGCATCCGGCCTCGCCTCCGGCCTGACGCGCGACGGCGAGGAGTGGATCGCCGATGGCGGGCCGATCGGCAATGTATGCGTACGCTTTGCACCGCCGAACGATTTTGGCGTGGTCGACCACACGGTGACGCTCCCTAACGGGCTGGTGGTGGAAAACGCGCTGCGCATCGTGCCGAATGGCGATGGATGCGAAGTGATGTTCACGCTGCTGCGGCAGCCGGATATGGACGATGCAGCCTTCGAGTCGGACGCGGCGCATGTGACGCGCGACCTCGAAGCGCTCGCAAAACTCATGGAACAGGAGACGCCGCGATGAGCAGCAGGGGCGCAGATCGCAAGATCGACTATATTGAGTTCAACGTCGCGGATATCGCCCGGAGCAAGGCCTTCTATGGCGACGCCTTCGGCTGGACCTTCACCGATTACGGCCCGCAATATTGCGAGTTCCAGGACGGCCGCCTCACCGGCGGCTTCACGACGACGGCGCCGGTCAAGGCCAGTGGCGGCCCGCTGGTCATTCTCTTTGCGGATGATCTTCAAGCCATCTTCGGCCGTGTGGAAAAGGCGGGCGGCACGATCGTCAAGCCGATCTTCGACTTTCCCGGCGGCCGGCGTTTCCAGTTCACCGATCCGGATGGCTACGAGCTTGCGGTCTGGTCCGACCGCTAGAGTGCCTTCCCTTACGTCAATGTGATCGCCCGGAAGACTTTTATCGAAGCAATTCAGGCTTTTTCAATCAGACGCTCCTAGTGAGGAGCCCGCGATCAACAATCGGCGCGGGCTCCTCATGTACAAAATCCTGGGCAAGGCATTGGTGGTGGGCGTGCTCTCCACGCTGGCATCGCTGATGATCAGCTTCGCCTTCGTTCCCATGATGGGGGGCGAGGTGGCAGGCGCCGGGCTCGTCATGACGATCGTCTGCCCGATCGCCATCTCCATCCCGGCTTCGCTGGTGCATTTCTACCTGGCGGAAAAGGTGCGCTCGGCCAATGCCGCGCTGGCGCAGGCGAAAGACGAACTCGCCGACGCCTACGCCCGCCTGCAACACCAGGCACAGCGCGATGCCCTGACCGGCGTCTTCACCCGCGCGACCTTCATGGCAGCGCTCGATGAACGCAGCCGCGCCGGCGCGCATGGCGGCCTGCTCTTCCTCGATGTGGATCATTTCAAGTCGGTCAACGACCGTTTCGGCCATGCGGCCGGCGACGAGGCGCTCATCCGCATCGGTACCCTGCTGTCCCGGCTGGTCGCGGAAGACGATCTGGTCGGCCGGCTCGGCGGCGAGGAGTTCGCCGTCTTCCTGCACGCGGCCTCGCCGGGACGCATGCTCGACCGTTCCCAGGCGATCCGCGAGGCGGTGGAAGCCATCGACCTGCGCACCGCCTCGGGCGTACGGATCGCGCTCGGCATCAGCATCGGCGCCTTCCATTGCGCGCCGCGCTTCGATCCCGCCGAGGCGCTCGCCGCATCCGACCGCAATCTCTACCGCGCCAAATCCATGGGCCGGAACATGGTCGTCGCCTGAAGAAAAAGGCCGCGGACACCGCGGCCTTCGTGTTTGTGGCGCTTATTCGCCGCCACCGAGCGAATGCACGAAGACGGCGAGCTGCTTGACCGCGGGGTCGCCGAGGCGGGGCAGCCAGGCGGGCATGACGCCGTGTTTCGGCGACTTGACCTGCGCGGCGATGGCGGCCTCGCCCTCGCCCTTCAGCCAGATGGCGTCGGCAAGGTCGGGCGCGCCCATCTCGCGGTTGCCCTTGGCATCGTCGCCATGGCAGGCGGCGCAGTTGTCAGCGAAAATCTGCTTGCCGGGCTCGATCAGGCTCGCATTTGACGGCGTGCCTGTCAGGCTGACCACATAGGCCGCGACCTGCTTGATCTCGTCGGGCTGGAGGATGTCGCCATAGGCGGGCATTTCCGAGATGCGGGTGTCGTCGTCGCCCGGATGGCGGATGCCGTGGGCGATCGTCTGGTAGATGTCGTCCACCGTGCCACCCCAGACCCAGTCGTCGTCGTTGAGGTTCGGGAAGCCGGCGGCACCCGCCGCACCCGAGCCGTGGCACTGGGCACAGTTGACCTTGAAGGCCGAGGCGCCGCCGGCAATGGCGAATTGCGAGAGTTGGGGGTCGGCCAGGATTTCCTGCAAGGACGATTTTGCGATGCGGTCGACGAAGCCCGCCTGGGCTTCCTTGGCGCTCGCCAGTTCCGTCGCGATATTGGCGCGGCTCGACCAGCCGAGCATGCCCTTCGTCGTGTCGGAGATCAGCGGCCAGGCAGGGAAGGCGATCGTGTAGCCGATCGCCCAGAGGATCGTCGCGTAGAACGTCCAGACCCACCAGCGCGGCATCGGGTTGTTCAGTTCGCGAATACCGTCCCATTCGTGGCCGGTGGTTTCGACGCCCGAGATTTCGTCAATGTGTTTCTCGGCCATGATCAGTCCTCCTTGAGGGGGATTTCGGCGGCCCGTTCGGCGGCCTTGCGGGCGCCGGGGCGAAGGGTGAAGACGACGACGGCAAGGAAGAACAGCGTCATGGCGAGCAGCCCCCAGCTGTCGGCGAAGTGGCGCATGGCGGTATAGGCTTCCATGGCGGCCTCCTCAGCGGTAACCGGCGGCATCGTCATAGGTGGAGAAGTCCACCAGCGTGCCGAGCATTTGCAGATAGGCGACGAGCGCATCCATTTCGGTGAGCTTCTTAGGATCGCCGTCGAAATCGCCGAACTTCGCCTTCGGATAGCGGGCCTCGACGCCGGATGTATCGGCGTTCGGATCGGCCTGCGCCTTCAGGTCGGCCTCGGCGTTTTCCAGCATCTCGTCCGTATAGGGCACGCCGACGGCGCGGTTGGCCGAGAGGTGCATGGAGACGTTCTTCACCTCCAGCGGCGTTTCCTTGAGGAAGGCGTAGCTCGGCATCACCGATTCCGGCACGACCGAGCGTGGCTCGATCAGGTGCTGGACATGCCACTCGTTCGAGTAGCGATCGCCGACGCGGGCAAGGTCCGGCCCGGTGCGCTTCGAGCCCCATTGGAACGGATGGTCGTACATCGATTCCGCGGCCAGCGAATAATGCCCGTAGCGCTCGACCTCGTCGCGGAAGGGCCGGATCATCTGGCTATGACAGACGTAGCAGCCCTCGCGGACATAGATGTCGCGCCCGGCAAGCTCCAGCGGCGAATAGGGCCGCATGCCCTCCACCTTCTCGATGGTGTTTTCCAGGTAGAACAGCGGCGCGATCTCGACGATGCCGCCGATGGTGACCACGAGGAGCGAGCCGACGAGGAGAAGCGTCGCGTTGCGTTCGAGGATGGCGTGTTTATCAAGAATGGACATCGGATCCCTCCTATTCGGCCGGCTGGAGCGCGGGCGCAGCCCCCGGAATCGGGGCCTCGTCACGCTGGTAGCCGAGGATTGTCATGGTCACGTTGTAGGCCATGATGAGCGCACCCAAGAGGAACAGCCCACCGCCGACGGCGCGCAGCACATAGTAGGGGAACATGGCCGCCACCGTTTCGGCGAACGAGTAGACCAGGAACCCCTGCTCGTCGTATTCGCGCCACATCAGGCCCTGCTGGATGCCGGCGACCCACATGACGGCCGCGTAGACGACGATGCCGAGGGTGGCGAGCCAGAAGTGCCAGTTGACCATGCGGATCGAATAGAGCCGTTCGCGCTTCCACAGTTTCGGCACGAGGAAGTAGATCGCGCCGAAGGTGATGAGGCCGTTCCAGCCGAGGGCGCCGGAATGTACGTGGCCGATCGTCCAGTCCGTATAGTGGCTGAGCGAGTTGACCGACTTGATCGACATCATCGGGCCTTCGAAGGTCGCCATGCCGTAGAAGGCGACGGCCATGACCATCATGCGCACGATCGGGTCGGTGCGGATCTTGTCCCAGGCGCCCGACAGCGTCATCAGGCCGTTGATCATACCACCCCACGAGGGCATCCAGAGCATGATCGAGAAGACCATGCCGAGCGTCTGCGCCCAGTCGGGCAGCGCCGTGTAATGCAGGTGGTGGGGACCGGCCCAGATATACATGAAGATCAGCGCCCAGAAGTGGATGATCGACAGGCGGTAGGAATAGACCGGGCGGTTCACCTGCTTCGGGATGAAGTAGTACATCATGCCGAGGAAGCCGGCCGTCAGGAAGAAGCCCACGGCGTTGTGGCCGTACCACCATTGCGTCAGCGCATCCTGCACGCCGGAGAAGGCCGAGTAGCTCTTCACGCCGAGGAACGAGACGGGGACCGCCAGGTTGTTGACGATGTGCAGCATGGCGATCGTCACGATGAACGACAGGAAGAACCAGTTCGCCACGTAGATATGCGGTTCCTTGCGGGTCATGATCGTGCCCAGGAACGCGATGAGATAACAGACCCAGACGACGGTCAGCCACAGGTCGACATACCATTCCGGCTCGGCATATTCCCTGCCCTGCGTGACGCCGAGCAGATAGCCGGTGGCGGCCATCACGATGAAGAGCTGGTAACCCCAGAACACGAACCAGCCGAGATTGCCGCCGAACAGCCGGGCGCGCGAGGTGCGCTGCACGACATAGAAGGAGGTCGCGATCAGCGCATTACCGCCGAAGGCGAAGATGACCGCCGAGGTGTGCAGCGGGCGCGTGCGGCCGAAATTCAGCCAGGGCTCGATGTTGAGATCCGGAAAGGCCAGCTGCAGCGCCACGACGACGCCGACCAGGAAGCCGACGACACCCCAGAACACCGTTGCGATGACGCCGTACTTGATGACCTCGTCGAAATAGCCGTCGTCATCCGAAGACGACGTGGCGGCGACGGCGGGCGCAAAGGAAATGCGCTGCACCATGAAGAGCGTGCTGGCCAGCAGCACGAAGAAGAGGACCCACATATGGGCCTCGAAGAGCGTGTCCTGGGCAAAGGCCGCGCCGAGCAGCGCGATGAACGCTCCCACGGCCAGGACGATCGTTTCCGTCATGAATTTCATCGTTGGCATCCCCCAACCGGTCAATTTCCCGCTCAAGCCGGCTCCCTCGCGGAGCAGGCCCTTGCGCTCGATTGAGGCTTCGCAGATGCGCAGGCGAGCATCCTTGACATGGATCAAGGCAGCGGACGGAAGCCGGCGGCATCAAAGGGACAGGTTGACGCAGCCGCGCGCCGAATGCGCAGCGGCCCTTCCCAAACGAGGAAGCACGAGATGACGGATTACGCAGATATCGCCCGGCTGCTTTCGGACCGCCCGACGGACACGGTCTCGCTGGACTGGCTGAAGAAGGCCCACGACACGCAGCTGACGCTGTGCGAAGCACTCGAGGAGATCGCCGACAGCCTGCCGGCGAACATCAACCGGCAGAAATGCATGTATGCCGCGAAATCGCTGATTCCGCTGGTCAACGGCGTGCATCGCTATGAGGAGGAAGCAGTCTTCCCGCTCTTGGAGCAGGCGGCGACCGGCAACCGCGATCTCACCGAGACTATCGTCCGGCTGAAGTTCGAGCATGTCGAGGACGAGTGTTTCGCGGAGGAACTGACCGACACGCTGACGCGGCTTGGCAGCGGCGACGGCACCGTCAACGCGGAAGCCGCGGGCTACATGCTCCGCGGCTTCTTCGAATCGATCCGGCGCCACATCGCCTTCGAACAGCAGTTCATGCTGCGCGGCACCGGACTGGCGTCCTGAAACTCAGGCCGCGATCGGCCCGCGCGTCTCCAGCGTTTCCTGGAGCACGAGGATGGCGCCGAGCACGTTTCCGGCGGCCGACATGCAGGGTGTCATGCGGCAGCGCGTGATGGAATTGCCCCGCCGTGGCGAGATATAGTCGTACTCCACCACCTCGCCCGAAAAACAACGGTCCAGATGCCGCTTCACGCGGCCGTCGAAGCGCTGCATGCCGATGAACTCCACGATGTGGCGTCCCACGAGGTCGATGGGTTTCTCGCTGAAGCGCTGGGCGTTCAGCGGATTGGAATAGAGATAGCGGTAATCCGTCGTGATGACCGCCACGCGATCCGGCAGGCTGTCGAGGATCGCCTCGTTCAACAAGCCATCCTCCACCACCCGCGGCGCGGCGACAGGCCGCGCGACATCCTGCATGTCCACGCGGAAGGGCCTGGCGGCCTCGTCGGTGCCGAAATAACGATCCAGCAGGAGCTTGAAATTATGCGCCTGCCGGAGCACGCAGGCCCTGTCTTCGGATTCCTCGCGCAGGAGGTCCACCACGAACTGGAACTGGGAGCGGAGTTCGGAGACGTCGCTCGCCTCCCGCTGCAACACGGCCACCAGGGCCGGCTCGATTTCCTTGTCCAGCATGGAAACCAGTCGTTCGTTTCCGATCTTGACTGCATGCTGAAGTTGCGAATACTTAAACCAGAACAACTCTACAAGAGCTTTCAATTGTTGCTCCCTGAATTGCTGAAATCTACAGCAATTGCATCATTACACTACTTAAATTGTCCGGAAACAGGATATAGCTTTGATCTTTCCTCCCGCAAATATGCTGTCCAAAGCGCTTCTATTAGCAAAATGGTAACAGCGTACGGAAGGATGTCAAACCCTTAATTAGCCTAAAGTCGTATAATTCGGAATAATGAATACGTTCAGATTTAGAATAGAAAGAAAGAAATCGTAAGCACTCAAGTAATAAGGCTGCGCTTGATATTCCAGCGGTCGTGATACCACAGCCACTGGCCGGGATACTCCCGCACCCACTGCTCCACCTTGTCGTTCAGCATCTGCGCGGTCGCATCGACATCGACGGCGCCGTTCTCCTTGCGGGGCACCGCCATTGCCGGTTCCAGCTCCAGGCGGTAGCGGTTGCCGGGCAGGCGGATGCAGCGGGCGGGATAGACCTCGCAGTCGAACTGGCGGACGAGCTTTGCAAGGAGCGGGTTGGTCTGCACGTCGCGGCCGAAGAATTTGGTGTGCAGCCCCTTGTTGAACTTCTGGTCGACCAGCACGCCGACCGGGCCGCCGGAATCCAGCTTGCGGGCGAGCGTGAAGGACGAACCGGCATGGGACGGCACCAGGTGGCCCATGCGCTCGCGGCGGAATTCGAACACCTTTTCCGCGACATAGGGGTTGTTCGGCGGCCGGAAGAGCACCGTCACGTCGAGCCCGAAGGCAGCGCCCGCCACCGGCAGCAGCTCAAAATTGCCGGTATGCGCGGTGAAGACGATGAAGGGCCGCGGATTATCGCGCAGGTCCACGAACAGCGGAATGCCGGAAACCTCGATGCGGCCGGGCGTCGGGCGCGCGGGGTCGAAATCGAAAAGCCGGTCGAGGAAGACATATTCGGCGGCAAGCCGGCCCATATTGCCCCAGGCATCGAGCGCGATCGCCTCGATCTCCGCCTCCGGCTTTTCCGGAAAGGCGTTGCGCAGGTTGGTGAGCGTCAACTTGTGGCGGCTGGTCTTCGGGCCGATCCAGCGCGCGAAACGGTCGGCGAAGTTGATGGCGCCATCCGCCGGCAGCAGCTTCAGGAGGTTGAGCAGGCCGAAGGCGAACTGCGCCACCAGCCATTGCTTGGTGTTCCTTGCCGCGAGAACCAGGCGTGTGACGACCATCCGCACCGGCGTCAGTCCAGCCTCAGGACGATCTTGCCGAAGATCTGGCGCGATTCCATGCGTTCCAAAGCGGTCGCAATGCCGTCGAAGGTGATTTCGGTGTCGATGACCGGGTGCACGAGGCCGCGCGCCATCTTCTGCATGGCGTTCGCCATGTTCTCCATGCGGCAGCCGAAGGAGCCGAGCAGCTTCAACTGCTGCTGGAAGAGCATCATCAGGTTCATGTCGGTCGAGATGCCCGAGGTGGAGCCGCAGGTGACGAGACGCCCGCCGCGCTTCATGCAGAGCATCGAGCCCGCCCAGGTGTCCTTGCCGACATGTTCGAAGACGACGTCGACACCCTTCTTCTTGGTGAGCTTGCGCACCACGCCTTCAAAACGGTCTTCGCGGTAGTTGATGACGTGGTCGGCGCCGAGCGCCTTCGCCCGTTCGATCTTGTCGTTCGAGCCGACGGTGGTGATGACGGTGCAGCCGATCTTCTTGGCGAGCTGGATGGCGGCCGAGCCGATGCCGGAGCCGCCGGCATGCACGAGGATCGTCTCACCCGGTTCGAGCTTGGCATTGTCGAACAGCATGTGCTCGACCGTGCCGAAGGTGACGGGCGCAAGCGCGGCCGCGACCGCATCCACGCCGGGAGGAGCCGGCACGAGCAGGCGGGCGGGAAGGTTCACCTTTTCCTGCGCGAAACCGTCGAGGTGGAAGCCATGCACGCCGCCGACATGTTCGCAGAGATTGTCGCGGCCTTCGCGGCAGGATTTGCAAAGCCCGCAGGTCCGCGCGCCGTAAATCGAGACGAGCTGGCCGGGCAGCACGCTGGAGACGCCGGGGCCGAGCGTCTCGACGACGCCGGCGGCTTCCGCGCCGATGACGAGCGGCATCTTGCGCTTGGCAAACGCCATGCCGCGCCAGCCCCAGACGTCGATATGGTTGAGCGCTACGGCTTTCACGCGCAACGTGACCTCGCCGGGGCCGGGAGCATCCGGTTCCGGGATATCGGTCAGTTCGAGCTTGCGGTCGTCGAGAAGCTGCAGGGCGCGCATGGCAAAATTCCTATCAGGCCGGTTCGGCCGTCATGACGAGGCTGGCGTTCTGGCCGCCGAAGCCGAAGGAGTTGGAGAGAACCGCGGTGACGCGCGCATCGCGCTTCACGTTCGGCACGACGTCGAGAACGATCGCCGGGTCGGGGTTCGTGTAGTTGATGGTCGGCGGAAGCGTGCCGGTCAGCATGGTCTGGATGGAGAACACCGCCTCGACGGCACCCGCCGCCGTCAGCGTATGGCCGATCATCGACTTGTTGGAGGAGACTGGAATGCCCGCCAGCTTTTCGCCGAAGACGGTCGACATGGAGAGATATTCCATCTTGTCGTTTTCCGGCGTCGACGTGCCATGCGCATTGATATAGCCGATGCCGCTCTCGTCGATGCCGGCGTCTTCCAGCGCCGCGCGGATCGTCGCAATCGCCGGGCCGCCATCCGGCGAGGAGCGCGTGCGGTGGAAATGATCCGCCTTCTCGCCGCAGCCCTTGAGGATGCCGAGAACCTTCGCGCCGCGGGCGATGGCGGATTCCAGCGATTCCAGCACGAGCGTCGCAGCGCCCTCGGCGATGACGAAGCCGTCGCGATCTTTGCTGAAGGGTTTTGAGGCCCTGGTCGGCGGGTCGTTTTGCGTCGACAGCGCGGAAAGCAGCGCGAAGCGGATCAGCGCCTCGGCCGTTACCGAGCCATCGGTGCCGACGGTGAGCGCCCGGTCGGTGCGGCCCTGGCGGATGGCTTCGACGCCGAGCTGGATGGCGGTGGCGCCGGAGGCACATGCCGTGGAGAGCGTCACGGGCAGCCCGCGCGTGCCAAAACGATCGGCAAGGCGCTCGGAGATCGCGCCGAAAGCCCAGGCCTCGTGCAGGGCCGGTTCGGGCTTTGCGCGCAGCACGGCGAGGAAACGGTCATAGGCGTCACCCGGACGCTGCGACGGCGGCGCGCGGTCGGCGAGCGCGAAGCGGTCGCTCCAGTCCGGCTCGATCGGCGGCGCGGCCAGGAAGAGCGGGCCGCCGAAGTCGCCGGACAGGCCGGCCTGCGCCAAAGCCTCATCCGTCGTCTCGCGGGCATAGGCGAAGGAACGCTCGACCGGGTTTTCGACGGGAAGGTCGATGAAATCGACGGTGCCCGAAATGCGGGTGTTGAGCCCTTCGACGGGAAAACGCGTGATGCCGTGGATGCCGGACACGCCGCCGGTCAGCGCTGCCCAGTTGTCTTGGAGACCCTGCCCGAGCGAGGTGATGACGCCCATGCCGGTAATGGCGACGATCGGGCGACCGAGATGATCCCTGTAAGCGGCTTTCGTCATGGCCGTAACCTCACTTCTCTGCGACAAGAATTGCGACGCCCTCGCCGCGCGAATGCCCAACCGTCGTGACGACGGCAGCGCGCGCCGGCGCGCTCATCGCCGCCTCGGCCGCCGCATCGAACGGGGCGACCTTGAGACCGGCGCCAAGCGTCAGCGCGGCAAGCGCCAGGCCGAGCGGGAACTGCGCTTCGAGCGCCTGGCCGGTGACGGCGCTGAAGCCGCGCACCGGGCTGCCGGGAAAACGTTGGTCGAGCCAGGCCCGTTCCCGCGCCGTCGGGCCATGCTGGCCGGAAGCGCCGGAGAAGACGACCGTTGCCGTGGGTTCGACTTCCACCTCTTCCGTCAATCCGTCGAGGCGGGCTTCGAGCCGGCCCTCGTCGCGCGCGCCGCGGTCGCCGCCGATCGCGTCAATCGTCGCATAGATGCGCGCGTTGCGGGCCTCGGCATGCGCGCGGGATTCGAGGATCAGGAAGGCCGCCGCCGTGCCGGTGATGATGCCGCCGCCGGCATCCTCGTCGCGCGACCAGAGCGGCGCCCAACCGCCGGTCGCATGCGCACCGATCGCCTCATAGAGCAGGATGACGTCCTGCCGCTCGGCAACCAGTGCACTGCCGACGAGCGTATGCGTCGACTGGCCGGAGCGGATGCGGTGGAAGGCGGTCTCGACCGCGCTGATGCCGGCCGCCTCTTCGCCCATGAAGGTGCGCGACGAGCCGGTGACCTTGTGCACGATGGAAATATTGCCGGCGAGCAGGTTGGAAAGCTGGGCGAGGAACAGCGTCGGACGCAGCTCGGTGGTCAGCTTCTCGTTGAGCAGCCGCTCGCGATCGTTGCGCTTCAGGCCCTCGTCGACGATCAGGGAATCGACCGCGATGTCGCGCTCGCCGCCGCCAGCCGCGACGATCATGTCCATCGTGCCGCAGGCGTCCGCATCATCCTTGAAGCCGGCATCGTCCAGCGCGAGGCCGGCGGTGAAGACGCCGAGGCGCTGCCAGTTCTCCATCTGGCGCTGGTCGCCGCGCTTGGGGATCTGCTGGTTCCAGTCGATCTCCGGCATCGGATGCACCGGATAGGGCGCGAACCGTTCCGTCTCGATCTTCAGGTCCGGCGCCGTCGCGGCACCGAGGATCGCCACATGCGCCTCTGCCCCGACACCCTGACAGGTGACGATGCCGACGCCGGTGATCACCACATCGTTGTTCGCCATGCTCACTTTCCTTCCGCAGACGCCTCGAGCGCCTCGAACAAACCCACCTCGCCCGCGCGCTTGCGCACGATATCGCCGAGCGGCACCTCGGCAAACGGCACGGTGCGCAGCTTCAGCTGCGCGTCGCAGACCTTCTTGCCGGCCGAGGTGATCTTCGCCTTGGTCACGGCATAACCCGACCCGTCATGCTCCAGCACGGCCTCGATGTCGAGCACGGCATCGGGCTCGACGAAGGCGCGCATCTTGGCGCCGTCGACGGTCATCAGAAAGGGCATGGCGGCAAAATCCGTCGCCGCCAGCACCAGGAAGCCGGACGCCTGCGCCATCGTCTCGATGAGAAGCACGCCCGGAACGAGCGGCATGCCGGGGAAATGGCCTTCGAAGACGGGGCTTTGCGCGGGCACGACCGAGCGGGCCGTAAGCCTGCGGCGCGCGCCATCGACGGCTTCCACGCGATCGATCATCTGGAAATATTCGAGCAGCATCGGGATATCACCTACGGCGGGGTCCGGAAATCGAAAGGCCTGCCGAAGTCGGCAGGCCGCGAGCCAAAGGCACCGGGATCGTCCAGTCAATCCCGCCGAGGCGGGCGCCGTAACCTCAAGCCTTGGCGGCGCGAAGCTCGTCGATCTTGGCGCAGAGGTTCTTCAGGACGAAATACTCTTCCGTCGCGACCTTGCCTTCGTTGACTTCCTGCGTCCACTGTTCCAGCGGGATCTTGATGCCGAATTCCTTGTCAATCGCGAAGACGATGTCGAGGAAGTCCAGGCTGTCGATGCCGAGATCGTCGATCGTGTGGCTGTCAGGCGTGATCGTCTCGCGATCGATCTCGCTGGTCTCAGCAATGATGTCGGCAACCTTGTCGAATGTAGCAGTCACGCCCATACCTCATGAATCTATAGTCGCGCGATCCTATAGGGAAAACGGACGCAATTGCCAATGGGGTTTAATGAGGGACCAGCGCAGTCGGCGCTGCTGTGTTGCGCAAACAGCATGGCGCAACCGCCGGTCAGACAGCGATGGAATGCCGCCCGCGGCCGCTGGCGAGATGCGCGTCGAAGACGGCGGCGACCGTGCGGGCAAAGGGTCGGCCCGCTGGCGTCAGCAGGAAGCGCTCCTCCTCGATGCGGCAGAGGCTATCCCTGTCGGTGGCCGCAAAGCCGGTCGCCGCCGCGCGGATCGTGCGGCGAAACGCCGGCGGGACGTCCGCGAAGGAAAAGCCGAAATCACACATGACCCGCTCGATGACGAAGGCGCGGGCGCGATCCTCCGCCGTCAGCGCATAGCCCCGCACCGCCGCGAGACCACCCTCCTCTACCCGGCGCAGATATTCGCCCGTCGCCGGCATGTTCTGGATATAGCCCTGCGGCAGCTGGCCGATGGAGGAGGCGCCAAGCCCGATCAGCGCATCCGCCTGGTCGTCGGTATAGCCCTGGAAATTGCGCCGCAGCGTGCCTTGCCGCGCCGCAAGGGCAAGCCGGTCCGCCGGCAGCGCGAAGTGGTCGATGCCGATCGCCTCGTAGCCCGCCGCCGCCAGCATCTCCGCAGCCATCGTCATCTGATGGAACCGCGCGAGGATGCCCGGCAGGACCGCCTCGTCGATCATCGTCTGGTGCTTCTTCATCCACGGCACATGGGCATAGCCGAAGAGCGCGATACGATCGGGCGCCAGCGAGATGACCGCGCGCACCGTTTCCGCCAGCGTTTCCGTCGTCTGGTACGGCAACCCATAAAGAATGTCGCAATTGACCGAGCGCACGCCCCGCGCCCGCGCCGCCTCCACCACGCCGCGCGTCTGTTCGAAGGTCTGGATGCGGTTGATCGCTTTCTGCACCTTGGGATCGAAATCTTGGATGCCGAGGCTGGCACGCGTCATGCCGATTTCGGCAAGCGCGTCGTGGCGGGCCTCGTCGAGATCGTTCGGGTCCATCTCGACGGAGATTTCCGCATCGCTCGCGAAGGCGAAGTTTTGCGCCAGACAGTACTTGAGCGCGATCATGTCCTCGGGCCGCAGCAGGGTCGGCGAGCCGCCGCCGAAATGCAGCGCGGTGACGGGTGCATCGCGCGAAACTCGGGCGCCGACCGCGGCGATTTCGGCGTGGAGCCCCTTCAGATAGGCCTCGACCGGCTCGTAGCGCAGCGTCTGCTTCGTGTGGCAGGCACAGAACCAGCAGAGCCGGTCGCAATAGGGAATATGCATATAGAGCGACAGGCGATTGTCCCGCCCGAGCAGGCCGAGCCAGTCCGCATAGGCCTCCGTGCCGATACTATCGTTGAAATGCGGCGCGGTCGGATAGCTTGTATAACGCGGCACCGGCGACGAAAGGCGTTTCACGAGTTCGTCCTGCATGGTCATCTCCTTGCTCGCCAAGGCAAATAAACCTGAAATGACCGCCGCCATTTGATTTTGATCAAGTGAAAGCGGGAATGACTGGTCTAGGATTTGACAATAGTCAGGAAGCGCCATTTTGCCGCGAGGCGGCACGCTTTATGTTGCTGTCTGCGTGCGGTAGCACCGCGATATGCGCCGCAAGGCGAAAGGAAACCGATATGGAAATTCGCCGCCAAGATATCCATAATTCCGATATCCCGCTCGTCTGCCGCGCCTGCGAGGCGCGCCATGGCGGCGTGTGCGGCGTGCTGACCGCCGAGCAACTGACCGAGCTCAACAAGCACTCCTCCCGCCACCGGCTGGACAGCGGCGCCGAGGTGATCGGCCAGGGCGAGACGGTGGTGAACTATTCCAACATCATGCGCGGCGTGGTGAAGCTGACGAAGGTAATGGCGGACGGCCGCCAACAGATCGTCGGCCTGCAGTTCGCACCCGATTTCCTCGGCCGCCCGTTCCTCGCCGAAAGCGCGATATCCGCGGAAGCGGCGACCGAAAGCGAGATCTGCAATTTTCCGCGCAACGTGCTCGACCGGCTGGTCAAGAGGACGCCGGAGCTGGAGCACCGGCTGCACCAGCAGGCGCTGAAGGAGCTGGACGAGGCGCGCGACTGGATGCTGACGCTCGGCCGCAAGTCGGCGCAGGAGAAGGTCGCGAGCTTCCTCTACCTCATCGCCACCCATATCGACCCGGAAAGCGTCGACATGTCTTCGTTCGACCTGCCGCTGTCACGCGCCGACATCGCCGATTTCCTCGGGCTGACGATCGAGACCGTCAGCCGCCAGTTCACCAAGCTGCGCAAGGAAAACGTCATCCGCATCGAGAACAACCGCCACGTCACGGTTCCCGACATGGACCGGCTGATGCGCCACGCCGGCAACGATTAAGGCTTCCCCTCGCCTCAGCGCGTGATGACGATGCGCGTGTTCGAAAGCCCGCTGCGGTTCGCCATCTGGTAGAACGTCGCCGCATTGTCCGGCGAGAGCCGCACGCAGCCATGCGAGGCCGGCCGGCCCAGGCGCTTGGTCTCGTAGGTCGCGTGCACCGCATATCCCCCCTTGAAGAAGATCGCGAAGGGCATGGGCGCGTTGTTGTATTTGCGCGAACGGTGGTTGCGCGACGCCCATTTCGCGCTCCAGGCGCCCGTCGGCGTGCCATAGCCCTTGCGGCCGGTGGAGACGCGCCAGCGGTGCTTTACCACGCCGTTCTGAGTAACGGTCATGGTTTGCGAAGAAAGGCTGATCTGTGCGGTAATGTTGGCGGCAAGTGCGGTCTGGGTTTGAAACAGTACAAGAAGGAATGCGACTGCGGTCGCAAATAACTTACGCATGACTTCCCCTCAAAACGATTGGGCATGGCTTGAACGCCATGTCTCACAGCGAGACAGAATATAGACGTTTCAGCCTTCCGCAATATTGACGGGGGTGGCGAAAAGAAAACGAAGTTAGGCTGTAAAATTTTAGTGAAGTGCGGCCCGGCCACTCAAAGCAGAGCGGAAACAAGCGCCGCCAGCAATACAACGCTCGCAAGAGCAGCGCAGGCCGCGGAAAATATCCGCAAGGACAGATCGATATCCGCGATCGTCGCCACCGTGCGGCCGCTCGCATTCATCATCGGCTCGTCGACGCGCGTGCCGCCGTAGATGCGCGGGCCGGCGAGGCCGATGCCGAGCGCCCCGGCCATGGCGGCTTCCGGCCAGCCTGAATTCGGCGAGCGGTGCAGGCCGCTGTCGCGCAGCGCCGTGCCGATTGCCGCCCGCGCCGCCGCCCGGCTTTTGCGCAGCCATGCGCCGGCGGCGATGAAGGCGATCGACAGGCGTGCGGCTGGCCAGTTGGCGAGGTCGTCCAGCCGGGCGGAGGCCCAGCCGAAATCGAGATATTTTGCGTTCTTGTGGCCGATCATCGAATCGGCCGTGTTCAGCATCTTGTAGGCGAAGAGGCCCGGCAGGCCGAACAGCGCATACCAGAGGGCCGGCGCCACGACGCCGTCCGAAAAATTCTCCGCGAGGCTTTCGATGCCCGCCCGGCAGACCGCCGGTTCGTCGAGCGTCGCCGGATCGCGCCCGACGATCATCGACACCGCGTGCCGCCCGCCTTCCAGCCCGCCGCGCTTGAGGCCGCTGGAGACGGCGCGCACATGGTCGTAGAGGCTTTTCTGGGCGAGGAAGATCGCGACGACGACGATCTCAACGATGGCGCCGACGAGCCCGAGGGGGCCGAGAAGCCGATGCACGAGGACGCCGAGGAAGACGCTTGCCGCAAGCAGCACGGCAATCCCGACAGCGCCATTGAAACGCTTGGTATCGGCAGAGAGGCGTTTTCCGTTGAAGAGCTTGTCCATCAGCCCGATCGCGCGGCCGAACAGCACGACGGGATGCGGCACGCGCCGCCAGAGCTTTTCCGGGTCGCCGACAAGACGATCCAGCACGAGGGCGAAGAACAGCAGGAAAAGCGTCTCCGTCATCGACCGGCCATCCCCTCCGCCAGCGCCGCGGCAAGCCGGGCATCCCCTGCGGCATCGGTCGTCAGGCCGAAGCGCAGCCAGCGCGGATTGTAGTCGAACGGCCTGACAAGGATATGGCGGCGGCAGAGCGCTTCGTGGAGGGCTGTGGCGTCTGCATGTTCGACCAGCGAGAAGAGCCCGGTGCCGCCCACGACATCAAGGCCCGCGCCGGTCAGCACCGCGTCGAGCGCGGCCTTGCGCGCCGCAATGGAGCGGCCGATGACGGCGGTGTCGGGCCCCATCAGGCGGGTCGCGATGGTGAGCGCCGGGCCGGACACGGCCCAGGGACCGAGCCCGTCCTCGATACGCTCGACCACCGCCGTCTCGCCGATCACGAAGCCGAGGCGCAGGCCCGCGAGGCCGAAAAACTTGCCGAAAGAACGGAAGACGAGAAGACCGGGCCTGCCATCGCCGGCGAGCGGCGCGATGCAGCTTTCCGGGCACATGTCGCCAAAGGCCTCGTCGACCACCAGCAGACCGCCCTCGCCCGCGACGCGGACATGCAGGTCGAGCAGCGTCTCGCGCGAAAACAGGCGACCGTCCGGATTATTCGGGTTGACGACGATAACGACGCCGTGCGCGCCCGTCACCTCAGCGAGGCTTGCGACACGATCCACCGGCACGCCGGCATTGCCGAGCACGCGGGCATATTCGCCATAGGTCGGAGAAAACACAGCAGCGCGGCGGCCGACGGCGACAAGGCGCGGCAGCAGCTGAATGACGGATTGCGTGCCGGGAACGGGGAGCGGCAGCGCATTGGGCGTGCCGTAGTAGCGGGCGGCGGCGGCGCGGGTTTCGTCCTGCCGGTGGCGATCCGGCAGGCGATGCCAGGCGGCGACATCGACCTCGGGAAGCACGGCGGGAATGGGGTTGATGCCGGTGGAAAGGTCGAGCCAGTCCTCCGGCCGGCCACCGAAGCGTGCCGCCGCCGCGGCAATGCCGCCGCCGTGCACGATACGCGGCGCGGTCATGGCGCCTCCGACGCGAGGTCGATCAGGTGCATATAGGAGCCACTGACGGCGCCACGCCGCAGACCCGCTTCGCCGAGGTCGTCGCCCATCGCATCCGTCACGGCAAACAGGCGCTCCGCCTCCCCTTCATGCACGACAGTCGAATAATGGAATTCATGCGCCGTCATCGGCGCCGCAAACCCACTGCCTGCAAGCGGCGTGACGCGGCGATAGCCGAGATGGCGGCGGCGTTCGGCAAAGCTGGTGACGAGCGGCAACAGGCCGAGCATCTCGTAGCGCGCGCCATCCGCCGCAACCAGAGCCTCCCCCAATGCCATGTACCCCCCGCATTCACCATAGATCCGCGCGCCCCGCCGCGCGGCCGCCTGCATGCCTAGGCGGAAATGGCCGGCATTGGCAAGAGCCGGCCCATGCAGTTCCGGATAGCCGCCGGGCAGATAGACCGCATCCGCATCGGCGGCCGGCGCCTCTTCGGCCAGCGGCGAGAAGAAGGAGAGGCTTGCGCCGGCCCCGCGCCAGCCGATCAGCAGGTGCTCATAGGTGAAGGCGAAAGCGACGTCCTGGGCGATGGCGATGCGCTGGCCGAGCGGCGGCAGGCTTGAGACGGACGGCGCCGGAGCCTGCAAAGTACGGGTCGCCGCCACCGAAACCAGCCGGTCGAGATCGCAGCAGCGCGTTACCACGTCAGCCGCATGCGCGATAAAACTTTCGAGCCTGCCATGCTCGCCGGCCTGCACGAGGCCGAGATGGCGCTCCGGCAGGGCGAGCGCCGGATCGCGCTCCAGCACGCCGAAAATCTCGATGCCGCTCGCCTCCAGCGCGCCGCGCAGCATCGCCTCGTGCCTGATGCTGCCAACCTTGTTGAGGATGACGCCGGCAACGCGGATATCGCGGCGGAAATCCCGGTAGCCCAGCACCATAGCCGCGACGGACTGGGACAGGCGGCTGCAATCCACGACGAGCACGACCGGCAGGCCGAGCGTCGCCGCAAGGTCGGCCGGCGCGCCGGTGCCGTCGGCAGCGCCGTCGAAAAGGCCCATCATCGCCTCGATCAGCAGGAAATCGCCCGCGCCGGCCTGCGTGGCGGCATTGTCCCGGATCAGTTCCGGGCGCATTGCCCAGGGATCGTAGTTGAGGCAGGGCTTGCGGCTGGCGGCGGCGTGGAAGGCCGGGTCGATATAGTCCGGTCCCGCCTTGCCGGAGACGAGGCTGAGGCCGGCATCGGCCAGCGCGCGCGCCAGTCCCAGCGTCACCGTCGTCTTGCCGGAGCCGGACGCGGGCGCGGCGATGAGCAATCCGCTCATGCCTGGTCCTTCATCTCGTGCGAGCGAAACGGATCGGGCGCCAAATTGCGGCCCGCCGTCAGCGCGCCGAGCCAGTCGAGCGAGGGCCGCAGTCGCACGACCTCGCCGACGACGACGATGGCAGGTGGCTCGATGCCGGCAGCGGCGACATCGGCCTCGGCGCGGGCGAGCGTGGTTTCCAGCACCTGCTGCTCGGGGGTCGCGGCATTGCAGACAAAGGCGACCGGCTCGTCCGGCGCGCGTCCTCCGGAAATGAGGTTGGCAGCGATCTGGCCGATATGTTTCATCGCCATGTACATGACGATGACGGGAGAGCCCTTGGCGATGCCTTCCCAGTTGATGCGGTCCGGCACGAGGCCGGAGGAATCATGGCCGGTCAGGAAGGTGACGGCGTGGTTGACCTCCCGGTGGGTGACCGGGATGCCGGCATAGGCAAGCCCGCCGATGCCCGCCGTGATGCCCGGCACGATGCGGAAGGGAATGCCGTGTTCGACCAGCGTCAGCGCCTCCTCGCCACCACGCCCAAAGACGAAGGGATCGCCGCCCTTCAGCCGCAGCACACGGTGGCCGGCGCGGGCAAGCTCGACGAGCCGAAGAGAAATGTCCCGCTGCTTGTGCGAGGGTTTGCCCCCGCGTTTTCCGGCGAATTCCAGCACGGCGCCGGGGCGTGCGAGCGACAGGCACTCGGCATTGACCAGCGCATCATGCACGATGACATCCGCCTGCTGGAGCGCATTGGCGGCATGCAGCGTCAGCAGGCCCGGATCCCCCGGCCCGGCGCCGACGAGCCAGACGCTGCCTTTTTCCATCGACGGGAGGGCGGAAAACAGGGTCTGCATCAGGCGTGGTCCCGGCTTGAATCAAGGGAAGAGGAGACGGAATCACTTCGAGAAGAATCCCCCGCAAAGGATTGGAAAGATTCCGCAATCGCCACGGTCGCATGCGCCGATTTCGTTTTCTCCACGATCAGCCGGCCGCCTGCCCCGGCCTGCGCCAGCGCCGCCGCCTCGGCAACGCCGTGGCAGCCCGTATGGGCGAAGACGATCGTCGATGGATTGGCAAGCCGCGGCGTCTCTGCCTCAAGACGTGCGGCCGGGAAGGTCACGAGCGGCGCAAAAAAATGCCGGGCAACGGCGTGCATGGCCGGCTCATCAGCCCGCACATCCAGCGTCGCAACAAAGGCGACGTCCGAGGGGCGCGCGACGACCGACATGGCAAGATCGATGAGTTCGGCGGGGGGCGTGCCGCGTTCGCAGCCGAGGCCGAGCACGAGCGATCGTCGTCTGGCGTCCCGTGATGTGGCCTCTTGGCGCATTGGCGGTCTCTCGCAAAATTCCACGCGAAAGGGCCCGGCCATGCCGTCTCCGACAGTTCCGGATGAAGCCCCGTATTGGTCGGCCGCACCGGACACCGCTCGGCCCGCCAGGCGGGCACCGTCGCACCCTCCTTAGTACCGGAGGGCGCAAGGCCGGTCAAACCGGATTGCGCCAGCGACGATGCCGGATGCGGCATGCCTCAGATGGTTCGCAAGTTGGCGAGCACGATCTCCCGCCAGATGCGCGTCGGCGACACCCAGGCGTCCGGCGCGTTGTAATTGCCGGAGAAAATGACGCAGGCGAGATCCGCATCCGGCATCAGCCACAGCCGCTGGCCGCCATTGCCGAAGCCGGCCACCCAAGGCCGCACCTCGCCGAAGGCCGGCACGAATGCCGCGTCGGTGAACCAGAAGCGGCCATAACCGAGCCCGTCATCGGTCGAGACAGTCCGGGCACATGATTTCTCGATCCAGTCTCGCGAAACGATCTGCCGGCCGCCGGCAATACCATGGTCCAGCACCATCTGGCCGATCCGCAGCAGATCCCCCGGCCGCAGACGAAGGCCGGATGCGGGGGACGCAACGCCGTCCCGCCCGCTCATCCATTCGAAATCCAGGATGCCGAGCGGCGCAAACAGCGCGTCGCGGGCAAAATCCTCGATCCGGAGACCTGTCCAACGCTCGATAACCGCGCCCACCAGCGCCGTCGCGCCGCCCGAATAGACCCAGCGGGTGCCGGGCGCATGCAAAACCGGCTGCGCCAGCACGAAACGATAGCGGTCCGGCGCGTTTTCCATCGCGATCTCGCTGTTCAGCGGATCGGCATAGGAGCGGTACTCGTCCCATTCGAGCCCGAGCGTCATGGTCAATGCATGGTCGATCGTCAGGCCGGCGCGCGCCGGATCGGCTGCAAGGTCGGAATATTCCGGAAACTGCGCAAGAAGAGATGCCTCCGGCGGCGGAACGAGGCCGCGATCGAGCGCAATGCCGTAAAGCAGGCCGACGACGCTCTTCGTCACCGAACGCAGGTCATGCAGCGTCCCGGCATCGAAGGCAACGGTGCCGAGCGGCATGCCCCAGCTCTCATCCGGCGCCTCGCGATAATGCTCCAGCACCAGCTTGCCGCGGCGGCTGACCAGCACGGCATGCACATCGCGGATCAGGCCCGATTCGATGCCGGCCAGAAGTTTCCGCTCCAGCCCGGCGGAAAATCCGAGTTCTTCTGCCGCAGCGCTTTCCAACGCGCCCATCGATCCGTTCATATCCACCCTCTCTTTCGCCAAGCAGCAGTCTACGCACCCACCACCAGCATGTTTGATCCGCGTTGCGCGAAACGCACAAGAGGCCTGGCGACGGGAGGCTTTGCTTTTGCCGCGCAGTCTGACAGAAGACCAGCCACGTCTCTCCCTCGCGCCCACCGAGTCCCGTCTTGGCCGATATCGCCCCTCAGATCCTGTTCTTCCTGTTTCTTGCCGCCTTCCTCGCCGGCTTCATCGATTCCATTGCGGGCGGCGGCGGCATGATCACCATTCCCGCCATGCTGATCGCCGGCATTCCGCCGCTCGAATCGCTCGGCACGAACAAGCTGCAATCGCTGTTCGGCTCCGGCTCGGCGACGCTCGCCTATGCCCGCGCCGGCCATGTGCGGCTCAGCGAACAGTTGCCGATGGCGGCCCTTTCGGCGTTCGGCGCGGTCTTCGGTGCGCTGCTTGCCACGATCGTTCCCGGCGACGTGCTGAAGGCGGTGCTGCCCTTCCTGCTGGTGGCGATCGCCGTCTATTTCGGGCTGAAGCCGAATATCGGCGATGTCGACAAACACCGCCGCATGGGCGTCTTCCTGTTCACCGTCACCATCGTGCCGCTGATCGGCTTCTATGACGGCGTGTTCGGCCCGGGCACCGGCTCGTTCTTCATGCTGGCCTTCGTAACGCTCGCCGGCTTCGGCGTGCTGAAGGCGACCGCGCACACGAAACTCCTGAACTTCGGCTCGAATGTCGGTGCCTTCGTCGTCTTCCTGTTTTACGGCGTCGTGCTGTGGAAGGTCGGCCTCGTCATGGGTGCCGGCCAGTTCCTCGGCGCGCAGGTCGGCTCGCGCGTGGCGATGAAGGTCGGCGCGAAGGTCATCAAGCCCCTCCTCGTCGTTACCTCCGTGGCGCTCGCCATACGCCTCATGGCCGATCCAAGCCATCCGATCCGCGTCTGGCTCGGCTGGTAAGCGCTTAGTATTCCACGCCCTGCTGCGCCTTGATGCCCGAGCGGAAGGGGTGCTTCAGAAGCTCCATCTCGGTCGCAAGATCGGCGATCTCGATCAGCTCTTCCTTGGCGTTGCGGCCGGTCAGCACCACATGGGTCATATGCGGCTTTTCGGCCTGCAGGAACGCGATCACGTCCTTCACGTCGATATAGTCGTAGCGCAACGCGATGTTGATCTCGTCGAGCAGCACCATGGAGTTGCGCTCGTCGCGGATCAGCTCCTTCGCCTTCTCCCAGGCCTTTTCCGCCATCGCGATATCGCGGGCGCGGTCCTGCGTTTCCCAGGTAAAGCCTTCGCCGAGCGTGTAGAACTGGCAGATATCGGAGAAATGCGCCTCGATCAGGTCACGCTCGCCCGTCGCCCAGGCGCCCTTGATGAACTGCACGACGGCGCAGGGTTTCTTGTGCGCGATATGGCGGAAGATCATGCCGAAGCCGGCGGTCGACTTGCCCTTGCCCTTGCCGGTATGGACGATGACCAGGCCTTTCTCGTCCGTCTTCGTCGCCATGATCTTTTCGCGCGCGTGCTTCTTCTTCGCCATCTTCTCCGAGTGGCGGGCGAGTTCGGCTTCGCTCATGCCGGCGGTTTCGTCATGGTTCTCGGTCATAGCTCTTCCCTTTGCATCGATTGTCTTCACGAGGCCTTGCGCCGGCCCAGCCTGTCGAGATCATAGCGCGCCGAATTCGACCGCGGTGTCCAGAGCCGCCGGTCGATCGCCTCGGCAAAACGCGCCGCCATTTCGGCGAGCGCCGCCGGGTTCTTCTCCATCAGGAAATCGCGCACCCGCTCGTCGAGCACATAGGCCTGGTAGGCGGCCTCGAAATGATGGTCCTTCACGGCACCCGTCGTGGCAGCGAAGGCGAACATGAAATCGACCGTCGCGGCGATCTCGAAGGCACCCTTGTAGCCATGGCGCATGACGCCGTCGATCCATTTCGGATTGACCACGCGGGCGCGCACGACACGGCCGATCTCGTCTTCCAGCGTGCGCACCACCGGCTTTTCCGGCCGCGACAGGTCGTTGTGGTAGATCACGGGCTGCTTGCCGGAGAGATGCTCGGCGGCGGCGGCCATGCCGCCCTCGAACTGGTAATATTCGTCGCTGTCCAGCAGGTCGTGCTCGCGGCTGTCCTGGTTCTGCACGACGGCTTGCAGGCTCGTCATGCGCGCCTCCAGCCGCTCGCGCATCGGCACGCCGTCGCTTGTCCCGTCATAGGCATGCGCACCCCATTCGAGCCACGCCTCGGCAAGATCGCCCCGCTCGGTCCACAGGCCCTCGTCCATCATTGTCTGGAGCCCGGCGCCATAACCGCCGGATTTCGCGCCAAAAATGCGGAAACCCGCCTGCTTCATCGCCTCGGCCTCCGACGCACCCTTCGCCGCAAGGGCAGCCGCCTCGGTGCGCATGCGCGCGGCAATCGGATTGTCCGCATCGTCTTCGTCGAGCGCACCCACGGCCCGCACGGCCCGGTCGAACAACGCGATCTGCTCCGGGAAAGCATCGCGGAAGAAGCCAGAAATGCGCAGCGTCACATCGACGCGCGGATGACGCAGCATGGCAGGCGGGATGATCTCAAAGCCGGTGACGCGGCGCGAGGCCATGTCCCAGGTCGGCTTCACGCCGATCAGCGCCATGGCCTGCGCGATATCGTCGCCGCCGGTGCGCATGTTGGAGGTGCCCCAGGCGGTGATGCCGAAGGCCGTCGGCCATTCGCCATGGTCCTGCGCATAGCGGGTGACCAGCAGTTCTGCGGACTTTTTGCCGAGCTCCCAGGCCGCCGGCGTCGGCACGGCGCGGCTGTCGACCGAGTAGAAATTGCGCCCCGTCGGCAACACATCCGGCCGCCCGCGCGTCGGCGCGCCGGAAGGGCCGGGCTCGATGAAGCGGCCGTCGAGACCCCGCATCAGCGCCGTGATCTCCGCCGCGCCGCAGGCGGCGATGGCCGGGCCGATGGTGCTTTCGATCGTGTCGAGCACGGCGCGGGTGGCGTACCAATTTTCCGGGCAGGCCAGCGTGCCGTCCACGAGCTTCGCGGCGAGCAGCTCGATGCGCTCCACGGTGTCGCCCTTGCTGCGCCATGGAGCGTCGGATTGGGCTTCGAGGATTTGCGGGCGCGGGCCGGTCCACGGGTCGGAGGGGATGCAGTCGAGCGGGTCAAAGGCGTGCCGTGGGATACCCCCCTCTGCCCTGCCGGGCATCTCCCCCTCAAGGGGGGAGATCGATGGAGGAGGGGTCTCCTTCCCATCCGACGTAGGGGGGGCGGCAGATGCAGCCGGTGCTGAAGAAACAGGGCGTGGCTTCCAGCCGATCTCCCCCCTTGAGGGGGAGATGCCCGGCAGGGCAGAGGGGGGTATCGCAAATGCATCCGCCGCGATCGCCCGTTGCAGGCTCGCCTCGCCGCCTTCGCCCAGGCTACGCGGCACACGGGCGAGCGCCACCGTCAGGTCGGTGAGGAGCCGCCCCTCCGGCGAGACGCCGAAGACGTGCAGGCCGTCGCGGATCTGCATTTCCTTGAGGTCGCAGAGATAGGCGTCGAGTTTTTGCAGCGCCGCCTCTTCGCCGTCCGAGCGGGCGATGCCGGCGTCGCGGTCGAGGCCGATGTCGCGGACGAGGTCGAGGATCTGCTTGGTCAGCAGCTTGATGCGCCGCGGATCGCCCCCCGATGCCTCGTAATATTCGTCGACCAGCGCTTCGAGATCCTTCAGCGGGCCGTAGGTCTCGGCGCGGGTCAGCGGCGGCGTCAGGTGGTCGATGATGACGGCGGCGGAGCGGCGCTTGGCCTGCGTGCCCTCGCCCGGATCGTTGACGATGAAGGGATAGAGATGCGGCACGGGGCCGAGCACCGCTTCCGGATAGCAGCCTTCCGACAGCGCCAGCGCCTTGCCCGGCAGCCATTCGAGATTGCCATGTTTGCCCATGTGCACGATGGCATGTGCGCCATAGTGCTGGCGCAGGAACGCATAGAAGGCCAGATAGCCATGCGGCGGCACGAGATCCGGCGAATGATACGTGTCCTTCGGATCGATATTGTAGCCCCGCGCCGGCTGGATGCCGACAAGCGTCTCGCCGAAGCGGGCGAGCGGCAGGGCGAAGACGTCGCCGGTGACGAAGGGATCGTCTTCCGGCAGACCCCAGCGATCGGTCATCTCGGCTTGAATCTGCGCGGGAAGCGAGGCGAAGAACGCCTTGTATTGATTCAATGAAAGCGTTTCGCGGATTTCCCGGCCGTCGCTTGCCGCATTGGTCGGCCCGGCCATCAGGTGGGCGATCAGCGCGTCGCCATCGGTCGGCAGCTCGGCGATCGCATAACCCTCCGCCGCCATGGCGCGCAGCACTTCCATCGTGCCGGCGGGCGTATCGAGCCCGACGCCGTTGCCGAGGCGGCCGTCACGGTTCGGATAGTTGGCCATGACGATGGCGATGCGCCGCTCGGCCGGTTTCGCACGTCTCAGTCGCGCCCAGCCGGCGGCAAGCCGCGCAACGAAACGGATGCGATCCTCTACCGGATCAAGACTGACAATATTCGTTTCGACACGCTCGTCATACTGCGCTGCCGCCTTGAAGGAGACGGCGCGGCTGAGCACGCGGCCATCCACCTCCGGCAGCGAGACGTTCATGCCGAGATCCCGCGCCGTCAGCCCCTGCCCCGACGCCTCCCAGGCCGCCCGCGACGACCCGGAGAAAATGGCTTGCAGCACCGGCGCGCCGGTCTCGTCGAGCACCGTCGGCTTGCGCCCGGCGCCCGGCGCGGAGACGGCGAAGCTCGTGGCGTTCAGCACGACATCCGGCCGGATTTCGGCGAAGGCCGTGCGCACCGTCTCGATGGAGGCCGGCTCCTTGAGGCTGGAGACGAAGAGCGGCAAGGCGCGCACGCCCTCGGCCGCAAGCGCCTCGATCAGCATTTCGACGGGGCGTGTCTCGCCGCTCTGGACGTAGGCGCGGTAGAAGCTGATGGCGGCGGTCGAGGGTTCGAGTCCCTCCTCCGCTACCACCTTTCGGCCTGCCTCCTCACGCCATGTCTCGATATCAACGACACCCCGCCCCGGCCACCAGATACCGGCCTTTTCCAGCGGCGTCGCGACGTCCGGCTTCTCACCACCGAAGACCAGGGCATCGGCATAGGCGAGGAAGCGCTCGGCATTGTCCGCCCCGCCCTCATTCAGATAGGCCCAGAGATGTTGTCGGTCCGCGTCATCCACGCGGTTGAACGGCACGATGCCCTCGTCCGGCCGGTCGTCGCCAGGCAACGCAACGAGCTTGATGCCGTTGGCCACCGCCGTCGCCAGCAGGGCTTCGAGCACATAGCGAAAATAGCTGGCGCCGCCGAGGGCACGGATGACAATGAGCTTGGCGTGGCGTGCGGTGCGCTCGATATAGGTATCGACCGACATCGGATGCGAAAGCGTCGCAAGGCTCGCGAGGCGCAGCTGCGTTTGCGTATCCCGCCCGCGATGGGCGGCGGCGATGGCGGCGAGTTCGGTGTCGGCGGCGGAGAGGAAGAGGATGTCGCCCGGCGTCTGGCCGAGATCGATCGCCTCCTTGCCGTCGGCGATGGTTCCCTTCTGGGCTAGCAGGAGGTGCATGCGGCGCCTCCCGATTGCCGGCGTGCCGTGCCGATGGATCCTCGGGTCAAGCCCGAGGATGACGGAGGGTGTGGAGACGACATGCCCGAATGGAGACGTCTCTTCCGCAAGCACAGGGAACCATCCCTTGGAAGACGAGCCCCACGATTGGCCGAAACCCTCCCCTCCCCACCGTCATCCTCGGGCTTGACCCGAGGATCCACCGGCACGGCAAACCGCGCCCGAAGCGCCGAAGAGAGGGACTGCCGCATCGTCATGCCGAAATCACACCGCCGCGGCGATGGCGGCGCGCACGGCCTGTTCGTCCATGTCGTGCAGGCCGATGACCACGAAGCGGGTGCCGCGGTTTTCGCCCGGCGTCCAGGCGCGTTCGAAATAGCTGTCGATGCGGCTGCCGACGGCCTGGACGAGCAGGCGCAGCGGCTTGCCGGGCACGTCTGCAAAACCCTTGAGGCGCAGCACGTCGTGTTCGGCGATCACGCCCTTGAGGCGCTCGATGAAGGCGGCCGGGTCGGCGATGGCACCGAGTTCCACGACAAAACTGTCGAACTCGTCGTGGTCATGCTCCTCGCCGTTCTCGTGCTCCAGCTCGTGGTGCGACTTGCGGTTGGCGATGTCGTCTTCCGTGCCGACGCCGAGGCCGAGCAGCACGGCGGCGGCGACTTCGCCGTTCTTCGCCTCGATCATCGTCGGCTTGCGGACGGTGCGCGAGGCGACCTCGTCGCGCACGATCTTGAGGCCCGCGGCGTCGATCAGGTCCGTCTTGTTGAGAATGATAAGGTCGGCAGCCGTGAGCTGGTCCTCGAACAGTTCTTCCAGCGGGCTCTCGTGGTCGAGATTGTCGTCCTCGACGCGCAGAGCATCCACCTTGTCATGATCGTCGGCAAAGCGGCCGGCGGCGACGGCGGCGCTGTCCACCACGGTGATGACCCCGTCGACCGTCACCTGCGTCTTGATTTCCGGCCAGTTGAAGGCCGCGACAAGCGGCTGCGGCAAAGCGAGGCCGGAGGTCTCGATGACGATGTGGTCCGGGCGGTTTTCGCGCTCCAGCAGCTTCGACATGGTCGGGATGAAATCGTCCGCGACGGTGCAGCAGATGCAGCCATTGGTGAGCTCGATGATGTCGTCCTCGCTACAGGCTTCCGCACCGCAGCCCTTCAGCACGTCGCCATCGACGCCGAGATCGCCGAACTCGTTGATGATGAGCGCGATGCGCTTGCCGCCGGCATTCTGGAGCAGGTTGCGGATCAGCGTCGTCTTGCCCGCGCCGAGGAAGCCGGTGATGACGGTGGCGGGGATTTTCTGTTGCAGCATAGGCTCAACCCTTCATTTTCAGCGGCAGTCCGGCCGCGACGAAATAGACTTCTGGCACGAGGGCGGCGATCTGCTGATGCAGCCGCCCGGCATGGTCGCGGAATTCGCGCGCCATGCGGTTTTCCGGCACGATGCCGAGGCCGACCTCGTTGGAGACGAAGACCAGCCGGCCCGGCGCGCCCTCGATCGCATCCGCGAGGCCGGCAAATTCCGCGGCCATGTCGCGCTCCTCCAGCATCAGGTTGGTGACCCAGAGCGTCAGGCAATCGACGAGCACCGCCCGATCCTCGCGCGCGACATCTTTTATGCGCGCGGCGAGCGCAAGCGGCTCTTCATGGGTTTCCCATCCCTCGCCGCGATCCTCGCGGTGTTTGGCGATGCGCTGGCGCATCTCGTCGTCCCACGCTCGGCCGGTGGCAATGTAATGACGCGAAAGGCCGGTCTCGGCGACCAGCCTTTCGGCAAAAGCGGATTTTCCGGAACGCGCACCGCCCAGAACCAGGACGGCTCCGGGCGATGTCTGTGCCATATCAGGCGGCCTTGGCGATCTTCTCGTTGGCAAAACCCAGCGAGAGGCCGAGCACGATCCAGAAGAACAGCGTCGTGGCCAGCGCCGCGACGGCGAACTCCGCGCCGAGAACGGCCGGAACATTGCTGGAAATGTCGCCCGGCTGCGGCGCGCCGTAGACCTGCGGCGCCGCAATCAGCACGATGCCGGCAATCTTGGCGACGATGCCGTCCTTGAGGAAGAGCAGGTAGAGCCCTGCGGCCGAAAGCACGATGGTCGCGACCCACCAGACCTGACGATCGCCGAGATCGGCGGCCGGGAAGCCCGGAAGCTCAGGCGGCAGGCCGATGGCCGGCAGCATGTGCACGGCAAGCCAGCCGGCAGCACCCCACAGCGCGCCGTTCGCCACCGTGATCGGATGGCCGGAAACGAGGCTGAAGCCGGCGAGCAGCAGGGCAAAGCCCGAGCCGGTCACCAGGTTTGCGAGCAGCGTGCCGGAGAACCGGCTCATGCCGAACATGATGCCGCCCTCCTCGTGCTCTTCGCCCTCATGGGCGTAGGCAACGGAGATCGGCGAGAAGGACGAAGCCACATCCAGAAGGACGGCGCCGAGCGACGAATGCTCCTGCGTTTGCGTGGCGCCATCGGTGGAGGGCGTGGTGCCTTCGGTGGCCGGCGCGGTTTCGCCGCCGCCCTCGAATTCCTCCGCATGGAGAATGAGCGGCACGACTCGCGCCTCCTGGGCGGCTGTCATCAGCACGCCGGAGAACAGCCCGGCCACCAAGGCGGCCAGGAGATAACGAACGATCATGTCAAAAACTCCTTAGTGGCAGGGAAAGCCGTAGGAGTGACGGGTGTCGTGCGCCGTGTCGTGCAGCACGGCCGAATTCGCGAGGCCCGCGCCGAACACCAGGAAGGCGCCGATCAGAAGCGCGAAAACGCCGGCAACAAGGCGGTCGTTTGCGGAAAGGGTAACAGAAGACGTTGAAGAAACAGCCATGACAACCTCCGTGCAGGCGTTGGGGAAGCCCCTCCCCAGGTCGGGCGAAATGCCCTCATCGGCTGGCAGGTCTCCTGGCTCGCGGCGTCCGGCGTTTTTCAACGCCTGCGGAACATTCTCACCTTCCCGGGTAGACGCATCGCAAAAGGGTGGACGATTCGTAGACTAAGAGGCGTCCGGCCCCGGCTTATCGCAATGCCACCCAGTGGCTTTTCCGGCTGGTTTTCCCAGGCACGGCCTGAAGCACCATTGCTTCGTCCCGCACACAGATCCTGCCCTCCGGATGAACGTCCCTCGCCACTCTACAGTCGCGGGGTCGGCCGTGATTGCAGCGCCCTATTTGGGTCCGCCGCGTCACATTCCCATTTACTCCCCGATCCGTTTCCGGATCCGGGAACCATCCAATAATCCGGATGATTATGCTTCCGCATCGCGCAAGTCAATCGATCGGCAGCGCCATCGCCTGTGCTGAAACCGCCGTTGGCATCTCAATAGCCCGGAATGATCACCAGACCGCCGCCATCGTTGTAGTAGCTGTCGCCGCGGTACTCGCGCTCTTCGTAGTATCCGTCGACCGGGCCTTCGAGCACGTCGTAGTCCTGCTGGTAGCGGCGCTGGCGGTTCTGCCGGGCCTCGGCATATTGCGCAGCCTGGCGCAGCGCGCGGTATTGCGGACGCGACAGGTAGCCATCGGCGCGATAGCCGGAGGAACCCTGCCAGGCGGCGATCGCCGAGCGGGTGCGCGGACCGAAGACGCCGTCGACGCCGTAGGTATTGTAGCCGAGCGCGCTCAGGAAACGCTGGGCCTGCACGCGAAGCGACCGATCCATGTAGGCCTCGCGGGCATCGACGATCGGCCGCTCCTCGACGGCCTGGCGCTCGGTGTCGATGATGGCCGTCTCGGTTTCCTGCTTCGGCGTCACCGCCTCCTCGCGCTTGGTATCGGCCAGCGCTGCGAGCCGTTCGCGGGCATCCCCGACGAAACGACCATTCGGATATTCGTCGAGATAAGCCTGGAAGGATTCCTGCGTGCCGCCGAGCACGGCCTTCTCGAAGGTCTCTTCCTCGCGCTTCTTCGCGTCGTCTGCCCGCTCGATGGCGAGGCCGCGGTCCTTGCGCTCGGCATCCTGCGTCTCGGTTTCGCGGGTGGCGGTCGCTGCTTCGCCGGTGTCGGCCCCGTCGGTTTCGGCATTGTCGGTGTCCGCCTGCTTTGCGGCTTGCGCAGCCTCTTCGGCGCGTTTTTCAGCTTCTTCGGCAAAGCGGGCGGCTTCCGCTGCCTTGGCTTCGGCATCCGCCGCAGCGCGTGCTGCTTCGGCCTTCAGTTTCTCCACTTCGGCCGCCTTCTCTTCCGCGAGCTTGCGCGCGGCAGCGGCCTCTTCCTGGATGCGCGCCTTTTCTTCGGCGGCGGCCTTCTCGGTTTCGATGCGCTTGGCCTCGGCCTCGCGACGGGCGGCGGCTTCTTCTTCGGCCCGCGCCTTCTGCTCGGCCGCGGCCTCTTCGGCCTTCTGGCGTTCGGCTTCGGCCTTCAGGCGCGCCGTTTCTTCCGCCTTCGCCTTGTCCGCAGCCGCCTGGGCCTCTGCCTTGAGGCGCTCGGCCTCGGCGGCCTGTTCATCGGCCAGCTTGCGTGCAGCCGCTTCCTTCTGTTCCGCTTCCGCCTTCAGGCGGGCGTCCTCTTCGGTGCGGGCTTTTTCCGCGGCCGCGGCTTCCGCCTTTGCCTTCTCCTCGGCGGCGGCCTTTTCCGCGGCCAGCGCACGGGCGGCGGTTTCTTCTTCCGCCTTCTTCGCCTCGGCTTCCGCCTTCAGGCGGGCTTCTTCCGCAGCCTTGGCCTTCTCCGCCTCGGCAGCCTTCTGCGCTTCCTCTTCAGCCTTCTTGGCTTCGGCTTCGGCCTTCAGGCGTGCCGTTTCGGCCTCCGCCTTGGCTTTCTCGGCCTCGGCGGCCTTCTGTGCCTCTTCTTCAGCCTTCTTCGTCTCGGCCTCCGCCTTCAGGCGCGCCGCTTCCGCATCGGCCTTGGCCTTCTCGGCTTCCGCGGTTTTCCGGGCTTCTTCCTCGGCCTTGGCCTTTTCCGCAGCCGCCTGCTCTTCCGCCTTGGCCTTTTCGGCAGCGGCCGCCTGTTCCGCCTTGGCCTTGGCGTCCGCCTCGGCCTGCTCGGTGGAGGTGCCGCTCGCCTGCTTCACCTTGGCGGCGGCCTGCAATTCGGCGATGCGCAGGCGCGCCATCGAGGCGAAGGTGCCGTTCGGATATTGTTTCAGATAGGTTTCGTACTGCGTGAGGTCGCTGCCGGCAGAAACCTTTTGCCAGAGCGAAAATTCCTCTTCCCAGCGTTTTCCGGCACTTCCGGCTTCCTTGCCGGTTGTGGCCTGGGCGAAGGCGATTGCCGGCTGGCCTGCGAGCGTCAGCCCGACGAGGCTTGCAAGGCCGATCCTCACCAGAACGGATCGTGCGAGAGGTCCAGAACCCATAGTCGTCTCACCCTTTCGAAGGCGCTGCGCCCGGCAACCGGGCGGATTTCCATCTGTCCTCGCACCGAATTCTGGCGCAACTTTGGTGCGGCAGGCCGGTCGTCACAGGAACCCGATGGCTGAACGTTTCAGGGGCGCGATTTAATCAGCGCTGCCTAAAAGGCGGTCGAGCCAGGCCGGGTCGAGAACGGCCTCCAGCTCCGCCGCCACACCATCCAGCGCCACGTCGACGCCTGCCCGATAATCGAAGCCGCCACCCTCGATGCCGAAGTCGGCGAGCAGCCGCGCCCGGTAGGCGTCGCTCGAAAGCAGGCCGTGCAGATAGGTGCCCATCACCCGGCCATCCGGCGAGACCGCGCCGTCCGCCCGCCCGTCGATGCTGACGGCGGGCTTGAGCACATCCGGCCCGGTGGTGCGGCCGAGATGGATTTCGTAGCCCTCCAGCGGCACGTCATATTGCAGCGAGCGGGCCGTGCTGTTGCGCACGGTCTTTTCCGGCGCCATTTCCGTTTCGACCGCCAGCAGCCCGAGGCCTTCGACCTCGCGCTCGCTGCCCTCGATGCCGAGCGGATCGGTAACGCTCTGGCCCAGCATCTGGTAACCGCCGCAAATGCCGATAACGCGGCCGCCGCGGCGCATATGCATCGCGAGGTCCCTGTCCCAGCCGGCCGCGCGAAAATCGCCGAGGTCGGAAATGGTGGATTTCGAGCCGGGCAGCACGACCAGCCCGGCATCGGCCGGAAAACGCTCGCCCGGCCGCACGAACACGAGGTCGACCTGGGGCTCGGCCTTCAGCGGGTCTAGATCGTCGAAATTGGCAATGCGCGGCAGCACCGGCACAGCCACTTTCAAGGCCCCGCCACCGCCCTTGGCCAAGCGTTCCAGCACGACCGAATCCTCGGCCGGCAGGCGCGCGGCGTCCTTCAGCCACGGCACGACGCCGAAACAGCGCCAGCCGGTGAAGCGGCCGATCTCGGCGATCCCGTCGTCGAACAGCGTCACGTCCCCGCGGAACTTGTTGATGAGATAGCCGGTCACCATGCGCCGGTCCTCCTCCGGCAATATGGCATGCGTGCCGACCAGCGAGGCGATCACGCCGCCGCGGTCGATGTCGCCGACGAGCACGACGGGCACATTGGCGCGCGTCGCAAAGCCCATATTGGCGATGTCGCCGGCCCTGAGGTTGATTTCCGCCGGCGAGCCCGCGCCTTCGACGACGACGAGATCGGCACCGTCCGAAACGATCCCGAAACTTTCCAGCACCGCATCCATCAGCTTGGGTTTGAGCGCCTGGTAGTCCCGCCCCTTCGCCTGCCCGAACACTTTTCCCTGCACGATGATCTGGCTGCCGACGTCGGATTGCGGCTTCAGCAGCACCGGGTTCATATGCACAGAGGACGGTACGCGGGCGGCGAGCGATTGCAGCCATTGTGCGCGGCCGATCTCGCCGCCATCGGCGGAAACGGCGGCGTTGTTCGACATGTTCTGCGGCTTGAACGGGCGCACCTTGAGCCCGCGGTTTGCGGCGATGCGGCAGAGCCCCGCCACCAATACCGTTTTTCCGACATCGGAGCCGGTTCCCTGCAGCATGATCGTTCTTGTCATGCCTTCCCCCTAGCATTCCGCCCCGTCGCCGAAAAGCCCTGATTTACCGCAATTCTGCCCCAATTCCGGGGCGGCAGGAGATGCATTTCCGCAACAGAAAGTCATGCAATTGGAGCATGGCAGATCTGCTGTTCATTCTGCGACATTTTGCGCCGTGAACGATCGTGACTTTCGCCCCGGACATGCCTATATCAACGTCATCACACAGCCGAGGCGAGTGGCTTCGGGTTTCAAGGACAAAGACCATGCTGTTCATCTTCAGCAAGCCGAATTTCGTACAGATCGCCTGGAACGGCGAAGCCCCCCAGAGCCAGTCCCGCGTGCGCAACGTCGTCATGGACGCCCCGCTCGGTCCGCTTGGCTTCATCCGCACGCGCTCCGTCGGCTGATTGTTTCGAGCGCGACGTCAGGTCCGCTCGCATGGAACGTCGCCTCTCTCCGGGAGGCGGCGTTTTTTTATGGATTTTTGTTTTCTGAAGGTGCGCCGGAACGGCGAAAGCCGTGCATCCCGTTAAGTGATGCACGGCTTGCCAGATACGCATGGCGGCTTCCGACAAAAACGCATCGGAGCCCAAGGCACTCCGGTACGCTAGACCTTTCCGGAGCGGACGGCGGTGTCCCCCGCCATGTCCAAAGCAATAGCGGCACATCCTTACCGGACCGTTATCGGGAGCTTAAGCAAAGATGAATCGCGATTTTTTTTGAAAAATCGCGAAATATTTTTCGCGAGCGCAAAGCGGCGCATACGGAACAGGATATGTCCGCATTCAACGACCATCCTGCGCTGCCAGTCTATCGGCCCCGCGGACATTTGCCCCGATGCGAGCAAACGCCCATTTTTTCCACCGTATGGTTGCCGGTTTTTCAGCATCTTGCCCTCCCGCCTGGCCGCAACTGACAGAGGAAGGGCGCGCAGGAGGTTGATTTCTCAATGAGAACCCGTAGGCTACCCCTGTGACGTACGAGAAGACGACGCCGGTGACAGGGTTCCGCCGGCGGACCAGAAAAAAGCTCGGCGTCGTTGCAGCAGGGGGATTTGGCTCGCCTCACCTGGCATCGAACCTCCATGGCTGCCGTAAAACTTTCGGGCAGACGGGACAACGCAGTAGCCTGCGCTGCCTTCCGGGTTGATCGCTGCATCCAAGACTGGGAGGTCTTAAAACTCATGAAGAAGCTCCTTGCTTCCACTATCCTCGCTGCCGGCCTCTATGGCTTTGCCGGTGCCGCCCAGGCGGCCGACTGCGGTGAAGTCTCGATAGCCGAAATGAACTGGGCGTCTGCCGGCGTTGCCGCGCATGTCGACAAGCTCATTCTCGAAAACGGCTACGGCTGCACGGTCACGCTGGTGACCGGCGACACCATGCCGACCTTCACCTCGATGAACGAAAAGGGCGAGCCGGACGTCGCACCCGAAATGTGGGTGAACGCTGTGCGCACACCGCTCGACGCGGCCATCGCCGAAGGCCGGCTGATCCAGCTCGCTCCCCTTCTCTCGGAAGGCGGCGTGGAAGGCTGGTGGATTCCGAAATTCTTTGCCGACGCCCATCCGGACATCAAGACCGTTCAGGACGCGCTGAAGCATCCCGACCTCTTCCCGGCGCCGGAAGACGCCTCGAAGGGCGCCGTGCACAATTGCCCGTCGGGCTGGAACTGCCAGGTCTCGACCGCCAACCTCTACAAGGCGCTGAACGCCGATGCCGACGGCTTCGAGCTGGTCGACACGGGCTCGGCGGCCGGCCTCGACGGCTCGATCGCCAACGCCTTCGAAAAGCAGACCGGCTGGCTCGGCTACTACTGGGCGCCGACCGCCATTCTCGGCAAGTACGAGATGACGCGCCTGTCCTTCGGCGTCGAGCACAACAAGGCCGACTGGGACGCCTGCACGGCGGTTCCGGACTGCGCCGATCCGAAGGTAAACTCCTACCCGACCTCGGACGTCTTCACCGTCGTGACCAAGTCCTTCTCCGAGAAGGCCGGCGTCGCCATGGACTACATGAAGACCCGCCAGTGGGACAACGGCACCGTCGGCAAGGTTCTCGCCTGGATGACCGACAACCAGGGCACGAACGAGGATGCTGCGAAGTACTTCCTCGAAAACTATCCGGACATGTGGACCAAGTGGGTCGCCCCGGACGTCGCAGAGAAGGTCAAGGCCGCCCTCTGACGCACTCTCGCCGGCAGCCTTCCCCGGCTGCCGGCCTTTCGCGACCTGAAAGAGGACGCTGGCTTTTTGCCTGACGCCCGCCCAAGAAACTGCAGAGGTCGCAAACAGCACAGTATCAAGCGGCAGTTCGTGCGAAGACGAACTGCAAGCCGGGAACCAGAACAAGAATATCCCTGTGCGCACCGTTCCGTTCGCAATTGCAAACTCGTTTCTTTGCGATGCGGGACAATAACTTCCGGTAGAAAGAGGGGAAAAGGATGGCAGGCATATGCGAATTGTTGCCAGGCTTTCTATGCAAGTTTCCGGCCTTCAGTGACGCCAGCGTCCGCGCGGCACGAAAAGTCATCGACGACGGCTTCAAGGGCCTCGTCAGAGAATATGTGAACATCATCGATGCAATGGTGCAGCCATTGCAGTGGTTCCTGAACTATCTCGAACGGCTGTTTGTCAGTTCACCCTGGCCGATCATCCTGATCATCATGGTGGCGATCGTCTATTTCGGCAGCCGCAACATGAAGATTACCATCGGCACCGCACTCTCGATGCTCGCCATCGGCCTTCTCGGCCTGTGGAACGACACGATGGTGACGCTCGCCATGGTGACGGTCTGTACGATGATCGCGATCATCGTCGGCATACCGATCGGCATCGTCATGGCGCGCTCCGACCGGGTGCAGTCCTTCGTCAACCCCGTGCTCGACGTGATGCAGACGATGCCGAGCTTCGTCTATCTCATTCCCGTCGTCATGATCTTCGGCATTGGCAAGGTGCCCGGGCTGATCGCGGTCGTCATCTATGCGGTGCCGCCGATGATCCGCCTTACCAACCTGGGCATCCGGCTCGTCGACAAGGAAGTGCTGGAGGCGGCGGATGCCTTCGGTTCCTCCGGCTGGCAGAAGCTCAAGAACGTGCAGATGCCGCTCGCACTTCCCACCATCATGGCCGGCATCAACCAGACCATCATGATGTCGCTCGCCATGGTGGTCGTCGCCTCGATGGTCGGTGTGGGCGGTCTCGGCAAGAACGTGCTGCAGGCCATCAACAACCAGTTCTTCACGGTCGGGTTCCTCAACGGGTTCGCGCTCGTGGCCATCGCCATCATTTTCGACCGTACGAGCCAGGCCTATGGCAGACGGCTGCAGAAGCATTCGGAGGTAATTCATGGTTAGTCATGCAATCGAGGTCCGCAATCTCTACAAGATCTTCGGACCCCGCGGCGGCGACTATGTCGATGCAGTCAAGAAGGGTCTCGGCAAGGCGGAACTGAACCAGAAATACGGCCATGTGCTGGGCCTGCGCGACATCAACATCTCGATGCCTGCGGGCGGCATCATGGTGGTGATGGGCCTCTCCGGCTCCGGCAAGTCGACGCTGATCCGCCACATCAACCGGCTGATCGACCCGACCGCCGGCGAAGTGCTCTACGATGGCGTCGACGTCTGCAAGATGAGCGAGAACGATCTTCGCGAATTCCGCCGCCACAAGACGGCGATGGTGTTCCAGAAGTTCGCGCTGCTGCCGCACCGCACGGTTCTGGAAAACACCGTCTACGGCCTGGAAATCCAGGGCGTCGGCGCCGCGGATCGTGAAAAGCGTGCCAAGCAGTGGATCGAGCGCGTCGGCCTTGCCGGCTTCGAGAACCACTACCCGAACCAGCTTTCGGGCGGCATGCAGCAGCGCGTGGGCCTTGCCCGTGCGCTGACCAACGATGCCGACATCCTCCTGATGGACGAAGCCTATTCGGCGCTCGACCCTCTGATCCGCGTCGACATGCAGACCGTTCTTCTCGATCTCCAGAAGGAGCTTCGCAAGACCGTCGTCTTCATCACGCACGATCTCGACGAGGCGCTGCGCCTCGGCGACAAGATCGCCATCCTGCGCGACGGCCTGGTCGTGCAGCAGGGCACGGGCCAGGAAATTGTGCTGAACCCGGCCGACGAATACATCACCGCCTTCGTCAAGGAAGTGAATCGCGGCCGCGTGGTGAATGTCGAGACGATCATGGCGCCGCTGTCCGGCAACCCGGAAGGCATGCCGATCGTCAAGGGCACCGTGCTGGAAGTCGCGGCCCGCGCCATGACCGCCGTCAACCAGACGCTGGCCCATGTCGTCGACGAATCCGGCAAGCCGATCGGCGCCCTCAGCCTCAGCGCCATCATCTCCAGCATGGTGACGCCGACGAGCCACGAGGCGAAGGCGGCCTGAAGCACGCCCTCTCCTCCGTCATCCTCGGGCTTGACCCGAGGATCCACATCCGCGGCGTGCCGGTGGATGGATGGTCGGGTCAAGCCCGACCATGACGAGGGGAGGTATTGTTTTTTGAGCGCCCTCGCGGGCGCTCTTTTCTTTTACCGATGGCACACGATTGCAATCACATAAAGAAATCTTTATATGATGCGAGAAACAGAAGGATATGCCGATGACCGCGACGAACCCCCTTGCTGAGCTGCTTGCCGAAAAGCCCTTCCTGCTTGCCGATGGCGCAACCGGGACCTCGCTCTTCGCCATGGGCCTCGAAGCCGGGGAAGCGCCGGAGCTTTGGAACGAGGCGAAGCCGGAAAACATCACCAAGCTCCACCAGGACTTCGTCGATGCCGGCGCGGACATCATCCTCACCAACACGTTTGGCGGCACGCGCCATCGCCTGAAGCTGCACCATGCGCAGGACCGCGTCTTCGACCTCAACAAGAAGGCCGCCGAGATCGCCCGCGCCGTCGCCGACAAGGCCGATCGCAAGGTCATCGTCGCCGGCTCCGTCGGCCCGACGGGGGAACTGCTCGTGCCGCTCGGCGCGATGACCTATGACGACGCCGTCGCCGCCTTCGTCGAGCAGATCGAGGGCCTGAAGGCCGGCGGCGCCGATGTTGCCTGGATCGAGACGATGTCGTCGCCGGAAGAAATCCGTGCCGCTGCCGAAGGTGCCGCCAAGGTCGGCTTGCCCTTCGTCTATACCGGCTCGTTCGACACTGCCGGCAAGACCATGATGGGCCTGCACCCGCGGGACATCCACGGCGTTGCCGGCGATATCGGCGAAGGCCCGCTCGCGGTCGGCGCGAACTGCGGCGTCGGCGCGTCCGATATCCTCTCCTCGCTGCTCGACATGACCGGCGCCGACCCGTCGGCGACCGTGGTCGTCAAGGGCAATTGCGGCATCCCGGAATATCGCGGCGCGGAAATCTACTATTCCGGCACACCGCCGCTGATGGCCGAATATGCGCGCCTCGCCCGCGATGCAGGCGCGCGCATCATCGGCGGCTGCTGCGGCACCTCCTGCGAGCACCTCGCCGCCATGCGCGTGGCGCTCGACGCCCACGAGCCGCGCGAACGCCCGGCGCTTGCGACGATCATCGAGCGGATCGGCCCGCTGCGCAACAAGACCGCCGACGAAAGCGCCGCCCAGCCGGCCCGCGAACGCAGCAGCCGCCGCCGCGGCTGAGCCTTTTCGATGGATCCTGCATCAGCCGCCCCGGCCAGCGCCGCGGGCGGCTTTTTGTCGACATAGGGGCGGCCATTACCTGCAAGGTAATCGATCCGCCGCATCCGACCGCTTAGGTTGCCTGTCAACGAAACCCGTTCACAGGAGAAACCCGATGACCACCTACGCCCTCGCCCACCTGCACAATGTCACGATGGGTCCGCAGATTGTCGCCTATCTGGAGGCGATCGACGCCACGATGGCGCCCTTCGGCGGCAAGTTCGTGATCCATGGCGACGGCAACAAGCGCGTGCTGGAAGGCAGCTTCCCCGGCGACGTGATCATGCTGTCCTTCCCGACGCGCAAGGACGCCGAGGGCTGGTACGCCTCGGAGGCCTATCGCGCGATCCTGCCGCTGCGCACGCTGAATTCGGTCGGCGACGTGCTGCTGATCGACGGCGTCGACGATGATCATAAAGCGACTGACATTCTGAAGAAGGAACCCGCTTCCAGCAGCACAGCAATTGGTGAGGGAGAACCCCATTAATTCATAATGATGCTGGTTCCGTCGTCATAGGTGAAAGATCGATGACATACCCACGCCTCCAGCTCCTTGGCCGGAATCGCCAGGAGCCTCTCTCGATAGGCTCTGTGCTTTACCGCGATGCGGAGTTTTGTGGGGACCGTAGCGGTAATCGACTGGTTCGAAAGCGATATTCCGACACCGTAAACGCCGTCCTCGGGCAACGCAAATTGGAACGTGCCGTTGAATTGCGTTACCGCACCGGGCCGCACCTTCATATCCCGGACGAAGGAAGAATCCGGATTTATTGTCACCCAGACATCTGCATAGACTTGGCCGGAAGAATCCCTTCCAAGCACCTTGTCGACAATCCGCAGCACCGGCACATGGCGCCCGACGCCGCATCGCTTAAATTCCTTGGCTGACGCAGATGAGAGCAACCCCAAGAGCGCGAGCAAAACAATAGCTGATGAGAGGAAACATGCTTTTGTGGCCAATCCCTGCCTCCATTTGGGCTGTGGCGAAGCTTATCCTGCGGTAACTGCCGCACTCAAGCCCCCGCTAGAAACGCCCGCCAAGCGTCAAGCCCCGCATCGATGTTGCGCCGCCCGACGCCGACGCGAAAGCGATCCATCGGTACGGGCAGGAGGTCGGAGACGTAGAGGGTGGAGGGCAGGAGAAGCACACCCTTCTCTTCAACCAGCCTCCGGCAATGTTCCTCCACGCCGTCCTTGCCGAGATAACGCGGAAAGGCGACGCAGCCGCCGTCCGGCGCAGCCCAGTCGTAGAGATGCGGAAAATCGGCAAAGAAGGCGCCGATCTTGACCATGTTTTCCGCGCAGAGCGCGCGGTTGCGGGCGAAAATCGTCTTGCGCGCCTTGATCGCGATGCCGGCCAGCACCTCGGAAGGCCGCGCATTGCAGATAGAGAGGTAGTGTTTCATTTTCTCCATGCGCGACAGCAGCGCGTGATCGCGGCAGGCGATCCAGCCGATGCGCAGGCCCGGCAGGCCATAGGCCTTCGACATCACGTTGAGCGAAATGCCCTTGTCGAACAGGTCCGCCGCCTGCGGCAGGCGCTTTTCCGCATCGATCTCCAGCCCGCGATAGACCTCGTCGGAGAAGAGATGGATGCCGCGCTCGGCGCAGAGGTCGGCGAGGTCGCGGAAAATGTCCCGGTCGGCAATGGCGCCGGTGGGATTGTTCGGGAAATTGACGGCGATGAGCCTGGTTTCCGGCCTCAGCGCCGCCCGCACCTCGTCGAGATCGAGCTGCCAGCGGTTCTCCGGCCGCAGCGCCACGCCGGTGACATTGCCGGTGATCGTCACCGGCATGGTCTCCATCGACTGGTAGTTCGGCACGGTGACGATGGCGTGGTCGCCCGGCGAAAGCAAAGCCAGCATGGCACAGTAAAGCCCCTCCTCCGCCCCGGCGAAGGTCAGGATATCGGCGCCCGAAAGCGTATCGTAAGTGGTGGCGATGGTGTCGCGCAGCGCCGGTGCGCCCCAGGTCTCCGTATAACCGAGCGAGACGCGCTCCCACGCCTCTCGGTCTTCCGGGCCGGCGAGAGCCAGCAGTTCGGACATGGTCATCGTCTCGGCATCGCTCGCCGTCATGTGGTGGCGCGCCTTGAACTCCCAGCGCGAAAAATGGGTTTCGAGGCGGAAATCCGGCAGCGTGGTCATGGTGTCCTGTCTTTCTGGCTGCGCCGGGCATCGGCGAGATAATTGTAGATCGAGGCGCGCGAGGCGCCGAGGAGCGAGGCCAGGTGATCGACAGCGTTGCGCGTCTGGAACAGGCCGCGGCTGTCGAGGGCCGCGACGAGCGCCACGCGGTCGCCTTTCTTGAGCGCCGTCAGCGCCAGGCCGCGGGTGCGCAGCCAGTCGTGCAGCGCCGTGTTGATCTCCTCCCGCCAGTCGCCGGCAAAAAGCGAGGGCGGGCGTGGCGAGACGGCACCGGTGAAGGCGGCGAGAAGTTTTGCGGCCGCGTCGAAATGCGAAACATCCATGTTGATGCAGAGGAGGCCGATCGCCTGGCCGTGATCGTCCTTCAGCACGGCCGTCACCGATTTCAGCCGCCGCCCGTCCTCGCCGGTCTTTTCATAGGGGCCGTAGACGCCCGCTACCCCCGCCCCTTCCAGCGCGTCCTCGACGAGCGATTCCACGCCCGCCTTGCGGCCGGAAAAGGCATTCCAGATGCCGGCGATCAGGCCCGTTTCGAGATCGTGCAGCACGATCTCGGCATGCGGATAGAACAGGGTCGAGATGGCCGCAGCCGTGGCAGTGTGCTGGCGAAGCAGCGTATCGGCGTTTGATGATTCGAACATGGCGGCAAACAATCCGATCGTGGATATTTTGTCAATATTGGATTTTTCATCCAAACATACCCGACAGGCTTGCGACCGGTTTTTCGGCGGCCTATCCAGAGGCGACACGATTCTCTGGGGGATGACGATGAGCGCGGACCTTGCAGCCTTTCCGGACCGGCAGACCGTCGCCGACAAGCTTGCGGCGCTGGGCGAGGCCGACCAGGCCTATTTCCGCCTGCTGATGGAAAATGCCAAGCAGGACGAGAACCTGCTGGAAGGGCTGGCGCTGCATCTCGACCGCGCCGCAGACGCCCGTTTCCTCAATGCGCTGAAGCTGGAAAAGCTCGGCGAATGGCTTGGAACCGTAGCCCCGGCGCGCCTGCAAGTGCGGCTCACCGAAACCGCCCGCTCCAGCCAGCATGCCGCCTATGCCGCCTTCCGCGCCGGGCTCACCCGCTCCGGCGGCCTGGAACGGGCCTATCCGAAAGCCTGATCTGCCGCGGCCGCGACCGGACCGAAGGATTTGCGCAGCATATCCGCCATGCCGTCGATCGCCGGCCCGCCGCGCCGCGGATTGCGCTTCAGCACGACACGCGAGGAATCGATCTGCGGAAAGCCATCCACAATGGTGAGTTCGCGTGCGCCAGGCGGGATATTGCTGCGCGACAGCGGCGCGATGGTAAGGCCGCTCGCGACGGCGGAGCGCAGGCCCCCGCTCGTATCGCAGGTATAGGCGATGCGGTACGGGATCGTGTGGCGCTCCAACGAGCGGAGCGCAAAATCCCGGCACCAGCTCGACCGCCAGTAGACGGCGACCGGCACCGGGCGCTCCAGATGCCGGTTATGTGCCACCGCGCCCACCCAGACGGTCGGGTCGATCGCCAGAAGCTCGCCGGAAACCCCGTCGCACCAGTCGAAGATGATGGCGAGGTCGAGTTCGTCCGCCTCCAGCGCCGCCAGTTGCTGGGAGGTGTAGCCGCAGAGCACCGTCACCTCGATATTCGGGTGGATTTCCGCGAAGGCGGCGAGCGCATTGGGCAGGACCGTCTGGTTGTATTCTTCCGGTATGCCAACCCGCACCGGCCCGTCGAGCGGCGCCGTGCGCATCGCCGCCGTCGTCTCGTCGACCAGGCCGACGATGCGCCGCGCATAGGGCAACAGCCGCTTGCCCTCCATCGTCAGCGCAACACCGCGCGGGCCACGCTCGAAAAGCGTCGCGCCGACCGATTCCTCCAGCTTGCGCACCTGCATGCTGATGGCCGATTGCGTGCGCGCGAGCCGTTCGGCCGCATGGGTGACATTGCCGGCCTGGGCCACGGCGACGAAAATTCTGAGCAGATCGCTTTCGAGAGGAGGATACATGGCGCCATCGCTTTTTCTGATGCCAGCCATAATCGCTATTCGTTTGTGAAATGTCTACCGCTTTGCTTGGCTCTGTCCGGAAATGGAAGGGCAAGGGCGATGAGCATTTTCCGAAGATGGATGAAGACGCTGAGAATGGCGGTGGCGCGGCGACGTCAGGCCCGGGCGGAACGGGAGGCGTTCCAATTGATTCTCGCGCGCGGAGACGACCACCTGTTGCGTGACATTGGCTTGACGCTGCACGAGGCACAAACGATCGACCCTTCCCGCCTGGGGAAGGGTCGAAACGATACGGGGAACGGCCGGAGGGACTAAAGGCGGTCATTCCCCGCCATCGAGAGGAAGGACGTTATTGCGCCTTCTCCCCCGAAAGACCGCCGGCAAGCTGCACGAGCTTCAGGAATTCCGCCCGGTAACCGAACGGGTCTTCGCCCTTGGCCGCCTGCGCAAGCCCGAGGATCGAGCCGTAGGCGTAATCCTGGAGGGCGGAGACGCCCTTCAGCTTCTGCCCGAATGCCGCGACGGCGACCGAGAAGCGCACATCCGTGGTGGCCGCGTTCACATCGGCGACCGCATTGGCATCCGTCACCGGCATGGTGACGAGTTCACTCGTGTCGCTGTCCGGCTTCTTCCAGCGCATCTTGAGGAAGGCCAGCTCCGAACTGCCGGCGACCGGCGTCGCGGCCGCCTGCTCGTTGCCATAGCGCAGCGCATCGTTCAGCACGGCGGGGCTGCCCTTCGGCGTCACCTCGTAGATCGCGGTCACCCGGTGGCCGGAGCCGATATCGCCGGCATCCACCTTGTCGTTGTTGAAATCCTCGCGGTTGAGCACGCGGGTCTCGTAGCCGACCAGCCGATATTCGGCGATGCGCGCCGGGTTGAACTCGATCTGGAACTTGACGTCCTTGGCGATCGGGAAGAGCGAGGACCCCGCCTCCTCCACCAGCGTCTTCTGGGCTTCCGCGAGCGTGTCGATATAAGCGGCGGTGCCGTTGCCGTTCTGCGCCAGCGTCTGCATCATGCCGTCATTATAGTTGCCGTGGCCGAAACCCAGCACCGACAGGAAGATGCCGCTCTTGCGACGCTCCTCGATGATGCGCTTCAGGTCCTCGTCGCTCGCCGGGCCGACATTGAAGTCACCGTCCGTCGCCAGCATGACGCGGTTGACGCCATCCTTCTTGAAGGCCTTCTGCGCCAGCCGGTAGGCCGCCTCGATGCCCTCCGCGCCGGCCGTCGAGCCGCCCGGCTGGAGATTGTCGATGGCCGACAGGATCTTGTCGCGCTCCTTCGCCTCCGTCGGCTCCAGCACCACGCCGGCATTGCCGGCATAGGTGACGATCGAGACCGTATCCTTATCCTTCAGCTTGCCGACGAGCAGGCGGAAGGCGCTCTTCAGCAGCGGCAGCTTGTCGGCTTCGTCCATCGAGCCGGACACGTCGATGAGGAAGACGAGGTTGGCGGAAGGCTGCGCCGTCGCCACCGTCTCGAAGCCCTTGATACCGACATGGAGAAGCTGCGTGTCCTTGTTCCACGGCGTCGGCATGACGGTGACGGTGGCGTTGAACGGCTTGTCCGCCGTCTCCGGCCCCTTCCAGTCATAGGGGAAATAGTTGACCATCTCCTCGACGCGCACGGACTCCTGGTCCGGCAGGCTGCCGCCGAGCAGCGCGCTGCGCACATAGGAATAGGACGCCGTATCGACATCCGCCGAGAAGGTCGAGACCGGATCGGTCGCAACGCTCTTCACCGGGTTCGGATCGGCGGAGGCGAAGCGCTCGCGGTCTTCCGCCGGCATCGGCATGGCAATGCCATCCGCAACGATGGAGGGCTGCGCGATCGACCGGCTCAGCACGTCGACATTGGCGGCACCGCCGAGCGCGAAGGATTCCGGCGCGGCCGCTGCCGCCTCCTTCTCCTCGCGCAGTTCGGCGACCGGCGCCTGCTCGGTGGCGAGCGTGCTGGTGGCCTGGGCCGTGTCGGCAGCCGTGGCCGCGGCGCCGTTTTCTGCAGTGGCCTCAAGTTCACCCTGAACCTTCTTGGCTTCCTGCTTGCGAAGGCGCACGTCCTGATCCACGGGCTTTGCCGCAATCTCCGTCTCGGTGGTGAGCGGCACGGTGCCGTTGCGCACCATTTCATAGGTGACGAGGCCGGCGACGGGCACGACGAGAAGCGTGGCAAGGGCCGAGCCGGCGAGAAGTCTGCGGTTCATGATAGGGCTCCAAATTCGGTTGAACATGGAGCTTCGACGCCCGCCACCGGCAGAACCTTGGGGGGCGGTCACATTTTTTTCCGCATCGTCGAAAGCCTGCATGGCGGAGGCGAACGCGCGGGCGCGGGCCTCCGCATCCGGAGCCGGCGGTCTGCGGCGGGCGAGTTTGTCGAGGTCGAGGTCGGTCATCGTCTATCCTTCCGTCACGCAGCCGCATCGCGCAAAAGCACCTTCAGGCGCTTGCGGGCCTCGTGCACATGCCAGGAAATCGTCGTTTCGGCGCAGCCGAGCACGTCTGCCGCGGCGGCATGGCTCAATCCTTCGCCGTAGATCAGCAGCACGGCGTCGCGCTGCTTGTCGGGAAGCTGGCGCACGGCGTGCCATAGCTCTTCGCTGCCATCGTCGTCAGGCCGGCTGTCGAGTACCGCCTGTTCGCGCAGATAGGCCGCATCGCGCCATTCGGCCCGGCGGCGCTTGCGCATCTGGTCGCGCGCAGCATTCAGCGTCACCGTATAGAGCCAGGTGCCGAAGCGGCTGGCGCCCTTGAAACCGCGGATCGCGGCGGCGAGGCGTATGCACACCTCCTGCGCCACGTCCTCGGCATCCTGCCGGTCGCCGCACCATCGCCAGGCGACGGCATGGATGAAATCATAGCGGCCTTCGACAAGCGCGGCGAAAGCCTGCCTGTCGCCCAAAGCCGCCTTTTCGACGAGTTCTGTTTCCACGGGTCCATCCCGATTCCGGTGCACTATCCTTTCAGACGTGCGTCAAGCGGCAATCCTTGGGTGGCGGCGCAAGATTTTTTCTCAGCCCGGCAGATTTTTTACGACGGCGATGATCGTGCCCATCACGGCACGCCGGTCGTGACGCCGGATTTCCGGGGAATAGAGGCTGGAAATGCTGCCGTCGAGGAAGAGCGCATTCCTGCATTGCAGGCGATCGCGAAACAACGTCGCGAAATCGTGGAAGCGCACCGGATTCTTCGAAATCGCAAAGGCAACGCGGCCGTCCGGCAGGATGCCGACGCCGTTGCGGATCTGGAAACTCGTGCCGTCCGCCAGGAATTTCGGGTGGATATTCCCCTCCACCACCAGCATCGGCCCGGATTGCGTCGCCTCCTGCGGAGAAAGCCCGGCCTTCAGGTAAGCCTCCGTCTCCATCACGCCGGCCTTCCCCTCGCCCACCCAGAAAACGCCGTTCGGCTTCAGGAAGAAATTGCCGAAGGCATCGTCGCGATTCAGCGCACCGGTCTCACGGCCATGCTCCACCAGAAGCCCGACCGGCCCATAATCCGGATGATACATGCCGCCATTCATGGCGAAGCTCATGTGCTGCCGATTGCGCAGGAGATGCGTGTTCAGCTGGTCATAACTCGCCCCGCGCTTGCCGAGCGTCGCCGCGCCATAGAGGCGGATCGCCTCCTTGGCCGGGTCGAAGGTGCAGACGGTGTAGCGGCCGGAGAGGTGTTCGATCTCGGCGCATTTCGGCGGTTCGGCCATGGCGGTGCTCCGCAAGACGAAAGCGGCAAACAGGGTGAAAAGAAACAGAATTGCGCGCATAAGCTACTGGCTCGGATGGCAATGCGGCGAATTTAGCAGCGAACACTCAAAGCGACAGCGCCGCCATGTGGAAACGAAGCTGGGCGTCATCGTAACGGTAGCTAGCACCGACGGGACAGGCGGCGCGGGCGAGACAGCCGGAGACCATGCACCCGCCCTGTCCTTGCGGCGAGCGCAGATGGCTGCGGCAGGCCGGCACGTCAAAGGCCTCCGGCCGCACGGCGCCGGCGGGACAGGTTGTTAGACAAGGCTTGTCAGGACAGTGGTCGCAGGGATGCGGCGCCCTCGATGCCGGTACATCCTCGATCGGCTCCGCAAAACCGAACGCACCACGATAGCCATGCCAGAGGCCGTAGACGGGGTGGATGAGGATGCCGAGTGGCGAGGCCTTCAGGCCTTCCGCGCGCATCGCCCATTGCTGGAAGGGTTGCCAGGGTGGGTCGGAAGGGAACCAGCTGGTCGCATCGGCAGAATCGGCAACGTTGCGGATGACAGCCTTCGACCAGCTGTCGAGCGGGTCGTCGCCACCGCGGTCGGGCTGCTCCTCCCGCCAGCGGGAAAAGGCCAGCCAGATCGAGCTGCCGACATTGCCGACGAGTACGACGCTGGCAGCGGGGCGACCATCCATCAATGCCGGCGCCGCCTCGACTTCCCCGAAATTCACGACACCGCGCAAAAAAAGACCGTGCGGCGCAAGCGCCGCACGGATGGTGTCGAGATCGGGGCGACGCGCCCTCACCGGGTCACGTCCCCTTTAAGTTCATAATGCGGACGCCAGACCTCTTTTTGAATCATGTCGGCCACCCGCGTCGCTCCGCCTTGCTCCCTGGCGCGATCGGGACCCTTTCAGGTGAAGGCGTCCGGCATGGAGTTCTTGCGCTCGGCAACGTAGGCAAGCAACGCATCGTCGATCGCCGGGTCGAGATAGGGCGCCTCGTAGCTTTCGAGCCAGGTACGGCAAAGCGCGTTGGCCCGCTCCTCGATGCGCTTCTGGCCCTCGATTTCCCACTGCTCGAACGAATTGTTGTCGGCGAGCGGCGAGCGGTAGAAGGCGGTCTGGAAGTTGGCCTGGGTGTGGGCGCAGCCGAGATAGTGGCTGCCGGGACCGACTTCGCGGATGGCATCGAGCGCCTGCGCGTTTTCGGAAAGGTCCACGCCCTCGGCCAGCTTCTGCATCATGCCGAGCTGGTCCTGGTCGATCATGAACTTCTCATAGGACGAAACGAGGCCGCCCTCGAGCCAGCCCGCCGCATGCAGCACGAAATTCGTGCCGGCGAGCAGCGTCATGTTGATGGTGTTGGCCGATTCGTGCGCCGCCTGTGCATCCGGAACCTTGGAGCCGCAGAGCGAGCCGCCGGTGCGGAACGGAATGCCGAGACGGCGGGCAAGCTGGGCCGCACCGTAGGAAACCAGCGACGGCTCCGGCGAACCAAAGGTCGGCGCGCCCGACTGCATGGAGATCGAGGCCGCGAACGTGCCGAACAGCACCGGCGCGCCCTTGCGGATGAGCTGGGTGAAGGAGGCGCCGGCCAGAACTTCGGCAAGGATCTGCGTCAGCGTGCCGGCGACCGTGACCGGGCTCATGGCGCCCGACAGGATGAACGGCGAGACGACGCAGGCCTGATTGTGACGGGCATAGACCTTCAGCGCGCCCACCATGGTTTCGTCGAAAACCATCGGCGAGTTGGCATTGATAAGGTTCAGCGTGACGCAATTGTTCTCGACGAACTCGTCGCCGAAGACGAGCTTCGCCATGGCGATCGTGTCTTCCGCGCGCTCAGGCGCGGTGACCGAGCCCATGAACGGCTTGTCGGAATATTTGATATGGCTGTAGACCATGTCGAGGTGACGCTTGTTCACCGGCACGTCCACCGGCTCGCAGACCGTACCGCCCGACGAATGCATCGACGGCGCGAGATAGGCGAGCTTCACGAAGTTGCGGAAGTCCTCGATCGTCGCATAACGACGGTTGCCTTCGAGGTCGCGCACGAACGGAGGGCCGTAGACCGGCGCGAAGACGGTGGCCTTGCCGCCGATCTGGACATTGCGCTCGGGATTGCGGGCATGCCAGGTGAACTGCGACGGCGCGGTCTTCAGGAGCTCGCGGCAGAGGCCCTTGGGGAAATGCACGCGCTCGCCGCGCACGTCGGCGCCGGCTTCCTTCCACAGCGCCAGCGCTTCCGGGTCCTCGCGGAATTCGATGCCGATCTCTTCCAGCACGCGATCGGCATTGTTCTCGATCAGCTGCAGGCCTTCTTCGTCGAGGACCTCGTATTCCTTGATCTTGCGGGTGATGTAGGGCAGCGACGGGCCTGGACCGCCACCCGTGCGCGATGCACGCCGCGCGGCGGCACCACGTCCCTCACCACGCGAACGGCGGCCGCCGCCTTCGCTTGCGCCCTCGGCTGCCACCTGCTGGATTTCCTCGCTCATGATCCGTCTTTCCTTGTTATCGCGGCGCATCGCGACGCCTCTTTTCCTATGCTAGCAAGCCGCCGGGGCGGGACGGTTCTCAATGCGCCAAGCCGTGGCGCACGCTGGATACCGGCTTGGCGCGGACTATAGCGGGAATGCCACGGCGATCGTAGCGCCATTCGCTTGTTTGCGCTGTCAATTCACGGCTTTGCGGGCTATGGATGGAACAAGAGTTCGGCGGGTCGCTTTTCACTGTATGCGACGTCGCTTTCAATATCAGGTTCGCGCAACAGGCAGGATATTTCTGTGTAACGGGCCTGCTGCGTGGCAAGCGCCAATGGAGACGAGGAAACACCATGGCTGACGACGATATCATTCTCGCCGACCTTTCCGACGAAGAGCTCGTGCAGCAGATGCACGACGACCTCTACGACGGCCTGAAGGAGGAAATCGAAGAGGGCACGAACATCCTGCTCGAACGCGGCTGGGCACCCTACGACATCCTCACTCAGGCGCTCGTCGAAGGCATGCGCATCGTCGGCGTCGACTTCCGCGACGGCATCCTGTTCGTGCCGGAAGTGCTGCTCTCCGCCAATGCGATGAAGGCCGGCATGTTCATCCTGCGTCCGCTTCTCGCCGCCACCGGCGCGCCGAAGCAGGGCAAGATGGTCATCGGCACCGTCAAGGGCGACATCCACGACATCGGCAAGAACCTCGTCGGCATGATGATGGAAGGGGCTGGCTTCGACGTCGTCGACCTCGGCATCAACAACCCTGTCGAAAACTACCTGGAAGCCATCGAGCGCGAACAGCCGGACATCCTCGGCATGTCGGCGCTGTTGACGACCACCATGCCTTACATGAAGGTCGTCATCGACACGATGAAGGAAAAGGGCCTGCGCGACGACTACGTCGTTCTCGTCGGCGGCGCGCCGCTGAACGAGGAATTCGGCAAGGCCGTCGGTGCGGACGCCTATTGCCGCGACGCGGCCGTGGCGGTCGAAACGGCCAAGGAATTCATGAAGCGCAAGCACAACATGCTGGCTGGCGCCTGAAACCCGAATTGCGACGGCGCCGGTCTTGAATCGGCGCCATTCGCTCACGACGTTTAGTTTGCGGCGTTGTCGATGTCGTTGCCGGCGGCCTGCGTCGCATCCACGGCATTGGCCGTATCCCGTCCCATGCCGCGAATGGTGTTGCCGCAGGCGCTGAGTGCCAGGAGTGCGGCGAGAACGATGCTGATGCGGGTCAGGTGTGTCCCAGTCATGGTCGGAGTCCCTCTACATGGATGCGGTTGACGTAGAACTTCAGCTCGGAAGTCCGAGCGATGAACGCACGAAAGCCGAAAAGGTTCGCGTGATCGCCTGCGGCGCCATCGCGCGCGAAGTTCTGGCCATCCGCGATGCCAACGGGCTCGACCATATCGACCTTCTCTGTCTGCCAGCCATCTGGCATGCCCACCCCGAAAAAATCGCCCCCGGCGTCGAAAAGGCCGTCGAGGAAGCCCGCGCGGCCGGTTTCGAGCGCGTCTTCGTCGGTTATGCCGATTGCGGCACCGGCGGCCTGCTCGACAAAGTCTGTGAAAGGCTGGGCGTCGAGCGCATCGCCGGCCCGCACTGTTATTCCTTCTTCGCAGGCAACGAGGCCTTTGCGGCGGCGGAGGACGACGTCACCGCCTTCTTCCTCACGGACTTCCTCGCCCGCCAGTTCCGCGCCTTCGTCATCGAGCCGCTCGGGCTCGATCGCTATCCGCAGCTGAAGGACATGTATTTCGGCAATTACACCAAGCTCGTCTATCTCTCGCAGGTCGAGGACGAAGGCTTGCAGAAGAAGGCGCAGGAGGCCGCCGACTACCTCGGCCTAGCCTACGAATACCGCTTCACCGGCTATGGCGATCTCGGCGCCGAGTTACTGCGCGCCCGCTAACCAATCCTTAGCCCTGCCGGGCAAATCCGCCGCCGCGGTTACCGCTTCCTAAGCCCTCGCGAGGATGATGCCGCCCAAACGAAGGCGGGGCTTGGGCATGACGGAACGCGAAACACGGACGGAAGCGGTGGCGATGCTCATCCAGCCCGGTCCCAACCCGGAAATCGTCGTCAATTTCGTGAAGGCCGCCTTCCCGAACCTCGTGGTGATCGAGGAACAGCCTGAATCGAAAAAGCTCTTCATCCGCCGGCGTGCGAAAAAGCTCGGCTGGGTGCAGGCGCTCGGCCAGCTCGCCACCATGATGGTCTCCAAATTCGGCAAACGCTTCACCACCGCCCGCGCTCAGGAAATCCTTGAAGAGTTCGGTGTAAGCACGGCTATCGACTCGCGAATCCGCCGTGTCGCAGTTCCGTCTGCCAACAGCCCGGAACTCTTGAAGGCCGTCAGCGAGATCAAGCCGGCCGCATTGCTTCTCGTCAGCTGCCGCATGATGAAGGCGGAGACGCTTGCCGCCATTTCCTGCCCCGTGCTCAATTTCCATGCCGGAATCAACCCGCAATATCGCGGCCTGCAGGGCGGCTACTGGTCGCGCATCCAGTCCGACGAGGCGAATTTCGGGGCGACCGTGCACCTCGTCGATCCCGGCGTGGACACCGGCGACGTGCTCTACCAGCAGCGGACGAAACCTTCCAAACGCGACACGATGCACACCTATCCGCTGCTCCAGACCGCGGCCTCCACGGGCATCGTCGTGCAGGCATTGCACGACGCCGTCGCCGGCAAGCTCAAGCCTTTGAAAATAGCGGCGCCCTCGCGGCAATGGTATCATCCGCCGATCTGGACCTGGCTCTGGAACGGCGTGACCCGCGGCATCTGGTAAAACCTCTGGACAGTCGAATCCGACGTCGTTTTTGAGCATGGGGCAGTCGTGGCGAAAGAAGCCCGCGACGCGGCCAGACCGCATTGTCAGCGCTAGAGCAATCCGGGGAAAACTGTGCGACGGTTTTTCGTCCGGAGTTGCGAAAAATATGAGGAAGAGCGTTTTCGCGACCCGAAGAAACGCTCTGGGAGAATTTCGACATGGCAGACCGCATCATCGTCTACTGGCGCGACATCCCCGCCCAGGTCATCATCAAGAAGGGCCGCGCGACGGCCAAGCGCGAACTGTCGCTGCGCTTCACCGAGGCGATCGACATGTGCGCCATGCGCACCGGCGCCGCCGAGACCGACGATTACCTCGCCGAATGGCGCAAGGCCGATCCGGTGCCCGTCTCCGACGACCTCGAAGCCGAAGCCGACAAGGCCGCGGCCGAATTCGAGGAGGCCTATGACCGCGAGCGCCTCGTCGCGCTCGTCAAAGCCGGAGGCCGTGAAAATGGCTGAATCAAAGTCGGGGGCTGATCCAAAACCGGGGGCTGATCCGAAACCCGGCAACGCCGCGCCCGCCAAGAAGGCTGCCACCGGCGCCTTCACGCCGGCCGGCGTGTCGCCGAGCCGCCGTGCACGGCGCAAATACACGGTCCGCCTCTGGGCCGTGCGCAATTCCCGCTTCCTGGAATGGTTCTACCACCGCTTCGCCGATCTCTTCCTGCTGCTGCACCCGGTCTGGAAACTCTTCGGCTACCAGCGCGTTGAGCGTCCGATCACCTTCGTCGAAAAACATGTGAAGGGTTTCCTCTTCGACTGTCGCATGTGCGGCCAGTGCGCGCTGTCGTCTACAGGCATGTCCTGCCCGATGAACTGTCCCAAGCAGCTTCGCAACGGGCCGTGCGGCGGCGTTCGCGCCAATGGCAATTGCGAAGTGGAACCGGATATGCCCTGCGTCTGGGTCCAGGCGTGGAAGGGCTCGCAGAACATGGTGAAGGGGAATGCCATCATGAACGTGCAGAAGCCGGTGAACCAGTCGCTGCGCGAGACATCCTCGTGGCTGCGCGTCACCGCCGAAGCCGCCGCCGCCAAGGAAGCCGCTGCCGCAGCCGGAAAGGACGCCTGATCCATGGCGCATATCGACGAAAATCCGCTCGGCCCCCACCTGCCGCTCGATCCGCTGCCCGGCCACTCCTCGCTCGGTCGGCTGGAGCGCGTGCTGCGCCGCGGCGAATTCGCGGTCACCACCGAACTCAACCCGCCCGACAGCGCCAATCCGGAAGACGTCTATGAGCGCGCCGCGATCTTCGACGGCTGGGTGGACGGCATCAACGCGGTCGATGCGTCGGGCGCCAACTGCCACATGTCCTCCGTCGGCATCTGCGCGCTTTTGACCCGCATGGGCTATGCGCCGATCATGCAGATCGCCTGCCGCGACAAGAACCGCATCGCCATCCAGGGCGACGTCCTCGGCGGCGCCGCCATGGGGGTCACCAATATGATGTGCCTGACCGGCGACGGCGTGCAGGCCGGCGACCAGCCGGGCGCCAAGCCCGTCTTCGACCTCGATTGCATGTCGCTGCTCGAAACCGTGCGCATCATGCGCGACAACGGAAAATTCCTGTCCGGCCGCAAGCTGACGACGCCGCCGAAGGTTTTCCTGGGTGCTGCGATCAACCCCTTCGCCCCGCCCTACGATTTCCGCCCCTACCGGCTTGGCAAGAAGATCGAGGCGGGCGCGCAGTTCGTCCAGAGCCAGTATTGCTTCGACGTGCCGATGTTCCGGGAATACATGAAGAAGGTGCGCGATCTCGGCCTGCACGAAAAATGCTTCATCCTCGTCGGCGTCGGCCCGATGGCGTCGGCCAAGACCGCCAAGTGGATCCGCTCCAACGTGCCCGGCATCCATATTCCGGATTCCATCGTTGCACGGCTCGAAGGCGCACAGGACCAGAAGAAGGAAGGCAAGCAGCTCTGCATCGACATCATCAACGAGGTGAAGGAGATCGAGGGCGTTTCCGGCGTGCACGTCATGGCCTACCGCCAGGAAGAATATGTCGCAGAGATCGTGCATGATTCCGGCGTGCTGAAGGGCCGCCAGCCCTGGAAGCGCGAGCCGAACCCGGTCGACCAGATGGTGGCCGAGCGCATCGAGAGAACTCGCGAGGGCGTCGAACAGAACCAGCAGCAGATGGCGGAAATCGCCTCCCATCACCCCCATTGACCGCGGGCCGGTCGCCACCGGCCGGCACGCTTGTAACACGAAAAATCGCGCGCTAGACGTGGTCGAGCGCCCTGCCCCAGAGGATCCTATATGACACGCACCATCGTCGCCTCGGCCACCCGCGAAATCATCATCGGTTTCGACCAGCCCTTCTGCGTCATCGGCGAACGCATCAACCCGACGGGCCGCAAGAAGCTGGCCGCGGAAATGGCCGCCGGCAACTTCGAGACGGTCATCAAGGATGCGCTGGAACAGGTCGCTGCGGGCGCCACCATGCTCGACATCAATGCGGGCGTCACCTCCGTCAACCCGAACGAAACCGAGCCGGGCCTGCTGGTCCAGACGCTGGAAATCGTCCAGGGCCTCGTCGATATCCCGCTCGCAATCGACAGCTCCGTCACGGCCGCGATCGAAGCGGCGCTGAAGGTCGCCAAGGGCCGCCCGCTGGTGAACTCCGTCACCGGCGAGGAAGAAAAGCTCGAAGCCATCCTGCCGCTCGTTAAGAAGTACGACGTGCCGGTCGTCGCGATCTCGAACGACGAGACCGGCATCTCCATGGACCCGGACGTGCGCTTCGCCGTCGCCAAGAAGATCGTCGAGCGCGCCATGGACCACGGCATCAAGCCGCATGACATCGTCGTCGACCCGCTCGTCATGCCGATCGGCGCGCTGGGCGATGCCGGCCGCCAGGTCTTCCAGCTGCTCTATCGCCTGCGCAACGAACTGAAGGTCAACACGACCTGCGGCCTTTCCAACATCTCCTTCGGCCTGCCGCACCGCCACGGCATCAATGCCGGCTTTATCCCGATGGTCATCGGCGCCGGCATGACGTCGGCCATCATGAACCCCTGCCGTCCGCAGGAAATGGAAGCCGTGCGCGCCGCCAACGTGCTGAACGGCACCGACCCGAACTGCACCAACTGGATCATGACCTACCGCGACCACAAGCCGGCCGAAGGCGGCGCAGTGGCTGCCGCCGCTTCAGGCCAAGCCGCCGGTGGCCGCCGCGGCGGTCGTGCAGCCCGCGCCGGTGCCGGCGCGGTGCGTGAATAGGATGGCAGGCGGGCGCCAGTTTCGTCGCGATGCCTTCAGCCTCTGGCTGGAGGCGCCGCTCGTCATCGCCATGCGCTGCCACGAGATGGGCTTTGCGGCGCTGACGGGATCGACACAGAACACCGCGGAAATGACCAAGATGGTCACCGAAAAAATGGCTGCCACGGCGGAGAGCGTCGTGGCGGCCAATTTTGCTGTTGCAAAGGCCATGATGACGGCCGCGTCGCCCTCCGCCACGGCCCGCGCCGTCTCCGAGGCCGCGATAAAACCCTATGGCAAGCGGGTGCGGCGCAACGTAAAGCGCCTTGCCGCCAAGAAACGCTGACGGGCATTTTTTGCCCACAGGAAAGTACGACTGATGCGCTACGAAGGTGAGACCGAGACCAACATGACCGAAGCTTCGGCAAAAGAACCGCTGGTCCTCTTCATGCCCTCGGGCAAACGCGGCCGTTTCCCGGTCGGCACGCCCGTGCTCGAAGCCGCGCGCAAACTCGGCGTCTATGTCGAGAGCGTGTGCGGCGGGCGCGCGACCTGCGGGCGCTGTCAGATCGAGGTGCAGGAAGGCAATTTCGCCAAGCACAAGATCGTCTCCTCGCTCGACCACATTTCCGAAAAAGGGCCGAAGGAAGAGCGCTACGAAAAGATCCGCGGCCTGCCGGATGGCCGCCGCCTCTCCTGCTCCGCCCAGATCCTCGGCGACCTCGTCGTCGACGTGCCGCAGGACACGGTGATCAACGCACAGGTCGTGCGCAAGGCCGCCTCGGACCGAGTCATCGAGCGCAATGCCGCGATCCAGCTATGTTATGTCGAGGTGGACGAGCCCGACATGCACAAACCGCTCGGCGATCTCGACCGTCTCAAGGTGATGCTCGAAAAGGACTGGGGCTGGAAGGATCTCCTGATCGCGCCGCACCTCATTCCGCAGGTCCAGTCGATCCTGCGCAAGGGCAACTGGGGCGTCACCGCCGCCATCCACCGCGACATGGATTCATCGCGCCCCTTCATCGTCGGCCTGTGGCCGGGCCTCAAGAACGAGGCCTACGGTGTTGCCTGCGACATCGGCTCGACGACCATAGCCATGCATCTCGTCTCGCTGCTCTCCGGCCGCATCGTCGCCTCCTCCGGCACGTCCAACCCGCAGATCCGCTTCGGCGAAGACCTGATGAGCCGCGTCTCCTATGTCATGATGAACCCGGACGGCCGGGAAGCCATGACCAAGGCGGTGCGCGAAGCCGTCAACGGGCTGATCGGCAAGGTTTGCGCCGAGGGCGAGGTCGATCGGCACGACATCCTCGACATGGTTTTTGTCGCCAACCCCATCATGCACCACCTGTTCCTCGGCATCGACCCGACGGAACTCGGCCAGGCGCCCTTCGCGCTCGCCGTCTCGGGCGCCCTGCAATACTGGGCGCACGAGCTGGAGATCGACGTCAACCGCGGCGCCCGGCTCTACACGCTGCCCTGCATCGCCGGCCATGTCGGCGCGGATGCGGCGGGCGCGACGCTGGCCGAAGGTCCGTACCGGCAGGATCGCATGATGCTGCTCGTCGACGTCGGCACCAATGCGGAAATTGTGCTCGGCAACCGCCAGCGCGTCGTCGCCGCCTCTTCCCCGACAGGCCCTGCCTTCGAGGGCGCCGAAATCTCCTCCGGCCAGCGCGCCGCCCCCGGTGCGATCGAGCGCGTTCGCATCGACCCGCTGACACTGGAGCCGAAATTCCGCGTCATCGGCGTGGAAAAATGGTCGGACGAAGACGGTTTTGCCGAAGCCGCCGCCAGCGTCGGCGTCACCGGCATCTGCGGCTCGGCGATCATTGAGGTCGTGGCCGAAATGTACCTCTCCGGCCTCATCTCGGAAGACGGCGTGGTCGATGGGGCGATGGCGGAGAGGAGCCCCCGCATCCTCCAGAACGGCCGTACCTTCTCCTACCTGCTGCACGACGGCGAGCAGCGCATCACGGTGACGCAGAACGACATCCGCGCCATCCAACTCGCCAAGTCCGCGCTCTATGCCGGCATCAAGCTGCTGATGGAAAAGCAGGGCGTCGACCATGTCGATACGATCCGCTTCGCCGGCGCCTTCGGCTCCTTCATCGATCCGAAATACGCCATGGTGCTCGGCCTCATTCCCGATTGCGACCTCAACGAGGTAAAGGCGGTCGGCAATGCCGCCGGCACGGGCGCGCTCATGGCGCTGCTCAACCGCGACCATCGCCGCGAGATCGAGCAAACGGTCAACCGCATCGAGAAGATCGAGACCGCGCTGGAGCCGAACTTCCAGCAGCTCTTCGTCAATGCCATGGCGCTGCCGAACAAGGTCGATCCCTTCCCGGAACTCGCCAAGGTCGTGACGCTGCCCGAGCGCAAGGCGCCTGCCGACGATGGCGGCGGCGACGGTGGCGGACGCCGCAGGCGCCGCAGCCGCGAGTAAGGGGCGGCCGCAGTTACCATACGGATAAACCACCTCCAAAAAATTCCGTTTTGTTTTCTGCGGTTTATCGGCATGGTGGGAGAATAGGATGGGGTCGTGGCGCGTTGATGGTGCAGCGATCCGCGCGCCCCTCTGCTCCCCTCCCGCTCAAGAAAGTCCCGCCATGCTTTTTGCCCGCCTTGCAGCGCTCACCCTGATGCTTCTTTCCACCAGCGGCCTGACGGTGCACGCCCAGGAAGACTATCCCTTCACCGGCGAATGGGAATGCGACGGCGCGCCCTTCGTCTTCACCTCGACGACCTACAGCATCGGCGACGACACCTATAACGTCCAGGAGGTACAGGAGGGAACGGACGGCTCCTACTCGCTCTTCCTGTCGGACGAGGTCTATATCTACCTTTCCGGCATCACGGCGGACACGCTCGACTTCTCCTCCTCTGAAAGCGACCGCACGCTTAGCTGCCGCCGCTACTGATGTTGAAAGATATTTTGATGAACCGCGCCCGCATTCTCGCCTTCGCTCTTTCGTTCGCCATCACCTCACCCGCCCTCGCCGACACCTATGCGGCGATCAGCAAGACGGCGATGGCGATCACCGGCGACATCGAGTTCGACGACTTCGGCATCACCTTCGAAAACGGCAAGCAGATCGTGTTCGACGAGCTTGTCGGCGATACGTTCGTGGTGGGCGGAGAGACGGTGAATGGCTCGGTCTACAGCGTCTCCGAGCCGAAGGATCCGGTGCTGCTGAATGGCAACCGCCTGTGCGGCGCACCCGTCACCTATGTCGCCTCCTGGGGCGATGCCGACACGACGACGGTGGCCGTCTTCTCGACGCAGGACGTGCCGCAGAGCGACGCGGACATGTGCGCGTCCTATACCTACGAATAACGGGCAAGGCCGGGCTCACGCCCGGCCCGCCAAGCTTCAGCATGCGACCTGCAGAATCTCCATCGGCCGGCGCTCGATGCGGGCGAAGGCGGCGCGGATATAGTCCGCCACGGCCAAAGCCGGCGTATCGGCTTCCTCGTTGACGACGAGGCCGATCAGGTAATGGCCGAGATCCGGCAGGCCATCCTTCGGGCTGAGCGCCACCATGTCGTCGCCGACCAGAAAGCGTGCCAGCGGAGCCACGGCAAGGTCGGCACGGATCGCGGCACGCTGGCCCATATGGTGGGCGCAGAAATAGGCGACGCGGAAATCGCGGCCCGAACGGCTCAGTTCCTCCAGCGCCCGCTCGCGCCAGATGCAGCCCTCTTCCCAGACGGAGACCGGCAGCGGGTTCTTCAGATGCGCGTTGCCGCAGCTCTTGCCGGCCCAGACGAGCTGTTCCTTCAGGAGGATTTCGCCGGGGATCGGGATCGTGCCGTCGGTGGCGTTGAAGATTGCAAGGTCGAGCCGGCGCTCGGCGACGGCCCGGCGCAGGCGGCCGCTCGTCTCGATCGACACATTGACCGCGATCGACGGATAGGTCTCGGCAAAACGCTTCAGCACTTCCGGCAGGATGAGCTCGCCGACATCGTCGGGCGCGCCCAGCCGAACGACGCCGTTCATCTCCGGCATCATGAAACGTGACACGGCCTCGTTGCTGAGCGCGATCAGCCGGCGCGCATAGGACAGCAGCACCTCGCCATGATGCGTCAGCACGACCGAGCGCGCATCGCGCCGGAACAGCGAGCAGCCGAGCAGTTCTTCCAGCTTCTTGATCTGCATGGAGACGGCGGACGGCGTGCGGTGCACCGTCTCGGCCGCGGTGGTGAAGTTGCCGGTCTCGGCGATCGCCACGAAGGTCTTGAGAATGTCGAGCTCCAAGAGGGGGAGCGTCTGGCGCATCAGCAGGTTCATGCTTGCCTCCATGGATCAGAATTTCTGAAGCATAACGTCACTTCATTTCGTTTGATTGAAAACCGAGACGGGCGGATAGTCAACCTATCAGAACGGAGAACAGAAGGAAAAACGCCATGAAAACGCAGAAATCGTACGCTGACGGCGCCGATCTCGCCGTTCGTGCCCGCGGAAACGGATTTTACTATGCAATACGGCGCTTCGTAGGCGACGCCATCGAAGCCCGCCGCCGGCGCAACGTTGCCCGTCACACGGCCGATGAACTCGCCCAGTTGCCGGACTACCTGCAGCAGGACATCAACTGGCCTGGCATCATCAAACATGAAGAACGCTGATCTATCCAATCAAATATATTCGTTTGATTGATGCATAAGGTTGCGACATAGTCACGATCAAGGTCGCGACCTTTCGAAACCTCCCAAGCTCGAAAGGAACCCTGAAATGGCACTTGCATTGGAACATCGCCCGGTACGGCGCGCCTCTGGCGCCCATCACGCCGGCAGCCTGTCTTATACCCTACGCCACATCGCCGAACGGATCGTCTCCGCCTGGGAGCGTCACCGCGCCGAACGCGAACTGGAAAGCATGCCTTACGACCTGCGCAAGGACATCGGCTTCCGTTCGAAGAACACGCGATGATGAATGACTGTTGCGGCGCACCGCCGAAAGAAGACGACGCCAAAAGCCGCCGGAGCTGACCCTCAAAAGTCTCTCCGGCGGTTTTCGTTTATGCCCGGATGATCGGCACCACGGGAGCTGCGGTCTCCGGCAGGATGCCCGCCAGCCGCGGGTCGTCGAAAACCTCGACCTGGCGCTTCACCGGCGTGAAGCCCGAGCGGATGTAGAAATTCAGCGCCTGCGGCGAATCGAGCGTGCAGGTGTGCACCCAGAAGCGTTGCAATGCCTCCCGCGACCAGGCGCGCGCGATCGCCCTGTTCATCAGCCAGCGGCCCGTGCCCCCACCTATCGTCGTCGGCGTCAGGCCGAAGAAGGCGAGCTCGCAGACCCCCTCCTCGCGAAAATCGAGTTCCAGCAGCCCCTCGGCCCGGCCCTCTTTCATTACGCCATAGACCTCGACATCGGGATGATGGAGGACCGCCGTGAGATCGGCATCGGCCATGGCGAGGCGCGAGGCCCAGAGCCATTCGGTGCCGATGCGGCTGTAGAGGTCGCGATACCAGGCGAGATCAGGCGTCGCCATGCGGTCAAGCGTGACGCCGGGCTGCTCGGGATCGTCGCGCCGGGCCGGCGGCGCCCGCATTTCGAGACAGGTCACCACGGCGGCAAGTTTTCCCGCCGGTACATCCGAATATCCGTCTGGCAGCATCGATCATTCCCTCACAAATCCGCGACCGTATGTGGCCGGAGCGCGCCCGCTTGTCAAACCGGAACCGCCGGATTTCATGCCGCAAAAACCGCCTGTCGCAATCGGACAATGCTTTTGGCCGGGTCGCAAATGTGCAAGTGCGAAGGAAATGTCATAATTCCGCCGGAAGGCACTGACATTCCAGTGATGCGCGGCCTGTTTCAGTCGTAACCATCCTTTTCAGTGTCGCAAAAATGCTAGCATCGCCGCCACTCTCCCTGCGACCATTGCGACATTCCGCCCCCAGCATGGACACTCCGATGAACAAGCAGAACGTCAAGAAGCGCTCCCTCGTTTTCTTCCTCGTGCCCAACTTCTCCATGCTGCCCTTCTCGGCGGCAATCGAGACGCTCCGCATCGCCAACCGCATGCTCGGTTACGAGGCCTATACCTGGCGCCTCTCCTCGACGGACGGCCAGCAGGTGCTCTCCTCCAGCGGCATCGGCATCGAGGTGAACTCGTCGCTCGCCGACGAGCGCAAATATCTCGGCGGCGAGAACCGCCCTTCCATGGTGCTGGTCTGTTCCGGCATCTATGTCGAGGACTTTTCCAACAAGTCGGTCAATGCCTGGCTGCGCGAGGTCTATAACCGGGGCATCGCGGTCGGCTCGCTCTGTACCGGCGCCCATGTGCTCGCCCAGGCCGGCCTGCTCTCCGGCAAGCGCTGCGCCATCCACTGGGAGAACCTGCCCGGCTTCGCCGAGGCCTTCCCACAGGCCGATGTCTATGCCGATCTCTACGAAATCGACAGCAACATCTATACCTGCGCCGGCGGCACCGCCTCGCTCGACATGATGCTGAACCTGATCGACCAGGATTTCGGCGAGAACCTCGTCAACCGCGTCTGCGAACAGGCACTGACCGACCGCGTGCGCGGCCCGCACGACCGCCAGCGCTTGCCGCTGCGCGCGCGCCTCGGCGTGCAGAACGCAAAGGTGCTGTCGATCATCGAGTTGATGGAAGGCAACCTCTCCGAGCCGCTGTCGCTCTTGGAGATCGCCGATGGCGCCGACCTCTCGCGCCGCCAGATCGAACGGCTGTTCCGCCAGGAAATGGGCCGCTCGCCCGCCCGCTATTATCTCGAAATCCGGCTCGACCGGGCGCGCCACCTGCTTGTGCAGTCCTCCATGCCGGTGGTGGAAGTGGCCGTCGCCTGCGGCTTCGTCTCCGCCTCGCACTTCTCCAAGTGCTACCGCGAACTCTACAACCGCTCGCCCCAGCAGGAGCGCGCCGAACGCAAGCTGACGCTTTCGGCCATCGCGCGCTGATCAAATTCTGAGAGACGATGAAAATCCCCGTCCCTGTGGCGGGGATTTTTTAGCTCGCGAGCGCGCTCATCAGCGAAAGCTCTGAGAAGACCCGGTTCCGGCCGGCATGTTTGGCCATGTAGAGGAACTGGTCGGCGGCGTTCAGGTAGTTGTCGAAGGTTTCCCGGCCGGCAATGACCGCAAGGCCAACGGAGACCGTGACGGTCAGCGCCTCGCCGTCCGCGTCGATCGGCTGGGCGGCCAGTTCGCTGCGCAGCCGTTCGCAATAATCGAGCGCCTCGTCCAGCGAGAGACCGTTGAAGATGATGCCGAATTCCTCGCCGCCCAGGCGCGCGAGCAGGTGCTTGTCGTTGACCCGGTGTTTCAGCCGCCGGGAGATCGCCTTCAGCACCACGTCGCCGACCTCGTGGCCGTAGGTGTCGTTCAAGCGCTTGAAATGGTCGATATCGAGGATGGCGATCGACATCGGGTCGCCACGGCGCACCGCCTGGTCGACGAGCCGCGGGCCGGCCTCGAAAAAGTAACGGCGGTTGTAGATGTCGGTGAGATAATCCCGCGCCGCGATGCGGTGCAGCGACTGCACGCGCTTCTGGATCGCCGCAACGTGAAAGATGCGGCTGTTGAACTCTTCGACGAGGAAGGGCTTCTGGATATATTCGTCGCCGCCGGCGCGCAGGAAGCGGGCCGCGACCATGCGATCTTCCGAGGTCGAAAGGCCGACGACGCGCACCGCATCGTCGCCATGGCGCTGGCGGATTTCGTCGAGCAGCGCAAAACCGTCCATGTCGGCGAGGGCCAGATCGCAGACCACCATGTCGATGCCACCATGCGCATCGAGCGCGTCGAGGGCGGCGGTACCGCTTTCGACGGCGATGATCTGGAAACGCTGCTTGGCGATCAGGCTCACCTGGCGCTGCAGGCTCTCCGGGTCCGAATCGACGACAAGCACCTGGGTCTTGCCGCTCGTGAGGATGCGGTCGACGGCGAGCACGAGCTGTTGGATCGCTGCCGGATTGTCCTTGACGACATAGTCGAGCACGTTCTTGGCAAGGATCTGGTCGCGGGTGGCATCGCTGAAGGAGCCGGTGAAGACCAGCGGCGCAATGCCCTTGGAGATCACATAGTCGAGCGCCTCGCAGTTCGGCGCATCCGGCAGGTTGAGGTCGAGAACGGCAAGCGCGAATTCCGCCGCGTCGGACTGGAAGATCGCCCGCACCGCCGCCATGCTGGAACAATGGGTAACGATAAGGCCGAGTTCCTTCTCCAGCCGATACTTAAGGGCGGTGGAGAACATGCGAGAGTCTTCCACGAGCAAAACCTGCTGGCCGGAGTGGCGCAGAAATGCAGGCCCTCGTTGCGGATTTGAATCCACTCCCACGTCTTCCAGTACCCTCGATGATGTTCCCGTCTGGCACGCATTACAAACCACCGGTTTTACCAAGTGGTTAATCCGCCGAGAAATATCTCACGTTACGTAAGGGACATATCCGGGTGGATCGTGAAAATCGCTGAAAAGTCAGGCAGAAAGCCGTCGCTGCGCCGTCCTGATCTGGGTCAGCGTGTCGAGGTTCTGGTTAACACGGCAATAGAACTCCTCGTCGATGAACGGCCGCATGATGAAGTCGTTGCCGCCCGCCTTGAGGAAGCGCGCCGACAGCAGCCGGTCCGTCGAGGACGAGACGCCGATAATGCGCAGCTGGTGCGATCCGACCGTGCCGCGAATGCGCCGCGTCAGCTCGAAACCGTCGATATCAGGCATGTTGTAGTCGGTGATCATCAGCGCGATATCGGGGTTGGCCTTGAGGAGTTCGAGCGCGCTCCTGCCGTTCTCTGCAACGCTGACGCGGAAATTGTAGCGCTTGAGGCGGGTCGTGAGCAAAGCGCGCGCCGTCGCGCTGTCATCGACAATCAGGACATGGTGCTGGTGATTGGTCAAAAAGCGGCAGACAGACTCCGCCAGCATGTCGACCGCAAAAATATTGTCCTTCAGGATATAGTCGACGATTTCCTTGGAAAGAAGCTGGTCGCGCGTCGTCTGCTGGAAGGTTCCGGTGAAGACGATCGTCGGAATGCTGAGGTCGACGAGATAGTTCAACGCCTCGCCATTCTCGGCGCCGGGCAGGTTGATGTTGGAAATCGCCAGCGTGATCTTGTCGCTGGACTTGTCATAGGCAAGTTCCAGCTCCTCGAAACTCCGGCATATCTCGACATTGAGGTCGAAAAGCTCTTTCAGCCGCTTCGAAATCATGGAGGTGAAGACATTCGAGTCCTCGGCAACAAGAATACGGTGATGCGAGAGAGACGCGCCGGAATACTGCATTCCGGAAATGCCGATAAACGCCATGATCTGCCTTCGTTGAAAAGATGTTTCCCCAGCTTAATGGGTAACGGCAACCCTTTGCGAAAGCGTTAAATTTAGAAGGCATGAAAACGCGGTAGGCGCACGCAAAGAACAACGGCGCGGTTGTTCTTCCGCGCCGTCACAAATCCTCAACAGAAACTTACTTGACCGAGGCAGCGCCACCCTGGATTTCGACTTCCTCGCCGCCGTTGAGCGCGATGCGGTCGCCGTTCGGCAGGGTGACGAAGCAGCCGGAGGGGCAGATCGTCTCGGTGGAGCCGGGCTCCAGCGCGACCTCCATGCGGCTGCCGTCCTCGACGATGACGAGAACCTGGGTATCGCCGTCCTTGTTGGTGACGGAGGCAGCCATTGCCGGGGCGGACATCGCGACCGACACCAGCAGCATCATGATCATTCGCTTCATCTTCGCCCGGCGCCTGAACGCCGCCCCTCTTGCAAGCCCTGAGGAACACTATCGTTCCTCGATCGGATTTGCATCACGTTTTATGCGGGGACGGCTGAATGGAGCGTGAATGCGGCGTTCATGTGCCGCAAATCAGGCGGCGGGGTCGGCTTCGGGCGCCTCGTCGGCCGGCTTGCGACGCCGGCTGGTGGTCGGCGGGCGCAGTTTTTCCGTCGCCTGGTCGAGAAGCGCGGAGATGAGCTCCGCCCCTTCCGGCGAAATCTTGACCGGCACTTCGGGCGCCGCCGGCCCGCCGATGGCGATTTCCTCCTGGCGGAACCGTTCGAGGATGGCGGCCCGCAATTCCGATTTCACGGTCGTGCCGTTCAGGATATCGGCGAGGAAGGCGCGGATCTCGAAATCCAGCGACGAGGCCGAGAAGGCCAGGAAGACCACCATCGGCTCGGGATTGCGCAAGAGGCCCTGCTGCCCGCGCACGACCTCGACTAGCATCTCCTGCACCTGCCGCGGATCGTTGCTGCCATGCACGCTGATCGCGAGGTCGACGCGGCCGAGCTTGTTGCGGTGCGTCCAGTTGCCGACCTGGCCGTTGATCAGCAGGGAATTCGGCACGATCACGGTCTGTCGCTGGAAGGTCTCGATCTCGGTGGCGCGCACGGAGATGCGGCGCACGAAGCCTTCCGTCGTGCCGGCCACCACCCAGTCGCCCACCTTGAAGGGCCGCTCGGCGAGCAGGATGAGGCCGGAGACGAAATTCGACACGATGTTCTGGAGGCCGAAACCGATACCGAGCGAGAGGGCACCGGCGACAAGCGCGAGGCTGGAAAGGTTGATGCCCGCCGCCGATATGCCGACGAGGCCGGCAAGCGCCACGCCCGCATAACCCACCGCCGTGCGAACGGAATTGCGCACGCCCGCATCCACCTGGCTTCGCGCCAGAACGTTGCCGTCCACCCACTTCTGGAACCAGCGCGTGATGACGAGGCCGGCGGCAAAGAGCAGGATGCCCGCAAGGATGCCGACCAGCGAGATGGTGATGCTGCCGATGCGGATCTCGGTGAAGATGCGGTAGGCCCAGGATTCGATATCGGCGACCTGGAAACCCCATTGCAGCAGGATCAGCGGCACGAAGCAGACGAAGATCAGGAGATAGACGCCGAGCCCCGCCGCAAGCCCGACCTGGTCGAGCGCCACCTGGCCGAGGCCGAACCGCTCCTCCAGCCGCTTGCCGACCGTGGTTTCCGCAAAGGCATTCGGGGCCGAGACTGCGCGGCCGGAGAGGAAGCCGATATACATGGTCACCACGACGGCGCCAGTGACGACGATCTGCGTGGCGATGAAGCGCGCCATGCCGACATAACCGAGCAGCGAGGCGAAGACGAGGCCGAGCCCCGTCAGCACCAGCAGGATGAACACCGAGCGCGGCCAGGGACGCCCCTGCGTATCCGGCTTTTCGCCCTGGCGCAGCACAGGCTTGATGAAGGCGGTGACGACGAGCAGCGCGCCGATGATGATCGAGGCGATGAAGCTCTTCACCACGGTCAGCACCACCGGCGAACCCAGCACTTCACTGATCGTGCCGAGGAAATAGTCGCCGCCGTTGACGATCGCCATGCCGAAGATCAGCAGCCACAGAAGCTGCGCGCCACGATCGGACACCCGTACCAGCCGCCAGTGCCCGTCGACCGGCGACAGGACCGCATTGGCCAGCTGAGCGACGAAATAGATCGCCACCATCACGCCGAGCGCCACCGTGACGATGGGCGCAATATCGGCGCGCAGCACGTTGAACGTATCGAGGAAGAAATAGCTGGCGCCCGCAAAGGCCGCCGCCGCCATGGTGGGCAGGATCGTCGACCAGAAGGCCACGGACAGGCGCGTGATATAGTGCGGCTTCTCCTCCTGAACCCCACGCGTGATGAAGGGCGCGAAGAGGCGGTAGCTGCCGGTATGCAGAACGAGGGCTGCCAAAAGCGACAACCCGACGGCGCCCAGAAGCTGCATGCGCTTGAACTTCCAGACGAATTGCAGCCACGCCGCCACCGTGCGGTTCAGCGTCTGCGTCTCTTCGACAAGCGCGCCGGACGCCTCGGTGAAGAGCTCCGTGTTGATCTCGGTGCGTTTCAGGATGGCATCGCTGAAGAGCCGCCGGCGGATTTCCGTGATGCGGTTGGAGAGCTTCGTCGCCTCGATCGAGAGGTTTTCCGCCTCCCCCGTCAGCGCGTTGATCTCGTTGCGCTCCGTGGCAAGCTTCTTGCGCTCCTCGACGACGACGGCGGCCTCGGCCGGCGCACCTTCCGCCGGCGGGTCGCCGAGTTCGGTCTGGCGCGCCTTGATGGCCTCCAGCCGCGGCCGTGTGGCGACCGAAATGGACAGGATCGTCCGGTTCAGCGCCTCCGCCTCGACCTTCAGATCGACGAGGCGCGCGTCATCGTCCTTGTCGCGCTCCACGCGCTCGCGGATGGCGTTGAGCTGGCCGCTCGCGCGGTCGAGGTCGCTGTTGGCCTGTTCGAGCTGGGTGACGTCGGCGGTGGCCGGCACGGCCGCCGTCTGCGCCCGGACGGGCGGAGCCGCGACGAGAAGAAGGACCAGAAGGACGGGCAGAAGGCGGAAGATCGACAACAGGCCATCCTCGTTGAACAGAGACAGACGACGACGCATCGCAAACATGCGATTCCGCACCCCTTCTAGCCATGAATGCGGCCATTTTAAACCGGCATCGCCGTTCAGCTAGAGCATTTCCAGCCGAAGCGGCATCGCTTCGGCGTCGGACAATGCGGCAAAGACAAAAGGATTAGAGCATTTCCGGTTCACCGGAAATGCTCTAAAATCCGGCGCCGGGTTCGGCGAGATAGGCCTGCTCTTTCAGCGTCGAAACCCGGCCGAGAAAGACGTTGCGATGCGGGAATCGGCCGTAATCGACGATGACGTCGCGATGCCGCTGCGCATAACCAAGATACATTTCATCGTCATGCGCCTCAAAAAGCGAGACTGAGAGGTCCTGGTCGGCAAGATCCTCGGAATGTTCGAGCGGCATGTAGAAGAAATGGCGCCGGCCGTAATCGACCAGCTTGTCGGCGCCCGCGTCCAGCGCCAGGCGTGCCTCGCGCCGCGCAATCCAGTCCGTCGCGAAGGCCATAGGCGACGCGCGGTACATGTTGCGGGGGAACTGGTCGAGCACGATGATCGCCGCAAGCCGCGCCTCGGGGCTTGCGCGCCATTCCGGCGTGACGTCCTGCGACAGCGCGAAATGCGTCGCCGCGAATTGCTGGCGGATGCGGGCATCGAGCTCTGGCGTCGGCTGCCACCAGTCCCTGGCCGACAGCGTCTCGCACCAATAGGTGACGACCTCTTCCGGTGTCCTGATCCTGTCCTCGCTCATGCGCTCCCTCCATTCGTCTGAGCCGCAATATGGCGGGGTGCGACCGGGTTGCAAGGGGGACGTTAGCAAAGCTTTACCCCGCCTGCGCTAGGCTCTCCGCGATCGAGGGACATGCCATGCTGAAATTCACCGGACTGTCGACGTCAGCCTATCGCAAGACCGGTTTCGACCTGCTGCTCAACCTGGAGGGCTCGACGCGGCGCGCCTATCTTGACACCGCCGCCGACCCCGCCCCGACGATCGGCATCGGCTTCAATCTGCGCTACAATCTCGAACCCGTGCTGAAGGCGATCGCCGGCAGCGGCTGGAATGCGACGCTGCAAGCGCGGCTGAAGACGGTCATCGACGACAGCTATGCCAAGGGCGAGACAGCGCTGCTCAACAGCCGGCTGGACAAGGTGATGGCCGACTGGAACGCAACGCGCGATCCGAGCGTGCCGAAAACCTTCGGCTTCACCTCCGACACACAGATCCAGGCCGCCCTCACCGCCATATCGCCCCGCTACGAGGCGGTCATCGACAAATGGCTCTCCGGCATCCCGAACTCCACGGAACGCGCCGTGCTGTTCAGCATGGCCTATAACGCGCCCGCGCTGCTCGGCCCGAAGCTGAAGGCCGCGATCCTAGACGGCGACCGGGCGGAGGCCTGGTACGAAATCCGCTACAATTCCAACGGCAGCGGCCATGCCGGCATCGCCAACCGGCGTTATGTGGAAGCCGAACATTTCAAGCTCTTCGCCAAGGAGGGCACGGCGACGACGGCGGAAGCGCTGGATGCCGGCCTGATGTACACCGCGCACCGGGAAAAGATCCTGTCCTACGAAAGCCGCTTCGACGCCGACGATGCCGGCCGCATCAAGGGTTTTGCCGGCATCGATGCGATCTTCGAGGAATATGCCCCGGCCATCGCCCGCCTGAAGGCCGCCTACGGCATCAGCAAGGGAATGGTGCTGGAAGAACTCCAGGTCGCCTCCGCCACCACCCGCACTCTCACCGGGGACGGCACGGCGCATGATTCGAGCGAGAACGACGCGGACCTGCTCATTGGTTCGTCCCACGCCAACACGCTGTCCGGCGGTGCCGGCAATGACGCGCTTATTGGCCTTGCCGGCAAGGACAGGCTCAATGGCGGCGCGGGCAACGACTGGCTCGACGGCGGCAACGGCGCCGACATCCTGACCGGCGGCAGCGGCGCCGACACCTTCGTCTTCCGCAGCGCCGGCGACATTGGCCTAGCCGCCGGCACGCGCGACCGCATCACGGATTTCGAGCCCGGCCGCGACCGGATCGACCTCTCCGCCATCGACGCCAACGGCCCCGAGACCGGCCACAGCTTCACCCTTCTCGCCAAGGCGAAAGCCTTCACCGGCGATGCCGGCGATCTGCGCTGGTACACGACGACGACGAGCGGCAAGGCCATCACCGTGGTCGAGGGCGATATCGACGGCGACAAGGCGGCCGACTTCCGCCTGGAGCTGGACGGCAAGATGGCACTGAGCAAGGGCGACTTCTTGCTCTAGGCGCGCGGCTGTTCCCCAGGGAACAGCACGGGGTGGTTGGTTTATTAGAACAGCGGTTCGCCCCGCCGTTTGCATGGATCCCAGCCTCCGGCGGCATGACGATAACGCGCAACCGGCACCGTTCATTCGATGATCCATGACATTCTGACGATGGGGCTTCTGTTGTGCGGCGCGCACTGGCTGGCTGACTATCCCCTGCAACCGGACTTCCTGGTGAAAGCGAAGATCGAGGGTCCGCTACGCGTCTATCACCTGATCGCGCATGCCGGCATCCACGCCACCATGGTGCTGCTCATCACAAAAAGCCCCGTCCTCGCGTTTGCCGAGTGGGTGCTTCATGCCGTGATCGACGAAGGCAAAACGAAGGGAAAGATCAGCTTTGCCCAGGACCAGGCGCTGCATCTCCTGTGCAAACTTCTATGGCTGGTCGCAAGCTTCAGCATCCTGAAAACCTGACGGGGAAACGCCCTCGGCGCCCCGGCGACGCCGCCTGGCGTCGACCATCAAGTCTTTGTATAATCAGCGGAATTTAGGAAGGATTTGGTGGGTGATCACGGGCTCGAACCGTGGACCCGCTGATTAAGAGTCAGCTGCTCTACCAACTGAGCTAATCACCCACAAGACCGTTTGTGCGGTCTGGAGGGGCGTATAATGGCGTTCTCCGGGCTTGTCTATACCCGCCCCGAAAAAAGATGCTTTCCGGGGCGAATTTCTTTCGCAGCGCAAAATAAGCGTCACAAATCCAGCATTCCCGCAGCAAGCCGCACGGCCTGTCCACCGATGCGCGCGCGGGCGATGGCGCCGCCGGAAATATCGAGATGCAGGTGGATCGAGGACGGCCGGCCCATTTCGACGCCCTGCTCGATCAGGAACGGGTGGTGGCCATCCACCAGCTTGTCGAAGAAATGGATGGCGCCGGAGAGCGCTGCGACCGCCGCCCCCGTCGCCGGGTCTTCGGAAATACCCATGTCGGGCGCGAACATGCGGGTGTGGAAGCGCGCATTGTGGTTCACGCCGCCGCGGCAATAGAGATAGGCGGAGGCGAGCCGGCCCTCGGCGAAGGGCGCGCAGCGCTCCCAGAGCGTCGGGTCGAACTCCACCGCGGTCGCCGCCGCAACGTCATGCACCGGGATCATCACGAAGGCGACGCCGGCGCTCCACAACGAGGGCACGTGGTTCTCGAAGCCGACCTGACCGGGTTTCAGGCTGAAGGCATCGGCCAGCGCCTGCCGGTCGAAGGTCGCCTCCAGGCGCGCCGATTTGCGCGGCACGTCGAACTCGGCAAAGGCGGCCTCGCGCACGCCGAGCTTCACCGCACAGCGCACCGGGCCGACATTCTCCTCCAGCATGCTCACCAGGTCGCGCGGCTGTGTTGCGACATCCTCGGCCGCTTCGGCGATCGCAATCGCCGCTCCCACCGTGGGGTGGCCGGCGAAGGGCAGCTCGCGGCCCGGCGTGAAGATGCGCAGGCGCGCGGTATGCGCCGGGTTTTCCGGCCGCTTCACGAAGACCGTTTCGGAGAGATTGAACTCGCGGGCGATGCGCTGCATCGTGCCGTCGTCGAGACCATCGGCATCGAAGACGACGGCCAACGGATTGCCGGCGAGCCGCGTGTCGGTGAAGACGTCATAGATGGCATAGCGACGGGACAAGGTATTCTCCGTATTCAGCTTTTGCCTAAACCTGCCCGAGCGCTCCGCCGCGGGCAAGCGGAAATGAAACCGCCCACGTATTAGAGATCCAAGCTCATCACGACGGGGCAATGGTCGGAGGCCTTCGGCCGGTCCCAGCCGACACGCGGATAGCGCTCCACCTCCTGCCCCGGCGGAAAGATCGTGCGGAAAGGCTGGCCGGCGCGAATGATCTCCGGCACCTGATGGGCGTTGCGCTCGGCAAGCGAGGGCGACAGCCAGATATAGTCGAGCTGGCAGAGATGGCGCTCCTCAGGCCCGCGGCTGTGGTAGAGCGTCCAGCGGTCGTCGACCGGCCGGCGCAGCATCGGGTTGACCGCAAATCCATCCGCGCTGAACACGTCGAGCGCGCTCGCCGCCTCCTCCTGCGGCACGAAGCGATAGCCGGTGCGCCGGTCGCCCTCGATCGCCAGCTTCTCCTGGTAGTCGTTCATGTCGCCGCAGATGGCGAAGGCCTTGTTCGCCGTGCGGCCGACGCCGAAGCGGTTCTCGATGATCCGGCGCACCGCGCGCGCCTCGGCGGTGCGAACCGGCATGGTCGACTGGCGGCCGTCCATGCCTTCTCGCCCCGGCCCCATCGACTTGAAATGCACGACATAGAGCGTCAGCGGCCGCCCGCCGATGCGCAGGTCCATCTCCAGGCAATCGCGCTTGAAGACCCTGTCATCCGCCTTGAGGCCCTGGCCGAGATCCGGCGTGAAGAGGTCGAAGTCGCGATAGGTGACGGCGGCATGGCTGCGGATATCGACGCATTCGATGCGCTGGCCGTCGCGGGTCTCCTCGCGCATCAGCACCGAGACATCGATGCCGCGGCTGTCATTGCCCTCGATCAGGTACTTTTGGCGGTAGCCGTTGCCGACCATGCGGAAGAGATAGCCATATTCGAAGGCCTGCAGCGCCGCCATGTTGTCGGTCTCCTGCAGGCAGAGGATATCGGCATCGGCATCCGCGATGGCGAGCGCGGAATGCTGGCGGGCGTCGTCCGTATACGCGATGGCGCGCGCCTCCTCCAGCCGCTGGTATTCCGCCTCGTTGCGGATTTCGAAGAGGCGCAGCACGCGATCCTGGCGAACCTGGTTGCGAAAACCCGTGAAGTCGAAACGGGTCATGAGGTTTTCGATGTTGAACGTGGCGAGGCGCAGCGACATGGGGCACTTTCGGCAGGAATGCGTATGGGCAGGCGGAGTGTAACCGGCTGACCGGCAATGGAAAGCGCCTTTTCGCCATGCCCGCCGCCGCGACCGGAATAAACCGGCTTGCCATGCCGTTACCCACCACGGATGATAGGTGTTCCGAGGCGGGCGGAGGGATCGCTCATGGGATTTTTATCCGGTAGATGGCGGGCGTTTCTGGCGGCATGGCTGGCCTTGAGCTTCCTCGCCTGCGTGCCCGCCCGCGCCGCTGAAAGCTACATTACCAGCCCGGGCGAAGCCGCGCGGGCCGCCGGCCGCGTCAGCGAAGCGCTCGGCAGGACGCCGGAAGCGCACACAATCCGCATCACCGAGAAGGAGGTGAACCTCATCCTGCGCGGCGCGAAAGCGGGCGACGTGGACGAATGGCGGGTGCGCCAGGCGACCCGCCTGCTCTTCTTCGAATCGGAAGTCGTCAGCGGCCCCGCGGCGCGCTCCGCGCCGGCCATGGTCGCAGATATAACGAGCGGCCTCTTCCCGCTGGATGCGATCCCGCTGGCAAAGGTCGACCAGATCGCCACCCGCGCCATCGGCTATGCCCGGCTGGAAGGCGGCGGCACGGTGCAGTCGATCGAGATCTCCAAGCGCGTGAACCTGCTGCCAACGCCGTCCTACGGCCCGATCCGCTGGACGATCTACGTCGCCTCGCCGCGCGAAAGCGCCACCGTCTATGCGGATGCCGAGGGTACGATCATCGGCGGCGACCTTTCCAACACCGCCCGCGCGCGGCTGATGGATTTCTTCAAGGACGACGACTGGCCGAAGGAGCAGGCGCTGGAAAGCCTCACCTCCGTCATCGGCAGCAAGCCGATCATCCGCGACCTCACGGTCTATCCGAAATCCGTGCAGGTAAAGGCCGACCACCCCAGCATGGCGGAAACCACGGTCGGCTATTCCTGGGATATTTCCGGCGTCTCACGCTCGCCCATCACCTCGCCCATGTTCCCCGGCACGTCGGCGCTGCCCGGCTTTTCGCTCGCCGATGTCGATCTGTCGCGGCTTGCCATGATCCGCGACAAGGCGAAGGAAGCCTGGCAGAACGACAAGTCGACGATGAGCTACATGATGCTGAAGCTCTCCACCGACGGGCCGGGAAAACCGGAGCTGCGCTGGGTGGTGCATTTCACGGATCTCGGCGAGCCGGGGGAAATGACGCTGTTCACCGCCAGCGGAACCGTGGAAGTGACGACGGACGGCACGGTGCGCGTCGCCAACCTGCCCGATGCGCGCAAGCCGAAGCGCAACTGGCTCGATCCCGACATGACCGAGAAGACGCTGGGCGTCATGGCCGAGCAATTCGGCAAGAACGCCCGCTTCGCCGAAATCAGCGTCAGCCGGGATTCGATGCGCATCCTCGCCGAAGTGCCGGATACGCCCGGCACCATGCGCGACTACAATGTCAACGACCGCGGGGTCACGGCGTCGAGCATGATGATGCCCTGGGATTCGGAATTCCGGCCGGAACGGCTTTTCCGCATGAGCGACATCGCCTTCTTCTCCGCAGCCAAGCTCAACGAACTGACGGCGAGGACCTTCTCACGGCTTCAGGTCGGCTCGGAAATGCCGCTCTCGCGCTATACCTTCTCGATCGGCCAGTTGATGTCGCCCGACGGCAGCTTCATGGTGCCCTCGCCGGACGGCAAGGTGACGCTGGAGATCCGGCTGGAAAGCCCGGACGGCTGGAAGGGCGGCCGCGTCACCTATTCCTCGACGGGCGAGGAAATCGATATCGTGATGCCTTAGCTTAGAGCGTCGTCAGAAGCAGGCTCGTTTCGGATTTCGAAACACCATCCATGGCACGGATGCCGCGCAGCACCCGCTCGAATTCCACGAGGTTTTCCGTGTGGATTTCCGCGACGAGGTCCCAGGCGCCATTCGTCGTGTGCAGCGCCCGCACTTCCGGAATGCCGCGCAGGGTCTGGATCGCGGCGAGCGTCTTCTGGCCGGTGATCTCGATCATCGTGATGGCGCGCACGGCATGCGGGTCGTCGGCCTCCGTCACGCGCACGGAAAAGCCGGCGATGACGCCGTCGCGCGTCAGGCGCTCGATGCGGTTTTGCACCGTGCCGCGCGAGACCTTCAGCTCCGCCGCAAGCGCGGAAAGCGAGGCGCGGCCGTCCTTGCGCAGCAAGGCGAGAAGTTTGCGGTCGATCGTGTCCATGGCCCTGCCGAAATGTCAGTTTGTGATGACAAAATGGCAATCGGCCCTGCAATTTTCCCAAAAGATTGCCGTTTCGCTTGCCATCGTCCTTGGCTAGCCTTGCGCATCCTTCAACGCAACCGCTTTCGGCAGGCCCATGTCCCCTACGAATGAAATCTCCGCTCGACGCACCCGCGAACTTTCCCTGCTGATGACCCGCTGGCCGAGCGTGACGGGATCGCCGGACGAGGCGCACTTCTCCGAAAAACTCCGGGCGCATCTGGCCGAAACGCCCTATTTCCGCCAGCACCCCGACCAGCTTTTCACCGTGGACAGCCATGGCGAACCGATGACCGAGAACGTCGTGGCGCTGGTGCGCGGCGGTGGGCGCAGGACGATCGTGCTGGCCGGCCATTTCGACACCGTGTCCATCGCCAATTACGGCACGCTCGCGCCGCTCGCCTGCGATCCGGAACCGCTGACGGAGGCGCTGCTGAAGGAACTGCGCAGCCGTCCGCTGAACGCCGCGGAGACTAAAGCGCTGGCGGATTTCGAGAGCGGCGATTTCATTGCCGGCCGCGGCTTGCTCGACATGAAAAGCGGCCTTGCGGCGGGCATCGCGGTGCTGGAACGTTTTGCCGGGCTGGAGGCGCGGGAGGGCAACCTCCTCTTCGTCGCGACGCCGGACGAGGAAAACCGCTCGCGGGGCATGCGCAGCCTGCGCAACGCCCTGCCGGAGATCGCCCGCCGCTTCGACCTCGATATCGTCGGCGGCATCAATCTCGACGCATCGAGCTGCGAGCGCGACGGCGAAGAAGGCCGCGCGATCTATCTCGGCTCGATCGGCAAATTCGCCCCCTTCGCCTTCGTCATCGGCCGGCCGACCCATGCCGGTTATCCCTTCAACGGCACCAGCGCCCACCGCATCAGCGCCGAGATCACGCGGGCCATGGATACGGTGCCGGAACTCAGCGACGAAGCCTTCGGCGAGCGCTCCCCGCCGCCGGTCTGCCTGGAAGCCCGCGACATCCGCGACGGCTATGACGTGACAACGCCGGACCGCGTCTGGCTCTCCTTCAACTGGCTGACGCACAGCCGCAGCGCCAGCACCGTCCTCGGCGATTTCCGCACCATCGTCGCGGGCGCGCTGCAAACCGCGCTCGACACCCAGGAGGCGCACGCCGCTCGCTACCGCAAGCGCGATGCGGCGAAAACGCAGGGCACCGTCCTCACCTACGCGGAACTGCTCGCACGGCTCGATGCCGCGGCCCTTGCGCGGCTGGAGGCGCTGTACCGCTCGCTTTCGGGAGGCACGGACCCCTTGAAAGTCAGCCGCGAGATCGTTGCGGCAGCAGCGACCGAGGCGGGCATCGAAGGCCCGGCCGTGATCATCGGCTTCGGCAGCCTGCACTATCCGCTGGTGCATCTGGCGCAGGCAGAGGCCGGACGGCAGATGCAGGAGCGGCTGCAGCGCGTGATGGACGAGGCCGCAAACCGGCACGGCACGTCGATCAAGTTCAAGCAGATTTTCGCGGGGATTTCCGACATGAGCTTCTTCGGCCACCGGCCGGAAGCGGGCGAGACCGGTTTACTTGCCACCAACACGCCATCGGCAGCCTTCACCGACCATGCGCCGGAGGGCCTGCTGTCGTTCCCGACGGTCAATATCGGACCATGGGGGCGCGATTATCATCAGAAATGGGAGCGCGTGCACGCGCCCTATACGTTCGAGGTCTTGCCGGATCTGGTCTTCGAATCGGCTATGGCCTGCCTCGCCGAATAGGCGAATGGCCCCTCATCCGGCTGTCGCCACCTTCTCCCCGCAAGCGGGGCGAAGGGATATGCCGCACCGCTTTCCCAGACCGCGACCATTCTGCGGGGCAAGTCCCCTCTCCCCGCTTGCGGGGAGAGGGTTAGGGTGAGGGGCCAACCAATACGCCAATCAAGCCGCAAGGCGTTCCTTCCCGAGCAGGCGGCCGAGGCGGGAGATGCCTTCCTCGATCGTCGCGGCGTCGGCGCAGGAGAAGCTGAGGCGCAGCGTGTTGGCGCCGCTGCCATCGGCGTGAAACGCCTGGCCGGGCACGAAGGCGACCTTTTCGGTCTCGATGGAACGCGCGAGCAGCGCCGCGCCGTCCATGCCGGCCGGCAGCGTGACCCAGACGAACATGCCGCCCTCGGGCTTGGTCCAGCTGACACCTTCCGGCATGTATTTCTGAAGGGCGGCGAGCATGGCGTTGCGGCGCACGCTATAGGCGGCACGGATCTTTTCGACCTGGGCGTCGAAACCGCGCTCGGCGACATGGGCGATCGCCATCTGGTTGATGGTCGAGGAATGCAGGTCCGCCGCCTGCTTCATCAAGACAAGCTTGCGAATGACGGGCGCCGCCGCGACGATGTAGCCGACCCGCAGGCCGGGAGCCAGCGTCTTGGAAAAGCTGCCGCAATAGATGGTGCGGGCGGCGTCGATATCGCCCTTGGCGGCGATTTCCAGCGCCAGGATCGGCGGCACGGCCTCGCCGTCATAACGCAGCGACTGATAGGCGGCATCCTCGATGATCGGGATATCCAGCTCTTCGGCAAGCGTCAGCAGCTTTTCACGACCGGCACGGTCGACCGTTTCGCCGGTCGGGTTGGCGAAGTCGGCGGAGAGATAGGCGAATTTCACCCGCCCGCCGGCGTCCGCCGCCGTCGCGCGATAGGCATCCGGCGTGCGGTTGCCGGAAAGGTTCAGCCGGTCATAGGTCGGCTCATAGGCATTGAAGGCCTGGAGCGCGCCGAGATAGGTCGGCCAGGTGACGAGCGCCGTGTCGTTCGGCGACAGGAAGAGCTTTCCGAGATAATCGAGGCCCTGCTGCGAGCCGGAGACGATGAAGACATTGTCGGCCGAACAGGGAATGCCGAGCTTGCCCATTTCGCCGGCGAGCCAGTCGCGCAGCGGCCGGTAGCCTTCGCTGACGGAATATTGCAAGCCGGCCGCGGCCCCCTCGCCCGAAAGCACGTCCGTATAGGCGGCGGAGAACGCTTCTTTTGGGAACAGCGCCGGGTCCGGAATGCCGCCGGCGAACGAGATGATGTCGGGCCGTTCGAGCAGTTTCAGCAGCTCACGGATTTCGGACGCCTTCATGCGCGACGCACGCGTCGCGAAGGCCTGTTCCCATTTGAACATAGGGGTTTCCTCGGTCTGTTGTTTGAACGCACCTCATCACGGCGCCGTTTTTATGTCAATAATGCTGACCTAAATATTCGCACCAAGAAGACATGCGCACGCGACCGAGGTTTCGTGCGGATTTAATCTCGCCGGAGCGGCGTCACCCCGGCTGCCTTTTCACGCGCCGGACGCGCTCAGGTCGCCCGGTCGCTGTAGAGGCTGAGCAGCACCAGCGTGGCTATACTGCCCAGGATCAAGAGATCGAACCAAGCGAAGTATTGGATAATCGTGGTCATCGCACTATCCTCCTGACAGCGGAACGAAACACTACTGTATTTTGTTCCTGTTCGGCGCTTCGCGCAAGTTTATTACTTGCTGCACCGCAGCGTCACGGAAGGATGCACTGCATTATTTCAGTTCACCTGAAATAAAAAGGCCGGGCGGAGAACCGCCCGGCCTTGCGCGCCCGAACGGGCAAATGCGCTTAGTTGACGGCCTTGTCGACAAGCTTGTTCTTGCCGATCCACGGCATCATGCCGCGCAGCTTCGCGCCGACTTCTTCGATCTGGTGCGAGTCGTTGTTGCGGCGGATGCCCTTGAAGCGTGCGCCGCCGGCCTTCCATTCCTGCATCCACTCGGAGGTGAACTTGCCGGTCTGGATGTCCGTCAGGACGCGCTTCATCTCGGCCTTCGTTTCGGCAGTGATGATGCGCGGGCCGGAGACGTATTCGCCCCACTCGGCAGTGTTGGAGATCGAGTAGTTCATGTTGGCGATGCCGCCTTCATAGATCAGGTCGACGATCAGCTTCACTTCGTGCAGGCATTCGAAATAGGCCATTTCCGGCGCATAGCCGCCTTCGACCAGCGTTTCGAAACCGGCGCGGATGAGTTCGACGAGGCCGCCGCACAGAACGACCTGTTCGCCGAAGAGGTCGGTTTCGCACTCTTCCTTGAAGTTGGTCTCGATGATGCCCGAACGGCCGCCGCCGACGCCGCAGGCGTAGGAGAGCGCGAGGTCAAGCGCGTTGCCCGAAGCGTTCTGGTGAACGGCAACGAGGCAGGGAACGCCGCCGCCCTTCTGGTATTCGCCGCGAACCGTGTGGCCCGGGCCCTTCGGCGCGATCATGACGACGTCGACCGAGGACTTCGGCTCGATGAGGCCGAAATGCACGTTGAGGCCGTGCGCGAAGGCGATGGCAGCGCCGTCGCGGATGTTGCCGGCAATGTCGGCCTTGTAGATGTCGGCCTGGAGCTCGTCCGGCGTCGCCATCATCAGAAGGTCGCCCCACTTGGCGGCGTCGGCGACGGTCATGACCTTGAAGCCGTCGGCTTCGGCCTTCTTGACGGTCGGCGAACCGGCCTTGAGCGCGATCACGACGTTCTTGGCGCCGGAATCCTTGAGGTTGAGAGCGTGGGCGCGGCCCTGGGAGCCGTAGCCGACGATGACGACATTCTTCGCCTTGATGAGGTTGAGATCGGCATCACGATCGTAATAGACGCGCATCGATGTTTCCTTCCCTTGCTGTCTGTTAAATTGAACCGGCGGTTCGTCCGGCCGGTCTTACCCTTTCGCGCCGTAGAGCGTCAGGAAAGCATCCACCGCCTTCTCCGCGCGCGGCGAGAATTCCTTTTTCAATGCCCCGGCATCTTCCCCGAGCAGCATGCGCAGATGCATGTCGGAGACGATCAGCCCGTAGAGCGTGCCGTATGCCTCGTCTGCACTGTCGAAGGCAAGCAGCTTCGCCTTGCGGCCGGCTTCGAGCAGCGCTGCGGCGCGCTTGCCGATCTGCCGGCGGCCGCGCTCCTGCAACAGGCGGCCAAGCCCGGCGCCCTCGCGGCTCGCCTGGCCGATGGCGAGGCGGTTCAGCGCGAGAGACACATCGCCCGAAAGCACGTCGATCAGGTCGCAGGCAAAGGCGAAGAGATGCTTGCGCAGCGTCTCCGCCGTCAGCGCAGCGGCGCTCACCTCGACCGTGCGCACCTTGCCGGCCTGGTAGGTGATCATCGCGGAGATCAGCCCGTCGCGGTCGCCGAACCATTTATAGAGGCTTTCTTTCGAGCAATTCGCCGCCCGCGCCACACCGGCGGTCGTCAGCGCCCGCTCGCCGCCTTCGACCAGCAGGCCGAGCGCACGCTCCAGCACCGCGCCCTGACGTTCCGTCAGTCCCGCGGCGGCTGCGCCCGCTCTGCCCTGCTCCACGAAATGCACGATGATCCCCTGTCGAATTCTTGCGTACCGTACCGTACGGTTCGGCATCTTCTAGCGATCTCCGCCGGCCCGGTCAACACACTTCTTGCAAGGGAGGGAAAGCGGGTGATTTGCATGGCCAAATCCTGCTTCCCAAGCCTACTGCACCACGCGATAATCGCTGCAATGCACAACGATGAAGAAATTTTTATTCCGCTATGTCGCTGATTTGAAACAGAAGTCCTTCCAAATCGTTCAGGCACCACAGCCCGCACAAAATTTTTCGCTTCCCAAGACGTTTCCGATTGTTAAGATTTGTGAGACCTGCGGTGCAGCAGGCCGTTCTGGACAAGCACGGCCATGCCGGCATCGAGGCCTGAGTATCAGGAGTACGAAGCGAAACGCCCTTACGCCAAGGAGACAGAAAATGTTGAATTTCCTGCCAGACCTTCACGAAGGACATGCTCCCATCACTCTGCAGCAAGTGTTCGGCGACGCCCTGGAAGCCTTTGACGCCTGGGAAGACGAACGCGCCGAACCGATGGTGATCTACGAAGACCAGATCATTCCCATCGGCATCGTCTTCGAAAGCATGCGCGAGTGCACGGATATCCTGCCACGCACCATGGCGGAGATCGTTGCCGACACCCTTGCCCGCAATCCGGCAACCGCCGGCGCGGACATCCTCACCTTCGGCGATGCCGCCCGGCTGGCCGTGGCTCTCGTCGAACAGCGCCGCCTCTACGGCGAGGCTGCCATCGCCGCCTTCCTCGACCATCACCGCGTCGACAAGCGGCGTCCTGCCTGATCCAGAAAGAGTCCCGTTCCTGACGGGACTTTTTCTTTTCATCGCATGGGAATACGGGAATAAGGAACAGGCGCTACCCGTTATGGGAGTGCCTGCCCTCCTGCGACGGATTCCCGCTATGTTTCGCCTCGCCGCTGCCGCCCTTCTTCTCTCCGCCCTGCCCGCAATCGCCGCCGAGGAGCCGCCCTATGTCGGCACCTGGAATTGCGAGGTCGCGACCTTCACCTTCACCGCCGACACCTATGATTCGGGCGAAGGCCCCATGCCGATCGTCAAAAGCGAAAAGGACGGCGGCGCCTATACGCTGACCTTCGCCGACGACTACCGCATCGGCCTCGCCAACATCACCGACAGCGAGATGGACTGGGCCTCGGAAGCGAGCGGCGACATGTTTCACTGCAAGAAGATCGTGAAGTGAGGGTATGGCGATGAAAAGACTGGTTCTGGGTGCCCTCCTGATCGCTCTTGCCGGCACGGCCGCTGACGCCGCCGAAAACCGTTGCGGCTGGCTGCACAATCCCACACCGGCGAACTGGTGGCTGAATGACGCCGACGGAAGCTGGACATTGATGACGCAGGGTGGCGGCGAGGAGCCTGACGGCATCGACATCATCCCGGACATTTCCGCCGGCGACTATGTGCGCACCAACGGTAATTATGGTTATGCCTGCGCCTGCATGAGCGTGGACACCGACGATGCCGACGGCCGCATCCTTGCCATCCATTCCTTCCGCCAGTTGCCGATCGCGAAATGCGCGAACGATCCGGCCCTCTCACCGCCGGATTGATCAAGCACAAAAGCCGGCGCGCTCCTGTCTTGACCCGGGGCGTCGAAGCACTTATTTCTCCCGCATCGAGATTTGAACGTTGACTTCTGCATTTGCAGGCGTTCCCGCCTGCAGTACGAACCTACCCTTCAAATTCGACCTCCCATGGTCGCCAATCCGGCGACCGAAGATTGATTTGACGGCTTAGAAAGGTTTCGTCATGGCAACTGGTACCGTAAAGTGGTTCAACACGACCAAGGGCTACGGCTTCATTCAGCAGGACAGCGGTGAGCCGGACGTTTTCGTCCACATCTCCGCCGTTCAGCGCGCCGGCCTCACGGGTCTGGACGAAGGTCAGAAGGTCAGCTTCGAGCTGGTCCGCGACCGCAAGTCCGGCAAGATGTCGGCTGATCAGCTCGCCGCAGCCTGATCGCCGCCACGGCACTGAAATGGAAAGGCCGGTTTCGACCGGCCTTTCTTATGCCCGCTATTCGGCGTGATCGACCGGCAGGCGCGATCCGCTTTTCAGCACCTCCATCGAGATCGAGGCGGAAACGTCGAAAAGTTCGACCTTGCGCACGATGCGCTTGTAGACCACGTCGTAATGCTCGACGCGCGGCAGCACGATCTTCAGGATATAATCGTAGTTGCCCGTCAGCCGGTGCGCCTCGACGACCTCTGGAATATCGGCGATCGCCCGGGAAAACAGCGCGATCCAGTCGTCGCTGTGATGCGCCGTCTTGATCAGCGCAAAAACCGTCGTCGGCACGCCCATCTTCTCGCGGTCAAGCAGGGCCACCCGCCCCGCAATGTGCCCGCTCTCCTCCAGCCGCTGGATGCGGCGCGCGCAAGCCGAGAGCGACAGGTTCACCTTCTCCGCCAGCACGGCGACGGGCGCGCCCGCATCCTCCTGCAACAGCGCCAGCAATTTCCGGTCCCGCTCATCCAGCACGCCGAGATTCTCCGCTCAATTCAAAGATGGAGCAATGAAAGCGCGCAGATGAGCAATTTTGCAAGAATAATTGGCGCCAGCATACCAAATCGATCGAAACTTTGCGAACAATCGCCGCGAAGGGCGCGGCATTCTGGTCGTCATGGACATCACCAGCGGGAGACGAGCATGAAGACGATCGGCCTTATCGGCGGCATGAGCTTTGAGAGCACGGCGGTCTATTACCGCATGATCAACGAGGCGGTGCGTGCGCGGCTGGGCGGCCTGCATTCGGCGGACGTGCTGGTGCATTCGGTGGATTTCCAGTCGATCGTCGACCTTCAGAAGGCGGGCCGCTGGGATGCCGCCGGCGAGCGCCTCGGCGCCGTGGCCGCGGGCCTCGAAAAAGCCGGCGCGGACTGCGTGCTGATCTGCACCAACACCATGCATCTCGTCGCCGATGCGGTTCAGGCCGCCGTCAAGGCGCCGCTCCTCAACATCATCGACGAGACCGCACGCGAAATTTTCGCGGCCGGCAAGCGCCGCCCGCTGCTGCTCGCCACGCGCTACACGATGGAACACGGTTTTTACGCGGACCGCATGAAGGCGGCCGGCCTCGACGTGATGGTGCCGGACGACGCCGGCCGCACGTTGATCCACGACGTCATCTTCAACGAGCTCTGCCAGGGCAAGGTGCTTGAGAACTCCCGCGAGCGCGCGCTCGCCCTGATCGAGGCGGCGCGCGAACAAGGGGCGGACTGCGTCATCCTCGGCTGCACGGAAATCTGCCTGCTGCTCGATCCCGAAAACCTGCCGCTGCCGGGTTTCGATTCGACCGCGATCCATGCCAGGGCGGCCGTCGATTTCGCGCTTGGCCCGATCGTCGCCAGCAAGGCGGCCTGAGGCCGTTCAGGCCTCGCGAAGCGCCTTCTCCTGCCAGCGGCACTCTTCGAGACCGGCCCGTGCGAACGGGTCGGTGAGCGTGCCCGAGACGATCGCCGCCAGGATCTGCGGCGCCGGCGGTATTTTCGCGACGGTCGCGACCAGCCTGTCGCGCAGCCAGGCGATCGCCTGCGAATCCGACTGGTAGAATGGCGTGAAGACATAGGAGAGAAGCTGGAACAGCCGCACATGGCTGCGCCGGGCGGCCGCATAGGCCGCCAGCCCCTCCTCCAGCGATGCCGCCGACGATAGCGCATGCGCCAGCGCGGCCGCGTCGAGCAGCGCCATGTTCGCCCCCTGCCCGAGCTGCGGGCTCGTCGAATGGGCGCTGTCGCCGATGAACACGATGCCATCTGCATAGGGCGGCAGCGTGGTGCGGTGGGCGTAGCGGGCAAGCGTCAGCTGATCCCAATCCGTGATCTGGTCGAGGAAGGGCGCCGTCTCGGGCCAATAGCCGCGAATACCGGCCTTCCAGCGCTCAAGCCCCGCCTGTTTCACCGTTTCCGCCTCTGAAGTCTTGAGGCTCCAGAAGAAGGCGGCCTTGCGCCCCTCGCCCGCATGCGCCCGCCCGACAGGCAGCACGCCGATCATCACCTTCGCGGCGTCATAACGTTGCGCGAGCGCACGCGCATCATGCGCGATGCCGTCGCAATCGAGCGTCGCCCAGAAGGCGCCCCAGGGCAGCTCCCGCACATGCGGCGAGACGATCGAGGCCGCGACGAGCTGCGAGCGCGCGCCGGTCGCATCGATCACCAGGTCGTAATCGCCGACGATCTCGCCATCCGGATCGTGCAGCGCCGTGCGGGCCTGCCGGGTTTCGGCCTTGGCGAGCGTGATGCCGGTGCGGATGGGCAGCCCCTCGGCCACCACCGCATCATGCAGCACGGAAAACAGCGCCGCCCGGTGCACGGCAAGACCGTAACGGCCGCCGGAAAGCGCATCGTAGCGCACGTCGAGCACGGTCCGGCCGCTGCGGGCATCCGCGCCGTGCAGCCGGTCGATGCGGTTGCCGAGCGCGTGAATGGCCGGCGACAAGCCGAGAGCATCGAGCACGGTGAGCCCCGTCGGCTGCATCAGCAGGCCGGACCCAACGGGCGACGGCTGGTCGAAACGCTCGATGAGTTCCACCCGATGGCCGGCGCGCGCCAGAAAGAGCGCGGCCGCGAGCCCCGCAGGCCCTGCGCCGGCAATGCCGATATCCAGTCGCTTCATGCCGCCTTCCCCGGTGCGTCAGTCCTTCGCCGCGTCATAGACCAGGCGTGCAGCCCGGATCGCGCCGTGATTCTCCGTAGACCACTGCACGAGGGAGCGCAGAAGCGCAAGGAAGGAGTGGCCAAGCGGCGTCAGCCCATACTCGACGCTGGGCGGCTGGGTGGGATAGACGGTGCGCGTCAGGTAACCGTCACGCTGCAGGTCGCGCAGCGTCTGGGTCAGCATGCGCTGCGAAATGTCCGGAATGAGGCGGCGCAGCTGCGAAAAGCGGCGCGGCCCGTCGGCAAGGCCGAGGATCATCAGCGAGGTCCACTTGCCGCCGACGCTGTCCAGCACGTCGCGCACCGGACAATCGTCCATTGACATGGCGATGCCGTCGATCAGCATGACGCGTTCGCCCTCGGCGCGCTCGACGATCTTGTTCATAGAAGGTTCCCTCTAGGTAACCACCGCAGAAAAAACTGCCTCCTTTACAGGCTCTAGCAGATCACCAGATAAGAGCAAGTCTCAATAAGAGACCAACCCTCAGCAGGAACCGTAGGCGCCTCCCCGCCAGCCCTGCCAGAAAGGCCATAGACATGACCGACACAGTTCTCGTTACCGGCGCCTCCGGCCAGCTCGGCCGCCTCGTCCTCGACAAGCTCATCGCCTCCGGCAAGGTCGCGCCGGCCGATATCATCGCCACGACGCGCGACACCGCCAAGTTGGAGGCCTATGCCGCCAAGGGCGTCACGGTCCGCGCCGCCGATTTCGACGATGAAGCCTCACTCGACGCCGCCTTTGCCGGTGTCGGCAAGGTGCTGATCATCTCGACGGATGCGCTCGACAAGCCGGGCCGCCGCCTCGCCCAGCACAAGGCCGCGGTCGCCGCCGCAAAGAAGGCCGGCGCAAACCACATCCTCTACACATCCATGCCGCAGCCGGACGATTCGCTCGTCACCTTCGCCCCCGACCATCTCGGCACCGAACAGGCCATCAAGGCGACCGGCATCCCCTACACGATCCTGCGCGACGGCTGGTATGCGGAAAATCTCTTCATGTCGCTGCCCCACGCACTTGCAACCGGCTCCTGGTACACCGCGACCGGTGAGGGCAAGATCGCCCATATCACCCGCGACGACACCGCCGCCGCCATCACCGGCGCCGTGCTGAAGGCCGGCGACGAGAGCAAGACCTACACGCTGACCGGCCCGCAGACCCACACGGCGGAAGAGATCGCCGCCATCGTTTCCGAAGCGACCGGAAAGCCGCTCAACGTGGTGCATGTCACGGATGCCCAGCTTGCCGAGGGCCTGAAGGGCGCCGGACTGCCGGAAGGCTTCATCCCGACCATCGTCTCCTTCGACGCCAACACGCGCGAAGGCAAGATCGCGGTGGTGACGAGCGATGCCGAAACGCTGTCCGGCCGTCCGCTGACTTCGTTCGAGGATTTCGTCACCGCCAGCAAGGCAGCGTTTCTCGGCTGATGATTTTTTGGTGCGGCGCTCCTAAAGGGCGCCGCACTACGCGGTCAGACGTCCTGGCCGCAGGCGCGGCAGAAACGGCGCACCGATTCCGCCATGCCATATTCCAGCGCATCGGCGGTGAGGCCGTGGCCGATCGACACTTCGGCAAGGCGCGGAATGCGCGCCACCAGCATCGGCAGGTTGGCGACCGTCAGGTCATGGCCGGCATTGACGTCGAGGCCGAGGTCGAAGGCGATATCCGCCGTCTCGCCGAGCACCTCGGCAATGCGCTGGGCTTCCGCCGGATCGTCGTAGCAGCCGCCATAGGGACCGGTATAAAGCTCGATCCGGTCGGAGCCGACCTCTTTCGCGATCGTCAGCGCCTCGCGGTCCGGCGCGCCATCGGCGAAAACCGAGACACGAAGGCCGAGCTTCTTCAGCCGGCCGACGATGTTGCCGAGAAGATTGTGGCTCTTGCGGAAATCCCAGCCGTGGTCCGAGGTCGCCTGCGACGGATCGTCCGGCACCAGCGTTACCTGCTCGGGGCGGTGCTCCTCGACGAGGCGCATGAACCCCTCCTCCGGAAAGCCTTCGATGTTGAATTCCAGCCCGACAAATTCGCTGTCGATGAGGTTGCGGATCGGCGCGAGGTCGGAGAAGCGCACATGGCGCTGGTCGGGCCGCGGATGCACGGTAAGCCCGCTGGCGCCGGCCTGAAGGGCGATCCGGCCAAGGCTCGTGACGCTCGGCCAGGGCAGGTCCCGGCGGTTGCGCAGCATGGCGATGGCGTTGAGATTGACCGACAGTTTCGCAGGCATGACGAAGCGGGCTCCTGTTGCAGGACACAGGTCTAGCCTGTTGTTTCCACAAGGGCAATCGCCGCAAGAGCCGCAGGAACGGGGCGCACGCGCGATTTGCCCGGGAGGGATCGCCTCGCCCCTTGCCCATCATCAAGAATCACCGATAAACTCCCCCAGAATTTTGGGGATAGCGCGCTCCAGCGCCTCGATAGCGGAACGGGAAGGAAACCAGGCAGCGAAGATGGCCTCCTCTGTGGCAACACCATGAGCAGGACCGACAGGCCGGCGTGCGATCTCGTACGGCGCGCGCTCAACGCCGTCATCACCAGCGAGACCTTCGCCCGTTCCGAGCGGCTGCGCTCGTTCCTCTCCTACATCGTCGAGAACGAACTGTCCGGCAAGGCGGCCCAGCTGAAGGGCTACAGCATCGGCATCGACGTCTTCGCCCGTCCATCGGGTTTCGACGCCGGCAACGATCCGCTGGTGCGCGTGCAGGCCGGCAAGCTCAGGAAGCTTCTCGAACACTATTACGAGACGGAAGGTGCGACGGATCACCTGCGCATCCGCGTTCCGCTCGGCAGCTACGTTCCCGAATACAGCATCCTCAAGGACCGCCCGGAACCGGCCGCGCCCGTAGCGGCCATCGTGCGCCCGCTGGTGCGGCAGAAGCCTGCACCGCGCCGCTCCTGGCTGCCGGCGCCGATCTCCTCGCCGATCGCGCTGTTCTCGCTTTTGCCGCTGTTCTTCCTGGCGCCCTCCGTCTACCCGGAGGCGACCAATGCGGCGATCGCCAAGGCGCAGCTTGTACTCTCGGTGCAGAACCGGCTTGCCGGCCGCGCCCAGGCTCTGCCGAGCCTGCACATCGTGCAATGCTGGCCGTCGGGCGGCGAATGCAATGCGCTCGCCCGCGCCATCGCCGGTTCCGCCGGCTATCACCGGACCGTGCACCTCGTCGACAAGCGCGAGGCGGCCGACACGCATCCGCTCTCCTATTCGATCCGCATCGAGAATCGTTCGGACGGCCACGGCATCTACGCGCGCCTGATCCACGAACAATCCGGCGACACGGTCTATGCGCGGCATTTCTCCCCCGAGCAGCTGCGCAGCAAGGCGGGCATCGCCTACGAGGCCGTCAATTTCGCCGCCCGCACCCTGTCGGCGACCGGCCCGCTTTATCGCCACGCCATGCGCACGGGCACGGCAAGCGGCACGATGGAATGTCTTGCACACAGCGAACAAGGCCCGCCGCGCGGCACGCCGCCGCTCGGCCGGCCGTCCGCCTGCACGCTGCAACCCTCCGCGGCCCTTGCGGAAGCGCCGATTCCCGACGGAACGAGCTTCAGCCTGACCCGGTAGCACTCGCCTTTTCCTTGCAGCCCACGCGCCCGCGCCGCCAGAAAATACATCCCTAGATATAACGATAGGCACGCCCAAGCCTTGGGTTTATTTTACGATGCTGGGCGGATTGGTAATGTGTGCCGCTCGGGTTCATGATCCTGCACAATCGCGTCGCGAAACGGATCGGGAACCTTTGCGCGATCGTATACAGTTCCACCGGCCTGCACAGCCGGAGGAATGGTGGGCATTGTCCGCCGGCTCTAGATCCAGACTTCACGGGGAAGAGGATTTTTGCCGGCGACCGGGGGTTAAGCACATGACCAGATTTCTTATTTGCGGGCCGCTTTCATGATGACCAATGAGTCGAAGAAGGCCGACAGCCGGACGGGCGCGCGCAAATCCATTCGTTTCCTGCCCGTCGCACCCTTGCCGGAAAACCTGCCGGAAGGGCGGCTTGCCATCGCCGACATGGCGAACGCCTTCGGCGTGACCCATCGCACGCTGCATTTCTACGAGGAAAAGGGCTTGCTGACGGCGGCCCGCGTCGGCCCCATGCGGGTCTACGGCCCGGAAGAAATCCAGCAGATGGCGGTGGTCAACACCTGCCGCGAGACGGGCATGCCCGTCGCCGTGATCCAGGAACTGCTGGAACACCTCTCGGCGGCCGAAAGCCAGGAAGAGGCCGACGGGGTCTTCCGCAACGCCATGACCGCCCGCAAGCGCGAACTCGCCGCACAGCAATCGACGATCCGTCGGCAGATGCAGCAGATCAACGAGCTGCTCGATTTCAGCGCAGCGCACGAAAGCGAGACCAACGACAACACGCCGAGTGCGAGCCTCGCGGCGGCGGAGCTGCGTTGCCTCACCCTGATGGCGGAAGGTTATCCGACGAGCCGCATCGCCCGCGCACTCGAAATCGAGCCCGGCGAAGTGCAGGTGATGGAAAAGAACATCATCGCCAAGTTCAACAGCAACAACCGTTTCCAGGCCGTCGCCAAGGCGGTCATGCTCGGGATCGTCGGCCACTGAGGCCGACGCATGGGCCGGACATGACGACCGGCCCTTCTATCCGCTCCCTGATGGGCGGTCCGTCGTGCGGGGGCCTGGCTAACGGACGATGGTAAGCGTTTCCGCGGCGCGCGTGATGGCGGTGTAGAGCCAGCGTTCGCGCGTGTCGCGGAATGCGTAACTTTCATCGAACAGCACGACATTGTTCCATTGCGAACCCTGCGCCTTGTGCACGGTCAGCGCATAGCCGAAATCGAAGTCGTCGTAGCGCTTGCGCGTCGTCCAGGGAATTTCCTCGGTGACATTCTCGAAGGCGGCCTTCAGCAGCTTGATCTTGGCCGCGCCGCGATCCATGTCGTCGTCTTCCGGCCGGATCATCAGGTTAATACCGGGCTTCACAGTCTCCTTGGACGAGCTCATCACCTGCCAGAGCGAGCCGTTGAGCAGACCCTTGGCCGGGTCGTTGCGCAGGCACACCAGCTTGTCTCCGGATTGCGGGTATTCGGTCGTAAACCCCTTGAGTTCCCGGAGCCGCTGGTTGTAGCGCCGCCGCGTCTTGTTGGTGCCGACGAGCACTTGGTCGGCATCGAGCACCAGCGACTGGTCGACCTCGTTGCGCCCGATGACGCGCGCTGCGCCATAATCGCCGTAAGCGATATCGCCGCCCTCTCGGATCTGCATGGCGAGATGAAGGATCGGGTTATCTCGCGCCTGCCGATGAATATCCGTCAGCAGGTAGTCCGGCTCCTGGTTGGTAAAGTAGCCGCCGCCGGAGACCGGTGGAAGCTGGCCGGGATCGCCGAGCACGAGGATCGGCGTGCCGAAACTCATCAGGTCCTTGCCGAGCGCCTCGTCGACCATCGAGCATTCGTCCACGACGACGAGCGCGGCCTTGCTGACCGGGCTCTGGCGGTTGATCGTGAACATCGGCGAGATCGAGGTTTTGCCCGTCTCCTCGTCCGACACCTCTTCCTCGCCGCGCGAACGATAGATCAGCGAATGGATCGTGCGGGCATTGGTGGCGCCCTTCGAGCGCAGCACCTGGGCCGCCTTGCCGGTGAAGGCGGCGAACAGCACCTCGCCATCGACATTTTCGGCAAAGTGGCGCGCCAGCGTCGTCTTGCCCGTGCCGGCATAACCGAACAGCCGGAACAGCGGCGCGCGCCCTTCCTTCAGCCATCGTGCGACGGCCTTCAGCGCTTCATCCTGTTGGGGTGCAAATTCCATGCCCGGACTTGGCAGGATTCGCGCCCGCGAAGCAAGGGGCGGGACGCCGAGTTCACAAGAGTGCCGAAGGAATCGCCTACCCCCTGATTTGACCCTGTTCGCCGCGCGCGCTTGCCTGTATTGAGACGCGAACCTTCCGGAGCGATGATTTGCCCGCCTCCCGAAATCCGAATGACGAAACGAGCGCACCGAGCGGCGCCGGCCGGTTGCCGGCCTGGCTGCAATGGGGCCTTGTCGGCTGCCTGTCGCTCTTCACCACGGTGCCGCTGGAGATCGCCGGGTTTCCTGCCGCCCTCCTGATGGGGCCGATGCTCGCCGGCATCGTCGTGGCGCTTGCCGGCGGCACGATCCGCCTGCCGCGCATCTTCTTCTTTTTCGTGCAGGTCGTGCTGGCGCTGATGATCGCCACCATGGTGTCGCAGGATTTCGTCGGCACGTTTACGGAAAACTGGCTGCTGATGATGTTCGTCGTGCTCTCCGTCATCGGCATGAGCACGTTCTCCGGCTGGATGATCGCCCGCACCGGCCTCCTGCCCGGCACGACGGCGATCTGGGGATCGTCCCCCGGTGCCGCCTCCACCATGCTGATGATGGCGGAAGCCTATGGCGCGGATGCGCGGCTCGTCGCCTTCATGCAATATCTGCGCGTCGTCTTCGTCGCGAGCGTTGCGACACTCGTCGCCCATTTCGGCGGCCACGACGGCGCGGTGATACCGCCGCATGCCTGGTTCGAGCCGGTGCCGATGCTGCCGCTGGCCGCCATGCTGGTGATCGGCGTCACCACCGGCCTTCTCGGCCAGAAGCTGCGCATCCCGGCGGGCGCCTTCCTGCTGCCCTTCGCGCTCGCCGCGGTGCTGAATTCCTCCGGCACGGTGACGATAGAGCTGCCGCAATGGCTGCTGGTCATCGCCTTCACCCTGCTCGGCTGGAACATCGGCCTCGGCTTCACCCGCGCCATTCTCCTGCATGCGCGCCGCGCCCTGCTGCCCACCGTCGTCTCGATCCTGGCGCTGATCAGCTTTTCCGGCCTGCTCGCCGGCCTGCTGATCCTCGTCCTCGGCGTCGATCCGCTCACCGCCTATCTTTCGACCAGCCCCGGCGGGCTCGACTCGATTGCCGTCATCGCCGCATCGAGCAATGTCGACATCGCCTTCGTCATGACGCTGCAGACGGCGCGGCTGATTCTCGTCACGCTGATCGGGCCTTGGCTCGCCCGCTTCGTCGCCGACCGGTCTTAATCCGGCGCATTCTCCAGCAGGATCGGCTTGCCATGCGGCGTCGCCTCGGCGGCGCGCTCCCAGCGGTGGGACAGCGCGTCCTGCTCGGCCTCGCTCGCCACGCCACGCTCCGAAACGAGCGACGAAAGGGCGGCGACCCAGCAATCGAAATAATCGCTGCCATCGTCGGCGCGACCGGGACGATGCACCTCGCGCGACAACGCCGCCGCCCATTCCGCCCAGGTGAACATGCCCTGCTCATGAAGGCGCACCGTCATGGCGAAGGCCTGCGCCTGCCAGGGTTCTGCAAAAACCGGATCGCCCTCGGCGGATTTCGGCAGGCCGGGAGAATCGGCCGGCGTCTCACACCGGCTCAAGATAGCTCTCCCAGGCGTCGATCGAGACGGTAAGGCCCGGTGCGGCGCCCTCGCCCCAGATCTCACCGCCGTCGAAGACGACGGTATAGACCCATTGCGGATTTTCGCCCCGGCCATGCGCGTTGTCGTCCGGAAAGACAAAGGAGCCCTGTACGGTCTCGACCACGCCGACCTTGTCGCGCGCATAGCGCGGCAGGCGGGTATGCGTCGTCGGATTGAAGTTGCGCGTGCGCACCCGCTCACCGGCGGCAAAGCGCGGGGCGGTGGCGAGCGGACGGTCGCATGGCCCGCCCTTCGCCAGGACGGCAGCCACCATGTCGGCCTTCAGCACGCGCTTCGGCACCGCACCCTTTTCCAGCATCCGGCCCTCGGCGAGTTCCGCCGCGCTGACGAAATCGTGCCGCTGAAGCAGCACCTCCAGCGCGCGGATCCAGATCTCGTAATAGCTCGCCGCGAGATAGGTGGCGGGCGGGATGTTTTCGCGCGCGTGGCGGCTTTCATCGAGCGTCCAGGCACCGAAAGCGCCGCAGGAGATCGTCACACCCAGCGCCTGCCGCTCCCATTCGGCGTGGAAATACGGCTCGTTGGGCTCGGGCGCGACCGGCCCCATGCCATGCTGGCCGCCAAGGTCGTGCGGTCCGTTCATGGCCGCGCCTCCGGCGCAAGCGCCAGTCCGGTGCCGATCATGGCGTCGCGCGTCACGAGATCGGCAAGCGCTGCCTGGTCGAGCCCTTCCGTGCCCGTCGGCCGCTCGGGAATGACGAGGTAGCGCAATTCCGCCGTCGAATCCCAGACGCGGATTTTCTTGTCCTGCGAAAGCGTTACGCCGAATTCCTCCAGCACGCCGCGCGGATCGATGACCGCCCGAGAACGATAGGCCGGCGCCTTGTACCAGACGGGCGGCAGGCCGAGCACCGACCAGGGATAACAGGAGCAGAGCGTGCAGACGACGAGGTTGTGCGTCTGCGCATCGTTGAACACCGCCCGCATATGCTCGCCCTGCCGGCCGGTATAGCTGAGGCTGGCGATCGCTTCGGTTGCGTCCCGCTTCAGCCAGTCGGCGAAATCCGGTTCCACCCAGGCCTTGGCGACGACGCGGGCACCATTGCGCGGGCCGATCTTCGTCTCGTAGGTCTCGACGATGGCGTCGATCGCCTGCGGATCGATCAGCCCCTTCTGCGTCAGGATGGTTTCGAGCGCACGCACCCGCGCTTCCATCGGCGAAAAATGGTTGTCGTGGTGATGGTGGTCGTCATGATCATGAGACAAGGCGGTCCCTCCGGCTTGGCTTGTCCTTCATACGCTAGACCCTTTTGTGCTCGTTTGTCTTTCGGGAAAACCGGTTTCCACTTTTCCCTGACAAACTCTAGCGCAGCATCGGCCAGAGGCTGGCGACGAGCAGCAGCGCCATGGTGATGTTGAACCACTTGAGCCGCACGGGATCCGACAGCCATTGGCGCAGCGCCGAGCCGAAACCGGCCCAGGTGGAAACGCTCGGGAAATTGACCAACGCAAAGGCGACGCCGACGATGAGCACGCTCAGCGTATAGTTCGCCGCATTGGTATAGGTCGCCATGGCGGAGACGGCCATCACCCACGCTTTGGGGTTGACCCACTGGAAAGCGGCGGCCTGGAGAAAACTCATCGGCCGCGCCCCGGCCTTGCCTTCGGAGAGCGTGCGCGACATGGCGATCTTCCAGGCGATCCACAACAGATAGGCGCCGCCCGCGAATTTCAACACCGTGTAGACCAACGGCACGGCCTCCAGCAGCGCGCCGAGCCCGAAGCCGACGGCGAGCAGCAGCACGAGGAAACCGACGCCGATGCCGCACATATGCGGGATCGTGCGCACGAAACCGAAGTTCACGCCCGAGGCGAAGAGCATCATGTTGTTCGGGCCGGGGGTGATGGAGGTGGTGAAGGCGAAGACCAGCAGCGCCAGAAAGATTTCGATCTGCATGCAGGTTCTCGCATATTCCGGTTGTTTTTTGCGATTGATAGTCCATCTCTTTGCGACGACCAGCCAATTCTTGTCATGCATACAATTCGTATCGCTGATGCATGGCGCCTGAACGGAGTAGAAACATGAAAGCGGAACTTCCCGCAGTCACCTTCCCCGGCGGACGGCAGGTGCCGGCGCTCGGCCTCGGCACCTGGCACATGGGCGAGAGCGGGTCATCATCGGCCGAGGAAGCCGCAAGCCTGCGCGCCGGGCTCGACCTCGGCATGACGCTGATCGACACGGCGGAAATGTATGCCGACGGCGGCGCGGAGACGGTGGTCGGCGAAGCGATCAGGGGCCGCCGCGACGGGGTTTTCGTCGTCAGCAAGGTGCTGCCCTACAATGCCAGCCGCACCGGCACGATCGCCGCCTGCGAGGCGAGCCTCAAGCGCCTCGGCACCGACCATATCGAACTCTACCTGCTGCATTGGCGCGGCAACCATCCGCTCGCCGAGACTGTCGAGGCCTTCGAGACACTGAAGGCGCAAGGCAAGATCGGCGCGTGGGGTGTTTCCAATTTCGACCAGGCCGACATGGTGGAACTGCTCGACGTAGCCGAGCCGGCGCGCCCGCTCGCCAACCAGGTGCTCTACAACCTCGCCCGCCGCGGCATCGAATATGATCTGTTGCGCTGGAGCCAGGTGCAGGGCGTGCCGATCATGGCCTATTCGCCGCTCGACGAAGGCCGTCTCGTCGGCCATCCGGTGCTGGAGGAAATCGGCCGCATCCACCATGCGAGCTCCGCACAGGTCGCACTCGCCTTCCTGCTGACGAAGCCGGGCGTCATCGCCATCCCGAAATCCGGCTCGCCGGAGCGCGTGCGCGAAAACTTCCGTGCGTCCGAAATCCGCCTGACGTCGGAGGATCTGCGCCTCCTCAACGAAGCCTTCCCGCCACCGACCCGCAAGCGGCCGCTGGAGATGATCTAACCTACTGCTCCTTGCTGTCGAGGTCCTGCATCAGGCTCTTGGCAAAGTCGCAGGCGGCGAAATCCGGGTTGATCTCGCAGGATTGCAGATAATGCCGGCGTGCCGCGCCGGCATCCCGGCCGACGCCCTCGCCGATCTGGTAGGATTGCCCGAGCATGGTGCAGCCCCAGGCGTCGCCGTCGCCGCAGCTGATGGAAAATGTCCGGAAGTAGCAGGATGACAGCGCCTCGGGCGCGGCCTGCCCCATCGGGTCGCCGTCATATTGCCCGTTGCGAATGCCGGAAGCGCGGTTTGTGCAGCCGCCGCGGCTGCCGAGCGCGCAGGCCTCGGCAAACAGCATCTGCGCCAGATGCGGCGAGACGGCGGGTTTCGCATCCTCGAAGACGCGCCCGAGCGCGAAGCAGGCATTCTCGTTGCGCCATTCCATGCAGTCGCGGTGGCAGGCTTCGAGATCACGCCCGCAGCGTTCTTCCGACCAGTCGGCGCTCGCCCAAACGCCCTTCCAGAGCGGACGCGCCGTCTTGGCGATATCGGCGGGGCAGACCTTGTAATGCGACTGGATTTCTTGGCTGTCGCGAACCAGCGCACCAACAGCATCGTAGCTGCTGACAACAGGGGGCGCGGCATCGTCACCCTCCGCCCAGGCCGCCGGTGATGCAAGCATCACGACGATGGCCCCGGCGGCAAGCAGAAAATGCCGCGCCGCCACCAATTACATGCCCTGCGGGCCGCGGTTCATCGCCGCGATGCCGGTGCGGCAGACTTCGGAAAGGCCGAGCGGCTTCATGACGGCCACGAACTGGTCGACCTTGGAGGATTTGCCGGTGATCTCGAAGATGAAGTGATCGACCGTCGCATCGACCACCTTGGCGTGGAAGGCATCCGCCAGGCGCAGCGTTTCCGCACGCATCTCGCCGGAGCCGGTGACCTTGACCAGCGCCACTTCGCGCTCGATCGGCCGCTCCTGCCCCATGATCTTGGCGCGAACGGTGAGATCGACGACCCGGTGCACCGGCACGATGCGCTCCAGCTGCGACTTGATCTGCTCCAGCACGCCCGGCGTGCCGCGCGTCACGATGGTGATGCGCGACAGGTGCGATTCATGCTCGGTCTCGGAGACCGTGAGGCTTTCGATATTGTAGCCGCGGCCGGAAAACAGGCCGATGACGCGCGCAAGCACGCCCGGCTCGTTGTCGACGAGCACGGAGAGCGTGTGGCTCTCCGCGACCTGGGTTTCCTTGGCGATGAAATAGGCAGAGCCCGTGGGCTGTAGGTGTGCGTTCATAATCTTCTCTACCTTTTCATCAAACGAGCTGACGGCCCTTGGCGTCGATCGCGTTGGCGACCGCTTCGTCCGTGGCCTCGTCGGGAAGCAACATTTCGTTATGCGCCTTGCCGGACGGGATCATCGGGAAGCAATTGGCAAGGTTCGCGACACGGCAATCGAAGATGACAGGACGCTTGACGTCGATCATCTCCTGGATCGCGCCGTCGAGATCGCCCGGCTTGTCGCAGGAAATGCCGACGCCGCCATAGGCATCCGCAAGCTTGACGAAGTCCGGCATCGCTTCCGTGTAGGAATTCGACAGGCGGTTGCCGTGCAGGAGCTGCTGCCACTGGCGCACCATGCCCATGTACTGGTTGTTCAGGATGAAGATCTTGACCGGCAGGTTATACTGAACCGCACAGCTCATTTCCTGAATGCACATCTGGATCGAGGCGTCGCCGGCAATGTCGATAACGAGGCTGTCGCGATGCGCGACCTGCACGCCGATCGCTGCCGGGAAGCCGTAGCCCATCGTGCCGAGCCCGCCCGAGGTCATCCAGCGGTTCGGCTGCTCGAAGCCATAGAACTGCGCCGCCCACATCTGGTGCTGTCCGACTTCCGTCGTGATATAGGTGTCGCGGTCCTTGGTCAGCTCATAGAGCCGCTGGATCGCATATTGCGGCATGATGACGTCGTTGCTCTGCTTGTAGGCAAAGGAATTGCGCGCCCGCCACCGGGCGATCGACGACCACCAGTCGCCCTGGATCGCCTTGTCGTAATCCTTAGCGCCTGCGCGCCACAGCCGGACCATGTCTTCCAGGATATTGCCGACATCGCCGAGGATCGGAACGTCGACGCGGACATTCTTGTTGATCGAGGACGGGTCGATATCGATGTGGATCTTCTTCGAGTTCGGCGAAAACGCATTCAGGCGGCCGGTGATACGGTCGTCGAAGCGCGCGCCGATGCAGATCATGACGTCGCAATCATGCATCGCCATGTTCGCCTCGTAGGAACCGTGCATGCCGAGCATGCCCAGCCAGTTCTTGCCGGAATGCGGATAGGCGCCGAGGCCCATCAGCGTCGAGGTGATCGGGAAGCCGGTGATCTCGACCAGTTCGCGCAGCAGGCGCGAGGCCTCCGGGCCGGAATTGATGACGCCGCCGCCGGAATAGATGACCGGCCGGCGCGCCGTCTTCATCAGGTGGACGGCCGCCTCGATCTGGCGGGCATCGCCCTGCAGTTTCGGCTGGTAGCTCTTCTGGATCGGGGCAGCGGACGGCGGCGTATAGGTGCCGGTCGCAAACTGCACGTCCTTCGGGATATCGACGACGACCGGGCCGGGACGGCCTGACTGGGCGACGCGGAAGGCCTCGTGGATGATGCGGGCGAGATCGTTGACGTCCTTGACCAGCCAGTTGTGCTTGGTGCAGGGCCGCGTGATGCCGACCGTGTCGCATTCCTGGAAGGCATCCGAGCCGATGAGCGTGGTCGGGACCTGGCCGGTGAGGCAGACGAGCGGGATCGAATCCATCAGTGCGTCCTGCAGCGGCGTGACGGCGTTGGTCGCGCCCGGGCCGGAGGTGACGAGCATGACGCCGACCTTGCCGGTGGAGCGGGCATACCCTTCGGCCATGTGGCCGGCGCCCTGCTCGTGGCGCACGAGGATGTGCTCGATGTCGTCCTGCTGGAAGATCTCGTCATAGATCGGCAGGACGGCACCGCCCGGATAGCCGAAAATATGTTCTACGCCATTGTCCCGCAGCGCCTGCAAGACAATTTCCGCGCCCGTCATCTGGTTTTCTGTTCCGCTCATCGGATTCCCGTCCGTCTCTATTCGTATTTCGGGGTGACTATCGAATTTCTGGGCATAAAAAAAGGCCCCTTGGAGGAGCCTGCTTACCGCGCATGGGTGCTTTCGCCGGATGGTTACACCATCCTGCCCATGCGCGTTCCCACCACAAGAATGTTTGCCGTCAGATTTTTCATGGGGCGAAGTGTTAGCCACAAAGCCCACGCACGTCAACGCCCTTTCCATCTGTTTCGAAACGGCACGGATTCCCGCATATTTGGGAAATTACAACTAAAGGATGTATCACACCGAAACGTCTTATTAAGCGGCAGCCGATAAGGTCACTCTTTGATGGCAAGGAGTGCCGTGATTGCTGAACAATGATTTCCAAAATTCGATCGTCGCCGGCGAGCAGGAGCGCCGGGATGGCATGGTGGGCAACCGTCTGCTCGGGCGCATCGTCGCCTGCAACGGGTCCCGTGCCACGATCAGCGCTGTCGCCGAAGGCGGCCAGACGGCGCTCACGGAACTCTGGGCGGTCGGCCGCCTCATCTCCATCTCCGTCGGTCGCAACCGCGTCGTGGCGCTGGTCTATTCCATGTCCACCGACCAGCAGAGCTGGGTGGAGAACCACGACACGGTCTTCCGCATCGAGGTCGAGCTTCTCGGCGAAGTGAATGTCAGCGCGGACGGACGCGAGACCTTTTCCGCCGGCATCACGGACTATCCCCATCTCGGCGCGATCGCCCACCGCATCCGCGCCTCCGACCTCGCCAAGGTCTATGACACCGGCAAGAACGACGTCTGCACGATCGGCAAGCTGACGCAGGACGAGACCCTCGACGCGACGATCCACGTGCCCTCCATGCTTGAGAAACATTTCGCCATCGTCGGCACGACCGGCGTCGGCAAGTCCACATCCGTCACGCTGCTGCTGCACAAGGCGATCCAGGCCGATCCGCGCCTGCGCGTGCTGATCCTCGACCCGCACAACGAATTCGCCTCCGCCTTCGGCGACCTCGCCGTCGTCATCGATACGGATACGCTCGACCTGCCCTTCTGGCTGTTCCGGCTGGAGGAATTCGCCGAAGTCGTCTTCCGCGGCCGCCCGCCGGTGCCGGAAGAGATGGACATTCTCCGCGACCTGATCCCGGAAGCAAAACGCGCCTTCCGTGGCACGAGCGAAAACGGCCTGATGCGCCGCGCGACCGAAAAGAGCTCCGTGACGGCCGACACGCCGGTGCCGTTCCGCATCGCCGACCTGCTGGCGCTCGTCGACGAGCGCATCGGCAGGCTCGAAGGCCGGTCGGAAAAGCCGCACCTGCGCTCGCTCAAGGTCAAGATCATGTCGGCGATCAACGACCCGCGCTACCATTTCATGTTCTCCTCGAACACGATCACCGACACGATCCTCGACACGATCGCCCGCATCTTCCGCATTCCCGGCGACGGCAAGCCGGTGACGACCTTCCAGCTTGCCGGCATCCCGTCGGAAGTGGTCAATTCCGTCGCTTCCGTGCTCTGCCGCATGGCCTTCGAAATCGGCCTGTGGAGCAATGGCGGCGTGCATATGCTGGTGGTCTGCGAAGAGGCGCACCGCTACGTGCCGGCCGATCCCAAGCTCGGCTTCACGCCGACACGCCAGGCGATCGCCCGCATCGCCAAGGAAGGCCGCAAATACGGCGTCTCGCTCGGCATCATCACCCAGCGCCCCGGCGAACTCGACCCGACCATACTCTCGCAGTGCTCGACGATCTTCGCCATGCGCCTTGCCAACGAGCACGACCAGGAGATCATCCGCTCGGCGATCCCGAATTCCTCCTCCTCGACGACGAGCTTCATCTCCTCGATCGGCAATGGCGAGGCGATCGCCTTCGGCGAGGCCGTCGCGGTGCCGATGCGCATGCGCTTCACGCGCGTGGAGGCGGACCGCCTGCCGAAGACCAACGGCACCAGCGTCAAGGTCTCCGACGAAACACCGCAAAGCGTCGACCTGCGCTCCATCGTGTCGCGCATGCGCGCGATCTCCGGACCGGATATTTCCGGCTTCCAGAATTCCTATCTCGCCTCGCAGCCCCAGGGCGCGCTTCCGACCGGCTACGAGGATGCGCCCTACGAGGACGAGGAAGACTATATCGACACGCTCCAGGCCGCCGCCGCCGCATCGCGACCGGCAACGCCGCCCGTGCCGGAACCCTACCGCCCGGACATGCTGCCCGGCGCCCAGGGCGCCTATGAACCATCGACGCAGGAGCGCTTCGAGTCGATCCGCCGCGAGCTCACCTCCGAGCCGCCACGCCCGGCCGCCGATCCTTACCGCCAGCCGGCACGCCCTGCCCCGGCCTTCGGCGAGCAGCAGGAGCCGCGGCGTGAAGGATCTTCGATCCGCGAGCAGCTTCTGAAGAAGCCATTGAGCAGCCTGATCAGACGCTAGAGAATAGCGGATCGATCCGCTGCCAGCTTTCATCGAGTTGGTTGCGGAACCAGGTCATCTGGCGCTTGGCATATTGCCGGGTCGCTGCCGCGCCGCGTTCAATGACCTCGGCCTCGCTCATCTCACCCGCCAGCATCGCCGCGATCTGCGGCACTCCGATCGCCTTCATGACCGGCATGGCGGGCGACAGATCGAGCGCCAGCAGCGCCTTCACCTCCTCCACCGCGCCGGATGTCAGCATCGTGGCGAACCGTCGGTTGATGCGCTTGGCAAGCACGGCGCGGTCGGGCAGCACGACGATCTTCTCCGCCCGCTCCGGATCGATCACCGCCGGCCCCGCCGCCGCCTGGAACGTCGAAATCGACCGCCCCGTCGTCTCCAGCACCTCCAGCGCGCGAAGAATGCGCTGGCCATCGCCGGGTTTCAGGCGGGCTGCCGTCTGCGGGTCGCGCTCCTTGAGGTCCCGGTGCAGGGCCTCTGTCCCTTCAGCGGCAAGCCGGCCGCGAACGCGCTCGCGAACATCGTCGGGAATGACGGGCATATCCGCGAGCCCACCGGTCAGCGCACGAAAATAAAGGCCCGTGCCGCCGACGAAGACCGGCAGTTTGCCGCGCGCCCTGAGCTCGGCCACGAGGCCCGTCGCCTCACGCTGCCAGTCACCGGTGGAATAGGCGGCACCCGCCGGCACATGGCCGTAGAGGCGGTGGTCGATGCCACCCATATCCTCCGGCTGCGGCCGGGCGGTGAGGATGTTCAGCGTGTCGTAGACCTGCATGCTGTCGGCATTGACCACCACGCCATCATGCTCGCGCGCCAGCCGCACGGCGAGCGCGGACTTGCCGCTGGCCGTCGGGCCGGTTATCAGGATCGCGTCCTGCTTTCGATCAAGGTTTCTCATTATGGCTTTCGTTGCCACGCTTGTCGCCAATCCGTCAAATCCTGTCCTGACCCCAGCGCTCGCCGAAAAGGCCGCCGATCAGGTCAAGGCCTCCGGCCTCTACTGGCTCGCCGACGGCATCGCCTGCGACATCGCGCTGCGCGACGGCAGCGATATCGCGGCCGCGCGCGAAAAAATCCTCGCGGCGATCGGCAACGCGCCGATCGATCTCGCCATTCAAGAGGCGGAAACGCGGCGCAAGAAGCTCCTGATCGCCGACATGGATTCCACCATGATCGGCCAGGAATGCATCGACGAGCTCGCCGCCGAAGTCGGCCTCAAGGACCGGGTCGCCACCATCACCGCGCGCGCCATGAACGGCGAAATCGCCTTCGAGCCCGCCCTTCGCGAGCGTGTCGCGCTGCTGAAGGGCCTGCCCGTCTCCGTCATCGACGAAGTCATCGCCAAGCGCATCACGCTGACGCCCGGCGGGCGCGAACTGATCGCGACCATGAAGGCCAAGGGCTTTTACACCGCCCTCGTCTCCGGCGGTTTCACCGTGTTCACCAGCCGCATCGCCGCCATGCTCGGCTTCGACGAAAACCGCGCCAACCTGCTGCTCGATGCCGACGGCAAGCTCACCGGCGAAGTGGCCGAGCCGATCCTCGGCAAGCAGGCCAAGGTGGACGCCCTCATCGAGATTTCCGAGCGCCTCGGCATTTCGCCGGAAGAGGCGATGGCCGTCGGCGACGGCGCCAACGATCTCGGCATGCTGCACCTGTCGGGCGCCGGCGTCGCCCTGCACGCCAAGCCCGCGGTCGCGGCAGAGGCAAAAATCCGCATCGACCACGGCGACCTCACCGCGCTGCTCTATCTCCAAGGGTATCGCAAATCGGATTTCGTGACGACGTAAGCCGGTCGCGGAAAACCTCGCTCCGCACGCTCCGCCATCCTTGGGCACACACCTCTCCTCCGTCATCCTCGGGCTTGACCCGAGGACCCATGCCACGAGCTCAAGGCGAGCCGCGGGACGTGGATCCTCGGGTCAAGCCCGAGGATGACGGAGGAGAGGTGTGGCGGACTGGCCGCTGAAGCAATGCTCCAGCGACCCGATTCAATCCGGCAATTTTCGCCGGCAAGCTCCTGAACGGACTCGCCTTTAGTCGATGCGCACGGTGATGTAGCGCAGCGCGCCGGTGCGGTTGGCGATCATCAGGAGCGCGTTGCGCCGGTCTTCCGATTTCAGCTTGGCGACACGGGTCTTCACCTCTTCGGCCGTCGTCACGGCCTCCTGGCCGACTTCCACGATCACGTCGCCCGGCACGATTCCGCGCTCGGAGGCGGCCGATTCGGGCGTCACCTCGGTGATCACGACGCCCTTGACGCTTTCGACGATCTCGAAGGTCTTGCGCGCCTGCTCGTCGAGGTCGCTGATGCCCATGCCGAGAACCGTGTCGGCCTTGCTGGGCTGCACCTGTTCGCCGGTCTGCGGCGTCGTGCCGTCCTCGGTCGGGGTGTCCTCCTGGGTCACCGCGTCGTCGCCGGCTTCCTTCTCGCCGTCCTCAAGGCGGCCGAGGGTGACCTTGACGGTCATTTCCTTGCCGTCGCGCAGCAGCACGACGTCGACCGCCTTGCCGACGGGGCTCTCGGCCACGACGCGCGGCAGGTCGCGCATCTCGTCGACCTCCTTGCCGTCGAAGCGGATGATGACGTCGCCGGTTTCGATCGAACCGTTGTCGACCGGGCCGCCCTTGATGATGCCGGCAACGAGCGCGCCCTTCGCCTCGGCCATGCTGAGGCTTTCGGCGATGTCGTCGGTGACCGGCTGGATGCGCACGCCGAGCCAGCCGCGTCGGGTCTCGCCGAAATCACGAAGCTGCGTGAAGATGTTTTGCGCAAGCTCCGTCGGCACGGAGAAGCCGATGCCGATCGAGCCGCCCGACGGCGAGATGATCGCCGTGTTGATGCCGATGACCTCGCCCTTCATGTTGAACAGCGGGCCGCCGGAATTGCCGCGGTTGATCGCGGCGTCCGTCTGGATGAAATTGTCGTAGGGGCCGGCATTGATGTTGCGGCCGCGCGCGGAAATGATGCCGACTGTCACCGAGCCGCCAAGCCCGAACGGGTTGCCGATCGCCATCACCCAGTCGCCGATGCGCATGGTGCGGGAATCACCGAAGGGCACCGCCTTCAGCGGCGCCTTCGGCTCGACCTTCAGGAGCGCAAGGTCAGTCTTCGGGTCGGTGCCGACGAGCTTCGCCTTGAGCTTCGAGCCATTGGCGAAATTCACCTCGATATCGTCCGCGCCCTCGATGACGTGGTTGTTCGTGGCGATGAAGCCCGAAGGATCGATGACGAAGCCGGAGCCGAGCGAATTGACCGTCTGCCCCTGGTTGCCGCCCTCGCCGCCTTCACCCTTGAAGAACTCGTCGAAGAAATCCTGGAAGGGCGAACCTTCCGGCACCTGCGGCACGGGTGCCTTGTCGTCGCTCTTGACGTTCTGCGACGTGGAAATGTTCACCACCGCATCAAGCAAGCTTTCGGCAAGATCGGCGACCGAATCCGGGCCTGCCGCCGGCTTCACCTGTGCTAGCGCCGGCGCCACGAACGGCCCGCCCGCGACCAGCGAAAAACTCATCGCGAGCGCGAGTGCCGTTTGCGCTGCGCTGGACCTCATCTTCAAAGCCATATTCGGCATCCTCTTGTCCTGGCCATCGTGGCGAGTGTTTGCCGCGGATACGGCGAAAATCAGTCCGCCGCGTTGAATTTGATGTGAAGTCTTGCCCGTCTTCGCGGGCGGCTGCAAGCCGTCGCGTTCACCCGCCCCGAATGAACCAGACCATGACCACGCCGAGCGCCACGGCAACGAGGCCCGAGACGCGCAGCTGGCTTTCCGGAATCTGCGGCAGCATTTCCGCCATGCGCTTCAAAACCGAAGGGGCCAGTGCGTACACCAGCCCCTCGATGATCATGAAGAAGGCGATTCCCGTCAGGAAATCGGCCACGGCGTCAGTTTGCCGTCGTCGTCGGCGTCGTTGCCGTGCCGTTCGTCGTTCCCGTCGCAGCCCCCGAGGTGGTGGGCGTCGTGCCCGCCGCATCCTCGAAGTAGCGGAAGAATTCCGACTGCGGCGACAGCACCAGCGTGGTGTCGGACGACGTCATGGACGCACTGTAGGCGCTCATCGACCGGTAGAAGTCGAAGAAGGCAGGATCCTGCGAGAAGGCTTCGCCGAAGACGCGGTTGCGCTCGCCTTCACCCTCGCCTCGCAGGATTTCCGAATCACGCTGGGCCGCGGCGATGAACTCGACGACCTGGCGGTCGGCGATGGCGCGGCGGCGCTGGCCGGCTTCGTTACCGCGGGCGCGGATGAGTTCGGCTTCCGCCAGACGCTCTGCCTTCATGCGCTCGAAGGTCTGCTGCGAGACTTCCTGCGTGAGGTCCGTGCGACGGATACGCACATCCGAGATCGTGAGGCCGAGGTTCGAGGCGTCGTTCGTCAGTTCGCCGCGAACTTCGCGCATCATCGACGCACGCTCTTCCGAGAGCGCGGATTCGAAGCCACGCAGACCGTAGACCCGGCGAAGAGCCGCATCGAGACGGGTGCGCAGGCGCGATTCGGCCGATTCCCGGTCACCCGAGACGGCTTCGCGGAAGCGGCGCGCATCCGTGATCTTGTAGACCACGAAAGCATCGACTTCGTAGAACTTGCCGCCCGAGACCTGGACGCGAATGTCGTCGAGATCGAAGCGCAGGGCCTGGTCCTGGATATACTGCACGCTGTCGGCATCCATGAAGCCGAAGGGCAGCTTGAAGTAGAGGCCGGGCTCGGCCTTGACGTCCTGGATCTGGCCGAAGCGGATGACGATCGCCTGCTGGCGCTCGTTGACGACGAACACCGACGAATAAGCGATGAACAGGAGAACGCCGACGGCGATCAGAATGGCTGGTAGACGGTTGCCCATTACTGAGTGCCTCCCGTGCTCTGCTGTTGCTGGGTCGTTCCGCGGCCGAGTTCGTTCAGCGGCAGGAAGGGCACGACGCCCTGTCCGCCCTGCTTCTCGTCGATGATGACCTTCTTGGAGTTCTTCATCACGCCTTCCATCGTTTCGAGGAAGAGACGCTTGCGGGTCACGTCGGGGGCCAGCTTGTATTGCTCGTAGACCGAGAGGAAGCGCGACGCTTCACCTTCCGCCTCCTTGACGACGCGGTCCTTGTAGGCGGCAGCTTCTTCACGCAGCTGCGCCGACTGACCGCGGGCAAGGCCGAGCTTCTGGTTGGCATACTGGTTGGCTTCTTCGAGGAAACGGTCTTCGTCCTGCTCGGCGCGCTGCACTTCGTCGAAGGCGTCAGCCACTTCGCGCGGCGGGGCCGCATCCTCGATCGCGACGGTGTTGATCGAAATGCCGGCGCCATAGGCATCCATGGTCGCCTGGATCGTCGTCTTCACGCCTTCCGCAATCGCCTGGCGGTTGTCGCGGAAAATGTCCTGGGCGGGACGGCGGCCGACGACTTCGCGCATGGCGCTTTCGGAAACCTGCTGCAGCGTCTCTGCCGGATATTCGAGATTGAAGAGGTAGGCTTCCGGATCCGTGACCGAATAGAGCACCGAGAACTGAACGTTGACGATGTTCTGGTCGCCGGTCAGCATCAGGCCCGACGCATCCGAATTGGATGCTGCCGTGCGGCGGCCGATATTTTGCTGCTGCTCGGTGATCTTGACGAGTTCGACGGTTTCGAACGGCCACATGTGGAAGTGCAGGCCGGGCATGGAGATTTCCTGCTTCGGCTTGCCGAAGCGCAGTTCAACGCCGCGCTCGTCCGGCTGGACGGTATAGATGGAGTTCATCAGCCAGAAGACGCCGACGAGCAGCAGCGCGATGACGACCGCGCCACCATTGATGCCGCCGGGCATGACGCTCTTCAGCCGGTCCTGGCCGCGCCGGATGATATCCTCAAGGTCCGGCGGGCCGCCATTGCTGCCTCCGCCGCCACCGCGGGGACGGTTCGGTCCCTGCCCCCATGGCCCCTGATTGTTTCCGCCACCGCCGCCGCCGCCGCCCCAAGGGCCGCCGCCGCCGTTCTGATTACTCCAGGGCATCAATACCTCTTTCTCTCAAATCCCCATGAAGCATGTTCGCATTTCTCCGAAACACGAAAACACTCCATTTCTTGTTTATGCGCAGTTCCGGATGCAAAACCGCATCGCACTTTTGCCGGAACTGCTCCAGGCCGCATCTCGCGGAATGTTTCGCCGCGCTACGCAAGGTGAACCCGTTATAGGTATCCCTCCGGCACCTTTCAACAAATCCGCGTGACCTGACGGGTTTGTGCGGCAAAATAGTTCGTGATCGGCACGATTTACGGTTTACGCAGCCGTCTTCCGGCGCCAGGTGACGAAGCGCATGGCGTGGCTGTCCTTCTCGCCCTGCGGGATAGGCTCTTCGACGGTCTTTTCGAAAACGCCCCGATCGATCTCGGGAAAGCGCGTATCGCCCTCCACATCCGCCTCGACATGGGTGACATGCAGCACGTCCGCACGGTCGAAGACCTGCGCATAGATCTGCCCGCCGCCGATGACGCAGATTTCGTCCACGCCGAGGTCCTTTGCCTCACGCCGCGCGGCGACCAGTCCCTCATCGAGAGACGAGACGACTTCGGCGCCCGGCGCCACAAAACTGGCATCCCGGGTGATGACGATGTTCGGCCGGCCCGGCAGCGGCTTGCCGATCGAAGCCCAGGTCTTGCGCCCCATCAGCACCGGCTTGCCGAGCGTCAGCTGCTTGAAGCGCTTCAGGTCCGACGGCAGACGCCACGGCAGGTCGCCATCGCGGCCGATGACGCCGTTTCGCGCGACGGCCACGACGAGGACGATCTTGGCTTCGGTCATGCGGGTTCCTGAAAGTCAGACGGCGATCGGCGCCTTGATGGTTGAATCGGCTTCGTAGCCGATCAGGGTGAAGTCCTCGAATTTGAAGGAGAAAAGGTCCTTCACGTCCGGATTGAGCTTCATGAAGGGCAAGGGCTTCGGCCGGCGCGTCAATTGCGTGCGCGCCTGCTCGAAATGGTTGGCATAGATATGCGCGTCGCCCAGCGTGTGCACGAAATCGCCCGGCTGCAAACCGCTCACCTGCGCCACCATCATGGTGAGAAGCGCATAGGAGGCGATGTTGAAGGGCACGCCGAGGAAGATGTCGGCGGAGCGCTGGTAGAGCTGGCAGGAGAGCTTGCCGTCCGCAACATAGAACTGGAACAGGCAATGGCAGGGCGGCAGCGCCATTTCGTCGACAAGTGCCGGGTTCCAGGCCGAAACGATATGGCGGCGCGAATTCGGATTGCGCTTGATGCCGTCCAGCACCGCCACGATCTGGTCGAGATGCCTGCCGTCATGGGTCGGCCAGGAACGCCACTGATAGCCGTAGACCGGGCCGAGCTCGCCCTTCTCGTCGGCCCATTCGTCCCAGATGGTGACGCCGTTTTCGTGCAGGTAGGCGATGTTGGTGTCGCCCTTCAGGAACCACAGCAGCTCATGGATGATCGAGCGCAGGTGCAGCTTCTTGGTGGTCAGCACCGGAAAACCTTCGGAAAGGTCGAAGCGCATCTGGTGGCCGAAGACGCCGCGCGTGCCGGTGCCCGTCCGGTCCGGCCGGTCGGTGCCGTTTTCCATCACATGGGCGAGAAGATCGAGATATTGCTGCATGGGCGCCGCCGATTCGTTGTCCAGCGTGAGATACTAAAGCGAGAGCGGCGGCGACCATAGGGCGAAAAGGGATTTTCCCGGCTTTCCTTAGGCCCCAGTTTTACTCAGGCGAGAGCGCCGAGCGTTCCGAGTTCCTTGGCGGTGAGATAATAGAAGGTAACGCGTGATTTCGTGCGGTCGTCGGCCATGGCCTTGCAGACGGCCTCCACCGCCTTGTCGGCGGCCTCGCCGGTGATGCCGAACTTCTTGGCGCACCACTTTTCCTTGACGCGGTTCAGCTCGTCCGGATCGGAGCAGGAGACCAGCGAGGAGTCGCGGTTGCGCAGCGCGATGCCGAGATGGCTTACGATCTTCTTGACGATGGCCTCGTCCGCACCGCTGTCATATTTGCGGACATCTGCGAGATAGTCGGTCATGGGGTCTCCTCTCCGGTCACTCGGCCGCCGCCGTCATGGTGGTCCTGCCGATGACCATGTTTTTCACGCTGTGATGGCAAGTCAAGCGCTAATAAACGCCTGATCTGCGGCGCGTCCTGGCGCCTGCCCTCGCCTTCTGGTGGCATTTTTGTACTTTCTGAAGGAATTTCCGGTAGGGGTATCCGGATGGCCGGCCCGGTGGGCCAGGCCGCAACGAACGGTCGCCGCCCGTGAAACAGACTGAGGACTATTCACACCGTTTCCGGCTTGCCTATGGCATGGCCTCTCTTGCCGTGGGCGCGCTGACGATCGGCTGGGGCCTGGTTTTCGCCTATATGCAGGCGTGGTCGCTGGCGGCGATGGATGCGGCCGTGGTGATGACCGCGATTGCCAGCTTTGCGCTGGCGCGCGGCAACCAACTTTCGGCCGCCCTCATGTTCTCGCAGATCGCTTTTTTCGTCATCGTCGTCGTCTTCTGCCTGCTGTTCGACGTGCCGAGCGATGCCGCCCCGCGGGTCTGTCATCTCTTCCTGCTGGTGCTCGCTCTGCTCGGCTACATCAATTACCGGCGCGAACAGTCGGTGGCGCAGCTCGCGGTCATCGCGCTCTGCCTTGCCGCCTTCGTGGTCTTCGCCAGCACCGAGGCGGCGCTGCCCTTCGCGCAGCCGATCGCCGACGAATACCGGCTTTTCGGCGCCTGGGTGAACACGATCATCGCCGTCGTCATGCTGTGCGGCGGCGTCTACGTGATGCAGCTCGAATTCGCCCGAAACCTCGACCAGGCGCGCGAGATCCGCGTCGCACTCGCCAACCGCGAATTCGAACTCTTCTACCAGCCGCAGGTGGACGAGACCGGCCGGCTGATGGGCGCCGAGGCGCTGTTGCGCTGGAAAAAGGCCGACGGCAGCTATGCGCCGCCAATCGATTTCATCCCACTTGCCGAACAGGCCGGGCTGATGCCGGCGATCGGCGGATGGGTGGTGCTGGAAGCCTGCAAGACGCTCGCCCTCTGGCAGCAGGAGGACGGCGCGCGCGACCTCGTGCTGTCGATCAATGTCAGCGTCGACCAGTTCATGAAACCCGATTTCGTGGCCTCCGTGCTCAGCCGCATCGAGGCGCTCAAGGTCGATCCGGCCCGGCTGAAGCTGGAATTGACCGAAAGCCTGATGGCGACGGACATCGATACGATCGTGGAGAAGATGCGGGCGCTGCGTGCGGCCGGCCTTACCATCTCGCTCGACGATTTCGGTACCGGCTATTCCTCGCTCAGCTACCTGCGCCAGTTGCCTATCCACGAGATCAAGATCGACCGCTCCTTCGTGCAGGAGGCGCCGGAAAACCTGCGAAACCGCTTCCTGCTGAAAAGCATCTTCGATATCGCCCGCATGCTCGATCTCTCCGTCGTCGCCGAGGGCATCGAGACGAAGGAGCAGTTTGTTTTTCTGCAATCCTTCGGCTGCACCGAGTTCCAGGGCTACTATTTCGGCCGCCCGATGCCGCTTGCGGATTTCCAGAAACACTGGGCGCAGGACAGCGCCCCGCCGCTGGCCGAAACCGCCTGAGCCAAACTTCCACATATCCTTGTCATAAAACCCTTTTCTTGGCGCAAGAGAGCGCCTATATGTGGAGTGCTGCTTCGGCAGCTACGGCAATAAATGAGCGGTGTAATAAACCCATTGGACCCGGGGGCGGTACCCGGCGCCTCCACCAAAAACCGATCAACTTCGACCGACCGGCTTTTGATGGGGGCGAAATAGGATCGACAAGGGCGTAAAGATCGACTTTTTGCTCGGCATTGTACCACCGTTATCGGGCTAAACTTGTAGTTGCAAACGACAACTATGCGGAAGCTCGTCTCGCTGCTTAATCGCGGTGTGACACTTCACTCAAAGTCCTAAGGGGTCGCACTCTTAGGCGGGGTCCGAAGGCACCTGGCAACAGAAGCCTTCACCTTCTCCAATCCCTTGAAATGGTCTATAGCTGTGCCAGATGACTCGTGCCGGAAGGTATGAGAACGCGTTGCAATGCCTGATGACAAAGGCTGGAAGAAAGACAGGAACTGATGGCGCAAGACCACATTCGTTACGACATTCTCGCCCAGGACGCGCTGCGCAGCGTCATTCGCAAGGTTCTGTCCGAAGTTGCGGTCACGGGACACTTGCCCGGCGAGCACCATTTTTTCATCACCTTCCTGACCAATGCCCCCGGCGTGCGCATCTCGCAGCACCTGAAGGCGAAATATGCCGAGCAGATGACCATCGTCGTCCAGCACCAGTTCTGGGACCTGAAGGTCACCGAGAGCCTGTTCGAGATCGGCCTCTCCTTCTCCGATACGCCGGAAAAGCTCGTCATCCCGTTCAATGCGATCCGCGGCTTCTATGACCCGTCCGTCAGCTTCGAGCTGGAATTCGACGTGCCGGCCGTGGAAGAGGAAGAAGAACACTCCGCCGAGATCACCGCCTATCCCGCCTTCGCGGAAAAGGTCGAGGAGACCACCACGGAAGAGCCGACCCCGCCGACCGGGGGCGACGACAACAACAAGGGTGGCTCCGTCGTCTCGCTCGATTCCTTCCGCAAGAAGAACTGAGTTTCTCGCGATGAGCGGCGACGTCGTCAATCTCCGCCAGTTCCGCAAGCAGAAAGCCCGCTCCGACAAGGAAAAGCAGGCCGAGCAGAACCGCGCCGCCTTCGGTCGCACGAAGGCGGAGAAGACGCTGACGCGCGCGCTGAACGAAAAGGCGCAGAAGTCGCTCGACCAGGGCCGCATCGAGCGGTCCGACGACGACAAAGACTGACATTTCAAACGCTTGCCGGAAATACCGGATTCGATCTGCCAATCGCCTGATTCACTGCGTAAGGATGGGCATGATCCGCAAATACTCCACCACCCTGCACGGCCACCGCACGAGCTTCTCGCTCGAACCGGCCTTTCACGACGAGCTGCGCGCGATTGCCGACGCGCGCGGCATGCCCGTCGCGGCCCTCATCCGCGAGATCGACGACGGCCGCGGCGTCGACGGCAACCTTTCGTCGGCGCTGCGCCTGCATGTGCTGGGATGGCTGAAGGAAAAGGCCGGCGCCGTTAATTGAGGCCCGGCAGCGCGTCGAAGTTCAAGCTTTGCCCGCCCTCGAGCGGTGGCAGTTCACCGCCGCGCTCGACGCCTTCTTCCGGGTTTACCGGCAGGCGCCGCCGCGTAGCCTCGTCTTCCGCCTTGCGCGCCTCGGCCGCTGCTCGCTGCTCGGCCAGACGGCGGGCCTCCTCCTGTGCCTCCAGCAGGAGACGGGCGTCGTCCGCGGCCTTGCGGCGCGCGCGCTCGGCCTCTTGCGCGGCCTCCCTGGCGGTGCGCTCCTTCTCGGCGCGTTCACGCGCCTCCGCACGCCGCCGCGTCTCTTCCTCGACCTGCAGGCGCATCGCTTCGGCAAGTGCGGCGCGCGCATCCGCTCGCGAGCGATAAAGCGCCGCCTCGCGTCGCAAGCGCTGCTTTTCCAGCACGTTGGCCTGCAGCGTCTCCACGCGCCGGCGCTCCGTCTCGAAGCGTCGCAGCGACAGGTAGTTGGCGAGTGGCTGAACATCGAGCTCGAAGCCCGGCGCCTCGACGAGGCCGCGATAGGAAAGCGCTACTTCCGGCTCGGCACCGGCCAGCGCGTCCTCGCCCGCTTTGTAGGTGACGGAGAGGCGCCCCGTCATGGTGTCGCCGGCCAGATCGATATCCGCGTCGCCCGAAAGCCCCGCCTTACCGTCCTCGGCCGCAACGCTCTGGACGCGCAGCTTGCCGCCCGCCAGCGCGAAGGGGATGCGCACCGCACCCAGCGCCGCCTCGCCCTTCAGGATGGCATTCGACGCAAACCCGGCGACGCGTTCCTGCGTGATGTCGCCCTCGATGCGATCCGCTTCCGCCAGAAGCGACGGCAGCGCGCCGGTATCGAGCCCGCGCAGGACGAGATCGGACACCCGCACCTCGCCCGAGCCGCTGGCGCCCTCGACCATCGTGCGCACGCTCTTGCCCGAGGCATCCACGGCAAGCGTCACATCCGCCTTGCCCGTCGCAGCCGCGCCTTCCGGCCCGGCCCAGACGATCTTCGACAGGTCGACGCCGGCAAGTTCGGTGCGCGCCTCAAACAGGCCGTTCTCCTCGGCATTGGCCACCTTGACGCGGCCGGAGAGCTTGCCGCCGAGCCAGTCACCGGCCATGTCGGTCATGGTCAGCTCGCCGCCCTTCCAGACGAGGTTCGCCTTGAACCCTTCGACCGCGCCGTAAAGCCCTGGCCAGAACGCGCCGGCTTCGAGCGCCACGGAAATATCGGCCGCATCCTGGAGCGGCTGCACCAGCGCCGCCGCATTCAGCCCGCCTTCGAGAACATCGCTCACCGGTCCGGCAATCGCCTCCGCCAGGAAGGCAAAATCCACCGTATCGAAGCGCAGCGCACCGGCACCCTTCAGCGTGGCGGCCGTGCGATCGAGGGTCAGGTTGCCGGAAAAGGCGTTGCGATCGGCCTCGCCAGCTATCTCGGTGATCGCGATGGCCTGCGCATTGGTCGCAACCGACGCCTGCGCGGTCAGCGGCAGGCCGGCGCCGGCCTGCGGAACGGCGATGCCGTTCATCATCAGATAGGGTTCGATATCGTCGCTCTTGGCCGAAATCGCGAGCGTACCGGCGAGAAAATCCTCCGCGGAAAGTGCTGCGGTGCCCTTGGCGGAGATCGACGTGCTGCCCGCTTTGAACGCCGCCGAAACCGTCGCCGCGCCGTCTTCCGGCTGGGTCACGCGGAAGGTGACGCTACCGTCCGGATCGGCATCGAAGGGCAGCGGATCAAGTCCGACCTGACCGGCCAGCACGACGGATTGCGGGTTGAAGATGCTGCCGTCCAGCTCGAAATTACGCCCGCGCAGCAGATCGGCGGGCGTGGCGGTGGAAAGCTTGAACTCAACCCGCCCCTCGTTGACGGGGCCGGAAACGCTGATCGTCGCCGGGCTGCCCGCCTCGCCGGAGACGGCGGCGCGAACGGCGAGATCGGCATTGTCGTAGTAGCCGGCATTGGCGACGAAGCGCGACAGCAGCGGATGGGCCGGCAGATGCCGCGCCAGAAGGGCCGCGACCGGCTCCATCGCCGCCGCCTTCAGCCGGATTTCGAGGCCGGCGCTCGGTGCCACGAGCGAGCCGCCCAGCGTGCCGCTTGCCGAAAGCGTCGCCCCTTCGAGCGAGGCGACGTTGAGGCGGCTCAGCGTCAGGAGGCCGTCCTTCACGGAGAGCGCGGCAGACACATCCGTCGCACTTTCGCCGAAAGCAAGGAAGCGGTCCGCCGTCAGGTCGAGGGCGATGGAATGGTCGAGAACGGTCGTCAGCGACGCATCGCCGGCGACGAGGCCGACAAGGGCGCGCAGCGAATCCAGCTGCACCTCGTTACCGCGCAGTTCCAGCGACAGCGCGGGCGTCGCATCCGACCGGGATTCCCGCTCCAACCGCCCGGTCAGCGAGGCGCCGCCCACAGCGATTTCGAGGTTTTCGAAGCGCTGCAACTCGTCCGTCAGGTTCACCTGCGCGGAAAAGCCGGCGGTCTTCAGCTTGCGGATTTCCGGGTCCACCGAGCCCGCGAGCCAGGTGGCAAGCCCCGAGGGCTGGTTGGAGGCGATCAGCAGGTCGCCGACGAAGCCGCGGTTTTCGCGCAGCATCAGCCGCCCCTTGGCCTCCAGCGCGGTGCGGCCGGGCAGGATCGCATCCGCCCTCTCGATCCGCCAGCCGTCGCCATCCGGCTTCACGTCGAGGCGGATTTCGCGCACCGTCGTATCGCCGACCACCACCGCCGGCAGGAACAGGCTGGCGCGGCCGGGCACCTGCGGGATAGGGATATCGGCAGCGATCGCCAGCAGCGCCTGAAGCCGCTGGCGGGCGGACATCTGCGGGTCGCGGCCGGTCTTGCCGGTCTCGCCGCTGTTGCCGATGCGGTTGACGTCGATCTGCTGGCCATCGGCGATCAGCAGGAATTCCGGCTTGCGGCCGGTGTCGAGCGTCGCCTCGCCGGTCACCACGTAGGGATCGGCGGCAGGCCCCGCCTCCAGGCGGTATTCGGGCACGCGGATGCGCTCGTTGGAAAGCTCGAACTTGCCCGTCACCCGGATCGGATCGGCCGGCCCCTCGCCCTTCGGGCGCGGTTTTTCCGAGACGGTGAAATTACCGTCATAGAGCGGGCGGAAATCGGCGACCTTGAGCGCACCTTCGAGATCGGCGGTGAAGGCGAGCCGGTCGGGCACGATGCGGGCGCGCAGCGACAGCGCGCCGTTCTCCACCTGCCCGCTCGACAGCTGGAACGCGCCGCTTTCGCCATCGAGCGCCCCGCGCCCGTCGATGCGCCAGGGCCCACCGAGCGATTTCGCCGAGACCTGCGCGTCGAGGCCGGTGACATGGCGCGTGCGGCCGGTCTGTTCGTCGACGAATTCGATCTCGCCGCCGGTAATCGCGACGTTTTCGAGAATGACCGTGCGGGCCGGGATGTCGGACTTGCGGCCGCGCGCCCAGTCCAGCGTGCCGTCCTGGTAGAGTTTGATGCGCGCCTTGGGTTCCTCAAGGCGCATGTCGAAGATCAGCGCTTCGCCGGACAGGAACGGCGCCAGTTCCGCATCCATGGAGAAACGCGCGACCTCGACCAGCGGCCTTCCATCCTCCGGCGAGCCGACGCGCACGTCGTTGAGCGTAACGGAGGGGAACGGGATCAGCCGCGCATCGACGCTGCCGTGCACGACGACCGTGCGGCCCATGATGCGGCTCGCCTCGCGCTCGAAATCCTGCCGAAAGCTCGTCCAGTCGACGAAGAGCGGCGCCAGCAGCGCTGCAAAGAGCGCCACGACCACCAGGCCGCCAACGAAGAGCATGATCCTAGAAAGCACGCCGCATGCCTCGAATTTCCTTCATTCGCACAGGATAACGCGAACTTCCGCTAGAGGGTCGAAAAAATCTTGCCAGGGTTCAGAATGTTGTCCGGATCGAGCGCACGCTTGATCTGCTGCATGACGAGAACCGACCCGCCGAGCTCCCCCGGCAGGAAAGCCTGCTTGCCCTGCCCGATCCCATGTTCGCCCGTGCAAGTGCCGTCCATGGCGAGCGCCCGCGCATTGAGCCGGCCGACGAAGGCCTCCACCTGCTCCACATGGGCCGGATCCTTGTCGTCGAAGACCAGGCTGACATGGAAATTGCCGTCACCCGCATGGCCGACGATCGGCGCAAGCAGGCCATGCTCCTCGATGTCGGCCTCGGTGTCGGCCACGCAATCGGCCAGCCGCGAGATCGGCACGCAGACATCCGTCGCGATGACCGCATAACCCGGCCGCAGCGCCTTCGCCGCCCAGTAGACATTGTGCCGCGCCTTCCACAATTTCGCGCGCTCCTCGGCATCCGCGGTCCACTGGAATTCACCGCCGCCAAAATCCGCCGCGATCGCGCCGAACTCCTCCGATTGCAGGCGCACGCTTTCCGCATTGCCATGGAACTCGACGAAGAGCGTCGGCTGCTCCGGCAGCGTCAGGCCCGAATAGGCGTTGCAGGCCTTGATCTGCAACGTGTTGACGAGCTCGATGCGGGCGACGGGGATGCCGAGCTGGATCGTCATGATCACGGCGTCGCAGGCATCCTTCAGCGTCGGGAAGCCGCAGATGCCGCCGGCAATGACCGCTGGAATGCCCTGGAGACGAAGCGTGATCGAGGTCAGGACGCCGAGCGTGCCCTCGGCGCCGACGAAGAGGCGCGTCAGGTCATAGCCGGCGGAGGATTTTCGCGCGCGCCGGGCGGTGCGGATTTCCTCGCCGGTCGCAGTGACGACGGTGACGGCCAGCACATTGTCCTTCATCGTGCCGTAGCGCACGGCGTTCGTGCCGGAGGCGCGCGTCGAGGCCATGCCGCCGATCGAGGCGTTGGCACCGGGATCGATCGGGAAGAACAGGCCGGTATCGCGCAGATAGGTGTTGAGTTCCTCGCGGGTGATGCCGGGCTCGACGGTGCAGTCGAAATCCTCGGCATTCACTTCGAGCACGCGCTTCATATTGTTGAAATCGATGGAAATGCCGCCGTTCGGCGCGTTGACCTGCCCTTCCAGCGAGGAGCCCGTGCCGAAGGGGATGACCGGCACCTTCAGCTCCGCGCAAAGTGCCACGACCGCCTTCACCTCTTCGGCAGTCTCGACGAAGACGACGCCGTCGGGAAGCTGGGCGGGGATATAGGTGGTGGTGTGCGCGTGCTGGGTCCGGATCGCCTCTCCGGTCTGGAAACGCGGGCCAAAACGCTCGGCAAGCCGTGCCAGCGCCTCGGCGATGCCCGCCTCGTTGCGCGCGCCGCTCCTAATATCCGTCAATGCCATCGTTTCCCCCTCACTGCCTGTGCGGGTTTACTCAGCAAATTGGCGCCCGGCTGTCCAGCCGCAATATCAGGTCATGGCCGCAGAGGCTCATTCCGCCGCCTGCGGCAGGGCGCCGTCGCCCGCCTTGGCGAGGGCGTCGGCATGCTGCAATTCGGCGGCAAGGCGTTTTTCTTCGTCCGCATGCGGGCTGGTATAGCGGGCGATCACCAGATAGGCGACGGGTGTCAGGTAGAGGGTGACGACCGTGGCAAGGCCGAGGCCGCCGACCAGCACCCAGCCGAGCGAGATGCGCGCTTCAGCACCCGCACCGCTTGCCAGCACCAGCGGCACTGCGCCGACAACGGTGGCGATCATCGTCATCAGCACCGGGCGCAGACGGATATTGGCGGCATCCTCGATGGCGCTGCGCACATCCTGGCCGCGGTCGCGCAACTGGTTGGCGAATTCGACGATCAGGATGCCGTTCTTGGCCATGATGCCCACGAGCAGCACGAGCCCGATCTGGCTGTAGATGTTGAGCGTCGTGCCCGTCAGGATCATCGCGAAGACGGCGCAGGCAAGGCCCAGCGGCACCGTCACCATGATGATTACGGCGCTGACGAAACTCTCGAACTGCGCGGCGAGCACCAGGAAGATGATGACGATGGCAAAGCCGAAGGTGACGAAGAGGCCGCCCGAATTTTCCTGAAGCGTGGCGGCTTCGGCCATCGGCATCAGGCGCGAGCCTTCCGGCAGCAGCGGTTCGGCCATGTCCTGCACCAGCGTCAACGCATCGCCAAGCGCCAGACCATCCTTCAGACCCGCCGAAAGCGAGACGGCGCGCAACTGCTGCTCGCGCGAAAGCTGGGGCGCGACGGCGCGCTCTTCCAGCGAGGCGATGGAGGACATCGGCACGATCTTGCCGTCGCCGGTCTTGAGGAAGATGTTTTCCAGATCCGTCGGGTCGTTGATCGGCTGCGTCGTCGAGGAGAGCTTTACGGGATAGGCCTGCCCCTCGACATAGATGTCGACGACGCTCGTGCCCTCCAGCATGGCCTGCAAGGCCGCCGAAAGACCGGTAATGTCGATACCGAGATCGGCGGCGCGTTCGCGGTCGACGGTCACCGAAAGCTGGGCCTGGTTGGCCTCGTAGTTCAGGCGCACGTTCTGGAAGCGGCCGCTATCCTCGATCTTGCGCACAAGCTCGGCGGCGGCATTGCCGAGCTTGGTATAGTCGTTGCCGACGAGCGCCACCTGCAGGCCGTTGCCGGCGCCGCGAATGCCAAGACTGTTCGGCTGCATGGCGAAGGCGCGCACCGAAGGCACGGAACCGACCGCCTGGTTGATGTCCTGTACGATCTGCTGCTGCGTGCGGTCGCGCTGGTCCCACTGGGCGAGTGTGAGCACCATGAAACCGCTGTTCGTGGAACCGCCCTGCCCCGATATGGAGAAGATGTTGACGATTTCCCCCTTGTCGTAGAGCGGGCGAAGCTTGTTTTCGATCAGCTTCATCTGCTCTTGCGCATATTCCAGCGACACGCCCTGCGGCGCGTTCACGCGCAGCATCACCATCGAGCGGTCTTCGCTTGGCGTCAGCTCCGATTTGATGGTGAAGAAGGAGGTCGCACCGGCGGCGGTGAAAAGCAGCGCAACGACGAAGACGATGAACGGCGCGCCGAGGCAGGCGTTGAGCGTCGATCGATAGAAGCGCGAGCAGGCGCCGCCTATGCGGGCAAGAAAGCCCGTATGTCCGTGCGACATATCCTTGGTCAGCATGCGTGAGGCAAGCATCGGGCACAGCGTCAGCGCCACGAAGGAGGAAAGCAGGATGGCAAAGGCGAGCACGAAGCCGAATTCGCGGAAGAGGCGCCCCGCCTGGCCCGGCAGGAAGGAGAGCGGTATGAAGACGGCGGCGAGCGTAGCGGTCGTCGCGATGACGGCGAAGAACACTTCCAGCGTGCCGAGGATGGCGGCGGCGCGCGGCTTCAGGCCTTCCGCGCGGCGGCGCACGATGTTTTCCAGCACCACGATCGCGTCATCCACCACGAGCCCGGTCGCCAGAACGATGGCGAGCAGCGTCAGAATGTTGACGGAGAAGCCGGCCATGTAGATGGCGGCGATCGTGCCGATCAGCGCGATCGGCATGCTGATCGTGGGGATCAGCGTCGCCCGCCAGTCAAGCAGGAAGAGATAGATGACGAGCGTGACGATCACGACGGCAACGACGAGCGCGATCTCCACCTCATGGATCGCGCCATCGATGAAGACGGCATCGTCGCTGGTGATCTTGATCTCGGTGCCTTCAGGCAGAATGGTCTCGAACTGCGCCACCATCTGCTTCACGCCGGCGGAAATATCGAGCGTGTTCGACTGCGCCTGACGGATGATGCCAAGCCCGATGCCCTGGCGCCCGTTGGAGCGCAACGCCGTCGAGCCCTCGTCAGGCCCCATCGTCACCATGGAGACGTCGCCGAGGCGCACGCGGTTCTTGATGATGAGGTTTTCGAAATCGGCCGGCGTCGCGAGGTCCGCAGTTGCGCGCACCGTAATGTCCTGGCTCTGGCTCTTCAACGAGCCCGCCGGCACGTCGAAGGCGGCCGTCGCCAACGCATTGCGCAGGTCCGCGACCGTCAGGCCGCGCGCCGCAAGCTTCGACTGATCGACATCGACGCGAAAGATCTTCTCCTGGTCGCCGTAGACGGCAACGTCGGCAACGCCTTCGACAGAGGCGAGCCGGTCGGTAATTTCGTTTTCGGCCAGCAGCGTCAGGTCTTCGAGCGATTGCGTATCGGAGGTCAGCGCGAGCCGCATGATCGGCTGGCTATCGGCATCGGCCTTCACGACGCGCGGCTCGTCGGCGCCGTCGGGAAGCTGGTTTGCCACGCGGCCGAGCGCGTCGCGCACGTCGTTTGCCGCCTGGTTGACGTCCGTCGTATCGGAGAATTGCAGGGTGACGCGGCTGCGTTCGAAGGACGACTGCGAGGAAATGTCCTTGATGCCTTGGACGCGCGAGACCGCCCCTTCGATCACATCCGTCAGCTCGCGGTCGACCGTTTCCGGCGAAGCGCCGTCGAATTCCGTCGAGACGCTGATGACCGGCTGGTCGACGGAGGGAAGTTCGCGGATTTCCACGCCGTTGAAGGCGGCAAGGCCGGCAACGACGATCAGCGTGTTGAGCACGAGGGCGAAGATCGGCCGGCGAATGAAAAGCGCGGTAAAGCCCGCCTTGCCGGATTCGTTGACGCCATTCCCCTCGCCCGACATTACGTTCCCTCCGTCACGGAGGACGTCACCTGGCCGTCCTGCTCGGCGGTGCGCACCGCGCCGCCCGGCCGCAGCGTCTGCACGCCCTCGGTGACGATCTGGTCGCCCTCGCCGATTTCGGCCTTGATGAGCACCTTGTCCGGGTTGCGCTGGATGATGTGGATCGGCACGCGCTCGACCTTCTCGCCCTTGACGCGCCAGACATAGGAGCCTTCCGCGCTCCACTGCACGGAGAGCGGATCGACGCTCGGATAGAGATCACCGGCAAACTGCATGGTCACCTGGAAGGACATGCCGGCGCGCAGGAGGTCCTCGGGATTTTCGATGCGCGCACGCACGCGCAGCGTCCGGCTCTCCTGGTCGATGCGGTTGTCGATCGCCTGCACCTTGCCGTTGAAGGTTTCGCCCGGCCGCGCCACCGCGGTCGCCGAGACATCGCCGCCGACACGTATGCTCGTCGCGAACCGCTCCGGCACCCAGTAGTCGACGAGGATTTCCGAGCGATCGTCGATGCGGGCGATCGCCGTGGTGGTGGTGACGTAATCGCCGGCATTGACGGAGATGATGCCGACCACGCCGCCATAGGGCGCGGTGATGTCGCGGCGGCGCAGCGTCAGCTCGGCATTCTGCAACACCAGTTCCGCCGCCTTCAGCGCGGTCTCGGCATCCTGCAATTCGGCAACGCTCATGGAGGATTTGATGCTCTGGACGCGCTTCAGCTTCTGCTCGGCGCTTTCACGCGCCACGCGCGCCTGGTCGGCGGCAATGCGCTGCTCGTCGCTGTCGAGGCGGGCGATCACCTGGCCCTGCTCCACCCGGTCGCCGGATTCGACGAGCACTTCGGTCAGGTTGCCGGTGGCATAGGGTGTCACCGTGACGGTGCGGATCGCTTCGCCATCGCCGATGGCGTTCAGCCGGTCGTTGACGACGGACATGGCGACGGGCTTGGTGGCGACGAGCACCGGGCCGCCGCCGAAACCGCCGCGGCGGCCGCCTTCGCGGCCTCCCTCGGCCTGGCCTTCACCGGCCGGCGCGATAGCGGCGACGAGCGTGCCGGGCAGGCCTGCGGCCTCCAGCATGTCGTTCGCCCCGGGCACGAAGCGACCCCAGAGCAAGACCCCGGCCGAAATGACGCCGAGGCTTATGAGGAGCTGTTTCCAAACCCGCATGCAATCTGTCTCCGATGGAAGCGAACCGTCACCTGTTGCAGTGCGACATAGACCAAGTATCCCGCTTTGCAAATGAACGGGCAATGAAAGAATACGATCATTACCGAAATGTAAGATTGGCGGTCTGTTCTGTTACCGAAATGTAAGAAAAGGTGGAGAAATCTTCCCTCGCCACCCCCTATCCGAGCATGCGCGTGACTGGACCGATCCGGTGCGTGTGATAGCTTTCCTGCGCCAGTATGGCCGAGCCTTATTTCAGTATTGTTTCATCAACGCATTCACCGACAGGGGGAAGAACCATGTGCGACGCCTGCGTCATCGATACCGTCAAGAACCGCATGCTTTCGAGAAGAAACTTTTTCCGTGCCGCCGCTGCGGGCGCCGCAACGGTTGCGGCAGCCAGCTCCGGTGCGCTGAGCCCGGCGCTCGCGCAAGCGCCGAGCAAGGCGACGGACCTCACCCATGAACTCTACGAGGAGTTTCCGACTTTCTTCGGGCAGCAGCAGTTCTGGCGCGAGCAGAAGTTCAACTACAAGGAACACAAGTTCAATCTCTTCGAACTGCGGGTGAACGAGCACACCGGCACCCATGTCGATGCGCCGCTGCACTTTTCCGAGGACGGCAAGTCGGTCGCCGAAATTCCAGTTTCCGACCTCGTCGTGCCGCTCGCCGTCATCGACATCCGCGAAAAGGCGGCGGCGAATGCGGATGCGCAACTGACGCCGGACGACATCAAGGCCTGGATCGCCGCCAATGGCGACCTGCCGGAAAAGGCCTGCGTCGCGCTGCTCTCCGGTTGGGACAAACATCTCGGCACCGACAAGTTCCGCAATGCCGACGCCGAAGGCAAGATGCACTTCCCCGGCTTCCACGTCGAAGCCGTGCAGTATCTGGCGGAAAACTCCAGCGCCGTGGGCATCGCGGTCGATACGCTCTCGCTCGACTACGGCATCTCGCCGGATTTCGCGACGCACTATTCCTGGCTCGCCTCGGGCCATTGGGGGCTTGAAGCGGCCGCCAATCTGGACCAGCTTCCGGCCAAGGGCGCGACCCTCATCGTGGGTGCGCCAAAAGTGCGCGGCGGCACGGGCGGCCCTGCCCGCGTGTTCGCACTGGCCTGACCCTATCGGCCGGCGGCTTGCCCGCCGGCCTTTTCTTCCGGAGGAACCATGAGCACCGTCAAGCCCGCTGAAGACATCGAAGCCGATCCGCGCGTCAGGGCGGTGTTCGACGACATCCGCGCCACCCGCAAATCCGACTTCGTCAACAATATGTGGCGCTACCTCGCCTTCGACCCGGCGCTTCTGGAGCGCACCTGGGCGGAGGTGAAGGCGGTGATGGCGACACCCTCGACGCTCGATCCGCTGGTCAAGGAAATGCTCTATATCGCCGTCTCGGTGACGAACGGGTGCAGCTACTGCGTCCACTCCCACACGGCCGCGGCCAAGGCCAAGGGCATGACGGATGCGCAATATGCCGAACTGCTCGCCATCGTCTCGCTTGCCGGCAAGACGAACCAGCTTGCGACCGCCCTCCAGCTCCCCGTGGACGCCGTCTTCGATGCGGACCGCGCGACGCCCTGAAGGACGCGGCTTTCCACAATCTTCTGGCCAATGTTTTTCCCTGCGGAATAAAAGCAGAACGGAAAACTGGTCTTTCGAGACCGAATCACTACATTGAGCCGCATGATCAGCGGTTACGACGACATTCCCTTCTTCGACGAGGACCCGCAGCTTTCCGGAAAGCCCCCGGCGCCAAAGGAAAAGCCGGCGGGTGGTATCGCCGCGCGCGCCATGGCGGCCCGCGATGCCCACCGCACGCCGGACTACCTCTCCGGCCTCAACCCGGAGCAGCGCGAGGCGGTGGAAACGCTCGACGGCCCCCTGCTGGTGCTCGCGGGCGCCGGCACCGGCAAGACGCGCGTGCTGACCACCCGCATCGCCCATATCCTCGCGACCGGCCGCGCCTATCCAAGCCAGATGCTCGCCGTGACCTTCACCAACAAGGCCGCGCGCGAGATGAAGGAGCGCATCGGCCTCCTCGTCGGCGGCGCTGTCGAGGGCATGCCCTGGCTCGGCACCTTCCACTCGATCGGCGTGAAGCTGCTGCGCCGCCATGCCGAACTCGTCGGCCTGCGCTCGGATTTCTCGATCCTCGACACCGACGACGTCGTGCGGCTGATCAAGCAGATCATCCAGGCCGAGGGCATCGACGACAAACGCTGGCCGGCAAAGCAGTTCGCCGGCATGATCGACGGCTGGAAGAACAAGGGCCTCGACCCGGCGCAGATCCCGGAAGGCGACGCCCGCGCCTTCGCCAACGGCAAGGGCCGCGAACTCTACATCGCCTACCAGAACCGCCTGAAGACGCTGAACGCCTGCGATTTCGGCGACCTGCTGCTGCACCCGATCCGCCTGTTCCGCGCCAATCCGGATGTGCTGGCCGAATACCACCAGAAATTCCGCTATATCCTCGTCGACGAGTACCAGGACACCAACACCGCCCAGTACATGTGGCTGCGCCTGCTCGCCCAGCGCCCGAAGGGCACGCCGCAGAATGTCTGCTGCGTCGGCGACGACGACCAGTCGATCTACGGCTGGCGCGGTGCGGAGGTGGACAACATTCTCCGCTTCGAAAAAGATTTTCCCGGCGCCAAGGTCGTCAAACTGGAGCGCAACTACCGTTCGACCGCTCACATCCTCGGCGCTGCCGGCCACCTGATCGCGCACAACGAGGACCGGCTGGGCAAGACGCTCTTCACCGACCGCAAGGATCCCGACGACGACAAGGTCGTCGTGCATGCGGCCTGGGATTCGGAGGAAGAGGCGCGTGCCGTCGGCGAAGAGATCGAGCAGCTCCATCGCAAGCAGCACAAGCTCAACGACATGGCGATCCTGGTGCGCGCCTCCTTCCAGATGCGCGAGTTCGAAGACCGTTTCGTCACGCTCGGCATCAATTACCGCGTCATCGGCGGCCCGCGCTTCTACGAGCGGCTCGAAATCCGCGATGCCATGGCCTATTTCCGCCTGGTCAGCCAGCCGGCCGACGACCTCGCCTTCGAGCGCATCGTCAACACGCCGAAGCGCGGCCTCGGCGATACGACGATCCGCAACCTGCACGACTATGCGCGCGCCCGCGACATTCCCATGCTCGCCGCCGCATCCGACATCATCGAGACCGACGAGCTGAAGCCGAAGGCCCGCAAGGCGCTGTTCGACGTCGTCACGGATTTCCGCCGCTGGCAATCGCTTTTGGAAACCATGCCGCACACCGACCTTGCCGAGCAGATCCTCGACGAGAGCGGCTATACCGCCATGTGGCAGGCCGACAAGTCGGCGGAAGGCCCGGGGCGCCTCGACAACCTCAAGGAACTGATCCGCTCGATGGAGGCCTTCGAATCCATGCGCGGCTTCCTCGACCACGTCTCGCTGGTCATGGATGCCGAGCAGAACGCCGAGCTCGACGCCGTCTCCATCATGACGCTGCACTCGGCCAAAGGCCTCGAATTCGAGACCGTCTTCCTGCCCGGCTGGGAGGAAGGCCTCTTCCCGCACCAGCGCGCGCTCGACGAAGGCGGCCGCTCGGGGCTGGAGGAGGAACGCCGCCTCGCCTATGTCGGCATCACGCGGGCCAAGCGCCGCTGCCACATCTGGTTCGTCTCCAACCGCCGCATCCACGGCCTCTGGCAATCGACGCTGCCCTCCCGCTTCCTCGACGAACTGCCGGAAGCGCATGTGGAAGTGGCCGAGGTGGAGCAGTCCTATGGCGGTTACGGCCGCGGCGGCTACGGCCAGTCGCGCTTCGACAAGCAGGAGCCGTTCCAGAACGCCTATTCGACCCCCGGCTGGCGGCGCGCCCAGGCGAACCGCACGGAAGCCACGCGCGACAACTGGGGCTCACGCTCCGGCCACGCTGTCGAGCGCGTCGGTTATGGCGAGAGCGGCCCGCGCTCGCGCATGATCGAAGGAGAACTGGTGGCGAAATCGACCACGAGCGAGCCGTCGAAATTCTCCGTCGGCGACCGGGTCTTCCACCTGAAATTCGGCAACGGCAACGTGGCCGCGATCGAGGGCAACAAGCTGACGATCGATTTCGACCGCGCCGGACAGAAACGCGTGCTGGACGGTTTCGTCGAAAGGAAATGACGGGGCCATAAGAGCGGCCCCGCCTTGAATTGGTCAGGAGGCCTTGCGCACCGCGCCGAGCCGGGCCGCGCGCTCTTCCGGCGTCCAGATTTCGCTTCCGTCACGGCGAAGCGTGCGACGGTTGAGTTGGAACCGGTTGACAAGGTCGCTGAGCGTTATCGCACCGTCGGCCAGGGATTGGCTCGTCGAAGTCGTCCGCTCCACCATGGCGGCGTTTTCCTGCGTGATACGGTCGACATCGGAGACGGCCGCGCTGATCTCCTCGAGACCACTCGCCTGCTCGGCGGCAGAGGTCGCTATCGCGTCGACATTATGGTCGATCTCTTCGACGAAGTTTTCGATCTCGCGAAGGGCTCGGCCGGTCTCGCCGACGAGACGCACACCATCCTTAACTTCAGCGCTGGAATTGGTGATCAGCGTCTTGATCTCGCGGGCCGCCTTTGCGGAGCGCTGCGCCAGTTCGCGAACCTCCTGCGCAACGACCGCAAAGCCCCTGCCCGCTTCGCCCGCCCGCGCGGCCTCCACGCCGGCATTCAGCGCAAGCAGGTTGGTCTGGAATGCGATCTCGTCGATGACGCCGATGATCTGGCTGATCTCGCTTGAAGCGGCCTCGATGCGCTGCATGGCGCTCACGGTGTTGTTCACGACGTCGGCAGAGCTGTTTGCCGAGGCGCGGGCGTCCTGGACGAGCTTGCGCGTCTCCCGCGTCCGGTCGGTCGAAGAACGCACGGCGACGGTTGCCTGCGTCAGTGCGGCTGCGGTTTCTTCGAGTGCTACGGCCTGTTGGCGCGTGCGTTCCGAGAGATCCTCGGCCGCCTTGCGCATCTCCTGACCACTGCGGTTCTGGATATAGGTCTGGTCGAGCACCTGCGAGAGGGTTTCCTGGAAGGCGCCGATCGAATTGTTGAAATCCCGCCGCAGCGGCTCGAATTCGCGGATGAACTCGCGGTCGATCGTCATGCGGATGTTGCATTCGGCAAGGCGCCCGAGCCCCGCGCCGATCTCCTCGATCGCCCGCACGCGCTCCGTCACATCGGTGGCGAACTTCACCACCTTGAAGACCTTGCCATCGGCATCGAGGATCGGGTTGTAGGAGGCCTGGATATGGATACGGCTGCCACCCTTGGTCACGCGGGTGAACTGGTCGGACACGAAGTGCCCTTCGGCAAGGCGCGCCCAGAAATCCTTGTAGGCCGCACTCGCCACATAGTCCGGGGCGCAGAACAGGGAATGATGCCGGCCGACGATTTCCGAAAGCTGGTAGCCGAGGGTGGCGAGGAAATTCTCGTTGGCGCCGAGGATGTCGCCCTTCGGCGTGAATTCGATGATCGCCTGCGCCCGGCTCAGCGCCGCGAGCTTGCCCTCATCCTCCATCGCCTTTCGCTTCATGGCCGTGATGTCGGTCGCGAACTTCACCACCTTCACCGGCTTCTTGCCGCGGAAGACGGGATTGTACGAGGCCTCGATCCAGATCTCGCGGCCACCCTTGGCGATGCGCTTGTACTGGCGCCGGTCGAAGTGCCCCTCGGCAAGCCGCGCCCAGAAGGCCGCGTATTCTGCCGACGCGGCCTCCGCCGGATCGACGAACATGCGGTGGTGCTGGCCGACGACCTCCGAAAGCTCATAGCCGACGGCCTGCAAAAAATTCTCGTTGGCGTGCAAAATCCTGCCGGAGAGGTCGAATTCGATGATCGCCTGGGAGCGGTTCATCGCGGCAAGCACGGAGCGGGAATTCAATCCGAAATCGAAGGCAGTCACGTCTGGGTCCCCACGTAGATGTGGCTAAGGCAAACCAAGCCATCAAAAGAAGTTGGTTAAATTTGACCCGAAATTCTTAGCATTTGCTAAACCAAATGGTTATTGCTCACAACATTTGGAGAAAATCTCCGCGCCCGGCCGGAAAATGCAAAAAACCGGCACCAAGGGCGCCGGTTTCAGGGTTCACGCGAAAAATGTCAGGCGCCGGCCTTGCGGTAGAGCGCGGCAAGCTGGGTGCGCGACGACGGCAGTTCCGGCACCACGATCATCATGGTGATGTGCCCACGCTTGAAGGCGTTGAGGAACGGCTCGTAGTTCTGGAAGGCGACGCAGCCATGCGAGCCCTTCTGGTTGCGCAGAAGGTTGGTGTGCGTCAGGAGGCCCGTGCGGTTCTTCGGGTCGCGCCCGTCGATGGAGGTCATGCGGATCGCCTCGACGCCGTGGAAGCGCCGCTCGCGCATCTTCAGGCGGTAAATGCCGGCCGGCGTAGGCCCGTTCATCTTGACGTGCTCGTAGCGCGGATTGTCACGCATCTTGCCGATGCCTGAATGGGCGCGCAGTTTCGTGCCGTCGGGCATGTAGACCGTCGCGTTGGAGACGTCGTAGATCGCAACGCGCGTGCCTTTGCCGAGCCAACCCGTGCCATTGCTGCTGCCGCTGCCGCCCTTGAACAGGTTGCCGAACAGCGATCGGTCGGGCTTGGCGTAGGCGACCTCTTCCTTGTCCTTGTCCTTCGCCTTTTCGCGCTTGTTGCGCGCGACCGGCTTTTCTTCCTCCACCACCACCGGCTTTTCGATGACGACGGTCTCGAGCGCGGGCTTGGCTTCCGGCAGCGGGATCTGGCTGAGGAGGTTTTCCTCCTCCGTCTGCGGCTTCTGCATGACGAGGCCGAAGGGCTGGATGTCCTTGCGGGCGGAGGTATCCTCGACGAGCGCGGTCACCATGGCCGGCTGGCCGGTGATCGCCTTCTCCTGTTCGACGGAGCGCTCGGCGCGGGCATAGGCCGCCTCGATCAACGCCGCCTTCGCCTTTTCGCGCTTCACGGCGGAGGCGAGCTGGACCGAGATCTTGCGCTGGTGCGCGACCTGGATCGCCTCGGCGGTCAGCTGCTTCTGGCGAAGCTCGCTTTCCGAGGCCGGGGAGAGCCGCGAGAATTTCGCGATCTTCACCACCCGGTCGGCGGCTTTTTCCCTGGCGGGGGTCTTGGTATGGAGCGTGCCGGCGATGGCCTTCTTGCCGTCGGAAAGCGACGTTGCCGCCTCCTGCATGGCACCGAGCGTCGAGACGACCGCCCAGGCGGACCCGGCGATGACGCCGCAGGCAAGCAATGTGCTGAGAAGGATGCCCGCGGAACGGCCCCGACGGGATTTCGACGCGGAACGCGCGGAACTGTACACAGACGCCATGATACTCGTTACCCGATACTCGTTACTCGACGCGGCCGCGGAACAGACAGTCCGAGGGCCTTTACGCTGGCGGCAGGCATCGGGGCCACGCGCCCCGGACTTCTGCCGAACGAGCAAAGAATGACGAAATATGGTAAGCAATTCCTAAACGGCGCCTCGTGTTTTTGAAGGAATCCGCCGGGGTGTCCTCACCGCCCGGCAAGGCTGCCTGTCACGAGAATGCGGCGATGACGTGGCCTTGCGCCCCGCATCCCTAAAACTGGGGAGGCCGGGCGAGCCAGTCGGTGGCCTTTTCATAGGCCGCGGCGGCCGCCAGCACGTCACGATCGGCCCGCGCGCGGCCGATGATCTGGATGCCCGCGGGCAGCCCGTTCGCCCCGAAACCGGCCGGCATTGCGGCGACGGGAAGGCCGGCGAGCGTCGGCCCGATGACCACCTCCATCCATCGGTGATAGGTGTCCATCGCCCGCCCGTCGATCGCCTTCGGCCAATCGAGTTCGGCATCGAACGGGAAGACCTGGGCCGAGGGCAGGATGAGGAAATCATAGCGTTCGAAGAGGCCCTCGACGTAGCGATGCCAGTCGCTGCGGCCAAGCGACGCCGCATAGACCTCCGCCGCCGAAAGCGCGCGGCCGTTGTCGACCTCCCAGAGCATTTCCGGCTTCATGTTTGCGCGCCGCGCGGGATCGTCATAGTCGGCGGCCTGCCCGCCGGCGACGAGGAAGTGGCGCAGCGTGCGCCAGGTCTGCCACAGCCGCGGCATGTCGAAGCCCGGCGCGACCTCCTCCACCGTGCAGCCGAGCCGCCGGAAGACGTCGAGCGTCTCGCGGCAGAGCTCCAGCACGCCGGGCTCGAACGGCAGGTAGCCGCCGAAATCGCCGAGCCAGCCGATGCGGGCGCCGGAGAGATCGCGGCTCCCGTCCAGCGAGAGATCCTCGTCGACCAGCGACAGCGGATCGCGCGGATCATGCCCCGCCTGCGTTGCGAGAAGGGCCGCAACATCGGCGACGCTGCGCCCCATCGGGCCGTTGACGGCGAGCTGGCCGAGGAAAAGCTCGTTGCCGAGCGAGGGCACGCGGCCGAAGGACGGGCGGAAGCCGACGACATTGTTGAAACCCGCAGGATTGCGAAGCGACCCCATCATGTCGCTGCCATCGGCGACCGGCAGCAGCCGCGCCGCAAGCGCCGCCGCCGCACCGCCGGAAGAACCGCCGGCGCTCTTGCCCGTATCGTAGGGGTTCCGCGTGACGCCGAAGACCGGATTGTAGCTGTGCGAACCGAGGCCCATTTCCGGTGCATTGGTCTTGCCGATGACGATGGCGCCCGCCGCCCGGATGCGCTCGACATGGATGTCGTCATAGTCCGGCACGAAATCCGCATAGTTCGCGGAACCGAAGGAGCAGAGGATGCCCTTCGCCTCGGAAAGATCCTTCACCGCGAAGGGCAGACCGTGCAGCCAGCCGCGATAGTCGCCCGCCGCAAGCGCGCGATCGGCCTCGTCCGCCTCGGCCAGCAGGTCTTCCGCCGGCCGGAGGCTGACGATGGCGTTGATGCGCGGATTGATTGCCTCGATTCGGGCGAGGTAGGCCGCCATGACGCTTCGGCAGGTAAGCCTGCGCTCGGCGATGGCGGCGGAAAGGGCAAGGGCGGAAAGGTCGGTAATGTCCTGCAAGGTCGGCTCCGGCGGTCTCTGATGCAAGAGCTAGCAGGCCGAAGGGACGAGCGCCAGCCCGGCCTCAGCCGAGCGGCACCCCCTGGCGGAAGGCAAGCGCGAAAAGCCCGACGGCGGCAAGCGAGCCGAGCGTGCGCACATGGTTCCATGGCGTCCAGACATCGAGATAGCGCTGCCAGAGCGTCGCCTGTTCCGCGCTGCCGGCGGGGGCCGCGGCGAGCGCATCGTTGAGCGGCACGTTGAAGACCATCGTCACGCCAATGACCGCGACGAGGAAGACCAAGCCGCCGGCCACGGCCATGAGCCCGCCAGCCCCGCCCTGCAGGAAGCCGATGACGACGAGCGCCAGCGACAGAGCCGCGGCACCGAAGAAGGCAGTGGCAAACCATGGGTTCAGGATAACGACATTGATGGCGTTCATCGCCGCCGCCCCTTCCGCCGGCGTCAGGCGCGCGAAGGCGGCCATGATGCAGACGGAAAAGATGAAGAACAGGCCGGCATTGAGCGCTGCTGCAAGGATAGCGAAAAAGGTCAGGATGGGGAAAACGCTTGCCATGATCAGGTCCTCCAGAAACCGGTTGCGGCGACATCGCGGGCGAAATCTGTAAAATCGCGCGGCGGCCGGCCGAGCACCTGCTCGATATCGGCCCTCAGGGACTCGTTTCGCCCATCGAGCACCGAGCCGAACAGGTAGGTGACGAGCCAGATGACATCCTCCGGAATGCCGGCCTCGCGCAGGATGCCAGCATAGGTCTCGACGGTCACCGGCGTATAGGCGACCGCGCGCCCGCTCGCCGCGGAAAACTCCGCCAGCGCCTCGCGAAAGGTCATCAGCCGCGGGCCGGTCAGTTCGTAGGTCCTGCCCGCATGCCCCTCCTCCGTCAGTGCCGCCACTGCCACCTCGGCAATGTCGCGCGTATCGACGAAAGGCTCGCGGACCGTGCTGGAGGGCAGCACCAACTCGCCCGCCAGAATCTGTTCGGCAAACAGGCCCTCGCTGAAATTCTGGAAGAACCAGCTGCCGCGCAGCACGGTCCAGGGGATGCCCGCCTCCTTCATCGCCTCCTCGCTCGCCTCCGCCGCATCCTCGCCGCGGCCGGAAAGCAGCACGATGCGCTGGACGCCCGCCTCGGCGGCGAGGCGGGAAAGCCGGCGGATATCATCGTCCGAACCCGGCACCGCGAGGTCCGGCTGGTAGGCGATGTAGAGCGCATCCACATCCGCCAGCACCGCCGGCCAGCCGGACGCATCGCGCCAGTCGAACGGGATGTCCGCCGAGCGCGACCCAAGCCGGACCGTATATCCCTTTTCCCGCAATCTTTCGGCGATCGGCCGCCCCGTCTTGCCTTCACCGCCCAGAAGCAGAATGCGTTTGTTCGTCATGTCGAATCCTCCAAAATATGAGCATCACTCATGTTTGCAAAATGTGAGGAATCCTCGTATTTGTCAAGCGCGATTATGCGAGCCTTTGGAGCAGATGGTGGAAAGAGAGCTAAGCGAAACGCAGATGCGCCGCGCGCCGACCCAGAAACGCAGCCGCGAGCGGGTGGACGCCATCCTTGCAAACGCGACGGAAATGATTGCCGAAACGGGCAGCGATGCGCTGCGCATGAGCGAGCTCGCCCAGCGCACGGGCATCTCGATCGGCTCGCTCTACCAGTATTTTCCCGACAAGAGCGCCGTGGTGCATGCGCTCGCCGAACGCTGCAACGAGGATAGCCGCGCCTGCATCGCCGAAGGCCTCGCCGCCGTCGAAAGCATGGACGATCTCGGCACCGCCTTCGCCAGCCTGATCGATACCTACTATGCGATCTTCCTCGCCGAACCCGTCATCCGCGACATCTGGTCGGCGGTGCAGGCGGATGGCGCGCTGCGGGCCATGGAGGTCGAGGAAAGCCGGCGCAACGGCGCGCTGCTCGCCGCCCGGCTGACGGCGCTGCGGCCGAACGCCGATCCGCAAAAGATCGAGGCGACCGCCCTTCTCGTCATGCATCTCGGCGAGGCAACCATGCGCCTTGCCGTCTCGGTCGCGCGGGCGGAAGGCGACCGGCTGGTCGAGGTCTACAAGCGCATGGCGATCCGCGAGCTGACGGCGCTTTAAGCCATCACGCGCGTTTGCGGGCGCGGCGCTGTTCCAGCACGTCCGCCGCTTCCAGCAGCGTATCGAAGACGTAGGAGATCTTCTCGCCGCGCGTGTCGCCATACCAGATCTGCGGCACCATCACGCGGAAACGGGCCTCCAGCAGATCGGCGAGCGCCTCGGTGTCCCCCATCCATTCGAGCATGTCGGCATAGAGGTTCATCACGCTCGGCGCCGGGAAGCGGTCAAGCAGATCCTCGAACCCCTGCTTGACGAGGGCCGGATCGCAGAGCGTGTCGGCAAGCTCGTGATCGCCGACATCGGTGTTCGCCTGCTGGATCAGCGCATAGAAGCCGAGGCCGAAGCGCTCCCGCGTCAGCTCCACCGCCCGCCGGGCGAAATCTTCGAGATCCTGAGCGTCGCGGCCGAGCCAGCGCGGCATGATCATGCGGGCATGCGCGCGGCAGAGATCGACATTGTAACGGTCGAGAAGCCAGGCCCGCTCGAAGCGTGCCTTGAAGACGTCGAAACTGCCCTCGTTCGCCGCGCGGCGGTAATCGCTCATCCGCCAGCTGAAATTTTCCGGGTCCGGATGGCTGTCGAGCACGTCGTCCGCTTCCTTCAGCAACTCCTCGTAGCTTTTCCACTGCTCCGGCCGCACGAAGCGCCCATAGGCGGTGCCGCGCCGCGCGAAGGCCGTTACGCGCAGCGCATCGGCATAGGTGGCGGCGGAAAACGGCGACGGGCTGCGCTGGAAGAACGCCCGGAACGGCTTGAGCATCTCCTCATGCGCCGGCGCTTCCTCGTCCGGCAGTTCCAGGAAGGGCTCGAAGAACCAGTCCTTCACCAGGGAATAGTGCGGCCGGCCGCTCTCAGTGATCATGCCGCCGGCCCGCGCGGCCTCGAAGGCGCGCTGGTAGGCCTCGAAATCGCCGTTGCGCCAGGCGATCCGCATGGCGTCGCGCTGCGGAACGAGGGCCGGAATCTCGTCATAGAGGTCGACGAGGTAGAGATCGTAGTCGCGGACCAGCTGTTCCTGCGGCGAAAGCGGCTCCGCCGGCGCGCTCTCCGCCCGACCGAACATCCTGTTGCGAAGCGTGCTGAAAATATCCTTGAAGCCCATCTCGATCTGCTTTCTCTGCCCGAAGGCAAGTCCCGTTCCCGGCGTCCGAAAATCGCTGGAACAGCAATCTGACGGTCGCGGGCGGGCGGCTATTCGCCGGCATCACCGATTTTTGAACTGTGCCCGTCCTTTCCTTCCACGGTTCGTGATACATTTGCCGTCCGGGATATGCACATAGGTGATGGCCATGCTGACAACGCTTGCCTTGCTGATGAGCCTGACGGCCGGCGCCGAGATCGCCGCCACCTCCGACCAGGAGGTCGACGTGGAGCTGGTGCTCGCGGTCGACGTCTCCGGCTCGATGGACCTGGAGGAGGCGCAGGTGCAGCGCGCCGGCTATGTCGATGCACTCCGACACCCCGATTTCGTCAATGCCGTGCGTGACGGCCTGACCGGCCGCATCGCCATCAGCTATTTCGAATGGGCCGGCACGATCCGCGACAGTTCGCACCTGCCCTGGCAGATCATCTCCGGGCCGGAAGACGCCAAGGCCTTCGCCGCCCAGCTGGAGGCCCGCCCGATCGCCACACGCCGCGGCACGTCGATCTCCGGCGCCATCGTCTACGGCGCAAAACTCTTCGATGGCAACGGCTATTCCGGCATGCGCCGCGTCATCGACGTTTCCGGCGACGGCCCGAACAACTTTGGACCGCCCGTGACGCCGGCCCGCGATGCCGCGACAGCGCTCGGCATCATCATCAACGGCCTCGCCATCATGATCCGCCCCTCGGCCGCCTATGGCTCGCTCGACGACTATTATTCGAACTGCGTGATCGGCGGCCCCGGCGCTTTCGTCCTGCCGGTGCAGGAGCCGGAGGATTTCGCCATCGCCATCCGCCGCAAGCTGATCCTCGAAGTCAGCGGCGCCGAACCGCCCGCCCGCGTGATCCGCGCCGCCGGCGAAAGCGCAGATTGCATGATCGGCGAGAAGCTGAGGCCCAGCTACATGGAACGCTACTACCCGGAACTCGACCGGTAACGCGCGTCAAAACCTGCCGTTAAGCTGCGGCACCGACGCGGTTTTCGCCGAAAATCCGCCCCTCCCCGGCCGCGCCGCGACCGGGTTTTTGCCGATTCAAAACAATCACGTCTTCGCAAGCTATTCCTTTTGAACGGAAATTGTGTTTATATTGAATGAACGTTCAGCAAAATAAGGGGAGCGACATGAACGAGATGATCCGCGATATCAATGTTCCGAACGACTGGGACAGGAGCGGACTTCCGGGCTGGTGCTACCATAGCCCCGCCCTGCTGGAGCTCGAAAAGCAGCATGTCTTCCGCGAGCACTGGCAGATCGCCTGCCACGTCTCCGACATTCCAGAGCCCGGCAACTATCTCGCCATGGATGTCGTCGGCGAGCGCGCGCTTATCCTGCGCGGGCAGGACGGCACCGTGCGCGCCTTCCACAATATCTGCCGCCACCGTGGCTCGCGCCTCGTCGCCGACGAGACGGGCACTTGCCGCAACGCACTCGTCTGTCCCTTCCACGGCTGGGTCTACAATCTCGACGGCACCTTGCGCGGTGCCGCGCGCCCGCGCAGCTTTCCGCCGCTCGACAAGAACGAATTCGCGCTGAAATCGCTCGAATGCGAGATCTGGCAGGGTTTCGTCTTCATCCGCTTCGCGCCCGGCCCCCAGCCCTCCGTCGCCGAACTGATGAAGCCCTTCGAGGACGAACTTTCGCACTACCGTTCCGAGGAGATGGTGCCGACGGGTGGAATCTGGACGCAGGAGAGCCCGGTCAACTGGAAGTCCGTGCGCGACGTCGACAACGAAGGCTACCATGTCGCGATGGCGCATCCGGCCCTTCAGGATCTCTACGGCTCGACCTACTACGACGAACCCTTCGTCGACGGCCTCTGCCGGTCCTTCGCCACCTACAATCCTCATGCCGGCCGGCGCTGGAGCGTGCGCAACTACGTCAAGATCTCGCAGGACAACCCGCGGCTTCCCGAACGGCTGCGCAAGGCCTGGATCTATTTCGGCCTGTTCCCCAACTGCGTCATCGCGGTCACGCCGGAGACCATGCAGTTCTACCAGGAATTCCCCATCGGCGTCGGCAAGACGCTGCTGCGCGGCGGCATTTACCGCTACCGCGAGGAAGACCGCGCCCAGCGCCTCGCCCGCTACCTCGCCTATCGCATCGACCGCGACACGCAGTCCGAGGACGTGCAGCTCACCGTCTGGTCGAACGAGGCGATGACCTCCAACGCCTTCGCCGGCTTCTACCTCTCCGACCTCGAATATGGCGTGCGCACGCACCACGACCACATTCGCAAGGTGCTGCCGGTGGTCACGCTGAAGGAGGCGCCGGAGGAGAAGGTGATGGCGGAGGTCAATGCCGGCCTGGTCGAAAGCCGCTAAACCACCGACACAAAAAAGAGGCCCGCTTTCGCGGGCCTCAAACGTTTGGACCCGGGAATGTCGGTCCAAACAGGGTCTTGTGCGGAAGGGCTCAGCCCTTCCAAAGCCCTTCGCGGGTGAGGTCGTCCATGGTAAGCTCGATGCCGCGGCGCAGGATCGCCGCCATGTCGTCGATCTGCGCGGTGGAGATGGTGAGCGGCGGCGACATCACGCACATGCTGATGAGCGGGCGCACCAGGAGCCCGAGTTCCTGGCAATGCCGGTCAATGCGTTTTCCCACTTCGAGATCGAGCGTCAGCGGGTTGTTGCTGACCCGGTCGGCGACGCATTCGACGCAGGCCATCAGCCCGAGGCCGCGCACTTCGCCGACGAGCGGCAGGTCTTCCAGCGCCTTGAGGCTCGTCTGGAAATGGTCCGACACCGCGCGCGCGTGCTCCAGAAGGCCGCCTTCCAGAATGTCGAGGTTCTTCAGCGCCACGGCGCAGCCGACCGGATGGCTGGAATAGGTCAGCCCATGTGCGAACATCGCCTCGGAATGATTGGAGCGCCGCAGTTCCTCGAACAACCGGCCCGCAATCATCACGCCGCCGAGCGGGAAATAACCGGACGTGACGCCCTTGGCGAAGGTGATCATGTCCGGCTCGATATCGAAGACATCCTTCGACGCAAAGACATGGCCGAGGCGCCCGAAGGCCGTCACCACCTCGTCGGCGATGAAGAGGATGTCGTTGGCACGGCAAAGCGCATGCATGCGCTTGAGGTAGCCGGCGGGCGGCACGATGACGCCGCCGGAGGCCATGACGGGCTCGGCGATGAAGGCACCGATATTCTCGGCGCCTTTCTCCTCGATGACGCGGCGGAATTCTTCCACGAGGAAATCGCAGAAGGCCTCGACGCTCATGCCCTCCGGCCGGCGGAACGGGTCCGGGCAGGAAAGCTTGACGACGAGATCCGACGCACTGTCCATCCAGTCGTGGTCGCGCGGCCGGCCGTTGAGCGAGGCGGAAAGATAGGTCGAGCCGTGATAGCCGCCCTGACGCGAGACGATCAGCTTCTTCTCCGGCCGGCCCTTCACATTGTTGGCGAACTGCATGAAGCGCAGCGCCGTCTCGACCGCCGAGGAGCCCCCCGTCGTGTAGAAGACATGGTCGACGCCGTCAGGCGCATGCTCGGCAAGCCGCGCGGACAGCACGGCGGAGGGGGTGTTCGTCGTGTACCAGGGCGAATTGTAGGAAAGCTCCATGGCCTGCGACGCCATGACGTCGGCGAGTTCCTTGTTGCGATGCCCGGCATTGACGCACCACATGCCGGCAGGACCATCGATCAGTTTTCGGCCGCTGGCATCCGTCACATAGATGCCCTCGCCCGCTTCGATGCGCCCGCGCGCCTCGGCACCGATCGAGCCCGACACCGGCCAGGGCTGCACGAGATGGCGCTCGGCCAGCCGGGTGATCTCGTCACCGGCCGCCTCGTCGGCACGCAGGTCCTCGTTCGCCGTCTTCGGAATTGCCGCCATGTCCCGCTCCATCGATTATTTACCAGGAAGATTCTGAGCACAACAATATGAAAGATTTTGTATTTCCCAATCATATTGAATGTTCGTTCAATCAATATTGCAGAAGTGGGGCTTGATTTCAACGGGGATTCGGGCGCATGTTGTCATTAGGGAACACACAAAGCCTAAAAGGCGCACCACATGGGAACGGGAAGTCTCACGCTCTATGAATGTTGCCGCGACCGGAGCCCCGCCCCATGACGGCGGCGGCGTTCGACAGGATCGCTGACACGCCCTCCCCGGCGAAACGCCGGGCCTGGACACGCAGCGAAGAGGCCCGCGGCCTCGCCATGATCTCGCCGACCTTCCTCTATGCGCTGGCGCTGCTTTTTCTCCCGGTCCTCATCGTCATCGCCTACAGTTTCTGGACCCAGAACTATCTCGACATCGACCGCACCTTCACGCTGGAAAACTACCGCCAGGCGCTGACCGAACCGATCTACCGCGACCTTTTCATCCGCTCGCTGTGGATCTCGCTGACGGTGAGCGTGGTCACGGTCGTCTTCTCCTACCCGATCGCCTGGTTCATCTCCTTCCACGGCGGGGTGCACAAGAACCTCTGGCTCTTCCTCGTCACCGTGCCGTGCTGGACCAGCTACCTGCTGCGCGTCATGTCGTGGAAGGTCATCCTCGGTTATGGCGGCGTCATGAACACCGGCCTCATCTCGATGGGCCTCATCGACAAGCCGGTGACCTCGCTCCTCTACAACTCCAACGCCGTCGTCATCACGCTGGTGCACAGCTGGGCCGCCTTCGCCATCCTGCCGATCTACGTCTCGCTGCAGAAGATCGACCGCACCTATATCGAAGCGGCGCGCGACCTTGGCGACAGTCGGCTGCGCGCCTTCTTCCGCGTCACCCTGCCGCTGTCGCTGCCGGGCGTCGTCTCCGCCTTCCTCATCGTGATGATCCCGACCGTCGGCGACTACGTGACGCCGCGCCTCGTCGGCGGCAAGGACGGCGTGATGATCGCGACGGCCATCCAGGCGCAGTTCGGCAAGGGCGCGAACTGGCCGCTCGGCGCAGCCCTCTCCGTCACGACGATGATCCTCGTCTCGCTCGCCGCCGCCGCCGTCGTGCTCGCGCTGAAGTTTACCGTCAGGAGGATCAAATGAGCCTCCTCACGCAGCGCCTGCGCTTCATTCCGTGGCTGCCTGTCTATGTCGCGGTTTATTTCCTCTTCCTCTACCTGCCGATCCTGCTGCTGCCGGTCTTCTCCTTCAACAATGCGGCGACGACCACCTTCCCGCTCGCCGGCTTCACCACCAAGTGGTACGCCTCTCTCGCCGGCAATTCGGTGATGATGGAGGCGGCCTGGAACAGCCTGGTCGTCGGCATATCGGTCGCAGTGCTCTCCACCGTGCTCGGTATCTGCGCCGCCCGCGCCATCACGCGCTATCGCTTTCGCGGCCAGAGGACGGCGGCAGGCCTCATCATGGCGCCGCTCTTCCTGCCGGAGATCATCGTCGCGGTCTCGCTGCTGATGATCGTGCTGGCCATGGGTATCGAGCTCTCGCTCGTCACCGTCATCCTCGGCCAGACCGTGTTCTGCGTGCCCTATGCGATGTCCGTGCTCGTCTCCGGCTTCGAGGGCTTCGACCGCAGCCTGGAAGAAGCCTCCTACGACCTCGGCGAAACCGCGATCGGCACCTTCCGGCGCGTCACGCTGCCGGTCGTCGCGCCAGCCATCGTCTCCAGCCTGCTCGTCACCTTCACCATCTCGCTCGACGAGTTCATCCTCGCCTTCTTCCTGTCCGGCACCGCGCCGACGCTGCCCGTCTATATCTGGGGCCAGCTGCGCTTCGCCGCCAAGCTTCCCGGCGTGCTGGCGCTCGGCACGATCATGCTCGTCGCCTCGATCCTCATGCTGACCCTCGCCGAAATCCTGCGCCGCCGTGCCGAAAAACGCACGCAGCTGGCGCACGCATTGCCGTAGGAGCCCCCAAATGCCCGACCGTCCCATGATCGAAATCCAGAACGTGTCGAAGTTCTACGGCATCTACAAGGCGCTCGACGACGTCTCGCTGACCATCGGCGAAGGCGAGTTCTTCTCGCTGCTTGGCCCCTCCGGCTGCGGCAAGACCACGCTGCTGCGCTCCATCGCCGGCTTCGAGACGCCGACGGCCGGCGAGATCTTCATCGACGGCGCACCCTCGCTGGCGCTGCCGCCGAACAAGCGGCCGACCAACATGGTGTTCCAGAACTACGCCATCTTCCCCCATCTCGACGTCGCGGAAAACGTCGCCTACGGCCTGAAGCGGCTGAAACTCTCGCCGGAAGACGAGAAGAAACGCGTCGGCGACGCGCTCGATCAGGTGCGCTTGTCCAGCCTCGGAAAACGCAAGGCGCACGAGCTTTCCGGCGGCCAGCGCCAGCGCGTGGCACTCGCCCGCGCCCTCGTCATGCGCCCGAAGGTGCTGCTGCTCGACGAGCCGCTGTCGGCCCTCGACAAGAAGCTGCGCGAGGAAATGCAAGTCGAGCTGCGTACGCTGCAAAAGGCCGTCGGCATCACCTTCATCCTCGTCACGCACGACCAGTACGAGGCGCTGGCGCTCTCCGACCGCATCGCCGTGATGTTCGGCGGCCGCATCGCGCAGATCGCGACGCCGAAGGAAATCTACCAGCGCCCGCGCACGCGGAAAGTCGCCGACTTCCTCGGCGGCATGAATTTCCTGAAAGCGAAGGTGCTGGGCGAACAGGGCAACGCCGTCTCGGTCGACGCCGCCCGCTTCGGCGCTGTCAACCTCGACAAGCCGCACGGTTTTGCCGCCGAGAACGGCCACGTCACCGTCGGCATCCGCCCGGAACGCCTGCGTCTCTTGTGGGATAACGATCGCGCCCCGCACGAACTCGCCGGCCGCATCGAAAACCGCGCCTATTTCGGCGAGGTCACCCACCTGACGGTCGGCGTCGACGGGCTGGAACAGCCGCTCTCCATGGTCGAGACCAACGATCACGGCGCAGACGACCTGCCGATCGGCGCAGAAATCCGCCTCGCCTACGATCCGGATGCCTTCGTGCTGCTGGCGGAGGATCCGCCGGTCGCGCGGGTGTAAAAAAGCCCCTCATCCCGCTGCCGCGACCTTCTCCCCGCAAGCGGGGCGAAGGGACACGCCGCACTGTTTTCCGTCGATCTTTGGCAGAACATTGCCCCAACGTCCTTCTCCCCGTTTACGGGGAGAAGGTGGCCGGCAGGCCGGATGAGGGGCAGCCTTCCCCTCAATACCCCGATTTGATCTTCTCGAACTCTGCGATCATCTTCTGTCGCAGTTCCGTCGGGATCGGCGCCTGGAAGAGCGTGTTGGCGACGAAGGAATCGACATCGGCATAGCCCTTGTCGGCAAGGATCTTCGGGTCGACGGCGGCCATGCCCTTGGCGTTGGAATGGCCATAACCCCAGCTTTCCACCATATAGGCGGCAACGGCCGGATCGGTGACGGCGTTCAGGTAGTCATAGGCGAGATCGACGCTGCCTTCGCCGCCCTTCAGCCGCGAATAGCCGCAGACCCAGGTGGAAAGCCCCTCCGTCGTATCCTTCTTGATCACCACCGGCTGGCCCTCGGCCTGCAGCGTCGTCGCCGTCTCGTTCCACGCCCAGGCGAGATCGACCTCGCCGCTGGCCATCGCCTGGCTGAGGTCCGTGTTGTCCGTCCAGTAGAGCCGCACGTTCTGGTGCACCGCGCGCAGGAAGGCCGACGCCTCCTGGAATTGCGCATCCGTCATCGCCGTCAGGTCCTTGAGGCCGATGGCGAGGCCCGCCAGCGCGTAGGCGTCATCGACATTGTCGCCGATCGACACGCGATCCTTGAACTTCGGATCGGCAAAGGCCTTCAACGAGGCGACTTCTTCCGGCTTCACCGTATCGGTGCGATAGGTCAGCACCGTGTTGCCCCATTCGAAGGGGATGAACCAGGCCGTGCCGTCTTCGGCCGTCATCAGGTTCTTCATCGACTTGAAGGCCGGCAGCATGTCGTTCCAGGCCGTGAGCTTGGCGGTGTCGAGCGGCTCCAGCAGCCCGGCCTCGCGCCATTTGACAATGCTCTGCGCGCAAGGATGCGCGATATCGGCCTTGAAGCCGGAGCGCAGCTTCTGGAAGGCTTCCTCCTCATCGCCAAAGAACGAGAAATCCGGCGAGCCGCCGTGTTTTTCGGTGTAGGCGGGGTGGAAGGCGGGGTCCTCGTAGCCGGACCAGTCGAAGACGGTGAGCGTATCGGCGGCGAAGGCGGGAAGCGCGGTTGTGAGGGCGAGGAGAGCGGCCAATGCCGCCGTTGTGGTGCGCCTGGCCGTGTTAGCAGTCTTCATGCCGTACTCCTTCCCCGTTTTCGGGTTCCCTATTGTGGTTGTGGTCCTTGGATCGTGAGATGTTTCGGGAAGGCGATCGCGACGAAGGCGATCGCCGCCTCCAGCGCCTTCTCCCGCGTCGTGCCGTCGCCCATCATCAGGCGCAGCCACAGGCCTTCCAGCATGGCGCAGAGCGACAGCGCCATCGGCTCCGGCTCGTAGGCATAGCCGCCCTCGGCCTTCAGCTCGGTGCAGAGCGAGATCACGGTTTCCTGGTATTTGACGTCGCGCGCGCCGCAGAGCGCCTGGTAGGTCGGCCGCGACTTCGCCTCGCCCCAAAAGGCGCACCAGGCGGCCAGCTTGCGCTTGGTGCAGATCTTGCGGTCGAAATCCGCGTGAACGATGGCCCACAGGCGGCTGGCGACGCTTGGACCGGCCTTTTCCAGCGCGGCATTCCAATGGTCGCCATACTCTTCCGACATATATTGCAGCGTCGCGATGAGCAGGTTTTCCTTGCTCTCGAAATGGAAGTTGACGATGCCGCGGGAAAGGCCGGCGCCGTCAGCCACGTCGGCGAGCGTGGTATCGGAATATCCGCGCTTGGCGAGCGAATCGATCGTCGCCTCGATGAGCTGCTGCCGCCTCGTTTCCTTGGAGGCCTTGCGGCCCCGCTTCTCGCCGTCGCCCGAGCCCTGTTCAGCCCCGCCTGCCCGCATCTTCACCGTCACCTTGCCCTTGGGATTTCTGAGCAGCACGGTCACGGGCTCACTCCCGCGGCCGGCTTGCTGCCGCGCAGATGAGTGGGACAATGCTCCCCGCTGTCAAGAACCTTCTGCATGGCCGTCCAGGTGCGGATATTCTTCTCGACATGGGCCTCGCCCACGGCCGCCACCGCGGCGGCGTAGAGCGGTCCCTTCAGCCGCGCGAGCTCGTCGCGCGCCACGTCGCGATACCAGGCATTGCGGCTTTCCACCGCGCCGTCCACGAACCCCGCCGCCGCCATCGCGCGCAAGTAGCGGCGCGACGAGGCCATGCCGAAGCTCAGGCCCTCGGCGGCGATATAATCCTTCATCTCTGGGCTCGGCTCGCCGTCATGCGCGATCAGCCAGTCGGATGCGGCAAAGACCCCGCCGGGCTTCAGCACACGAAAAAGCTCGGAAAACAGCGCCTCCTTGTCCGGCACATGGATCATCGCATCCTTGGAGAAGATGACGTCGAATTGCCCGTCATCGAACGGCAGGCGCCCCGGCGGGCTGGAAACGAAGCGCGCGACGGATGAAAGCCCCGCCGCTGTCGCGGCCGTCCGCGCCCGGTCGATCACCGGCTGCTCCACGTCGTAGCCGACGATTTCGGCCGGCGCATAGGTCCTGGCGATATGCAGCGTGATGCCACCCGCACCACAGCCGAAATCGAGAACATGCCGGCCCTTGAGCGCAACGCCCGAAAGCACGCGGTCGACCTCTGCCGGCCCGCCGGGCGAAAGATAGCCCTCGCCCCACAGCACGCCGAGAAAGCGGATCGCCGCCTCGTCATATTCGGGCTCCAGGGCCGCACCGTCCTCAACCGTCGCCGTCATGGCCTCCGTCACCCTAGCGGCCGCGTGGCCGTGCGCTTGTCCATGGGTCGAAATTCTAGCGCATAATCAGGAGATTGCAAGATACTTGCTGAATGATCATTCAGAATCTCTGGACAACATTTTGCTTTTGATGCAGCTTTTAGAAACAAGGGAGACATCGAAAATGCAAAAGTACGACGCCCTGATCGTCGGCGGCGGCCATAATGGGCTGGTCACGGCGTGTTATCTCCAGCGCTCCGGCCTCAAGGTCGCGGTGCTGGAAAAGAATGGGTGGGTCGGCGGTGCCGCGACCAGCCGCGAGCTCACGCCCGGCTTCCTCTATTCCAACTGTTCCTACGTCTGCTCGCTGTTCCGGCCCGAGATCATGCGCGATCTCGAACTGCCGAAACACGGCCTCCAGGTCATCGCCTACGAGGGCGGCGCGGTCTTCACCCGCGATGGCGACTACCTCGCCTCCTACCGCGACCACGACAGCCATCGCCGCGAATTCGCGCGCTACTCGAAGCGAGACGCCGAGGCCTACGAGCGCTACGCCCGCGACGTCACCCGCCAGTGCCGCTTCATCCAGCCCTTGCTGATGCGCACCGCGCCCGACCCGTTCAGCTTCCGCCCGCGCGACATTTCCGAATTGCTCTATCTCGCCAAGAAATTCGGCGAATTCAGCCCGCACGAAATGGCCGAGACGCTGCGCTTCTGGACCATGTCGATCTCCGACTATCTCGACGAATATTTCGAGACGGACGTCATCAAGGCCTATCTGGCGCTTTCCGGCATCATCGGCACCGCGCTCGGCCCCATGTCGCCCGGCACGGCCTATGTCCTCCTCCACCACTATATGGGCGAAGTGGACGGCTCCGTCGGCGCCTGGGGTTATGCCCGCGGCGGCATGGGCGCCGTTACGCAGGCGCTCGCCCGCTCCTTCGAGGCCGCGGGCGGCACCATCCGCACCGATGCCGAAGTCTCGAAGATCCTCGCCCGCGGCGGCCGCACGACGGGCGTCGTGCTCGCCAATGGCGATGAGGTGCGCGCCGATCTCGTCGTCTCGAACGCCGATGTGAAGCGCACCTTCCTGAAGCTCGTGGACGAGGACGCGCTGCCGGGCGACTTCGTCCACCGCGTCAAGCACTTCAAGATGCGCGGCTCCTCCGGCAAGGTGAACATCGCGCTCGACAGCCTGCCGGAATTTCCCGCACTGCCCGAGGGCTCCTCCTGCATGCGCGGCGACATGCATTTCACCGATTCGATCGAGCGCATGGAGCGCGCCTATGACGACTGGAAGGATGGGCGCTGGTCGGCCGATCCCTTCCTCGACATGGTCATCCCCACGACGCTCGACCCGACCATGGCCTCGCCCGGCAAACATTTCATGAGCTGCTTCGTGCAATATTGCCCGCCGAAGGTGGAGGGCCGCGACTGGACGGATGCCGACCGCGACGCCTTCGCCGAAACCGTCATCAGCCAGATCGCCAGCTATTCGCCCGGTTTCCGCGAGCGCATCGTGCATATGGAAGTGCGCACGCCGCGCGAAATCGAGAACGAGGTGGGCCTCACGGAAGGCAACATCTTCCAGGGCGAACTCACCTTCGACCAGCTTCTCTTCAACCGCCCGGTGCCGGGTTACGCCCAGTACCGCAGCCCCATCCACGGGCTCTACATGTGCGGCTCGTCCACCCATCCGGGCGGCGGCGTCATGGGCGCGCCCGGCCGCAACGCCGCCGCCGAAATCCTGCGCGACCTGAAGCGTAATCCCGAACAGATGAGCAAAGCCCATGACGTCATTTGATGCGATCGTTATCGGCGCCGGCCACAACGGGCTCGCCGCCGCCACCCGCCTCGCCAAGGGCGGCCGCAAGGTGCTGGTGCTGGAAGCAGCGAACGAACCGGGCGGCGCGACCCGGGGCCGCGAATTCGCCCCCGGCTTCCGCTCCGCCGGCCTCGCCCATCTCGTCAACCGGCTGGATGCCGAAGTCGCCCGCGACCTCGGCCTCGATCTTGCAGGCGGCGAGACGCTGCTGCCAACGACCGTGCTCGACGGCTCCGGCAAGGCCGTCGTGCTCAAGGGTGCCTATGGCGAGAGCATCGACGGCGTCTCCGCCGAAGAGGCCGCCGCGTTCGCCGCCATGCGCACGAAGCTCGCCTTCCAGGCCGGCGTGCTGAAGCGCTTCCTGCGCCGCCCGCCGCCGCAGATCGGCGCCATCGCGCTCGGCGATTTCGCGACCTTTGCCGCCGCCGGCCTCGGGCTGATCCGCAAAGGCCGCAGCGAAGGCCGCGATTTCCTGCGCATGCTGCTGATGAACGTCGCCGACGTGGCGGACGAATATCTGACCGACGACCGCCTGAAGGGCCTCGTCGCCTTCGATGCCACGCTCGGCGTGCATCTCGGCCCCCGCTCCCCCACCTCGCTGCTCGGCCTCTACTACCGCTTGACCGGCGACGTTGCCGGCAAGACGGGCGGCCAATATGTCCCCGCCGGCGGCATGGCGAGCGTCGCCCCCGCCTTCGTGCGCGCGGCGGAAAAGGCCGGCGTGACCATCCGCTGTGGCACGCCCGTCGGCCGAATCCTCGCCGACCGCGGCCGCACGAGCGGCGTCGTCACAAGCGACGGCACGGAGATCACCGCCCCCATCGTCGTCTCGGCGATCCATCCGCAGACCACCTTCCTCAACCTCGTCGACCCCGCCGAAAGCGGCACCGGCTTCGTGCGCTCGGTGAAGAATGTGCGCAGCTACGGCAACGTCGCCAAGCTCGATCTTGCGCTCGACAGTGTCCCGGATTTCCAAGGCCTTCCGGCCGCGGACCGCAACGGACGCATCGTGCTGGTACGCTCGATGCAGCAGGTGGAAAGCGCCTTCAACCCGGCGAAATATGGCGAGTTCTCCAGCGATCCGGTGATGGAGATAACGTTGCCAAGCCTTGCCGATCCCTCGCTGGCGCCCGCCGGCGGCTGCACGCTCTCCGCGCTCGTGCAATACGCACCCTATCGCCTTAAGGCAGGCTGGGAGGCTGGCAAGCCGGCTTTCCTGAAGATCGTGCTGGAGACGCTGGAGCGTCACGCGCCGGGCATCGGAAAATCCGTCGTTGCCGCCAGCCTGATGACGCCGGTCGATATCGAGGCGGAGTACAATCTGCCTGGCGGCCACTGGCATCACGGCGAATTGCAGGCCGACCAGCTGCTGATCAACCGGCCGACCAGTGCTGCCTCCGGCTACAGGACGCCGATCGAGGGGCTGTTTCTCGCCAGCGCCGGTGCGCATCCGGGCGGCGGCATTTCCGGCCTGCCGGGCTGGAACGCCGCGCGCCACATCCTTTCGGGAGCGAAAGCATGAACGCCATGACGAAATCCGCCGCCGAACTGCGCCGCACCGCGCGCGACCACATCCGCCTGCCCCGCCTGGAAACACCGTTCCACGACCGGCTGATGGCGCTGAGCGAGGTGAACGACTGGTACAACTGGGCGGGCTACAAGGCGCCGCATTCGCTGTTCGACAGCGAACTCGAATATTTCGCCATACGCTCCACCGCCGCGCTCTTCGACATCTCGCCGATGGTGAAATACCGCATCACCGGCGCGGATGCCGAACGCTACCTGAACCGCCTGACGCTGCGCGACGTCCGGAAACTCGGCGTCAACCGCGTGCACTACACCGCCTGGTGCGACGACCACGGCCATGTGCTGGACGACGGCACGCTCTTCCGCCTCGGCGAGCAGGAATTCCGCCTCTGCTGCCAGGAACGCCACCTGCCCTGGCTGCTCGACAGCGCCTTCGGCTTTTCCGTCGATATCCGCGAGGAGACGGAGGAAATCGCCGGCCTCGCCCTGCAAGGACCGACCAGCCACGCGGTGCTGCGCGATGCCGGCTTCATCGGCACGGAAAAACTGAAACCCTTCGACATCGCCACATTCCCGCATGAGGACGGCACGGTGACGATCTCGCGCACCGGCTTTACCGGCGACCTCGGCTACGAACTCTTCGTGCCGCGCGCAAAGGCGCTCTCCCTGTGGGACCGCCTGTGGAACGCCGGGCAGGAACACGCCATCCGCGCGATCGGCTTCGGCGCGCTCGACCAGGCGCGCATCGAGACGGGCTTCATCGTCGCCAATGCGGATTTTGTCACCGCCGAAGGCGCGTTGCGCGCCGACCGGGTGCGCATGCCCGATGAAATCGGCCTGGAATGGCTGGTCGATCCGGACAAGCCGAACTTCAACGGGCGGCGCGCGATCCTCGATGCGCGGCGGAATCAAACTCTGAAGCACATCCTCGTCGGCCTTGAAATCGAAGGGAATATTCCCGCCGAGCATGCCCTCGTCTATCATCGCCAGAAACACGAGGCCGGTCTCGTCACCGCCGCGATCTGGTCGCCGACGGCCAAGCGCAACATAGCGATCGCCAGCCTCGAACGCCCCTACGGCTCGAAGTTCACGGACGACCTCTGGGTGGAGATCTATGCAATGCGCGAGCTGAAATACCAGAAGATGATGAAGCGCGCGAAGATCGTGCCGCGGCCCTTCGTCAAGCTCGCCCGCCGCACGGCCACACCGCCCGGCCTCAAGTAAAATGGACGAGGAAACCCGCTGCAACTGGCAGATCATCGCAACACCGCCGGGCGCCGAATGGTCCGGGCGGGCGCGCTATGCGGCGGCGATGTATTTCTGCCAGCGCGGCGAGATGACGCCGGAGGTGCTGGAAATCTACCGCATCTGTTCGCGGCTCGATGCGGAGGATCCCGTTTCGGTGCTCAGGCGCTGGAAGATCGGCGCCGACTGGATCGCGCGGCTGGAGGCCTATCGCGCCGATGGCGCGTGCGAGGCATAGGTCGCAAACAGCCGGTGCAGCGCGTCCTTGCCTTCGCTGGCAATGTCGAACCGGCGGCCGAACAGCAGCCATTCCGAGCATAGCCCCTTGATGACCCAGCGCAGCATGGACGCCGCGGAGCGTGGCGTCCATGCGCCGCCGAGCTTGCCCTGGCCCTCCGCCTTGGCAAAGGCTGCTTCCAGCGCTTGCATATGCTCGTCGTCCAGATCGTTCTGGCGTTCGGAAATGGCGGCGAATTCGCCGCTGGTATCGCATCGCAGCAGGATCGAGAGGATGCGCTGGCGGTGTTCGTCGGTGGCGAGAAGTTCAAGCCATTCCCGGCCCACCCGCTCCAGAACGCCGAAGACATCGGCGTTCTCCGCCTCCAGCTCGCGGGCAATGAGATCTTCCTGCGGCATGGGCAGCGAGTTGTAGAGTTCCAGCACGAGATCCGCCCGATTGGCGAAGTGCCAGTAGATGGCGCCGCGGGTGACCCCCGCGGCGCGCGCCACATCCTCCATGGAGGCGTGTGCGACACCCTTTTCGTAAAAGACCTTTTCGGCCGCCAGCAGGATCTGCTGGCGGGTTTCCTTGGCCTCTGCCTTGGTCCGGCGCATGGCGGCCTACTCCGCCGGGCTTGCGACCGGAGCCGGCTCCTCCTTTTTCTTCTTGCCGTAGCCGAACAGCTTCATCACGAAGACGAAGAAGATCGGCACGAAGAAGATGGCGAGCACCGTGGCAGTGATCATGCCGCCCATCACGCCGGTGCCGATGGCACGCTGGCTGCCCGAGCTTGCGCCGGTCGCGATCGCGAGCGGCAGAACGCCGAGCGTGAAGGCGAGCGAGGTCATCAGGATCGGGCGGAAGCGCAGGTGGCAGGCCTCGATCGTCGCATCGATCAGCGACTTGCCGTCCTCCATCAGCTCCTTGGCGAACTCGATGATCAGGATGGCGTTCTTCGCCGACAGGCCGATGATCGCGATCAGGCCCACCTTGAAGTACACGTCGTTCGACATGTCGCGCAGCGTGACCGCGATGACCGCGCCGATGACGCCGAGCGGCACGACGAGGATGACCGCAAACGGGATCGACCAGCTTTCATAAAGCGCCGCAAGGCACAGGAACACCAGCAAGATCGACAGGCCGACAAGGATCGGCGCCTGCGAACCGGACTGGATTTCCTGCAACGACTGGCCCGTCCACTCGTAGCCGAAGCCCGGCGGAAGCTGGGCGGCGAGCCGCTGCATTTCCGCAATCGCGTCACCGGAGGAGAAGCCGGGCTTCGTATCTCCGCTGAAGCGCACGGCGGGATAGCCGTTGTAGCCGACCGTCTGCGTCGGCGCCATCGTCCACTCCGCGGTCGCAAAGGCCGAGAGCGGCACCATGCCCCCGCTCGAATTGCGCACGTTGAGCTTCAGAAGATCGGCCACCTGCATGCGTTCGTTCTGGTCCGCCTGGACCGTCACGCGCTGCATGCGCCCGGCATTCGGGAAGTCGTTGACGTAGGTCGAGCCGAGATTGGTCGAGATGGTCGAGTTGATGTCGGCGAAGGTCACGCCGAAGGTGTTGGCCTTCTCACGGTCGATCACGACATTGACCTGCGCCGCATCCGGCATGCCTTCAACGCGCACGCCCGCAACCACATTGCTCTGGGCCGCGAGGCCGAGGAGCTGGGCACTTGCGGCCGACAGCGCCTGCTGGCCGAGGCCACCGCGGTCCTGGAGACGGAACGAGAAGCCGCCCGTCGTGCCAAGACCCTGGATCGGCGGCGGCGACAGCGCGAAGCTGATTGCATCCTTGATCTGGCTCATCGCCCCGCTCGCGCGCCCCGCAATTGCCTGCGCCGAGTTCTCCGGCCCGCGCTCGCTCCAGTCCTTCAGCGTCACGAAGGCGAGGCCCGCGTTCTGCCCCGAACCGAAGAAGGAGAAGCCGTTGATACCGACGATCGTCTCGACCGCGGGTTCCTTGCCGAAGATCTGCTCGACCTGGGTCAGCACCTCGTCGGTCCGGTGGCCCGTCGCTTCCGAGGGAAGCTGCATCATGACGATGGCGAAGCCCTGGTCCTCGTCCGGCAGGAACGACGACGGCAGCTTCATGAACAGGTAGCCGAGGCCGGCGAGGATGGCGAGGTAGATCACCATGAACCGGCCGGTCCGGCGGATCAGCCAGCTCACGCTGCCGCTATAGCCCTTCGAGGAGCGGTCGAAGCCACGGTTGAACCAGCCGAAGAAGCCGCGCTTGGTGTGATGGTGGCCCTTCGGGACCTGCTTCAGGAAGCTGCCCGCCAGCGCCGGCGTCAGCGAGAGCGCGAGGAAGGCCGAGAACAGGATCGAGACGACCATCGTCAGCGAGAACTGCTGGTAGATGACGCCGACGGCGCCCGGGAAGAAGCCCATCGGGATGAACACCGAGGCGAGCACCAGCGTGATGCCGATGACGGCGCCGGTGATCTGCTTCATCGCCTTGCGGGTCGCCTCCTTCGGCGGCAGGCCCTCTTCCGACATGATGCGCTCGACGTTCTCCACGACGATGATCGCATCGTCGACGAGAATGCCGATGGCGAGCACCATCGCGAACATGGTCAGCACGTTGATGGAGAAACCCATGGCGAGCATGACGGCGCAGGTGCCGAGAAGGGCGACAGGAACGACGAGCGTCGGGATGATCGTGTAGCGGATGTTCTGCAGGAACAGGAACATCACGAGGAACACGAGGCCGACGGCTTCGAGCAGCGTGTGCACGACCTTCTCGATCGACACCTTGACGAAGGGCGAGGTGTCATAGGGCGTCGAATATTCGAGGCCCGGCGGGAAGAATTCCGCAAGCTCGTCCATGCGCGCCTTGATCGCCTCGGAGGTCGCCATGGCGTTGCCGGTCGGCGAGAGCTGCACGGCGACAGCGGCCGAAGGCTGACCGTTGAGGCGCGTCGAGAAGGAATAGGTCTCGCCGCCCACTTCGATGCGCGCGACGTCGCGAAGCCGCACGGCGGAGCCGTCCGCGTTCGCACGCAGCACGATGGCGCCGAACTCTTCCGGCGTCGTCAGCTGGCCCTTGATGTTGACCGGGGCCGCGATCTGCTGGGTGATCGGGTTCGGCTGCGCACCGATGGAGCCGGCGGCGATCTGGGCGTTCTGCGCCTCGACGGCGGCCGTAATATCGGCGGCCGTCAGGTTGAGGCCGAGCATCTTGGCGGGATCGAGCCAGATGCGCATGGAGCGCTGCGTGGCGAACAACTGCGCACGGCCGACGCCCGGCACGCGCTGGATTTCGGAAAGGACGTTGCGGTTGACGTAGTCGCCGAGGCTGATGGCATCCATCGAGCCATCGGTGGAGGTCAGCGCGACGATGAGCAGGAAGCCGGAGCCGGCTTCTTCGACCTGCACGCCCTGGCGACGCACGGAATCGGGCAGGCGCGGCTCGACGCGGCTGACGCGGTTCTGCACGTCGACCGAGGCCTGGCTCGGATCGGTGCCGGGCGCGAAGGTTATGTTGATTTCGGCCGAACCCGAGGCACTCGAGGTCGATTCGAAATAGAGCATGCCTTCGACGCCGTTCAGCTCATCCTCGATGAGCTTGGTGACGCTCTGGTAGGTATCCTGCGAGGACGCGCCGGAATAAGTCGTCGACACCGTGATCTGCGGCGGGGCGACATCCGGATATTGCGCGATCGGCAACAACGGGATGGAGATGGCGCCGGCGATCATGATGAAGATCGCGACGACCCAGGCGAAAATCGGCCTGTCGATGAAAAAACTGGGCATCGTTCAGATCCTCACTTCGCCGGCTCGGACTTGGCAGCGTCCTCGCCGCCTTCCGCCTTGCCAGCCTCGTCGGTCTTTGCAGCACCGTCTTCCGCTTTGCCGGCTTCACCGGTCTTGGCAGCATCCCCTTCGGCAGCCGGCTGTGAGTCCCTGGAAACCGCATTCGGATCCCATTCGGCCGGCACGACTTCGCCGCCCGGCTGGACCTTCTGGAAGCCTTCAACGATGATCTTCTCGCCGTTCTTCAGGCCATCTGTGATGACCCAGTTCGTGCCGGCGGCACGGCCAACGCGCACGCTGCGGGTGCCGGCCTTGTTATCGGCGGAAACGACGTAGACGAGCGCGCTGCCCGATGCGTCGCGCTGCACGGCTTGCTGCGGCACGATCACGGCGTCCTTCTCGATGCCCTGCTCGATCTGCACGCGCACATACATGCCCGGCAGCAGGTCGCCGTCCGGGTTCGGGAATTCGCCGCGCAACGTCACCTGGCCGGTCGTCTCGTCGACGGCGGCTTCGGAGAACAGCAGCTTGCCCGGATGCGCATAGGCCGTGCCGTCGTCCAGCACCAGCTTGACCTTCGCGGAATTGTTGTCAGCCATCAGGGCGCCGTCCTGCAACGCCTTGCGCAACCGGATGAGGTCCGTCGCCGACTGGGTAAAGTCGGCATAGACCGGGTCGAGCTGCTGGATCGTCGCGAGGTTTTCCGTGCCGTTGGCCGAAACCAGCGCACCCTCGGTGATCAGCGCGCGGCCGATGCGGCCGCTGATCGGCGCCTTGACGTCGGTATATTCGAGGTTGAGCTTGGCGGTCGCCAGGCTCGCCTCGGCGATCGCTACGTCCGCATCCGCCTGCGCAAGCTGCGCGACGGCGTCGTCATAGGTCTGCGCGGAGGCGACGTTCGACTTGCGCAACTGTTCCTGGCGATCGGCAGTGTTGCGCGCCTGCGCCTGCACGGCCCTGGCGCGGCGCAGCGTCGCCTCGGCGCTGGTGACCTGTACCTGGAACGAGGCCGGATCGATGCGGTAGAGCACATCGCCTTCCTTGACCAGCGAACCCTGCTCGAAGATGCGTTCGATGATGATGCCGGTCGCGCGCGGGCGCACTTCCGCCGTGCGGGTCGCGGCAATGCGGCCCGGCAGGTCGTTGGTGATCGGCACGTCCTCGGCCTTCACGGTGACCACGGCCACCTGCGGCGGCGGAAATGCAGCGCCTCCCTGCTGTGCCTGTTCTTCCTGGCAGCCGGCGAGAATCAAAAGGGCGCCAAAGGTCACAATCGAAATCGGTTTCGTGAAACGCATGGGTTCTTCCATAGGCAGTGCCGGCCGGAATTGGCGGCAGGGTGCTGAAAACGTGAAGATGCGGTGATCGCAGACCACCGCATCGCAACATACAAACAAGGCTGTATGTTAGTTTCTGACGTTTGACAATCGTAGATCACAGCACGATTTGCCGCAATCCATCCCGATCACGGGATCGTGATGAGGGGCCTCAACGTATCGCTTTGCCGTTTGCATCGAAACGATGCAGCTGGCCGGCGCCCGGCGTGGCAAAGACCACGTCATCAACGGCATAGTGATGTTCCCCGAACAGGCGAACAGTGAAGAAGCCCACCTTCTCCGATTCGAGATAGACGATCGTGTCGGCGCCAAGGTGTTCGACATGCACGGCTTTTGCCTGCCACTCGCCGCTGTCGCGCGATAGGGCGAGGTGCTCCGGCCTAATACCGATGGTCTTCGCATCTGCAATCCCGAGACGGCCCGCATCGATGAAGTTCATCGCCGGCGACCCGATGAAACCGGCGACGAAGAGGTTGGCCGGCCGGTTGTAGAGCTCCATCGGCGAACCGATCTGCTGGATCACGCCGGCATCCAGCACGACGATCTTGTCGGCCAGCGTCATCGCCTCGACCTGGTCGTGCGTGACGTAGATCATGGTCGCCTTGAGCTCCCGATGCAGCCGGGCGATCTCAAGGCGCGTGTTGACGCGCAGCGCCGCGTCGAGGTTGGAAAGCGGCTCGTCGAACAGGAAGAGCTTCGGTTCACGCACGATGGCGCGGCCGATCGCGACGCGCTGGCGCTGGCCGCCGGAGAGTTCCGCCGGGCGGCGGGCCAGGTATTTGTCCAGCGACAGCATGTTCGACGCCTTGTCGACGCGGCTTTCGATCTCCGCTTTCGGCGTACCGGCCTGCTTGAGGCCGAGGCCCATATTGTCCTTCACCGTCAGGTGCGGATAGAGCGCATAGGACTGAAACACCATGGCGATGCCTCGCTTGGCCGGCGGCACGGTCGCCACTTCCGTCCCGTCGATGCTGATCGAGCCGGAGGTCGCATCCTCAAGGCCGGCGATGATGCGCAGGAGCGTCGATTTCCCGCAGCCTGAGGGGCCGACGAAGATGACGAATTCGCCGTCCTGCACGTCGAGGTCGATGCCCTTGATGACATCGACATTGCCGAAGGACTTGCGCACCGATTTAAGTTGAAGAGAGCCCACTGATATCCCCTTAAAGCTTGACCGGTTGGCCGGTTCTGACACTTTCATCGGCCGCAAGGCAGATTTTCAGCGACTGTACCGCATCGTCCATGTGGCGCGAGAGATCGATGTCCTCACGGATCGCCTTCAGCACAAAGGCCTGTTCGCGGTCGCAGAGTTCCTGGTGGCCGGGCTCGCCCGCCATGCGCAGGTCCTCGTCCGGCGACAGGAATTTGCCGTCCGGGCCGGTGGCCGCATTGTGCAGGCGGATGACCGCCGTCTTGGTGTGCGTATCGATGTCGTCGGACTTGGCGTTCGGGTCCATGACGATCGAGACCGAGCCGTTCGGCGACATGACGTCCTTCACGAAGAAGGCCGTCTCCGAGATCATCGGCCCCCAGCCCGCCTCGTACCAGCCGAGCGAGCCGTCGTCGAAAAACACCTGGAGATGGCCGTAATTGTACATATCCGGCGCGATCTCGTTGGAGAGGCGCAGGCCCATGCCGCGCACCTCGACGGGTTTCGCGTCGGTGATCTGGCACATCACGTCGAGATAGTGCACGCCACAGTCGACGATCGGCGGCGTCGTCTGCATCAGCGCCTTGTGGGTCGCCCAGGTCGGGCCGCTCGATTGCTGGTTCAGGTTCATGCGGAACACGTAGGGGCCGCCGAGCTTGCGGGCTTCCTCGATGAGCCGCATCCAGGACGGATGATGGCGCAGGATATAGCCGACGATCAGCTTGCGGCCGTTTGCCCGAGCGCAGGCCACGACCCGCTCCGCATCCGCCGTCGTGGTCGCCAGCGGCTTTTCCACGAAGACATGGGCGCCGGCTTCCATCGCCGCGATGGCATATTCGGCATGGCTGTCCGAATAGGTGTTGATCGAGCAGAGTTCCGGCTTCAGCTCCTTCAGCGCCTCGTGGAAGGACGGCAGGATCTCGTAGCCTTCGAGGCCAGCCGGAACCGGAACCTTCGAGCGGTTGACCAGCCCGACGATCTCGAAGCCCGGGTTTTCGTGATAAGCGAGCGCATGGCTGCGGCCCATATTGCCGAGGCCGGCGGAAAGAACGCGAATGGCAGAACTCACTTGACTGCTCCCGAGGTGATGCCGCGGATCAGCTGCCGCGAGAAGATGAAGTAGAGGACGAGGACCGGCAGGATCGCGAGCGACAGGGCCGCGAGCACCGCATTCCAGTTGGTGACGAACTGGCCGATGAAGATCTGCGAGCCGAGCGTCACCGTCTTGGTCGCCTCGCTCGGCGCCAGGATCAGCGGGAACCACAGGTCGTTCCAGATCGGGATCATCGTGAAGACCGCGACCGTCGCCATGGCCGGCCTGACGAGCGGCAGGACGAGGCGGAAGAAGATCGAATATTCCGAAAGCCCGTCGATGCGCCCGGCATTCTTCAGGTCGTCGGAGACGGTCCGCATGAACTCCGACAGGATGAAGACGGCGAGCGGAATGCCCTGCGCGGTGTAGACGAGCACCAGTGCAGTCAGCGTGTTGACGAGCCCCGTCGCCACCATGCCCTGGAGGATCGCCACCGTGCCGAGGCGGATCGGGATCATGATGCCGATGGCGAGATAGAGCCCCATCAGCATGTTGCCGCGGAAGCGGTATTCCGACAGCGCGAAGGCGGCCATGGCGCCGAACAGCAGCACGAGCGCGATGGAGACCACCGTCACGATGAAGCTGTTCTGGAAGTAGGTCGCGAAATCACCCTGCCCCAGCACCGTCGTGTAGCCCACAAGATCAAAGGTCTCGAAAGTCGGCACCTGCATCGGATTGCGGAAGATCGCGTTGCGATCCTTCATCGAGTTGATAAGCGTGAGGAACACGGGGAAGATGGAGATCACCGCGTAGCCGATCAGCGCCAGATGGACGAGCCCGGTACGGGTCAGCGAATGGCGTGCTTTGGACATGTCCGGCCCTCCCGATCAGAACTGGTAACGGCGGATGCGCCGCTGGATGACGAAGAGATACAGCGAGACGCCGGCGAGGATGATCAGGAACATGACCGTCGCGATCGTCGCCCCCATCGAGCGGTCGCCGAGCTGGAGCTGGAACCCGAAGAAGGTGCGGTAGAGCAGCGTGCCGAGAATGTCGGTCGCCCCGTCCGGTCCGGCCAGCGCGCCCTGCACGGTATAGACCAGGTCGAAGGCGTTGAAGTTGCCGACGAAGGTGAGGATCGAGATGATGCCGATGGCGGGCAGGATCAGCGGCAGCTTGATCTTCCAGAACTGGCTCCAGCCCGTCACGCCGTCGCATTCGGCGGCCTCGATCACCTCTTCGGGGATGTTGAGCAGCGCCGCATAGATCAGCATCATCGGGATGCCGACATATTGCCAGACCGAGATCAACGACACGGCGATCAGCGCCGAGTTCGGCTTGCCGAGCCAGGGCGAGAAGAACGACTTCAGGCCGACGAGATCCATCAGGTAGGGCGACACGCCCCAGATCGGCGAGAGGATCAGCTTCCAGATGAAACCGACAATGACGAAGGACAAAAGCGTCGGCAGGAAGATCGCCGTGCGGTAGAAGGCCGCAAAGCGCAGCTTCGGGATCGACAGCATGGCGGCGAGCGCCACGCCGATCGGGTTCTGCACCAGCATATGGATGATGAAGAAGATGACGTTGTTCTTCAGCGCGTTCCAGAAATCCTCGGACCAGCGCTCGTCGCCGAACAACACCTGGAAGTTGCCGAGGCCCACGAAGGTCGACTGGCCGTCCACCGTGTTGAACAGCGAGAGGCGCAGCGTCTCGATGAGCGGCAGGATCATCACCGCCGAATAGACGATGAAGGCCGGCAGCAGGAAAACGCCGATATGCCAGCGCTTCGGCCGCTTGATCAGCCCTGTTGCATCATGGGAAGAAGGTATGTCGGTCATGGCCCAGCTCGCCCCTCCGGTTCTTGTTCGTTGACGTCCGCATGCACGAACGCCGTGCGCGGCGGTTGTGCCGCACATGACGATTTCAGCATACACGATAGTGCCGGGGTCGCTCCCCGAATTTGCCCTTCGGCACCCTCTGTCCACCGGGACGAAAAGGGATATGGCATGCGCCGGTCGCTTCGAGCAGCACTGCCTCAAATCCCTCCCCCCAGGATTTATGGGGAGAGGGCCGGCGCAGGCATCGCCTGCGCCTCAAGCAGAATTCAGCAGCCGAAACTGAGGCTTACTTTGCCGGCTTGTACCAGCTGTCGAGACCCTTCTGGAGCTTCTCGCCAGCCACTTCCGGCGTATCCGTGCCGTTGATGACGTTGGCGGATTCCGTCCAGGTCTCGTTTTCGAGGTTCGGCGTGCCGCGCGACAGGATCTGGTAGGTCGAGCGGATCGACGGCTGGCACTTTTCACGCCAGGAAACGAATTCCTGGGCGAGCGGATCGGCCATCTTCACCGCCGTCGAATTCAGGCTGAAGAAGCCCGGCAGCGAGTTGGCGTAGATGTCGGCGAATTCGGGAGACGCGATGAAGGTCAGGAGCTTCTTTGCGGCTTCCGAATTGGCGCTCTTGGCATTGAGGCCGACGCCGATGTCGTTGTGGTCCGAGATGTAGCAGGTGTCGCCGGCAGTCTTCACCGGCGGCGGGAAGGCGCCCATCTTGAACTGCGCCTGGGTGTTGAACAGGCCGATTTCCCACGAGCCGGCCGGATAGATGGCAGCGCGGCCGAGCGTGAAGAGGTTCTGGCTGTCCGGATAGGTCTGGGCTTCGAAGCCGTCGCCGAGGTAATCCTTCCACTTGGCCAGCACGCGGTAGGGCTCGACCCAGCCTTCGTCGGTCAGCTTCTGCTCGCCCTTGATCAGCGCTTTGCGGCCTTCCTCGCCCTTCCAGTAGGTCGGGCCGATGTTCTGGTAGCCCATGGTCGCGGCTTCCCAGAGGTCCTTCGTGCCCATGGCGAGCGGAATGAAGTTTCCGTCGGCCTTGATCTTGTCGAGGGCGGCGAAGAATTCGGCTTCCGTCGCCGGAACCGCGATGCCGAGCTGGTCGAAGGCATCCTTGTTGTAGATGAAGCCGTGGATGACCGAGGCCATCGGCACGCAGAACGACGTCGCGCCATCGTCCGTCGTCCAGGCGGACTTGGCGACGTCGGAGAAGTTCTCCATGCCCGGCAGGTCGTTCAGGCTGGCAAGGTGGCCCTTGTTGAAGAGTTCCAGCGAGGCATCGAACGGACGGCAGGTGATGAGGTCGCCTGCGGAACCGGCATCGAGCTTGGCGTTCAGCGCGGCGTTGTATTCGGTCGGCGCGGTCGGCGAGAAGACGACCTTGATGCCGGGGTTCTTCGCTTCGAAAGCCGGGATGATCTTTTCCTGCCAGATCGACAGGTCGTCGTTGCGCCAGCTTTCGATGGTGAGCGTCACGTCCTGCGCCTGCGCGAGCCCGGCTGTGCCGAGAATGCTCGTGGCAAGGAGCAGCCCCTTGATTGCGTTGCGTGTCATTTCATTCTCCCCTTTTATGCGCCGCAGCGCGTTTTGAGACCATGTTATCCGAGAGCCTTGAGGGCGCGCCGGAGGCTTTGCCCCGACCGCTCCAGCACCGCCGCGGCGACGCTGGCGTCCTCTACCCCCGCGGCGAGCAGGACGGCCGCCTTGACCGAGCCTTCGGAACGCGCAAGCAGGCGTTCCGCCTCGTCGAGCCCGACACCGGAAATGTCCGACACGATGCGGCAGGCCCGCCCCTTCAGCTTGATATTGTCGGCCTTGAGATTGACCATGTGGCCATCGTGCACATGGCCGAGATGCACGCCGACCAGCGTGGAAAACAGGTTGAAGGCGATCTTTTGCGCCGTGCCCGCCCCCATGCGCGTCGAGCCGGAAATCACCTCCGGCGGCGTCTGCAACAGGATCGACACATCGGCACCCTCGAAAAGCGCTGCACCCGGATTGTTGGCAAGCGCCACAACGGAAGCGCCCTTCTCCCGCGCATAATCGGCGATCGCCAGCACATAGGGCGTGCTGCCGCTTGCGGAAACCGCGATCACGCAGTCGCCAGCGCCGATCGAAGCAGCCGAGGCATCGGCGAAGGCAAGCTCGCGGTCGTCTTCATAGCCGCCGGCGAGATCTTCGAGGCTCGCGGCACCGCCTGCCAGCAGGATGACGATGCGATCGCGGGCGATGCCGTAGGTGCCGGGAAGTTCGAGCGCATCGGCCATGGCCATCAGGCCGGAGCTGCCGGCGCCCACATAGACAAGGCGGCGGCCGGCCAGAATCGCATCTGCGGCAAGGCGCGCTGCGGCGGCGATATCGACGAGCGCGGCATCGACCACGGCGGCCGCGGCCTTCTGCGCATCGGCGAGCACTTTCAGGACATCCACGGGCTGACGCTCGTCGAGCCCGCTTGCCTGATCATGCCTGCCCTCGGTCCTGCCTGCAGTCATCGCCATATCTCCTCTGCCCGAAATTAATGCCAAAAAAATACCAATTGTCCATAGGAAATTAATTTTTGAGACCACTTTTTTGGTCTCCAATATTTTTATTATTTAAAATCAATAATTTGCAAGAAAGCTTATTTTCGATACCACCATACCCCTTGGTTAATGGTATTTTTTTGGTATCGTTGTCCTCGGAGGTGCCCATGACGGATTACATTCTCGGTATCGACGGGGGAGGAACGAGTTGCCGTGCCGCGGTCGCAGACCCGCATGGCGTCATTCTCGGCCGCGGCAAGAGCGGCGCGGCCAATATCCTGACCGACCCCAACAATGCGATCATTTCCATCACGGAAGCCGCCAAGGCCGCCTATCGCGACGCCGGGTTCGATGAGGCCGGTGTCACCGGCGCCTCCGCCTTTCTCGGCCTTGCCGGCACCAATGTCGGCGATCTCACCCGTTATGTGCACGACCGCTTACCCTTCCGTCACACAGACATCGATTCCGACGGCCTGATCGCCCTCCAGGGCGCGATCGGCGACGAGGACGGCGCGGTCGCGATCCTCGGCACAGGCTCCATCTATATGGGGCGCAAGAACAATGTGGTCCGCTACATCGGCGGCTGGGGCTTTACCGTCGGCGATCTCGGCGGCGGCGCGCGCGTCGGCCATGCGCTGTTGCAGGAAGCGCTGCTCGCTCATGACGGCGTCATTCCCCGCTCGGGCGTGACGGAGGCCGTGCTGGACGAGTTCAAGCACGATCCGCGCGGCATCGTGGAATTCGCCCGCCTCTCCAAGCCCGGCGATTTCGGCCGCTACGCCCCTTTGGTCTTCGACCACGCGCGCCAGGGCGACCCACAGGCGATTGCCATCGTCAAGGCGGGGGCCGCATCGGTGAACGCCTCCCTCGACGCCATCATGGCGCTGGCCGGCGCGCCGCGCCTCTGCCTGCTCGGCGGGCTGGCAGCGCTCTATCCGGAATGGCTGTCCGAGCGGCACCGGTCGATCCTGGTGGAGGCCGAGGCGGATGCCCTGACGGGCGCCGTGGCACTTGCCGCCAACCGATACAGACAGCGCACGGGAGCCGCCGCATGAGCACGCCCCTCGCCGCGATCCTCACCCCGGAAAGCCTGCAATCGGGCGTGCCCGGCCCGCTCTACCTGAAACTGCGCCAGACGCTGGAAGACGCCATCACCTCCGGCAAGCTGAATCACGGCGATGCCCTGCCCGCCGAACGCGACCTCGCCGACCACGCCAATGTCAGCCGCGTCACGGTGCGCAAGGCCGTTGACGACCTCGTCAAGGATGGCCTGCTGGTACGCCGCCACGGCTCCGGCACCTTCGTCGCCAAGCCCGTCGCCAAGGTGCAGCAGTCGCTTTCCCGCCTCACCTCGTTTACCGAGGACATGGCCCGGCGCGGCCTGACGACGAAAGCCGAATGGCTCGACCGCGGCCTGTTCCACCCCTCGCCTGACGAGATGATGATGCTCGGCCTGCCCGCGGACGCGCTGGTCGCCCGCCTCGGCCGCCTGCGCGTCGCCGACGACATGCCGCTCGCCATCGAGCGCGCCTGCATCTCGGCAGAATTCCTGCCGGATCCGTTGCAGGTACAGGGTTCGCTCTATGCCGCGCTGGAAAAGCGCGGCTGCCGGCCGGTGCGCGCCGTGCAGCGCATTTCCGCCTACAACATGAAAGACCCCGATGCCGCCATGCTCGGCGTGCCCGCCGGATCGGCAGGGCTTTCCATCGAGCGGGTCTCCTATCTTCGTTCCGGCCGGGTCGTCGAATTCACCCGGTCGATCTATCGCGGCGACGCCTACGATTTCGTCGCCGAACTGACGCTTTCCGAGACGTAAGCGTCCAAACCGACAAAGGTAATGCCATGCAGACCAACATGCGGAAAGAAATCAACGAGATCCCGGAAGCGGCGGCCCGCCTGCTGGCCAATTCCGCCAGCGCCATCACGGCGGCCGGCAAGGCGCTGCGCGAACGCGACCCGCAGTTCTTCGTGACCGTCGCCCGCGGCTCGTCCGACCACGCCGCCCTCTTCCTGAAATATGCGATCGAACTCACCGCCGGCCGGCCGGTCGCCTCCCTCGGCCCGTCGCTCGCCTCCATCTACGGCGCCAAGCTGAAGCTCGGCGGTGCGGCCGCCATCGCCATCTCCCAGTCCGGCAAGAGCCCGGACATCGTCGCCATGGCGGAAGGCGCCACGACGGGCGGTGCGATCTCGATTGCGCTCACCAACACGCTGCCCTCGCCGCTGGCCGACGCCTGCCTGCATTCCCTCGATCTCTCGGCCGGCCCGGAAATCAGCGTCGCCGCCACCAAATCCTACGTGAACTCCATCGTCGCCGGCCTTGCCGTGCTCGCCGAGTGGACGGGCGACACGGACCTTGACCGCGCCGTCAAGAACCTGCCGGAACAGTTCGCCAAGGCCGTGGCGCTCGACTGGAGCGAGCTTGCCGGCGACCTCAAGGACGCCCAGTCGCTTTACGTGCTGGGCCGCGGCCCGGGCCTGGCGATCGCCAGCGAGGCGGCGCTGAAATTCAAGGAAACCTCCGGCATGCATGCCGAGGCCTATTCGTCCGCCGAAGTGCTGCACGGCCCGGTCGCCCTCGTCGGCCCGTCCTTCCCGGTCGTGGCCCTTGCCGCCCGCGACGCGGCGGAAGCCTCCGTCACCGGCATGGCCGACAGCCTCGCCGACCGCGGCGCCTATGCCGGCGTCACCGCTGCCGGGGCCAAGAGCGCGCGCAAACTGCCCTTCGTCGCGACCGGCCACCCGATCACCGATGCGCTGGCGCTCATCGTGCCCTTCTACGGCTTCGTCGAAGCCTGGTCGCGCGGGCGCGGCCTCGATCCCGACAAGCCGGTCAACCTCAAGAAAGTGACGGAAACCCGATGACTGCGCGCACCGCCATTACCGGCGCCCGGATTTTCGACGGCGATCTGTGGCATGAGGACAGCGCGCTCCTGATCGACGGCGGCAAGGTCGCCGGCATCGTCGCGCGGAAAGAGCTGCCGGGCGACGCCGGCACCGTGCCGATGGACGGGTTGTCGCTCGTCCCCGGCTTCATCGACCTCCAGGTCAATGGCGGCGGTGGCGTGCTGCTCAACGAGCGCCCGGACCTCGAAGGCATCCGCACCATCTGCGCCGCGCATGCCCGCTTCGGCACGACCGCACTGCTGCCGACGCTGATCACCGACAACCGCGCGGTGACCGCCGAGACGATCGCCGCCGGCCTTGCGGCCCGCAAGGCGAACGTGCCCGGCTTCCTCGGCCTGCATCTCGAAGGCCCGCATCTCTCCGTCGCGCGCAAGGGCGCGCACGACCCGCAACTGATCCGCCCGATGGAGCAGGCCGATCTCGACCGCACCATCGCGGCCCGCCAGGCCCTCGAAGCGCTACTGATGACGCTCGCGCCGGAAAACGCCAGCAACCAGCAGATCGCAGCGCTCAAGGCCGCCGGCGTCACCGTCAGCCTCGGCCATTCGGATTGCGGCTATCGCACGGCCGCTGCCGCCGTCGAGGCGGGCGCCAGCATGATGACCCACCTCTTCAACGCCATGAGCCCGCTCGGCCACCGCGAGCCCGGCATGGTCGGCGCCGCCCTCGACCTCGGCCACCTGAATGCCGGCCTGATCGCCGACGGCTTCCACGTCGATCCCGCCTCGATCGGCGTCGCATTGCGGGCGAAACGCGGCCCCGGCCGCATCTTCCTCGTCACCGACGCCATGTCGACCATCGGCACCGACATGACGAGCTTCTTCCTCAACGGCCGCGAAATCTTTCGCGAGGGCGGGCGCCTGACGCTGGCCGACGGCACACTGGCCGGCGCCGATATCGACATGGCCTCCTGCATCCGCTTCATGCGCGACCACGCCGGTATCGGCCTGGAGGAAGCGCTGCGCATGGCCTCGCTCTATCCGGCGGAAGCTATCGGCATGACCGGCCGCAAGGGCCGCCTCACCCATGGCCACGATGCGGACTTCGCCGTCATCGGCCGCGATGTCGACGTCGTCTCCACCTGGATTGCCGGCACCCCGGTCTTCGCCGCCTGAGAGCGACCGCCGTCGCCTTGCAGGCATCGGCGGAATCGGTTCTACCCAACCGATCGGATGCGTTTCTTTTTCGGAGCGGCACATGCAATTGATCTTCGACGGCCATAACGACGTTCTCCTGCGCCTTTGGGAAAATGCGCAGAAGGGAGCCGACCCGATCGCCGAATTCGTCGAGGGCACGGACAAGGGCCATATCGACGCGCCCCGCGCCCGCAAGGGCGGCCTGGCCGGCGGCTTCTGCGCCATGTTCATCCCGCCGAAGGAAGACTATCCGGCCCGCGAGGTGGACCAGAACGGCCATTACAGTGTCCGCATGGTCGGCCCGCGCGATCAGGCCGAAGCGCTGAAGATCGCGCTTGAAATGACGGACATCGCCTCAAGGCTGGAGCAGGCCGGCGGCCTCGCCATCTGCCGCTCCACGGCAGACATCCGCGCCGCGATGGACAGCGGCCGCTTCGCCGCCGTCCTACATATCGAGGGCTGCGAGCCGATTGCCGAGGACCTCTCGAACCTCGAAGCCTTCCACGCCAAGGGCCTGCGCTCGCTCGGCCCCGTCTGGAGTCGCCACAACCTGTTCGGCCATGGCGTGCCCTTCGCCTTCCCCTCCTCGCCCGATACCGGCCCCGGCCTCACCGAGGCCGGCTTCGAGCTGGTCAGGGCCTGCGACCGCCTGGGCATCATGATCGACCTCGCGCACATTACCGAACAGGGCTTTTGGGACGTCGAGCGCACCAGCACCCAACCGCTCGTCGCCACCCATTCCAATGCGCATGCGCTGACGCCGATCTCGCGCAACCTCACCGACCGCCAGCTCGACGCGATCCGCGAGCGCAAGGGCATTGCCGGCCTCAACTATGCCACCACCATGCTGCGCTCCGACGGCCTCGAAAATGCCGATACGCCGCTCTCCGACATGGTGCGCCACATCGACCATATGGTGGAGCGCATGGGCATCGACTGCGTGGCGCTCGGCTCGGATTTCGACGGTGCGACCATCCCCGCCGCGATCGGCGATGCCGCCGGCAGCCAAGCGCTCGTCGAGGCGTTGCGCCGCGCCGGCTACGGCGAGGACGACCTTGCTAAACTCTGCCGGGAAAACTGGCTGCGGCTCCTGAAAACCGTCTGGCGCGAAGCCTGACCTCGAAGACCGGAAAAACGCCATGACCAAGCCCCTCATCGAACTCTGCGTCGAAGGCATCGACGGTTTTCTCGCTGCGCAGGACGCCGGCGCCGATCGCGTGGAGCTCTGCGCGAGCCTGGTCGAAGGCGGCCTGACGCCGAGCCTCGCCACCATCCGCGCCGCCGTGAAGGCAGCAAAAATCCCCGTCCACGTCATCATCCGCCCCCGCGGCGGCGATTTCCTCTATTCGGAAACGGAATTCGACACGATGGCCGAGGACATCAAGGCGCTGCGCGAGGAAGGTGTCGCGGGCGTCGTCATCGGCTGCCTGACGACGGACGGCCGGATCGACGAGGCGCGCACGAAGCGGCTGGTCGAGGCCGCGCGCCCGATGTCCGTCACCTGCCACCGCGCCTTCGACATGACGGCGGACGCCCGCGAGGCGCTGGAAGCGCTCATCCGCTGCGGCGTGAACCGCGTGCTGACCTCCGGCCAGCGCGACACCGCGCTCGACGGCATCGCCATCCTGAAAAGCGCCCAGGAACAGGCCGCCGGCCGTATCGTCGTCATGGGCTGCGGCGCGCTCGATGCGCAAAACATCCAAAAGGTCCGCGACGAGACCGGCCTGACCGAACTGCACTTCGCGGCGCTGACGACCGTGCCGAGCGGCATGACCTTCCGCAATCCGCATGTGGGCATGGGCGGCACGGAGAAGGACCGCGAATACGAACTGACGCTGACCGACAGGGACGCCGTGCGCGCCACCATCGCCGCCGCGAAATCCTGACGCAGCACCTTGCAAGCGGCGGTCCGTCCCTTACGTGATAGCGGAACAAGGAGACCAGACATGCCGCTCAAGACTTTTGCCTCTTTCCGCCCCCGCACGGCCATCGCCGCCGGCCTTCTGGCGCTCGCCGCCGTGCCTGCGACCGCCGAGACCGTTGGCAAGGTCGGCGTCGACTGGATCGGCAACGACATCTATGTCGACGCGGTGACCGATCCCGAGGTCTCCGGCGTCACCTGCCACGTCACCTACTTCGACCGCTCCGTCATCGACCGCCTGAAGAAGGGCAACTGGTTCGAAGACCCGTCGAACAACGCCATCTCCTGCCAGCAGACCGGCCCGATCACCATCGGCGATATCGAACTCGACCGCGAGGGCGAAGAGGTCTTCAAGTCCGGCCTGTCGCTGATCTGGAAGGCGCTGATCGTCACGCGCATCTACGACAAGAAGAACGACACGCTGATCTACCTCGCCCATTCGCGCGAACTCACCGAAGGTTCGGCAAAGATGTCGATCTCCACGGTGCCGCTCTATGGCGAGACGGTCACCTGGGAAAACGGCAAACCATAAAAAATGCCCCGGCACCTGAAAGGTCCGGGGCATTTTTCGCGGTGAGTAGCCGTTTACTTGACGTAGACGACCTTGCCGCCGGTCGCAGAGGTCTGGATTTCCACGACGTTCTCAAGCTGGACGTTCTTGGAAGCCAGCGCATCGGCCAGGCCCGGCACGCCCTGCAGCTCGCTCTGGACCTTTTCCATGGTGGCAGGATCGTTTGCCTTCAGCGTCAGGCGCTCGGCCTCGCCGCGCTGGCTGTCGTCGGCCTCAAGCGAGGAAATCTTCACGACGTCCACGCTGTCGGCGGCGATGGAGCCCGTCGACATGCCGTCGGAGGTCATGGGTGCCGTGGCATCCTGCGCATAGGCGATGCCGGCGGCGGGTGCGATGGCGAGAAGCGAAGCAAGAGCGATGGTGACTGTCTTCTTCATGGGAATTCTCCATTGTTTCTCTTTGGAAGCATGGAGGAAACGGCAACACCTTCGCTTGGTTCCTAATAAATCATCACAAGATCGTGCATTCAAAAGCGCAAATATTCGAAACTTCAGATGGAACTACTTGCCGACATGCAAAAGCACCCGACCGAAAAACGGTCGGGTGCATGAGGCCCGAGATGCTTCCCTAGACCCGATCAGGCGGCCTGGGCGAGTTCGTCGGCGATGACGGTGTCGAGGTTGAGGAAGCAGACCATCGACTTTTCCAGCGCCACGATGCCGCGGCAGAAGGCGCGCTGGGCTTCCGGAATGATTTCCGGCGCCGGCTGGAGGTCCTCGCTCTTGATGGTCATCATGTCGGAGACCTGCTCGACCAGCAGGCCGACCAGCTTGCCGGCAATGTCGGTGACGATGATGGCGGAGCGCTCGGACGGCTCCGTCATCTTCATGCCGAGGCGGCAGGCCATGTCGATGACCGGGATCACCGCGCCGCGCAGGTTGATGAGGCCGAGCACGTAGGGCGGCGTGTGCGGCATCGGCGTCACCGGTGCCCAGCCGCGGATTTCGCGGATGGCCATGATGTCGATGCAGAATTCCTGTTCCCCTAAGTGAAAGGAGACGATTTCAAGAAAGGCGCCGGACTGTTTGATGGCGTTGGACATGATCAGAACTCTTCCCAGTTCTCGGCGGCGGCCTGGGCATTGCCTCTGGACGCTGCACTGCTGCTGAATGCTCCGGCAACCTTGGAGACAAGGTTTCTTGCCGGGGACGGGGCGGGACGGGAGGCGGTGGAGACCGCCCTCGGGCTACCGACGGAGGCGCGTGCGCCCTCGCGGATCTGGAACTGACCGACGAGGCGCGAGAGGTTTTCCGCGTCCTGGGCCAGCGTATGGCTTGCCGCATTGGTCTCTTCGACCATGGCGGCGTTCTGCTGCGTCACCTGGTCCATCTGGGTGACGGCGACGTTGATTTCCTGGAGGCCGCTCGTCTGTTCGCGCGCGGCGGTGACGATGGAGCTCATGTGTTCGTGGATGCGCAGCACGTCGCCGCCGATGCGGCCGAGCGATTCGCCGGTCGCCTGCACCAGGCGCGAGCCCGTCTTCACCTCTTCCGAGGAGCGCGTGACGAGGCTCTTGATGTCCTTGGCCGCACCAGCGGCGCGCTGGGCGAGTTCGCGCACCTCCTGCGCCACGACCGCAAAACCCTTGCCGGCCTCGCCTGCACGGGCGGCCTCGACGCCGGCATTCAGCGCCAAGAGGTTGGTCTGGAAGGCGATCTCGTCGATGACGTTGATGATCTTGCCGATCTCGCTAGAGGCGCCTTCGATGCGCTGCATGGCCGCCATGGCGTCGCTGACGATGCGCTCGGATTCCACCGCGCTCGCCTTGGTCGAGTCGACCATCTGGCCGGCCTCTTCCGCCCGCGCCGTCGCGGTGCGCACGGTGGTCATGATCTCTTCGAGTGCTGCGGAGGTTTCCTCCAGCGAGGCCGCCTGCTGCTCGGTCCGGCGTGCGAGGTCGTCGGCGGCAGCGCGCATCTGCCCGCTGTTCGACTGGATGGAACCGGTATTGTCCTTCACCTCGGCCATGACATTGCGCAGGCGCTCGACGGTGTTGTTGAAGTCTGTGCGCAGCTGCTCGAGATCGGCGCGGAAGGGATCGAGGAGAACGACCGTCAGGTCACCGTCCGACAGACGGTTGAGGCCGCGGCCGAGCGCCTCGACGGCCACCTTCACCTGCTGTTCGTCGTCGCGGGCGACCGCCTCGCGGCCATGCCGTTCGGTCTCGATCTTCGCGCGGGTCTCTTCATTCGCCTGTTCCAGCGCGCGTTTTTCGACGGCGGCGTGGCGGAAGGCTTCCGCAGAGCGCGCCATCTCACCGATCTCGTCGCCCCGTTCGGTGGCGGCGACGGCGGTGTTGAGGTCGCCGGAAAGAATGCGCTGCATGCTGTCGCGCACGGCGAAGATGCCCCGGCGCAGCATGTTGCCGTGATAGACGATCAGGCCGAGCAGCGTGATCATGCCGAAAAGGCCGATGGCGATCTGGTACTGGATGGATGTCGACGAGGCATGCTGCGCATCGTTGACGCGCGCCTGAAGCAGCGCCGAGCCTTCCTCCGCCAGTGCGCCGAGCACCGTCGTCATGCGCTCGCCGCCGCTGTCGATGGCGTCGTCGATCGCCGCGAAGGCTTCGATCGGTGCGCCCTCCTCGATCATCTTCTTGAGATCGACCGAGATCGCCGTTTCGATCTGCTGAAGGTCGCCGGCATAGGAATCGAGCAGCGCCGGCTTGCCGAGTTCGGCTGCGAGGCGCTTTGCCGCCTCCGAGCCTTCCTTCAGCGTCTTCAGCGATGCGGCGATGGTTTCCAGCCGCGCCGGCTGGATGGCCTTTTCGTCGCGGTCGATGATGCTGTCCATCGCGACGAGCACCAGATCGACATTGGCGAGGCGCATGGCCTCGACCTGGTCGACATTGTTCTGGATGGAGACGGCGGCCTCGGAGGCCGCGCGGATCGTCGTGCCGCCGTACCAGCCAGCCGCGAGCATCGCGCCGAAGCCGAGGAACGCGGCGGCGCCGAGCGTCGCAAGACGGGAACTGACGGAAAGGGTCCGGCCCTTCGCTGAATTTTCGTGAGACATGATGCGGTTCGCCCGATCGAGCCCGGCCCTCGCCGCGGCATCCCTTCTGGATCCTGGGTGAAATACGCTTCCTCGCCGTCTCCCGCGGTCGATGGACATCATGCCCGATGGACCGATTCCGGCCCTTATGCGTATCCGGACCGTGACAAAGAGAGATTAAACAATGGCTAAGGATTGAGTGTGGGAACCTGTATTTTAGTAAAAATTGATAGATTCCGATCCGCCGGATTACCACACGTTGCGTGAGGGGGAGCGGTTCCAAAACCTGCCGTTTCACGCTATACTCGGCGCATGGAAAAGACGACCAGCCGATATATCGCCCTGCCCGCTGCGCTCATCGCGCTCGGTCTTGGCGTCATGGCCGCCACCGCCGCCTTTGCCGGCTGGCTGGAGCATGGCTCGGCGATCTTTTTGAGCCTTGCCGAATCCGGCATGGCCTGGTGCTTCTGATCACAATCCCGCGAGCATTTCCCGTTGCGGCAATTGGCGCCTTTGCTCCCGCCCCGGCGAAGGACTATGACACCGGCGAACACCTGCCGACATAGCCCCATCGAAGGACTGCCATGAAGACCCTGCGCCTCGTACTCTGGATCGCCGTCGCCCTCGTCGCCGCGCTGCTCGGCTGGCTGACGCTGGAAGTGACCGGCGCGAAGAACGAGGTGACGGGCGGCCCCTTCGGCGTTCCCTTCACGCTCGTCGCGCAGGATGGCAAGCCGATCAGCGAAAAGGCCTTCACCGGCAAGCCGACCGCGCTGTTCTTCGGCTTCACCCATTGCCCGGAAGTCTGCCCGACCACGCTGTTCGAGCTGGACGGCTGGCTTGCCAAGGTCGATCCGGACGGCTCGAAAATGCAGGCTTATTTCGTGACCGTCGACCCCGAGCGCGATACGCCGGAACTGATCGGCCAATATGTCGGCAACGTCTCCAAGCGCATCACCGGCATTTCCGGCCCGCCGGAAAAGGTTCTGGAGATGGTCAAGGGTTTCCGCGTTTATTATCGCAAGGTGCCGCTCGACGAGAAGAAGCCCGACGGCGACTACACGATGGACCATACCGCCTCCGTCTTCCTGCTCGACGCGACCGGTCGCTTCACCGGCACGATCGCCTACGGTGAAAATGCCGACGTCGCCGAACAGAAGCTCGCCAACCTCATCAAGGGATAAGCGGCGCGGCGGGCGATCCGCCTTTGCCCTCGGCTTTCGGACATGCTAGGCGGAGCCCTGACAACAGGGACCCCAGCCGTGAGCGAAATCCGCCTCTACATCACCACGACCGAGAAGCTGGCCGATGCCGCACTCTCGCTGATGACCGACGCCTTCGAGGAAGAAGGCTACGCCATCGCGACGATGGAGATCGACGAGAAGCGGGACATCTGGGAAGCGTCCATCTACATGTTCCGCCCGGACGAGGCGGACATCCACGCGCGCTTTGCAGCACTGCTGGCCGCCGATTTCCCCGATGCCGAAATCCAGCGCGAGGAACTGCCGGACATCGACTGGATCGCCAAATCGCTGGAAGGGCTGAAGCCCGTGCGCGCCGCCCGCTTCGTGGTGCACGGCTCGCATGACCGCGGCAAGGTGCGCGCCGGCGAGATCGCCATCGAGATCGACGCCGGCCAGGCCTTCGGCACCGGCCATCACGGCACCACGGCGGGCTGCCTGGAAGTCATCTCCGACGTGATGCGGTCCCGCAGAGTCAGGCGTGTGCTTGACCTTGGGACAGGCAGCGGCGTGCTGGCGATCGCCGCGCGCAAGCTCGGCCCCGTCCAGGTGCTCGCCACCGACATCGACCCGATCGCCACCCGCGTCGCGCGCGAAAACGTCCGCCTCAATGGCATCGCTTCCGGCATCGCGCTGGAAACCGCGCCGGGCTTCCACTCCACCGCCTTCGGCCGCCACGGCCCCTTCGACCTGATCATCGCCAACATCCTCGCCCGCCCGCTGATGCGCATGGCGCCGCAGCTTGCGGCCCAGCTTGCGCCGGGCGGCGACGTCATCCTGTCGGGCATCTTGGCCTCGCAGCGCTGGAAGGTGCTGGCCGCCTATAATGGTGCCGGCCTGCGCCATGTGCGCACCATCTGGCGCGAAGGCTGGGTGACGATCCATCTCGATCGCCGCTGAAGCGGGAAAAAATAAAGGCGGTGCCAGAGGCACCGCCTATGGACCGGCGAACCGGCCATGCCCGCGAGCTTGAGGAGGAGGAGCGCTCAAGCGGGCCTATGTGTTCCGAGCGCCTTCCCGGAGGAGGGAGGAGGAGTGACCGGCAAGACGCCTGATCGGAACACCTAGCTTTTTGCGATTCGAAGGACTGGAGGAACTTTCACTTCGTTTCGCTTGAAGCGCGTTTTAAGTTCGCTTCGTTGGCGCTGCTTATAATCGATTCAGAAAATCGCGACAGAGCCTTTGTGGAATAGGTGCCATGCGCAAGATGCATAAGTCCAATCCAAGACCTCTTCAAACCACGGCCGGACCCCTCTGACCATGGCTGCGACCATCATCCCGCTCATCGCGCTCGCCATCATCGTCTTCGTGCTCTGGGTCGCGATCCGCGCCACCATCCAGGCCCGCCGCAACCCGCAGGCCATCGAAAGCACGACACGCTCGGAGGAAGACCGCCGCCGCGTTTCGGAATCGCTTCGCGATGCGCTGGACAAAAGGCCGCTCGGTGCGCCGCTGGCCGAGCGCATCTGGCGCAAGCTGATGGCGGAAGAGCCGAACCACGGCGTGATCTACGATTTTCACCGCGATTTCTGCGGCCAGGGCCTCATCCGCACCGAGGGCGGCGTGATGCTGGCGGATGTGCAGGATGGCGGCGTCTATTTCGGCACGCCGATCGCCGAATGGGCGACGGAAGCGGAGTTCGTCGCCTTCTTCGCCCGCCAGTCGGATTTCTCGATGAGCGGCTGGGATGCGGGCGAACCCGTCTTCTTCACCGATGACGACTGGTATCGCAACAACCAGCGCCTCACCCGCGCCGTGCTGGAACGATACCTTTCCCGCCTTTGACGCGGGGGAACGATCGGCTAGATTGCCGGCACGATTCATCGCCTTACCGGAAGTCCCCCATGTTCCAGAGTTTCGACGTCACCTCCACGCCCCAGTATGGCCGCGAACGCGCGGATGCGCTGCGCGCCTCCTTCGACGCGCTCGGCATCGACGGTTTCCTCGTGCCGCGCGCCGACGAATACCAGGGCGAATACGTGCCGGCCTCGGCCGAGCGTCTGTCTTGGCTGACGGGCTTTACCGGCTCGGCCGGCGTCGCCCTTGTCATGCGCGGCCAGGCGATCGTCTTCGTCGACGGACGCTACGTCACCCAGCTTGCCGAACAGGTGGACGGCAGCGTCTTCACCGGCGGCGACCTCGTCGGCGAGCCGCCGCATCTCTGGCTGCAAAACCATGCGCCGAAGGGTTTTCGTCTCGGGATCGACCCGTGGCTGCACACCGGCGCGGACGTGCGCCGGCTGGAAAAGGCGCTCGCCGGCCTCGGCGGCGCGCTCGTCTTCCTGCCGCACAATCCGCTCGACAAGGCCTGGACCGGCCGCCCGGCCGAACCGCTCGGCCGCGTCACCATCCAGGCCATCGACCAGGCCGGCGAACTCGCCCGCGATAAACTCGTGAAGATGGCGGAAGCCACCGCCAAGGCGGGCGCCGACGCACTGGCCGTCACCGACCCCTCCTCCATCGCCTGGATCTTCAACATCCGCGGCAGCGACGTGCCGCACACGCCGCATCCGCTCGCCCGCGCCATCATCCTGGCAGAGGGCCGCCCGCAGCTCTTCCTCGACAAGCGCAAGACCGGCATCGAGCAGGAAGCCTATCTCACCCAGCTCGCCGACCTCGTGGCGCCCTCGCAGTTCGACGAGCGCATCGCGGCACTGGCGGCAGAGGGAAAACGCATCCTCATCGATCCCGACCAGGCGCCCTTCGCGCTCGCCGAGATCGTGCGCGCCAAGGGCGGCACGCTGGTCGAGGCGGTCGATCCCGCCCGCCTGCCCCGCGCCTGCAAGAATGCCGTCGAGCTTCAGGGCTCGGCGCGCGCGCATCTGCAGGACGGTGCGGCCATGGTCGAGTTCCTGGCATGGCTGGACAGCACGACGCCAGGCTCGCAGACCGAAATCGCCGTGACCAAGAAGCTGGAAGAGGTGCGCCGCAATGTCGGCGAGCGCCAGCAGAACCCGCTGAAGGACGTGTCCTTCGACACGATCGCCGGTGCCGGCGCACATGCCGCCATCATGCACTATCGCGTGACGACCGAAACGGACTCGACCCTCGAGCCAGGCACCCTGTTCCTCATCGATTCCGGCGCGCAATATATCAACGGCACCACGGACATCACCCGCACGGTGGCGATCGGCGCGGTGCCGCAGGAACAGAAGCGCTTCTTCACGCTGGTGCTGAAGGGCATGATCGCGATCAGCACGGCACGTTTCCCGAAGGGCTCGCGCGGCTGCGACCTCGATCCCCTCGCCCGCATCGCACTGTGGAAGGCGGGCGCCGATTTCGCCCATGGCACCGGCCACGGCGTCGGCTCCTACCTCTCGGTGCACGAAGGCCCGCAGCGCATCGCGCGGCTTTCGACGCAGGAGCTTCTTGCCGGCATGATCCTGTCGAACGAGCCCGGCTACTACCGCCCCGGCGCCTTCGGCATCCGCATCGAGAACCTGATCCACGTTCTGCCGGCAGCCCCCGTCGAGGGCGGCGATCTCGAAATGCTCAGCTTCGAGACGCTGACCTTCTGCCCGATCGACCGCCGCCTCGTCGTGGCCTCCCTGCTGACGGACGAGGAACTCGCCTGGCTCAACGCCTATCACATCGAGACGCGCGAAAAGCTCCTGCCGCTGTTGTCGGATGACGCGACGAAACGCTGGCTTGAACAGGCGACGGCGGTGATCAGCCGATGACGTGACGCAGAGTCATCACGACGATCCAGCCGATCGCCAGCATCGGCAGTACGGAGAGGCGCAGGCCCACCACCAGCGCGACGAGCAGGGTGAGGCTCACGTCGAGTCCACCCGTTACGGCAGCCGGCGCCACCAGCGTGGTGAGCACGGCCGCCGGAACGGCATTCAGCGCTGCCTCGACGCGCGGCGGGATACGCTTCATGCGCGTGATGAAGACATAACCGCCGATGCGCGTGAGATAGGTCGCGATGGCGCCGGCGGCGATGATCAGCAGCGTCTGCGTGTGAAAGAACGTTTCCATGCTCACGCCTCCCCTTCCACGGTCTCGCCGAGGGGCGCGGCCTCCTTGCCGTCGAGCGGCAGCACGGCCGCAACGAGGATACCGGCCAGCGCCCCGAGGCTGACATGCCAGGGCGAGCCGACAAAATGCAGCGCCAGGATCGAGCCCGCGCCCGAGGCGAGCACCACCGGCAGCCAGTTCGCCCGGCTGCGGAAGCCGAGCACGAGGCCCATGAAATAGATGGGCAGCAGCACGTCGATGCCGATCGCCTTGGGGTCACCAATCAGGTTGCCGAGGAAGCCGCCGATAATGGTGAGGCACAGCCAGGGCACATAGACGCTGAGGCCGAGCACCATCGACCAGATATAGCTGACGCGGATGCCGGAATCCGCCCGCCGCTCGGTTTCGGCGAATTGCGGATCGGTCAGCAGGAACAGCGAGGTCGCCTTCTGCCAGAAGGTGAGATGCCGTATATGCGCGGCGATCGCGGCCGAATAGAGCACATGGCGGAAGTTGACGGCGAAGATCGACAGCACCACCAGCCACGGCGCCACATGATGGTTGAAGAGCTCCACGCCGACGAGCTGGCTCGCCCCGGCATAAAGCGTGGCGCTCATCAGCGCCGCTTCCGCGATCGTCACGCCGTTATCGACGGCGACGGCGCCGAACAGCACGGCGAACGGCGCGGCAGCAATCGCGACGGCACTGCCACGCCGGAAGGCGTCGCGGATTTCTTCTTTCGTGGCGGGGGTCATGGGTCTGCTCTATGTTGCAATGGCGAAGCCATAGAGCAGCAACGGCCCACCCGCAAACCAATATGGCTGATGGACCGTTCAGCGCCGTTGATCATTCAACGCCGTTTTTAGCCCGGCGCTGATGGATGCCGCCTCACTCTCCTCCGTCATCCTCGGGCTTGACCCGAGGATCCACGCCACGAATTCAGGGTGCCGCGGGGTATGGATCCTCGGGTCAAGCCCGAGGATGACGGAGGAGAGATTTTACCAAGCGGCGCTGAGGTCAGCTCTTCTTGAGCTGGAACGTGTGCTCGGGACCGGGGAAGCTGCGCGCCTTCACCTCTTCAGCATAGGTCGCGAAGGCCTCGCTCATGACCGGGGCCAGGTTGGCGAAATGCTTGACGAAGCGCGGCTTGAAATCGGTGAAGATGCCGAGCACGTCATCGACCACCAGCACCTGACCGTCACATTCCGGCGACGCGCCGATGCCGATGGTCGGCGCCTTGACCTTGCCGGTGATTTCGCGCGCCAGCGGCTCCACGGTGCCCTCGATGACGATGGCGAAGGCGCCGGCATCGTCGATGGCCGCGGCATCCCGGCGGATCTTCTCGACTTCCTTGTCATTGCGGCCGAGCGAGCGATAGCCGCCGGTCGTGTTGATGAGCTGTGGCATCAGCCCGACATGGCCGAGCACCGGAATGCCGCGCTGCGTGAGGAAATCCACCGTCTCGGCCATTTCCGCGCCGCCTTCCAGCTTGATCGCCGAACAGCCGGTCTCCTTCAGCACGCGGGCGGCGGTGGCGAAGGCCTGCTCCTTCGACTGCTGGTAGGAGCCGAACGGCAGGTCGACGACGACGCAGGCATTGGACGAGCCGCGCATGACGGCCTGGCCGTGGGCGATCATCATCTCGATCGTCACGCCGACAGTCGAATCCAAGCCGTATAGCACCATGCCGAGGCTGTCGCCGACCAGCATGAAATCGACATGCGGATCCATGAGCTTGGCGACCGGCGTCGTATAGGCGGTGAGGCTGACGATGGGCCGGTCACCCTTGAGGGCGCGGATGTCGGCGGGCGCCAGACGGCGTTTCGCAGTGTGTACGCTCATGTCACGCTACCTTTGCAATTTTCACGTTTTTCGGGTCGATGACCCGGTTGTCGAGAAGTTTCGTGCTCCCGAAGCGCACGAAAAGCAACAAAAGAACCGGCTTTTCACCGATTCCGTCTATATCGGCCAGCGTTTCCGGGTCGCGTAGCGCAACCACTTCAGGCCTGGCCAAGGGTTCGGCGCGCAGGAAGGCGGTGACACCCTCCTCCACCTTCGCCGCATCCGTTTCGCCGGCGGCGATCAGCCGTTCGGCCTCGTCGAGCGCGCGCGGCACGATGGCGGCGGCGGCGCGTTCTTCCGGGGAAAGATAGACATTGCGCGACGAACAGGCGAGCCCGTCGGCCTCGCGCACCGTCGGCACGCCGACCACCTCGACGGGCTGGGCGAGGTCCTCGGCCATGCGGCGGATGATGGTGAGCTGCTGGAAATCCTTCTCGCCGAAATAGGCGCGGTCAGGGCCGGCAATGTTGAAGAGTTTCGTCACGACCGTCGCGACGCCCGCGAAATGGCCGGGGCGCACGGAGCCTTCCAGCTCGGCTCCGAGCTTCGGCACGTCGACCACCGTCTCCATCGGCCGCGGATACATCTCCGCCACGCCGGGCGCGAAGAGATAGTGCACGCCTTCGGCTTCCAGCATCGCCTGGTCGCGGGCGAGATCGCGCGGATAACGCGCCAAATCCTCGTTGGCGCCGAACTGCAGAGGATTGACGAAAATGGTGGCGACGACGATATCGTTTTCGGCGCGCGCCCGGCGGGCAAGCTCCATATGGCCGACATGAAGATAGCCCATGGTGGGCACGAGGCCGATGGTGCGGCCGTCGAGCCGATGCGGCGCAAGGGCCGCGCGCAAATCCGCGATGGTGGTGAACGTCTGCATCGGCGGCTCCTCCTTGCTCTCGCCCTCTCCCGCAGGCGATGCCCCGCGCGGTCTCTTCCGGACCATATTGAGGGGGCGCCGTTTTCTATCTTGTGCAGCGCAAAAAGACAATCGGCAAACACCTTTGCCGGCGATCGGCCGGCCCGCTGGGCAGCGTTGCGTTTTGCGCACTGTACATTTCGGCCAATCGCCGGTAGAGAGCGCACCACATGCCCGTCACGGATGGGCTGAGAGTGCGACGCCAGTCCGTCGCGGAACCCGAATTCCGAAAGACCCTAGATGACAAGTTTTGAAGGCCTCGCTCCGGCGATGGCAAAGGCGTTGGAAAAACGCGGCTACACCACGTTGACGCCCGTCCAGATCGCCGTCTCCGACCCCAAGCTCAGTGACGCCGACGCGCTGGTCTCCGCGCAGACCGGCTCCGGCAAGACCGTGGCCTTCGGCCTGGCGCTCGCGCCCACGCTGCTCGGCGGCGCGGAACGCTTCGAGCGCGCCGCAAGCCCGCTCGCCCTCGTCATCGCGCCGACCCGCGAACTCGCCATGCAGGTCAACCGCGAACTGGACTGGCTCTATGAGATGACCGGCGCCGTGATGGCCTCCTGCGTCGGCGGCATGGACATGCGCACCGAACGCCGCGTGCTCGAGCGCGGCGCGCACATCATCGTCGGCACGCCCGGCCGCCTGCGCGACCACATCACCCGCGGCAACCTCGACTTGAGCGCCATCCGCGCCGTCGTGCTCGACGAGGCCGACGAGATGCTCGACCTCGGTTTCCGCGAAGATCTCGAATTCATCCTCGAAGCAGCACCCGAAGACCGCCGCACGCTGATGTTCTCGGCCACGGTGCCGAAGGAAATCGCCGCCCTTGCGAAAAACTACCAGCGCAATGCGATGCGCATCTCGACCGCCGCCGAGCGCGAGCAGCATGTCGACATCGATTACCGCGCGCTGCTCGTGGCGCCCTCCGACCGCGAGAACGCCATCATCAACGTGCTGCGCTTCTACGACGCGCAGAACGCCATCGTCTTCTGTTCGACGCGCGCTGCGGTGAACCACCTCACCGCCCGCTTCAACAATCGCGGCTTCTCGGTCGTGGCGCTGTCGGGCGAACTCAGCCAGAACGAACGCACCCACGCGCTCCAGGCGATGCGCGACGGCCGCGCTCGCGTCTGCATCGCGACCGACGTCGCGGCCCGTGGCATCGACCTGCCGAACCTCGAACTGGTCATCCATGCGGACCTGCCGACCAATCCGGACACGCTGCTGCACCGCTCGGGCCGCACCGGCCGCGCCGGCCGCAAGGGCGTCAGCGCCCTCATCGTGCCGCTGAGCGCGCGCCGCAAGGCCGAACGCCTGCTCCAGATCGCCAACCTCAAGGCGAACTGGGCAACCCCGCCGTCGGCCGAGGACATCCTGCGCCGTGATGACGAGCGCCTGCTCGCCGACCCGACGCTGACCGACAAGATCGGTGAAGACGAGGTCGAGACCATCGACGCCCTCGTCGCGCGTTACGATGCCAAGCAGCTCGCCGCCGCCGTCGCCCGCTTCTTCAAGGCCGGCCGTTCGGCGCCGGAAGACCTGATCGAGGTCTCGCTCGAACAGCGCAAGCCGCGCGAGCGCGGCAACGACTTCATCCCGGCCGAAACCAAGCGCCCGCGCGACGGTTTCGGCTCCAGCGTCTGGATTTCCGTTTCGGTCGGCCGCAAGCAGCGCGCCGAGCCGCGCTGGCTGATCCCGATGCTTTGCCGCAACGGCAACATCACCAAGAACGAGATCGGCGCGATCAAGATGCAGCCGGAGGAGACCTTCGTGGAACTCTCCGCCGCCGCCGCCGATGGTTTCCTCGGCCATCTCGGCCCGACCAGCATGCTGGAGCGCGGCATTCGCGTGACGAGGCTCGACGGCCAGCCGGACCTCACCCCGCAGCCCTATGAGCGCATGCCGGGCGAGAAGAACCCGCGCTACGACAAGCCGGAGCGCCGCCCCGACTGGAAGCCCAAGGGCGAATTCGACAAGAAGCCGCGTTTCGAGAAGCGCGACGGCGACAAGCCGGCGGGTGCCGCTGCCAAGCCGCACTGGAAGGACCGCGACGGCGACAGCAAGAAGCCGGCAAAACCCTTCGCCGGCGCAAAGCCCTTCAAGGGCAAGCGCGACGAGAAATTCGCCAAGCCGGACGGCGCCCCGCGCAAGCCGAAGGCGAAGAAGCCGGATTACTCCTGACGGCCTTCGGCGGCGCGGAACTATCATGACCGCGCCGCGTTACCCTCGCGCTTTTGCGAGGGGATTTTGAATGGCAGGCGAAGCGGCATCCGCCCGGGACGAGAGAAGTGAATTCAGCCGCTTCGTGACCGGCCTCGGCCGGGGCGTCGCCGGCGCGCTGTTCCTGGCGCTGCCCATGCTGATGACCATGGAAATGTGGTATCTCGGCTTCTATATGGCGCGCGAACGCCTGCTGCTGCTTCTGATCATCAACATTCCCCTGCTCGTGCTGCTTGCCCATCGCATCGGCTTCGAGGAGACCTTCACCTGGCGCGAGGCGGTCCGCGACGCGATCATCGCCTACGGTATCGGCATTCTCACCAGCCTCGTGGTGCTGTCGGCACTCGGCCTGCTGAAAGGCGGCATGCCGGCAAGCGAACTCGTCGGCAAGGTTGCGCTGCAATCGGTGCCGGCCAGCATCGGTGCCATGCTCGGCCGCAGCCAGCTCGGTCATGACGACGACAAGGACAGCGACGACGCGAAGGAAACGCGCTACCCCGCCGAACTCCTGATGATGGGAGCAGGCGCGCTCTTCCTGTCGCTCAACATCGCCCCCACCGACGAGATGATGGTGCTCGCCTACAAGATGACGATCTGGCACGCCATCGTCGTCACCGTCCTCTCCATCGCGCTCATGCACGGCTTCGTCTATGCGGTGTCCTTTACCGGCGGGCACGAACTCTCGCCGGAAACCCCCTGGTGGCACGCCTTCGTGCGCTTCACCTTACCGGGCTACGTCATCGCGCTGTCGATCAGTGTCTTCACGCTGTGGATCTTCGAGCGCCTCGGCGACAGTTCCGCCGTCGAGATCATGCTTTCCGTCATCGTGCTCGGCTTCCCCGCTTCGCTCGGCGCCGCCGCCGCGCGGCTCATCCTGTGAGGCGACCATGACGAAGACTGAAAAGGGCCGCCACCGCGAACGCCACGATCCGCACTGGATCGAATGGGTGACCGGCCTCGTCTCCGCCGTGCTGATCGCCGGCATGCTCGGCTGGCTCGGCTGGGAGGCCTTTACCCGCGAGGCGACGCCGCCGGACCTCTCCATCACCGTGGTGACGACGGAAAAGGCCGCGACTGGCCACCGCGTCACCTTCGACATCTACAACACCGCGACCACCACCGCCGCGGCCGTCACCGTCATCGGCCGGCTGACGGAGGGCGACAGGGTGATCGAGGAAAATCACGTCGTCTTCGACTATGTCGCGGCGGAATCGAAGGCGACCGGCGCCATCCTGTTCCAGGCCGATCCGGCCGGCCGCACGCTCGATATCCGTCCGGCGGGATATACCGATCCGTAAATCAACGACAAGCTGTGGACGGCGGCCGGCAAGGTGGAACCAATTTCGCCCCGATGGATTGAGCAGGAGGCAACCGTCCGTGTCCGCCGACGAGAAAAGGGCATGGCAGATCCCGCAAGGCTCGAACCATGGAAATGCCCCTTCTCATCCTGCTGACGACGCAGGTCCTCCTGCCAGCCTTCTTTCTTTTATGGCTATGGCTGCCGCGCCCGCCCGACAGGCTGGGCTGGATCATGCGCGTGCTCTACGGCGCATCCTATTTCGCCTTCATCGCCGTCATCGGCCGGTGGGATTTTCTGAGCACCACGCTGGCGATCCTGCTGCCGGTCGCCTACGTCGCCTGCGCCGTCCTCTCCTACCAGCGCCTGCGCGGCCGCGCCTGGAACCGCTCGCCCTCGACGATGCGCGCGCACGGCTTTACCGCGGCGATGGCGGTGTTTTTCCTGGCGCTCACCGCCCGCGCGCTGTCGGGCTACGGCTATCAGGATAGCGCCGTGGAGCTCGCCTTCCCCTTCGCCGCCGGCCACTACTATATCGGCCAGGGCGGCAGCGCGACGGCGATCAACAATCACCATGCCGACCAGAGCCAGCGCTTCGCGCTCGACATCGTCGCGCTCAACAGCTTTGGCGCCCGCGCCGACGGGCTGATGCCGAAAGAGCTGTCCGACTACGAGATCTTCGACCGGGAGGTGAAAAGCCCGTGCACCGGCGTCGCCATCTCGATCCATGACGGCGTCGACGACAACCGCATCTTCGAAACCAACACCGAGCAGCCGGCCGGCAACCACGTCATCCTCGCCTGCGGCACGGCGCGCATCCTGCTCGCGCATTTCCGCAAGGGCTCGATTGCGGTCGCGGCCGGTTCCATCGTCAGCGAAGGCGAAACGCTCGGCCGCGTCGGCAATTCCGGCAATTCAACCGAGCCGCACCTGCACATGCACGCCTATCTCGGCGGCACGCTCGACTACAATGCCGGCCAGGGCGTGCCAATGACGTTCGACGGCCGCTTCCTCGTGCGCGGCTCGACCGTCACTGTCCCCCAGAATTAGGATTTGATCCGCTCGAACCAGCCATCCTCGTCGATCACCTCGACATTGAATTCCTTCGCCTTGTCGAGCTTGGAGCCAGCGCCCGGTCCGGCCACCACGAGATCGGTCTTCTTGGAGACCGAGCCCGCCACCTTGGCGCCCAGCCGCTCGGCCATGGCCTTCGCCTCGTCGCGCGTCATCTTCTCCAGCGAGCCGGTGAACACCACCGTCTTGCCGGCAACCGGGCTCGACGTCACCACCACCGCTTCGGCAGCCTCCGGCGTCACCTCCTGCAACAGCCGGCCGATCACGTCGAGATTGCGCGGCTCCTTGTAGAACTCCACCATCGCCCGCGCGACGACCTCGCCGATGCCGTCGATGCTGTTGAGCTCGCTCCAGGCCTCGCCCGAGAGCGAGACGGACGCCGTCATCGCCTCCGCGAAGGCCGCATAGGTGCCGTAGGCGCGCGCGAGAAGCTTGGCATTCGTCTCGCCGACATGGCGGATGCCGAGCGCATAGATGAAGCGGTTGAGGGAAATCGACCGGCGCGCATCGATGGCGTCGTAGAGTTTGCGCACGCTCACCTTGCCGAAGCCGTCGATGTTTTCGAGCTTCGTCAGCGAATCCGCCTGCCGCTTTTCCAGCGTGAAAATATCAGGCGCCGTGCGGATCGTCAGCGACGGGTCTTCCGCTTCGAAGAAGAAGTCGATCTGTTTCGAACCCAGCCCCTCGATGTCGAAGGCGTTGCGTGAAACGAAATGTTTGAGATGCTCCACCGCCTGCGCGCGGCAGACGAACCCGCCGGTGCAGCGCGTGACCGAATCGAGCCGGCCGGTCTTCTCGTTGCGCTCGCGCACGGCATGGCTGCCGCAGACCGGGCAGGTCTTCGGGAATTCATAGGCAACCGCATCCGCCGGCCGCTTTTCCATCACCACGTCCAGCACCTGCGGGATCACGTCGCCAGCACGCTGCACGATGACGGTATCGCCGATACGGATATCGTGCTCCTCGGCGCGGATGCGCTCGCCGTTATTGCCGATGCCCTCGATATAATCGGCATTGTGCAGCGTCGCATTGGTGACGACCACGCCGCCGACCGTGACGGGCGTGAGCCGCGCGACGGGCGTCAGCGCGCCGGTCCGGCCCACCTGGATGTCGATCTTCTCCACGGTCGTGAAGGCCTGCTCGGCCGGAAACTTATGTGCGGTCGCCCAGCGCGGCGAGCGCGAGCGGAAGCCGAGGCGCTCCTGCAGCGCCAGTTCGTCCACCTTGTAGACGACGCCGTCGATGTCGTAGTCGAGATCCGGGCGGGCAAGGCCGATCTCTCGGTAATGCGCGATGATATCGTCGACGCGGGAAAGCCGCTTGGTCATCGGATTGACGGGAAAACCCCAGGATTTCAGCACCTCGATCATGCCGTATTGCGTGTCGGCCGGCATCGCGGACATCTCGCCCCAGGCATAGGCGAAGAAGCGCAGCTTGCGGCTCGCCGTCACCGTGGCATCGAGCTGGCGCAGCGAGCCCGCTGCCGTGTTGCGTGGGTTGACGTAGGTCTGCTTGCCGTCCGCCGCCATCTTCTCGTTCAGCGCCAGGAAGTCGCTCTTGGCCATATAGACTTCGCCGCGCACCTCCACGACGTCAGGCGCGCCGGCCGGCAGGCGGTTGGGGATTTCGCCGATCGTCAGCACGTTGGCCGTGACGTTTTCGCCCGTCGTGCCGTCGCCGCGCGTCGCCGCACTGACCAGCCGACCGTTCTCGTAGCGGATCGACATGGAAAGCCCGTCGATCTTCGGCTCGGCGGTAAAGGCGATCGATTCGTCCGGCAGGCGGCCAAGGAAGCGGTAGACCGAATTGACGAAATCGCGCACGTCCTCGTCGGAAAACGTGTTGTCGAGCGACAGCATCTGGCGGGAATGGGTGATCGGCGCGAAGGTCGGCAGCGGCGCGGAGCCCACCCGGCGCGACGGGCTGTCAGCGCGCACCAGTGCGGGAAACCGCGCCTCGATCTCCTCGTTGCGCCGCTTCAGCGCATCATAGTCGGCGTCCGAAATCTCGGGCGCATCCTGCCCGTGATAGAGCTCGTCATTGCGCGCGATCTCCGCCGCCAGAAAGGCCAGCTCGGCCGCAGCCTCTTCTTCGGTGAGATTCTCGACGGGGGTTTTCGCGTTCGCCATGGCATGCTCCGGATTCTGCCACCGGTTTTAGAGGAAATGGGATGAAAGAAAAGGTGGGAGCGCCGTGAGATACGGCTCTACTGTCCGCTCTTGGCCTACCCCCCTCTGCCCTGCCGGGCATCTCCCCCTCAAGGGGGGAGATTGGATGGGGCGCCGTTTCGTCCTTCTTTGACGATGCAGTGTGAGCAATGTCCCCGCCTCTTGCCGATCTCCGTCCTTGAGGGGGAGATGCCCGGCAGGGCAGAGGGGGGGTGCCTGCTACACCCCACCCGACAATAGCCGGGCCGCTGCTGCCCTCGCCTCGTCGGTCACCGAGGCGCCGGCGAGCATGCGGGCGATTTCTTCCGTGCGGGCGCTGTCGTCCATGCGGGCGACGCGGGTGGCGACGGTCTCGCTGCCCTCGACAGGGCCTTTGGAGATGAGCAGATGCGTCGCGGCGCGGGCGGCGACCTGGGGGGCGTGGGTGACGGAGAGCACCTGCACCGTCGCGGAGAGACGCTTCAGGCGCTGGCCGATCGCGTCTGCGACGGCGCCGCCGACACCGGTGTCGATTTCGTCGAAGACGAGCGTGGGCGCCGAGCCTCGGTCGGCAAGCGCCACCTTCAGCGCCAGCAGGAAACGCGACAGTTCGCCGCCCGACGCGACCTTCATGATCGGGCCGGGACGCGTGCCGGGGTTGGTCTGGACGTGGAACTCGACCGTGTCGATCCCCTCCTCCGCGCCGCCCTCCGGATCGGTGGCGATCTGGACGGTGAAGCGCGCGCGCTCCAGCTTCAGCGCCGGCAGTTCCGCCATCACGGCGGCGGCAAGCGCCTCGGCCGTGTGATGCCGCTTTTCAGAAAGCGAACGGGCGGCGAGCTCGAAGGCGGCGCGCATCTCGGTGAGCCGCGCCTGGAGCTGCACCAGCTTCTCCTCGCCGGCGTCGAGATCGGCCAGATCGGCGATCATCTTCGCCGCAAGCGCCGGCAGGCCGGTGACGGGAACGGAATATTTGCGGGCGGCGGCGCGCAGCGCAAAGAGGCGTTCTTCCGTGCGCTCCAGTTCCTTGGGATCGTATTCCGTCTTGCGCAGCGCCGCCTCGACGGCCATCTGCGCGTCGGAAAGCTGGCCCAGCGCCTGGTCGAGCAGCTCGACGGTTTCTTCCAGCAGGCCCGGCGCCTCGTGGCTCTTGCGCTCCAGCCGGCGCACAAGGGCGGCGATCAGCGGCACGGGCGAGGCATGGCCGTTCAGGAATTCGCTCGCCTCGTTGATGTCGCCGGCAATGCGCTCGGCCTTCATCATGCGGGCGCGCACTTCCGCCAGCGCATCCTCCTCGCCGTCCTGCGGCGAGAGCGCTTCCAGCTCGTCGACGGAGGAGCGCAGGTAATCGGCCTCGCGGGCCGCCGCCTCGACCTTGTCGCGGTGACGCCGCAGCGTGCGCTCGGCCTCCTTCCAGCGGTGATAGAGCGTGCCGACCTCGGTCGCCGCCTCGCCAAGACCGCCGAAGGCGTCGAGCAGCAGGCGGTGCGCGTCCGTATCGACGAGCGCGCGATCGTCGTGCTGGCCGTGGATTTCGACGAGAAGCTGGCCGGCCTGGCGCATGAGCTGCACAGAGACCGGCTGGTCGTTGACATAGGCCTTGGTGCGGCCATCGGCGGATTGCTGGCGGCGGAAGATCAGGTCGCCATCGTCGTCGATGCCGTTGTCGCGCAAAAGCGCCCGGGCGGCATGGGCGTTCGGCACGTCGAACACGGCCGTCACCTGGCCGCGCTCCGTGCCGTGGCGCACCAGCGAACCATCGCCGCGCCCGCCGAGCGCCAGCGAAAGGCTGTCGAGGAGGATGGATTTACCCGCGCCCGTCTCGCCCGTCAGCACGGAGAGACCGGGCTCGAACGCAAGGTCGAGCCGTTCGATCAGGACGATATCGCGGATCGATAGCTGCGCCAGCATGGCCCTGTCATATCTCTTTTGCGTCAGACGCCGAGCAGATTCTTGCCTGCACGCGAAATCCAGGACCCACTGTTTTCACGCGGCTCCAGACCCTTGGACTGAAGCAGCTTGTAGCTGTCGGCATACCACTGGCTATCGGGATAGTTATGGCCGAGCACCGCGGCGGCGGTCTGCGCCTCGGTCTCGACGCCCATTGCATAATAGGTCTCGACGAGACGGGCGAGCGCTTCCTCGATCTGGTTGGTCATCGGGTACTTTTCGACGACCACGCGGAAGCGGCTGGCAGCCGCGATGAATTCCTTGCGTTCAAGATAGTAGCGGCCGACCTGCATTTCCTTGCCGGCGAGCTGGTCGCGGGCGAAACGGATCTTGGTCTGCGCGTCCTCGACATATTCCGAATCGGGGTAGTTCTCGACGACGGCCTGCATGGCTTCCAGCGTCTGCGCGGAGGCGCGCTGGTCCTGCGTCACGCTCGGGATCTGCTTCCAGTAGGCGAGGCCAACGATGTATTGCGCGTAGGCCGCATCCGAGGAACCCGGATAGAGGTTGAGGTAACGCTTGCCGGCGGCGATCGCCTCTTCGTTGCGGCCCTGGCGATAATTCGTGAAGGCCGACATGACGAGCGCCTTGCGCGCCTGTTCGGAGAACGGATGCTGGCGGTCGACGGCCTCGAACTTGCGGCCCGCCTCCGTCACCTTGCCGGCGTTAAGGTTGGCAAGGCCCTGATTGTAGAGCGTATCGGAAGATTCGGTCTCAGCCGAAAGCTTCGTGATGTCGATGTCCGGATCCGACTGGCATGCGGAAAGAGCGACGGAGGATCCCGCCGCGAAAAGCGTAAGATAGACAATGCGCGCCGTCTTCTTCACACCAACAGACCCTGCAACAACCATGTGATAATCCCAGTTCAACGGCGCCCCATGCGGTCAGCCCGACACACGCGCGCCCCGCGTTCTATCTCCAAATGCCTGAAGACCGCAACGCCATGCCGGCGCATTAACGCATTTTTATGGCGGAGGTGTCGGGAAAGCGGCAACCGGAACCGGCCACTGGCTTCAAAGAGACCAGGGGGCGAATTCCGGGGCGTTGACGGCGATCAGTTCGCGCTGTCCGGCGCGCGAGCGCGGGACAGCCGCTTCGACCACTTCATAGGCGGTGCGGTCGCTGAGCAGCGCCTTCAGCGCATAGGCGTTCATCTTGTGGCCGCCGCGATAGGAGCGGTAGCAGCCGATGAACTGTGCGCCGGCAAGTGCGAGGTCGCCCACGGCGTCGAGCGTCTTGTGGCGTACAAACTCGTCCTTGGCGTAGCGCAGGCCCTCGACGTTGATGACCGTGTTGTCGTCGGAGATGACGACGGAATTTTCCAGCGACGAGCCGAGCGCATGGCCGGAGGCCCAGAGCTTTTCCACATCGCGCATGAAGCCGAAGGTGCGGGCGCGCGACAATTCGTTGCGGAAGGTCAGCGGCGTCAGGTCGCCCTTCCAGGCCTGCCGGCCGATCAGCGGGCAGTCGAAATCGATCTCGACTTCGAATCGCGTGCCGTCATAGGGCGAGAACTCGGCCCAGGAGGCGCCTGCCTCGACGCGGACCGGCTTGATGATTCGGATGTAGCGGCGCTTGACCGAAAGCGGGATGAGGCCGACCTGGTCGATCGCATCGATAAAGGGTGCGGAGCTGCCGTCCATAATCGGCATTTCGGCGCCGTGCACCTCGATCAGCACATTGTCGAGGCCAAGCGCATAGAGCGCGGCCATGACGTGCTCGACCGTGGCGATCGACGTCGTCGGCGAGAAGCCGAGAACGGTGCAGAGATCGGTGTTGCCGACCTGCGAGGAGACCGCACGATATTCGCTGACCGTGCCGTCGTCATGCTGGCGCTGGAAGACGATGCCGAAGTCGGCTTCGGCCGGGTTGAAGGTGATCGATACGGCTGCGCCGGAATGGACGCCCGTCCCGGCAATCGTCACCGGGTGGGAAATCGTCGTCTGGAAACCGAGCATACCGATCGTCATGTGCATTCGCCTCGTCTTACTATCGGCTGATTCTTCGCCGACATCTTATTTCACGGCCCAAGGATACCCTTGGCCGGGCGCGTTGCGCCCACCGACAAAGTTCGCCCGAAAGTCTGGAGTGATTTGGTGCGTCCCGGCTTGCGCCGACGATCCGATTCCTGACTGGCCCCTGTGCCCACGCTGAATGTAGTAGGTCCCTCAGTGTCAGACAAATCACTGTTTCTTTCGCTTTGTTACGCTTGCTTCAGCACTCAAGCCCTTGAAGATAAAGCACAATAGAAAATGCCCGGACCTGGATCCGGGCATTCTGTAACACGACCCTGCGGGCGACCTCAGTTCGACTGGCGACGGAGGAACGCCGGGATCTCCAGCTGGTCGTCCTCGCCGAGCGCACGCGGCTGCGGGTTGGCGCGGCCGTGGTCGTCGAGCTGACCGCGACGCGGGGCGTAGAGGCTGGCTTCCGGCGAGAGCGGGCGGCGCTGCTGCTGGGCGGGTGCCGCGGGCTCCTGGGCGGCCTGCGTTTCCTCATGACGGCCGAGCGACGAGGTCAGGCGCTTCAGAAGGCCCATCGGACCACGCTCTTCGTGGTGCGAGGCGACCGGCTGCTGGGCCGAACGGTGGTCCATCTCTGCCTGCACGACCGGCGGAAAATCCTCGATCTTCGGCATGCGCATGGTCTGCGGCTCCTGGCGGATGATCGGAGCAGCAGGCTCGACGCGCTGCTGCATGACCGGAGCCTGCTGCACCGGCTGCTGCTGGACAGGGCGCTGTACCGGCGTTTCGGCCGGGGCGGAGAACAGGCGGTTCTGCAGGCGCGGCTCTTCCTGGATGGAAGCAACCGGCTGCTGCATCTGCGCCGGGCGGCTCACCGGAATGGCAAGCTCGCGTTCGAGGCTCTCTTCCGAGGCGCGGATGGCTTCGGCGATCGGATCGACCATCGGCTGCTGGACGACCGGCTGCTGCATGACGGGCTGCTGGGCGACCGGTTGGGGAGCCGGTGCGACGGCCTGGACCGGAACGGCGGCGGACGGGCGGACTACCGGCTTGCTGAGGTTGCGAAAGTCAGCATTACGTGCAGCCACCTCCGAGGCCGCGCGGTCGATACCGGTTGCAACAACGGAAACGCGGATCAGGCCTTCGAGCTCTTCATCGAAGGTAGCGCCGAGTATGATGTTTGCGTCCGGATCGACTTCCTCGCGGATACGGGTTGCGGCTTCGTCGACTTCGAAGAGGGTAAGGTCACGGCCGCCGGTGATCGAGATCAGCAGGCCCTGCGCGCCCTTCATCGAGGTTTCGTCGAGCAGCGGGTTGGCGATTGCGGCTTCGGCGGCGGCCATGGCGCGGCCTTCGCCCGAAGCTTCGCCCGTGCCCATCATGGCGCGGCCCATCTCGCGCATCACCGAACGGACGTCGGCGAAGTCAAGGTTGATCAGGCCTTCCTTGACCATCAGGTCGGTGATGCAGGCGACGCCCGAATAAAGCACCTGGTCGGCCATCGCGAAGGCGTCGGCGAAGGTGGTCTTGTCGTTGGCGATGCGGAACAGGTTCTGGTTCGGGATGACGATCAGGGTGTCGACCGACTTCTGCAGTTCCTGGATGCCCTCTTCGGCAAGACGCATGCGGCGGCCGCCTTCGAAGTGGAACGGCTTGGTGACGACGCCGACGGTCAGGATGCCCTTGTTGCGGGCGGCCTGGGCGACGACCGGTGCTGCACCCGTACCCGTGCCGCCGCCCATGCCGGCGGTGACGAAGCACATGTGGGTGCCGTTCAGGTGGTCGATGATCTCATCGATGCACTCTTCGGCGGCAGCGCGGCCGACTTCCGGCTGCGAGCCGGCGCCGAGACCTTCGGTCACGGCGACACCCATCTGGATGATCCGCGTCGCCTTGGTCATGGTGAGCGCCTGGGCGTCGGTGTTGGCAACGACGAAATCGACGCCTTCCAGGCCCGCGGTGATCATGTTGTTGACGGCGTTGCCGCCGCCGCCCCCGACGCCGAAGACGGTGATGCGGGGCTTCAGCTCGGTGATGTCCGGCTTCTGGAGCTTGATAGTCATTGCAGTGTTCCTTTCGTTTCCGGCCGCTTCGCCCAGCCGGTCTATTCCCAAAACTCAGATGTCGGTCTTTCCCGGCACTACGCCGCCGGGAAACCCGTCAGAAACTTTCCTTCAGCCACTGGCCCATGCGGGCGATGCGGCCGTTGCCACCCGTGAGCTGCGAGAGCATGCCACCCTGCACAGCGTGTTCTTCCAGTTCCGCCACCTGCGGATAGATCATCAGCCCGACCGCCGTCGAAAAGGCCGGTCCCTTCGCCGCCGTCGGCAGGCCGGACACGCCGAGCGGGCGGCCGATGCGGACGTTGCGGGCGAGGATGCGGCGGGCCACTTCCGGAAGCCCGGTGAGCTGGCTGGCGCCACCCGTCAGCACGATGCGTTTTCCGACGATCGGCGAGAAGCCGGAGCGCTGGATGCGGTCGCGGATGAGCTCGATGGTCTCTTCGATGCGGGCCCGCACGATGCGGGACAGCAGCGCGCGCGGCACATGGGTCGGCTGGTCGCGGTCGTCATCGCCGATCGGCGGGACGGTGACGATATCGCGGTCGTCGCTGGCGTTCGGCAACGCCGAGCCATGCACGACCTTGAGGCGTTCGGCATCCTCGATGCGGGTCGAAAGGCCGCGCGCGAGGTCCGTGGTGACGTGGTGGCCGCCGAGCGAGACCGCGTCTGAATGCACCAGCTTGCCTTCGGCGAACACCGAGATCGTCGTCGTGCCGCCGCCCATGTCGATGCAGGCGCAGCCGAGTTCGACTTCGTCGTCGACGAGCGCCGAAAGGCCGCTCGCATAGGGCGTCGCAACCATGCCCTCGACGGAGAGGTGCGCGCGATTGATGCAGAGTTCGAGGTTCTTCAGCGATGCACGTTCGGCGGTCAGCACATGCATGTCGACGCCGAGCACGTCGCCGAACATGGAGAGCGGATCGCGGATGCCGCGTTCGCCGTCGAGCGAAAAGCCCGTCGGCAGCGAGTGGAGGATAGCGCGGTCCTGGCGCAGCGACTGCTGGCCGGCGACGGCGAGCACCTTGCGCAGGTCGTTCGCGTCGACCTCCTGGCCGCCGAGATCGATCGTCGCGGTGTAGACGTCGCTCTGCAGGCGGCCGGCGGAGACGTTGACGATCAGGCTCTCGATGGTGAGGCCGGCCATGCGCTCGGCCGCATCGACGGCGAGCCGCACGACGCTTTCAGCGGCGTCGAGATCGGTGATGACGCCGTTCTTCACGCCGCGGGATTTCTGGTGGCCGATGCCGATGACTTCGACATTGTGCGTGCGGCCGGGCAGGATCTCGCTCTCGGCGCGCGGCGTCAGCCGGCCGATCATGCAGACGACCTTGGTGGAGCCGATGTCGAGGACCGAAACGACATGCGCCCGCTTGGAGGAAAGCGGCTTCAGGCGCGGCAGGCCAAAATGGGACGAACCGAAAATGCTCATGTGCGCTTCGCTGCCTTCTTCAGGTCCTTTGCCCTCTGCTCGACCGCCGCATTGCGACGTTCCAGCGCCCCTTCCGTCAGACGGACCGTCGTGCGGTCTTCCAACCGCAGGTCGACCGCCGCGATATCCCGCTCCAACAGCCCCTGCTCCGCTTCCAGCGTCGCCAGCACGTCCATGGCGCGCGGCACATTGTGTTCCGGCAGTTTCACGACGATGCCGTTGTCGAGGCGCAGGTCCCAGCGGCGACCGGCAACCCGCACATAGGCCTTCACCCGCGCCTTGATTTCCGGCCAGCTGTCGAACTCGGCGGCGAAATCGGCGGCCGCCGTCTCGGCATCGCGGCCGACGAACAGCGGCAGCGTGGAAAACTTGTTGTCGCGCAGCGGCGCGATCACGCTGCCGTTCTTCTCGATCAGCGACAGGTCGGTGCCGTGCTGCCAGATGGCGAAGGCGTCCCGTTCCTTGAGCGCGATCTCGATGGTGCCCGGATAGACCTTGCGGACCGAGGCATCCTCGACCCAGGGCAATTCGATGAGCTGCTTGCGCGCTTCGTTGACGTCGAGCGCGACCAGCGAGGTCGTGCCGTCGAGGCCGAGGCGCTCCAGGATGTCGATTTCCGAGGTCTCGCTGTTGCCCGAAACCTTGACGTCCTCGATCGCAAAGCCGATCGCCGTCGTCGAAGCCTGGGCGACATCCTGCGAGTGACCGCCGAGCGACATGCCGTAGAGGCCCGTGGCGCCGAGGAAGAGCGCGGTCGCGACGCTGCCGGTGTGGCTGGGGATATAGATGCGGCCGGCCGCGAGGCTGACCAGGAAACGCACGATCCGGCGCAGCGGGCGCGGCAGCACGCGACCGGCTTCCGTATCCGGAAGTCCGACGGGGCGCACCCTGCTCTTCTTGACGCTCAACGCAAACACGACGCGTCCTCCACCATCCACCGCAAGAATTCACCAAAGGAATGGCCGGCATGAACGGCCATTTCGGGCACCAGGGAGGTAGGGGTCATGCCTGGCTGGGTGTTGATCTCCAGCCATACAAGCTCGCCATTCTCGGAGAATCGATCGTCGTAGCGGAAGTCGGAACGGCTGACGCCACGGCACCCGATCGCTTGATGCGCCTTAAGGGAGAGTGTTTGTACTTTTTGGTAAATATTCGGTGAAATTTGCGCCGGGATGACGTGTTTCGAGCCGCCTTTCACATATTTGGAATCATAGTCATAGAAGGCGTGGCCCTGCGGCACCACTTCCGTGACGCCCAGCGCCACACCGCCCATGACGCCGCAGGTGAGCTCGCGGCCATAGATGTAGCGCTCGACCATGACGCTGTCGCCATAGCGCCACTCCGAGGACGTGATGATCTGCGGCGGGTGCGACTGGTCTTCCTTGACCATGACGACGCCGAAGGACGAGCCCTCGCGCACCGGCTTCACCACATAGGGCGGCTTCATCGGGTGGGCGGAGGTGAAATCGAAGCGGTTCATCAGCCGCTGTTCGGCGATCGGAACGCCGGCCGCCTTGGCGATGATCTTCGCCTGCGCCTTGTCCATGGCAAGTGCAGAGGCGAGCACGCCGGAATGGGTATAGGGGATTTCGAGAAATTCGAGGATGCCCTGGATGGTGCCGTCCTCGCCGAAGGGACCGTGCAGCGCATTGAAGGCGACGTCCGGCTTCAGTTCGCCCAGCACGCTTGCAATGTCGTGGCCGACATCGACACGGGTCACCTGGTAGCCCTCGGCCTCAAGCGCGTCGGCGCAGGCGTTGCCCGACGAAAGGCTCACCGGCCGTTCCGACGAAAAACCACCCATCAGCATCGCGACATGCTTCACGCTCATAGAACCCCCAACTTAAGTCCCAACACTGCCCCTCGTCGCTTGTGCGGACCTGATTTGCGTCTGCGATCCGACTCGGCGAACGAGATGGGATCACTAGAGCGTCATTAAGGTTAATGAAGCGTTTACTTTCGTTAACCGGACGCGACCGTGAGAAAATTTTCCTCGGGCCGAATCAAGTCACGCTTCGATTCTCTCTCTGGAATCAGAGAGTTGCGAAGTGTGCAAGAGGATGGCCGAAACCGGGACGCGAGAGCGGCCGGTAAACGCGGCCGCGAAGCCTTGGTAAATAAGGCGGGTGGGCGGACGCACGAAAAGTACGATTTTCCGCTCTTTCGGGCACATTTATTGTTTCATCGACCAGTCGGTTGGCGTATGAGCCCCCTGCTGCCTCCCAAGACGGCAAGGAAAAACAATCAAAAAGGCACCCACGATGAGCGATTCACTCGCATCCGGGTCGCCGACCGCGACGCATGCCAACCGCGCTGGGCTTAACTCCCCGGCGCGTGTTCTCTTTGCAAGCCTGGTCGGAACGACCATCGAATTCTTCGATTTCTACGTCTACGCCACGGCCGCCGTGCTGGTCTTCCCGACGCTGTTCTTCCCGAACAGCGATCCGACGACCGCACTTCTCGCGTCCTTCGCGACCTTCTCCATCGCCTTCTTCGCCCGCCCGCTCGGCGCCATCGTCTTCGGGCATTACGGCGACCGCGTTGGCCGCAAGACGACGCTTGTCGCGGCGCTTCTGACCATGGGCGTCTCGACCGTCATCATCGGCCTGCTGCCGTCCTACGAGACGATCGGCGTTCTGGCGCCGCTGCTGCTGGCACTCTGCCGCTTCGGCCAGGGCTTCGGGCTTGGCGGCGAATGGGGCGGCGCTGTGCTGCTCGCAACCGAAAACGCCCCTCCGGGCAAGCGCAGCTGGTACGGCATGTTCCCGCAGCTCGGCGCGCCGGTCGGCCTGTTCCTCTCCTCCGGCGTCTTCTGGCTGCTGCTGCATGTCATGTCGCAGGAATCGCTGCTCGCCTGGGGCTGGCGCGTGCCCTTCATCGCCTCGATCGTGCTGATCGCCGTCGGCCTCTGGGTGCGCCTGTCGATCACCGAGACGCCGGCCTTCCAGAAGGCCATCGAGAAGCAGGAGCGCGTCGAAGTGCCGGTCGTGGAGCTCTTCCGCAACCACAAGCGCAGCCTCGTGCTCGGCACCTTCGTGGCGCTGGCGACCTTCGTGCTGTTCTATATCGGCTCGGCCTACCTTCTGTCCTACAACATCAAGGTGCTCGGCATCCCCTTCGTCGAGGCACTGGAAATCCAGCTCGTCGGCTCGGTGCTCTTCGGCATCTTCATCCCCATCGCCGGCAAGCTTGCGGAACGGTTCGGCCGCCGCGAAGTGCTGATCGCCACGACGGTCCTGATCGGCATCTTCTCGTTCTTCCTGCCCGGCCTGATGACGAGCGGTGAAACGGCGATCTTCGTCTTCGTGATTCTCGCCATGGCGCTGATGGGCATGACCTACGGCCTGATCGGCACCGCGCTTGCCGCACCCTTCCCCACGAAGGTGCGCTACACCGGCTCCTCGATCACCTTCAACTTCGCCGGCATCTTCGGTGCGTCGCTCGCGCCTTACATCGCGACGTGGCTGCAGGCGAATTACGGCATGACCTATGTCGGCTATTACCTCGGCATCGCGGCACTCATCACGCTCGCCTGCATCCTGCTTTCGGGCAAGGAAGAGGTCTGAGCCTGCGACAATCGAAAAACCCGCCGCGGCACCGCGGCGGGTCTTTTTTTGCCCTGCGATCAGTCGTCTTCGCCGACGATCTTCCAGGCGACCGCGCCGATCACCGCGCCGACGATCGGCGCGAGCCAGAACAGCCACAGCTGCGACAATGCCCCCGTCTCGGCGAAGAGCGCCACGCCCGTGGAACGCGCCGGGTTGACCGAGGTGTTCGTCACCGGGATCGACACGAGATGGATCAGCGTCAGGCCGAGGCCGATGGCGATCGGCGCGAAGCCCACCGGCGCGCGGCCATGCGTCGAGCCGAGGATGATGATGAGGAAGAACGCCGTCAGCACCACTTCGGCAACGAGCGCCGCCGTCAGCGAATAACCGCCCGGCGAAAGCTCGCCGTACCCGTTCGAAGCAAAACCGCCCGCCTGGAAATCGGTCTTGCCGGAGGCGATGAGGTAAAGCACGCCGGCGGCGACGACCGCGCCGACGACCTGCGCCACGATATAGGGCACGAGGCTTGCGGCCGGGAATTTGCCGGCGACCGTCAGGCCCACGGAAACCGCCGGGTTGAAGTGCCCGCCGGAAATGCCGCCGACCGTATAGGCCATGGTGAGAACGGTCAGGCCGAAGGCGAAGGAGACGCCGACATAGCCGATACCGAGGCCCGGGAACGCGGCGGCGAGAACGGCACTGCCGCAGCCGCCGAAGACGAGCCAGAACGTGCCGAGAAATTCGGCAGAAAGTTTTTTAAACATGAAAGCCCCCTATTCCGAGCGCCGCTGGAGCAGCGCCAATCGCGCAACCAACGCGCGATTGGAATAGGTGTCGCTAAACTTCCCTGAACGGAAGCTGAATGAAAATGGAAATCTGCACGATTTCTAATAATCATACAATTCCCGTCATGCGGTCGTTTCTCACTTGCGCTCAACCGTCCTCGCCAACCACCTTCCAGACCACCGCGCCGATGACGGCGCCGAGCATTGGGGCGAGCCAGAACAGCCAAAGCTGCGACAGCGCCGCCGTTTCGGCGAAGAACGCGACGCCCGTCGAGCGGGCCGGGTTCAGCGAGGTGTTGGTGATCGGGATCGAGACGAGGATGATCACCGTCAAACTTAGACCGATGACGACGGGCGCAATGTCCGTCGGCGCACGGCGATGGGTCGAGCCGAGGATGATGAAGAGGAAGAGCGCCATCAGCACCACTTCGGCGACGAAGCCCGCCACCAGCGAATAACCGCCCGGCGAGAGATCGCCATAGCCGTTCGAGGCGAAACCGCCCGGCTGGAAGCTCGCCTTGCCGGACGCGACGAGGTAGAGCACGGCCGCCGCCGCAGTCGCCCCCGCGACCTGCGCCAGGATATAGGGCAGGATGTGGCGGGCAGGAAACTTGCCGGCGACCGCCAGGCCCACGGAAACGGCCGGGTTCATATGCCCGCCGGAAACGCCGCCGATCGCATAGATCATCGCCATCAGCGCAAGGCCGGCGGCAAGCGAAACGCCGAGCAGGCCAGTGCCGACCTCCGGAACCGCGGCAGCCAGCACGCCGCTGCCGCAGCCGCAAAAGATCAGCCAGAACGTGCCGATGAACTCGGCGGAGAGTTTTTTGAACAAGAAATGCCCCCATCCACCCCGCACATGCAGGGCGCGTCGCGCAACGGATGCGCGACCTCACACAGTTTTTGAGACACTTGCCTGATGGGGGAGAGGGAGTGGCGCGACGTCAAAAAAACGCCCGCGAACTCCCCAGCAAGGGTACGACGTATCAGGCCGTTGCGCGGCCCAGGAATTCCTTTACCTCATAGCCCGGCATGAACCTGCCGAGGCGCTTGATTTCCCATTGCAGCAGGATGCCGGAATGCTCCTGCACGCGGCTGCGCACGGTCTCGCCGAGATATTCGAGCTCGTAGCCCGTCGCCTGCCCGGTATTGATCATGAAGTTGCAATGCATCGGCGACATCTGCGCGCCGCCGATCATCATGCCGCGGCAGCCGGCCTCGTCGATCAGCTTCCAGGCGGAATGGCCTTCCGGGTTCTTGAAGGTCGAGCCACCGGTCTTTTCACGGATCGGCTGCACCGTCTCGCGGTGCTGGCGCACCGCATCCATCTTGGCGCGGATCTCGGTCTTGTCACCCGCCTCGCCCTGGAAGACGGCGTGCGTGAAGATCAGGTCGGGGGAGGCTGCGGAATGGCGGTAGGTATAGCCCATATCCGCATTGCTCAGCACATGCTGGTTGCCCTTGCGGTCGACGGCGTGCACCTCGACGACGACATCCTTCGTCTCGCCGCCATTGGCGCCCGCGTTCATGCGCAGCGCGCCGCCGATGGCGCCGGGAATGCCGTAATAGAACTCGAAGCCGGCAAGGCCGTGGTCGAGCGCCATGGCGGCCAGGTTCTTGTCCGGGCAGATGCAGCCTGCCTTGATGCGGTTTTCGCCCGCAAGCTCCACATCGCCGAAACCCTTGGCCGAAAGCCGGATGACGATGCCCGGAATGCCGCCGTCGCGCACCAGCAGGTTCGAGCCGACGCCGATGACGGTGAGCGGAACTTCTTCCGGCACGATCTTCAGGAAGGTGACGAGATCGTCGACATCATGCGGATGGAACATCAGCTCGGCGAGACCGCCGGCGCGGAACCAGGTCACGCGGTCCATCGGTGCATCCGGCGTCAGGCGGCCGCGGACTTGCCCGATCCCCTCGCCCAGCGACGCCAGTAGTTTTGCACCATCCACCTGCTTCATGCCACCTGTCCCGAAATGTCTGCCAGTTCCTTCGGCAGCGCCTGCGCCCAATATGTAATGCTGCCAGCCCCCAAGAGAACCACAAAGTCGCCCGGCTTTGCAATGGTGGCGACGATCGGCGCCAATGCTTCCGGTGATTGCAGGAAGCGGGCATCGCGGTGGCCGCCGGATTTGATGCGCGAAACCAGCTCTTCCGCGCTCACGCCCTCGATCGGATCCTCGCCCGCCGCATAGACCGGCGCGATCATCACGGTGTCGGCATCGTTGAAGCAGCCGGCGAATTCCTCGAACAGGCTCGCCACGCGGCTGTAGCGGTGTGGCTGATGGATCGCGATGATGCGGCCGGCACAGGCCTCGCGCGCGGCGCGCAGCACGGCCTTGATCTCGACCGGATGGTGGCCGTAATCGTCATAGACGCTGACGCCGTTCCAGTTGCCGGTCAGTGTGAAGCGACGCTTGACGCCGCCGAAACTTGCCAGCCCCTTGGCGATCGCCTCCGGCGACATGCCGAGGCGCTGGGCGACGGCAATCGCGGCCGTGGCGTTGGAAACGTTGTGGCGGCCCGGCATCGGCAGGCGCAGATCCTTCAGCGAAATCACCTGCCCCGTGCGGCGGCGGCGGATTTCCACGTCGAAGACCGAGGTCGCGCCGTCCATGCGGATATTGCCGAAGCGCACGTCCGCCTGCGGGTTCTCGCCATAGGTGATGACCTTGCGGTCCTCGATGCGGCTGACCATCGCCTGCACTTCCGGATGGTCGAGGCACATGACGCCGAAACCGTAGAACGGCACGTTCTCGACGAACTGGCGGAAGGCCGCGCGCACGGCATCGAAATTGCCGTAGTGGTCGAGATGTTCCGGGTCGATATTGGTGACGACGGCGATGTCGGCGGGCAGCTTCAGGAAGGTGCCGTCCGATTCGTCGGCCTCGACGACCATCCACTCGCCCTCGCCCATCCGGGCGTTGGTGCCATAGGCATTAATGATGCCGCCATTGATGACCGTCGGGTCGAGCCCGCCGGCTTCGAGCAGCGTCGCGACCATCGAGGTCGTCGTCGTCTTGCCATGCGTGCCGCCGATGGCGATGGCATTGCGGAAGCGCATCAGCTCGGCGAGCATTTCGGCACGGCGCACGACCGGCAGCAGCTTTTCGCGCGCCGCGACGAGTTCCGGATTGTTCTTGCGAATGGCGGTCGAGACGACGACCACTTCGGCTTCGCCGAGATTTTCCGGCTTGTGGCCGACGAAGACCTCGATGCCCTTTTCGCGCAGGCGCTGCACGTTGGCGCTCTCCGCCTGGTCGGAGCCCTGAACCTTGTGGCCGAGATTGTGCAGCACCTCGGCAATGCCGCTCATGCCGATGCCGCCAATGCCGATGAAATGAACGAGCCCTATGCTCTGCGGCATCTTCATGGCCGTTCTCCCTTGAATTGTGCGATCGTCCTGCCGCCCGCAATAGCCTCAACCATCGATGCGAGCAAGCGCGCGGCGTCCGGTTTTCCGGCCTTTCTGGCGCTCTCGGCCATGGCCGTCATGCGGGCCGGGTCATGCATCGCCTTGGTAACGATGCTGGCAAGCCGCTCCGTGGAAAGCTCCGCCTGCGCAATGACCTTCGCACCACCACCCGAAGCAAGGGCCGCCGCATTCGCCGCCTGGTCATGATCCAATGCATAGGGATAGGGCACGAGCACGGCCGGGCGGCCGATGACCGAGACTTCCGAAACCGTCGAGGCGCCCGAGCGGCTGATGATGAGATGCGCCCGCCCGATGCGCGCCGCCATGTCGTTGAAGAAGGGCGAAACGTCCGCCGGAATGCCGAGCTCGGCATAGGTGCGCACGACCTCGTCGCGGTCTTCCGTCCGCGCCTGCTGGGTGATTCTCAGCCGGGCACGGTCGGTGGGTTCCATGGCGGCAATCGCCGAGGGGATGGCCTTGGAGAAGAACTGCGCGCCCTGGCTGCCGCCGAAGACGACGAGACGGAATTCGCCGTCCGTCGAGGGCTCGTAGGGAATGGCCGCGGCTTCAAGCACGGCGGGGCGGACCGGGTTGCCCGTCGTCACCGTCTTGTCGGCATATTGACCGCCGGTCTCCGGCAGGAACCCACCGGCAATCGCCTTGACGCGATTGGCGAGCGCCTTGTTGGCGCGGCCCATCACGGCGTTCTGCTCGTGGATCATCGAGGGGATGCCCATGCCGGTCGCAGCAAGCAGCGGCGGCACGGTGGGATAGCCGCCGAAACCCACGACGACCTTCGGCCTCAACCGCGCCATCAGTTTTCGCGCGGCGCGCATGCCCTTCCACAGCGTGAAGAGCGAGCGGGCGACGCTGATCGGGTTCTTCGAGCCGATCGTCGCGGAGGGCACGACATGGATCGCATCCGCCGGGAACTTCCCCGCAAAGCGCTCCGCGCGGCTGTCGGTCACGAGATGCACCGACCAGCCGCCGGCCTTCAGCTCATGCGCCAGCGCCTCTGCGGGAAAGAGATGACCGCCGGTGCCACCCGCGGCGAGAAGAACGATGCCTTTGTCCATGCAAAACCCTTATTCGGCCGGCGCCACGATGCCACCGCGGAAGAGGCTGCGCTCGGAGGCGCGCTTTTCCGGGCGGTGGCGGGTCAGCGCCAGGATGAAGCCGGCCGTCACGCAGATCGCGATCATCGACGAGCCGCCATAGGAAATCAGCGGCAGCGTCATGCCCTTGGCCGGCAGCAGTTCGAGGTTCACGCCGATATTGATCATCGACTGCGTGCCCATCTGCAAGACGAGACCGGCGACGGCAAAGCGCGTGAAATCGTTGCGTTCCTTGAAGGCATGGTTGAGGCCGCGCATCACCACGAAGGCGAAGATCAGCACGATGACCATGCAGAAGAGGATGCCGAACTCTTCGGCCGCAACGGAGAAGATGAAGTCGGTGTGGCTGTCCGGGATGATGCGCTTGACGGTGCCCTCGCCCGGCCCCTGGCCGAACCAGTCACCGCGAATGATGGCTTCGCGTGCCGTATCCATCTGGAACGTGTCGCCCTCGCCGGTCATGAACTTGTCGATACGGCCCGCGACGTGCGGCAGGAACGTATAGGCCGTCAGAAGCCCGCCGACGGCCGCCCCGCCGAGCACGATGATCCACAGCCAGGGCATGCCGGCCATGAAGAACATGCCGCCCCAGACGGCCGCCGTCAGGATGGTCTGGCCAAGGTCCGGCTGCGCGACGAGCAGGGCCGCGACGATGCCGAAGAGAATGATGGCGAAGAGATTGCCGGGGATTTCCGGCTGGCGGGCATGTTCGGCAAACAGCCAGGCGCAGATGACGACGAAGGCCGGCTTCATGAACTCCGAAGGCTGGATGGAGAAGCTGCCGATGGAAATCCAGCGCCGCGAACCCTTGACCTCGACGCCGAAGAACAGCGCGAGCACCATGGCCGCAAGCGAAATGACGAGGAGGATCATCGCCGCGCGCCGCACCTGGCGCGGCGACATGAAGGAGATGCCGAACATCACGGCGATCGCCGGCAGCAGGAACACCGCATGGCGCTTGACGAAGTGGAAGCTGTCGAGCCCGAGACGCTCGGCCACCGGCGGGCTTGCCGCAAAGGACAGCATGAAGCCGAGGCCCATCAAAAGGATGAAGGCCGCGAGGAAGAACCGGTCAATCGTCCAGAACCAGTCCGCCAATGCACCACGTTCGGCACGACTAACCATGTCTCTTTCCTCTGTTGCAAAACAATTCCAAACGCCGCCGCCGCACACGTTTACGGGAATTGCTTCCGTTCAAACTTCAATAAGCATGGACACACCGGGGAGCGCCGCGACATGTTTCACGAAGGCATCGCCTCTGACTTCAAAGTTCTTGTACTGGTCGAAGCTTGCGCAAGCCGGGGATAGAAGAACGACGACGGGGCCGCTCCCATCCCGCCCGGCATCCGCCGCCGCGCCCTCGACCGCCCGCTCCAGCGTACCGGATATCTCGAACGGCACCGCCTCGCCGAGCGTCGCCGCAAAGGCGGGCGCCGCCTCGCCGATCAGATAGGCCTTAGCGATCTTCGGGAAGAAGTCGCCGAGCGTGGAAATGCCGCCCTCTTTCGGGACACCACCGGCAATCCAGTAGATGCGCTCGAAGCTCGACAGTGCCGGGGCCGCGGCATCGGCATTGGTCGCCTTGGAGTCGTTCACGAACAGCGTGTCGCCCTTGCGCCCGACGGGCTGCATGCGGTGCTTCAGCCCCGGGAACGAGGCAAGGCCGGCGCGGATCTCATCCTCGCTGACACCGACCGCAAGGCAGGCGCCGACGGCAGCGGCGGCGTTCTGGGCATTGTGGGCGCCGCGCAGCGTCTGGATCGGCGAGAGATCGGCGACTTCATGCGTCGCGCCGCCGCGGGCGAGGACCAGACGAGCGCCATCGGCATAGATGCCATCGGCGAGCACGCTGCGCTTGGAAATGCGCACGACCTTGGTGCCGGCCCGCTCGACGCGGTCGGCGATGCGTTCGCAATAGCTGTCGTCGACGCCGATAATCGCGGTCTTGCTGCCGGCGACGAGACGTTCCTTGACGTCGGCATAGTGCTCGATCGAGCCGTGGCGATCGAGATGATCGGGCGTTACGTTGAGCAGGATGCCGGCGGACGGGTTCAGCGTCGGCGCGAGGTCGATCTGGTAGGACGAGCACTCGACCACATAGAAACGGCCGGCCTTCGGCGGATCGAGCGTCAGCACGGCCGTGCCGATATTGCCGCCGAGCTGCGTGTCGCGGCCGCTCGATTTCAGGATATGAGCGATCAGCGCCGTGGTGGTCGACTTGCCGTTCGTGCCGGTAATAGCGATGAAGGGGCAATCCGGCGCATGCGCCCGGCGCTCGCGCACGAAAAGCTCGATGTCGCCGATCACTTCCACGCCGGTGGCGCGCGCGAGATCGGCGCTCCAGTGGGGCTTGGGATGGGTCAGCGGCACGCCGGGCGAGAGCACCAGTGCGGAGATGGTGGTCCAGTCGAGATTGCGCAGGTCACCGGTCTTCACGCCGGCAGCGGCGGCATTCTCGACGCTCGCCGCGCTGTCGTCCCAGGCGGTGACATCCGCGCCGCCGGCGGCGAGCGCCAGCGCCGTCGCAAGGCCGGAGCCGCCGAGCCCGAAAAGCGCGACCGCCTTGCCCTTGAAGGTGGTGACCGGGATCATCGAAGCCTCACCGCAGCTTGAGCGTGGAGAGGCCGACCAGGCCGAGCACCACGGCGATGATCCAGAAGCGCACGACGACCTGGCTTTCCGTCCAGCCCTTCTTCTCGAAATGGTGGTGGATCGGTGCCATGAGGAAGACGCGCTTTCCCGTGAGCTTGAACGAGGCGACCTGGATGATGACCGACAGCGTCTCCATGACGAAGAGGCCGCCGATGATCGCCATGACGATCTCGTGCTTGGTGGCAACCGCCACGGTGCCGATGAGGCCGCCAAGCGCCAGCGACCCGGTATCGCCCATGAAGATGGCGGCGGGCGGCGCGTTGAACCACAGGAAGCCGAGGCCCGCGCCGATGACCGCGCCGAGCACGACGGCAAGTTCCCCCGTGCCGGGCACGAAATGGATCTGCAGGTAGTTCGCGAACACCGCGTTGCCGGCGAGATAGGCAATGACGCCGAAGGAAGCGGCCGAGATCATCACCGGAACCGTGGCGAGGCCGTCGAGGCCGTCCGTCAGGTTCACCGCATTGCCGGCAGCGACGATGACGAAGCCGCCGAACAGCACGAAGAAGATGCCAAGATTGACCATGAAATCCTTGGCGAAGGGGAAGGCGATCGAGGAGCCGAAGGTCGAGCCGGCGGGGCCTGTCGCGAGCGAGGCCCGCATCATGAAATAGGTGGCGGCACCCGCGATGATGAACTCCAGGGCGAGGCGCGCCTTGCCGGAAAAGCCCTTGTCGGTCTGCTTGGTGACCTTCAGGTAGTCGTCGTAGAAGCCGATGGCGCCGAAGCCGAGCGTCACGAGCAGCGTGGCGACCACATAGACGTTGGAGAGATCCGCCCAGAGCAGCGCGCTGCCGACGATGCCGGCGAGGATCATCAGGCCGCCCATGGTGGGGGTGCCGGCCTTCTTGAAGTGGGTCTGCGGCCCGTCGGCGCGGATCGGCTGGCCCTTGCCCTGGCGGATGCGCAGCGAGGCGATGATCATCGGCCCGAACAGGAAGACGATGGTGGCCGAGGTGAACAGCGCAGCGCCCGTCCGGAAGGTAATGTAGCGGAACAGGTTGAACACCTGAACGGTGTCAGCCAGCTCGACGAGCCAAAGCAGCATTGTCACCCTTTCCCCAAAAGGTTCCCCGAATCATCCCGGCGTGACCGGCCGAGATGGGAAAATCACATAAAAAGCGAGGTCCGGCGGACGTCTGCCCGGCCGAACCCCCTCAACTCTCGCGTCCCCTCTCGGAGAACGCCGGATATTTGTCAAGCAGGGCCGCCACGATGCGGCTGAATCCCGTGCCCTTCGACGATTTGACGACCAGAACGTCACCCGCCCGCACTGCGCCAAGCGCGAAGGCGGCGAGGTCGTCGGCGGTGTCGCGATAGTCCCTCTGCACGCCCTCCGGCAGCGCATCCCTCAGCGCCGCCATGTCGGGACCTGCGAGCCAGACATCGCCGATGCCGGCTTCGGCCAGCGGTTCGGCAAGGCCGGCATGGACGGAGGGCGAGTGCTCGCCCATTTCCAGCATGTCGCCGAGCACGGCGATACGTCGCCCGCCCTCATGCGGCTCCGCATCGCGCAAGAGCGCGATTGCGGCGCGCATCGAAGCGGGGTTTGCATTGTAGCTTTCGTCGATCAGCGTGAACCAGCCGCCATCTTTGGCAAGCTGGTAACGGCGCCCGCGACCCTTTTCGGCCTGCATGGTGGCAAGGCCCGCCATCGCCTTCTCGATATCGCCGCCGGTGAGGTGCACGGCGCCGAGCACGGCCACGGCATTTTCGGCGATGTGCCGGCCGGGTGCGCCCATCGGCACTTCCAACGTCTGCCCGCCGATGGCCGCGCGAAGCAGGCCGCCCTCGGCGCTCGGCATGAAATCGAGCAGGCGGAATTCCGCCTTTGGATCGGCGCCGAAACTGTGGATATGCGAAACGCTGGCGGCCTTCGCCGCCTTTTCAAGGAAGGCGAACTGCTCGTTGTCGCGGTTGAGGATGGCATGGCCGCCCGGCACGACGCCTTCGAAGATTTCGGCCTTGGCGGCAGCGATCTCTTCGAGGTCGCGGAAATTGCCGAGATGGGCCGGCGCGATCGTGGTGATCATCGCCACATGCGGGCGCACCATGGCGACCAGCGGGCGGATCTCGTCGGCATGGTTCATGCCGATTTCGAAAATGCCGAAATCCGTGGTTTCCGGCATGCGGGCGAGCGTCAGCGGCACGCCCCAGTGATTGTTGAAGGAGGCAACGGAGGCATGCACGCTGCCGGACGGCGACAGCGCCTGGCGCAGCATCTCCTTGCTGGTCGTCTTGCCGACGGAACCGGTAACGGCGATGATCCGGGCCGCGGTGCGATCGCGCGCAGCGCAGCCGAGATCGACCAGTGCCTGGAGAACGTCCGGCACCACGATCATCGGCGTCACGAGCCGGCCGAGCGCCGGCAGCTTGCCCTCGCTGACGACGAGCAGGGCCGCGCCATTGGCGACGGCGAAACTTGCGAAATCATGGCCGTCGACGCGGTCGCCCTTGATGGCGAAGAAGGCTTCGCCGGCCCCGATCGCGCGGCTGTCGATGGAAATGCCGGTCACGCCCTGCGGCAGGTTGCCGATGGGACGGCCATGCATGGCCGCGACGAGATCAGCGCTGGTCCAGAGCCATTTCACCGGTCGAGCTCCTCCAAGGCCTTGCGCAATTCGGCATGGTCGGAGAATGGCAGCGTCACAGTGCCGACGGTCTGCCCCTCCTCATGCCCCTTGCCCGCGACGATCAGCGTATCGCCCGACTGCAACATGCGCACGGCGCTGCGGATCGCCTCCGCCCGGTCGCCGATCTCGGTGGCGCCCTTGGCGGCGTCCATGATCTCGGCGCGGATGGTGGCCGGCACTTCGGAGCGCGGATTGTCGTCGGTGACGATGACCACGTCGGCCAGCCGCGTGGCGATTTCGCCCATGATCGGCCGCTTGCCCTTGTCGCGGTCGCCACCGCAGCCGAAGACCACGATGACGCGGCCGGTCGTGAAGGGGCGCACGGAGGTCAGCACGTTTTCCAGCGCATCCGGCTTATGGGCGTAGTCGACATAGGCGAGCGCGCCGTTCTTCGCATGGCCGACCAGTTCGAGGCGGCCGGAGGCGCCGATGAGCTTTTCGAGTGCTGCCATCGCGACGGGTGCGGGAACGCCGGTCGACATGGCAAGGCCCGCCGCGACCAATGCGTTCGCCACCTGGAAATCGCCGGCGAGCGGAATGTGCACTTCATAGATATCGTCGCCGACATGCACTTCGGCGGTCTGCTTGTGGCGGAAATGCTCGACGCGCTTCAGCGCCAGATAGTCGCCCTTGCGGCCGACCGTGCGCACGTCGAGCCCGGCCTTGCGCGCGGCATCGGTCGCAACGCCCGACCACTCGTCGTCGGCATAGATGATGGCGGGAAAACCCTTCGGCAGCAGCGTATCGAACAGCCGCATCTTCGAGGCCATGTAGTGCTCGACCGTCGGGTGATAATCCATGTGGTCGCGGCCAAGATTGGTGAAGGCGGCGGCGGCGAGCTTCACGCCATCGAGGCGCGCCTGGTCGAGGCCATGGCTTGAGGCTTCCATCGCGGCATGGGTGACGCCGGCATCGGCCAGTTCGGCGAGCAGCTCATGCAGCGACACCGGATCAGGCGTCGTCAGAGAACCGTAATCGTTGCGGCCGGGGGCCACGACGCCGGTCGTGCCGATCATCGCCGCCGCATGGCCGGCATGCGCCCAGATCTGGCGGGTGAAAGAGGCGACGGAGGTCTTTCCCGCCGTGCCGGTGACGGCGACCATGGTCTCCGGCTGGCGGCCATGGAAACGGGCGGCGGCCAGCGCGAGGAAACGGCGCGGCTCGGCAACGGCAATGACGGGAACGGCGGCTTCGACGGCCGCACCTGTGGACACCACGACGGCAGCGGCACCCCGGGAAACCGCATCGGCAACGAAGGTGCTGCCATCGGCCTTAGTGCCCGAAAGGGCGACGAAGAGGTCGCCCGGCTTCACCTTCCGGCTGTCGCTGGTTATGCCGCTGATGTCTATCGCGGCGGCGGCGCCCAGGTCGTTGGTTTCGGGTCCGGCGAGGTCACTGATCTTCATTGTCTGCTCTGTTGCTTTCCATGGGCCGCCGTTTCGCTTCCGAATCGGCGTCCCGTCTTCTCCATTCAATAAGACACAAGCAAGGCAGACCCGTCCTCACCAAATTTCGGCTTTACACCGAGAAGGGCTGCCGAGCGGCGGATGATCTCGCCGACCATCGGGGCGGCGTTGAGGCCTGCGGTGCGGCCCCCGCCCTCGCCCGTCTGCGGCGCGTCGATGAAGGTCAGGACCACGTATTTCGGGTCGTCGATCGGGAAGGCCGAGAGGAAGGCGTTGAAGTTCTGCGTGTTGGAATACCGCCCGCCGACGACCTTGTTGGCCGTGCCCGTCTTGCCGCCGACATTGAAGCCCGGAACGAGCGCACGGCGGCCGGAACCGTCGTTTGCGTTGAGCTTGAAGAGGTAGCGCATCTGCTCGCCGGTTTCCGGCTTGACGACCACCTTGGCCACCTCGTTCGCCTCTTCGGCGGTGCGCGGCAGGAAGGTCGGGTTGATGAGCAGGCCGCCGTTCATCAGCGCTGCCGCCGCCACCGCCGTCTGCAGCGGCGTCGTCGAGACGCCGTGGCCGAAGGAGATGGTGATCGAGTTGATCTTCTTCCATTCGCGCGGCTGCGACGGCGTCTTCACCTCCGGCAGTTCCGTATCGAGCTTGGTGAGCAAGCCCATGCGGGTCAGGAATTCCTTGTGCCCGGCGATGCCGACGACGTCGGCCATCTTCGCCGTGCCGATGTTCGAGGAATACTGGAAGATTTCCGGCACGGTCAAAACACGGTGCTTTCCGTGGAAGTCCTTGATGGTGAAGCCGCCGATGCGGATCGGCGCGCGCGCGTCAAAACTGTCGGTGAGCTTCACCTTGCCCGAATCGAGCGCCATGGCGGTGGTGAAGCTCTTGAAGGTCGAGCCCATCTCGAACGTGCCGTTCGACATGCGGTTCATCCAGCCGTCCTTGGCGCCCGCGGCCGGGTTGTTCGGGTCGTAATCCGGCACGGAGGCCATGGCGAGGATCTCGCCGGTATGCACGTCCATCACGACGGCGCCGGCAGCCAGCGCCTTGTATTTCTCCATGCCCGTCGCAACCACATCGCGCACGATGGCCTGGACGCGCAGGTCGATCGAAAGCCGCACCGGCTCCAGCTTGGCGTCGCTCGTCATGCCGATGGCGGCAAGGTCGGCGAGACCCTGGCTGTCGATGTAGCGCTCCATGCCGGCAATGCCGCGGTTGTCGATATTGACGTGGCCGACAATGTGCGAGGCGGTGACGCCGCCCGGATAGAATCGGCGCTTTTCCGGCCGGAAGCCGACGCCGGGAATACCGAGGGCAAGAATGCGGCTCTGCTGCTTGGGCGTGAGCTGGCGCTTCAGCCACTGGAAGCGGGATTTCGAGGTGAGCTTGCGGTAGATGCCGCGCCGGTCGAGTTCCGGCAGCACGGTGGCGAGCATTTCGACCGCCTCGTCCGCATCGACGATCTTGTGCGGTTCGGCATAGAGCGAGACGGTGCGGATGTCGGTCGCGAGGATTTCGCCGTTGCGGTCGACGATGTCGGGGCGCGAGGCCATCAGGTGGTCGGCCGGGCCGATCGAGGACACGGTCTCCGGCGAGGCCATGCCATATTGCACCAGGCGCCCGCCGATCACGGCATAGACCATGCCGAAGCAGCAGATGATGACCGCCACGCGGCTGCGGGCCTGCGAGCCCGTGCGCTTGCGCGTGCCCTCGAAGGCCTGGCCGCCATTGCCGCCGGTCCTATTGTTGTTGTTGCCGCCGGCGTTGAAATGCGCCTTGCTCTTGACGTCCATGATGCGGGAAAGAAACGACATCAGTTGGCCACCGATCCGGTTTGGATTGCGTCCGTGGTCTTCTTCTTGGTCTTCTTGCCGTCCTGAGCGACCTTTTCATCCTTCTCCGGCTCCAGCGCCGGCAGTTCGGCCGTCGCCATGGGCAGCTCGCTCGGCTGCGCAAGCTGGGTCGATTCGGTCGGCACGAGCTTCAGGTCGGTCTCGTAGGCTTTCACCAGGCGATTGAGGCGGTTCGGCTGGGTCAGCAGCGCCCAATCGGCCTTCAGCAGGTCGATCGTGTCTTCTTCCAGCTTGATCTCGGCATCGAGCTTGCGCACCTGCTCGAGCTTGTTCTCGGCTTGGTGCTTGATCGAGTAGGTGACGGTGGCTGCTGCGGTCATGACGGCGATCATCACGACATCAAGGGTACGGAACATCACTCAGCTTCCCATCTTCTCAAGGCTGGCAAGGTTGGGCAGGTTGAAAATGGACAGATCATCCGTCCCGGCAGGAGCGCTGGTGCGCTCGCCTGCCCTAAGCTTCGCGGATCTTGCGCGCGGATTGACCGCACTCTCCTCGTCGCTGGCCGCCACCATAGGGCGCCCGACTGGTGCGAAGGTTGCGGCTTTGTCGTGAACTTCGGGCAAATGCCTGGATCCGGCAGCCTTTCCGGCGCGATCCTGGAAGAATTTCTTGACGATCCGGTCTTCCAGCGAGTGGAAGCTGACGACGACGAGGCGTCCGCCCGGCTTCAAGGCACGCTCGGCGGCAAACAGCGCCTCGGCGAGTTCGCCGAGCTCGTCATTGACGAAGACGCGCAGCGCCTGGAAGACGCGCGTCGCCGGATGGATCTTGTCCTTGGCCTTGCGCGGCGTCGTCAGCTCGATGAGGTTCGCAAGCTGGCGCGTCGTGGTGAAAGGTTCTTTTTCGCGTGCCTTCTCGATGGCGCGGGCGATGCGGCCCGCCTGCTTTTCCTCGCCGAGGAAACCGAAGATGCGGATGAGGTCGGAGACCTTGGCCCGGTTGACGACATCGGCCGCCGAAACGCCCGATGCGGACATGCGCATGTCGAGCGGGCCGTTCTTCTGGAAGGAGAAACCGCGTTCGGCCTCGTCGATCTGCATGGAGGAGACGCCGATATCGAGCACGACGCCGTCGAGACCGCCCGCGGGCGCATGGTCTGCAAGCTCGGAAAAACGGGAATGGATGAGGGAAAGCCGTCCGCCCGAAGCTTCTACCAGCGGCTGGCCGCCGGCAATCGCGTTCGGATCGCGGTCGAGCCCGATGACGTTTGCGCCTTCGGCCAGGATGGCGGAGGTGTAGCCGCCGGCACCGAACGTGCCGTCGAGAATGACCTGGCCGGGTTTGGGCGCGAGCGCCGCGATGACCTCGGAGAGAAGAACCGGAATGTGACGGACCGGTCCGTCATCGGCTTCAGTAAAACCTCCGCCAAGATCCGCCGTCATTCCGATTCTCCGTCTTACCCCGAGCCCAGACCTCGCAACCTGAACTCTTCCCGGGCGGCCGCCTGCGTCTCTTCGAATGCTTGCGGTGCCCAGAGCTGAAAATGATCCGCCCGACCGACAAAGGTCACGTCCGTGGTGATGCCCGTATAGTCCCGGATGAAATCCGTGACCGGCAGGCGCCCCTCCGAATCGAGCTTCATGAAGACGCCGCCCCCGTGAATGAGGAGCGACATCCGATTGGCTTTCGGCGAAAAAACATCCTCGCTGGCGATCTGGCGCTCCAAACGATCGAGCAAATCCAGCCCACCGACGCTGATGGCCGGAAAGGTGAAATCCTGAAAGCAGTACAGCTCCCGGATGTCGCGCTGCGACAGAACGGAACGGAATGCCGAGGGGACGGAAACCCTCCCCTTTGCATCGATCCTGTTTGTCGCATTCGACAGGAATCGGTTCATGACACGCTACAGCCGCTTCCCCTACCGGAACGCTGTGCATCCGCCCCGGCATAACCAACACAACACCACGCGCATGGACCAGCCCAGATGCAACGCATTCGCGTCGCACCGTCCCCAGCCGGTTAGCCTCAAAGCTTTGCGATGGTCGGACGCTCATGCGTCCTCGTGCAGTGTGATTTTGGGATACCATGGGACCATATGGGCGTCAATGGGAAGGAACCTCTTTCCCGGTCATCGGACCGTCAAACGTTTATAAGGCGTTAAGTTTAACAAATGGTTAGAAAACGCCGCCCAAGGCCTTGTATTTACACATTCTGAAACACCGGTCGCGTGCGTTTCAACGCGCAGCAAGGCATGCGCGAACCCCAAGGATTTCAGCGCATTAGCACGTCATAAAAAATCATCGTCCGGAGGAGGTTTTTTGCCAGTTGGCCTGTAAGCCGGGTTCTGTATGGCTCCGGCCGAAACCGGAACGTGGCAGCCATTCATCTGGGACCGGACTTGCGCCCGGCCTCTTGCAACCCACCCGGATGACCGGCCCGGAAACGGGCTGAAACGCTTGCGCGCTTCGCGTCATCCCTATTCGGTTTTGCTCCCGGTGGGGTTTGCCTTGCCAGCCCTGTCGCCAGGACCGCGGTGGGCTCTTACCCCACCCTTTCACCCTTACCTTCCGAGGAAGGCGGTTTGCTTTCTGTGGCACTTTCCCTGGGGTCGCCCCCGCCGGACGTTATCCGGCACCGTGTTTCCGTGGAGCCCGGACTTTCCTCACCCTGCGGCCTTTCGGCACTTGCAAGGCGCGGCTGCCCGGCCAACTGGCAGGCGCTGACTAGCCCATGCGGAACGGAAAGACCAGAGAGAAACCGCACTTAGCGGAAATGAACGGCGAAATCCGTCTTGTAGTCCGGCTCGTCCATCCGGCCGCGAATCACGAGATCCGCGCCGATGCGGCCGATCTCGTCGGAGCTTTTCGCCGCCGCCCCGTTGCCGCCCGTCAGAAGCGCCACGCGCTCGCCCCCGACGAAGCCGGCATAGGGATAGCCATGCACCGTGTAGGTCGTGACGCAGGGAACGGAAATCAGCCGCACCGGATCGAGGTCCGGAATGGAACGGGCCAGCAGCCGCTTGAGATGGGCGGCCGCTTCGGAGCCACCCTCGCCGCGGAACCAGTCGCGGATCGCCTGTTCTTCCTCGATCTCGATGTCCGTGGGGTCACCACCGATCTTCAGGTAGGACTGGCCGTCCGGATAGACGATCGGGGGCAGGAAGTAGAAATGCTCCGAGGGGATGGTGCTCTCGTCGATCCAGGACGGCATGTCATTGTAAGCCGCCGCCTGCTCCGGCGAAAGCTGCGCCAGCACGACGGTGCGCGCCTTGATCGTCAGCGCCGGCACCTTCGGCAGCAGCCCCGGTGCACGCGAAAAACCGCCGGTCGCCACCAGCGCGCGCCCGCCCGTCACGACCTCGCCCGACTTCAGCGTGACCGTCGCCCAGTCACCCGCATCGGTCACTGAGACCACATCGTCCAAGATGGAAACGCCGCCCGCCTTCTCGAAGCAGACGATCTGCGCGGCAACAAACTTGCGCGGGTCGATGTAACCGGCCCCCTTCGCCTCGAAGACGCCCGCCGAGGTTTCCGGAAGGTCGAACCAGGGGAAACGCGCCCGCAGTTCCGCGCGGTCGAGCACGGGTGCGTCGAGCCCATGCCGCTTCGCCACCACCTCGACCGAATTGACGAAATCGCCGCCGGCCGGACCGCTGATCAGGCAGCCGGTCTCGCCGTAGAAGGCGATGCCGCTCTCGGCCTCGATCTCGCGGTAGCGCGCAATGGAGCGGTTGGCGAGCAGCGCCCAGTCCGGGTCCTCGTCGATCGTGCGGGTGATGCGGCCGCTGTCGTAATGGCTGGAGAAAACGCCGTCATGGTTTTGCCAGTCGGTCGGCTCGCCCCGGCCGACGAGCGCCACGGAGGCACCTGTTCTGGAAAGGTGCCGCGCTGCCGCAGCCCCCATCATGCCCCTGCCGACGACGACGAAATCGAAATGCCGATCCATGCTGCACCCTCACCTGAATGCTCACGGCATAGCATGCTCGCGGGCCGATTCCAGCCCGCGAAACCTCGCTCGTCGACATTAGTCGATGATGCTCTGGACCTTGCCGCAATAGCGCTTGGAGACCGGGTTCATACGCTTGGCGCCATGGCCGGCATTGTATTTCAGAATCGTGCCGCAGGTCGTGCCGCCGCCAAGCTCATGGGCCATGGCGAGATACTTCATGCCGAACTTGATGTTGGTTTCCGGATCGTAGAGCCCCTTGGCGCCACCGCTATAGCCCATGGCGCGTGCCGTCGCCGGCTTGATCTGCATGAGGCCGATTTCGCCGGCACTGCCGCGCGCCCGCGGGTTGAAATTGCTTTCGACGCGAACGACAGCATGGGCGAGATCCACCGGCACGCCATAGGTCTTCGCATAGGTCTGGATCAGGCTGGAATAGCTCGCCGACTTGAGGTCCGCCGTCAGCGGGTTTTCGGCCTTGGGGTAACCGGTCGTGCTGTTGAAGGTCTTCAGCTTGCCGACGACCACGCCGTCCTTGTCGACGACCGTCGTGCGCTTGGAGCGCTTGCTCACCACTTTGCGGGATTTCGTCTTGCTGGCTACTTTCTGGGATTTCGCCTTGCTGGAAACCTTCTGGGGCTTCGCCTTGCTGCCCGCATCTTCCTTGGCGGAGGGCTGGAAGAGATATTGTTTTTTCGTCGGCCCATGGGTGGCCTCGGCATGCGCCATTCCGGCGGAAAAAACGGACACACAAAAGCAGGCCGCGCTAAGGGCAGCAAGAAGTCTTCTCATCTAGTTTTCGTCTCCAAAAGGCGCAAAGGCAGAGCCCTGGCCGGCGGCATCTCAAGCCGCACAGACCGCGCAAACGTCTCGATCCTCGTTGATAGCGATCAGGCCCTGACCGCATGTTGCGCTGCACTGAACGCAGCCGGAAAAGACATGGCCAATCGGGTCAGGATGTGGCGAAGCGGTAAACTTCTGTTACAGCCTGTAATATTCGAATATTCGGAAAGGCTGTCAGGCGGCCAGCCGCGGCAGGGCGGAAAGCAGCCTGTGCAGCGTGTCGATGGTCGAAAAATCGGCGATGCCATCGACCCGTTCCGGCCGGAAATGGCGCTGGAAAGCGGCGACGTCACCTTCGGTTTTTTCCGAATAAAAACCATTGATTTCAGTGCCATAGCCGTAGAGCGACAGCATCGTCTGCAAGGCTTCGACGGGCTGGCCCGAATCGCCGCGCTGGAAGAAGCGCCCGCCGGCGATCGGCGACGGCGTCACCCAGTGCCCGACACCGGCGGCATGGAGGCGCATCCAGGGGAATTTTTCACCCGGATCAACCTTGCGAATGGGGGCCACATCGCTGTGTGCCAGCACCCGCTCGGGAGCGATTTCCCACCTTCTGCCACAATCGAGACACAGTTCGACGACCGCTTTCACCTGCATTTCGGGGAAATCCGGCAGCCCGCCGGGATGGCCGGCATTGGCGATCTCGATGCCGATGGAGGCCGAATTGATGTCGGCCTCGCCTTTCCAGATGCTCTTGCCCGCGTGCCAGGCGCGGTCCGCCTCGCGCACGAGCTGCTCGACGCGCCCGTCCTCATGCACGAAGTAATGACAGGAGACCTGGCTTTCCGGCGCACGAAGCCACTTCAGCGCGCCGTCTGCCGTTGCCATGCCGGTATAATGCAGGAGGAGGATGTCCGGGGAGCGCCCGCCCGCCCGTTCGCCAAAGTTCGGCGACGGCGCGGCGGTCGCACCGGAATAGTCACATGTGAATGCGCTCATGCAGCGCAGCGTTCCTTCTCGATCGCCTCATAGGCAGCGTTGAGCGCGGCCATGCGGTCGTTCGCGATCTGATGGAACTCGGCCGGCACGCCACGCGCCACCAGCCTATCAGGATGGTTCTCCGAGGCAAGCACCCGGTAGCGCTTGCGGATCTCGGCAAAATCGTCGCTCGGCTTGACGCCCAGCACCTTGTAGGGGTCGCGGCCGCTGACATGGACGTGGCGCGCCGTGATCTGCTCGAAGCGCTCGTCGGCCATGCCGAAGATTTCGGCGACACGGCCAAGGAAGGCCATCTCATTCTCGTGGATCAGCCCATCGGCCTTGGCGATATGGAACAGGCCGTCGACGATGTCTTCCAGGATCGGGCAGTTCTTCTCGCAGGAGACGCAGAGCGCCTTCATCTTCTCCGCATAGGCCTCGTAGCCGGCAACATCCTGGCGCGCGAGGTTATAGAGCCGGGCGACATTGGCCGCCTGGTTGTCGGGATATTTGAAGATGTCCTTGAAGGCATCCACCTCTGCCGTCGTGACGATGCCGTCGGCCTTCGCCATCTTGGCGGAAAGCGCGATCATCGCGATGGAGAAGGCAACCTGCTTGCGCGTTTCCGGATCCCCCTCGAAGAGGGTACGCACGGCTTCCACCACGCCGGACAGCACGTTGCTGGCGGCATCCGAGACCATGCCGACGAGGCGATCCCATACGGCACTGATGAAGCAACTGGGCGAATTCTGGAACATAAGGTGATCTTGATCAGACAATTGCAGGGAAAGCAAGGCACGGAACCCGCATTTCTTGTCCGGATGACGAAATTTTGATGGCCCTCATGAAGTGGAGGCATCGGAAATCCGGCGCTGCGGGATTTTCGCCTGTGGAGCACGAAAGACAATCCGTCATGGAGTGCGGATAAGTTCACCGCGCCGTTTCCCTTGAGTGGGATTCTGCGCTAGACAACGCCCACCCATCCAGACGTGCTGAAGCCGAGGAGGAATTATGGCCAAGCAGAAAGTCGCAATGCTGACCGCCGGCGGGCTCGCGCCCTGCCTGTCGTCCGCCGTCGGAGGCCTCATCGAGCGTTACAGCGACGTCGCACCGGAGATCGAGCTGGTCGCCTATCGCTCGGGCTACCAGGGCGTGCTGCTTGGCGACCGCATCGAAATCACCAAGGACATGCGCGAAAAGGCGCCGCTCTTGCACCGCTACGGCGGCTCGCCGATCGGCAACAGCCGCGTCAAGCTGACCAACGCCGCCGACTGCGTGAAGCGCGGCCTCGTCAAGGAAGGCGAGAATCCGTTGCGCGTGGCCGCCGAACGCCTCGCCAAGGACGGCATCACCATACTGCACACGATCGGCGGCGACGACACCAACACGACGGCCGCCGACCTTGCCGCCTATCTCGGCGCCAACGGCTACAACCTCACCGTCGTCGGCCTGCCGAAGACCGTCGACAATGACGTCGTGCCGATCCGGCAGTCGCTCGGCGCCTGGACGGCGGCCGAAGTCGGTGCCGGCTTCTTCGACCATGTCAGCAACGAACAGAGTGCCGCCCCGAAGACGCTCGTCGTGCATGAAGTGATGGGCCGCCATTGCGGCTGGCTCACCGCCGCCACCGCGCGCGCCTATATCCAGAAGACCGGCGCCAACGAATATGTCGACGGCTTCATGATGAACAAGCAGCTGAAGAACATCGACGGCCTCTACCTGCCGGAGCTGGACTTCAATCTGGAGGCCGAGGCCGAGCGCCTGAAGGCCACCATGGACCGCGCCGGCTTCGTCACGCTCTTCGTTTCGGAAGGCGCCTGCCTCGACGCCATCGTCGCCGAGCGCGAAGCTGCCGGTGAAACCGTCAAGCGCGACGCCTTCGGCCATGTGAAGATCGACACGATCAATGTCGGCAACTGGTTCTCCAAGCAGTTTGCGGCCCTTCTCGGCGCAGAACGCTCCATGGTGCAGAAGTCCGGCTACTACGCCCGCTCGGCACCAGCCAACCGCGACGACCTGCGCCTGATCCAGAGCATGACCGACCTCGCCGTCGAAAGCGCGCTGAACAAGGTCTCCGGCGTCACCGGCCATGACGAAGGCCAGGGCGGGAAGCTCCGCACCATCGAATTCCCGCGCATCAAGGGCGGCAAGCACTTCGACACCTCGGCCAAATGGTTCGGCGACGTCATGGATGTCATCGGTCAGAAGTGGAAGCCGGCGGACTGATGATTGTTCTTGACGCCGAAAGTGCGTGATGGCTTGCTCCCCGGATCGGTACCGATCCGGGGAGTTTTTTATGTCGTTTGAACATTGGCTGGCCTTCGCCGCAGCCTCCGCCGTCATGCTGGCCATTCCAGGCCCGACGATCCTCCTCGTGATCTCCTATGCGCTCGGCCATGGCCGCCGCACGGCGGGCGCCACCGTCGCGGGCGTGGCACTCGGCGATTTCACCGCCATGACCGCCTCCATGCTCGGCCTCGGCGCGCTGCTCGCGACCTCCGCCGCCGTCTTCACCGTGTTGAAATGGGTGGGCGCCGCCTACCTCATCTGGCTCGGCATCAAGCTGTGGCGGGCACCCGTCTCCAGCGGTGCCGAAGGCGAGGCGCCGGCGGAGGAAAAGCCGTTCCGCATCTTCGCCCATGCCTATGTGGTGACGGCGCTGAACCCCAAGAGCATCATCTTCTTCGTGGCCTTCCTGCCGCAGTTCCTCGACCTTACGCAGCCGGTGCTGCCGCAGATGGTGATCTTCGAAATCACCTTCCTCGTGCTCGCCACGCTGAACGCCTTTTCCTACGCCCTGCTCGCCTCCGCCGCCCGCAAGACCATCCGCAAACCATCGGTCCAGAAGGTCGTCAACCGCACCGGCGGCACGCTCTTGATCGGCGCCGGATTGCTCACCGCCGGCCTCAAGCGGGCGACCACCTGAGACGTCGGTAAGCCTACGGGTTGCCGCTTCGCGCCTGATCGGCTATGGACGGGGACGGCCACGGCCGATTGATTTGCAAAACGTGCGGGCGTTCCAGCGCCCGCGCATCCCGGCAAACCGAGAGCGACGACCATGGCTGATACTTCCGTTTCCCGTCCGGCACGCATTGCCACGCTTGCCTGCGCAGGCCTTCTTGTTACGCTTGCCGGCTGCGCCAGCGTCGCCGACGATGCGACCTCGGCGAAAACCGTGTCGCCCACGTCGACCACGGAAATTGCCGCTGCGGACGGCACGACGACCGAAGTTGCCTATGCCGCCCTGCCCGCCGCCAAGCCCGGCACGGAAAACACGGCGCAAGCCCTACCGACGCCGATCATGGTCGCCGTTGCGACCGATGCCGAAGGCGGCGCCGTTCCGGTCTCGGCCCTTACGGAATCGAAATCCATGACGGGTGCCGCCGCCGCGACGGCCGCCCTTGCCGGCAACACGGCGAGCGATGTTCAGCCCATGGACACGGTGATCGGCGTCTCGGTGATGGAGCCGGGCTTCGACAGCGGCGAGCCGGAAGGCCTCGAACAGCTTGTCGCGAGCCGCAAGATCGTGCCGATGGCCAAGCCCGCGCTCATCAGCAACGCCGTGCTGACCACCGAGACCCGTCTCGTCGTGCCGCAGGGCGATCAGCCGTTCAAGAAGTCCGGCACGCCGATCGACGCGATCATCAGCAAATATGCGGCACTCTACGGCATACCGGAATCGCTGCTGCATCGCGTCGTCAAGCGCGAGAGCACCTACAATCCCAAGGCCTATAATCGCGGCCATTACGGGCTGATGCAGATCAAATATGCGACGGCCAAGAGCATGGGCTTCGACGGCCCGGCCGAAGGCCTGTTCGACGCCGAGACGAACATCAAATATGCCGGCAAGTACCTGCGCGGCGCCTGGATGGTCGCGGACGACAAGAACGACGGCGCGGTGCGCCTTTACGCGGCCGGCTATTATTACCACGCCAAGCGCAAGGGCCTGCTCGACGAGACCGGCCTGAGATAAGCCGCTACCGCGCGGCCTTCAGCCAGAACGACATCGGCTTCTCCGTCTCGTTTTCCTCCCCGATATCCTGCCAGGCCAGCATCGTGCGCAAGTCGGCGCGGTGCTCGTAGCCGCGCTTGCTCCAGAATGCATCGAGCGGCACATAGTCCGCCGGGCGCAGCGGATGGTCCTGCGGCCGTTCGACGGCGCAGAAGGTGCACCAGTCGAAGCGGCCGAGGCGGCGCGCATAGGCTTCGCGCTCCTCGAAGAAGCGCACGCCGAGCCCCCTGCCCCGGTAGGTCGAGAGCAGCACCGATTCGCCGAAATAGAAGATCTTTTCCGGAGCGATGCCGGCGGCGATGAACGGCGCTTGAAATACGTCGGACGCATCCGGCATCGGCACGCCGGTCGAGGCGCCGACGATGCGCTCGCCGTCAAGCGCCAGCACGAACAGGCTTTCGGGCGATCTCGCATAGGTCGCGAGATAGGAGGCCTCGTAGTCCTCGTTGCCCTCATAGAGATACGGAAACGCGCGGAAAACGTGCGTGCGCAGCCGCGCGAGGTCCGCGATATGCGGCGTCACGGCTTCTCCCTGGACGATCTTGATCTGCATGATCCGTGAATGTTCCCAAAGGCTTGAACAATGCTATAAGGCGATCTGGTTCCGCCTGACGCCATTGATATGAGGGATGACATGCCAGCAAAAGAGACGATCCGCGCCTATTACGATGCTTTCAACAGGCAGGATATGGAGGCCTTCCTCGATCTCTTGCACGACGACGTCGTCCACGACATCAACCAGGGCGGCCGACAGGTCGGCAAGCAGGCATTTCGCGACTTCATGGCGCATATGAACCGCAGCTACCGCGAGACGCTGACCGACATCGTCATCATGTCGAGCGACGACGGCAAACGCGGTGCGGCGGAATTCGTCGTCAACGGCCAGTATCTCGCCACCGACGAGGGCCTGCCGGAGGCGAACGGTCAGACCTATGTGCTGCCCGCCGGCGCCTTCTTCGAGATCCGCGACGGCAAGGTCGCGCGCATCTCCAACACCTACAATCTCAACGACTGGATCGCTCAGGTCGGCGCCTGAGCGGTTTTCGCATCCAGCACATCGAGGATGCGCTTGATCAGGACCTGGGGCCGATAGCCGCGTTTCGACGGCGTCAGCCCCAGCCGGATCACCGCCAGCTTGCGCGACGGGATGATGGCGGCCGACTGGCCGTCATGGCCGAGTATCCAGAACGTCTCGTCCGGCAGGCCGTAATCCGTGTCGCTTTCCCGGCCCGGCCCCATGGTCCAGGTCTGCATCTGGCTATAGGCACCGCCCGAGGCCTTGGTCGGCGTCGCCATGGCGCCGACGAACCCTGCCGGCAGCAGCCGGCTCCCCTTCCAGACGCCGTCGTTCAAAAGAAACAGCGAGAACCGCGCCCAGTCGCGCGCCGTCGCATACATGTAGGACGAACCGACGAAGATGCCGGTCTCGTCCGGCTCCATCACCGCGCTCGCCATGCCGAGCGGCGCAAACAGCGCCTTTGCCGGGAAGGACAGCGCCTGGCTGCGCCCGCCGAGCGCGCCCATCCACAGGCGTGAGAGCAGCATCGCGGTGCCGCTCGAATAGTTGAACTTTTCGCCCGGGTTGGCCTCCGGCGGCAGCGACAGCACGAAGCGCGTCATGTCCGGCTCCAGGAAGAGCATGCGCGTGACATCGGCGACATCGCCGTAACTCTCGTTGAAGGCGAGCCCGCTTTCCATGGCGAGAAGCTGGGCGAGCGTGATCTGCGAGCGCGCATCCTCCCGCCATTCCGGAAACAGGCCCTTCATCTCCGGCGAAAGCGCCCCGGCCTGCATCAGCCGTCCGACGATCGCCGCATTGACCGACTTGGTCATCGACCAGCCGAGCAGCGGCGTCTTGGCGTCAAAACCGTCACCATAGGCTTCAGCGATGATGCGCCCGTCATGCACCACCACGGTCGCGCGCATGCCCGGCCCGGTGAGGCTCGCATCGGCAAGCAGCGCCGACAGGTCTGCGTCCAGCGTCACCGCCTCGCCGTCCGGCCAGGCCACGGCCGGGTCCGCCGCCGGCAGTTTCGGCAGCGCGATATCGGAAACGGCCTGGTGTGCGGCGCGGAAATCGCCGTCGGGCACGCTGGAGCAGCCGAAGCCCTCGTGCCAGGCGGCATAACCGGGCGCGAAGAGGCCGAGCAGATGGGTCGTCACGGTCTTGCCGGCGAGATCGACGTCCTGCCGCATCAGCTTCAACAGCGGATGGCCGGGCGCCTGCACGTCCTCGGCAAGCACTTGCGACGGATCGCGGCCGGAAACGAAGACGCTGGAGCAGACGATTTTTGCGGCATAACCGGAGCCGACGCTGAGCAGCGCGGGCGGCGATACGATAAGCCAGCTCGCCCCCACCAGGACGACGAGGGCAAGGAGGGAAAGTACCCAAGCGGCCAGCCTGTAGAATCGTCTCATAACGGCCTCTCCTTCCAGTCGCGAGACAAGCAGGATTCCACTGTCATGAAAAGGCTTTTCGCGCTTGTGACAACGTCAGGCCGAACGACGATTTTCCGTGTGTAGAAGGAAGCGCATCACATCCTGCGCGGCCACCGGCCCGGAAATCAGGAAACCCTGTGCCTCGGAAGCACCGCGCTGGCGGATGAAATCGAGCTGGCCTTCCGATTCGATGCCCTCCACCGTGGTCGTCACCTGGAATGTCTGGCCGAGCTTCAGGATGATATCGACCAGGTCGGCGTCCCGCTTGCTCTCCATCATCGCGCGCGCAAAGGAGCGGTCGATCTTCAGCTGGTCGATCGGGAAGGCGCGCAGGTTGTTGATCGAGGAAAAGCCGATGCCGAAATCGTCGAGGGCGACGCGAACGCCATGGTCGCGCAGCTCGCAGAGGCTCTCGCGGATCACCGTCTCGTCGACCGAGAAGACCGATTCCGTCACCTCGATCGTCAGGCGTCCCGGCGCAAGCCCGGCCTCGGCCAGGCACGTCTTCACATAATCGACGAAGGCGCGGTCCTTGAACTGGTCGCCGACGACATTGACGGCGACGCCGGCCGGTGCGGGCCATTTCGCCGCCTCCCGGCAGGCCTCGCGTACCACCCAGTTGCCAAGCGGCAGGATGAGGCCGGTCTTTTCCGCCGCCGGAATGAAAAGGTCCGGCATGATCCGCCCCTTTTCGGGATGCCGCCAGCGCAGCAACGCCTCGAAGGAGCGCACGACGCGGCTCTCGACGCCGACGATCGGCTGGTATTCGAGGAAGAATTCGTCCGCACCCATGGCGCGGGCAAGATCGTGCTCGATGGCCGCGCGTGCCAGGACGGCGGCGGCGAGCGCCGCATCGAAGAAGCGGAAGCCGCTGCCCGGCATATCCTTCGCCTCGTAAAGCGCGACATCGGCGCGCTTCAGAAGCTCTGACATCGAGTTGTCGCCCGCCTCCATATAGGTCACGCCGATACTGCAGCCGCTGGAAACCCGGTGGCGCTTCAGTTCGAACGGGTCCTGGAACAGATCGCAGATCGTGCGGCAGACATTCTCGATCTTGCCCTCGGAGGGCCGCCCAGCGATCGTCACGACGAATTCGTCGCCGCCGAGCCGGTAGACGCGCGCCGTTGCCGAAAGCGCGCGCTGGAGGCGCACGGCAATGGCCGCAAGCAGCGCATCGCCCACGTCGTGGCCGAGGCTGTCATTGACGAATTTGAAACGGTCGAGATCGAGCAGCAGCAGCGCCGGACGGTCGTCCTCGTCGCTGCCCTCCACGACCGCCTGGATATCCCGCTCCAGGCAGAAGCGGTTGGCAAGCCCGGTCAGCCGGTCGTGATAGGCATCGTGCGTCAGCCGCTGCTCGGTCTTGCGGCGCTGGCAGAGTTCGGCGATGAGCGCGGCCTTCGACCGGCCGATCTGGTAGAAGCCGACGCCGAAGAAGACGGGCATCAGCGCCAGCGCGGTGGCGGTCGGGGCGGAAAAGCCGAATAGGCTCGCCTGCGCCTGGTCGCGCAGGACCTGGTCGGCGGCAATGCAGAGGGTTGGCAGAAAGGCTCCGAAAACCGAGCCCGTCAGCGCATAGCGATGCTCGATTCTCGGCAACAAGGTTTTCAACATCATGTAACCCTAAACCGTTGTTATCATGACAACAGGGTGCGTCCGGCCGGGCATCGGCCTGTCGATGTTTCTAGAGGACAAAGAATGACAGAGTGTTAAGGGAGCGTTGGCATTCGCCCCCAAGATTCAACGGGATTCTGTCTCCACGGAACCATGGCCGGTTTCAGACGTTTGAGGCCTTGTTGTCATTCGTGCGTGGGGCTTCGCGCGACTATCGAGTGGGAAGGACCATCAGATGAAATCCATGATCTTCGGTGCCGCCGGCATCCTCGTTTCCGCCGGTGCGCTTCCGGTCTTCGCGGCCGACATGGCCGTTGCCGAACCCCCGATCGAAACACCGATCGTCGAGACGGCCGGCATCTACGATTGGGGCGGCTTCTATGTCGGTGTGAACGGCGGTTACGGCTGGACGAATGCCGATTCGGGCGGCCCGGCGCCTGCCATCGACCAGGACCTCGGCGGCTTCGCGCTGGGCGCCTTCGCCGGCTACAACTTCTTCAACAACGGTTGGGTTTATGGTCTCGAAGCCGACGTCAAACACGACTTCAACAACGAGCGCTTCTCGTCCGGCGGCACGCGCTACGAGGCGGAGACGAACTGGGGCGGATCGGTCCGCGCCCGTCTCGGTTACGCCTTCGACCGCACGCTGATCTACGGCACCGGCGGCTGGGCCTTTACCCGCGCCGAGCTCCGGGACCGCGATGCCGGCGTGACGGAGAAGGACACGGCGCATGGCTGGACGGTCGGCGCCGGCGTCGAGCAGGCCTTCACCGACACGGTGGCGGGCCGCGTCGAGTATCGCTATACCGATTACGGCAATTCCGACATCTTCGATGCGGCAGGCCGCCGGGGCGACCTCGATTCGCATTCGATCATGCTCGGCGTCAGCATGAAGTTCTGACATTGATCCGGGCGGCGGTGTCAGCCGCCGCCCCAGTTTAACGTCCCGCTAACCGTAATTTTACGAAAATACGCGATAGGTCATGGGACCTGCTCGCGCGCTCCCCTTTACGGCCCGCCCCATTCGAGGCAGGATTGGTAAACGCGCGAAACACGGGACCTCCATGCGTCGGCTCATTCTGGCTCTCCTGCCCCTCGCCTTCCTCGCCACGTCCTGTTCCACCACCGACTACGATCTCGTGGCGACGGCCTCCGTGCCGCCGCGCTTCGAGGACAAGGATCCGCAGGATTTTGGCGCCCGCACGCCGCATCGTCATCAGGTGCACGGTATCGACGTTTCGAAGTGGAACGGCGACATCGACTGGCACGCGGTGAAGAAGGGTGGCGTCTCCTTCGCCTTCCTGAAGGCGACCGAAGGCACGGACCGTCTGGACAGCCGGTTCAACGAATACTGGAGCGGTGCCCGCGCCGCAGGCGTCGCGCATGCGCCCTATCACTTCTATTATTTCTGCTCGACGGCGGATGCGCAGGCCGACTGGTTCATCGCCAATGTGCCCAAGCAGGCGGTACAGCTCCCGCCGGTGCTGGATGCCGAATGGAACCCCGCCTCGCCGACCTGCAAGACCCGCCCGCCGGCCGACGAGGTGCGCGTCGCGCTCAAGCGCTTCATGGACCGCCTCGAAGCGCACTACGGCAAGCGGCCGATCATCTACACGACCGTCGACTTCCACCGCGAAAATCTCGTCGGCCATTTCGAGAACTATCCCTTCTGGCTGCGCGCGGTGGCCGAGCATCCGGAAAACATCTATTCGTCGCGCAAGTGGGCGTTCTGGCAATATACCTCGACGGGCGTGGTTCCGGGCATTTCCGGCGACACGGATATCAACGTCTTCGCGGGTTCCGCCAAGAACTGGAACACCTGGGTGGCGACGGTTTCCCGCTGATTCCAGCACAATTGCGTGACAAAAAGCGGCAGCACGCCGAGGTTGCCTTTTTCTTCTTGCTTCCGTCACATTCATCTGAGACAGCCGGGCCAATCTGAGATAGCAGGGCAACGGACCCAAGGAGCATTCAAGATGCGGCAAAACCTGAAGACGATACTCGCGGCAAGCCTCACGGCGCTTCTTCTCGCCGGCGGCGCCCATGCCCAGACGGCGGCAGGCACGGCAGCAGAGCCGGCCGCGGCCTGTGGTGGCGATATCAGCGCCTTCCTTCAGGGCGTGAAGGCCGAGGCGCTGACGCGCGGCGTTTCCGCCGAGATCGCCGACCGCGCGCTTGCCGGTGCCGCGATCGACCCGAAAGTGCTGTCGCGCGACCGCGCCCAGGGCGTCTTCCGCCAGACCTTCCTCGAATTTTCCAAGCGCACGGTTAGCCAGTCGCGCCTCGACATCGGCCGCAAGAAGCTGACGGACCTCTCCTCCGTCTTCGCCCGCTCCGAGCAGGAATTCGGCGTGCCCGGCGCGGTCATCGCAGCCTTCTGGGCAATGGAAACCGACTTTGGCGCCGTGCAGGGCGATTTCAACACCCGCAACGCGCTGGTGACGCTGTCGCATGACTGCCGCCGCCCGGAACTGTTCCGTCCGCAGCTTCTCGCCGCCGTCGAAATGGTCGGTCATGGCGACCTCGACCCGAACGGCACGACGGGCGCCTGGGCCGGCGAAATCGGCCAGGTGCAGATGCTGCCGAAGGACATCATCGAATTCGGCGTGGACGGCGACGGCGACGGCCATATCGACGTCAAGAAGAGCTCGCCGGACGCCATCCTGACGGCTGCGAAATTCATCCAGCACCTCGGCTTCGTGAAGGGCCAGCCCTGGATCCAGGAGGTCTCCGTGCCGGACGTGCTGCCCTTCGAAAAGACCGGCCTGCAGCCGGGCATGAAGGCCGCCGACTGGTTCGCGCTCGGCGTGACGCCGCGCGACGGCGACACCTCCTTCGGCAATCTCGAAGCCTCGCTGGTGATCCCGCAGGGCCGCAAGGGCCCGGCCTTCATCACCTATCCGAACTTCAACATCTATCTCGAATGGAACCAGTCCTTCATCTACACGACGTCAGCCGCCTATTTCGCGACGCGTCTTGCCGGCGCCCCGCCCTATGAGCGCGGCACGCCGGAAGAGGGCCTTTCCGAAGACGGCATGAAGCAGCTCCAGACCAAGCTGCAGGGCCTCGGCCACGACGTCGGCAAGGTCGACGGCATCCTCGGCTCCGGCACGCGCGCCGCGATCCAGAAGGAACAGCTCCGCCTCGGCCTGCCGGCCGATGGCTGGGCGACGCAGGCCCTGCTCTCCGCTCTCTGACGAAATCGGGTGGCCCCGCGCCGCCCGGTATTATAGGACAGGACGAGACCAAGAACGCAGCCCGGTCATGCCGGGCTGTTTCTGTTTTGACGACATGCCCTGGGAGGGGATGATGGAACAGCGCGCCGCCCCGGCAGAAACGGGCATGAGCATCCAGACCTGGGGCCTGCTGGCCCTCCTCGGCATGATCTGGGGCGGCTCCTTCTTCTTTGCCCGCGTGGCCGTCGCCTATATACCGCCGGCGACCCTGGTGCTGCTGCGCGTCGGCATCGCCGCCCTCGCCCTCCATATCTATATTGCCGGCCGTTTCGGCATCTACCCGACGCTGCGCGCCCGCTGGCGTGAATTCCTCCTGCTCGGCCTCATCAACAATGCCGTGCCGCACATGCTGATCTTCCTCGGCCAGACGCAGATCGGCGCCGGCCTTGCCGCGATCTTGAACGCCACGACGCCGATCTTCACCGTGCTCATTGCTAACAAGATGACGGAGGACGAAAAGCTCTCCTCGCAGAAGATCGCCGGCTGCCTCATCGGCCTCGTCGGCACCGCGGTGCTGATCGGTCCGCGCGCGCTGGCCCCCTTCACGGGTGATAGCGGACCGCCGCTCTGGGCCGTCCTCCTGCCGGTGCTCGCCGCCGTCTCCTACGGACTTGCCGCGACCTACGGCAAACGCTTCCGCGGCGTCGCCCCGCCGGTCACGGCCGCCGGCCAGCTTACCGCCTCGACGCTGCTGATGCTGCCGGTCTCCTTCGCGCTCGATACGCCCTGGCAGCTTTCCCTGCCGCCGCTGACCGCCATCCTCGCCGTACTGGCGCTGGCGCTCATCTCGACTGCCTATGGCTACATCCTGTTCTTCCGAATCATGGCGGCGGCCGGCGCGACCAATACGTCGCTCGTCACCCTGCTCGTGCCGCCGAGCGCCATCCTCGCCGGCATGCTCTTCCTGGGGGAGGAACTGACGCCGCTGGGCATGCTTGGCATGGCCCTGGTGCTGTTCGGCCTGGTGGTGCTTGACGGGCGCGTTTTCGCCCGTTTCCGGCGCGCTTGAAAAAGCCGGGAACAAAGCGCGCTGCCGGCCGTTTCATGGCAATCCGCCGGATCGTCGGCCCGACTTGCGCCACAATGGTAAATGCACAATGTCGGCATTCGTCATCTGGTAGGGATTGTGAATTTTTTGTGGCATCCACATTAAGGGAGGAAATTCAGCAGGTTAGCGCTGTGAATAACCGACCGCCATTGGCCGTATGTTGCAGCGCAGCAACAAAACACCTTTCCAACACGCTTTTTTCGGTCGTAATATCAGGCCGCAAACGCAAGGAGGTAAGCCATGGGACTCACACATTCCTTGAATGTTCTGATGATCAGTGCAGCGTTCCTCTTCATCGCAACGATGATCTTCATCTGAAGCGAACCAAGCGCAGTCCGGGAGGTCAGGGACGAAAAATAACAAAAGACCCTGCCGAAACGAATTCATGAAAGATGCATGGCCCCGGAGACGGCGCCATGCATTTTCATTTCAGGCAGTGTTTGACGAATTAGGCCGCAGCGCCGGCCGCGGGCCGGCGGTCGATCTTGGCGAAGCCGACACGGTCGCAGACGGCCGAGACCAGCGTGGCGCGGTTCATCGTATAGAAGTGGAACTCGCCGATGCCGCGGGCGATGAGATCCTCGATCTGCCTGGCCGCAAGGTCGATCGCCACGGGCGCGCGCTCCTGCGGCCGGTCGTCGACCGGCGCCAGCCGATCGGCAAGCCATCCCGGCACCGAGGCGCCGCACATGCCGGCGAATTTCTGCACCTGGGAGAGGTTGTGCACCGGCAGGATGCCCGGCACGACGGGGATCGTGATGCCGGCCTTGCGCACGCGCTCCAGGTAACGCTCGAAATCGTCGTTCTCGAAGAAGAACTGGGTGAGCGCGCGTGTGGCGCCGCCATCCACCTTGCGCTTCAGCATGTCGATATCGGCCGCGACATCCGGGCTCTGCGGGTGTTTTTCCGGATAGGCGGACACCGAGATCTCGAAATCGGCGAGACCGCGCAGGCCGGCGGCGAGCTCCGCGGCATTGGCATAGCCGCCCGGATGTGGATGATAGGCCGTGCCCACGCCGCCCGGCGGATCGCCACGCAGGGCCACGAAGTGCCGGATCCCGACCGCCTGGAAATCGGCGACCACGGCATGCACCTCTTCCTTCGTCGCGCCGACGCAGGTGAGGTGCGAGGCGGCCGGCAGGCCCATCTTCAGAAGCTGGCGCACGGTCGACAGCGTCGGCACCTTGGTGGAGCCGCCGGCGCCGTAGGTCACCGACATGAAACCCGGATCATAGGCCGAAAGCTCGGCGGCCGTTTCCCAGAGCTGGCCTTCGGCCTCCGCCGATTTCGGCGGGAAGAACTCGAAAGACAGGCGGATGTCCTTGCGGGCTGGGCTTAGGGTCGCCGGTTTCATGTCAACTCCTCCTGCGGATCGCGATAGGGTCGGCCGCCCGTACGCGCTGGTCGCGGGCAAGCCAGATGGTAACGGTCAGCGCATCGTTGGCCGAATGCGCGGGGTTGAGGTCGACGACCTGCTCGACGGCGAGCCCCGCCTTCTCCAGCCATTCGGACATCGTCTGGTGCGAAAAGCCGAGGCGGATATGGGCGTGTTCGTCGCGCAGGTGTTCAAGCGCGTGCGGCGCGAGGTCGATGATGGCGAGGCGCCCGCCGGGGGCCAGCATGCGCGCCGCCTCGCCGATCGCCGCCTCGGGCTCGTCGAGGAAGTGCAGCACCTGGTGGATCGTCACGACGTCGAACTCGTCGCGCTCCAGGGGCAGGTTGAAAATGTCGCCGTGGCGGATCGAGGCCTTGGTGATGCCGGCACGGTCGAGATTGGCGCGGGCGACCGCGAGCATGTCGCGGCTGGCATCGACGCCGACGCCGCGTCGGTAAAGCCCCTCGAAGAGCTGGAGGATGCGCCCCGTGCCGGTGCCGAGATCGAGGAAGGCATCGACTGGCTCGGTGCCGATCAACTCGGCGAGCTTCGCCTCGACTTCCGCCTCGCTGACATGCAGGCGGCGCACCGCGTCCCACTCCGCCGCGTTGCGGCTGAAATAGGCCTGCGCCTTGTCGGAGCGGATCTTCTTCAGCGCCCGAAGCCGCTCGTCGTCGCGGGCGAAAACCGCGTCCGCCGGGTCGCTGGCTTCGAGGAGCTGGCGGGCGAGCGCCACGGCGGGGCCACCCTGGCTCAGCCGGAAGAACGCCCAGGCGCCCTCCTGGTAGCGATCGATCAGGGCCGCTTCCGCAAGGAGCTTCAGGTGGCGCGAAATACGCGGCTGGGACTGGCCGAGGATGTCTGTGAGATCCGTCACGGTGAGATCGCCATGCGCGAGCAGCGCGATGAGGCGAAGGCGCGTCGGCTCGCCCGCCGCCTTCAGGATCTCCACGATGTCGTCCAGTCCGAGTTTCTGCATGTCGCCCATGACCAATCCAATCAAGACATAAAGATATGTTTATGTGATTAACCCGCGTCGCGCAAGGGCAAATCCGTGTCGCTGATCTTCCCACCAACGGCCCCAAAGAAAAACCCCGGCAAGCCGGGGTTTCTCAAAGCCTGTGATGGCGTTCGGCTCAGCGCGTCAAGCGCTTGTAGGCCTGGCTGCCGGGATTGAGGGCATCGGGGCCGAGACGGCGGACCTTGTCCTCTTCGTAGTCCTCGAAGTTGCCTTCGAACCATTCGACATGACCGTCGCCTTCGAACGCCAGGATGTGCGTCGCGAGGCGGTCGAGGAACATGCGATCGTGGCTGATGATGATCGCGCAACCGGCAAAGCTCTCAAGCGCGCTTTCCAGCGCACCGAGCGTTTCCGTGTCGAGGTCGTTGGTCGGTTCGTCGAGCAGCAGCACGTTGCCGCCGGCCTTCAGCATCTTGGCAAGGTGCACGCGGTTGCGCTGGCCGCCCGAAAGATTGCCGACCTTCTGCTGCTGGTCGCCGCCCTTAAAGTTGAAGGCACCGCAATAGGCGCGCGAATTCATCTCGAACTTGCCGAGCTTGACGACTTCAGCGCCGCCCGAGATTTCCTCCCAGACCGTCTTGTTGCCGTCGAGCGCGTCGCGGCTCTGGTCGACATAGCCGAGGTGCACGGTATCGCCGATACGGATCGAGCCGCTATCGGGCGTTTCCTGGCCGGTGATCATCTTGAACAGCGTCGACTTGCCGGCGCCGTTCGGGCCGATAATGCCGACGATGCCGCCCGGCGGCAGCTTGATCGACAGGTCGTTGATCAGCGTGCGGCCGTCAAAACCCTTGGTGATGCCTTCCAGCTCGATGACCACGTTGCCGAGACGCTCGGAGACCGGGATGATGATCTGGGCGTCGCCGGGCCGGATGTTTTCCGCCGCATCGACCAGCTGTTCGTAGGCCTTGATACGGGCCTTGGACTTCGCCTGACGCGCCTTCGGGCTGGAAGCGATCCACTCCTGTTCGCGCGACAGCGCCTTCTGGCGGCCGGCTTCTTCGCGGCTTTCCTGCTTCATGCGTTTGGCCTTGGCCTGCAGATAGGCAGAATAGTTGCCTTCGTAGGGAATGCCGCGGCCGCGGTCGAGCTCGAGGATCCAGCCCGTCACGTTGTCGAGGAAGTAGCGATCGTGGGTGATCATCATCACGGCGCCCGGATAGTCGCGCAGGTGCTTTTCCAGCCAGGCGATGGTTTCGGCGTCGAGATGGTTGGTCGGTTCGTCGAGCAGCAGCAGGTCCGGCTGCGACAGGAGCAGGCGGCAGAGCGCGATACGGCGGCGTTCGCCACCCGACAGCAGCGTGACGTCGGAATCCTTCGGCGGGCAGCGCAGCGCTTCCATCGCCATCTCGACCTGCTGTTCCAGGTCCCAGAGGTTCTGGCTGTCGATGATATCCTGGAGCTTGGCGCCCTCGTCCGCCGTCTCGTCGGAATAGTTCATCATCAGCTCGTTGTAGCGGTCGATGATGGCGGTCTTGTCGGCGACGCCGACCATGACGTTCTCGAAGGCGGTCTTGGTCGGGTCGAGATGCGGTTCCTGCTCCAGGTAGCCGACCGTCGCGCCATCGGCGAGCCAGGCTTCACCGGTATATTCCTTGTCCTGGCCGGCGATGATACGCAGCACCGTCGATTTACCGGCGCCGTTCGGGCCGAGGATACCGATCTTGGCATCCGGGTAGAAGGACAGATTGACGTTTTCGAGGATCTTCTTGGCGCCGTAGGACTTGTTGAGCCCCGACATGTGGTAGATGAATTGACGTGCCATGCAAACGTGCTCCGGGTCGGACGAATTTGCCCGCTATGTAGGCGAATTCTCTGCCCGCGGCAATGTAAGAAAGCCGCGTTATCGGTACTTGCGCGCGTGGACCGCCCGTTCGCTCCCGGCGATCAGCCTGCCTGCGCACCCCCCGTGATACCCTCGACGCAGCGCGACTTCGTCGGCGACGCGCCGCCGATCAGCGCTGCCAGCTTGCCGTCGTCCCCGGCAATGCCGATGGTGAGGCCGATCACCACGGTCTTGTCGCCCGTCTTGCGGCAGCTGAGGCGCACCCGCTCCCCGGCACCGGCGCCAAAAGCCTTGTCGAAGGCCGTGCGGACGTCGGCGAGTTTGATGGTCCCGCCCGCCTTTTCCGTGAAGAGCGTGCGCACCGTCGAGGCATTCAGCTGGTCGAGCAGGTCCAGCGACCGGCTGTAATAGGCCTCTGCGGAGGCTGCGACGCAACTGCCGCTTCTCAGCCATTGCTGGCGGTCGAGACCGAGGCGCGCGGCGGGCATGGCGGCGAGCAGGCGCTGCTTGGTGCCGGAAGCGAGCACGATATCCGGCAGCTCCGTCCACTTGCCCTTGCGCGCCCGCTGTTTCAGGTCGGCCTCGATGCCGCAATAGCTCTTGCGCACCTGGAAGAGGCTCACCAGCGAGAATTGCCGGGCGGCCGGCGACGTGGCGGAGAAATCCGCGCAGCCGCGGCTCTTCGGCCGCGCCGCGCAATAGCCGGGCTGCCAGCTGATCGAGAGGACCTCGCGCACCGACTCCCCGGCCGGCACCGACTGGGCGCTCGCGAGACCAGAGCCTGCGAAGAACGACAGACATAGGACGAGAAAGGACAATGCGGCTTTGAAAGTCAGTGCAGCTTGCGTCTTCATGACCGGCCCCTGATGAGAACAAAACAAGATCATATGCAACCAAAAATCCGGAAATTGCAACCCTGAATCGGAAAAATCCCGAAATGCGCGAGGATTTCCAAAAATACACGCCGCATCCCATTGTCTTTGCATGGCAAATCGCGTTGACCTTGCGCAAACGGGAGGAATGGCAGTGTTTTCTGAAGCCGGGACGCTGAAAAGCCCCAGTGGGGCGACGCTGGCGCTGCGCCACGAGCCCGCCCGCGGGGCGGCGCGGGGCATCCTGCTTCTAAGCCACGGCCTTGCCGAACACAGCCTGCGTTATGCGGATTTTGCCGCGCGCATGGCGTCCGAAGGCTTTCAGGTCTACGCCCACGATCATCGCGGCCACGGCTTCACCACGGCACCCGATGCGCCACGCGGGCAGTTTGCGCCGCGGGGTGGCATTGCCCGCGTGATCGAGGATATGCGGGCGGTGCGCGATCATGCAGCAGGCCGCCATCCGGACCTGCCGATCGTGCTGTTCGGCCATTCGATGGGCGGCCTGCTGGCGCTCGCCTTCGCGCAAAACCATGCCGCGGATATCGACGCGCTCGCCGTCTGGAATTCCAACTTCGAACCCGGATTTGCGGGCCGCGTGGCGCAGATCGTGCTGGCGGCGGAGCGCATGCTGAAGGGATCGGACGTGCCGAGCGGCGTCCTGCCGCGCCTCACCTTCGGCGCCTGGGGCAAATCGATCGCCGGCCGTCGGACGGGGTTCGACTGGCTGTCGCACGACGCGGCCGAGGTGGATGCTTATATCGCCGATCCGCTCTGCGGCTTCGACGTCAATGTCTCGATGTGGATCGACATCTTTGCCGTCACCTTCACCGACGCATCCGCGGACGGCCTTGCGCGCCTGCCAAAAGGCTTGCCGATTCATCTTGCCGGCGGCGACGAGGACCCGGCGACCGATTGCGGCCGGGCGACGCTCGCCTTTGCCGAACGACTGAAAAAATCGCGGCTTGAGGACGTTACGACGATCGTCTATCGCGGTCTGCGTCACGAAACACTGAAGGAGAGCCGGGCTCTGCGCGAGCCCGCCATCGACGCCTTCGCCGGCTGGTGCCGGCGGGTGGTGGCGGAACGGCGCCGCGCACCGGAACACGCATGACCACAACAGCCATCACGCCGCTGCGCAACGAGGTCAGCCTCGGGCTCGTCCTCATGGTGCTCTCGGTGCTCATCTCGCCGATCATCGATATTTTCGCAAAACTCGCCGTCACCTCCGTGCCGGCGACCGAGATCACCTTCGTGCGCCTGCTCTTCCAGATGACGGTGCTGGGGCCGATCTGTCTGATGCGCGGCACGCTGTTCGACGTGACCTGGAGGAAGACCGGGCTGCATGCGGCGCGCGGCCTGCTGATGGCCATCACCATGATCACCTTCGTGACACCGCTCGCCGTCATGGAAGTGGCGGATGCGATCGCCATCTTCTTCGTCGAGCCGATCATCCTGACGATCCTCGGCTCGATCGTGCTGAAGGAGACCATCGGCTGGCGGCGCTACACGGCCTGCGGCGTCGGCTTCTTCGGCTCGCTGCTGGTCATCCAGCCGAGCCTGCAGGAGGTCGGCCCGATCGCGCTCCTGCCTGTCGTCTCGGCCTTTTCGCTGGCGCTGTTCTTCCTCCTGACGCGGCTCGTCTCGCAGAAGGAAGACCCCTGGTCGATGCAATTCTATGCAGGGCTTTGGGGCGGCCTGTTCTCCGGACTGCTACTGGTTTTCGGCAGCGCCACCGGCATCGCCTTCCTGACGCCCGTCATGCCGGACATGGCGAACACGCTCTATATCGCAGCGGCCGCCGTCGCGGCCACCATTGCCGGCGTGCTCGGCGTCTATGCCTATCGCGCGGCCCCCGCCTCCACGCTGGCGCCGCTGCAATATCTGGAGATCGTCTCGGCCACCATTCTCGGCTGGTGGGTGTTCGGCGACCTGCCGGATGCCGTGAAATGGCTCGGCATCGCCATCATCATCGCGTCCGGCCTCTATGTCATCTGGCGCGAGCGCAAGCTCAACAAGACGGCGACGATCCCGCCGGTTTCTACGCCCATCTGACTGAGCCGCACGCGAAAAACATCATGTCAGTCTCAGCCGTCATGATGTCCCGCCGGCCCGCGGCTATCGTGCCTGCCGGCTTTTTGTTATCCAGAGCAAAACGGGCGAAAAGCCCGGCGGTCGGCCGTATCGCGGCCGTCGAAGAGGGAGTGCACGATGGAGAAGTCGAACCTGCCGCTTTCCGGCATCCGGGTCATCGAGCTGGCGCGGGTTCTCGCCGGTCCCTGGGCCGGGCAGATGCTGGCCGATCTCGGCGCGGACGTCATCAAGATCGAAAATCCGGACGGCGGCGACGACACGCGCGCCTGGGGTCCGCCCTTCGTGACGGGCAAGGACGGCGAAAACCTGTCGGCCGCCTATTACCACTCCACCAACCGGGGAAAACGCTCGATCGCCGTCGATCTCAGGACCGAGGAAGGCCGGGAGACCGCGCACCGCCTGATCGCGACCGCCGACGTGGTGATCGAGAATTTCAAGGTCGGCGGCCTCGTCAAATACGGGCTCGACTACCGGAGCCTCGCCGAGAAACACCCGAAGCTCGTCTATTGCTCGATCACCGGCTTCGGCCAGGATGGTCCCTATGCCGCGCGCGCCGGCTACGATTATATCGTGCAGGGCATGTCCGGCTTCATGTCGGTGACGGGTGCGCCGGATGGTGAGCCGATGAAGGCGGGCGTAGCGATCGCCGATATCTTCACCGGCATCTATGCCGTCACCGCCATCCAGGCGGCGCTCATCCATGTCATGAAGACCGGCCATGGCCAGCATGTCGACATGGCGCTGCTCGACGTGCAGTCGGCCGTCATGGCGAACCAGAACATGAATTTTCTGGCCTCCGGCACGGCACCCAAACGGCTTGGCAATGCGCATCCCAACATCTCGCCTTACGAGGTCGTGCCGACTTCCGACGGCTATATCATCCTCGCCGTCGGCAATGACGGGCAGTTCCGCAAGCTCTGCGGGCTCCTGAAGCTCGATGGCATGGCCGACGACGAGCGTTTCGCCACCAACCGCGCCCGCGTCGCCAACCGCGACGAGGTTCGCCGCCGCGTTACGGGTGCGACGGCCAATGTCACCAAGGCCGAGCTGCTCGATGCCTGCGAGCGCGAGGGCGTGCCGGCTGGGCCGATCAACTCCATCGCCGAGACCTTCGACGACCCGCAGGTCAAGGCGCGCGGGCTGCGCGTCGACCTGCCGGATGCCGACGGCAACCTCATTCCGGGCGTGCGCACCCCGATCGTCTTTTCCGAGACGCCGCTTGTCTACGACCGGCCGAGCCCGCGGCTTGGCGAACATACCGATGCCGTGATGGCAGAACTGCAATACCTCGAAGCAGGAAAGAAAAGCGCATGAAGACCGGTGGCCAGTTGATCGTCGACGCCCTCGTTGCCAACGGCGTCAAACGCGTCGCCTGCGTGCCGGGCGAAAGCTATCTCGCGGTGCTCGATGCGCTGCATGACACGGATATCGACGTGCTCGTCTGCCGCCAGGAAGGCGGCGCGGCGATGATGGCGGATTGCTGGGGTCGGCTCACCGGCCAGCCCGGCATCTGCATGGTCACCCGCGGCCCCGGCGCCACCAATGCTTCGGCCGGCCTGCACATCGCGCGGCAGGATTCGATCCCGATGATCCTGTTCATCGGCCAGGTGCAGCGCGATGCGCGCGAGCGCGAGGCCTTCCAGGAAGTGGAATACCGCCGCGCCTTCACCGAAGTCGCCAAATGGGTGGCTGACATCGACGATGCGCGGCGCATCCCGGAATTCATCACCCGCGCCTTCGCCGTCGCCACGTCGGGACGGCCCGGCCCGGTCGTGCTGGCGCTGCCGGAGGACATGCTGACCGACGAAGTCGAGACCGTCGAGGCGAGGCCTTACATGCCCGTCGAGGCCCATCCGGGCCGCAGGCAGGTGGAGGAACTGGCGCGGCTTCTGGAGGCGGCAGAACGTCCGCTCGTCATTCTCGGCGGCACGCGCTGGTCCGAGGCCAGCGTTTCAGCCTTCGCCGCCTTTGCCGAGCGCTGGTCGCTGCCGGTCGCCTGTTCGTTCCGCCGGCAGATGCTGTTCGATCACCTGCACCCGAATTATGCCGGCGATTCCGGCATCGGCATCAATCCGGCGCTGGGCAAGGAAATCCGCGAGGCGGATCTCGTCGTGCTGCTCGGCGGGCGCTATTCCGAAATGCCGTCCTCGACCTACAGCCTGATCCAGAGCCCCTACCCGCAGCAGAAGCTGGTGCACGTCTATCCCGATCCGTCCGAGCTCGGCCGCGTCTACCGCCCGGACCTCGCGATCTCCGCCGCGCCCGAGGATTTTGTCGCCGCTCTCGAAGATCTCGCGCCGAAAACCGCGCCCCGCTGGGCGGCGCGTACTGCTGCCATGCACCAGGCCTATCTCGCCTGGTCGACGCCGCCGCAAAGCGGCCCCGGCGATGTGCAGATGGGACCGATCGTCGCCTGGCTGGAGGAGAACACGCCGGAAGACACGATCTTCACCAACGGTGCCGGCAACTATGCCACCTGGGTGCACCGCTTCCACCGGTTCCGCCGGTTTGCGACGCAGGCCGCCCCCACCTCCGGCTCGATGGGCTATGGCCTGCCGGCGGCCGTGGCGGCAAAACGGCTGTTTCCCGAGCGCGAGGTCATCTGCTTTGCCGGCGACGGCTGCTTCCTCATGCACGGCCAGGAATTCGCGACCGCCGTCCGCTATAACCTCCCGATCATCACCGTCGTCGTCAACAACGGCATCTACGGCACGATCCGCATGCACCAGGAGCGGGATTATCCCGGCCGCGTCAGCGCCACGGACCTCACCAATCCGGATTTTGCAGCGCTCGCCGTCGCCTATGGCGGGCATGGCGAGACGGTGGAGAAGACGGAAGAGTTCGCAGCCGCCTTCCTGCGGGCCCGCGCCAGCGGCAAGCCGGCGATCATCGAGGTGAAGCTCGACCCCGAAGCGATCACGCCGACGCGCACGCTGTCGGATATTCGTAGCGGGAAATAACGCTGTATGAGGGGCGTGGACCGCCCCTCACCGTCTCAGCCGCGAATGTGCTGCGTCTGCTCGTAAATCTTCGTGGAGCGCGCGCCAGAGCGGCAATAGCCGAGCATCGGACGGGGCAATTCGTCGAGCGCGTCGACCATGCCGTGCACGGCTTCGGCCGTCACACCCATCGAGCCGACCGGCACATGCGCCACCTCGATGCCGAGTTCCTTCGCGCGCGCGGCGATGGCGGAAAACTCCGGCTGGTCCGGCTGCTCGTGGTCGGGGCGGTGGCAGACGATGGATTTGAACCCCAGGTTGGCGATCGTGTCGAGGTCTTCGACTTCGATCTGGCCGGAGACGGAATATTCGTCGTTGATCGCGCGGATATCCATGGGTGGTTCCTTTTCGAAAATGGGGCGCTCACCGTTTACGCCCGCGGCGCGGGAGCGTCAATCATGCGAAATCTAGCGTGGCGGCGGCACGGGCGCGAAGCGCTTTTGTGTCCGCAATCGCATGGAAACAAAAAGCGTTTTCGCTTTTCGGGCAAATGAAGAAACGCTCTACCGAACCTCGAAGGCCAGCCCGTAACCGACGCTTTCACCGGGCGCGAAATCCGGCGCATCGCCGGCGGCGATCAGTTCTTCGCGCGCGGCAAGGCGATGCGACACCGGCTCGATGCCGAGCACGGCACAGCCCGGCGACTGGTTCCGCCAGACCTGGAGGTAGGGCAAGGTGTCGGTGCGGAAGCGGATATGTACGCTGCGCCCGCCAAGCGCTGCGATCGGGCCGACCGCGATCTCCGCCCAGCCGTGTTTCGCCGTCTCCGCCGCCGGCACGCAGAAGATCTTCATGTCGCCCTCGTCGAACCGCCACGGCAGGCTGCCGCCGGGCAGCATCGCGCCGGTCAGCCGCGTGTTCTCGTCGAAGAGGCCGGTGCCGAAATTGATGTGGTACATGCCGAAGGGCGGCCAGGAGGTCTCGCCGCTGTTGGTGACGACATCCTCCAGCGTGATATGGCCGGTGCCCCGGTCGACGCGCCAGCGGCGGGCGAGATCGGCAGCACCGCCATGCGCAAGCGAGACGGCGACCCGCCCCTCGCACACCAGTTCGCCCTCGTCCTCCTCGATCAGGATGTCGCGCGCCGGGCTGGACGACAGCGAACCGTGCAACGGGTAGCGCCGCCCGTCGGCAGCCCCTTCGATCGGCACCGGATGGCGGATATGATCCGGCCCGCAGGTGAACATGAAACCCGGCAGCGCCTTGTCGATGCGCGGATCGCCATCCGAGGGAACCGCGGAGCCCGGAGCGAGTTCCACCCCATGAAAGACCGCGCTGCCGACATCGAGCGCCGATTGCGGCGTCAGCGCGAGGCGGAACGACTGGTCGGGCGTGTCGGCGGTCAGGGCAAAGGTCATCCGGGGCTCCGGTGAAAGGGACAATGAAAGCGGGCATGCTAGGATCAAAGGCGTCGCGAGGCTATGGGGCGCGCGATCTTTCCGCGGGAACCAACGCGGCCGATCACAAGTTTTTGCCATGCGCGTTGACCTTACGTTCACCATCGATTCAGATTTTCCATATTAAGGTCTGAATTGAAGTGTTCCGTCCGCGCGTTATGTGCAAGCTGGCAGGTCTAGAGTCGTGAATTCTATTTTTAAAACAAGCGTTTCGCTTCTTACTGCGGCATCCGTGCTCGGATTCGCGCTGGCCCCTGCCAATGCGCAGACCTATCTCTCGAACGATACGGTGCTGGTTTCGCCGGAAGGCGACCTGCTCGACTACATTCCCGACGATGCGCGCGTGATGCGCGACAATCGCGGACGCACCGTCTATGTCGACGGCTGGGGCAATATCATCGCCACGGCGCAGTCCGCTGATCGCTATTTCGCCCGCGGCGATTCCCGCCCGCGGCGCGATCGCTACCGCGCGGTGCAGGGCTACCCGGAAACCAACCCCGACTATTTTCCGCCGGCACCCGAATCCGAGTTCGGCGACGAGCTGACGACCAGCTCCGTGCCCGAGATGCGCGAAGCGCTGCCGGGCGATATCGAGCGCCAGGAACTGCCGGATGCCGATTTCGGCGGCTCGCAGCCCCTGCCCGACTTCGACGGCAATGGCGACAACGCGGCCCTGCCGGAAAACGGCGTCGACCCCAATGCGGAATTCGTGCCTGGCCCGAAATTCGAGCCGGCCATCGCCATCGGCAAGATGTCCTCCGCCGAGATCACAGCCCTTCAGGTCTTTCTCGACCGCGAGGGTTTTTCTCCGGGCGTGATCGACGGCAAGAAGGGCTCCAACGTCACCAAGGCGATCGAGGCCTGGCAGAGCGTGTCGGGCGAGACGCTCGACCCGAACAATGCCGACGACATCCTGGAGCGCCTGCGCCTGTCGGGCGGCATGGCGTTCACCACCTACGAGATCACCGCCGCCGATGCCGCCGGCCCCTATGTCGCCGCCATCCCGGAAGACTACGCCCAGAAGGCTGCCCTGCCGCACCTCTCCTTCACGTCGACGACGGAGATGCTGGCGGAAAAGTTCCACATGGACGAGGCCTATCTCAAGGAGATCAATCCGGGCGTCGACTTCACCATCCCCGGAACGATCGTCAAGGTCATCGACACCGGCGTGGCGAAGACCGGCAAGGTGGCGAAGATCCTCGCCGACAAGGGCCGCAAGCAGATTCTCGCCTATGCCGCGGACGGCACGCTGATCGCCGCCTACCCGGCCAGCATCGGCTCCGCCGACACGCCCTCGCCCTCGGGCCTGGTCACGGTCGAGCGCATCGCGCTCAATCCGGGTTACACCTACAATCCGAAGATCAACTTCCAGCAGGGCGAAAACAACAAGGTGCTGACGCTGCAACCCGGCCCGAACGGCCCGGTCGGCACCGTTTGGATCGCGCTGTCGAAGCCGACCTATGGCATCCACGGCACGCCGGAACCCTCGAAGATCGGCAAGACGCAGAGCCACGGCTGCATCCGCATGACCAACTGGGACGCGACCGAGCTCGCCAAGATGACGAGCGCAGGCGTCACGGTGGAATTCGTCGACTGACACACTCCGCGGCATGATCCAAAGCCGGCCCATTGAGCCGGCTTTTGTTTGCGTATTGGAAAGGCGCGGTTCCGCCACGAAGCGAACCGGAAAATGCCTATTTTTGCGGCGAAGCATCCGGCCGTCCTCCGGCTCCCTGACGGGCCGCATTCACGCATTCGGTGTCCCATGCTCGCAAAATTCCGCCCCGCCCTCCTCTGCCTCGCGCTGGCCTGCACCCCGGCCTCCGCCGCCGATCTCATGACCTTCTGGGACAGCCCGCAAAAGGGCGGCAACAGTTTTAATGCCGGCGAGCCGGATGCCGCCTATTTCGAGGCGCTGGCGGCGACGGGCGCCTCCTGGGTGCGCCTCACCTTCAGCAAATGGAAGGGTGAAGGCCGCGATTTTCTCATCGGCAACGCCGATCACTATGAGGGTCTTCCGGTGAAGGATTTGGAGAGGCTGAAGAAAGCACTCGATGCCGCGCATGCCGCCGGGCTCAAGGTCGTGGTGACGCCGCTGAGCCTGCCCGGCGCCCGCTGGAAACAGCAGAACGGCAGAAAATTCGACGACCGGCTATGGTCGGATCCGGCCTTTGCCGACCAGGCCGTCAAATTCTGGGGCGATCTCGCCGGCGCGCTGAAAGATCATCCGGCGATCGCCGCCTATAACCTGCTCAACGAGCCGGCGCCGGAAAAGACGACCGGGCTGGCGGAAAACGCCGCCATGGCGGACATCGCTGCCTGGCAGCAGAAGAACGCCGGCAGCACCCGCGACCTGCCGCAGCTCTATGCGCGCATGATCGAGGCGATCCGCGCCGTCGATCCGGTGACGCCGGTCATGGTGGATGGCGGCTACTATGCCAATCCGCGCGCACTCGCCGCCTGGCCGAAGCGGCTTGCCGACGACAAGGTGCTCTACGCCTTCCACATGTACGAACCCTATGACGCGACCAGCGCGCCGAACATGAAGCGCGAAACGCCGTTCTCCTATCCCGGCATCACGACGGACTATGCCGGCGGCAAGACGACGTGGGACCGCAAGGCCGTCGCACAGCATATCGGCACGGCCTTCGACTGGGCGAAGGCGCAGGGCCTGTCGCCGACGCGTGTGGTTGCCGCCGAATTCGGCTGCATGCGGCTCTGGGCCGATTGCGGCACCTATCTCACCGACGTGATGGACGCGGTGGAGAAAAAAGGCGGTCACTGGGCCTTCTATTCCTTTCGTGAGGACGAATGGGAAGGCATGGACTACGAACTGTCGGCAAAGGTGAAGCCCGGCCAGTTCTACTGGCTGAAGGACCAGGGCAAGGTGGGCAAGCTGCCGCGTGACGGCAAGCTGATGGACCTGCTGAAGGCGCGCATGCAGAAGTAGAGCGGCGCACCACGCCGCTCTGATGCCGATGGTTCAGGCGGCGCGCGTGTAACCGGAGCCCTGCGCCGGCTGGGCGGTACCGCCGGTGCGGAAGGCGCTGAGCTGGGCGGCGATGGACGCCGCCTCCTGCGTCAGCGCCTGGCTGGCGGCATTGGCCTCCTCGACCATGGCGGCATTCTGCTGGGTGATCTGGTCCATGGCGTTGACCGCCTGGTTGACCGCCTGAAGGCCCGTCGCCTGCTCCGCCGTGCTGGAGCGGATGGTGTTGAAGACCGCGCTGACATCCACCACCTGCGACACGATCTGGCGCAGCGACTGGGCGACCTCATTGACCGACCGCACGCCATCCTCGACCTGGCCATGCGACTTGACGATGAGGTTCTGGATGTCCTTGGCGGCATCCGCACAGCGCTGGGCAAGGGCGCGCACTTCCGAGGCAACGACCGCAAAGCCGCGCCCCGCCTCGCCCGCCCGCGCAGCCTCGATGCCGGCATTGAGCGCCAGCAGGTTGGTCTGGAAGGCGATCTCGTCGATCACCTCGACGATATTGGCGATGGCCGAGGACGAGGCCTGGATCTCGCCCATGGCGACGATCGCATGTTCCACCACCTCACCGCCGCGCTGCGCATTGTCGCGCGCAGCCATCACGAGCGCATTCGCCTCGTTGGCGCTCTGTGCGGTCTGGCGCACGGTGGTCGTGACCTGTTCGACAGCCGCCGCCGTCTCCTCAAGGTTCGCCGCCTGCCGCTCCGTGCGCTTGGCGAGATCGTCGGAGGCGGCCGCGATCTCCTGGGCGCTGAGATGGATCGAGCCGGCACCGACGCCGATATTGCCGATCGCCTGTGCCAGCGTCGACATGGCATGGTTGAAGTCGTCGCGCAGTGCCTCATAGGCCTGCGGCAGCGGGCCGCTGATGCGCGCCGTCAGGTCGCCATCGGAAATGCGCTTCAGCGCCGCGCCAAAACTGTCGCCGACGATCTTGCGCTCTTCGGCCACGACCTGCGCCTGCACCGCCTGCTGCTTGGTGACGTCGGACGTATCCATATAGACCGAGATCGAAAGGTCCATGTCGAGGAACATCGCCTTGAGCAGGCTGGAGAACTTTGCGGCGAACTCTTCCGGCGTGATCTCCTGGCGGCTGAAGAGGCCCGGCTTCGGCCAGAGCGACTTCACGGCCTCGGCGAGCAGATGTTCGACGATCAGCGCATAACCGCCGATATACCAGCGCGGCTCCAGCCCGATGCGCGCATGCACATGGCCGATCGTCTGCACCTTGGTAGCATAATCGCCGGTGAAATCGCCGGCGGCGATGTTTGCCCAATGGCCGATCTGCGCCTTCTTGGCGCGGTCGATATGGGCGTCGGAGGAAAACAGGTGGTTGACCTCCGGGCTCTTGCGCACGATCGCGTAGAACTTGTCGAGCGCCGGGCCGAGTTCCTTCTCGATGAAGGGTTTCAGGCTGCGCAGCCGCTTCAGGGCCGGCTCGTCGAGGCCGAGATAATCCAGACGGCGCGCGATGTCGTGGTTCTGGCTGGCGGTCGCAGGGGTCGGCTTCATTCTTGCGGGTATCCTGACGGCTATGGAAATGGAAAAACAATATCCATCGGGGCGGCGATGCCGGTCCCGCGACCCGTCATGGGTCCTGCCGGAGGCGCCGGGCCTCCGCGGATCAAGCTTTCTGTTGCGATATCACTAGGTTAGCCGTGGTAAATTGTTCATTACCAGCGGGCGTGCAATCTTGGGAAACGGCTGCGCAATTGGTCGCAGCCGTTTTTGTCTTTCGTCAAGTCCTGGGATCAGGCCGCCCGCTGGATCGTGCGGAAGAAGCCGCGCTCGGTCGACGTGCGCTTGCGCACCGGCATGAGGCGCAGCACTTCTTCGGCGAAGAGCCGCGCGTTCTCGCGCGCCTTGTCGAGGTTGCTCACCTTGGCCGGGTCCATCGAGTAGAGCGTGCCGCCACAGTCGAAAATGTCGCGGAAAGCCGTGCGCTCGCCGATCGGCGTATCAAGCACGGTAACACCGCGGGCCGACAGCAGCCCCTTGATGGTGGTCATGGCGCGGGTTGTCACCATGGCGTTCATGCGGGTGAGCACGACCGAATGGTTGATGCGGATGCCCGCCTTCTCGTCGAGCTGCTTCAGGAGTTCAAGGATCTGCGCGGCGCCGCGCGCATCCATCGCACAGCCCTGCACCGGGATCATCACATGATCCGACAGGCCGATGGCGGTGGCGACGAGCGCGTCACGCGCACCGGCGAGGTCGATGATGAAATAGTCCGTCGTGTCGCGGTTCTCGCGGATATGGCACTGGATGGAGGCCATCGAGACTTCCGAGATCACGGCGATGTTGCGCTGGCGGCCGGAAATCTCGTGCCAGTGGCTGATCCAGCGCTGCGGGTCGGCGTCGAGAATGGTGACGCGATGGCCCTGGCTTGCAAGCTCCGTTGCAAGGATGAGGGCAGCGGTGGTCTTGCCCGCGCCGCCCTTGGCATTGGCAAATGTGATGACTGGCATGTCTTACCTCAAAAAATGCTGCGAGCTTGGTCATCGCTCTCGTCAGGCGACCCTCATGCAAATGGCGCCCGCTTCCTCAAATCTTTCAAAACATGGTTAACGAAGTGGAAATTTCCGCATCGCGAAGATTAATGAGATGACGGCGCGAATTTGCGGCCTGAAAGGAAAAAGCCCGGAAAACCTGTGGTTTCCGGGCTTTTGTCAATAATTAACGGTAAGAATTGAGGGGTGCCTACCACGCCGCCGCCGACTGTCCATCCGACGCGGCGGCGCGAATCTCCGCCCTCACCCGCGGCTTCCAGCTTTCCTCCGCGCCGACGAGCCGCAGCACGTCGCTGGCAAAGGCCTGCATGTTGGCGACGGCCTTGTCGAGATTGCTGATCCGGCCGCCCTGCATCGAATGGAGCGTGCCGCCAGTCTCGAACATGTCGCGAAACGCGCTGCGCTCGATGATCGGCGTCGAGACCACCGGGATCTTCGCCGCATCCAGCACCGACTTCACATTGCGCAGCGCCCGGGTGGTGACGAGCGGATTGACGCGCGACAGCACGACGGCCCGGTTGATCGGCTTGTGTGCATTGGCGCTGACGAGATCGATGAGTTCGAGCACATGGGCAGCACCCCGGCTGTCCATGGCACAGCCCTGCACGGGCACCAAAACGAGATCGGAAAGCCCAACGGCCAGCGCCACCAGCGCATCGCGCGCGCCGGAAAGATCGATGATGACATGGTGGTGGCTGCTGCGCATGGCCCTGAGCGGGCTGGCAAGATTGGAGGCGGCAACGTTTTCGACGAGCATCAGGCCCTCGCCGAGCCTTGCGGCCCGCGCCCAGGTGGCAGCCAGTTTCAAGTCGTCGCAATCGAGAAGGCAGATGCGTGCGCCACGCTCAACGAGTTCACTCGCCAGCAGCACCGCCGCTGTAGTCTTGCCCGAACCGCCCTTGGCGTTCGCTATGGATATGACCGCCATCACTTTACCGCCGCATCAGACCGTCACGCCGCGCCGGAAAAAGCGGCTCGCAAATCATGACAGTAGAATGACATTTTGATGACAACCGGTGCGCGATGCAATCCGTAATATTGAGGGAGTAGAAATCGGGGCGGCGATCCTGCGACCGCCGCCCTTTTTGATTGTCAGATGCACTCGACGAAGAGGCGCTTTGCGGCGTCCAGCGTCAGTTCCACCGGGTTGCCACCGGCCGTCGGGTCGACGATCGCCATGGCGGACATCTCGTCGATGCGGTCCGTGCCGACGCCGAGCGCCGACAGCTTGTCCGGCACGCCGAGCTCTTCGCGCAGGCGCAGCACATAGTCGAAGAAGCCGTCGAAGCCGCCGGCAATGCCGAGATAGGCGGCAGCGCTTGCGATCTTCGCCTCGATCGCCGGGCGGTTGAAGGTCAGCACCGGCGGCATCACGACGGCATTGGTCATGCCATGGTGCGTGTTGTAGATGGCGCCGACCGGGTGCGACAGCGAGTGGATTGCGCCGAGGCCCTTCTGGAAGGCGACAGCACCCATGGCGGCAGCCGACATCATGTTGGCGCGGGCCTCGATATCCGTGCCGTCCTTGTAGGCGCGCGGCAGGTATTCCTTGACGAGACGCAGGCCTTCAAGCGCGATTCCCTGGCTCATCGGGTGGTAGAACGGCGAGCAATAGGCTTCCAGGCAATGGGCGAACGCGTCCATGCCGGTGCCGGCCGTGACGACCTTCGGCATGCCGACCGTCAGTTCCGGGTCGCAGATCGTCACCGAAGGCAGGAACTTCGGGTGGAAGATCACCTTCTTGGTGTGCGTCTCGGAATTGGTGACGACGGAAGCGCGGCCGACTTCCGAGCCGGTGCCGGCCGTCGTCGGCACGGCGACGATCGGCGCGATGCCGTCGGAATTGGCGCGCGTCCACCAGTCGCCGATATCCTCGAAGTCCCAGACCGGGCGCGTCTGGCCCGACATGAAGGCGACCGCCTTGCCGAGATCGAGGCCGGAGCCGCCGCCGAATGCGACGACGCCGTCATGGCCGCCGTCCTTGAAGGCCTTGACGCCGGCGTCAAGATTCTCGTCGTTCGGATTCGGATCGACATCGGCGAACATCGCGCGGCCGAGGCCGGCGGCGTCCAGGATATCGAGCGCGTTCTGCGTGATCGGCATCGTGGACAGGCCGCGATCGGTGACGAGCAGCGGCTTCTTCATGCCGACCGCCTTGCAATGATCGGCCAGTTCCTTGATGCGCCCTGCCCCGAACTTGATGGCGGTCGGGTAGCTCCAGTTGGCGGTGATGGTCATGCTCTTCAAGCTTTCCTGAAGTGATAGGATTTCGGTCGGGTGAGATTGTGGAAGCCGATGACGGAGAGCGAGCCGCCGCGGCCCGTTTCCTTGACGCCCGTCCAGCAGAGCGCCGGGTCGAGATAGTCGGCGCGGTTCTGGAACACGGTGCCGGTCTCCAGATCGCGGGCGATGCGGGCGGCGCGGTCAGAATCCTTCGTCCACAGCGAGACGGTAAGGCCGTACTTGCAGTCGTTCATCAGCGCGAGCGCCTCTTCGTCGCTCTTCACCTTCATGATGCCGACGGCCGGGCCGAAGGTTTCTTCCGTCATGAACTCCATCGAATGATCGACATCGACGAGCACCTGCGGGGCTACATAGGCGCCACCGTCATCGGCCGGGAAGAGTTTCGGATCGACCAGCGCCTTGGCGCCCTTCGAAACGGCATCGGCAATCTGCGACCGCACGGTCGCAGCAAAACGCTTGTGCGCCATCGGGCCGAGCGTCGTTTCGGGATCGAGCGGGTTGCCAAGCTTGTAGTTCGACACCCAGGCGACCGACTTTTCCACGAAGGCGTCGTAGAGCTTCTCGTTGACGTAGACGCGCTCGATGCCGCAGCAGCACTGGCCGGAATTGTAGGTCGCGCCGTCCATCAGCGTATCGACGGCCGCATCCAGGTCCGCGTCTTCCATGACGTAGCCCGGGTCCTTGCCGCCGAGCTCCAGGCCGACCGGCGTGAAGGTGCCGGCAGCGGCGCGCTCGATGGAGCGGCCGCCTTCGACGGAGCCGGTGAAGTTGATGAAATCGAACGCATTGCCGGCGATCAGCGCCGAGGTCGTGTCATGGTCTAGGAAGACGTTCTGGAAGACATCTTCCGGCACGCCGGCCTCGTTGAAGGCGCGCACGAGCCGCTCGCCAACGAGCAGCGTCTGCGCGGCATGCTTGATGATGACCGTGTTGCCGGCCATCAGCGCCGGGGCGATCGTGTTGATCGCGGTCATGTAGGGATAGTTCCACGGCGCGATGACGAAGACGACGCCATGCGGCTCGCGCTCGATGCGGCGCTCGAAGCGCTCGCTGTTCTCGATGACGATCGGCGCCAGCGACGAGCCGGCGATCTCGGCCACATAGTTGGAGCGTTCGTTGAAGCCCTTGAACTCGCCGCCATAGCGCACCGGGCGGCCCATCTGCCAGGCGATTTCCGGCACGATCTCGTCCGCCATCTCGTTGACGCGGGCGACACCCTTCAGGACAAGCTGGATACGGTCTTCCAGCGGGCGCTTCGCCCAGGATTTCTGCGCCTTCTTTGCGCGGGCGACGACGTCCTGCGCCGCTGCCAGCGGCAGGGACTCACGCTCGGCGTAAACCGAGCCATCCACGGGGGATATGCATTTGATCACAGTCATGATCGACTTCCTGTTGGTTCTTTCGGAATTCTGGTTTTGACGCTCCGGTTGCCCCTCATCCGCCTGCCGGCACCTTCTCCCCGCAAGCGGGGCGAAGGGGTATGCCGCACGGTTTTACCCGACCAATACCCGTCCTCAGGGCACGTCCCCTCTCCCCGCTTGCGGGGAGAGGGTTAGGGTGAGGGGCAATTCCCGAAACGCTTCTACGCTCTCTCGAAGCCCCGCGCCACCTCCCAGTCGGTGATGCGGCGATCGTACTCTTCCTGCTCCCATTCGGCCGCGCGGACATAGTGTTCGATGACGTCGTCGCCGAACGCGTCACGCAGCATCTTGGAATCCTTCAGCGCCGCGGTGGCGCCGCGCAGGGTCTTCGGGATCTCGCGGGCATCCTTGCCGCCATAGGCATCGCCGACGAAGGGTGCTTCCAGCTCCAGCTTCTCCTCGATGCCCGCAATGCCGGCGGCAAGCAGCGCGGCCATTGCGAGATAGGGATTGAGGTCCGAGCCGCCGACGCGGCATTCGATGCGGATGCCCTTGGTGCCCTCGCCGCACAGGCGATAGCCGGCCGTGCGGTTGTCCTTGCTCCAGATCGCCTTGGTCGGCGCGAAAGTGCCGGCGACGAAGCGCTTGTAGGAATTGATGTAAGGCGCGAGGAAATAGGTGATTTCGCTGGCATGCGCCAAGAGGCCCGCCACATAGTTCCGCATCAGCTCCGACATGCCATACTTGGCTTCCTTATCGAAGAACTTCGCTTCCTTGCCGTCCACGCTCCACAGCGACTGGTGGATATGCGACGAGGAGCCCGCGGAATTGTAGTTCCACTTGGCAAGGAAGGTGACGGACTTGCCACGCTGCCAGGCGATTTCCTTGGTGGCGTTCTTGATGATCGAATGCCGGTCGGCCATCGTGACGGCCTCCGCATACCGCACGTTGATCTCTTCCTGGCCGGGCGAGGCCTCGCCCTTGGAATTCTCCACCGGAATACCGGCGCCCTGCAACCCGTTGCGCAGCGCCCGCATCACGTCCTCTTCCTTGGTGGTCTGGAAGATGTGGTAGTCCTCGTTATAGCCCGATGCAGGGCGCAGGTCGCGGTAGCCGCTTTCGCGCGCATCGTCGAAGGTCTGGTCGAAGAGGAAGAATTCGAGCTCGCTCGCCATGAAGGGTTTCAGGCCCATGGCTTCCAGCCGCTTCACCTGCTTCTTGAGGATGGCGCGCGGCGAATGCGGCACTTCCTCATGGGTGTGGTGGTCGAGCACGTCGCAGAGAACCAGCGCCGTGCCTTCGAGCCAGGGCAGCTTGCGCAGCGTCGAGAGGTCCGGCTTCATCGTATAGTCGCCGTAGCCCGCTTCCCAGCTCGTCGACTTGTAGCCGGCAACGGTCTCCATCTCGATGTCGGTGGCGAGCAGGTAGTTGCAGCTATGCGTCTCCTCGAAGGCGCTTTCCACGAAATAGACCGCGTGAAAACGCTTGCCCATGAGACGGCCCTGCATGTCGACGAGGCAGGCGAGAACGGTGTCGATGCGGCCGTCGGCAACATCCTTCTTCAGATCATCGAATGTGTAAGTCATGCTCATGGGATGTCCGATCGTTTGAATGAAAAACGGCCCCGCCGCAAAGGCGCGGGGCCGCTGTTGAAGGTTTGGCTCAGGCTTTCAAGGCAGCCGCCGTGGTCGCAGCAGCCTTTTCGCCGTGCTCCATCGCGAATTCTTCTTCCGGCGAGAGGATCAGGCGATGGCGGCCGACGAAGGCGAAGTAGGCGATGGCGATCGCGAACCACACGGCAACCCAGATCACGCCCTTGGAGAAGTTCGGGTCCTGGACCTGGTAGAGCAGCGTGATGACCGCGATGACGATCGTCAGCACAGCGCCGGGAATGCCGAGCGGCGAGCGGAACGGCCGTTCGATGTTCGGCAGCTTCTTGCGCAGCATGATGAACGAGATCGCCTGCATGATGTAGGAGAACATCGCGCCGAAGACGGCCATGTTGAGCAGAACGCTGCCGATGATGCTGCCGCCCTGTTCGGCGCCGAGCGAGAACCAGATGATCAGCATGACGGCGAGGCCGACGATCGCACCCGTGAGCATCGCCACATGCGGCGTGCGATACTTGGAATGGGTGAGCGAAAGCACGGTCGGGAAGTAGCCGGCGCGCGACAGCGAGTAGACCTGGCGACCCTGTGCGTAAAGGATCGTGTGGAAGCTCGCGATCAGGCCGGTAAGGGCCACGAGGCCGAGGATGACCACGCCGCTGTCGCCGTAGATCGACTTGAAGCCGTCGAGCAGGGGCTCCAGCGAGGTGCTGAGCTGGAAGGCGCCGACGCCCGGAAGCGACGGGTTGAGCAGCACGATCATGAAGGCCGAGACCATCAGCGTGATGATGCCGAGGATGATGCCCTTCGGCATGTCGCGCTTCGGATCGACGGATTCTTCAGCCGCCAGCGGCAGCTGCTCGATGGCGAGGAACAGCCAGACGGCGAAGGGAAGCGTTGCGAGCACGCCCGAGAAGCCGAAGGGGAACCAGTCGCCGCCGCCTTCCGGCAGTTCGACGGCAGCACCGTCCGGGCCGACGCCGATGTTCAGCGCGTAACGCGAGAAGTCCATGTTCGGGATGGCGCTGACCCAGAAGAACACCAGAACCGCGAGCGAAATCAGGGTGATGATCAGCGTCACCTTGAAGGAAAGTTCCAGGCCGAAGATGTTGAGCGCCAGAAACAGCGCGTAGAACAATATCCACAATAAAGGTGAATAGACGGGATCGAGCCCGAGGATCGAGTTCACATAGGCCGTGATGAAGGTCACGATGACGGCCGGCGTGAGCACGTATTCGACGTTTTCGCACAACCCCGTGATGAAGCCGCCCCACGGCCCCATCGCGGTACGCGCGAAGGAATAGGCCGCGCCCGTATGCGGCAGTGCCGGGCTCATCTCAGCAATCGAGAAGGTGAGGCCCAGATACATGATGGCGATGATGATGCCGGCAACCAGCATGCCGCCCCAGCCGCCGGTGGCGAAACCGAAATTCCAGCCGGAAAAATGGCCGGAGACGACCGCGCCGACGCCGAGCGCCCAGAGCGACCACACGCCGGCATAGCGCGAAAGCCCGCGCTTTTCGAAATAGGAGGCGTCAGCGCGCTTGTAGCTGACCCCCGTCTGTGAATTATCCATTACCCTTCTCTCCTGTTTGCCGCCGGCCTGCCGCTGCGTGGCGGAAGGCTCCCGACGTGTGCATTCGGCGAGGCCAGGGCCAATTCCCCGGTCCGCCGCGGTCTCCGCGGACATGCCGCTCCCCGGGTCTTTTTATTGTATGGCGGGCAGGCTCTTGAGGAGCAGTCCCGTCAGATAGTCGGCCACGACCCCTTGGCCGGCTTCGTCTTTTATGAGGTCGTTGCGGACCTCGATCATCACATTGGGCAGGCCGTTTGCGAGGCCGTGCTCTTTCAAAGTATGCGTCACGCCGTCTTCCGGCCCGTAGGGCTCGTTGCGGCGGGTGTCGTAAAGGCTTTTTTCGCCGGCCGCGGCCAGCATGGCATCGGCAAGCCGCGTATCGGCATCGTGCAGGATGCCGATCTCGACGGCACGCGGCTTGCCGAAATAGACCGGCGTGAAACTGTGCATGGTCACGATGACCGGCGGCCGCCCCTCGGCGATCCGGTTTTCAACAAGGCGGCCGAGCCCCTTGCGGAACGGCAGGTAGAGCGCCTCGGTGCGGGCGTCGCGCGCCGCCTGGTCGAGGCCTGCATTGCCCGGCACCTCGAAGACCTCGCTCTTTTCCGGCATGGCGGCCGGCGATTCGGGCGGGCGGTTGCAATCATAGACGAGGCGCGAGAAACGCTGGAAAACCAGCGTCGCGTCAAGGCTTCTCGCCATGAGGCGCGACACGGCGAGCGCGCCGGGATCCCAGGCGATGTGGCTTGCGAGCGCTTCCTCCGTAAGGCCCAGCGTACCGAGCGCCTTCGGAAGCAAGCGGGAGGCATGCTCGCAGACGAGGATCACCCGGCCACGCGCAGCACTGTTTTCAAGGGCGACGGGGTCGCCCTCCTCTCCAGTCAGAATTCCCATCAGGCCTGATCCCCTCGACCGGCTCTTGTCATTTCTGAAGAGAATTCTTCACAGTTTTGTCCATGTCAACGGTCCAATGAAAAAATCTCTTCAAAAAAACATTTGACTTGAATTGTGACAGTGCGTTTTATCTTCAAAAGCCCGGCGAAAGACCGGGCCGCAGGGGAAGAATTTGACGCTTAACCAAGCATCCATGACGGTGTCGGATGTGATCCATGCTCATTTCGCCACGCTCACTCGTGCCGAAAAACAGCTGGCCGCATCGCTGCTCGACAATTATCCCGTCTCCGGCCTCGGTTCCATCACGACGGTCGCGGAAAACGCCGGCGTGTCGACCCCGACGGTCGCCCGCATGGTGCAGAAGCTTGGTTTCCGCGGCTTTCCGGATTTCCAGGCCCGCCTGCACCATGAGCTGGAAGCAACGCTTTCCAGCCCGATCAGCAAACACGACCGCTGGGCGGCCAACGCGCCGGGCACGCATATCCTGAACCGCTTTGCCGATGCGATCATGAACAACCTGCGCCAGACCCTGTCGCAGGTCGAGACCGCCGAGTTCAACGGGGCGAGCGCCCTCCTCGCCGACCGCCAGCGCAGCATCTACATCATCGGCGGGCGCATCACCAAGGCGCTTGCCGACTACCTCTTCACCCATTTGCAGGTCATCCGCCCGCACGTCACCCAGATCGCCTCCAATCCGAGTTCATGGCCGCATTACGTGCTGAACATGAAGGCGGGCGACGTGCTCGTCATCTTCGACATCCGCCGCTACGAGCAGGAAATGGAGACGCTCGGCCGGATCGCCCGCGAGCGAGGCGTCGAGATCGTGCTCTTCACCGACCAGTGGGCCTCGCCCGTCGCCAAGGTCGCCGCGAAGGTTTTTCGCGTCCATATCGAGGCGCCGTCGGCCTGGGATTCGTCTGTCGTGACGCTTTTTATCGTCGAGGCGCTCATCGAAGCGGTGCAGAGTTCGGGCTGGGAAGAGACCAGCGATCGCATGAAGACGCTGGAGGGCCTCTTCGAGGCCAGCCGGCTTTTTCGAAAACCCCGGCCGGAGGTCTCTGGCAAATCCTGACAGGCATACGAAAAAACCGAAACAAAACTGTCACATAAGCTTCATCTGTCGCCAGTATCAGCTTCGCCGAAGTTGACTGACTCACAACAAGGAGAACACCCGTGATGTCACATACGAGACGCCTGCTTTCGCTCTCCACCGCAATGGTGGTTGCGTCCTCCTCGTTTGCCTTTGCCGAGCCGAGCGCCGAGCTCGTCGCCGCCGCCAAGGCCGAAGGCAAGCTGACGACCATCGCGCTTCCGCATTCCTGGTGCGGCTACGGCGACATCATTGCCGGCTTCAAGGCCAAGTACCCGGAAATCACGGTCAACGAACTGAACCCGGACGCAGGCTCGGGCGACGAAATCGAAGCCATCAAGGCCAACAAGGGCAACACCGGCGACCAGGCTCCGGACGTCATCGACGTCGGCCTGTCCTTCGGCCCGTCGTCCAAGGCCGAAGGCCTGATCCAGCCCTACAAGGTCGAAACCTGGGATTCGATCCCGGACAGCGCCAAGGATGCTGACGGCCACTGGTACGGCGACTATTACGGCGTTCTCTCGTTCGTCGTGAACACCGACATCGTCAAGGAAGTTCCGAAGGACTGGAAGGACCTGACCAAGGCCGACTACGCCAACGCCGTAGCACTCGCCGGCGACCCGCGCACGTCGAACCAGGCCGTTCAGGCCGCCTACGCTGCCGGTCTCGCCACCGGTGAAAAGGACGCGGCGAAGATCGGTGAAGCCGGTCTGGCGCTGTTTGCCGAAGTCAACAAGGCCGGCAACTTCGTTCCGGTCATCGGCAAGTCCGCTTCGCTCGCCCAGGGCTCGACCCCGATCGTCATCGCCTGGGACTATAACGGCCTGTCCTGGCGCGACACGCTCGGCGGCAACCCGCCGCTCGAAGTCGTCGTCCCGGCAACCGGCGTCGTCGCCGGCGTCTACGTCCAGGCGATCTCGGCCTTCGCACCGCACCCGAACGCTGCCAAGCTTTGGATGGAATACCTCTATTCCGACGAAGGCCAGCTCGGTTACCTGAAGGGCTATTGCCACCCGATCCGCTTCAACGATCTCGCCAAGAACGGCAAGATCCCGCAGGAAATGCTCGACAAGCTGCCGCCGGCAGAAGCCTATGAAAAGGCTGTCTTCCCGACGCTCGAAGAGCAGGAAGCCGGCAAGGGCGTGATCACCACGAAGTGGGACAGCGTCGTCGGCGCCAACGTCCAGTAACATCGTGCAGATACCCCTTTCCCGCCGTCCGCGGCGGGAAGGGCCTGGCATTCCCGGCTGGTGTGCGTCACGATTGCGCGCCAGCCGTTTCCGTCTGAAATTCTTTTCTCTGAAATTCTTTCCTCGCCTCGCACCCGGGACCCGCCGCCCCTATGAGCACCGCAACCCTGATAGACCGTCGCAAGGTCATCGATTGGCTCGGTATCGCGCCCTTCATGATCTTTGCGCTGATGTTCCTCATCCTGCCGACGCTCTACCTGGTGGCCGGCGCCTTCTTCAACCCGCAGGGCGAATTCACCTTCCAGAACATCAAGGACCTGACGCATCCGACGATCCTTAGCGCCTACTGGATCTCGATCAAGGTATCCGTCGCCTCCTCGCTCGGCGGCGCGCTCATCGGTTTCTTCCTCGCCTGGGCCATCGTGCTCGGCGGGCTGCCGAGCTGGATCCGCTCGGGCATGCTGACCTTCTCCGGCGTCGCCTCCAATTTCGCCGGCGTGCCGCTCGCCTTCGCCTTCATCGCCACGCTCGGCCGCACCGGCCTCGTGACGGTGTTTCTCAACGAGTGGTTCGGCTTCAACCTTTATTCGACCGGCTTCAACCTCCTCTCCTTCTTCGGCCTCACCATCACCTACATGTTCTTCCAGATCCCGCTGATGGTGCTGATCCTGACGCCGGCGCTGGACGGCCTGAAGAAGGAATGGCGCGAAGCTTCCGAAATCCTCGGTGCCTCGAACTGGCAATATTGGCGCCTGGTCGCCTTGCCGATTCTCTGGCCGAGCCTGATGGGCACGACGCTCTTGCTGTTCGCCAATGCCTTCGGCGCCATCGCCACGGCCTATGCGCTGACCGGCTCCTCGCTCAACATCGTGCCGATCCTGCTCTACGCGCAGATCCGCGGCGACGTGCTGCACAATCCAAACCTCGGCTATGCGCTGGCGCTCGGCATGATCGTCATCACCGGCGCCTCCAATATCCTCTACATCTGGCTGCGCTCGCGCGCTGAACGGTGGCAGAAATGAAGTCGTCCCGCCTCCTCGCCTGGATCGCCATCGCCATCGGCGTCATCTATTTCATCGTGCCGCTCATCGGCACCTTCGAATTCTCGTTGCGCATGCGGCGCGGCGAGTACACGTTCGACGCCTACCAGTCGGTGTTTTCCGACCTGCAGTTCCGCGCCACCTTCGGCTATTCCATGCTGATGGCGCTCTTGACGATCGTCTTCGGCATGCTGCTCGTGGTGCCGACCGCCTATTGGGTGCGCCTGCGCCTGCCGCAGATCCGCCCGGTGATCGAGTTCATCACGCTGCTGCCGCTCGTCATCCCGGCCATCGTCATCGTCTTCGGTTACCTGCGCCTCTACAATTCGTCGTCCTGGCTGCCGCTCACCAACACGACCAGCGGCACCAACGTGCTTTTGATGTTCTCCTACATGACGCTGTCGCTGCCCTACATGTACCGGGCGGTCGACACGGCGATGCGCGCCATCGACGTCGCGACCTTGACCGAGGCCGCCGAAAGCCTCGGCGCGAAGTGGCCGACCATCATGTTCCGCTGCATCTTCCCGAATGTCATGAGCGGCGTGCTCTCCGGCGCCTTCATCACCTTCGCCATCGTCATGGGCGAGTTCACCATGGCCGCCCTGCTGAACCGGCCGGCTTTCGGTCCCTATCTCCAGCTCGTCGGCGCCAACAAGGCCTATGAGCCCTCCGCGCTCGCCATCATCGCGTTTGCGATCACGTGGCTGAGCATGGGCTTCCTGCAACTCGTCTCCCGCTTCCAGAAAACCGCGCCGCTCAAGGCCTGAGGATCTCCATGTCGTTTCTCAATCTCAGCAACATCCAGAAGGCCTTCGGCCCGGTGCAGGTCGTCAAGGATTTCAACATGGCCATCGAGAAGGGCGAATTCGTCTCCTTTCTCGGCCCGTCGGGCTGCGGCAAGACGACGGTTCTGCGCATGATCGCCGGCTTCGAGACGCCGACCGGCGGCTCGATCACCGTCAACGGCAAGAGCCAGGCGAACCTGAAGCCCAACCAGCGCAATATCGGCATGGTCTTCCAGGCCTACGCCCTCTTCCCGAACATGAACGTGGCGGAAAACGTCGCCTTCGGCCTCAAGATCGCCGGCAAGCCGAAAGCCGAGATCGACGCGCGCGTCAAGGAAATGCTCGGCCTCATCAAGCTCGACCACCTCGCCGAACGCTACCCTTACCAGATGTCCGGCGGCCAGCAGCAGCGCGTGGCGCTCGCCCGCGCGCTGGCACCAAAGCCGCAGGTGCTGCTGCTCGACGAGCCGCTCTCCGCGCTCGACGCCAAGATCCGCGTGTCGCTGCGCGAAGAAATCCGCATGATCCAGCAGCAGCTCGGCATCACCACGGTCTTCGTCACGCATGACCAGGAAGAGGCGCTGTCGATCTCCGACCGCATCGTCGTCATGAATGCCGGCAAGGCCGACCAGATCGGTAAGCCCGCGGAGATCTACAATCGCCCCGCAACCCGCTTCGTCGCAAACTTCGTCGGCACGCTGAACCTGATCGAGGCCAAGGTCGTCGACCCTGTCGCGAACCGCATCACCATCGGCGACCAGGGCGTGACGCTGCGCGAGCCGCTCGGCAATGTGAAGGTCGGCGACACGGTCTCGCTGGCGCTGCGCCCGGAAGCGGGCTCGACGGCGCCGGATGCCAAGGGCGACACGGCGCTGACCGGCGAGGTCATCTCCTCCAACTTCCTCGGCTCGGTCATCCGCACCCGCATGAAGGTCGGCCCCGCCGTCATCTCCTTCGACATGTTCAACAGCCCCGGCCTCGTGCCGCCGGCCGTCGGCGAGACCGCCACGCTGCGATTCACCGCCGGCGATCTTCTGATCATCCGCGACTGAGCTAGAGCATTTCCAGCCGAAGCGGCATCGCGTCGGCGTCGGATAATGCGGCGAGAACAAAAACCTGGAGCGTTCCCGGTGAACCGGAGTTCACCGGGAACGCTTCAATCATTCTATTTTTCCGCCGCGGCGTGGAAAAATCTGTCGTGATTTGCGTGTTTTCCGTCGCCTCGGGATTTGATCTCCGGGCGACGGCCGGCTAATCTTCCATCGTTCTCAGGGCGGGGTGAAACTCCCCACCGGCGGTATCTGGAGCGATCCAGGAGCCCGCGAGCGCCTTCCGCCCCAAACGGAAGGGTCAGCAGATCCGGTGCGATGCCGGAGCCGACGGTCATAGTCCGGATGGAAGAGGGCAAGCAGGAGGCACCCGGTTTCGGTCGGGTTTCAAACCTCGTGCGTGTTCGCCCAAGGGGATCATTGAAAAATGGCTCAACCCTTGAAAGGCCTAGACATGAATGCGAATGCAACCCCCGTCTCCCGGATCGCCGTCATCCGTGCCCGCTGGCACGCAGGCATCGTCGATCAGGCAGTCGATTCTTTTGTTGCCGAATGGGCAGCACTCGGCGGCCGCGCGGAAGACGTCGACATCATCGACGTGCCCGGCGCACTCGAAATCCCGCTGCACGCCCAGCTCCTCGCCCGCACCGGCCGCTATTCGGCGATCCTCGGCGTGGCGCTCGTCGTTGACGGCGGCATTTACCGCCACGATTTCGTCGCCGGCACCGTGGTCGACGCCATCGTGCGCGTCGGCCTCGACACCAACGTGCCCGTGCTTTCGGCCGTGCTGACGCCGCACAATTTCCAGGAATCCGAAGCCCACATCGCCTTCTTCCGCGACCACTTCGTCCTGAAGGGCAAGGAAGCTGCGAACGCCGCGCGCCAGATCATCGATGCGCGGGCGCAGGTGGCGCTGGCGACCGTTTCCTGAATCGACGTCTCAACGACCGGAATCATTCCGGCAGCTTGAGACGGCAAATCATTGAAAAGACTCGAAGGAGCCCGGCAGCAATGCCGGGCTTTTTTGTTTGTCGGCAAAGCCCCCTCATCCGACCCTTCGGGCCACCTTCTCCCCGCGGGGGAGAAGGGAAGGAAAGGATGCTACGTCTCGTTTTCCCCTTCTCCCCCGCGGGGAGAAGGTGCCGGCAGGCGGATGAGGGGGTGTCCACCACCGTTGCTACGACTGAAGGTTCTTCAAATAGATCGACAGCAACTGGATCTGCGACGAAATCCCGAGCTTGCGGTAGACGTTGCGGCGGTGGACCTTCACCGTGCCGGTGGAAATGTCGAGTTTCAGGCCGATCGATTCCGACGAATGGCCCTGCAACACCAGCTCGATGATCGAGGCCTCCCGGTCCGTGAGGTTGAGCTTGCGCCAGACGCGGTCCGCCTCGCTCACCGGCTCCGCCCGCCGCCCTCGTCCCGGTCCGGCAAAGCGCCCGGCAAGATCGCCCCAGGCACGGCGCACGAAGGCGGCGACGAAGGGTTCGGCGTCGTGGAGCAAGGCAAGCTCCGGCGCCGGGAAGACGCCGGTCTTTTCCCGGCGCATCAGCGACACGACCACCGTCACGCCATCCGCCGTCGGCACGAAGAAACCGAGCTCTTCGGCAAGCCGGGTCTGCGAATAATAGGTGCGAAAATATTCGCTGGAGAAGAACCGGTCCGGCGCCAGCTCCCGCATGCGAAAGACGCCGGCCTTCTCCGCGCGGGTCGTGTGGTAGAACGGATCGAGCAGGTAGGGGCCGGCCTGGTAGAGCGTGACGTAGATGTGGTGGTCATCCGCATCGAAGGTGCTGAACAGGTCGATCGGCCGGGCCTTGTCGCGATAGGCGAAGATGACGATATCGTCGAAGCGCACCAGGGCGCGCATCATGGCGAGCAGGGTTTCGCCGGTCTGCCGGTCGGAAACCTCCGTCTCGCCGGCCCAGCCGGCAAGCGCGCGGAAAAGGCCCGTGAAATCGACTCGCATGGCGCCGACGCTCCTCCGATTCCCCAATGGCGGCCGTTTTTCACCGCTCGTGGGATATACTCCTCCCACAGCCGATTTACGGATAAAATACCTCTCTCGGGGTATATACCGCCCACCGGCGGCTGACTAGCATTCCTCCCGACGGTGGCCAAAGCGGCAGAGATCGCTGAGAGACCAACAACCGCAGGGAACAGACGTGACATCCGCCCCAACGAACGACATCGAGTTCCGTTCGGTGACCAAGCGCTATGGCGCGGTGACCGCGGTCTCCGACATCAATCTCGCCGTGCCCAAGGGCGCCTTCGTCGCCCTTCTCGGGCCGTCCGGCTGCGGCAAGACGACGTGCCTGCGCATGATCGGCGGCTTCGAGCAGCCGACGGAGGGCGAGGTGCTGATCGCCAGCAATGTGGCCAATGGCGTGCCGGCCTATCGCCGCCCGGTCAACATGGTCTTCCAGCAATATGCACTCTTCCCGCATTTCGACGTCGAGCAGAACGTCGCCTACGGGCTGAAGCAACTGCGGCCGAGACTGCCGGCCGCCGAAATCTCCCGCCGTGTCGGCCAGGCGCTGGAAATGGTCCGCCTTTCCGGCTTTTCAAAGCGCCGCATCCATGAAATGTCCGGCGGCCAGCAGCAGCGCGTGGCGCTCGCCCGCGCGCTGGTCAACAAGCCCTCCGTGCTGCTGCTCGACGAGCCGCTCGCCGCCCTCGACAAGAAGCTGCGCACCGCCATGCAGATCGAGCTGCAAACGCTGCAACGCGACCTCGGCATCACCTTCGTGCTCGTCACCCACGACCAGGAGGAAGCGCTGTCGATGAGCGACCTCGTCTGCGTGATGAGCGCCGGTAGCATCCGCCAGCTCGCCACCCCGCAGGAAGTCTATGATCGCCCTGCCGACCTCTTCGTCGCCGATTTCGTCGGCAAGACGAACCGCTTCGAAGGCACGATGGAAGCCGGCGGCATGGTGCGCCTCGGCAATGGTTCGGCGCTCGCCTCCGGGCGGACGGACCTCACCCCCGGCGCTGTCACCGTGGCGCTCCGGCCGGAGGCGATCCGCCTTTCCCGCAATGCGAGCGCCACCACGCTGGAAGGCATCGTCACACACCGCATCTTCCTCGGCTCGGCCGCCGAATATTCCGTCGCCGTCGATGGTCTCGGCGACTTCCTCATCACGGCCGAACGCCAGAGCCAATCAGAAAACGACCTCGTCGCACCGGGCGAGCGGGTCGCAATAAGCTTCGATCCCGGTACAGCGCATATCTTTCCGGCCTGAGGGAAACAGGCCCGTCACGACAACAAGGGAACAGTGTGATGTCCAAATGGTTCAGAGAGAATGCCCCGATCAGTGCCCGTGATCTGACGGAAGAATTCATGCGCCTGAAGCGCGGCTCGGTCACCCGCCGCCACTTCCTCGGCGTCACCGGCCTCGGCCTCGCCGCCGCCGTGCTGGCCCGCCAGCCCGGCCTCTTCACGTCGGAAGCCTATGCGGCAGAAGACCTTGGCTCCGCCATGTCGCTCGCCACCTGGCCGAACTATCACGACCCGGCAACCTTCGAGGCCTTCACCGCCGCGACCGGCGTTGCCGTCGAGGTCAACGTCTTCGGCTCGAACGAGGAGATGCTGGCAAAGCTCCAGGCCGGCGGCACCGGGTGGGACCTGTTCGTGCCCACCAACTACACGATCTCCACCTATGTGAGCCTCGGCCTGATCGACCCGATCGACCTCGCCAAAGTGCCGAATTTCGATCCGAAGACGCAGAACACCCGCTTCACCAACGAAGGCACCGTCGACGGCAAGGTTTTCGCCCTGCCGAAGAACTGGGGCACGACGGGCATCGCGTTCAACTCCGACAAGGTGAAATCGCCGGTCACCAGCTGGAAGGAATTCTTCGAGGTCGCCATGACCGAGGCCGACGGCCGCGCCATGGTGCACGACTACCAGCTCACCACCATCGGCAACGCGCTCGTCTCGCTCGGCTTCTCCTTCAATTCGGTGAAGCCGGAGGAATTGGCCAAGGCCGAGGAACTGCTGATCAAGGTCAAGCCGCACCTCTACGCCATCAACAGCGACTACCAGCCCTCCATGCGCGCCTCGGATGCCTGGATGACCATGTGCTGGACCAATGACGGCGCGCAGCTCAACCGCGACATTCCCGAAATCCAGTTCGTGCTCGGCACGGATGGCGGCGAGATCTGGTCGGATTTCTACGCCGTGCCGACGAGCGCCGCCAACAAGCCGGCCGGCTATGCGCTGCTCAACTTCCTGATGGACCCGCAAAACGCCGTGAAGGAACACGTCGCCAACGGTGCGCCCACCACCGACAGCCGCGTGCTTTCCCTGCTGCCCGCCGAGATCACCGGCAACAAGATCGTCTATCCGGACGAGGCCGCGCTGACCCCGTTGGAATTCGGCGCGGCGGTGACGCTGACCGACCCGGCGCGTGCGGAGCTGATGGCACGGTTCAAGTCGGCTTAGCGGAAAGCCCCTCATCCGGCTGCCGGCACCTTCTCCCCGCAAGCGGGGCGAAGGGATCAGCGGCGCCGTATCATTCCTTTCAAGAGGGAACGGGACGCAGCCACACATTTCCTTCTCCCCGCTTGCGGGGAGAAGGTGGCCGGCAGGCCGGATGAGGGGCAACCCTCTATGCGCAACAGGACTCGAAACAATGCCCCTGACGATGACGACAAAGAGACGGCTGGTGACGACGGCGCTGCTGGCGCCGGCGTCCGTCTGGCTGTTCGTCTTCCTCGTGCTGCCCTTCATCGCCATGATGGTGTTTTCCGTCGGCGAGCGCGGACCGGCGGGCGGTTACCAGGCGGCATTCACCTTCGCGCAATATGCCAACCTGCCGGCCCGGTCCGCCGCCTATTGGAACACGCTGATGCTGGCGCCGGTCGGGGCCTTCGTCTGCCTCATCGTCGCCTATCCGACCGCCTATTACCTCGCCGTAAAGGCGAACCCGCGCTACCGGCTGCTGCTCGTCTCGCTGGTCGTCGTCCCCTTCTGGACGAGCCTGCTGGTGCGCACCTATGCCTGGATGTATATCCTCGGCTCGCGCGGCATTCCCAATCTGCTGGACATGATCGGCATTGCGGACGTGCGCCTCCTCAACACACCCGGCGCGGTCCTGCTCGGCATCGTCTACGGCTACCTGCCGCTGATGATCATGCCGATATATGTCAGCCTCGAAAAGCTCGACCGGCGCCTGCTGGAAGCCTCGGCCGATCTCGGCGCCAAACCCGTCTCGACCTTCTTCTCCGTCACGCTGCCGCTGTCGCTGCCCGGCGTCATGACGGGCGTGGCGCTCGTCACCATCCTGCTGCTCGGCGAATACCTCATCCCGCAGCTACTTGGCGGCGGCAAGGTGTTCTTCATCGGCAATGCGCTGGTCGATCTCTTCCTGCAATCGCGAAACTGGCCGTTCGGCTCGGCGATCGCCGTCACGCTGGTCGCCATCGTCGTGGTGGTGCTGATGGTCGCCATGCGCATCGCCTGGCGCATTTCCGGCACCAGACAGGTGGATCTCGTCTGATGCGCGCGCTGATCACCTCCGTCTACCTCTTCCTCTACGCGCCGATCGCGCTCGTCGTGCTGTTCTCCTTCAATGCGGGACGCAATGCGAGCGAGTTCACCGGTTTCTCCACGGAGTGGTACGGCAAGGCGCTGGCCAACCCGTTCCTCGTCACGGCCCTCCAGAACAGCCTGATCATCGCCGTCGTCAGCGCCACGCTGGCCGCCGTTTTCGGCACGATGGCAGCGCTGGGCCTCGAACGGCTGGGAAGCCGCGCCCGCGCCGTCTTCGATGGCCTGCTGGCCGCCGCGATCGTCGTGCCGGGCGTCGTCATCGGCATCGCGACGCTGGTCGCCCTCGTTGCCGTCTTCGGGGCGATCAATCCGGCCATCGCCGCCATCTGGCCCGGCGAAAAACCTCCGCAGCTCGGCCTCGGCTACGGCTCGATCATCGCCGCGCACGGCCTTTTCACCATGGCGCTCGTCACCATGATCGTGAAGGCGCGCATCGCCACGCTGGGGCGCGATATCGTCGAGGCCTCGGCCGATCTCTACGCAACACCGCTCACCACGTTTCGCCAGATCGTGCTGCCGCAGATCCTGCCGTCGGTGCTCGCCGGCTTCCTGCTTGCCTTCACCTTCTCCTTCGACGATTTTATCGTGGCCTTCTTCGTCGCGGGCTCGAAGACGACGCTGCCGATCTACGTCTTCGCCTCGATCCGTCGCGGCGTGACGCCGGAGGTCAACGCGATCGCCACCATGGTGCTGGTCGCCTCGCTGATGCTTATCCTGATCGCCCGCCTGCTGATGCGGGAGAAAACCAGAAAATCGCCTGCCGGGGAGTGAGACCGATGATCCTGAAGAACCGTGTCGCCATCGTCACCGGAGCGGGCTCCGGCATTGGCCGGGCCGGCGCGCGCATCATGGCGCGCGAAGGTGCCACCGTTTGCGTCGCCGACCTCGACGAGACGCGCGCCGGCGAAACCGTCGATTTCATCAAGGCGGAGGGCGGCAAGGCGGAGGCGGTGATCGTCGACGTCACCGACGACGTGGAGCTGAAGATGGCGGTGGCCGCCGTACTTTCGCGCCACGGCCGCATCGATATCCTGCACAACCACGCCGGTGCGCAGGTGGCCGGCGACCTCGAGAGCGTGCCGCTCGACGGGCTGGATCTCTCGTGGAACCTCAATGTGCGCGCCCACCTGATGGCCGCCCGCCTCGTCATGCCGGCCATGAAGGCGCAGGGCAAGGGCGTCGTCCTCAACACCGCCTCCTCCTCCGGCGTGCTCTACGACCGCGAGATGATCGCCTACACAACGACGAAACACGCCGTCATCGCCATGACCAAGCAGATGGCCGGCGACTATGCGCGCCACGGCGTGCGCGTCAACGCGCTCTGCCCCGGCTGGGTCGATACGCCCTTCAACCGGCCCTTCATCAGCCAGATGGGCGGGCGCGAGGCGATCGAGGCCTATATCAAGGAAAAGGTGCCGATGGGCCGCTGGGCGGATGTGGAGGAGATCGCCGAACCGATCCTCTTCCTCGTCTCCGACCGGTCAAGCTACATGACCGGCCAGATTCTCGTGGTCGACGGCGGCGAGACGGTGACTTAGGCACACTCTTAACGCAATTCCGGACGCAAAACCGCTGCACACTTTTGCTGGAATTGCTTACACCGCCGCGCCCATCGCCCCCTGGTGCACGACGATGCGGGCGTGGTAGCCCACGCGCTTGTAGAGGTCCAGCACATCCTGGTTGATCAGCCGCACGCAGCCCGACGACGTCGCCTTGCCGATCGATGCCCATTCCGGCGAGCCGTGCAGGCGGTAGAGCGTATCCTGACCGTTCTGGAAGATGTAGAGCGCCCGCGCGCCGAGCGGGTTCTTGATGCCCGGATCCATGCCGCCGTTCTCGACGGAATATTTGGCGAGGCTTGGTGTGCGCGCGATCATGTCGGCCGGCACCTTCCAGCGCGGCCAGGGCTGGCGCCAGTGGATGATGCCCTCGCCCTCCCAGGCGAAACCGTCGCGCCCGATGCCGACGCCGTAGCGCATCGCCGTGCCGCCGGGCTCCACCACATAGAGGAAGCGGCCGGGCGTATCGACGACGACCGTGCCGGCCGGCTCGCCGGTCGGATCCTTGACGCGCTGGCGGTAATATTTCGGGTCAATCTGCGTGTAGGGGATGGCCGGGATGACGTGGCCGCCGTCTTCCACTGCGGCGTAGCGCGCCTCCAGTTCCTCCACCGTCGCCGGCACGATGGGATAGCTGACCGTCTTGGGAACCGGTGCGACCTTCACCGATGTCGACGTGGTCGCGCAGCCCGCAAGCGTCGCGGCGGCGCCCAGAACAAACGCGCGGCGCGACAATGAGCAAACCGTAGGCATTCTCGATATGAACTCCAATGGGGAAACGGGTTAGCACCGATGGCTAGCCAAAGCGGGAGCAGGCTGGCAAGAAGCGGAGGCATCACATCTTCGGCATACCCCATCATTGAGGACCGGCAGATGCAAAGCGGCCACGCCCAACGGCAGATCAAGGGAAAACGAGATGGCGCCTGTGGAAATCAATCCCGCTCATGTCCGGGAATTTCCAGACCCCGAAAGCTTCTACCGCTGGCTCGCCGAAAACCACGACACGGCGCCGGAAGTGTGGATCAAGATCCACAAGCGCGGCTCAGGCCTCAAGTCCATCACGGCGGAAGAGGCGATCGAGGCGGTGCTCTGCTGGGGCTGGATCGACGCCATCCGCAAGGGCCTGGACGAAAAAAGCTTCTTCCAGCGCTACTGCCCGCGCGGCCGCAAGAGCGTGTGGAGCAAGAAGAATGTCGACACGGTCGGTCGCCTGGTCGACGAGGGCCGCATGACGGAACACGGGCTGAAGCATGTCGCGGCAGCGAAGGCGGATGGCCGCTGGGACAAGGCCTATGGCAGCGGCAAGGACCTGAAAATCCCGCCGGACCTGCAAGCCGCAATCGACGCGGACGACGCCGCCAAGGACATGCTCAGCAGGCTCACCGAACAGAACCGCTTCGCGCTGGCCTTCCGCATGCACAACATCAAGACGGACGCCGCCCGCAAGCGGAACATCGAGGCCTTCGTGGACATGCTCAAGCGCGGCGAGACGATCTATCCGCAGAAGCAGAAGTAGACCGTCCCGATTATCCGCGGGATTTCATCGGCAATCAGTCGCGGCTGGCCGTTTTTGTACCCGACTGACCGTTCAGCCAGTTGTGCCAATCGCTCTCGCTGCCGGCAAAGACGTTGAGGTCGATCTTCCCCGTTACGCCGTGCGACAGGCCGGACCCCGAATATTGCCAGAACATCCATCGGCGGTTCGGGTAGCGCTTCGAGGGGTGCGCGGCGACCGAGCGCAGCCAGAACGGATGGTTCTTGAGTTCGCCCGACAGGTTGTCCTCATAGAAATCCGGTGCCGTGTAGATGATCGGCCGCTTGCCGTAATGGCGCTCCAGCATGTCGGAGAAGACCTGGATCTTTTCGACATATTGCGCGCGGGTGAGACGCCGCTTGCAGCTCGATTCGCCATTATATTCCGCATCGATCACCGGCGGCAGCGCATCCGGATCCTTCGGCACGTTGCGGATGAACCATTCGGCCTGCGAGCTCGCGACGCGGCACCAGTAGAAGAAGTGGTACGCACCGCGCCGGATGCCAGCTTCCTTGGCCCTGCGCCAGTTCTTCTGGAACATCGGATCGAGATGGTCGCCGCCGTCGGTCGCCTTGATGAAGGCGAAATTGGCGCCCTGCGTGCGCAGCTTCATCCAGTCTATATCGCCCTGCCAGCGCGACACGTCGACGCCGTGCACCTGGTAATGCCGCGGCGCGCGCTTGCCGAAATTAATCGGATGCGCATCACGGAACTGCTGGCTGTAGATGCGCGACCGTTTTTTCGAGCGGCCTTCGGAGGGCGTCTCGACGGCCGTCAGCGCTTCTTCCGGCCGTTCGGAGGGAATTGCCGATTGCTTGGTGACGCTCTCGAAAACGTGGGAATCCGCGCCCGGCCCCGCCCAGGCGAGCATTTCGGCACCTTCCGCCGTCACCTTGCTTTCGCCGACCGCGACTTCCGGAACAGGGTTGCTGGCCTTGGAAACGGAACTCGTGACTTCCGCCGACGGCTTGATCGACAGCGCCGCCGTGGGATTCGAGCTCGACGCACAGCCAGCCATGGAGGCACAGCCGAGGAGGATCGCTGAAAGGATCGAAAGACGCATTGGCACTCGCACGCAAAACTAACCGAAGGCCCGCCCTTTCGACACAGGGACGGAATTACTAACGGAAGATTACCGCGAAATGTTAAATGCGAGGTTTACGGAGGACTCGACATTTCAGGTACTTAGCCCCGGGAGCTGTCACGATCCTTGACGACGCCCTTCACAAAAGCGTGTCCGCGCGGCGAAAGCCGATAGCCGACCGTAAGGCTCTCCGTCAGCCCCAACTTGTAACCCGCAAGAACACATGGCACAGCGTGGGAATATCCGGGATTTAACGGGAACTGGCGGGAAAGCCCCGGAGATGCCGGGGTTTCAGCCGAACTGGCGGCGGAAGGCAGAAAAATCGACGCGCAAGTTCAAATGGCACTTTGCCTCGCTCGGCGAGATTAGATTGTCCGACCGAACCACATGACGCGACCGGCAATATTCAGCTGATCGACCTCGCCAGCCGAAACCTCCTCGGCCGGGTACCTGGGATTATCGCTGATCAGCTGGAGCGAGCCGTTCATGCGGCCATGCACGCGCTTCACCAATACCATATCGCCGTAGACGACGATATAGATGGCGTTGTCCTTGATCCGGTCGATTGACGTGTCGATCAGTAGTACGTCGCCGTCGCGTATCGTCTCCTCCATGCTGTCACCCCGAGCCGTGAGGATACGGGCCCTTTCTGGATTAATACCTCGGCCCTTTAGCCAGCCGCGCTGAAAGGCAAGATATTCTAGGGGATCCTCGGATCCAGCCAGTCGCCCATCGCCAGCGGATGCCTCGATATCCAGTCGTGGGATCAGTGCGAAATTACTCTCCAATGTGCTTTTGGCTTGGATCACAGTGCCACGACCGTCGCCAGTGGCAATTGTGTAGTCCGCACCTGTATCGGTCTCTCCTGGTCGCATTGGTCCCCGATCAGCGATCAGCCAATCAAGGCTGACACCGGCCGTGTCAGCGATCTGCAGTAGCTTATCGAGCCCAGGCATAGACCCGGCGAGATACTTCCGAACCATAGTGTCGCTTATTCCCACCTTCTTTGAGAAGGCGTGAGGTGATTCGAATTCTTCGATCACCTTTTCCAACCGTTCAGCAAATAATCTTTCAACCATAGGATAACTCTGACCCGCCGTCAGGGTTCGAACACTCGCGGAGAAAAGTCCATTTTTCCCGTAATATCAAACCGTTACGTTGAATTCACACTTTTGTTTCCCGCGCTCTAACTCTGACGTGAATAATCACCCTTCGGTGTTGATTTCTTCACCCTTTGGTGGGATTATCCGGTTGCAACATCGTTTGAACGCCGTTTGAACACCGACACCCAAGCCAACCGACCTTTCGCAGAGGTCAGAAAAAACAGGGAGCCATCATGACGACCACTAAAAAGTGGGATCGCCGGGCCATCAAAGACGAACTGCTCCGTCGTAACAAAACGCTGACGGGGATTGCTCGCGATAAGGGCCTGAACGAGAGCGCTTGCCGCCAGGGCATCATCGGAGCAAGCCGCAAAGGTGCCGAGGCTATTGCCGAGGCGCTTGGCGTTCCGTTCCGTGAAATGTTCCCCGATAGCTACACGCTCGGTCGTCACGACGAGGAGGAGACTAGCAGCAAGAAGACGCCGCGCGATAGCGCAAAAGCCCGCCTCGCTGTTGACAATGGCCGGAGCGTTGCATGAGCGCGCTGTCTAAAATCTCGCATGACGTGAACAGCTTTGCGCAGCCCACCAGAGGTAGCCTTCGCGCCGTTGAAATCGCCGCCATCGATGTTTCCCCGAGCCACCGCAAGCCCGATGCAGATTGGGTCACGGCGCTTCGCGAGGACATGGCGCAGATCGGGCAGCAGGATCCAATCAAGGTCGTCGAGTTCGGCGCACGGTTCCACCTCATCAAAGGCCTGCGCCGCATGCTCGCGGTCGAGCAGCTCGGCCTCGTCCACATCGACGCTTTCGTTCAGTCGCCGGCAGAATTCAGTTCCGAGGCTGCGCTCCGGCTTCGGCAGATATCCGCGCAATTTATGAGGCGTGAGCTGTCCGTGCTGGATCGCGCGGTAAACGTCGCGTCCTGGCGGTCCATCTACGAGGCCACCACCGGATTGATACGGCCGGGTCGAAAAGCCATTAGGGTCAAGTTTGACCCTAATTCAGAAGACGCGCTTGACGCCCATGCAGAACTCTTCGCCGGGTCCTTCTCCGAGGCCGCACAGCGTGCCCTCGGGCTGAACAAGGAAGCGGTCAAGCGCTACCTGCGGATCGCGAAAATCGCGGCGCCGGTCCTCGACCGCCTTGCGCTCCATTCTATTGCGGAAAACCAATCAGAGCTGCTGGCGCTGGCGGCAGAGACGGCGGACCGGCAGGCAGCGATTGCTGACCTGCTTTTGTCTCAGCCGGCCGGCGCCAGCAGCGTGGCCGGTGCACTCTACGTCATCGACGGCAAGCTTCCCGAGCCAGCCCTCGCGCCGTGGGAGACCTTCTCCCAACGGTTCACGAAGATGAGGGAGCCCGACCAAGAGCGGTTTTTCGAACTCCACACAGCCGCCATCCAACGGTGGCTGGCTAAGCGGAGCGACTGATGACCCGCAAGCGCGACCCCTTCACGGTCGATCTCTTCCGCGAGTATACGCCGGCCCCTGTTGTCGATCGTTTCGACAATGAGGACGTCAAGGCGTGGTCGCTGGACGGACGACTGGCGAAGGCGGTCGCGCTGACCATGGAAGATAGCGGCAAGACGCGAGAACAGCTGGCTGCCGCGATGTCCGAGGTCACCAAGGTCAACGTCTCCAAGGCCATGCTCGACGCCTATGCGAGCCAAGCCCGCGAGCAGCACTCGATCTCTGCCCTGCGCCTTGCCGCGCTGGTCGCAATCACCGGCGATGCCCGAGCTTTCAACGTGCTTCTTGAAGAGGCCGGGCTGATCGTCGTCCCAAAAAAATACGAGGCACTCCTCCGCCGCGAGCGCGCAAAGGAAATGCGCGACCTGCTGGAGCGCGAGGAGAAGGCCGCCGATGCCGAATGGAGGGCAAGACGTTGATACGAGCCGTTCTCGACCTATCCCGCGACGTTGTCGCATTCGTTGTCATCATCGGGTTTGTCGTTGTTGTGTCGGGCTATGCAACCGAGATGACGACGGCCATCGAGCTTGCGAGGGTCACGCGATGAACGCGCTTTCCGAAAGGGACATCGTCCTTCTGGCCCTGCTGTTCATCACTCTCGTCTGGGCCATCAGCGCGACCCTCGTGGCAACGCATCTCACCGGGCGTCGGAGCATCATCGTCTGGATGATCGACGACATTCGCCGCTCTTTCAGGGGACGAGAATGAGCAAGATCTCCATCATCGGCCAGATCGCCGAGATCAAGCGGGAAATCAAAGATCGTGACCAGCGCTTCGAGCAGCTGATCCGCTCGGGAAAAATGCGCCGCGAAGAAGCGGAAATGCTGATGCAGCGCATCCACGCTGTCCTCACCACTCTTGAGTTTTGCCAGCACCACAAGCCGGCCATCGAAGAATACATGTCGGCAAAAAAGGCAGGCAAAGCATGAAAGTCTGGCTTAACCCGCGCGAGATCGCGGAGCAGCAGCTGCCTGAGCTGCCGAAAACGGAGAGCGCCATCATCCGCCTCGCCAAGCGTGAAGGCTGGAACAATCATCCCTGCTACGTCCGCGTGCGCTCGGCCGTCGGTGGCGGGCTCGAATACGACTACCATATCCTGCCGACGCTGGCGCAGGTTGCCTATGTCCAGCGCCATATGGTTGTCGGCTCGGAGACATCCGGCGCAGATGTACCAGGTACTGTCCCGGCCGCTGTTTCCTTGACGGATCGTGCCGCCCAGGAACGCGATGCACGCCTCGCTGTGCTTGCCGCCTTCGATCGATTTGCCCGTGGTCTTCGGCTTCACCAGCGGGCCTGCATGCAGATCTTTTGCGACCGTTATCAGATGGGCATGATCAAGGTGGACGATTGGGTCAAAGACCTCGTCCCGTCCGTTTCAAAACGTTCGATTGCCCGTTGGCGCAAGGCGAAGGCCGGAGGCGCGGAAAACGAGCTCGGCGTAGATCGTTCGGCCGCGCGCGCTGGCACCGGCCTACTCGATACCGCCAACGGCGGCATGGTCCGGGATTTCGTCCTTGCCTGGATTGCGAGCGGCCCGCACCTGTCGGCCGATACGATCCGTGGCTATTGCAAGGATCGCTTCGGCGATGAGATTTCCGACCGCAACGGCGAAATGAAGCCGCTGCCGCCGCCGCGTACCTTCCAACATTTCATCAAGACCCTGAAGTCGTCTGAGAAGGTCGTGCTCACAAAGATCACGAACCCAGACAAATACAAGTCGGCGATGAAGCTCTCGGGCACCGGGACCTATCGTCATATCAAAGACCCTAATGCGCTGTGGATGATCGACGCCTCTCCGGTGGACGCGCTTTGCATCGACGGCCGCCATTCGCTGTATGCCTGCATCGACATCGCCACGCGGCGGCTCGTCATCACCTTGTCGAAGACGCCGCGCGCCTCCGCCGTGAGCCTCATGATGCGGAAAGCGATCCTCAAATGGGGCGTGGCAAAGGTCATCAAGACGGACAACGGTTCGGATTTCGTGGCGATCTCGATCAAACGGCTGTTCGCCAATCTCGAAATCGATCCTGACGTTTCCGACGCCTACAGCCCGGAGCAAAAGGCGCATGTCGAGCGCGTCATCAAGACCTTTCAGCACGAGGTCGGCCCGCAGCTGCCGGGTTACATCGGGCATTCGGTCGCCGATCGAAAGGAGATCGAGGGACGCAAGTCCTTCGCCCAGCGCCTCGGTGCGGATGAAAAGGAGTTGTTCGAAGTCTCGCTGACCGCCGACCAACTTCAGCGTCATATCGATGACTGGCTTGAGTACAAATACCACGAGCGCGGACATGGAGGGCTGAAAAACCAGTCTCCAAATTCGGTCGCCGCGTCCTCGACGACAAAGATCAGCCGCGTTGATGAGCGCGCGCTGGACGTCCTCTTGATGCCCGTGGCAGGCAAGAACGGCCTGCGCACGATGACGAAGCAGGGCCTCAAGATCGATCACTTCTACTATTTGACCGGCTCGATCATGGTGGGCACGGAGGTGTTCGTGCGGCTCGATCCGATCGACATGGGGAAGGTATACGCCTTTTCGGTCGAGGACGGTCGTTTCCTCGACGTTGCGATTTGCCCGGAACTCTCGGACGTCAATCCCGCCGAGTATGTCCGCGCCCAGAAAGAGGTGCAGGCCGAGCTGGTGCGCGAGCGCGAGCGGCAGATCAAGGCCGATATCCGCGAACTCAAGAAGGGGCCGTCCGGCATCGAGCGGACGATCCGCTTGGCGAAGCGCGAAGCCGCCGAACGTGCGGCGCAGAGCGCAAACGTCATCTCCCTGCCAAAGCGGGAAGAGCAGCACAGCACACCCGCGCTCGTTGCCGCGCTCGAAGTCCATACTGCACAGCGAATTGCACCGGTTGCCGCAAGTGATGCGCAACGCGAGATCGTGCTCGCCGACTTGGCGCCGCACCGTGCGTTCGAAAACGTCACCCCTATCCGCAGCGAACCAACGCCTGCTCACCGCTTCCGCGCCGCGCTCGACATCGAGCAGCGTCACACGGCCGGTGAGCCGGTCGAAGCTGAGCAGCTCATCTGGTTCGGATCGTACCGCGAGAGCGCTGAATACAAGGCGCAGCGGGCAATGTGGGAAGACTTCGGCGATCAGGCGCCGGGACTGCGTACCTGAAACAAAACGCCCCGCTGGCTGCAACCGGCGGGGCGGACGGAAAATCGAACTTGAGGACTTAATAATGAATGCAATGCCCAAACCTGTCAATCCCGGCTTCGGTTCGGTGGCGCCCCTGAAGAACGTCGCCGAATGCCTTGCCGTTGCACAGAAGATCATCGACCGGCCTGCCGGCGTCGACGGCCTCGGCGTGTTCTTTGGCCCTTCCGGTTATGGGAAGTCGAAGGCAAGCCAATACGTCCAGAACAAACACAAGGCCCTTTACATCGAGGTTTTCGACTTCTGGACCCGCAAGGTCCTTGTCGAGAGCATCCTCGCCGAACTTGGCGTCGACCGGCCGAAGGGCTCGATCGCCGACATGATGCGCCAGATCCTGCGCCTCCTGCAGGATGATCCGAACCGGCTCCTCATCGTGGACGAGGCGGATAAGCTCGTCGACAAAGGGTTCATCGAATACATCCGCGACATCTACAAGGGCGCCCGCATCCCCGTGCTCTTGGTCGGGGAGGAAAAGCTTCCGGACAAGCTCAAAGCTTACGAGCGGTGCGAAAACCGCGTGTCGGCTTTCGGGATGGCGAATCCGTGCGATCTTGGTGACGCGCAGGCGCTGGCGAGTATCTATCAGCGCCAGCTTCGGGTCGGTGATGACCTGCTCGCCCATATCGTGAAGGAAACGAACGGCGTCACATCCCGCGTCGTCACGACCCTTGCGGAGGTCGGCCAGTTCGCCAAGACCCATCAGCTTTCAGACATCGCTCTCGAGCAATATCGCGGCGCCATCTTCACCGGCCGCGCGCCGCGCCGGAGGTGAGCATGTCGAAGATCCTTAAACTCACAGTATCCGCCGTCACGCCGCTCCGGCACGGGCTCGACTATGTGTGGAATGCCATTCTCGATCTCACCCGCGAAGGTACCACCTTTACCTTCGGCGACATCAAGGGCCTGTGTGACCAAAGCCACGTTGGCCGGGTGCGGCTTGATCTCACGAAACTGGAGAAGGCAGGCTTTCTTGAACGCTTGCCTGCCGAGCGGGCCAAGGGCGCTCGCCCATACCGCCTCCTCATTCGACAGAGCGACACGCCCCGCCTGCGAACGGATGGCGAGAGTGGAAGCGATGCCGGCCTTCGCATCCAACACATGTGGAATGTCATGCGCCGCGCTCGCAACGGCATTACACCGGCCGACCTGGCAATCGACGCCAGCACCGACACGGTGAAAGTCAGCTATCCCTACGCTGTCCAATACTGCCGTCTGCTTGAGCAGGCCGGCATGTTGAAACGGCAGGCCGCGCCGGAAAGTGGCAACGGGCGGCACATCTACGTGCTCCTCGGTTCGGCCAACACGGGGCCGAAGGCACCGCGCCGGTACAAGTCCACGCTCGTTTTCGACGAGAACCGCGGCCGCATCGTCGGACAAGTCGTGGCAGAGGAGGTCGAGCCATGAACCCGACCTCCCGGCCTATGACCGACTATCTCGGCAAAGCTACCGCAGCCTGGCACGGCGCACCTCCCGATTGGATCGTTGCGCTGGCGGAAGCTTGCGCGAAGTCCAGCCAGAGCGCCATCGCCAAGAAGGTTGGCTATTCCGCGCCGACGATCAGCGCCGTCCTCGGCAACAGCTATCGAGGCGACATGAACCGCGTCGAGACGATGGTTCGCGGCGCCCTGATTGGGGAAACCGTGTTGTGCCCGGCGCTCGGTACGATGCCCAAAAACGAATGCCTCGACTGGCAGGCCAAACCCTACGCGGCAACCTCGTCGCACCGCGTAGCGATGTACCGCGCCTGCCGTGATGGATGCCCTTACAGCCGCAACGCCGCAACTGAGGAGACTGCATCGTGAGCGACTACCTTTCTGAAGAACTGAAGAAAATCTCTCGCCGCCTTGGTGACCACGATCACGAAGGCTTGGTGATGTCCGGGGACGAGGTGGCGAACCTCGCCCGCCGCCTCCGCCACCTTGGCGATGCGGCTGTCCTGCTGGAATGCGAGGTGTCCCGCCATCGGTGGAACATCCGAGCTCGCCAGGAGCGCGAAGCCCGCGAGCAGCTTGAGACCGCGATCGCAACGCCCGGCAGCAACGTGGTGCAATTTCCGAGGTCGGGAACATGACCGCTGCCGTTCTCCCCAACACCAACCAGCCAGAGCGTGCCGATTTCACGCACGTTCAAACCCGCTTCGAAAGGACATCGAGCATGGAAGCAGTCATCCTTGAAGAACGCCCCGACGCCGGCGTCACCATCGTCAACGGCAAGAATTACATGACTGACGCAAAGGGGTCGCTTGTTCCCGTCGAGCTGATCAAGGCCGCAGACAAGCTTGAGGACGAAGTCGTGCGCAAGGTGATCGCGTTTGCCGAAGACATCTCGGCGCAGATCGCCCGGTTCCGGCTGCATTGCATGGACGATCTCGACGGCTTCGACGGTATCCTCGACCAGGAATACGGCGCCAAGAAAGGCGGCGCGAAGGGCAACCGCACCTACCAGTCCTTCGACGGCTTGTTGAAGGTTCAGGTGGCCATCAACGATTTCGAGGACTATGGGCCGCAGCTTCAGACGGCGAAGTCGCTCATCGTCGAATATCTCAACGAAATCACCTCGGAGAGCAGCGCGGAGATCCGCGCCATTATCACCAAGGCCTTCAATACCGATAAGGCCGGCAAGGTCGATCGCTCCGAAATCCAGAAGCTGACTAGGCTCGACATCGACGATCCGCGCTGGAAGGAAGCGATGCGCGCAATCGAGGAGGCCAAACGGGTCAACTACTCCAAGCAGTATATCCGCTTCTATCGCCGCGCCTCCATCAATGATCAGTGGCAGTCGATCACCGTCGACATGGCGAAGGCGTGATGGTGGCTCCGATGGAAATAGCGCTCTCCCTTACTCTTGTCCGCTTCCGCCACAGCACTGAACACCTCATCGAGTGCACTATTGACCTCGGCGGCCTCACAAGACGCCAAGTCGACGCGATCTTCGATGTTGCTTTCGAGGACGCGCGCAAGCGACTGAAAACCTCGCTGGAAGAGCACTTTCAGGATCCCGGTCAGGCAGGTGCGCCATGACCCGCGCCCTCGCCATCGTTCGCGCCGACAAGCTCCGCGCGCAGACCCGCTGCCCGGTCTGCGGTTCCCTCCGGATTGACGTGCTGGGCGCGAAAGGCTCGCCCAGCACGTACACCGTCTTCGATTGCTCGGCCGAATTTCAGGTGGATGGTAACGGCGAGATCATTCCCGCAATCGTCTGCCCGGCAGGGTCCTACCTCGCCGCCTCGAACTTGAACAAGGAAGCACGCGCCGACGCTGCGCGGCAGGCAGGTGCGGCATGAACCGGGAGACGATACGCAAGCGCATCAACGTTCTACGCGAGCGCACCACGGCGCGAGGCTGCACCGAGGCGGAAGCCATGGAGGCGGCAGGTAAGATTGCCGAGCTCATGCGCGAGCACGGCTTGTCCGGAGATGATCTTGAAATGGCGGAAGAGGCCGGCCGCGTAAAAGCGACCGATAAACGCCTTCGCCTACCTGTGTGGGGTCTGATTGCTGGCTGCACCAACACCTGCGCGATCACCCGCAACCTCATATCCGGCCTTCAGGTTGTTTATGTAGGCCGCGAGCCCGGACCTGAAATCGCTGTCTATCTGCTCGACGTTTGCAACAACGCGATCGACGCCGAGCTGGCCCGCTTCCGTCGCGGCGATTTTTATCGCAGCCGCCGGAAGGCTTCGACCAGGCGCAAAGCGGCGCTGGATTTCACTGCCGCGATCGTGCAGCGGCTTTGCCGCCGCCTGGACCAGATGTTTGAGGCGAGCCGTAACCATGCGGATGCGCAGCGGGCGGCCCAGGAGCTGGACCGGCGGTTCCCGTCGACCAAATCTTCGCCTCCAGCGCGCCGGCACAAAGTCACATACGAAAATGCCGCCGCCGAGGGCTGGAATGCCGGTGGCCGTGTTCATCTTTCGCGCGGCGTTCGCGCTGGCTCCGGCGACCCGCTTTTGATTGGGAGGGATTGATGCGCCATTTCCGCGACATCCAGCACATGACGGAGGCCATGGCCGAGGAAGCTGCAAAGGAAGGCTGCACCATCGTCCATCGTGATGGACGCACCTACGCAGTAGTTACGGCCGACTGCGAATGTGGCTGCGAAGCTTTGACTGAGCTGGACCTGACCGCATCGGCGCAAAGCATTTGGGAGAAGCTGGCATGAGTGAACCTGTCACCTGGGCCGAAGCATTCGGCACCTTCGCATTTTTCAGCGGCATCGCACATTGCATATTGGCTTATGGCTATGCGTCCGGACGGAACCGCCGAGGTGGCGAATGATGGCGGTTCAAGGTCCAACCATCGCCACCTCCTGGTGGCCCACCGGCCGTCGCGCATGCCGCATCGGATTGTTCGGGCACGTTATCCTTCGTCTGGAAGAAGCGCGTCGGATCGGTCACGCGAACGGCCAAGGCAATCGTGATTATACCGAGACCCAATATCGCTGGCGTGATGCTAGGGCGACTGATTTCATCTTTCAGGACGGCGCCGCCCCATCGTCGACGGGAGGCAAGCGTGATTGACGTAACTCGCTTGTCCGGACGATTTTACTGTCGGCGCCGAAACACGGCCCGAACTCCGAAGAAAATCGCCAAAATGAAAGCGGCAAGGGCCAATCCCTTTATCAATTCGTCCGCAGGCGTCCAGGTGACACCCTTTTCAGCGCGGACGTGTTGGCCAATAGGGAACCGTAGCACTGCGAAGACGAGCGCAAGCGCAAACGCCCACCTGATTTTAGAGTTGCGAGCGGCGGCAAGTACGACCACCGCGATGCAGACGATAGAGAGGAGCGACCAAGCCCACATCGGGCCGGTAAGCTCAGATAAAAGGGATCGATATCTCTCCACGCGAGCATCCTTATTCGATGCCCATCCCAATAGCGCCTACAGGTTAACGAAGGTTTGGAGACGTTGGCATACCGGAGCCACCACAGACACGGGCGGAGCCGGCCCGGCCGGAGGTGATCATGTCCGGTGAGTTGAAGCCCTTTACCTGCACCTATCGCTTCGAGGGCCGTCCGATCGGCATCACGGTCGAGGCCCGGACCTGGGATGGGGTGTCCGCGCGGCTCCGGGCGATCGGCACGACCGCCGTCGTCAACGGCGAGCAGATTGCCGAGTTCGATGCATTCCCTGGTGCTCGCGTCACCAAGCGCGGCCTGCGTAAGCTACTTCGCCTGATCAGGAGGATCGCTGGATGAGCAGTTCCATCACCGCCATGCACGTCGCCCGTAAGCAGCTCGACCTGGACGAGGATGTCTATCGGGCGAAACTTTTTTCCATCACCGGCAAGTCGTCGGCGAAGGACATGACCGAGGCGGAGCGCCAGAAGGTGCTTGGCGAATTCCGAAAGGTCGGCTTCCAGCCGGCGCCGGGCCGCGCGACCGCGCGCCGCCAGCTTACCGGCAAATACGCCAAGAAGCTTCAGGCGCTCTGGATTGCGGGCTGGAACCTCGGCCTCGTCGCCGATCGCGATGACAAGGCGATGCTCGCTTTCGTCAAGCGTCAGACCGGCCTCGACGACACGCGCTTCCTGCATCATGCGGATGACGGCCGCGCCGCGATCGAGGGGCTGAAGGCTTGGTTGAAGCGGGAAGCCGCCGTGATGTTCGGCAACACCAACGGCTGCGAGTGGCTCGCCAGCGACGGGGCGAAAATCGCCTGGGCGCAGTGGCGGATCATTACACCCGGCGCGAACCTCATGGTGCGTAAGGGTTTCGACCAGGCCGTTTCGGACATCCTCAGCGTCCGCCTGATCTGGCTGGCCGACGTGAAGCCGAAGGACTGGCAGACCGTCATGAATGACTTCGGCGCACGCATCCGCGCGGCGAGAAAGGCCGGTGCGTGATGGTGGCCTATTCTTTCAAGCGCCTATTTGGCCCGCAGATTGTGGCCGGTCTGAAATTCCAGACCGTGCGCGGGCATCGAGCCAGGCATGCTCGACCAGGTGAGTTGGTGCAGCTCTACCAGGACATGCGCACGCGGCACTGCGTGAAGCTCATTCCCGATCCGACCTGCACGCTCGTCTTCCCCATCGTCATATCTTTTGATGCCGCCGGCACGAACGTTGACTGGATCGAGATCGACGGCTGCGCCCTAAACCGCTCCGCCATGGAAGAGTTCGCCTTCAAGGATGGTTTCAGCCCTGACCATGTCGACCTCGGCGGCGAGACAGCGCTGGAGAACTTCGCGCGGTTCTGGAACGCATCGCACGGCAAGCTCGCGCAATTCGAGGGCGTCTTGATCAAGTGGGGGCCGACGCCATGACGAAACCGCCTTTCGTCTCGGATCATGCCATCCTGCGCTACCTCGAACGCGCACATGGTCTCGACATCGAGGCCGTGCGCAATCACATCGCCGGCCGCTGCGCCACCGGCGCCGAGCTTGGCGCGACCACCGTCATCGTCGAGAGCGTGAAATTCGTGCTGGTCGCGGCCGGTGCCGACACGGTGGTGACCACCGTCGTCAAGCGGCACTGGCCGGTCACACCGCGGAGGATCGAAAAGTGAGCCCGGCCGCGCCGCTTCCGCTGTTCGAAACGCAAACGCTGGAGGCGATTAAAGCCGAGCGTGAAGCCATTTTGAAGCAGCTGAAACGGGGCGGCCGGGATGCTCGGTCGCGCATCCACCTTGAGGACAAGGTGCGCAAGCTGACCGCCCAACAAATCGAGATCGAGACCGCGCTCGGAATGGGGAGGCCAAATTGAGCAAGAGCAGCCTTCCCGGCCTACTCGGGGATATCGCTGATATTGCCGGCAACGACGTCGCGCTGGAAATCGCCCGGACCTATGGCGGCACGCGTGTAACCATCCCGCCGCGTGCGGACGAAAACCACTGGCTGACAAAGCTGGTCGGGATTGCCGTTGCCGATCGCATCTGCCGAGGCCTCGCCACGATCGATGCGGACGGCCGGCTGGGCGGCATCCGCAACGAGGTTCTCCCATTAGGCCCGGTCGCTGTTAATAAGCAGGCTCGGCAACGCGCGGCCAAAGCGCTGGAACGAGGCGCGAGCCCCCGCGAAGCTGCCCTTGAGGCAGGCTTGCACGAGCGCACGATATGGCGCATGAAAGCCAAGGACAAAAATCAGGGCGAGCTGTTCTAGCCATTGCCCGCTGACAGTTGTCAGCCACGATTTCCCCCCGACACTCCCCATAGTCCCGCCAGATCGCCGGAACGATTTCCGGTTGTTTTCCGATCTGGGGGCATCTTTCCGTGAGCACAATTTCGTTTGACCAGTGGGTCATCTCCCGCCTGCTCGCCCATGGGGCGTATGCCGGCAAGGTGGACGATGCGCCCGGTCGCAAGATGATCGAGGGCATCCGCCGCTTCCAGACAGCCGAAGGGCTCGAAGTGAACGGCCGTGCCGATGATCCGACCGTTACCGCCCTGCGCCGTTCCTCGGCCGCATCGACCGCCAAGCTGATTATCGCGCCGGAGGCACCCACCGAGCCCGTCTGGATGCGCGAGGCGCGACGCTACCTCGGCCTTCGCGAAATCGTCGGTCGCGGGTCGAATTCCACCATCATGTCGTGGTCCAAGCGTCTCGGCGGATGGGTCCAGAGCTTTTACACGGACGATGACATTCCGTGGTGCGGACTGGCGCTCGCTGCCTGGATCGCCATCACGCTGCCGGAAGAGGCGCTGCCGTCGAACCCGCTCGGCGCGCTCAACTGGAAAACCTTCGGCATCGGCGTCGCCAAGCCGTCCCGCGGCGCGATCCTTGTCTTCAAGCGTACCGGCGGCGGCCATGTGGGTCTCTATGTGGGCGAAGACCAGACGCACTACCACGTCCTCGGTGCCAACCAGAGCAACAGCGTGTCGATCACGCGCATCGAGAAATCGCGCCTGGTGACGATCCGCTATCCGAAGACCGGCGGCAACCCGATCGGCGGCCCCGTTCATCTCTCGGCCAAAGGCGTTCCGGTGACGAGGAACGAGGCATGAAGGCCGGCCCCGCCTACAACACCACGAAGCGCCAGATCTGGCTGTCCTTCCTCCTCGGCTGGCTTGTCATTCTCTTGCTCGTCGTCGGCGGCCTTCGCGGATCTCGCGAAGCCGTGGACCTCGCCGGCATCACCATTCCGTCGATGATCCTGCTCATTGCGGCCATGCTCGGCATCCATCGCTATACGGGGTCGATGGATTTTCGGGCGGCGCAGGATCGAACCCTGCCCGGCTCCGACCCGCCTTACCGTGCTCGCGACGAGCCGACGGGAGAAGTCCAGTGATCGCCGCACTTAAAGGGCGGGCGGCGCAGCTCCTCATCGGGATTGCGCTGCTCGTCTTCGCACTCATCGCCTTCTACGCGATCCTCGGCAGGCTCGACACGATGATCGAGAGGGCGAAGCTGGCGGCGATCGAGAGCCGCGATGCGCACTGGACTGCCCAGATCGAGCGTGGAAACGCCGAAGCCAACCGCCGCATCGCCGACCAGGTGAAAGCGGCGCTGGCTATTGAGACCGAAGCGAATGCCCGCATCCGGGCCGTCGAACACCAACTTGCCAGCCTGGAGACTACGAATGCGGCCCTGCCTGATGGCGATGCTTGCGGCCTCGGCCGTGATCGCGTCCGCCTGCTCCCACACTGAATCGAAGCCGATCGTTCGCACTGTCCGCGAACCGGTCACGGTTCCCGACACCGCTCGCCAGCCGTGCTCTCGCCCCGTCGCCTTGCCCGATCGGGACATGCCCTCTCGGGAAGTCACGACGAAATGGGGCGCCGATCGAGCGGCGCTTCTCACCTGTGAAACACGCCGCGCGTCGGCAGTCGCGGCCGTGGATGCCGCTGGAGTTAGCCGATGACCGATGTTTTGAAAGAGTGGTTCAGCCTAATTGCTCTCATCATCGCGGTGGGCACGTCGGCCTGGAACATCATCTCGTCCGGCTCGAAGAAGACCGCCAGCGAGTTGGCCGAGTTCCGCAAACAAGATGCCGAGGAGAAGCGCGCGCTTCTCGAAGCTGTGCAGGCGCTCGGCCAGCGCACGCAGGCCCTTGAGAGCGACATGAAGCACCTGCCGGATGCCAAGGCGGTTTACGAGCTTCGCCTCGCCCTTGAGACGCTCTCCGGCAAGCTCGGCCGGATGGAGGAAAATCAGCTCGGCATGTCCCGCACGGTTCTCCAGGTGCAGGACTTCCTCATGAAAGGTGCAGCATGACCGACTTCAACGAACATCTGGCCCGAGACGCGCGCCTTGTGATCCTGAAGGAACTGTCGAAGCAGACCGACAACCGTCTGAACGAAAGCCTGCTCCAGAGCGTGCTCGAAACCTTCGGGCATCGCCGTTCGCGTGAGTGGGTGCGCCAGCAGTTGCGCTTCCTTGCCGACCTCAACGCCATCTCTATCTCCGAAGCGGGGACGGTCTTGGTTGCCGAGCTGCGCCGCGCCGGACTGGAGCACGTCGAGCGCCGTTCCATTCTTGAGGGCGTTGCTCGCCCGTCTCTGGTGGCCTGACATGGGCCGCAGCCGCCTTTCCAATATTGAGCTGCTGCCCGAAGAGTGCGCCGAGGTCGTGGCCTGGGCCGCCGCCGAGCTTCAGAACCGCGATCGCACCCAGACCGATATCTACAGCGAGTTCGTGGCGAAGCTCGAAGCCGTACAGCGAGAGCACCGTGGCGAGGTCGAATTCACCATTCCCTCGTTCACGGCCTTCAACCGTTATTCGGTGAAGCTTGCCGTCATGACCCAGCGCATCAACCAGACGCGCGAGATCGCCAGCACGCTGGCGGGCAAGTTCGATGCTGGAGCCTCGGACGATCTCACCTTGATCGCAGCCGAGGCCATCAAGACGTTGATCTTCGAGCTGCTCACCAGTGGCGGCGAGGCCGGCATCGACCCGAAGGGCGCCATGGCGCTGGCGAATGCGCTCAGATCGGCAACGCAGGCACAGGGCATTTCGTCTGCCCGCCGGCTCAAGGTCGAGCAAGAGCTTGCGGCGAAGGCCAGCCAGGCCATCCAGGCCGTCGCAAAGGCGAAGGGTCTTTCCGGCGAGGCCACGCAGGAGATCATGGATCAGTTCCTGGGCATCAAGACATGAGCGGCCCGATCTCGAAAGAGCAGTGGACCGAGGCGCGGCGTCTGTCGATCGACGCCGTGCTGGAACGGATCGAGAAGCGCAGGGCGTTGCTGTCCTACCAGCAGCGCACGGTCTCCCTTCTCGAAAGCACCGGGTGCCAGGTGCTCTTCATCGAGAAGAGCCGGCGCATTGGCCTGACGTGGGGTTTCGCCTCCTATGCCGTCCTGCGCGCAGCCCGCGCTCGCGGGGCCGGCGGCATGGACGTGATGTATATCTCCTATTCGCAGGAGATGACGCGTGAGTTCATCGACGCCTGCGCCATGTGGGCGCGCGCCTTCAACCAGCTCGCAGGTGAGTTGGAGGAATTCGTCTTCGAAGACGAGGACCACGACGGCAAGCGCGCCATCCAGGCGTTCCGCATCAAGTTCGCCTCTGGTTTCGAAGTCGTCGGCCTGTCGTCGGCGCCGCGCTCGCTTCGCGGCAAGCAGGGCGTCGTCATGATCGACGAGGCCGCGTTCGTCGATAACCTGAAGGAGCTGCTCAAGGCGGCGCTCGCCTTCCTCATGTGGGGCGGCCAGGTGGTGGTCTGCTCGACGCACAACGGCGTCGACAATCACTTCAACGAACAGATCCAGGACATCCTCGCAAAGCGCAAGCCGTATCATCATCTGCGCATCGACTTCGACGACGCGCTGAAGCAAGGCCTCTACGAGCGCATCTGCCTGGTCACCGGCAAGGAATGGTCTCCCGAGGCCGAGGCCGACTGGCGCGAGAGCATCATCAAGTTCTACGGCGACGGCGCCGACGAGGAGCTGTTCTGCATCCCGACCATGGGCAGCGGCGCGTGGTTGTCAGCCCCGCTCATCGAAGCGCGCATGACGATGCTGCCAGAGCACGCGCCTATCATCCGCATCGAACTGCCCGCGAACTACCTGCATCTGCCGCGCCTGGAGCGCGCCTCGCTGATGGCGCCGCACATCGAGGCCGTGGAGCGCGCCGTGAAGAAGCTCGATCGGACCAGGCGCCATGCCTTCGGTTTCGACTTTGCGCGCGTGGCCGACCTCTCCGTTGCCAAGCTGCTTTCCATCTCCCGGCTGCTGAAGCGCGAGAGCGCATTGACGGTCGAGATGCGGAACGTGCCGGGCGACGAACAGAAGCTGATCACCGGTATCATCCTGCACGGCGCGCCGATGCTCACCGGCGCCGCCTTCGACGCGACCGGCATGGGCTGGACGGTCGCCGAAGACATGGGCCGCATCTTCGGCTTTCACGATCCCGACCATCCGGGCGGCCTGGTCCATGCGATCAAGTTCTCGCAGGACTGGTACCGGATCAACATGCCGCCGCTGAAAGGCGCGTTCGAAGACGAAGGCATGCTCGCCCTGGTGAAGGATGACGAGCACCTTTCTGACCTGCGCCTGGTGAAGGTCATTCGCGGCGTGCCGATGGTGCCCGATGCCAGGACCGGCGAAGGCAGCAAGAAACGCCACGGCGACTTCGCCATCGGTTTGGCACTCGCCTACTTCGCGAGCCTCCATCAGTGGCACGAGTACGACTATCAATCCGTGAAATCTCTCGCCGAGCCGGGCTCGCCCTATGACGACGACGAGGTCTTCGAGTTCATGAGGCAACACTGGTGAGCACCCGCACCTCTTCCGTCCTTGGCCCGGATGGCCGGCCGATCATCGTCCAGGTGCTCTCCGAAGAGATCGCCACGCCGACCGTCGCAGGCGTGCGCCGCACGCACGAGGACAGGGTTGCCTCTGGCATCACGCCCGAACGCCTCGGGACGATCTTGCGCGATGCCGCCGAAGGCAATGCCCGCGCCTACCTCACGCTGGCCGAGGAGATGGAGGAGCGCTATCTGCACTATGCGTCGCAGCTCCAGACCCGCCGGCTTGCCATCGAGAGCGTCGACGTCACGCTTTCCTCCGACAAGGTTCCCACGAAAATCACCGACGCCGTCAACGAGCTGATCGACGACGACGGCTTCAAGGAAGCTAAGGGCAGTCTGCCGGACGGCATTTCCAAGGGTTACGCCTGCGTCGAAATGATGTGGGAGTACGAGCGGAAATACCTGCGCCCGGTCGAATACAGAGACCGTGATCCACGGTTCTTTCAGATGGAAAAGCTCGGCCTGCGCGATCTGCGCCTTGCAGTGGACGGGTCCATCGATGGCGTCGAGCTGCCCGAGGCAAAGTTCCTGCGCCACATGCCGCGCACCAAGCTTGGGCTGCCGTTGCGGCGCGGCATGGCGCGGCCGGCGGCGTGGGCCTATCTCATCCAGCAATTCACCCTGCAGGACTGGGCGGCCTTCTCCGAGGTCTACGGTATGCCGCTCCGCGTCGGCAAATACAATGCCGGCGCCAGCCCGGCCGACAAGCGCACCCTGCTGAAGGCGGTCGCCTCGATCGCCAACGACGCCGCGGCAATCATCCCGGCCGGCATGGACATCGAGTTTCACGAGGTCAACGGCGCGAACGGCGCGGCGGTCTTCGGCGGCCTGCTCGACTATATCGACAAGCAGATCTCGAAGCTTGTGGTTGGCCAGACCATGACGAGCGACAACGGCTCCTCCCTCGGACAGGCGAAGATCCACAACGAGGTGCGCCTGGACATCCTGCGCGCCGACTGCCGCCAGCTCGCCATCACGATCAACCGCGACCTGATCAAGCCCTTCGTGGACCTGAACTTCGGTCCCCAGGATCATTACCCCTTCGTCGAGCTGCCGGTGCCCGATCCGGAGGACGTGAAGGCGCTGTCCGACAGCCTTGCCGCTCTGGTCCCGCTCGGCCTGCGCGTCAGCCAGAACGAGATCCGCGAGAAGCTCGGCCTTTCCGATCCGAAGGCGGATGACGAGGTGCTGACGAAAACAGAGCCGACCGTCGCACCGCCGCCGCCTGCCGGAGCCAATCCGGCCGAGCCGGCACCCTTGAAGAAGCCGGCCAATGACGACGTGAAGCCGGCCGAAGACCGGAAGGCGAAGACAGCCGCGCTCTCGGCGATCGTCTCCGACCACAAGCGCGCGTGCCGGTGCGGCGCATGCACCTCGCTGCTCGCGGCCGAGGCCGGCGAGCCCGACGCGCTCGACCAGGTCGAGCAGCTCTTCGCCGACGCGATGGACGACTGGGAGGAGATGGCATTGCCGATCGTCGCGCCGATCGCCGACATCATCACCAACGCCTCATCCTTCGAAGAGGCTTTGAAGATGCTTCAAGCCGCCGGCCCGGATGCCTCGAAGATGGGCGAGCGCCTGGCGCGCCTGGCAGCGATCGGCCGCGGCGTCGGCGACATCGCGGACTGACGGGATGGCAGAGCGGGCCAACCAGTTTGCCTACCCGCCCGAGGTGTCGGGCTATTTCAAGAACAAGACCGTCAAGCCGGCCTTCTCCTATCTCGACGTGTGGGCGGAGGAGCACGCCTACATGTTCACCGTCGCCAAGACGACGGAGCTTGAAGTCACCAACGCCTTTCACCGGACGATCGGCCAGGCCTTCGACGAGGGCAAGGGTTTCGACAACTGGAAGCCGCTCATCCAGGCCGAGTTGTCCAAGCTCGGGTGGTGGCAGCCTCGCATGGTCTCCGATCCCTCGGGCATCGATCCCGACCGCATGGTGAACTTCGCCTCCGATCGCCGCCTGAAAACCATCTTCTGGTCCAACATGAATTCCGCCCGATCGGCGGGACAGTGGGAGCGGGCACAGCGATCGAAGCGCGCCTTGCCCTATGTGCTTTACATGCGGACCACGTCGGGCGATCCGCGCGAAGAGCATCTCCAGTGGGTCGGCCTCATCCTGCCGATCGACCATCCATTCTGGCGAACCCATTGGCCGCCAAACGGCTGGCTCTGCAAATGCCAGGTGCGCATGATCTCTGCCCGCGAGGCTCAATCCTTGATCGGCACGACGCGCGTCATCGGGAAGGACGAGGCCGATAACGACATCACCATGCGATACACAGACAGCCCGCCGGATCTCGGTCCTGATCGGCAGCACCGCAACCGGCGCACCGGCGAAATCACCATGGTGCCGCCTGGCATCGATCCGGGCTGGCACACCAATCCCGGCCAGGCGCGCGCCACGACGTTGATCCGCAATCTCGAAACGCAGCTGGAGGCGGCGCCGGAGGCCGACGCGACGAAGGTGCTGAAGGAGTTGTGGGAAGATCCTTATCTCCGGCTTGCGCCGCGACTTGATCAGAAGGTCTGGTTGCCGGCCGGCGTGTCCCGCGAACTGGCGGACGAGCTCGGCGCGAAAAGCCCCGTGATCTCGGTCACCAGCGAGACGATCGCCGAGCGCATGACGCGCCATAAGCTATCCGTTGACGACTTCGCGGTTTTCCCCGAGCTGCTCGCCGAAGGCCTGTCGCTTCCCGACCCGCGCGGCAAGGGCAATGTTCGCTCTATCATCCGGCAGATCGGCAAGTCCTGGTGGCGCGCCTTCGTTACCCTTTCGGAGACCGGCTATATGCGCGCGACCTCCCTGCACCAAAAGCAGGAGAAGGAGTTACGCAACGCCGTGGCGCGCGCCGGGATCAAATGGCCTTGGGGAGAATGAGGCGCGGCAGGGAGGGACCGCATCCCGGCCTAATCCGGGCTCCCTCCATGGGCAATCGAGGCCAACGGGCTTCACTGCCGCGCCAACAGATAGATAGCGCCGAGAGATCGAAAATTCAACTAATCGGCCGCGAGCATTCTGATAAGCGTTTTTGCCTGAGCCTCGGCCGCGGCCAACTCGGCCTGGTCCACGTTTTCAGCACCGCAGAAATATTTGGCGTTCGACACGTCTGTCGTGTCCACGGAAAGGTGGCCGCTTTCGAGAATGACGAAGCGCCAGGCGCAGCCCAGGATCTTGTTCACGACGATCGCCCCTTGGCAGCCGGTGCTAAGGCAGAAGGAAACATTCCGCTGGCCTTGATAGCCTCCCGCGATGGCTTCAGAATAATCCTTCGGCCAAAGCTCCTTCGAATACCGGCACGACGAACTTGCATCATCCGCGCTGCATGCTGATGGATGCACATATGTTTCCGCCGCCGGCCACGCCGTCTCGCCGGCCTCAACCAAGCTCACACACCCGCAAGCCAACACCGCCGCCAAAATAGCTCTCACGTACTTTCCCCTCAGCCTTGATCCGGCTTCAAAATAAACGGGCCACGGGCGCGCGCAAGCCGTTGCGATGGCTCGATGTACCATCCCGCCCCTAAAAACGCGCCCAAGGCCTTCAAATCGGCTTCAAATTTGAAGGCATGGTTGATTGCGGGGGCGCGGTCGGCGTAGATGGAGAGGGTGGCGCGCCGGGCTTGGCTCTCGGCCTAGACTGCTGACAGGTGTCAGCCACGAAATCCCATGCGGCTCTGGCAAAGATTGCCGCATGCTTTTCAAAACCGCAACCCACCTTTTGACTTCCTGCCTTGCCGGCGAGCCGGCCGGGATTGCCGACGCCATGACGGGCCTGACCGTGCTCGATGCGTTCGCCGGCGATCCGGCGGCCGTCGCTGCACAGCGTGCGCCTGAATGGATCAAGCTTGCCCCGCGCGGCAAGTTCACGGCCCGCGACGGCCGCGTCTTCGAAGTCGATCCGGACACGCTCGTCTCCCGCTTCGAAGCAGATGGCGTGGACCTGCCGATCGACCTCGACCATGCCACCGTCAAGAAGGCGATGTTTGGCGATGCCGCGCCGGCACTTGGCTGGATCTCGAAGCTGGAAGCGCGCGACGATGGCCTCTACGGCAAGGCCGAGTGGCTTGACGAAGGCACGCGCGTCCTGACGGCTCGCACCCATCGCTACGTTTCCCCGACCCTCAAGACCGACGATCGCGGCAAGGCCTACTGGCTGCACTCGGCCGCTCTCGTCGCCGCGCCCGCGGCATCCATGCCGGCCCTTGCGTCGGCCCAGCCCACCACAACGGAGCCCACCATGCTGAAAGCCATCGCTGCCGCCCTCGGCCTTAACGAAGACGCCGCCGAGACGTCCTGCCTGTCCGCCATCACCGACCTGCGCAAGCGCATCGATCCGGCTGTCCATGAGCAGACGCTCACCACGCTGTCCGCCGTCCAGGCAAAACTCGACGGCATCGAGAAGACCGCGCGTAAGGAGAAGGTCGACGCCCTGCTCGAAGGTGCGCTCACCGCCAAGAAAATCAGCCCGGCCCAGCGCGAAAGCTACGAGCTTCTCTGCGCCACCGATGACGGCCTGGTGCAGGTGACGAAGCTGATCGAGACGCTCGGCGCCGGCCTTGCCGCGTCCGGCCTCGACACCAAGCCGACGCCCGGCGGCCTCGCCACCCTCTCGGCCGAGGACCGCGACGTCATGAAGCTGCTCGGCCAGACCGAGGAAGAATTCCGCAAGGCGAACGGCCTCGCCGCCGCCTGATCCAGTCTAAACCCGGAGACCATCCACATGACGGCAATGTCCCAGGCCCGCTCGCTGATCGAGATCGAGGGCGTCTTCAGCGAAGCGCCGATGAAGGGCGCCACCACCATCCTCCAGGGCGCCTTGGTCGTCAGCGAGAGCGGCCTCGCCGTTCCCGGCAAGACGGCCGCAAGCCTGACCGTTCTCGGCGTTGCCCGCGAGACCGTCACCAATGCCGGCGCGGACGGCGCGAAAAAGATCCCGTTCAAGCGCGGCATCTTCAAGTTCTTCAACCTCGGCGCGGACCCGGTCGTTGCCGGCGACGTCGGCAAGGACTGCTTCCTCGTCGATGATCAGACCGTCGCCAAGACGTCGAACAGCAGCGCTCGCTCGGTCGCCGGCAAAGTCATGGTCGTCGAGAGCGACGGCGTCTTCGTCCGCGTCGGCTACTGACGCCGCCTAGAACCCACAAGGAACCACCTGAATGAGCCGCGTCATCACTCCCGCCCTGCTGTCCGCAATCAACAAGGGCTTCAACACGTCCTTCCAGAATGCCTTCGCCGGCGCCAACGCAATGTACCAGTCGGTCGCAACAGTCATCGCGTCGACCGCTTCGGAAGAAACCTATGGGTTTCTCGGGGATATCCCGAAGCTCCGCGAATGGATCGGCGATCGCCATGTGAAGGCGCTTTCCAGCAAGGGTTACGCGATCAAGAACCGGAAGTTCGAAGGCACCATCGCCGTCAGCCGGGACGACATCGAAGACGATAAGCTTGGCCTCTACGGGCCGCGCATCCAGATGCTTGGCCAGTCGGCCGGCACCCATCCCGACGAAATCGTCTTCGAGCTGATCAACAGCGCCACCTCGCTGGAATGCTACGATGGTCAGAATTTCTTCGACACGGACCATCCGGTCGGCAAGCCGGGCGCAGTGACCTCGGTTTCGAACTTCGCAAGCGGATCGGGTGATCTGTGGTTCCTCGCCGACTTCTCCCGCCCGCTGAAGCCCTTCATCTTCCAGAAGCGCCGCGACTATGCCTTCGCGGCAAAGGAAGACGGTAAGACCTCCGACCATGTCTTCATGCGCGACGAGTATCTCTACGGGGTCGATGCCCGCGTCTCCGCCGGCCTCGGCTTCTGGCAGATGGCCTTCGGTTCGACCGATACCCTCGACGCGCAGAACCTGCGTGAAGCCTACACCGCATTGAGCAGTTTCCGGGACGACGAAGGCCGTAAGCTCAATATTCGTCCCACGCACTTGGTCGTCGGTTCCACCAATCTCTTCGCCGCGCGCGACATCCTGCTCTCCGAGCAGCTCAACGGTTCCACCAACACCAACCGGAACCTCGTCCAGATCATGGACGCGCCGCTGCTGAATTAACGAACCCGGGGCGGGCGTTACGGCGCCCGCAAACTGCCGGCGGATTTCCTCCTCCCATCCGCCGGCGGTTTTCCGAGAGCAGCCTGTCGCTGCTTTCCGAAAACCGACAGGAGACGAACATGGCAAAGCGCCCCGCCATCACCCAGGAGAACCAGCCGGAGACGGCGACGAGCACGCCCGAGGATCACAAGCACCTCGGCCCGGCTTCCGATGGCCCAACAGGGTCGGATGACGGTTCCGTCTACTCCGCCCCTCCCGAACCCGATGGCAGCATCATGATGGTCGGCGAGCACATCCTTGTCGTTTCCGCCCCGGCCGGCCCACGCCGCCGCGCCGGTTTCGGTTTCGGCCCGACGCCTGTCGATCTGCCTTGGGAAGAACTTGGCGCCACGGCCGAGGAGCGCGAGAAGACGTTCGATCGCCTTCGCAATGACCCGATGCTGAAGATCGACGGCCGGATCGAGAGCCGCCCGGTTGAGGACTAAGGAATACCCAGGGGAGGCCTGGTCCGGCTCGCGAGGCCGTCAGCACCCATCGACCCGGCCGGCCGCCGGATAGGGGACGTCGAGAACGTAGGGGCTAAGCCCGCCTCCCACACCCATTTGCATGCGAGGAGCCATGACAGTTTACGCCACCATTGCGGATCTCGAAGCGCGCCACCGCGATCAGCTCACGCTGATCGCGGCCGACGAGCAGACGGGCGAGCGCGATGATGTGCGGATTGTTGCCGGGCTTGAAGACGCGTCGATTGAGATCCGCGCCATCCTTGCGGCGCGGTATTCGTCGGCCGAGCTTGCCGGCCTCGATGTCGATGGCCTCGCGATCCTGCGCATGTATTGCGGCGATATCGCATTCTACAAGATCGCGCTCGCCTTCAGCCGCGTCACGGACGAGATCCGCGATCGCCGGAACGACGCGATCAGAAGGCTTGAGGCGATCGCGGCCGGCAAGGGCGCGCTGCCGTCTGCCGGCGGCGGCTCAAGCGTCGGCGGCAGCGATGATGGCGAAGTCGGCCAGAACGAAGTCATCCTGGATGCGCCCGAGCGCGTCTTCACCCGCAAACGACTGGGGCGCATCTGATGAGCGGCGTCTCGATCGAGGTTGATGTCAGCGACTTCAAAGGCATTTTCCGCCGCCTGGAGCCGATCCTCAATTTTGAGCCGACCGAGTTGATGACGACGCTCGGCGCGCTCGGCGAAAGCCAGACCAGGCGCCGGATTGCGGAAGAGAAGACCGCGCCGGACGGCACGCCGTGGAAGCCGAACCTCGAAGGCACCTCCATCCTCATGAAGACGGGCCAGCACCTTCTCGCCTCCTGCGCCTTCACGGCCTCGGCAACGGAAGCCGAATGGGGCGCTGCCTGGGAATATGCCCATGTTCACCAGGACGGCATGACGATCATTCCTAAAAACAAGAGCCGCCTGGTCTTCACGGTCGGCGGCGTGAAGGTCTTCGCCAAAGAAGTCACCGTGCCAGCGCGGCCGTTCGTTGGTCTCTCGGCCGAGAACATCGCCCAGATAATCGACGAAGTCACAGATCATTTCGGGATGGCGCAATGAACCCGGTCTCCCTCGATCAGCTCCTCGCCGCCGATCCCATCGCGTCGTTGCAGAAGGTGATCGTCTCTACGATCAAGACGCAGATCCTCGGCGTCACCGTCATCAATCATCCCGGCAAGGTCGATATTTCCGAGCTGATCGAAAAGACCGTGGTTCCCGCGCCTGGTATCAGCATTGGCTGGACCCGCGCCCGCGCCGCAGGCCTGAGTGACGGTTCCTACGGCCTCGCGGTCGAATGGGTGGCTTACATCGTCGCTGCGGCCCGCGTCGTCGGCCTGAAGCGCGCCGAGAAGGAAGAGGTCGGCATCGCGATCGGCGCCCGCCTGCTCGCTATCCTCAATGACCCGGTGGTTTCATTCTGGGGGCGCACGTCGGGTCTGATGCCCGTTTCCGAGACGCCTGCGCCGGAGCTGAAGCCGATCTTCACGGTGAAGGATTCCGCACAGGGTACGGCCTATTACACCGTGACCTGGACGCAGGTCATTCCGGACGTCGGCCAAACCTACTTCCCGCAAGTGGTCGGCGCTGTTGCCGAGGACGCGGGCACGATCAACTACGAGGACGAGGCGTGGGCCGAGGCGATCGCTCCCTTCATTGCGGAGATGGACGATGCGTAGTCTCGCCGCCCTGGAGAACCGCCGTATCCGAAATGCGCTCGAAGCGGCCGAGCGGCGCATCGCCACGTCGAACCTACCGGGCAAGGTGTCCGGCGATCATATCGACCGCGAAAAGCGCCTGATCCGCCTGAAGCTTGGTGAAACCGAGGACGGCCAGCCGATCCTCGGCCCGTGGTCGCGCTGGCAGGAAGCCGGCGCCGGCGGCATGAAGATCCACTCAGAGCCCGCGCCGAACGAACAGATGATGCTGACCAGCTTCTCCGGAACGGTCGGTAGCGCCTCGATCGCCGTGCCCGCGACCTACGACCAGGACCATGACGCGCCATCCAAGTCCGGCGACACGGCCGTGATGGAACGCGGCGGCGGCCGCATCGAGATCGGTCCGGACGGCGTCAAGATCATCGGCAATTTCCGCGCCGAGGGCGGCGTCTTCGAACACGAGGGCAGCAATGTCGGCGTGGACCACAAGCACACTGATGTCTTCCCCGGCGGCGGCCTGTCCGGCCCGCCGCAAGCCTGAAGGAAAAGATGATGGCCAAACAGCCAAAGACCGAAACGGAAACCGCACAAGCCTTTGAGCCGCAGAAGACGGCTGACGGCCACACTCTCTACGACATCACCGAAGCCGCGCCGCCCTTCGTCGCCGGCCGACGCGTCAATGGCGCGGTCGATATCGCCCTCTTCGATCACGAGGCATCCGCCGAGCTGCTCGCCGGTCACATCTGGCCGAAGGGCATGCCGCGCAAGGAACGCGTGAAGAAGGCGGATGACGCCACCGCTGAAGCCGCCGGCGGCGAAGCCGGTTCGAACGACGTTTGAAGGGACTTTAAGGATGGTCGGAGCGATCCGGTACAGGGCTGGCATCAACGCCGTGGATGGGCAACCGCTCATCGGCGTGCCGCACCTCGTCCAGTCGCTCGGCAAGATCTGGACGACGGCCTACGAGACGCTCCCCATGCTGCTCGACTTCGGCAACAACCTTCGCGGTCTGCTTTCCGAGGACATCGAGCCAGCGCTTTCGCTTGCCATATATAATGAGATGGTGTTGAGCGCTGCCCGGTGGGAGCCTGAATATGAGCTGACCGAACTCCAGCTCGTCCTGCTGAAGGAAACCGGCGCACTCGGACTTCGCCATGGCGGGATCTACTATCCAGAAGGCCGCTACGGCAACTACTCGATCGCCGTGCCGCTTTCCCTGCCAGCCGGCGCGCTTATCGGAGGTTCCGCCCGATGAGCGTCGTCGCCGAGCTGCTCGACTTCTCCAGGCTTCCGCCGCCGGAAGCGCTCCTGACGCTGTCCTTCAAGACGAGCTTCGAAGAGGCCAAGGCGCGCCTGGTCGAAATCTTCACCGCCAATGGCATTCCGTTCAATGTCGAAAAGCAGGAGACCGATAGCGGCGTCCTGATCCTGCGCGTCAACAATTGGCGCGAGCTGCTCATCGTCGCGGCTATCAACCGCGTCTACAAGCAGACGCTCACCGCCTTCGCGACAGGCTCCTCGCTCGATCATATCGCTGCGACACTGCATTTCATGCGCCGCCTGGATGGCGAACTGGACGATCGCTTCCGCGCGCGCATCCAGCTCGAAGCCGAGAACAAGTCCGGCGGCCGGTTGGCTGGCTACAAGGCGGATTGCCTTGCCGCGGATCTCGATGTCACCGACGTGGGCGCCTGGTTCGATGATGTCGATCCGCTCCGCCCGACTGTGCGCCTCGCCGTCATGGGTCCGGCCGAGGGCGAATGGACGCCAGCGGTTTCGAACGATCCTGCCGTCCTGATCCTCCAGTGGGACGGCGCCACCGGCGCGGCATCGTCGTCGCTCGTCGGCAAAGTGCAGCTCTATGTCGACCAGGACCACGTCAAGCAGGCCACCGATATCGTCCAGGTCTCGGCGATCAGCGTGCGAGAGGTGGTTATCGACGTGACGCTGCAGCATTTGCGCGGCCCCGATCCGGCACTCCTCCGCACCACGGCGGCCGAGACGCTGAAGACCATGATCGCGAGCCGTCGCCGGCCTGGTCGCGATCTGCCGCTCGAAGCCATCGTCGCGGCCGCCAGCGTCGGCGGCGTAGAGAAGCCCGTCGTGGACAGTCCCGAGGCCGGCATCGTCGCTTCCAAGGGCGAACTGGTTCACGCCACAACCATCATCGTGCGGAGCGCCTACACCGATGGCTAGTCTCCTCCCGAACTCCACCACCACGACGCCGCGCGAAAAGGCCGTCGAAGGCGTCATGGCCGAGCGCTGGGCCGGGCTCGACATCGATGTCATCCGCCGATCGCGCGACGCCTGGGAGTGCGATGCGCATCTCCTGCCTTATCTCGCCGTCGATCGCGGCGTGGACCTCTGGTACGACGACTGGCCGGAGGAGTGGAAACGGCGCGCGATCGACCGGATGCCGCGGCTGAAGACGCTGAAGGGCAAGGTCGAGGGCATCCGCGGTTATCTCGCGCTGCTCGACATTCCTGTTACCTATGTCGTGCAGCCACCCTCGGATGGCTACCTCGGCGATTTCGTTTCCGAGGAAGAGCGCGCCGCCTGGCTGGCGAAGCTGCCGCAGATCCGCATCTACCCGTTCCGTGACACCGACGCCGTGCTCGATGGCGAAGGTTATGTCGATGACAACATGCTGCTCGCCGACACGGACGAACACGGGACCTATTTCGATTTCGAGCCGGAGCTGGTCGGCGAGCGGCTTTACATCTGGCATGCCGGCGTCGAGACGCCGCTCGTCTTCCTGTCCCGCGCCGTGAGCTATCGGGCCGGCCAGCGCGTCGAGACGGTGCAGATGGCGCGGCCCTTCGCGTCCGACTTCGACAACCTCGAAGACAGCGTGATCGAGGATACGGTTTTCGAGGAGACCAGCGCCGCAGGCATCATCACGGTTTCGCTTGTCGGTGAGGCCTCCGCGCCGATCGTGCCGGTCCCGTTCTCGGAGCGGGCCGCGATGACACGGTTCGAGCTGGTGAGCCAATCCGTTCCCGCCGATCCGACCGAGGCCTTTCTCGATGACAACCTCATGGTCGACGACGGCGATGAGGCGGGCACGTTCTTCGGTGATGATGATGCCGGCGAGTATGTCTATCGCCGGGCCTATCTCAGTGACCCGGCCGTGCCGGTTCCGGACATGGACGGCTCTCTTTGCGTTGACCAATTCATCTGGGATTTCCCGCCCTACACCCTCATCGTCGGCATCGATGTCTCGGAGCGCGTGCCGGAAGGCGACCTCCGCCACATCGTCGGCGAGACCACGATCGAAGACTATTATTTCGAAGACGATGACAGCGAGCGCGTGAAGCGAGCGCTGGAAGCAATTCGCTGTGCCCAGGGCGGCTCGGACCGGGTTGTTGTCGATATCCAAGTCGCCCGCCCCCTCAAATTCGGTGACGCCCCCAAGGCGGGAGCCGGCCTCAAGTTTGGACAAATGATCAGGAGCACCTGGCAATGAGCCTTCTCGCACAACGCCGCGCCGTCGTCGGCGCAAAACAGTTCGGCAACCGCATGGACTGGAACAACATAGGCATCTTCGCGGTCAATGCCATGGATGCCATGGGCCTCGACCTTCTCGGCGCCGATGGCGGGTGGGCAGGCATGGCCGTCACGCGCGAAAGCTCGAATTCGGTCCGCGTCACGCTCGGCCGCGTCTGGAAGAACGGAAAGTTCTACGCCAACGTCGACGAGGACAGCATCGTGGTGTCGCTGGTCTCCGTTGCCCCCACGCTTGGGGAGGTCATCGTTGCCATCGTCGCATCCGGTGAAGAGGTCGAGGCGGAGGAACAGCAGCGCGTCTTCAAGACGTCCGCACCGGGCGACCCGCTGGTGAAAACGCCCCAGCCCTGGAAAACCGAGGTACGCCGCGCCATGGCGATCGGCATCAAGGCCGGCCCCGATGGCGTAACGCCCTTGCCGCCGTTCATCGAGCCGAACTATGTCCCGGTCGCCTATGTCCGCATGACGACAACGGGCATCCCGGAGGTCGGCGCAATCACGATGCTGACCGATTACCGGCTTCCGTCCCAACAGGGCATGCAGGCCCGGCTGCTTTCGCTGGAGACATTCCGCCAGACGATCGGCAGCCGGGTGGAGACGCTGGCCGGTGACCTCGCGGCGATCGGCGCGCGTGTCGACCGCCTCAACGTTCCCGCCGTGCGCCAGGCGATGAGCCGGCTTGCCGAGCTTGAAGACATGCTCGACATCGACGAGGGCGCGCAGCTCCAGGGCTTCGATCGCTTCATGACCGACCACGACAGCGACACCGACAATGTCGCCTACAAGGCCCGCGTCTACGAAGGCATTCGCGCGCCCTGGGCGGCAACGAAGGTTGTCACGCCCCAGCAGCTCGCATCGAGCGATCCCAAGGTGGTGACAAAGAGCGGCTGGACGATGCCGGTCCACACCGAAGAGCGCCGGCTGGACATCTGGGGCCAGTACATCTCCATCAACATCTCCAACTTCCAGTACGCCAACAACTCGTTCACGGTCTATCCCGGCGCCAAGCGCCGCCGCCGCTATGGGCCGAGCCAGGTGCACGCCGCGAACTCGGCCTTCTGGCAGAAGGCGGCCTATGCGGTCGACTACCTGACCAACACCTTCATGGTTGCCGGCGAGACCTACAACATCACCGATCAGTGGATCGAGGACGGCGTCACCTATTACCGCGTCGAGCAGTATTGGGACGATCAGCAGAAATATTGGAATGGCTATCAGTCCGTGGTTGCGACGGCCGCCAACGGCTACACGGTAGGCCAGACCTTCCTTAATGCCCAAGCTGGCTGGTTGACGCGCCTTGGCCTGCGCTTCGGTCGCGTCGATCCCGACAAGGGCCTCAAGGTCTTCGTCTGCGAGGCAGTCAACGGCCAGCCGGATGAAACACGCATCATCGCCACGGGCACGGTCGCCGCCGGCGCGGTGCTGCTCGCTCCGCCGAACAATCCGGAAGGCGTGGAAACGCCGGTGACATTGTCTCCCGTCTTCCTCGAGGCGGGAAAGCGCTATGGCGTCATCGTCGTCTCGGACGGCGACCATGCCATAGCCTGCCGCAATGACAACGCCCTCTCGAACGGTGCCTTGTTCATCGGCCAGGGCGGCTCCTGGACTGCCGACCCCGGCAAGGACATGAACCTGCGGCTCTACTTCGCCAAGTTCACGTCGCCCTATGTCGCGCTCCAGCTCCGGACGGAAACGCTTTCCGGCGGCATCACGGACATCGACGCGATCATGCGCGAAATGACGCCCGATGGTGCCGAGTGCTACATGGCGATCAAGCTCGATGGCCAGCTCCACCGCTTCGAGCGGACGAAGGGAACGCATCCTCTGGCACCCAAGCCTGAAACGGTCGAGCTGTTCATCGTCATGGTGGGCACGACGGAAGTCATGCCGGCATTCAAGCTTGCGGAAAGCCGCATCACCCTCATGCGGATCGACGACGACTTCTGCCACATCTCGGAGGTGCGGAACGCCGGCGCCACGGTCGACCAGGTCGAATTGACATGGATCCTCGCCGGTTGGAATGCGGCCAAGCACACCTTCCCAGTCACCATCACCTATGGAGCAACCACGAAGTCGGCCGACGCCACGACGGACTATCCTCTGCCGGACGGCACGATCCGGCGGGTGATCACTTACAACCTCAGCGTCCCCACGACGAACTACCAGATCAAGGCGATCGGCACGACGACCGACATCACCGACTGGTTCGTCCCCCAGAAGCGCGAAGATCTCGCGGCAGCATAAGGAGCGCCACATGGCCAAGACACAAACCTATCCGGCCGTGCCGGAAACCGCCGGCCAGGTCGACCCGGAGGCGACCTACATCGTGCGCGTCTCCGAGCCTGTCCCCGTCGGCCGACGCCGGCTCGCCGTCAGCCTGGAGCACGAGCTGAGCGGCGAATTCCTCAAGACGATCTGGGAAAAGGTGTCCGATGTCCGGAAGAACGCTGGCTGAACTTTTTCCGGTCGACGACGATACGGACCTGGACGCGGAGTTTGCGACCAAGCTCATTCGTGAGATCAGCCAGCGCCTGGCGGCGCTTGCCATTCTTCGCGAGGGACTAGAGGCGGCGATCCGCCAGGCGCAGGACATCGCACTCCTCCGGATCAACGAGATCCTCGGCCCGGCTCGGCAACAGGTCGAGGACATGATCACGTCGTTGACTGCGATGCTGGCTACGGCGCAGGCCGCCCTGCAGGCCGCAACCGAGGACGCCCTCGCGCAGATCCAGCCGCAGATCGATGAGAAGCTTGCGGCGGTAGACACCGCGCTCACTGCACTCGCCACTGCCGTCTCGAATGCCAACACGGCGGTAAGCACTGCGATCGGCGCTGCAACCGCGGCGACCAATGCGGCAAACACGGCGGCGGGGTCGGCAAATGCTGCGGCTGCCGGCGTCGCTGCGGCCATCAGCTCGGCGCTTGCCGACACCAGAGCGGAGGCGCGCCGAAAGGCGATCGCCTTTGCAATAGCTCTCTAAGATCAGGAGATTGTCATGGCGGTCAGCCACGAACCCGTTTTCGCCCAAGGTCGCCGAACCGTGTGCGCTGTCGCAACAGCGGCAAAGGCGACCTACAACGATATCGCCAATGCGGTGCTGCTGTGCACTGGCCGGGCCAACGGTTCAATTCTCAAGTCGCTGTCAGCGATGCCGAACGCCACCGTGACAGCTTCAAAATTGACGCTGTTCCACGTCGATGCGGCCGGCACGACGATCACCCCGATCGATAGCGTTGGCATGGCGGCATACACGATGGCTGCCACGACCCCGACCCCCTTGACTACGTTCAGCGGTTTCTCCGACGTCGGTCTTGAGTTCAACGAAAAGCTCTATGTCGCAACCGGGGTTGCATTGGCTGCCGGCATCGCCTTCAGCGGCCAGGTCGAGGACAACTAAATGCCCGTCAGCCTCGGTCGCCGCTTCGATCTCAGCGGTTCGTATGTTCGACCGTTGGCGGCAAATCGCGGGTTGCTGCCAGTTCATCCGCGAGGCGGGAGCGCGATCTTCGTATCCGCCCAGAACGGCGTTTGGAATCCAACCGCCTCGAGCATGCTAAAACCTTCATTCACAAAGGTAGGTGACTGGCTTTTTGCGGTTTTCGTCTTCCACGATCCGGGAAACACCATCACTTCAGTTCCTGAAAAATGGATACGTCTTGTATCGTCGCCCCACGTTTGGATTTACAGGAAGCGGGCGAGTGCGGCCGAGCCAGCTGACTATGTTTTCGGTGCAAGCGCATCGAACGTAACCGGATATATAATGACGTTGCGCGGGAAAACGCTGGGCATAACGAGGCATAATCTCAATTCGATAGTGTCGCGGCCAGCGGAACCCGAAGTGTTTTCGGGGCAGATCCCTGTGCAGGCAGGTCGAACGCTTTTTGCGGTTCTCGGAATTCGTAACAATGGAGCCAACATGCTTGGCGGCCCATCTAGAATGACGCAGAGAGCAACACAGCTTGCTGGCGCGTCCCCGCGTGGTGCGATTTTCTCGCAAGTCGTCACATCAACAGGTGCCTCTGGAAGCAGGGTGTTTCGCGTCGAGGCCACCTATCATTCCTTCGCAGCTCTCTTTGAGGTTGGTTCAGTATGACCTATCAGCGCATCATTTTGTCCGGACCGACGATCGACGGAGAGCCTGGTCTTCCAGACGACTTGGTCGGCCTAGCAGATGAAAGCCTGGCGGATCTCGCGGCGGCGCTCGATCCGTGCCCGGCTGAGTACGTTGGCGTGGGCTATTGGCCCATCCAGGAGGCCGAGCCGTTGCCAGCAGGCATGGTCGCGGTCGATCGCCATGTCGAGCTGGTCGCGGGTCTGCCGAAGTGGATCGAGGAGGTCGAGGACGCGCCGCCGCTTCCGTTTCCGGATCTCACGCGCCGGCAGGTACGCCTGGCTCTGCTTTCGATCGGCATCACCCGCGAAGACGTGAACGCGCAGATCGAACTCATCGAGGACGCCGAGGAGCGCGCCTACTCCATGATCGAGTGGGAAGATGCCAACAGCTTCAAGCGTGATCATCCCCTGGTCGCCAGCCTTGCGGTCACCTTCTCCCTGCCGGCCGCGCAGGTCGACAATCTCTGGCGCTGGGCGGCGTCCCTTTGAAGGCGGCTTGAAACCGCCTCGAAAGCCGTTCATTGCTACGGACGCCGCCACCAGGCGGCGTTTGGCTGACAAGTGTCAGCCCCGACTCTGACGCGCGGGCGCGTATCGTCTCCCTGAACCCAATGCGTCAGGGATGCCTCATGTCAGCCACTACCGATTTCGTCGGCGTCCGCGTCTTTTCGGACCTCCGTTCCACCGTCGCCAAGATCGACACGCGCGATAGCACCACGCTCGGCATGGCGCTGCCCGCCCCGGCGGCCGACGCCGACGAATTCCCGCTCAACACGAAAGTCCGGCTGCCGATCGACGATGTCGAAAAGGTCGCCGCCCTTGGTGCCGGGGTTGCAAGGGATGCCGTCAACCAGATCCTTCTCGAAGGCATCGTCACCGACATCGCCTTCGTGCGCACGCCGCACTCGACCAAGACCGATCCGGCTGAGAAGCTGGAAGAGGAGATCGACGGCATCGTTGGCTCGGCCGGCGCGAAAACCGGCGCATGGGCTCTCCTCGACGATGCCGATGGCCTGGTACCCGGCTGCCTGATCTCGCCCGGCTACACCAGCCAGCGGCTGGACAGCGCCGCGAATGCGGTCACCTCGACCCTATCGACGATCGCCGGCCGCATCATCGACTGCATGGTGTTTGCCGATACGCCGGCGACGAGCCGGGAAGCCGCGCTTACCTGGGCCGAGGACTTCGACGGCGCGTTGAACGTCGTCGGCTTCTACCCGCAGATGCTCACGAACCTCGGCGACGGGAACGTCGTTCGCCCGATGTCGGCAGCGATGGCCGCGGCCATGGTGCGCCGGGACAAGGAAACGGGCGGCCCCTACAAGGCGTTCTGGAACCGGCCGCTTCAGGGTGCGCTCAAGCCTTCCGTGCCGGTGGGCTATACGGACGGCGATACCGGCTCCGATGCCAACTGGCTCAACCAGCGCGGCATCGGCACGCTGATCGAGGGCAACCGGATCTGGGCGCCCTTCACCACCGCGACGGACCCGACCGTCAAGGCCTGGCGCTCGATCAAGCGTATCCGGACGCGCCGCGCGATCGAGAAGGCGGTCCTTCGCCCGATGCGCCAATACCTGTCCGAGGACATTCACCCGGACGTCGTTAACCTCATCTACCGCGCGCTCGACCAGTTCATGATGGACCTCGTTACGGCGAAGGCGCTCATCGACTACGAGCTGATCTGGTCCAAGGCCATGAACCCCGGCACGCTCCTCGAAGCCGGTGCCCTCCGCGTCAAGGCGCGCTTCGCCGAGACGCCAGACCTGGTCGACCTCCAAATCTACACCGAGCCGCAGCCGGAAGCGTTCGACGTCCTGGAGGCGGCGATCGCCGCCTCGCTCCAGCAGCTTGGCCTGCAAAACATCCGCGTCACGGCCTAACAGGAGACCTTCGCATGGATCGCATTATTCGTGGCGCAAACTGGTACTGCCAGCAGATCAACCAGCGCCTGCGCATCGACGAAACAATCTTGCCCGACCTTCAGCGCGAGATGCTGCCCTTTGTCATGGGCGGCGGCTTCTTCGGCCTGGAGCTTCCCGCGGAGAGCAATCCGCTCTCCTGCGAACAGGCGATCAACGGCGCACCCGAGGATCTCAAGTCCCGCTACGGCCGTGAGCCGGGCGACTGGACTGACCTCCGCTTCTACCAGAGCCTCCTGAACGTGTTCCCGGCCAAATCAAACGGCGAAGTGGCGGCGTCCGGCAAGCCCACTCTGATGGGCCGCGTCGTGTTTCTGACTGGCCTCTTGAACGGTTACACAGAAGCTGGCGTCAAGGGCATGAAGGCGACGGGGCCGACGCGTCTGCGCTGGTCGAGCATCGTCCTCTACCACGACATGATGAATGGGCGGACGATCCACAAGTTCGACCTCCAGAACAACATCCTCATCATCAACGGCGTGAATTACTCGGCCGAACACAATCAACTGATCGCGGCCTGATCGTATCGCGGCCCACGTCGTCGAGCGGCACTTTATCCGGGCGACCGCCTCATCAGGCCGTCGCCCCTCATCTTTGAAGGAGGAACTCATGGCATCCGCACCCACGTCGGCGATGATCCAGACGCCCATGTCGAAAGACGATCCGACGCAAACGGCGATCGAGGAAATCCCTTTGCCGCCTCCGGAATTTTGGGGCGAACTGGACAACTCCGCGTCGGAACCGGTGCGAACGGCTCCGGCGGCTTCGGAAGCCGTCGAGGTGCAGGACGCAGAGGAACTCGATTTCGTAGGCGACGATCACCACACGGTTGTCACCTTGAAGCACCCGTTCCGCCGCGCGGGCGTTGTCGTCGACACGATCATTGTCCGGCGGCTTCGGATTGGCGAGGTCGACGGCGTGCTGCGACGGGTCGGGGCCACGAAGGTCTCTCTTTTCGACATCTACGCGCAGATGACGGGCGTGCCTGCACCTGTCCTGCGCGGCCTCATCGATGAGGACGGTGACGCTGTGACCGACGCGGCCTACCGTTTTTTGCCCCGCGCGCTCAAGGCGGACGCCGAGTAACCGGGAGCGTCCACCTGTGGCGGCGATATTGCGCGAGTGTGTCGGCCTACCTGCACACTCCTCTCTCGGAGGTGCTTGAGATGTTCTGGGACGAAATCCTGCTCTGGCACGAAGAGGCCCGCACCATCCACGATGAAACCTTTGGCCTGTTGCGGGCACCGGTGAACCCATGAGCGATCTCGACGTCTCCCTCCGCCTTCGCCTGGTCAACGACCTGTCAAAGGAAGCCGGCAAAGCTGAGCGCGACCTGAAAGACCTTGAAAACACCGCCCGCAAGCTCGGCAGGGCGGGTGGCGCGGACAAGCTCGGCAAGGACATCACCGATCTCGGCGCCGATGCGAACCGCAGCGAGAAGAAGGTTCGGGAACTTGAGAGCGCGGCTCGTCGCCTCGGCACGGTAAAAACCGATGCGGCTGAAGGCGAGATCAGGGCTCTCGGGAATGCCGCGCGCAAGGCAAAAGGCGACGTTGACGTCCTCTACCGCCGGATGGGTGACGGGAAGCGGATGACCGCTATCAATCAGCCTGCCGGCGCGCTGAACAATACGCTCGTGTCTTTGAAAGGCAGCGCCGCCAATGCGTTCACCGGGCTGATGGCTTTCGCATCGGTCGATACCATCATCCGGGGGCTTGAGCAGCTCGGTTCGCAATACCGGAAACTTAACAGCGAGATCGTCAACGTGGCGATCACCGCTGAGATGCGCACGCCTGAGGCGGTCGAGCGAATTGGCAAGTCGAATGAACGCCTCTCGATGAGATACGGTGTCGACCAGCTCGACGTGAACAATGGGCGCAAAACATTCGCGGCAGCTGGCTTCGCCCTGGATCAACAGGAAGCGGTCCTCGATCCCACACTGAAAGCAGCCGTCGCTGGCGGCAGTACCGGTGAAACGATGGCGACCGCCGTGATCGCCGCGCAACAGAACATGAATGTCAAGGACAGCGAGGTCCCGACGATCCTCGACATGATGGCCAAAGGCTCGAAGCTCGGCAGCTTCGAAGTCGATGCGATGGCGAAGAACTTTCCCGCGCTCGCGACAATGCTCTCGGGCACAGGACGATCCGGCACTGGCGGATGGGCGGAATTGGTTGCCTTGGCGCAGGTCGTTCGGATGGGCGCAGGCAGCCAGGACGAGGCCGCGACCAACCTGCAGAACCTGCTTTCGAAGGTGACCTCGCCCGACACGATCAAGAACTTCAAGGAAGCCGGCGTCAACCTTCCGGATCTCAAAGCCAAGGCTGACAAGGAAGGCACTCCTTATTTGACGGCCATAATGGACGAGGTGATGCGGCTGACTGGCGGCGACGAGTTCAAGATTGGTGAGCTGTTCGGAGACCAGCAAGCGAAGTTGGCCTTGAAACCGCTGCTGTCAAATCGGGCGAAGTACGACGAATTTCTTGCCAAAATCCTCGGCGAAAGCCAGGGCACGGTGGATGAAGACTACGAATTCAAACACAACACGCCGGACCAGAGAGCCGCGCGCCGTGCCGCCGCCCTCCAGGCCAGTGGGGACAAAGCCGGTAAATGGTATGATGACCTCGTCGGACCGCTGAAGGATCATGTCGTCCGCACAATCAATCCCGACTATGCCCGGCAGGAAGACGCCTATGAAACCCGACAAGAGTTGAAGGGCGCCGACCTCGATGATCTGCGCGCGTTGATCGGCGAGCGGGAAACTCAGCTTTCCGGGATGCCCCTGCCAAAGTTCTCCGATATCGATGCGCTGGCATCGGGCCGGCAGACGCTTGAGCAGGAAATCACCAGGCTCAAGGCGATCCTCGAAAGCGCCGAGCGCGTCCAGGATGACGGCAGCCTCGGCAAATCCCGCGGCTCCGACTTCATTCCCATCCCGACCGAGAAGCCGCTCAGCAAAGACATGTCTGGCGCTGCCGACCAGGCGATGGGCGGTTATAACGAGCGCCTACGCGCCGCGGCCGACACAGCCGTTTCTATCGCCCAGGACGCCGCCCAGCGCATGCTCGGCCTTCTGAACTTCACGGCCACACCCACGATCCAGCCCAACTTCGTGCCGACCACCGGCGGCGGAGGCGGCGAGAAGCACACGAACGCTCAACCTGCATCCACCGGTGCGAAGGTTACGCAGAACATCTACACTCCGAACGCCAAGCATGCGGCAATGCGGTCGATCAAGGAACAGAACCGCGCTTACCGCCAGGCGCAGGCGCGCTCCTACGCCGGCACGGGCCGGAGCCTCGCATGAAGCCGGCGCTGAAAGCCAATGGTGCCCTCATCTCGATCGGCGGAGCGGTTCTGCACGTCATCGGGTTGAACCCTCAGCGGCTCTCATTCTCATCCGAGGCGCGCTTTCCCGGCCATCCGACGCCATCGGGCATGTCCTACCAGAAGACGGGCCTCGGCCCCCAGGCGCTGACGATCGAGGCGAAGACGTTCCCGCACGTCACCGGCGGCCTGGACGCCTATGCGATCCTAAAGGCCCATCACGAGATGCAGTCCATCGTTCCCTACCTGCGTCTTCGCGGGAACTATCTCGGCCAGTCGGGCGGCCTGGTCGGCATCGAGACGTTGGACACCGACGAGGAGCGTTTGCACCCGTTTGATGGCGTCGGCCGCGAGGTGGATGTTTCTGTCGGGCTGATCCTGTTCCCGTTCAAGACGCTCTTCGGCATGGACCTCACCCGCATTCGCGGCTTTGGGGGGCTTCGATGATCCTGCCGTTCATCGTTCCCTTCGGCGGCATGCGCCTTGATCGCATCGCCAAAGCCTATCTGCAAACCGAGCTGCTCGGCGCGACCGAGGCGCTCCTCGATGCCAATCCGGGCCTGTCCGAGATCATGGTAGAGGGGACCGTTCCGGAAGGCACGGCGATCCATGCGCCGGCGGCCTGGGAGCCGGAGAGCAGCATTTCATCCGTCGTTCCGTGGGAGTGAGCCGTGCTGCGCAAACCGATCGTGCGTATCATCGGCCAGTCCGGCAGCGACCTTTTCCCGGTCTGGTCGGGCAAAGGGCTGATCAGTGCCTCGTTCCTCGACAACGATGGCGGCGAAGCCGATGAGATCGAATTCGAGTTTTCCATCTCGCCGCCGTTTCCGGACAGCCCCGCGGAAGGCACGAAATATCGCTTCCTCTATGGATGGGAAGAGCACTCCCTGCGAGATGCCGGCCTCTTCACCTATCAATCCGATCGGCTCGGCGGCGATCCGGACGAAGGTTACACTATGACGATCATCGCCCGATCGGCCGACTTCGTCGACGCCGATAAGGCGGAAAGCAGCGAGCATTTCGACGACAAAACCGCGGGAGAAGTTTTCCGGCTGCTCGCTTTCCGCTCGGGCAAGAGCGCGATCGTGCATCCGAGCATCGAGAACATCCGTCTTCCCTACCGACTGCGCTGGCGGCAGTCGCCGACCGCCTTCGCCCAGGATCTGGCCTCCGAGCTGGGCGGCACGGTGAAGTATGCGAACAACACGCTCCTGGTGCCGCGCCGGAACAGCGGCCAGACGGCGAGCGGGCAGACGCTTCCGACGATCGTCATTCCCTATAAGGACGATCAGTCGTTCGAGATTTCCAGCGAGGCAAAAGGCAAATTCAAGGAAAGCTCGACGGGCTGGTTCGATCCGATATCGGGCCTCGGAAAGTTCTTTGACGGCACGTCGATCGGCGCGGCCGGCCGATACGTGTCCCTGCATCCCGCTCGATCCGAAGCGGAAGCGGAACTCGCTGGCAAGGCAGAGATCGCCGAAGCGGCCCGCGCCAGCGTCTCCGGCAGCTTCGATACCGATGGTGATCCTGATGCCATGGCCGGCGCGCCGGCAAAGCTCCAGGGGTATGGGGCCAGCCGAGACGCGGCCGACCTGGTGGCATCCTCCATCCAACATAATTTCACCTTCGACGAGAGCGGGGGCTGGATCATGAGTATCGAGGTGGCGAACAGGGAGGCGAAAGGATAGCCGCACAGCCGGGCGGCCGAGGCGGTGGAACGCCTCAAGCGACGGGCCATAGTTTGGCGACCTGACCCGTCCGACAGCAGCTAAACACAACCGTCACACCCGTACCCTGCAGGGCCGGATTGCTGTGACTGAGTCGTGAGCTATTTGAAATGGTGAATTTGCAGCCGGTTTCGCCGGTCTCTCCCGCCGCTCCTTACCTCGGCGGAAAACGTGTCCTGTCCAAGACTATCGTTCGCATGATCAACGGCATCCCTCATGATGGATATGCCGAGCCTTTTGTCGGTATGGGCGGCGTGTTTCTTCGCCGCACCATGCAGCCTCGCATGGAGGCGATCAACGATATCAGCGGCGACGTGGCTAACCTCTTCCGCATCCTCCAGCGGCACTATCCGCAGTTCATGGAGACGTTGCGTTTCCAGATCACGAGCAGACGGGAATACGAGCGCCTGGTGAAGACCGACCCGACTACCCTCACTGACCTGGAACGCGCGGCACGCTTCCTCTACCTTCAGCGTCTGGCGTTCGGCGGCAAGATTTCAGGGCGCAACTTCGGTGTCGAGAAGAACAATGGCGGTCGCTTCAATCTGCTCAAGCTCGCGCCCATGCTGGAGGATATCCACGAGCGCCTCGCTGGCGTTGTCATCGAGTGCCTGCCCTGGCGGCGCTTCATCGAGCGGTATGATCGGCCGGGCATGCTCTTTTATTTGGACCCGCCCTATTGGGGAAACGAGGCCGACTATGGCGCCGGGGTGTTCGGCCGCGAGGACTTCGCCGAGATGGCAGGCGTCCTGATGGCCCTTCGAGGCACCTTCATTGTGTCCTTGAACGCGGCTCAAGGCGTCTTCGAAACCTTCAAAAACTTCAAAATTGAAGAGGTCGATTGCACTTACTCGGTTGCCGGGCGTGGCAACAGCAAGGCCGTGAAAGAGGTGCTGATATCGCCTCGGTGAGCGCGAGCAATGTCTTTGCTCGGATGGCAGGCACGAAACGGCTTCTAGCAAAGGTAATTTTCGTCGGGCCGATCAACGCACTGCCATTGCTCGATACCGGCGCCGCTTCGAGCGAATGTGTGCCCATCAACAAAGGAGACGCACATGAGCGAGACCAACGCAGCTATCACCCAGATCATCAAGGCCATGCAGAGAGACGCCGAGGACATCATGAACCAGATCGACCTTGCGGCCGGTGATATCGGGGAAGGCCGCCGCAACGGCGCGGTGGGCGCACTGGCGCCGCTGGATACGAGCCTGGAGCGCCTAGCCTCACTCGCGGCGGCCGTTCGCGCTATCCACCGGGTGACACCTTTCTAACGCTCCAGGGCATACGACGTGACAACGGGCGCAGCATGCGCCCGTTGTCGGTGCGGGTTACTCATCAGGGATTTTCGGGCGCTCGAATGCCCCGGTGCGGTAGGGTATCCGCCCGCCAGGGACATCAGCGTTTCGCCATTTTGGTAACACGATGCAATGACCGCGCTCATCGCAAAAGACGCAGCGAAAGCGCCGGCCGATGGGTCTTTCGCTTTCAACGACATTCGAGGGATCAAATTCCACCTTCCTGTCGCAGGGGTGGCAGTAGATCGTGAGATCATACTCGGCGGCTATCTTCTCGCCATACGTCAGCGGCTTGTCTGCCATGCGGCATCCTCGTTCCGTTATGCCGCATGGTCTTCGCCCCGGCAGCTAAATGGCGCGGGGCTGGTCGGTCGTCAAGCTTGAGGGAAAGGATAGCAACTCTGCTCGACGAGAGAAGACGAAAGCTCCGGAAAAGCGCGCAGTTTTGCTGCCACTTGATCTTGCGCGCCGCGCCATTCGATTTTGCGCGCTACACAACTCCTTGAGCTGGCGTATCTTTCGCTTGAGCGCGAGTTTCTCCACGCCGAGCCGCTCCGCCATCTCCGCCGCCGTCCGGCCGTCCTTTTCGGCGATCACGGAGAGCACGGGACCCGTCCAAGGTGAGGGGCGATCGAACCTTTCCAGTTGGGTCTTCAGTGCCGCGATATCGGCCGCATCAAGCGTATCGTTTTCGCGCAGGTTTTCCCGCGGGTCCTCGCCCGCGACATGGAAGGCGATGCGGTAGAGATCGCCCGCCGGCCGAAGGTCGCCCTCAAGCGCCTCCCGCGAGGCATAGCCCGCCGCACGGATATCGGCCTCGGAAAGCGCCGCCAGTTCCACCGGCTCGACGCTGTCGATGGCAAGCACGCCGGCCGCGGTGCGCAGCGTTCCGCCGGCCCTGACCGTCGGCTTCGTCCAGCGGCGAAAGGCGAGTGTCACCTCGCCCCGCCCGATCCTCTCCAGCACCGCCGCCTTGAACAGCATCGCACCCTTCCGGGTTTACCCAACCCTGACGTAGCCGATGCCCTTCTTCTCGATCTCGTCGAGCGACTCGTCGTAACCGGCATCCGCATAGCGGATCACACCGAGCGAGGTGTCGTTCGTCAAGGCGTGTTCCAGCCGTTCCGCCGCCGCTTCCGTGCCGTCCGCGACCAGCGTCACGCCGCAGCTCGTCATGTAGCCGGCGTAACCACCGCCACCTGAATGGATGACGACGAGGTCGGCCATCGAGGAGGTGAGAAGCATGGCATCGAGCAGCGGCCAGTCGGCAATGGCATCCGACCCGTCCTTCATGCGCTCCGTCATGATGTTCGGATGCGCCATGGCCCCGGCGTCGAGATGGTCGCGCGAGAATGCAATCGGACCCGCGAGTTCGCCCGCCGCCACCAGCTTGTTGACGGCCAGTGCCAACTCCGTGCGCTCGCCGTGGCCAAGCCAGGCAATGCGCGCCGGCAGCCCCTCGAAGGGCACGTTTTCGCGGGCAAGGCGGATCCAGTTTGTGACGATCCGATTGTCCGGAAACATCTCCAGAACGAGATCGTCGATGCGCGCGATATCGCTCTCCTCGCCGGACAGCGCCATCCAGCGGAACGGCCCGATGGCGCGCGCAAAGAGCGGACGCAGGTAGGCTTCGGTAAAGATCGGGATGTCGAAGGCATTGGCAACGCCCCCTTCCCGCGCCTGCGTGCGGATGAGGTTGCCGTTGTCGAAGACTTCGGAGCCGCGCTTCTGGAACTCCAGCATCGCCGAGACATGCTCGACGATCGAGGCCCGGCTTGCCGCCATCAACTGCCCCTGCCCGTCATCGCGCAGCCCCTTCACCTGGTCGAGGCTCATGCCCTTCGGTACGTAGCCGTAGACGAGGTCATGCGCCGAGGTCTGGTCGGTGACGATATCCGGCACGATGCCGCGCCGCGCAATCTCCGGGTAGATTTCCGCCGCATTGCCGACAAGGCCGATCGAAGTCGCGCGTTTCTCCTTCACCGCCTCGTCGATCATCGCCAGCGCCGCATCGAGATCCGGCGCCACATGTTCGAGATAGCCGACCGCCTTGCGCGCCGCCGCGCGCGCCGGATCGATATCGACGCAGAGGATGGCCGCCCCCGCCATGCGGCCGGCCAGCGGCTGCGCGCCGCCCATGCCGCCGAGGCCGGCGGTCAGGATGAAGCGGCCCGCAAGGCTTCCGCCAAACCGCTTTTCCGCGATGCGCATGAAGATTTCATAGGTGCCCTGGATGACGCCCTGGCTGCCGATATATTGCCAGGCCCCGGCCGTCAGCCCGCCCCAGCAGATCAGCCCCTTGCGCTGGAGTTCATAGAACACCTCCGCCTTCGCCCATTGCCCGACGATGTTGCAATTCGCCATGATGACAAGCGGCGCCTTGGAGTGTGTCTTCAGCAGCCCCACCGGCTTGCCGGACTGGATGACCAACGTCTGGTCCTCGTCCATCTCCGTCAGCGCCTTGACGATCGCCCGATGCGCCGCCCAGTTGCGCGCCGCCTTGCCGAGCGCCGCGTAGACGATGAGATTGTCCGGATCCTCACCAACCGACAGCACGTTTTCAAGCAGCCGCAACAACCCCTCCTGCCGCCAGCCCTTGGCGCGCAGCACGTCGCCGCCGGGGATTGGATAGTTCGGATGGCGCGAATTGGGTTTGGGCATGGTCGTCTCCTCAAGTCTCTTCAGGCCAGCGCGTAACTCACCAGATCGATCCCCATCGCCTTCTCCACAGACGGATACACCGTCGGGTCGAGCACGCTGGAGGCGAGCGGGATGATGGTCTTCGGCACATGCAGCACGAAGAGCTTCATGCCGACTTCGAGTTGGCCGACGCTCAGGGGCTCGCCGTCCGGCGAGAGCGTGGTGATGACATCGGGGAAGGTCGCGAGACGTTTTCCCGCGGCCGATTCCACCGCCATGTACTCGTTCATCACATGCAGCACCGTCGCGTCGTCACCCTTGCCGAGCGTCACCGTGCCGATGTCGAAGGCCTCCTTGGTATAGACCACCGACTTGTCGGTGATCGTGCCTTCGGAAAGGATCGCGCCGCCCGTCGTCTTGACGATCGCGTCGATGATCGCCGAGCCGCCCTTGCCCTCCGCCGCGAGGATCGCCTCGCCGAGCGTCAGCGCCAGCGAAATGCCGCCGAGCGCCGCGTTCTTGCGCACATAGGAGGCGCGCAGCGGGTTGCGGCAGGAGGCGATGAAGCCGCCGGACATGTCGGAGGCGGTGCGCAGGATCGGCGAGACCTTTGCCGTCGCGCCGCGCACGACGAGTTCGATATAGCGGTTCTCGTCCCGGTTTCCGCCCACGGCCGTCTGGATCATCTGTTCCGGGGAGCCGGCCATGCCGATCGACCCCATGTCGCCCGTCGGGTGCGCGCGCATGTCGCCGACAGCATCCAGCACCTTGGTGCCGAGGATGGCCGACGGCAGCCAGCCGTTCAGCGTCGAGGACTTTCCGTTCTGCCCGACCATCAGCGCCGCAACCTTCTCGCCGAGCGCCTCCTGCAAAAGCTCGACGGCCTTCACGTAATCGACGCCGCGCATCTCCCAGGGCGTGGTCGAGGCCGGGGCGCCAATGGCGGCAGCCGTCGCCACCCAGTCGTCATCGGAGAGTTCGTCGATGGAAACCAGCTCCGGCTTGCCGATCGATACCGCGGCATAACCGAGCATGCGGCCATGATCCGCCCAGCCGCCGCCGCCGGCGGCATAGACCGAGCCGCCCTTGACCGCCGCCTCGACGTCTTTTTCCTTTAGAATCCGGCCCATCAGACGTCCTCCTGACTCAAGATCTTATCCAGCTGAATCACTGCGTTAAAAAGCACCGCCGCGCCGAGCGCGATGTCGTCCGTCTCTGCAAATTCCTCCGGCGCATGGCTGCGCCCGCCAAGGCAGGGCACGAAGATCATCGCCGAGCGCGTCACCCGCGCCATCCAGGCCGTGTCGTGCCCGGCGCCGGATGCCATGCGGCGATGGCTGGCGCCCGTGGTCTCGCAGGCGGCATCCAGCACGTCGAGCAGCAGCGGATCGCCGGGTGTCGGCGGGTTGTCGGAGATGCGGCGCGGGGCTTCGATGATGGTGCCCGTCTCACGCGCCAACTGCTCGGCCATCATGTCAACCGATGCCGCGAAAAGGTCCATCGCCGTGCGATCCTCCGCCCGCGCATCGATCAGCAGGCGCGCGCGGGAGGGAACGACGTTGGCGGCATTCGGCTCGATGGAGAATTCGCCGACCGTCGCCGTAAAATGGCTCGGACCGTCGGAAAGCGATTTCGCCAGCGCTTCGATACCCGTCACCAGCCGCGCTGCGGCCGCGAGCGCATCGGCACGATTGCCCATCGGCGTCGTGCCGGCATGGTCCGCGCGGCCCTGCACGATGATCTCGATGCGCGTGATGCCGGCGATTGCCGTCACCACGCCAATGTCGCGCTTTTCGGTTTCCAGCACCGGGCCTTGCTCGATATGCAGTTCGAGAAAGGCCGCGATATCCTTGCGCGCCTCGGCGGCCATGCGCGTTGGGTCTCCGCCGGCATCGCGAATGCCCTGCTCCAGCGTTAGCCCGTTGCTTTCGCGCGAGAACCAATCCTCCGGCAATACGCCGGCCATGCCGCGGCTGCCGATGCAGGAGACGCCAAAGATCGACACCTCCTCGGCGAGGAAATCGACGACCTCCAGGTCGTGGTCGAGCTCTATGCCCTGGTCGGCCAGCGCCCGGGCCACTTCCAGCGCCACCGCCACGCCGGCAATGCCGTCGTAACGCCCACCATCCGGCACCGTATCTGAATGGGAGCCGAGCATGATCGTGCCGAGGCCGGGCTTCCTGCCCGCGCGCCGAGCGACGAGATTGCCCGCGGCATCCACGCGTGTCTCAAGCCCCGCGGCCTGAAATTTTTCGAGAAGAAAATCCCGCCCCGCCGGGAACAGAGCGGTAAAGGCACGCCGCGTATAGGGCCGGCCGGGCTCGGTGAGCCGGGCGAGGCCGTCGATCACGTCCGCAATGCGGGCGGGATCGACCGGCAGATTGGTTTTTGGCGCGGCCATCAGGCGCGGCCCGAAACGAGCGTCGGCAGCGGGCGCACGAAGGCGCCGGTGCCGGGCTCGGCCAGCACCTTGGTGCCGTCGAAGGCGAGCTTGCCGCGCAGATAGGTGGCGGAAACGCGCCACGGAAGGCGAATGCCGTTATAGGGCGACCAGCCGACGACGTTGTGGCCGCTGGCGGCAGCGTCATAGGTGTAGGGCTCCGGCGTCAGCACGGTGATATCGGCATCCTTGCCGGCTTCCAGCGCGCCCTTGACATGGTCGAGCCGGAAATGACGAGCCGGGTTCAGCGTCATCAGCTCGGCGGCGCGGGTCAGCGGAATGCCGCGCTCCAGCGCACCCTTGACGAAGAGCGGCACCATCACCTCCAGACCCGGCACGCCCGACGCGTTCGCCAGCATGTCCGGATTGGTCTTGCGGTCCTCCGACCAGCTGACATGGTCGGTGGAAACCAACGTGACATTGCCCTCGGCGACATGGCGCCAGAGCTTTTCCACCTCGGCGCGCGGGCGGATCGGCGGGTTGATCTTCGCCTTGCCGCCGAGCCGGGCAACGTCGTTCTCCTCGTCGAGCGTCAGATAGTGGATGCAGCACTCGATGGTCGCGCGAAAACCTTGCGCGCGGTAGGCGGCGGCGATCTCGTAGCCACGGCCGAGCGAGCAATGCACCACATGCGCCGGGCAACCGGTTTCCGCCCCGGTCTCGTAGATCTGGTTGGAGGCGAGCAGCTCCGTCAGCGGCGGGCGCGACAGGCCGTGCGCGCGATAGTCGGTGATGCCCGCGGCCTTGACCTTGGCGATCGCCGCGCGCACCGCCTCGTCGTCCTCGTTGTGCACGCCGGCCGTAAGCCCCGTGGGTGCGATGGCGCGGAAGCAGTCTTCCAAAAGGGCGGCGGGGATGCGTGGAAACCGTTTCGGATCGGTGCCGAAGGTGGAGAACTTGAAGGCGGCGACGCCGGCCTCGACCATCTCGCCAATGCGCGCCGGCCCCTCTTCCGGATCGACCGTGCCATAGAGCGCAAAATCGACGCGGGCCTGGGGCGATGCATGGTCGACCTTGATTTTCACCGCCGCGGCCGAGCAGACGAGATTGCCCTCGTCATAGGGCATGTCGACGATGGTCGTCACACCACCGGCCGCCGCCGATCGCGTCGACCAGAGGAAATCCTCCTGATTCTTCTGCGACAGCGAATGCACCTGCGCGTCGATGGCGCCAGGCAGGATCAGCGCGCCGGAAAGGTCGTGCCGTTCCTTCGCTGCCGGCATCGCGCCCTGCCCGACATGCACCACCTTGCCATCACGGACGGCGACATGGCTGCCCTCGACGATGCGGTCGGCGAGCACCACGGTGCCTTTCAGAACGAGATCGAAATCGGCCATCTGGTTCTCCCGTCAGAGTTTTAGGGCGAAGAAAGTGTCGATGCCCGCCATCGGCGCCGCCTCGACGAAGGCGGCGAGCGCCTCGGGGCTTGCCAGGTCGCGGTCGAGCGCCTCGATCTCGGCGGAAAGCGGCCGGTCCTTGCGGTAGAACGGGCTCACCGCCCGCGTGCGGGCATAGGCAACGGCGACGACACCCTCGACATTATCGCCGGCAAGGTCGATCGCCTGCGCAGACAGCATCGCTTCGAGGGCGGCAAGCTGGCGCAGGTCGCGCACCTGGCTTTCCATGCGCTCGACGATCAGCGGCAGGAAGGTCGCCTCCTCTTCGAGGCCGCCGGCAACGACGATCGACTGCGCCGAGATCGGCACCGCCAGCGACTGGATGCGCATGTAGAGCTCGACGGCAAGCTTCAACAGCGGGCCGAACCCCGTCGCCGCCTCGCCGGGCGCCACGAGATTGACCGGCAGGTTGCGGCGCACGCCGTTCGCCAGCAGCACGCAGCGGTTCAGCACGTTGCGGGCGAGATGGGCAAAGCCCGTCTGCGCCGCTTCCACATAGAGCGTGGTCGAGAGCGGCAGCGAGCCGCCGGAGGCCATGACGTGGTTGTCCATCACCACCGGATTGTCATCCGACTGCGCGGTCGCTTCCACGATGCGCTCGGCGGCCAGCAGCAACGTATCGAGGCAGGCGCCGAACACCTGGGCGGTCATGCGCAGGCTGAGCGGATCGTGGATGGCGGACGGTTTCGGCCAATGGCCGGAAGAGGCCTGCGCCTCGAACCAGCAGCCGGCCAGCGCCTCGCCGTGGGCGGAGAGCCGGGCCGCTACCCGCCACGGATCGGCCGAGGCGCCGAGCGCCAGCGACGAGAGCAGGCCCGTCACCATGAGATTGCGGATGGCCTTCGCCGCCTCGCGCACCACATTGGCGGCGGCGGCATGCGAAATGGCGTTGACGCTGAGCGCCGCCAGCGCATCGCGCGGCTGCATGCGATAGGGCTTGAGGCCGGCGCGCTTCAGCGCGTCCGCGGCCGACAGGCGCTCGCCGCCATACCACGCCTCGCCGTCGCCGGTTATCACCGAGGCGATCTGCCCCATCAGGCCGATATCGGCGCAGCCCATCGAGCCATGCCGGCGCACGACGGGCACGACGTCCTTTTCGAGGAGCGCCAAGAAAGCATCGATCAGCTCCGGGCTGCAGCCGGAATAGCCGCCGAGCGCGGTGTTGACGCGGATCGCCATCGCCTTGCGCACGATCGGCAGGGTGAAGGGCTCGCCGGTGCCGAAATGGTGCGCCTTCACCAGGTTGTTGTTGAACTCCACCAGGTCATCGGCCGTCCAGAGCTTGTCCTTCATCGAGCCGACGCCCGTATTGGCGCCGTAGATCGGCAGGCCCGTGGCAAGACGATCCGTGATGACGAGACGAGACGCGCCGACGCGGCCCATGCCGATCTCGCAGGCGACCGGCCGTCGCGCGGCGGCGCCGATCGCCTCCAGCGTTGCGAAGTCGAGCGGTTGACCGGTGAGATAGAGCGTATCGGCGGAAGCGAGCATGTTTGGAAGCCTGTTTTTCCCTAAGCAATTCCAGGAAAAGTGTGAAGCGGTTTTCCGTCCGGAATTGCGTAGAAACTAGAGATGGATGTTATGCGCATCGTGGCACAAACAGATATCCCAAAATCCGTACGGTCCATGTTATGAACCGAACGGAAGACGGCAGCGCGAAGGACCGCACCCTTGGATCTCTCCACCCTCTGCCTTGTGCACAGCATTCTCGAAGAACGCGGCATCCGCAGGGCAGCCGCCGCGATAGGCCGCCCGGCCTCCAGCGCCAGCGCGGCGCTGCGGCGCGTCGAGGCCAGCCTGTCGGTGCCGCTGGTGCGCCGCGACGGCCAAGCGCTGGTGCCGACGCTGGAGGCCGAAACCCGCCTGCCGCGCTTTGCAGAGATCGCCGGAGCCGCCGCCGCCCTTGCCGCGCTCGGTGAGGGATCACGAGATGCGATTTCGCTCTCCGCCCTCGCCCGCTTCGCCACCGTCGCCAGAACCGGCAGCATCAACGGCGCGGCCAAAAGCCTCGGCCTCGGCCAGCCGCAACTCACCCGCCAGCTTAGCCATCTGGAAGACGCGCTTGGCTGCAAGTTGCTGGAGCGTTCGGCGACGGGGATCAGCTGCACGCCGGCCGGCCTAGAAGCCCTGGCGCTTGCCGAGCGCATCGGCGCGGCATGGGAGGCGCTTTCCGCCGCCTCGGCGGAACGCTTCCGCCGCAGCGCCGCCACCTGGCGGCTCGGCACGATCATCCCCTTCGGCCATGAAAGCGAGATCGCCGCCATGCTCGCCCGCCTCACGGTCGAGTGGCGGGCGGCGCGGCCGCGCCAACCGCTCTTCCTCTCCTCCACCACGGCGGACGATCTCATTTCGGGCCTGAAGAACCGCCGCTTCGACCTGATCCTGCTCGATACCGACCACTACCCGGCCGAATTCGAGGGCAGCCTGATCGGCCGCTCGCAACTGGCGCTCGCAGGCCCCCGCTCCCTGGACGAGGCGGAACGGCAGGATTTTGCAGCGCTGCTGCGGCGTTACCCCATCGCCGTGCCGAGCCCGAGGAGCGGTTTGCGCCAGATGACGGACCGCTTCCTCGAAGCGACGCTGACACCAGCGGAACGCTCCCGCCTGACGCTGGTCGAGGTCGATTCCATCCCGGTCATCATCAACCTCGTGCTCCGCCACGGCCATCTCTCCGTGCTGCCGGAACATTCCGTCGCCAACATCAACCCGCCGCCGACGCTGCTGCCGCTCTATCCGGCCTACCAGCAATCACTGAGCCTCGTCTGGCCCCGCGATGCGCTCTCCCGGCAGGCGGCCGAGACGATGCTGCCTTTGCTCGCGAAGAGCTAACCCTTCGCCCCAGCCCGAAGCCGCCGGCGGGTCTCCGTGGGGCTTTCGTGATAGTGCGCGCGATAACTGCGCGAGAAGGCGGAGGAGGAGTTGAAGCCGGTGAGCGCGGCGATGTCGGCGAATTCCGATTTGGTCTCGATCACCTTGCGCCGCGCTGCGTTGAGCCTGAGTGCCAGATAATGCTGGTGCGGCGCCACGCCCATCGATTCCTGGAACAGGTCCTGCAAATGCCGCGCGCTGATGCCGACGCGCTTGGCGAGCCGCGTCAGCGTTAAGGGTGCGTCCACCGTCTCCTCCATCAGCCGCACCGCCTGGCTGACCCGCTGGTCCGCAACGCGCATGTTGCCGAGCGCCGGCACCTGAAGCAGGCCGCCGGTGCGCTCGTGTTCGTAGATGAAGAGCCGCGACACTTCCAGCGCCAGCGAATAGCCCTGCCGGCGGCGGATGATCTCCAGCATCAAATCCAGCGTCGGCAATGAGCCGCCCGTCGTGATGCGCTTGCCATCGATGACGTAGCGCTCGCGCACCACGCCGATCTGCGGAAAGGCGGAGGCGAACTCCTCCATGTCCTCCCAGTGGATCGTCACCGAATGGCCGTCGAGCAGGCTTGCCTGCGCGAGCAGCCAGCTGCCCGATTCGATGCCCGCCATCATGCTGCGATAACGCGCCGTCTGCGAAAGCTGGCGCCGCAACAGAGGCGTCGCACTCATCTGCCATTGATAGGAGGAAAGCACGAAAAGCGGCTGGGTCTCCTTCTCCGGCCGGAACAGGCCATCGACCGGCACGGGAATGCGGCTGCGCGTCTCGATCGGCTGGCCATCCGGCGAGAAGATGCGCCAGCAGTAGAGGTCCTGTCCGGAGATGCGGTTTGCCGCGCGCAAGGGCTCGATGACCGAGGCGACGAGGATGAGGTTCGTCTCGGGCAGGACGAGGATATCGATGTCGAGTGTCTCGGAGGATGGATCCAGCATGGCGAAAGCATGCGTGTTCACCTCTCGAATTGTCAAGGATAGATCCGAAAAGTGAAAGCACTGCGCCTCCTCTTGGCTCGTAATGTCCCCCATAAGAATTCTGGGAGAGACCACATGCCCTTAGCCATGAACCGTGATGTCTTCATCACCTGCGCCGTCACCGGCTCCGGCGACACCGCCGGCAAATCGCCCCACGTGCCGCGCTCGCCCAAGCAGATCGCCGAATCGGCGATCGACGCCGCCAAGGCCGGCGCCGCCGTCGTGCACTGTCACGTCCGCGATCCGGAAACCGGCGCACCGAGCCGCCGCAACGACCTCTACCGCGAAGTGACCGAGCGCATCCGCGATGCCGAGGTGGACGTGGTGCTGAACCTCACCGCCGGCATGGGCGGCGACATGATCTTCGGCAACACCGAACAGCCGCTGCCGCTGAACCCGAACGGCACCGACATGGTCGGCGCCACCGAGCGTGTCAGCCACGTCGCCGAATGCCTGCCGGAAATCTGTACGCTCGATTGCGGCACGATGAACTTTTCGCTCGGCGACTACGTGATGACCAACACGCCGTCCATGCTGCGCGCCATGGGCAAGATGATGACGGACCTCGGCGTCCGCCCGGAAATCGAGGCTTTCGACACCGGCCATCTCTGGTTCGCCAAGCAGCTCGTCGAGGAAGGCGTCATCGAGGACCCGGTCCTCATCCAGCTCTGCATGGGCATTCCGTGGGGCGCGCCGGACGACCTCAACACTTTCATGGCAATGGTCAACAACGTGCCGTCCTCCTGGACCTTCTCGGCTTTCTCGATCGGCCGCAACGCCATGGCCTATCCGGCAGCCGCGGTGCTTGCCGGCGGCAATGTCCGCGTCGGGCTTGAAGACAACCTCTATGTCGGCAAGGGCCAGCTCGCGACCAATGCGCAGCTCGTCGAAAAGGCCGTCAACGTCGTCGAAAGCATGGGCGCACGCATCATCGGCCCGGCCGAAGTGCGCGAAAAGCTGAAACTCCAGAAGCGGGCACCGAAATGAGCCAGATCAACAAGGCGGCCTGCGTCGGCGGCGGTGTCATCGGCGGGGCCTGGGTCGCGCGTTTCGCGCTCGCAGGCATCGACGTCAACATCTTCGATCCGCATCCGGAAGCCGAACGCATCATCGGCGAAGTAATGGCCAATGCCGAGCGCGCCTATGGCATGCTCACCATGGCGCCGCTGCCGCCGAAGGGCAAAATCACGTTCTGCAAAAGCTTGGAAGAAGCCGTCCAAGACGCTGACTGGATTCAGGAAAGCGTGCCAGAGCGGCTGGAAATGAAGCGCGGTGTCCTCACCCAGATCGACGCCGCCGCCAAGCCCGACGCCCTGATCGGCTCCTCCACCTCCGGCCTCATGCCGACCGATCTGCAGCGCGACATGAAGCACCCCGAACGCCTTTTCGTGGCGCATCCCTATAACCCAGTCTACCTGCTGCCGCTGGCGGAGCTCGTCGGCGGCGAGAAGACGAGCAAGCAGACGCTCGAAGACGCCAAGGCGAAGCTTGCGCCGATCGGCATGAAGGGCGTGATCATCAAGAAGGAGATCGAGGCCTTCGTCGGCGATCGCCTGCTCGAAGCCGTCTGGCGCGAGGGCCTCTGGCTGATCAAGGACGACATCTGCGACACCGAGACGCTCGACGACGTGATCCGCTATTCCTTCGGCATCCGCTGGGCGCAGATGGGCATGTTCGAGACCTACCGCATCGCCGGCGGTGAAGCGGGCATGCGCCACTTCCTCGCCCAGTTCGGCCCCTGCCTCTCCTGGCCGTGGACGAAACTCACCGACGTCGTCGATCTCAACGACGAGCTGGTGGAAAAGATCGCCCAGCAGTCGGACGACCAGTCCGGTGCGCGCGGCATCCGCGATCTGGAGCGTATCCGCGACCAGAACCTCGTCGGCATCATGCATGCGCTGAAGGCCGGCGACGACGGCAAGGGTTGGGGCGCGGGCAAGCTGCTCGCCGAGTTCGAAGAACATCTCTGGTCTAAGGCCGGCAAGGCGAAGGTCGAAGTCTCCGCCGCCGAGCCGCTGCGCCTCGTCGATACCAAGGTCAACGCCGCCTGGGTCGATTACAACGGCCACATGACCGAGCACCGCTATCTCCAGCTCTTCGGCGATACGATGGATGCGCTGCTCAGGCTGATCGGCGTCGACTTCGCCTATGTCGAGGCCGGCCACAGCTACTACACGGTGGAAACCCACATCCGCCATCTCGGCGAAGGCAAGCTCGGCCAGGCGCTCTACACGACGCTCCAGCTTCTCTCCTCCGACAACAAGCGGCTGCACTTCTTCACCCGCATCCACGACGCCGCGACCGGCGATGTCATCGCGACGGCCGAACAGATGGCGCTGCATGTCGACAGCAAGGCCGGCAAGAGCGTCGATGCGCCTGCGGATGTGCTGGCAAAGGTTGCCGAGATTGCGGAAGCCCATGCCAAGCTGCCGGCGCCGGAGGGTGTTGGGCGGCATGTCGGGCAGACGCGCGCCTGAAACATCCGCCAGGGCGCCGAAGAGGAACGGTGCCGGACGCGAAACTCGGTCTCTCCCGGCAATCGGGGGAGACGCCCGCAAAGGGCATCAGGCCGCCACGCGGCCCGCAAAAATACGAGGGGGACTGCCATGAATTTCGCATTGACCGACGAACAGCAGATGATCGTGGACACGGTCCGCTCCTTCGTCGAAACAGAAATCTATCCGCATGAAAACGAGGTCGAGCGCACCGGCCATGTGCCGCCGGAACTCGGCCGGGAAATCGCCCGCAAGTGCAAGGAAATCGGCTTCTTCGGCTGCAACATGCCGGAAGAGGTCGGCGGTGCCGGCCTCGACCATGCCTCCTTCACCCTCGTCGAGCGTGAACTCGGCCGCGGCTCGATGGCGCTGACGGTCTTCTTCGGCCGCCCCTCCGGCATCCTGATGGCCTGCAACGACGAGCAGCGCGAACGCTACCTGCTGCCCGCCGTCAGCGGCGAAAAATTCGATGCGCTCGCCATGACCGAGCCGGATGCCGGCTCTGACGTGCGCGGCATGAAATGTTTCGCCCGAAAGGACGGCGACGACTGGATCGTCAACGGCACCAAGCATTTCATCAGTCATGCCAACATCGCCGATTTCGTCATCGTCTTCATCGCCACCGGAGAGGAAGACACGCCGCGCGGCAAGAAGAAGCTCATCACCTGCTTCCTCGTCGACCGCGGCACGCCCGGCTTCGAAATCCGCGACGGCTACGAATCGGTCTCGCACCGCGGCTACAAGAACTGCATCCTGAATTTCGACGATTGCCGCCTGTCCTCCGCCCAGATCCTCGGCGAGGTGCACAAGGGTTTCGACATCGCCAATGACTGGCTCTACGCGACCCGCCTCACCGTCGCCGCCACGTCCGTCGGCCGGGCGCGGCGCGCCTTCGACTACGCGCTGAACTACGCCGCCGAGCGCAAGCAGTTCGGCAAGCCGATCGGCGCCAACCAGGGCGTCTCCTTCAAGCTCGCCGACATGATCACCGAGATCGACGCCGCCGACCTGCTCACGCTGTCGGCCGCCTGGCGCCTCGACCAGGGCCTGCCGTCGAACCGCGAGATCGCCTCCGCAAAGGTCTACGCGACTGAAATGCTCGCCCGCGTCACCGACGAGGCGATCCAGATCTATGGCGGCATGGGCCTGATGGACGACCTGCCGCTCGCCCGCTTCTGGCGCGATGCCCGCGTCGAGCGCATCTGGGACGGCACGTCGGAAATCCAGCGGCACATCATCAGCCGTGATCTGCTCAGGCCGCTCGGAGCGTAATGTCGACATGACACGATCCCTCGACCGTCTGATCCGGCCCCGCTCCATCGCCGTCTTCGGCGGCAAGGAAGCGCGCCGCGTCATCTTCCAATGCGACAAGATGGGTTTTTCCGGCGAGATCTGGCCGGTGCACCCGCGCGAGGAGGAAATCCTCGGGCGCAAATGCTATCGCTCCGTCGCTGACCTGCCGGGCGCACCGGACGCATCCTTCGTCGGCGTCAACCGCGAACTGACCATCAGCATCATCCGTGACCTCTCGGCGCGCGGTGCCGGTGGCGCGGTCTGCTACGCCTCGGGTTTCCGCGAGGCCGTCAGCGAGCTTGCCGATGGCGACGATCTGCAGAAGGCGCTGGTGGAGGCCGCCGGCGATATGCCGATCCTCGGCCCGAACTGCTACGGCTTCATCAACATGCTGGACGGCGCCCTGCTCTGGCCCGACCAGCACGGCATGCTGCGCATCGACAAGGGCGTCGCCGTCCTCACGCAGTCCTCCAACATCGCCTGCAACATTTCCATGCAGCAGCGCGGCTTGCCGCTCGCCTATATCCTGACCGCCGGCAACCAGGCACAGACCGGCCTCGCCGACCTCGCCTGCGCCGTGCTGGAAGACCCCCGCGTCACCGCCGTCGGCCTGCATATCGAGGGTTTCGACAGCCTTGAATCGCTGGAGCGCCTGGCGCTGCGTTCCCGCGAGTTGAAGAAGCCGGTCGTCACGCTGAAGGTCGGCAAGTCGGAGCAGGCGCAGCTTGCCACCGTCTCGCACACCGCCTCGCTCGCCGGCAACGATGCGGTCTCTTCGGCCCTGCTCGCCCGCCTCGGCATCGGCCGCGTCGAAACGCTGCCGGAACTGCTTGAAACGCTGAAGCTGCTGCATGTCGCCGGCCCGCTCACAAATTACGACATCTCGTCGATGAGCTGCTCCGGCGGCGAAGCCTCGCTGATGGCGGATGCCGGGGTGAAGCGGAAGGTCAACTACCGCGAGCTGAAGCAGGAGCAGCGCCAGCCGCTGCGCGAGACGCTCGGCCAGATGGTGACGATCTCCAATCCGCTCGACTACCACACCTTCGTCTGGGGCAACCGCGAGAAACAGACCGCCGCCTTCACGACCATGATGCAGGGCGGCTACGCGCTGAACCTCGTCGTGCTCGACTTCCCCCGCCTCGACCGCTGCGACGCCGCCGACTGGATCACCACCTGCCACGCCGTCATCGACGCCTCCAAGACGACCGGGGCGAATGCCGGCATCGTCGCCAGCATGGGCGAAAACATGCCGGAAGCGACCGCTGAAATGCTGATGCAGAACGGCGTCGTGCCCTTCTACGGCATCGAGGAGGCACTCGCCGCCGCCGAAGCCGCCGCCGGCATCGGCGAAATATGGGCCAAACCCCTGCCCGCGCCGCTGCTGAAGACCGCGGCCGGCGAAGGTGAAGCCGTCACGCTCACCGAACATGAAGCCAAGCAGGCCCTCGCCGCGCACGGCCTGCCCGTGCCGAAGGGCGTCACCGCCGAGACCGCGGAAGCAGCGGCCGATGCCGCGCAAAACCTCGGCTTCCCGGTCGTGCTCAAGGGCCTCGGCGTCGCCCACAAGACCGAGGCCGGAGCCGTCAGGCTCAACCTCGCCAGCCGCGAGGCCGTGCTCGATGCGGCAAAGGCCATGGCGGGCGTCGCCTCCGGTTTCCTCGTCGAAAAGATGGTGGGCAAACCCGTTGCCGAGCTCATCGTCGGCGCGATGCGCGATCCTGTCGCGGGTCCGGTCCTGACCATTGGCGCCGGCGGCATCCTCGTCGAACTGCTCGAAGATTCCGCCATCCTGACCCTGCCGACGGATGAAAAAGCCATCCGCGCGACCATCGCTGGATTGAAGATTTCGAAGCTTCTGGATGGTTATCGCGGCGCTGCGAAGGGCGATATCGACGCTCTTGTCGCCGCCGTCGCATCAGCGGCATCCTATGTCGTTTCAAACGCTTCAATAATCGAAGAACTGGACGTTAATCCCGTAATGGTGCTGCCTGCTGGCGACGGTGTCGTCGCGGCCGACGCGCTGATCCGTCTAAGGAAAAACCCATGACCGGACCGATCCTGCAACGCCGCGAAGGCGGCATCCTGGAAATCACGATCGATCGCCCGAAGGCCAACGCCATCGACCTCGTGACGAGCCGCCTCATGGGCAAGATCTTTGCCGATTTCCGCGACGACGACAGCCTGCGCGTCGCCATCATCACCGGCGCGGGAGAAAAATTCTTCTGTCCAGGATGGGACCTGAAAGCGGCGGCCGCGGGCGATGCGGTCGACGGCGACTATGGTGTCGGCGGCTTCGGCGGCATGCAGGAGCTGCGCGACCTCAACAAGCCGATCATCGCGGCCATCAACGGCATCTGCTGCGGCGGCGGGCTCGAAATCGCGCTCTCCACCGACCTCATCCTCGCCGCCGAACACGCGACCTTCGCGCTGCCGGAAATCCGCTCCGGCACCGTGGCGGATGCCGCCTCGATCAAGCTGCCGAAGCGCATCCCCTACCACATCGCCATGGACATGCTTTTGACCGGCCGCTGGCTCGACGTGCAGGAGGCGCACCGCTGGGGTTTCGTCAACGAAATCCTGCCCGCCGACAAGCTGCTCGACCGGGCGTGGGAGCTTGCCCGCCTGCTCGAAAGCGGCCCGCCGCTCGTCTATGCCGCCATCAAGGAAGTGGTGCGCGCCGCCGAGGGCGACACCTTCCAGGCGACCATGAACAAGATCACCCGCCGCCAGTTCAAGACGGTGGATATTCTCTATTCCAGCGAGGATCAGCTCGAAGGCGCGCGCGCCTTCGCCGAAAAACGCGATCCCGTCTGGAAGGGACGATAGCGTCCGCGTCCCTGCATCGGGCGCGGCCTGCATCCTTCCATAAGCCAGGCTTTTGGAAGACCAAGATAAATTAGGGCGTTACAGACGCCCTGCATTTGAATAGCTTTATGGAACAGGGCCGCTGCTCGGCAGGAAGAGGAGGCTTTCGGAAGACGAGGACATGCACCGCCACCGTCACAAATCTCGGACGGGAGGTTGCCATGGAGGCCAAAAACAGAAATTCTGCCAATCACAATAACAATTGCCCACTTCAGGGCCAGCAAAAGGGAACAGGGGAATGACTGATTACACCAAATACCTCACCAGCCAGGTCACGCTCGGCCAGATGAACCGCCGCGAATTCATGGGCCGTGCCGCTGCATTCGGCATCACCCTCGCCGTCGCCGGCACCATGTTCGACACCGCTGCCAAGGCGCAGGAGCCGAAGCGCGGCGGAGCCCTCAAACTCGGCCTCGAAGGCGCTGCCGCGACCGACTCGAAGGACCCCGCCAAGGCGCTCTCGCAGTTCATGTTCGTCGTCGGCCGCAACTGGGGCGACATGCTCGTCGAATCCGAGCCGCTGACCGGCAAGCCGGTTCCGGCACTTGCCGAATCCTGGGAGCCGTCCGCCGACGCCTCGACCTGGACCTTCGCCATCCGCAAGGGCGTGAAATTCCACGACGGCAAGGAACTGACGGTCGACGACGTCATCAAGACGCTGCAGCGCCACACCGACGAGAAGTCGGAATCGGGTGCGCTCGGCGTCATGAAGTCGATCAAGGAAATCAAGGCCGACGGCGACAAGCTGGTGCTCGTGCTGACGGAAGGCAATGCCGACCTGCCGCTGCTGCTCACCGACTACCACCTCGTCATCCAGCCGAATGGCGGCCTCGACGATCCGAACGCCATGATCGGCACCGGCCCCTACAAGGTCACGAGCTTCGAGGCCGGCGTGCGCGCCACCTTCGAGCGCAATGCGGATGACTGGCGCCAGGACCGCGGCTTCGTCGACTCGATCGAAATGATCGCGATGAATGACGCGACGGCCCGTATCGCGGCGCTGTCCTCCGGCCAGGTGCACTACATCAACCGCGTCGACCCGAAGACCGTCGACCTCCTGAAGCGCGCGCCGACCGTGGACATTCTCTCCACCTCCGGCCGCGGCCACTACGTGTTCATCATGCATTGCAACACGGCGCCGTTCGACAACAACGACCTGCGTCTGGCGCTGAAATATGCGATGGACCGCGAGACGATGCTGGAAAAGGTGCTCGGCGGCTACGGCAAGATCGGCAACGACTTCCCGATCAACGAGACCTATGCCCTCTTCCCCGAAGGCATCGAGCAACGCGCCTATGACCCGGACAAGGCGGCCTTCCACTACAAGAAGTCGGGCCACAGCGGCTCGGTCCTGCTGCGCACGTCCGACGTCGCCTTCCCGGGTGCCGTCGACGCCGCCGTTCTCTACCAGGAGAGCGCCAAGAAGGCCGGCATCGAGATCGAAGTGAAGCGCGAGCCTGGCGACGGCTACTGGTCGAACGTCTGGAACGTGCAGCCCTTCTCGACCTCCTACTGGGGCGGCCGCCCGACCCAGGACCAGATGTACTCGACCGCTTACCTCTCGAAGGCCGACTGGAACGACACGCGTTTCCTGCGCGAAGACTTCGACAAGATGGTTCTCGAGGCCCGCTCGGAACTCGACGAGGCCAAGCGCAAGGAAATGTACCGCACCATGGCCATGATGGTGCGTGACGAAGGCGGCCTGATCCTGCCGATGTTCAACGACTTCGTGAACGCCTGCGGCAAGAACGTGAAGGGCTACGTGCACGATATCGGCAACGACATGTCGAACGGCTATGTCGCAACCCGCGTGTGGCTCGACGCCTGATGACCGGCCGCGGACCGGCGCACGGTCCGGAGCTGACAGCAACGACGACTGCGGGCGAAGCCCCGCAGTCTGTCGGCGTTGCCGGGTCGGTTGCGTCCACTGGAGCCCCCTTCAACGAAGGTTCGCCCTCGTTCTGGGCGAAACTCAGCAAGAGCAGCCCCCTCGCTGCGCTCATTCTGCAACGCTTCGCGCTCAGCGTGGCTTTGCTCTTCGCCGTGTCCCTGATGATCTTCGGGGGCGTGGAAGCCCTGCCCGGCGACTTCGCCACCACCTATCTCGGCCAGTCCGCCACGCCGCAAGCCATCGAGAACATCCGCAAGGATCTCGGCCTCGACCAGCCGGCCACCACCCGCTACTTCAAATGGCTCGGCGGCGCCGTCCAGGGTGATTTCGGCAATTCCTGGGCGTCGAAAAACTCGGTCAGCGAGCAGATCGGCAAGCGCCTCGGCAATTCGCTGTTCCTCGCCTTCTTCGCGGCCATCATCTCGGTGCCGCTCGCCGTCGGCCTCGGCATGCTGGCGGTGCAATATCGAAACCGCCTGCCGGACAAGATCATCAACGTCATCTCGCTTGCGGCGATCTCGCTTCCCGAGTTCTTCGTCGGCTACCTGCTGATCCTGTTCTTCGCCGTGCAGATGGGCGTCGCGACCTTCCCCGCGACGGTCTATGAATCGATGACCATCGGCCAGCGCCTCTCCGCCATCGCGCTGCCGACGGCAACGCTGGTGCTGGTCGTGCTCGCCCACATGATGCGCATGACGCGGGCCGCGATCCTCAACGTCATGTCGTCCGCTTACGTGGAGACGGCCGAACTCAAGGGTCTCGGCAGCCTTCGCGTCATCGCGAAACATGCGGCTCCCAACGCGCTGGCGCCGGTCATCAACGTCATCGCACTCAACCTCGCCTATCTCGTGGTCGGCGTCGTCGTCGTGGAAGTGGTCTTCGTCTATCCCGGCATGGGCCAGTACATGGTCGACGCCGTGACGGTGCGCGACATGCCGGTGGTGCAGGCCTGCGGCCTGATCTTCGCCGCCTTCTACATCTTCCTCAACATGTTCGCCGATATCCTTGCGATCATCGCGAACCCCAGATTGAGGCACCCGCGATGAGACTTTCCTCCATTCCCGTCAGCGCCTGGGTCGGCATCCTGGGCATCGCGCTCTCCCTCTTCTGTGCCGTCTTTGCCCCCCTCATCGCCCCCTATGGCGAAAGCCAGATCGTCGGCTCCGTCTGGGAGCCGATGGGCGGCGCCTATCTTCTCGGCACCGACAATCTCGGCCGCGACCTCTTCTCGCGGCTGATCTTCGGCGCCCGCACCACGATCTTCGTGGCGCTGGCGGCAACCGTGCTCTCCTTCTCGCTGGGCATGCTGCTCTCCTTCATCGCGGCGGTGACGGGCGGGTTGATCGACCAGATCTTCTCGCGCTTCAACGACCTGATGATGGCGATCCCGACGCTGATCTTCGCGCTCGTCGTGCTCGCTGTACTGCCGCAGCAGCTCTGGATCCTCATCCTCGTGATGGCGGTCCTCGACTCAACCCGCGTCTACCGCATCGGCCGCGCCGTGGCGCTCGATGTGGCCGTCATGGAGTTCGTGGAAGCGGCGCGTCTTCGCGGCGAAGGCACGGGCTGGATCATCTTCCGGGAAATCCTGCCCAACACGCTCTCGCCGCTGCTCGCCGAATTCGGCCTGCGCTTCGCCTTCTCCATCCTGTTCCTCTCCACCCTCTCCTTCCTCGGCCTCGGCATCCAGCCGCCGGCAGCGGACTGGGGCGGCATGGTGAAGGACAACAAGGATGGCATCATCTTCGGCATTTCGGCCGCCCTCATTCCGGGTGGCGCGATTGCGGGGCTGGCCATCTGCGTCAACCTCGTCGTCGACTGGCTGATGAAACGCACCTCGAGCCTCAAGGGAGGGCGCGGCGATGCCTGATCTGCTGTCTGTCAAGAACCTCAAGATCGAGGCGACCAGCTACCCGCCGGGCGAGCCGCCGCGCACCGTTACCCTCGTCGAGGGCGTGTCCTTCGACGTGGAAAAGGGCAAGGTGCTCGGCCTCATCGGCGAATCCGGCGCCGGCAAGTCGACGATCGGCCTCACCGCCCTCGCCTATGGGCGCGGCGGGGTGCGGATCACCGGCGGCGAGGTGCTGCTGAACGGGCAGGACCTGCTGAAGCTCGGCCCCAACGGCATCCGCAAGGTGCGCGGCGCCAAGGTCTGCTACGTCGCGCAATCGGCGGCCGCGGCCTTCAACCCCGCCCACCGGCTCGGCGAGCAGGTGATCGAGGCCTCGCTGAAACACGGCATCATGAGCCGTGCGGACGCGGAAAAGCGCGCGCTCTACCTGTTCAAGGTGCTCGGCCTGCCAAGCCCGGAAACCTTCGGCCAGCGCTACCCGCACCAGGTCTCGGGCGGCCAGCTCCAGCGCGCCATGACCGCCATGGCGCTCTGCCCGAACCCGGAACTCATCGTCTTCGACGAGCCGACCACCGCGCTCGACGTGACGACGCAGATCGACGTGCTTGCCGCCATCAAGCACGCTATCGAAGAAACGAATACGGCCGCGCTCTACATCACCCACGACCTCGCCGTCGTGGCGCAGATCACGGACGACATCCTCGTGCTCCGGCACGGCAAGATGGTGGAATACGGCTCGGTGAAGCAGATCATCGAGGCGCCGACCCAGGACTATACCCGCGCGCTGGTCAACGTGCGCGGCACCAAGCGCGAGGAGGCGCCCGACCAGTCGGATACGCTTCTGAAGGTGGAGAACATCACTGCCGGTTATTCCAACGGTTTCAAGGTGTTGCAGAACGTCTCGCTGCACCTGCCGAAGGGCCAGACGCTGGCGGTGGTCGGTGAATCGGGCTCGGGAAAATCCACCCTCGCCCGCGTCATCACCGGCCTGCTGCCACCACAGGAGGGCACGATCAGCTTCGACGGCAAACCCTTGCCGAAGGCGCTGAAGGGCCGGTCGAACGACGAGTTGCGCCGGGTCCAGATGATCTACCAGATGGCCGACACGGCGATGAACCCGCGCCAGACGGTGCGCGACATCGTCGGCCGCCCGCTCACCTTCTACTACGGCATGCGCGGCGCCAAGAAGACCGAGCGGGTGAAGGAACTGCTGGAGCAGATCGAAATGGGCGGCCGCTTCGCCGACCGTTATCCGGCCGAGCTCTCCGGCGGCCAGAAGCAGCGCGTGGCGATCGCAAGGGCACTTGCGGCCCAGCCGGAACTCATCCTCTGCGACGAACCCACCTCCGCCCTCGACCCGCTGGTGGCCGAAGGCATCCTGAAACTGCTGCTGAAACTGCAGGACGAAACCCACGTCTCCTACATGTTCATCACCCACGACATCGCCATCGTACGCGCGATTGCCGACAGCGTGGCCGTGATGCACCGGGGAAAACTCGTCCGCTTCGGCCCGAAGTCAAAGGTGCTGTCACCGCCTTTCGACGATTATACCGACCTGCTGCTGAAATCCGTTCCCGAGATGGAAATCGGCTGGCTGGAAAAGGTGCTGACGACCCGACGCATGGAAAGCGCCGGCAACTGACAAAGCGGCGGGTGGCTTTGTCACCCGCCGCCGCCTGTCAAAAACCCGAAAACCTCTCCTCCGTCATCCTCGGGCTTGACCCGAGGATCCATCACTCGACGCAAACAGTGGATCCTCGGGTCAAGCCCAAGGATGACGGAGAGGATGGGGTTGGCCTCGCCAACAAACTCCGGCGGGCTTCAATCCCTCAATTCTGCGTGCAGGTCACATCCCCAAGCCGGCTGGCAGAGCCGCCTTCGACGCTCACCGTCTCATCCCCCCGCGCCGTACAATTGCCCTTCTCGCCGACGCCACTGCGGAATTTCACCATGGGCTGGCCTTCGATCATGATGCTCGGCACGATCTCGTAAAGCTCCGGCGGGCAATTCACCACGTCGGAGAGGCGCAGCGCCGGGGCGCCGCCGATGAAGACGCTTTTCGAGCCGGACAGGGCGCAAGCCGGGATGGGCACGGCCGCATCCTCGGCAAAGGACAGCGACGGCCCCGCCGCAAACATCCCGAATGCCAGGGCGACACCGGCAAACCGCAGAACCTTCATCATGCTTCTCCCTTTTCACGCGCCGCACGGGACAAGGCCCGCAAGGTTTCGAGCGCCCGTTCGGCATCCCGCTCCGGCACGAATATATGGTCGTGATGGTAGCCGGCAACCACGTTGGCGCTGATGCCGTCTGCCGTCAACGCCGTGGCAAAGGCCGCCGTCAGGCCGACGGCCTCCAGCGAGGAATGTACGGTGAGCGTGATCATCCGCATCGGCGGGCTGGCGGCAAGGCCATCCGCAGCATCGGCCGGCAGGATCAGCGTGATGCCCTCCTCCTCGCGGAAAAGCCCGATCGGCCCGCGCGACAGATGCGCCGCAAGCTCGCCCGCCGGCACGCTGGCATAGACGAAGCTGCCCTCCACCAGCGCCGGCTCCATGGTTGCGAGCAGCACGTCGAGGTCGGTGACGCCGCTCATGGCCGTGCCATCCGGCGGACCGCATCGCACAGCGCCGCAAAGCCGGCCTTCGCGCCTTCGCTCATGAAGCGCGCCCGAATCCACGCATGGATCATCTGCTTCTCCTCGCGAAATTCCACCGGCACGCCGGCCAGCACCAGCCGCGCCGCATAGGCCCGCGCATCATCACGCAGCGGATCGAAGAAAGCACCGGTGATGAAGGCGGGCGGCAGGCTGGCCAGGTTTTCCGCTCGTAGCGGAAAGGCATGCGGGTCATCCTTCGGCGCTTTGTAGATCTCGCGGTAATAGCTGGTATCGGCCGTCGAAAGTCCCGGCGCCTCCGCCATCTCCTCATAGGAGCCCGACACCAGATCGCCGCCGAGGCCCGGATAGATCAGCGCCTGCCCGACAATGCCCTTCAGCCCCTCATCGCGCGCCCGCAGCACGATGCCGGCCGCAAGATTGCCGCCCGCGCTGTCGCCGATGACGACGACGGGATGCGGCTCCAGCAGAAGATCGATCAGCACCGCCCAGCAATCGTCGAAGGCGGCGGGCCAGACGTGCTCCGGCGAAAGCCGGTAATCGACGGAGACAAGTTCGGCCCCCGCTGCCTCGGAGATTTCGGCACAGATCGCATCATGGCTGTCGAGCGACCCGACGACGAAGCCGCCGCCATGAATGTAAAACAGCCGCGTCTCGGTCGAGACCACAGTCGGCCGGTAGCGGCGGACCGGAATGCGCTCCGCGACGAGGCCGTCCACCTTGACCATGCCCGCTGGCGCCGGCGCATCGAAGACGGCGCAGAGCGCATTGTACCAGGCGCGCTGCTGCACGATGTCCGCATCGACGGCATCGGCGGGATAAAAATCCTCGCAGCGCTGGTGGAAGGCAAGAATGCCCGCTTCGCTGGGCATGGGACGTCCGGTCATGGCAACTCCTCGTCGATTGCCGGCATCATAACCATGCTACGCAACAAGACCTGTCCCGTCAGCGGCTTTCCCACGGAATTTTCGCCGCTTGCCTCGCCGGACCCCGCCATATTAACTGCCGCCATGGCATTCACCTTCCGGCAATTGCAATATTTCGTCGCCGTCGCGGAACAGGGTTCGGTGACGCGCGCCGCGCAAAACCTTTCGATCTCGCAATCCTCCATCACCGAGGCGATCAAGGAACTCGAATCCGATCTTGGCGTCGAGCTGTTCGATCGCCACCCGCGCGGGCTGACCACGACGCATAACGGCCACCAGTTCCTGCGCCACGCGACAAAGATCCTCGCCGACGTCTCCGATGCGCGCCGCTCCTTCTCCGACAACCGCACGGCCGAAAAGGGCCAGCTCAATCTCGGCGTCACCTCGCTCGTCGCCGGCTACGTGCTGTCGGACCTGCTCTCCCGCTACCGCCGCGCCTTCCCCGGCATCGATGTCAGCGCCATCGAGGACAACGGCTCCTATCTCGAACACCTGCTGGTCGGCGGCGAGCTCGACGTCGCGGTCATGGTCATCTCAAACCTGCGCGACCGCATGGCGCTTCAGGCGGAAATCATCGAGACTTCGCCCTATCGGCTCTGGCTGCCGATCGGCCATCCCCTCGTCTCCGCCGATATCATCTCCGTCAGCGATATCGCCAAGGAACCGCTGATCATGCTGACCGTCGACGAAATCGAGGAGAACACGGGCAAGCTGCTCTCGGCGCTGGGTGCCCGCCCCCATGTCGCCTTCCGCACCCGCTCGGTGGAAGCCGTGCGCAGCCTGGTCGCCACCGGCGCCGGCATAGCGCTCCTGCCCGACCTCGTCTACCGCCCCTGGTCGCTGGAAGGCGACCGCATCGAAAGCCGCGACGTGTCCGGCGCGCTGCCGGTCGTGCAGGTCGGCATGGTCTGGCGCAAGGGCTCCAGCCTGCCGCAGGCGGCGCGGGATTTTGTGGGGCTGGCGGAGGCTTTACGCAGCGGGCGCGGGCGATAAAGCTATCGGTTTCGGAATTTCCGATAGCGACATTCTGATTAATGAATTTGCGAAAGCGGCGAAATCGCGGCACCTTTTCTTTCGGGAACAATACCGCACGAAGCGGATCACACCGGGAGACTGACATGAAGCGACTTCTGCATTCCTGCACCGCGCTCACCCTTTCGCTCGCCTTCACCGCATCCGCCCTTGCCCAGGAGCCGCTGAAGGAGCTTGGCGCCGGCGAAGGCGAAGTGTCCATCGTCGCCTGGGCCGGCTATATCGAGCGCGGCGAGACGGACAAGAACTACGACTGGGTCACCGAATTCGAGAAGAAGACAAGCTGCAAGGTCACCGTGAAGACCGCCGCAACCTCCGACGAAATGGTCGCCCTGATGAACGAAGGCGGCTTCGACCTCGTCACCGCCTCGGGCGACGCGTCGCTCCGCCTTGTCGCCGGCAAGCGCGTCCAGCCGATCAACACCGACCTCATCCCGAGCTGGAAAACCGTCGACGAGCGCCTGCAGAACGCGCCCTGGCACACGGTGAATGGCGTGCACTACGGCACCCCCTATCTCTGGGGCCCGAATGTGCTGATGTACAACACCGATGCCTTCAAGGACGAGGCGCCGAAGAGCTGGAACGTCGTCTTCGAAGAAATGACGCTGCCGGACGGCAAGTCGAACAAGGGCCGCGTGCAGGCCTATGACGGCCCGATCCATATTGCCGATGCCGCGCAATACCTGATGGCGCACAAGCCGGATCTCGGCATCAAGGATCCCTACGAGCTCAACGAAGACCAGTACAAGGCCGCCCTCGACCTCTTGCGCGTCCAGCGCACGCTCGTCGGCCGCTACTGGCACGATGCGATGATCCAGATCGACGACTTCAAGAACGAAGGCGTTGTGGCGTCCGGCTCCTGGCCGTTCCAGGTGAACCTGATGCAGGCGGAAAAGCAGAAGATCGCCTCGACCTTCCCGGAAGAAGGCGTGACGGGCTGGTCAGACACGACCATGCTGCATGCCGAAAGCCAGCATCCGAACTGCGCCTATATGTGGATGGAACACTCGCTGTCCGCCAAGGTGCAGGGTGACGCCGCCGCCTGGTTCGGCGCGGTACCTTCGGTTCCGGCCGCCTGCAAGGGCAATGCGCTGCTCACCGACGAAGGCTGCAAGACCAACGGTTTTGAGAACTTCGAGAAGATTCACTTCTGGCGCACGCCGGTCGCCAAGTGCGAAAGCCAAAGCGAATGCGTGCCCTACCACCGCTGGGTCTCCGACTATATCGGCGTGATCGGCGGACGTTGATTTAGAACGGCGCGGCATACACCAACCGATCTCCCCCCTTGTGGGGGAGATGTCACCGAAGGTGACAGAGGGGGGTGGCCGCGAAGCGGCAAAATCTTACGGAGCGGGTGGGTTACCCCCCTCTGCCCTGCCGGGCATCTCCCCCACAAGGGGGGAGATTGACGAGTTGCGCCGTCTTCTACCCATGACGACGATTTGCGATGGGCGCTCGCTGCCCTTGCCCAAATAACACCCGGAGCCCCCATGACCGCCGTCCTGTTCCAGCAAGTCTCCCGCCATTTCGGTGCCGTGCGCGCCGTCGATAGCGTGGATCTCGCGATTGCCGAGGGCGAGTTCTTCGCCATGCTGGGGCCGTCGGGGTCCGGCAAGACGACCTGCCTGCGCCTGATGGCCGGCTTCGAGCAGCCGACGTCCGGCCATATCGAGATTTTCGGCGAGACGGCGGAGGGCGTGCCGCCCTACCGGCGCAACGTCAACACGGTGTTCCAGGACTATGCGCTGTTCCCGCATCTCTCGATCCTCGAAAACGTCGCCTATGGGCTGATGGTCAAGGGCGTCGCCAAGGCGGAACGGCTGAAGGCCGCCGAAGAGGCGCTCGCCATGGTGAAACTGCCCGGCTACGGCACGCGCCGGCCCGGCCAGCTTTCCGGCGGCCAGCGGCAGCGCGTGGCGCTCGCAAGAGCGCTGGTCAACCGCCCCCGCGTGCTGCTGCTCGACGAACCGCTCGGCGCGCTGGACCTCAAACTGCGCGAGCAGATGCAGGAAGAGCTGAAATCGTTGCAGAAATCGCTCGGCATCACCTTCGTCTTCGTCACGCATGACCAGGGCGAGGCGCTCTCCATGGCCGACCGCATCGCCGTGTTCAACGACGGCAGAATCCAGCAGCTCGGTACGCCGGAAGAGGTCTACAAGCGGCCGAAGACGCGCTTCGTCGCGGATTTCGTCGGCTCCTCCAATGTGCTGCCGCCGGATTTCGTGGCGGGCCTCGGCTTTGGCAAGGGCTATGCCAGCCTGCGCCCGGAAGCGATTGCGCTTGGCGAGAGCGGGCCGGGGCGCAAACATTTCACCGGCCGCGTTGTCGCCGCGAGTTTTCTGGGCGCGGCGAACCGCGTGACGGTCGAGGCGGCGGGCGCCCGGGTCGCCGCCATGGTGCCGGCCTCGCTCGCGGTGCCGGCCGAGGGCGAGACGGTCACCTTCTCCTTCCTGGCCGACGACCTGCACCAGATGGACGGCGCCCAATGACGATCGCCGCCGACACCTCCATCCTCGCGCGCCGCGAAAACACCTCCGGGCGGCTTTCGGATTTCTTCTGGCGCAACCCGAAGATTCTGCTGCTCCTGATGCTGACACCGCCGCTCCTCTGGCTCGGCGTCATCTATCTCGGCTCGCTCTTCGCGCTGCTGTTGCAGAGCTTTTTCTCGATCGACGACTTTTCCGGGCTGATCAACTACGAGTTCACGCTCGCGACCTATCGCCAGCTGCTCATCCCGTCGAATTTCGACATCATCCTGCGCACCGTCGTCATGGCCGTGCTGGTGACGCTCGCCTCCGCCGTCATCGCCTTCCCGATCGCCTATTATGCGGCGCGGTATGCCAGGGGAAAATGGAAGGTCATCTTCTATCTCGGCGTCATGCTACCGCTCTGGTCGAGCTATCTGGTGAAGGTCTATGCCTGGAAGCTGATCCTCGCCAAGGAAGGTATCGTCACCTGGGCGCTCGCCAAGCTCAACCTGCTGTGGGTGCTGGATGCCTGGCTGTCGCTGCCGGTCGTCGGCGGCACGTCGCTGTCGATCAGCTATACCGGCACCTTCATCGTCTTCATCTATGTGTGGATGCCCTTCATGATCCTGCCGATCCAGGCAGCGCTGGAGCGCGTGCCCGGCAACCTGATCGAGGCCTCCGCCGATCTCGGCGGCCACCCGGCGCAGACCTTCCGCTATGTGCTCTTCCCCTTGGCACTGCCCGGCATCATCGCCGGCTCGATCTTCACCTTCTCGCTAACCTTGGGCGACTACATCATCCCGCAGATCATCGGCTCGTCGCGGCTCTTCATCGGCCAGGCGGTTTATGCCCAGCAGGGTACGGCCGGCAACATCCCGCTCGCCGCCGCCTTCACCGTCGTGCCGATCGTCATCATGGGCCTCTATCTCTGGATGGCCAAGCGACAGGGGGCCTTCGATGCGCTCTGACCGAAACACCTCCGCGCCGCTGGGCCTGAAGATCGCCGCCGGTGCCGGCCTCGCTTTCCTGCACCTGCCGATCCTGCTGATCTTCCTCTATGCCTTCACGACTGAGGAGAAGAGCTACCAGTTCCCGCCACCGGGCTACACGCTGCAATGGTTCGCCGTTACCTGGAACCGGCCGGATGTCTGGGCCGCGATGGGCCTTTCGGTACGCGTCGCCGCGATCTCGACGGCTATCGCGCTGGTGCTCGGCACGCTTTGCGCCGCCGCGGTCAGCCAGACGAAATTCTTCGGCCGCGAGACGATCTCGCTGCTCGTCATCCTGCCGATCGCGCTGCCCGGCATCATCACCGGCATCGCGCTGCGCTCGGCCTTTTCCTTCGCGGAAATCCCCTTCTCGTTCTGGACCATCGTGCTCGGCCACGCGACCTTCTGCGTCGTGGTCGTCTACAACAATGCGGTCGCCCGCTTCCGCCGCGTCTCGGGCTCGCTGATCGAGGCGTCGATGGATCTCGGCGCCGATGGCTTCCAGACCTTCCGCTACATCATCCTGCCGAATATCGGCACCGCCCTGCTTGCCGGCGGAATGCTCGCCTTCGCGCTCTCGTTCGACGAGGTGATCGTGACGACCTTTACCGCCGGCCAGCAATCGACCCTGCCGATCTGGATGCTGGAGGAGCTCGTGCGCCCGCGCCAGCGGCCGGTGACGAACGTCGTCGCCATGGTCGTCGTGCTGCTGACCTTCCTGCCGATCCTCGGCGCCTACTACCTCACCCGCGACGGCGACCAGGTCGCCGGCGGCGGCAAATGACGACACAAGGGAGAACATCGATGGACACCCAAATGCTGATCGGCGCGCGCTTCGAGGCCGGCACGGAAGTCGAGGAGCACATCCTGAACCCGAAGACCGGCGCCAAGATCGTCGACCTGCCGGAAGCCTCCTATGCGCAGATCGACGCCGCGGTGGACGCCGCCGAAAAGGCCTTCGTCTCCTGGGCCACCACCACGCCCGCCGAACGCTCCGGCTACCTCTTGAAGATCGCCGACGCGATCGAGAAGGATGCCGACGCCTTCGCGGCGCTGGAATCGCTGAATTGCGGCAAGCCGATCAACGCGGCGCGCAATGACGAACTGCCGGCGATCGTCGATTGCTGGCGCTTTTTTGCAGGCGCCATCCGCTCGCTCAATGCGCCGGTCGCCGCCGAATACCTGCCGGGCTTCACCTCCATGGTGCGCCGCGACCCGATCGGCATCGTCGGCTCGATTGCGCCGTGGAATTATCCGCTGATGATGATGGCGTGGAAGCTGGCGCCGGCCATTGCCGGCGGCAACACGGTGGTCTTCAAGCCCTCCGAGCAGACGCCGCTGACGGCTCTGAAGATGGCGAAGCTCTTGGCCGATATCCTGCCGGAGGGCGTGGTCAACATCGTGCTCGGCCGCGGCGAGACGGTTGGCAATGCGCTGATCAACCATCCGAAGATCAACATGGTGTCGATCACCGGCGATGTCGCGACCGGCAAGAAGGTGCTGGCGGCGGCCGCAAAAACCGTCAAGCGCACCCATCTGGAACTCGGCGGCAAGGCCCCGGTCGTCGTCTTCGACGATGCGGACCTTGAGGCCGTTGTCGCGGGCATCCGCGCCTTCGGCTATTACAATGCCGGCCAGGACTGCACGGCCGCCTGCCGCATCTATGCGCAGGACGGCATCTACGAAAAGCTCGTCGCCGACCTCTCCGCCGCCGTTTCGACCATCAAATACAACGACCCGGACGACTCGTTGAACGAGATCGGCCCGCTGATCTCGAAACGCCAGCGTGACCGCGTGGCGAGCTTCGTCGAGCGCGCATCCGAACTGAAACATGTCGAGATTACCACGGGTGGCCGCGCCGGCAGCGACGAGGGCTATTTCTTCCAGCCGACGGTGGTGGCCGGCGCCACGCAGGACGACGAGATCGTGCGGCGCGAAGTGTTCGGCCCCGTCGTCTCCGTCACGCGCTTTTCCGAGGCCGACCAGGCGGTCAGCTGGGCGAACGACAGCGACTACGGCCTCGCCTCCTCCGTCTGGACCAAGGACATCGGCAAGGCGATGAAGGCCGCCGCCCGCCTGCAATACGGCTGCACCTGGATCAACACGCATTTCATGCTGACGACCGAGATGCCGCATGGCGGCGTCAAGCAGTCGGGCTATGGCAAGGACATGTCGATCTACGCACTGGAGGACTACACCGCCGTACGCCACGTCATGATCAGCCACGGCTGACGGAAACTTTTGGCCGCTCCGGCGGTTCCGCTCCCGGGATGTTGGTTCCCGGGAGAACGGCATGAAGATTTTATCCCGCACGGCGACTGCAACCGCCGCCCTGGTCGGCGCGCTGACCTTCTCGCAGGCGCCGGAATTCGCGCAGCAATACCAGCAGCGCCTCGGCGGCGCGCTCGATGAACTGCGCATCATCGTCGCCGATTTCGACCGCGACGCCACGCTCGCCGGCATCGACCGCACACAGGCGCTCGCCATCTATGACGGCGCCGGTGAACCCTTCCTGCGCAACCGGGGCCAATCGATGCGGCGCACGCTTACCCGTTTCGAGACGATCGCCCGCCAATCCGCCGGCATGGCCCGGACGTCGCCCTTCGCAAAACCCTTCGCGCTCCTGCGCAATGCCGACGACATGATCCTCACCAATGCCTGGCGGGATTTCCAGCCGGCCGTTCCCGTGACACCGGCCGGCCTTCTCTGGGCGACGACAGGTGCTGGCCTCGGCTGGGGGCTGGTCGGCGCGGCGAGAACGCTGCGCCGCTTTCGCCGCCATCGCCCTGTCTCTGCAAGCCAACTCACCTGACCGGGAACTTTTTTTGCCCTCGCGCGTCCTTCTGTCCATACATCTGGAGACACCGCCATGCTGAAATGGGCACTGATTTTCCTCGTCATCTCGCTGATCGCCGGCTTCCTCGGCTTCTCCGGCGTCTCGGCGGCAACGGCGACGATCGCCAAGATCCTGTTCGCGATCGCCATCGTCATCTTCTTGATTTTCCTCGTGCTTGCACTGATGGCCGGCAGCCTCGCCTTCTGAGTGCAATTCATCCCCAACCTGTGTTGCGCGCCGGCAACACAGGTTGAATCATGACTGTTCCAGTCATATAATTTGTTGCAGCGATCTGAATCCTGATAAAAACGGTCATCTTATTGATCCGCTTCGTCAGAAAGAGCCCGCATGCACAAGCCTCCCCGCACGATGTTCCGCCTGGCGCTCGCCGGTACGTCCCTCCTCACGCTCGCCACGGTCGCCCTTGCGCAGGACCAGGCAGCGACGGCACAGGGCGGCGCGACCGTTCTCGAGGACATCGTCGTGGATGGCGGCAGCGGCGGCGTCATCACCGCGGATGGTTATGTCGGCAAGAGCAGCGCGACGGGCGCCAAGGTCGATACGCCCTTCATCCAGACCCCGCAGTCGATCTCCTCGGTCACACAGCAGCAGCTCGAAGACCGCAACCCGCAGACCCTGCTCGACACGCTCGCTTATACGCCCGGCACCCGTGTCGGCGGCTACGGCTTCGACCCACGTTTCGACAGCTTCACGGTGCGCGGCTTCGACGTGACCTATACCGGCGTCTTCCGCGACAACCTGCGCCAGCCGGGCGCCGGCTCCTCGCTGTTCAAGACGGAGCCCTACGGCCTCGAAGGCGTGTCCATCCTGCGCGGCCCCTCCTCGGCGCTCTACGGCGCCTCCGGTGCCGGCGGCCTCTACAACCTCATCAGCAAGCGCCCGACGGAAGAGGCGCTGCGCGAGGTGCAGGTGCAATACGGCAGCCACGACCGCTACCAGGGCCAGTTCGACCTTTCCGGCCCGATCAACGACGAAGACCCCTTCTACTATCGCCTGACCGGCCTCATGCGCAGCGCCGACACCGAACAGGTCGGCGTGCCCGACGACCGCGCCTATATCGCGCCGGCCTTCACCTGGAAGCCGGACGAGGACACGCGCCTCACCATCCTCGGCGAATATTCGCGCACCAAGACGGGCGGCACGGCGGCCTATTATTATGACCCGGCCACCGGCAAGGTCAGCGATTTCTTCGCCGGCAACCCGGCCTATAACGACTCCATCCAGAACCAGGGCCGCGTCGGCTACGAGTTCGAGCGCCGCCTGAACGAGACCTTCACCTTCCGCCAGAACGCCCGCGCCTCCTGGCTCAACGTCGATGCCGACTGGGCCTTCGCCTACCAGCCGAACGCCGCCGATCCGACGCTGCTTGACAGCAGCGCCGGCACGTTCGAGGAGTGGCTGAACACCTACACGATCGACAATCAGCTCGAAGCGAAGTTCGAGACCGGTGCGCTGGAACACACGCTCTTGACCGGCGTCGATTTCACCAAGGTCTACTGGAAGTCGCTGAACGGCTACGGCGTCTCGCCGCCGCTCGACATCAACGACCCGACGCGCGGCCGCCCGGTCGATCCCATCGCCTTCCAGACGAAGAGCGTACAGGACCAGCTCATCACCGGCCTCTACATGCAGGACCAGATCCGCTACGACGCGCTGACCTTCACGCTCGGCGGCCGCTACGACTGGGTCTCGACCGACACCGACAACACGGACCTCGCCTCCGGCGCCCTCGACACGATCAGCCAGGACGACCGCGCCTTCACCTGGCGCGCCGGCGTGACCTATGAGACCGAATGGGGCATCACCCCCTATGCCAGCTACTCGACCGCGTTCTCGCCCAATGCCGGCGTGAACATGGCGACCGGCAACCCCTTCAAGCCGACCGAGAGCGAACAGCAGGAAGTGGGCGTGAAATACCTGCTGCCGGACAGCAACACGCTCATCACCGCCGCGCTCTTCAACATCGACCAGACCAACGGCCTCTATTACGAAGTCGTCGATCTGCCGACCGGCCCGGCCAACATCCAGGTGCAGCGCGGCAAGCTGCGCTCGCGCGGCCTGGAGCTTGAAGCCTCCACCAGCCTCGATAACGGCCTGTCGCTGATCGCCTCCTACACCTATACGCAGGCGAAGATCATCGACGGCCCGGCCGGCACCGTCGGCAACGACGTCTCCTCCATCCCGCGCCACATGGCCTCGCTCTGGGCGCATTACGATATGCCGGAAGACGGCGCGCTTGCCGGCCTCGGTTTTGGCGCTGGCGTGCGTTTCACCGGCTCCAGCTACGGCAGCGACGAAAATGTCTCGAAGAACGCGTCGCGCGCCTTCGTCGACGCATCGATCGACTACGATTTCGCCGCGATCAACAAGGAGTTCGAGGGCCTGAAGCTGCAGGTCAACGCCACCAACCTGTTCGATCGTCAGGATGCCGTGTGCTCGGCCGGTTTCTGCTACCGCGACCAGGGCCGCACGGTCATCGGCAGCCTGAAGTATTCGTGGTAAGCCCTTGACAAACCTTTCCTCCCAGGACGGCGAAACCGCCTTCAGGCCCCAGGGCCTGAAGGCGGTCTTTACCGGCGAGCACGCCTGGTGCGGCGAGAAGATGATGCTCTCGTCGGACCTCGACGGCGCGGTGCCGCTCGGCGATTTCCTGGCGGGGGACGGGTTTTCGCAAACACTCGACCGCTATGCCGCGGTCCACGGCAGCGCGGACCGGCGCGCCGTCGCCTCCTTCTGGTCGCTCTACTATTTTTCCGCGCTGACCATTCCCTATGTCGTCGCGCGCCGGGCGGAGATAACCCCGCCCATCGCGCTCGACGAGATGACCATCGCCATCGGTGAGGACGGCCTGCCGCGCGCCTTCGGCCTGCCGCATGAGGGCGACTGGAGCGAAAGCAAGGGCCTCGTCGACGTCATCACACCGCTGGTCGATTGCCACCTCGCCCGTGTCGTCGCGCTGTTCAAAGAAAAGACCGGCATCGCGCCGAAACTCGCCTGGAACAATGCGGCCGTCTATATCGACTATGCCTTCAACGCGACCGACCGGTCGCCCGCCGAAGGCGATGACCATTGGCCGTCCCGCCAACTCTTCGATTGCCCGCAACTGGCAAATGGCAGCCGCAACCCCTTTCACGGCTGCCTGCGCCATGAGATGGAAGAAGGCGCGGTCCACTGTCGCCGGAAAGTCTGCTGCCTGCGCTACATGCTGCCCGGCATTCCCGGCTGCGGCGAACTCTGCGCCCTGCCGGAACTGAGAAAACAATGACCATGCGCCTCCTCGCCCTCGCTGCCTTCCTGCTCCTCGCCGCGCTGCCGGCCCGCGCCGAGGTGCAGTACCCGTTGACCGTCACGGACGCGCTCGGCCGCGAGGTCACCATTCCGGCCGAGCCCAAGGCCGTGCTGCTCGGCAGCGGCTTCAACCTGGTGGCGCTGTCGCTGGTGCATCCCGATCCGGTGAGCGTCCTTGCCGGCTGGGCAAGCGACATGAAGGGCGACAACCCGGAAATCTATGCGCGCTTCAAGGACAAGTTCCCGAAGATCGAGGAGGTGCCGATCATCGGCGACGGCATCACCGTGTCCTTCGAGGCGGCGCTGTCGCTGAAGGCCGACCTCGCCATCCTCGCCAACTGGCAGGCCGACACCGAACTTGGCAAGCAGGCGATCGGCTATCTGGAACAGACCGGCGTGCCCGTCGTCGTCGTCGATTTCAACAGCGACGCGCTGAACAACACCGCCGGCAACATGCGCCTGCTCGGCAAGGTGATGAACCGCGAGGAGCAGGCGAACGCGTTTGCCGATTTCTACGAGGCGCGCGTCAAGCGCATCCGCGACCGGGTGGCCGAACACAAGGAACCCGGCCCGACCGTGCTGATGGACGCCTTCCCGAACCCGGAAAAGTGCTGCTATGCCTATGGCACCGGCGGCCTCGGCGCCTTCATCGCCATCACCGGCAGCCGCAACATCGCCGAAAGCCTGCCGGCGCAGGGCGGCATCATCAGCTCGGAATTCCTCGTCGCGGCCAATCCGGACGTATATATCGCCACCGCCTCGCCGGGCGGCACCTACAGCGCCTTCTCCATCGGCCCCGGCGTCGATGCGAACGAGGCGCGCGAGACGCTGGCGCGCGCCGTGTCCAGCCCCTTCCTCGCCAATCTGAAGGCGGTGAAGGACGAACGCGTCCATGGCCTGTGGAATTTCTTCAACGCCGTGCCGCTCAATATCCTCGCCGCGGAGGCCTTTGCGCACTGGCTGCGCCCGGAGATTTTCGGCGATATCGATCCCGACCGGACAATGAAGGAAATCAACGAGCGCTTCGCCGCCGTGCCCTTCGACGGCGCCTATTGGATCAGCCTCAAGGCAAAGTGACGGGCGCGGCCTTTCGACGGGCCGCCGCGCACGCTATATGATGCCCAGGAGGACCTGAATGATCTGGGCATTCGCAGTCGCAGCGGCGGCAATTCTATATCTCGCACTACGCTTCCGGCGCTTTCAGAGTTGGGTCGAACCCGCACTCACCATCGTGGTGGCCATCGGCCTTGCCGCAGCACTGCTCATCTGGTTCGTGGAAGAGCGCGCGCCCTCCGGCGAGGTCGTGGTGCAGGACACGGCGGCGCCGGCGCTTTCGGCGGACAATGTCGAGCTCTCCGAAACGGAGGCGAACGCCGGCCAGACGAAGACGAGTTTTCGGGTAACGGGCCGCATCACCAACAAGGGCACGGTGCCCATGCAGTCCTTCCGCCTCGATGTCGTGCTGTCCGATTGCCCGAACGGCACCTGCCGGGAGGTCGGCCGCGACGACGCGCTGATCGTGCTGCGCGTGCTGCCGGGCGAAAGCCAGGCCTTCAGCACCTTCGCCGTCTTCCCCGGCAGCGACATCACCCCCGTGACCACGCCCGAATGGGATTTTGGCGTGCGCGACGTGCGGGCCTACGGGCGCTAGGCTTCGTCGGCACCTTCATCGAGCATCGCGTTGACCCGGTCGCCGGAGATTGCAGCGGACAATTTGACGAAGCTGCCATCCTTGATGATGGCCTCCATCTGCTCGGCGATTGCCGCATGGGTGACGCGGGCGATGGTCGAGCCGAGCGAGATGCGGCGCACGCCCATCTCCGCGAATTGCGGCACCGTAAGCTGGCGCAGCGGCCCCGCGGCGAGCGCATTGACCGGTTTCGAAACCGACTGCACGACGCGACGCAACTCCTCCGCACCCGGCGGCACCGGCACATAGACGAGATCGGCGCCGGCCTTTTCGAAGGCCTGGATGCGCCGGATGGCCTCATCCAGATCGTAGACGCCGTTCATCACGCCATCGGCGCGCGCGCAGAGAATGAAGGGTTGGCCGAGCGACCGGGCCGCGTCGGCGGCAGCGCGGATGCGCTCCACGGCGAGGTCGAAAGCATAGGCCGGGTTGCCCTCGACCATCTGCGTGTCCTCGATCGAGCAGCCGGACAGGCCGACTTCGGCGGCAAGCCGGATCGTCTCGGCAACATCCTCCGGCGCATCGGCAAAACCGTTCTCGAAATCGCCCGAGACCGGCAGCGGCGTGGCGCGCACGAGGTCTTCGGCATGTTTCAGCGCCTCCTCGCGGGTGACGCGGCCCATGTCCGGGCGGCCGAGCGTGAAGGCGAAGCCGGCGGAGGTGGTGGCGAGCGCCACGGCGCCGGCCGCCGCCATCATGCGGGCGGAGCCGATATCCCAGGGGTTCGGGATGACGAAGCAGCCCGACTGGTGCAGCGCGTGGAAACGTTCGTGGCGTTCGGCAAGCGTCGTCATGCCCTTACCCTTTCCGACTTTGGATCGTACATCGGAACAAGCGAGGCTTCTGCCTTCACCCGCACGCCGGCAATCTCGATCTCGTAGCGGGAGGCGAGCACATCCGCCTCGCTTTCGCCGGCGCAGGGAACATAGCCCATGCCGATGGCGCCGCCGAGATGGTGGCCGTAATTGCCCGAAGTGATGGTGGAGACGATCTTGCCGTCGCGCACCAGCGCTTCGTTGTGGAAGAGCAGCGGCTGCGGATCGGTAAGCCGGAACTGCACCATGCGGCGCTTCAGCCCCTCCTCTTCCTTCCGCAGAACGGCGTCGCGGCCGAGGAAGTCGCCCTTCTTGGTGCGCACGGCAAAGCCGAGGCCCGCTTCGAGCACATGGTCCTCGTCCGTGATGTCATGGCCGAAATGGCGGAAGGCCTTTTCGATGCGGCACGAATCGAGCGTGTGCAGGCCGCAGAGTTTCAGGCCCACATCGGCGCCTGCCGCCTCCAGCGCCTCGAAGACATGCGCGGTCTGGTCGGTGGAGACGTAAAGCTCCCAGCCAAGTTCGCCGACATAGGTGACGCGGTGGGCGCGGGCAAGGCCCATGCCGACCTCGATCTGCCGGGCGGAGGCGAAGGGATGCGCCGTATTGGAAAAATCGTTCGGGCTCACCTTCTGCATGAGGTCGCGCGCCTTCGGCCCCATGACGCAGAGCACGCTTTCGGCCGCCGTGACATCGGTGATGACGACGAACTCATCATTGAGATGCTTGCGCAGCCAGGCAAGGTCGCGCTGGAGTGTGGCGCCCGGCACGACGAGGAAGAAGGCGGTCTCCGAAAGCCGCGTCACCGTCAGGTCGCTCTCTATGCCGCCGCGCTGGTTCAACATCTGGGTATAGACGATCTTGCCGGGGGCAACGTCCATCTGGTTGGCGCAGAGTTTTTGCAGGAAGGCAAGCGCATCGCGGCCCTCCACGCGGATCTTACCGAAAGAGGTCATGTCGAAGAGGCCGACGCCGTTGCGCACGGCAAGGTGCTCTTCTTTCTGGTTCTCGAACCAGTTCTGCCGCTTCCACGAATAGCGGTATTCCCGCTCCTGCCCCTCTTTCGCAAACCAGTTGGCGCGCTCCCAGCCCGCCACCTCACCGAACACCGCGCCGCGCGCCTTCAGGTGCTCATGCAGCGGCGAGCGCCGCACGCCGCGGGCCGTCGCCATCTGGCGATAGGGGAAATGGTCGGCATAGAGCAGGCCAAGCGTTTCGGAGACGCGGTCCTTGAGATAGGCACGGTTCTTCTGGAAGGGCTGGGCGCGGCGGATATCGACCTCCCAGAGATCGAACGGCGCCTCGCCGTCGTTCATCCATTGCGCCAGCGCCATGCCGGCACCGCCGGAGGAGACGATGCCGATGGAATTGTAGCCGGCGGCGACCCAATAGCCCTTCAGCTCCGGCGCTTCGCCGAGATAATAGCGGTCGTCCGGCGTAAAGCTTTCCGGGCCGTTGAAGAAGGTGTGGATGCCGGCGGTTTCCAGCATCGGCATGCGGTTGATGGCGTTTTCGAGGATCGGCTGGAAGTGATCGAAATCCTCCGGCAACTGGTCGAAGCAGAAATCTTCCGAGATGCCGTCCATGCCCCAGGGCTTGGCTTTCAGCTCGAAGGCGCCGATCAGCATCTTGCCGGCATCTTCCTTGTAGTAGGTGCATTCGTCCGGCACGCGCAGCACTGGCAGCCGTTGCAGGTTCGGGATCGGCTCGGTGACGATATAAAAGTGCTCGCAGGCATGCAGCGGCAGCGTGACGCCCGACATATCGGCGAGCGTGCGCCCCCACATGCCGGCAGCATTGACGACGTTTTCCGTCTCGATCGTGAACGTCTCGCCGTTCTGCTCGCAGGTGACCCCCGTCACGCGGCCATCTTTGGTCACCACCGACGTGACCTTGACACCCTCGATGACGGTCGCGCCGTTCTGCCGCGCCCCCTTTGCCAAGGCCATGGCGATGTTCGCCGGGTCGCACTGGCCGTCGAGCGGCAGGTGCACGGCGGCCTTGATATCCGCCGTGTTGAGATGCGGATACATCGCCTTCACCTCGTCGACGGTGATTTCACGCACGTCGATGTCGAAGGCGCGGGCGAGCGAGGCCTGGCGGTAGATTTCTTCCTTGCGCTCCTCGGTGAGCGCCACGGTCATCGAGCCGCACTGGCGCATGCCGGTGCCGATGCCGGTCTCCGCTTCGAGCTTGGTGTAGAGGTCGGCTGAATATTTCGCGAGCCGCGTCATGTTCTGCGAGGCGCGCAATTGGCCGATCAGGCCCGCCGCATGCCAGGTGGTGCCGGAGGTGAGCTGCTTGCGCTCCAGCAGCACCACATCCGTCCAGCCGAGTTTGGCGAGATGGTAGGCGACCGAACAGCCGGAGACACCGCCGCCGATGATGACGGCTCTCGCCTTCGAAGGGATGGGCTTGCTCATGCACGCAATCTTTCATTGTTGGGGTCGAAGAGCGGGCCGTCGGGCTGGACCACCGCCTTGAAACGGTCGCCATAGATCTCGACCTCGATTTCCGTGCCCGGCACGGTGAGGTCGGCCCTGAGCATGCCGAGCGCGATGGACTTGCCGGTGCGATAGCCCCAGTTGCCCGAGGTCGTCTCGCCGACCACCTTCCCGCCGTGCCAGAGCGTCGACATGTAGGGTGCGTCGCACTCGCCGGCCTCCACCGTCAGCGTCACGAAGCGTTTTGTCACGCCCTGCTGCTTCTCCCGCTCCAGCGCCGCCTTGCCCTTGAAGTCAGGCTTCGTCCAGTCGACGAAGCGGTCGAGGCCGCCCTGAAGGATGGTGTAATCGGTCGAAAGGTCGCCCTTCCAGGCGCGATAGCTCTTTTCGATGCGCAGCGAATCCAGCGCCTCCATGCCGAAAGGCTTGAGCCCGTGTTTCTGCCCCGCCCCCCAGACGGCATCGAAGATCGTGGCCGTGTCTTCCACCTTGGTGTGGATTTCCCAGCCGAGTTCCCCGGCAAAGGACACGCGCACGAGCTGGCACCAGCGGCCGGCGATCTGGCAGCTCTGGTGGGTGAGCCAGCCCTTCGCGAGGTCGGCATCGGTCACTTCGGCGAGGATGGCACGGGAGTTCGGGCCGGAGAGGATCTGGCAGGAAAAACTTTCCGTCACGTCGTCGATGGTAAAGGCGGCATCCTTGGGCAGGTGCTTTTGCAGCCATTCGAAATCGTGCCACTGGGCGGTCGCGGCCGTGATCAGGAAGAAGAAATCCTCGTCCAGCATCATGACGGACATTTCCGTGACGATGCGGCCCTTGTCGTCGGAGAAATAGGCAAGGCCGATGCGGCCGGGTTTCGGCAGCTTGCCGGTTGTGAGCGTCGAGAGCCACGCCGTCGCCCCCTCGCCCTTCACGCGGAAGCGCGAGAAACCGGGAAGGTCGAGAATGCCGGCAGCCTCGGTGACGGCACGGCATTCCGCTTCGATGCGCGCCCGCCAGGGGCCTTCGCGGTTCCAGGTCTGGGTGGATTCTTCCGAAAGGTCGTCGCCGGGCTCGGCGTACCAGTTGGCGCGCTCCCAGCCGTTATAGGGCTTGAACTGCGCGCCGAGCGCCTTGATGCGATCGTGGATCGGCGAGAGTTTCTGGTCGCGCCCGGCCGGCCAGGCGTGTTTCGGGAAATGCATGGCATATTCGTGGCCGTAGATTTCCATGCCCTTGGCGACACAATAATCCTTGTCGGCGGCGAAGGATGTGTAGCGGCGCGGGTCGCAGGACCACATGTCCCATTCCGTCTCGCCCTCCGTCACCCATTCCGCCAGCACCTTGCCCGCACCACCCGCCTGGCAGATGCCGAAGGTGAAGACGCAGGCTTCAAAAGCGTTCGGCACGCCGGGCATCGGCCCGAGCAGCGGGTTGCCGTCCGGCGCATAGGGGATCGGGCCGTTGATCATGCGCGACAGGCCGGCGGTACCGAGGATCGGCACGCGCTCGACGGCGTCGTTCAGATACCATTCGAGCCGGTCGAGATCGTCTGGAAAAAGCTGGAAGGAAAAATCGTCCGGCATCGGATCGTCCGGCGTCACCCAGTGCGCCTTGCAATTGCGCTCATAGGGACCGAGGTTCATGCCGGTCTTTTCCTGGCGCAGATAGTAGGAACTATCGACGTCGCGCAGCAGCGGCAGCTTGTGGCCGGCTTCGCGCGACCAGGCGGCGAGTTCGGGAATTTCCTCGAACAGCATGTACTGATGGCTCATCACCATCATCGGCACATCGCGGCCGAACCATTTGCCGACCTCGCGGGCATAATAGCCGGCGGCGTTGACGACCTTCTCGCAGCGAATTTCCCCCTGCGGCGTCGAAATCACCCACTCGTCCCCCTCCCGGCGCGCGCCGGTGGCGGGACAGAAGCGGAAGATTTTCGCGCCCATGTCGCGCGCGCCCTTCGCCAGCGCCTGTGTGAGCTGCGCCGGGTCAATATCGCCGTCATAGGGGTCGTAAAGTGCGCCGGTCAGGTCATGCGTTTCGAGGAAGGGATATTTTCCGCGCATCTCGTCGGGCGAAAGGATATCGAGGTCCATGCCCTGGTAACGGCCCATGCCGACGACACGCTTGAACTCCTGCAACCGCTCCTTCGAATGGCCGAGGCGGATCGAACCGGTGACGTGGTAATTCATCGGGTAATCGACCAGCGCGCCCAGCTCCCGGTAGAGCGAGGCCGAATAGCGCTGCATGTTCATGATCGACCAGGAGGAGGAGAAGGTCGGCACGTTGCCGGCGGCGTGCCAGGTGGAGCCGGCGGTCAGCTCGTTCTTTTCCAGCAGCACGCAATCCGTCCATCCGGCCTTGGCCAGGTGATAGAGCGCCGAAGCGCCCACGGCGCCTCCACCGATGATGACGACACGGGCGTGGCTTGGCAGTGCGGACATTCTCGTTCCCCTTCTTTGCCCAGGATTTGTGGCAACCAAAGCGCTGCGCAGCAAGCCGCGGAATTCCCTTTATTAATCGATACCTTCGATTACACTTGCGCCAAACACTGGGAAAAAATGGCGCATCCATGCAGATTATCCTGATCGAGACATTCCTGGACCTCATGGAAACCCGAAATTTCAACCGCACGGCGGAGCGCCTGAACATCACGCAATCGACCGTCACCCACCGCATCAATGCGCTGGAAGCCACGTTCGCGCGAAAACTCTTTGCGCGCAACAAGGGCGGCACGCAGCCGACCGCTGCGGGCCTGCGATTCCTCGATCACGCCAAGGCGCTGCAGCACCAGTGGCACGAGGCGGCGCGCGCGGTGGAAACGGCCGGCGCCTATGAACGCTCCATGCGCATCGGCCTGCAGCACGACCTCGCCGCCCACTATGCCGGCGACTGGCTTTCGGCGGTGCGCAAGGAACTGCCGGGCACGTCGATCTACCTGGAGGTCGACTATTCCAACCAGATGAACCGTGACCTCGACGCGGGCGACCTCGACCTCGCCATCCTCTTCACGCCGCATTACCTGCCGGACCTGCACTATGAGCGCATCGGCGACGTGGTCTACGAGATGGTGAGCAACAGGGTGGCTTCGATCCAAGACGTGAAGCCGGAGGACTATATCCAGGCCGTCTATTCGCCGGCCTTCGACCGGCTGCACCGGCAGGCCCATCCGGGGCTCTCCACCGCGCCCATCGCCAGCGGCGAAACGACCGCCATCCTGGCGCTGATGCAGAAGCTCGGCGGCTCCGCATATGTGCCGGCCGCCGATGCCAGGCGGCTCATCGGCACCGGCGCGGCAAGCCGGGTCGCCGGCGCCGAGCCGATCGCGCAGGCCGTCTATGCCGCCGTCAACGTGCGCACGCGCCACGCCCACCAGCACCGGCGCATCATCGCCATCCTTCAGACGCTGCTTGCCGCCTGAGCCATTGAAACCACCCGGCGCCACGCCTATTAACGGCGAACCAGAAGCTATGAAAGGAATCGTCCATGGCCGCCCGCGACCGCTACTCGCGCAAGCTCGAATGCGCCATGTGCGGCAATTCCGGCTATGCCGAAGTCTCCGAAGACGACATGCCGAGCCGGAAAAACCCGGATTTCGCCGTCGATTCGCTGCCGCGCGGCTTCCTCACGGAGCGTCCGTCGAAATATCCAGATAAACACATGATCCGCTGCCGCTGCGGCCACGTCTTCAAGTTCCAGCAGAAGACCGTCTACGCCGAAGGCGGCGAGCCGCGGCGGCGGTAAAGGCACCCCCCTCTGGCCTGCCGGCCATCTCCCCCTCAAGGGGGGAGATTGGATGGAGCAATGTCTCGCCCAACACAAACGTTGCAATTCAAGCAATGTGCCTTCGTCTTGCCGATCTCCCCCCTTGAGGGGGAGATGCCCGGCAGGGCAGAGGGGGGTATCCCGCCCTACCCGCGCCCGACGAAGGGCATCGCCGTCGCCATCACCGTCATCGTCAGGACATTGGCGTCGAGCGGCAGGCTGGCCATGTAGATCACGGCGTCGGCGACGTGTTTGACCGACATGGTCGGTTCGCTGGCGATCTCGCCATTGGCCTGGAGCACGCCGGCATTCATTCGCGCCGTCATGTCGGTCGCGGCGTTGCCGATGTCGATCTGGCCGCAGGCGATGTCGTATTTGCGGCCGTCGAGCGCGGTCGACTTGGTGAGGCCGGTGATGGCGTGTTTCGTCGCGGTATAGGGTGCCGAATTCGGCCGCGGCGCGGTGGCGGAAATCGAACCGTTGTTGATGATACGTCCGCCGCGCGGGGTTTGGTCCTTCATCAGCTTGAAGGCCTGCTGGGTGCAGAGGAAGGCGCCCGTCAGGTTCGCTGCAAGGATGTTGTTCCACTCCGCAAAGGGAATGTCCTCCAAAAGCCCGGGCGACACGTTCGAGCCGGCATTGTTGACCAGCACGTCGAGCCGGCCGAAGTCCTGCTTCACCTGTTCGAAGGCCGCAGCGACCTGCGCGGGATCGCCGACATCACAGGCGATGGCGCGCACCGGATTGCCCGTTTCAGCGGAAATCTCCGCCGCCGCCGTCTCCAGCACCGCGGCCCGGCGGCCGGTGATGATGACGGCATAACCCTCGGCGCTGAGACCGCGCGCAACCGCAAGCCCGATGCCCGTGCCGCCACCCGTGACGAGTGCGATCCTGTCCTTGCCGGTCCTGCCCCATTCGGTCATGCCATCCTCCTCGTGTTTGCAACCCCTCTCGTTTGGTCGAAATGCAGGAACGCCGCAAGGGGCAAAAAGAAAGCCCCCGGCGCGAACCGGGGGCTTCGAAGCGTTCCTTGAAGGCTCTCAGAACAACGCGGCGGTGTTCTTGACCGTCACCCAGATGCCCCAGATGAGCGGGATGCCGACAACGGCCCAGGCGATGGCCGCCTTGCCGTCGAAGCCACCCTTGCCGATGCCGAAGGAACCGGTCGGACCGGCATTCGCCGCGGCCGTCTTCGCCTGCAACGAGGCGACCTCTTCGTCCGACATGAACCATTTCTCCGCAAGCGGCCGCACCAGCGAATTGGCGACGAGCCCCACCGCCAGCATGCCGGCGAGGATATACATCGTGCCGGTGTAGAGCGACGGCCCCGGCTCGACGCCGGCGGCGATCTGCGCCTCGCGGATATAGTTGACCACGACGGGGCCGACGATGCCGGCCGTCGCCCAGGCCGTCAGCAGGCGGCCATGGATCGCGCCCACGAACTGCGTGCCGAAAATGTCGGCGAGATAGGCCGGGATGGTGGCAAAACCACCGCCATACATCGACAGGATGATGCCGAAGGCGAGCACGAAGAGCGCCTTGTTGCCCATGTCGGCCAAGGTGGGTGCGGCGGCATAGAGCACGATGCCGAGCACGAAGAAGGTGTAATAGGTGTTCTTGCGGCCGATCTTGTCAGAGAGCGAGGCCCAGAAGAACCGCCCGCCGATGTTGAACAGCGAGAGCAGGCCGGTGAAGCCGGCGGCAATCGCCGCGATGGCCGCCTTCTGATCGGTGCCGAGCTGGCTGAAGGTCAGGTCCGGCTGACCGATGAGGCGGCCACCGAAGATTTCCTGCAGCATGGGCGAGGCCATGCCGATCACGCCGATGCCGGCCGAGACGTTGAGGCAGAGCACCAGCCAGATCAGCCAGAACTGCGTGGTCTTGTGCGCATCGCGCAGGTGAACGTGCTTGGTGGTGATCATCGTCGACTTGGAGGCCGGCGGCGTCCAGCCTTCCGGACGCCAGCCGGCCGGCGGGATGCGATAGCCAAAGGCACCGCCCATCATGAAGCAGAAATAGATCGCCGCCATCACGAGGAAGGTCTGCCACACGCCGGAGGTGACGTCGGTCTTGAAGGCGTTCATCAGCAGGTTGGCGAGAGGCGCACCGATCATCGCGCCACCGCCGAAGCCCATGATCGCCATGCCGGTCGCCATGCCGCGCCGGTCGGGGAACCATTTGATCAGCGTGGAAACGGGGGAGATGTAGCCGAGGCCGAGGCCGACGCCGCCGATGACGCCGGCACCGAGCCACATCAGCCACAATTGATGGCTCATGACGCCGAGTGCTGCGACGACGATGCCGCCGCACCAGCAGCAGGCCGAGACGAAGCCCGCCTTGCGCGGGCCGACGCGCTCCAGCCAACCGCCCCAGATGGCGGCGGAGCAGCCGAGCAGCACGAAGAACAGCGTGTAGATCCAGCCGAGATCGGCGACGCGCCAGTTGCAGCTCGTGGTGAAGAGTGCGGAGATGAGGTTCAGATCGGCGCAGGCCGGATCCGTTACCGGAATGGCTTTGGACAGCGGCAACCAGAACACGCTGAAGCCATAGGCCATGCCGATACAGAGATGGATGGCAAGGGCGGCCGGCGGAACGAGCCAGCGGTTGAAGCCGGGTTTCGCGATAATGCGCTCCCGGTCGAGGATGCTGCCGGAATAAGTTCCGGCATAGGTCTCGGTCGATGCAGTCATTGGGTCTCCTCCGCGACGCACCCCTCGGTGCGAAGATTTTCGTGATGGGGAGCCGGGCGAAAACCGCCCCTTCGGCACCGCCCGCCCGCATCCTCCGTGCGAAACGCCAGCCACCGAACCTCCCGCGCGAAACCTTGCAAGGCCCGTGCCAAAGCGGATTTCCCGGAAAATCAAGGGTTTGAAGGAAAGAGCGGAATCAGAATGGACAGTTTGTCCGGATGCGACGGACAAACTGTCCGGTCAGTCGGCCTCGGGCAGCCAGACCGTGAAGGTGGCGCCCTCACCCGCACGGCTGGCGACCGCGATGGCGCCGCCCTGCCGCGTCACCAGCGTCTGGCTGATGGAAAGGCCGAGGCCGGTTCCCTCCTGCCGCTTGGTGGTGAAGAACGGATCGAAAACCTTGGCGACGAGGTCCGTGTCCATGCCGACGCCCGTATCGCTGACGACGAGCTCGACGCCCGGCCGCCCGTCGCGGTCGCGATCGCGCGTCGCAATCGTCAGCCGCCCGCCATCCGGCATGGCATGAATGGCATTGACGACGAGGTTGACGACGACCTGTTGCAGCTCGGTGCGGTTCATCAGCACCAGTCGCTCCGCGGTGTTTTCCAGCCGTACCTCGATCGCCGCCCTCGCCAGCAGGTGCTGGACGAGCGGCATGCAATCGGCCACCGCAAGGCCCGGCGCATGGCGGTCGACGAAGCCGGCGAATTCCTCGGGCTTGGCGAATTGCAGGAGTTTCGTGACGATCTGGCTGATGCGCTGGATCTGCTCGTCGAGCAGCTGGAACTCCACCTTCGCCAGTTCCGCCCGGTCGCCCACCACGGCGCGCACGACCTCCAGATTGCCCTGCATGACGGCGATCGGGTTGTTGATCTCGTGCGCGACGCCGGCCGTGATCTCGCCGATGGCGGCGAGCTTTTCCGAGAGGATGAGCTGCTTGGTCGTTGCCTCAAGCTGGCGGTTGGCGAGTTGCAGCTCGCGGGTGCGCTCGTCGACGCGCGCGTTCAGCTCCTCGTTCCAGCGGCGCAGTTCCTGGTCGCTTCGTTCGAGCTGGTTCAAGAGGTCGTCGAGATGCACGGCGACGCGGCCGATCTCGTCCTGGCTGTCGACCGGGCCGGTGCGCGCGCCGAGATCGCCGCTCTCCACCCGCGCGATGGTGGCGTCGACGCGTTCCAAAGGCTCGAAGATGCCACGCGCCCAGCGCAGGAAAATCGGCACGCTCGCCGCCGTGATGGCGAAGAAGGCAGCGACGATGGTGAGCACCGTCTGGTATTTCGCTGCCGTGAACGGCGCTTCCAAGAAGCCGACATAGAGCATGCCGACGCGTTTTCCGTGGCTGTCCGTGATCGGCTCGTAGGCGGAAATGTACCAGTCGTTGACGACGAAGGCGCTGTCGAGCCAGGTGCGCCCCTCGCCGAGCACGGCCGAGCGTACGGCGGCGGAAACGCGCGTGCCCAGAGCGCGCCGCCCCTCGAACAGCCGAACATTGGTGCTGATGCGCACGTCGTCAAGGAACAGCGTCGCCGTGCCCTGGCTGCCCTCCGGCAGGCTCGCCTCGCGGTAGACGAGGTCGTTGATCGTGTCGATGAAGACGAGGTTCTGGTTGAGCAGGATGCCGCCGACGAGCACCGCCTGACGCCCATCGCCGAGCGTGACGGGGCTGGCGCTCTGTATGACCATGCCGCGCGCCTCTTCCTTGCGCTCGGTCGGCACCGCGTTCGGCGTCGAGACGAGCGGCAGCTTGGCGCGGGCGGCGAGATCGGGCGAGAGCTTTTCGAGGTCGGCATTCTCGAAGATGTCGACCCCCGTCGAGGGTTTTCCCGCGAGCGCATCGCGAATGACCGGCCAGTCGGTGCGAAGCGCACCCGCGGTCTCCTCGGTCACCGAGGCGACGAGCCCGCCATCCGGCGCGATCACATAGAGGAAATCGAGCTCCAGCCGTGCCCGGGCGTCGTTCAGAAGGGTCTTCAGCGCCGCACCGTCATTCGCGACATCGCGGAACCGCGCCGAGGCGCCGAGCGCGGTGACGTGCTCGCCGGTATTGTCGAGGATGTGGGCGAGATACTGGTGCGCGATCGTCAGGTCGCCATTGACCTTGGAGATCAGCGTCGCATCGAATTTCTCGTTCCAGCGATAGACCGTGACGCCGAGCAGGAGCGGCAGGATCACCAGCATGGGAAGGAGTGCGATGGCGAGCAGCCGGTAGCGCACCGAGCGCGCCGGCCGGATGGCGTGCCTGCCGTCAGCCATCCCAGGCAGCCAGTTTTCGATCAATGGTCTTGCGCGAAATGCCGAGCTGGCGCGCCGCCTCGTCGCGCTGGCCGTTGCAGGCGGAGAGCACCGCCAGGATGTGGCGCCGCTCGACATCGGCAAGCGACCCGCCCGCCTCGCCCGCCGATGCCGGCGCGCCGGAACCGAAGCCCTCCGGGAACCGGCCGAGGATCAGCGTGCGCTCGATGAGGTTGCGCAGTTCGCGCACATTGCCCGGCCAGTCATAGGCCGAAAGCGCCCGGCGCACCGTCGCGTCGATCGGCACGGCCGGCATGGCGAGCTGGGCCGATAGCTTCTTCATGAAGAGCGTCGCGAGTTCCACCGCGTCGCCATCCCGCTCCTTCAGCGGCGGAAGATGGATCTGCATGACATTGATGCGGAAGAACAGGTCGGCGCGGAACCGCCCTGCCTGCACCTCCTTCTCCAGTTCCGCATTGGTGGCGAAGACGAAGCGCAGGTCCACCGGCACCTCGCGCTCGGAGCCGACGGGGCGCACCTTGCGGTCCTCCAGCACGCGCAGCAGCTTGCTCTGCGTTGCCGGCGGCATTTCGCTGATCTCGTCGAGGAACAGCGTGCCGCCCTGCGCATGCAGGAACAGGCCCTCGCGCGCCCGCTCGGCACCGGTGAAGGCGCCCTTGAGATGCCCGAACAGCTCGCTTTCGATCATGTCCGGCGGGATCGCCCCGCAATTGACCGGCACGAAGGGTTTGGCCTCGCGGTCGGAGAGCGTGTGCAGCGAGCGCGCCGCCACTTCCTTGCCCGTGCCGGACTGGCCGGTGAGCAGCACCGTCGTCGGCAGCGGCGCAACGCGGGCGATGGTGTCGCGCACCCGGGCGATGGCCGAGGATTCGCCGATCAGCCGGTCGCGCAGCAGGATATGGTCGGAGGTCGCCTTCAGCTCGTAGCGCAGCACGTAGTTTTCGCGTTGCAGGCGGATGCGGTCGAGGCAGCGCGCCACCGCGTTAAGCAACTGGTTGGAACGGAACGGCTTCAGCACGAAATCGACCGCGCCGGCGCGCAGCGCCTGGATGGCGGTTTCCAGATCGGCATAGGCAGTCATCAGGATGGCGTCGGCGAAGAAGCCGATGGCGCGCTGTTCGGCAAGCCATTCGACGCCGTTCTTGCGCGGCATGATGTTGTCGAGGATCACCACGTCGAAATGGTGCTGGTCGAGCTTGCGCGAGGCCTCGTCCGTATCGGCGGCCAGCTCCAGCCGCTTGCAGCGCGGCGAAAGCGTTCGCATCAGGAAGTTGCGCATGCCCGGCTCGTCATCGACGACGAGGATCGAGGCCTGCGCCAGCCACGGCCCGAATTCCGGGTCGGCGGACGTATCGCGCACCACGCGCGCGGCTTCAGTCGGCACCTCGTCTCCTCCCGATGGTCAGGCGCGTTTGACGTATCGCGCAATTCCGAACGCAAAACAGCTCAACACGTTTGCTGGAATTGCTAGCACCTACCATAAAAAGCCGCCGCCGCGAGCACAAGCACACACGGCGGCGCAGACTGGAGAGACGTCAGGAATGTAGATGTATGCGTTCGCGGCGTTCAAGCATCGCCGCATGTTCCTGATCTATTTGAATTTTCCGGGCATCTTCCATCGCCGCGGCGATGGTTTCGCTAATCACCCGCACACTGTCTTCAGAGATGAGGGGCGATGCCCCACGGCATTCCGCTGCATGCAACTTGCAAAGCGCGCTGGCGAGCAGCCGCGCGTAGTCTTCCGGTTTGCGACCCATGTTCCCCACCTTTTCTTGATTATGACCACAGAAAACCACAGAATAAGTCAGAAAGCCACATATTTCTCACATGCTAATGGAAAAAATTGTGAGTATCCGCCTGCCCCTGCGGAAGGCGGGAATGCTGGAAAACGAGACTGTTCGGAAATGGCGCAGATGGTGCCGCAATGATGCGGTCAGCGGGCGTCCGGAAACATGACGTCTGCCTGGAATCCATCAACACGCCCGGGAATGGGCGAGGTCAGGACAAGGCTTGCGCGCATCTGCGCAAGCAGCCGGTCGGCGATGGACAGGCCGAGCCCGGAACCGGCGGCAAGCGTCTTGCCGCGGGAGAAGCGTTTGCGCACGGTGGACAGCTCCGCATCGGACAAACGGGCCGCCCCGTTTAGAATGCGTACGTTGCCTTCCCCCGTCAGGAGGATCTCGACCGGCTCGTCTACCCGCCCGTGCAGCAGGGCGTTTTCAACGAGGTTGCGCAGCACGATGGCAAAGGCATCGGCGGTGCCCTCGCGTTGCCCCTGCCCGGTGAAATCGTTGCGGAAGCGGATGCGGCCCGCATCTTCCGATGCGCGCTGGAAATCCGTCACCACGACCCCGACGACATCGGCGACGTCGAAGGTGGTTTCGCTGACGCCGATGCCGGCCTCCGCGCGGGCAAGCTGCAGCAGCTTTTCGGTGAGTTTTGTGAGTTTTTGCAGCGATGCCTCGATCTGCTGGGCACGGGCGCGCACCGGCGCGTCCTTCAGCTCGGAGAGAAGAAGCTGCGTCTGCGCCAGCGCGCCGGCAATGGGCGTGCGCAGCTCATGCGCGCTGTTCGAGGTGAATTCCCGCTCGGCGGCGAGCACCGAACGCAGGCGCGCCAGCAGCAGATTGACCGAACGCAGGATCGGCTGAAGCTCCTGCGGCAGGCTAACGGCCTCGATCGCCGCGAGATTGCCGCCGTCCTTCTCGCCGATCGCCGCCCGCAGCGTCTCGACCGGCGAAAGCACGCGCCGCACGACGAACCAGACGGCCAGCACCGTCACCGGCACGATGAGCAGCACCGGCAGCAGCAGCGCGAGCGTGCCTTCGAACATCGCCTCCTGCCGTTCCGCGGCAGAATCCTTCACCTGCACGAAGATGGAACCGTCCGGCGTCGAGGCCGTGTAGAACCGCCCCGTCTCGCCATCGCGGAAACCGACCTTCAACGGTGCCTCGAAGGGCTGTTCGGATGCCGTGTGCGAGTGCAGCAGCACCTGGCCATTCGCGTCGCGCACCTGGTAGGTCAGGTATTCCTCGCCCGGCTGCGACGGCGAGCGCTCGATGCGGCGCGGCTCGTTGATGTCGTTTCGCCGGCGCAGGTCGTCGACCACCAGCGGCACCAGCCGCTCCGCCGTTTCCTGCAGCGAGCTGTCGAAGATCTCGCCGAACTCGTCATGCATGACCAGCGCACCGAAACCCACGGCGACAAGCCACAGCGCCGTGACGCTCGCGGTGATCCACAGCATGAGCTGGCCGGCCAGGCTCTTCGGCGGGAAGGCGAAGGGCTTCCTCATCGGCCGAGCCTGTAGCCGATGCCGCGCAGCGTCTCGACGCAATCCTTGCCGAGCTTCTTGCGCAGCCGGCTGACATAGACTTCCACCGTGTTGCTCTCGATCTCCGAGCCGAAGGCATAGAGCGCCTCCTCGATCTGCCCCTTGGAGACGATGGCTTCGGGCCGGGCGGCGAGCCGCGCCAGCACTGCCCATTCCCGGCTGGAGAGATCGACCGGGGTGCCCTCGCGCAGCACGCGGCGGTCGGCCAGCTGGATGGTCAGCGGCCCCGCTTCCAGCACGGCAACGGCGGCACCGGCATAACGCCGCGCGACAGCGAGCATGCGCGCGCCGAGCTCGCCGAGATTGAACGGCTTGACGAGATAGTCGTCCGCCCCGCTGTTCAGCCCCTCGATGCGGTCGGAAATCTGGTCATGCGCGGTGAGGATGATGACAGGCGTGACGGCGCCTGCGCGGCGCAGGTCCTTGAGCAGGCTGAGCCCGCTCCCGTCCGGCAGGCGCAAGTCGAGCAGCACGAGGTCGTAATCGACCGTGCCGGAGGCCGTGCGGCCATCGTCGAGCGTCTGCATCCAGTCGACGGCATGGCCGAGCCCGGCAACGTAGTCACGCACCGCCTCGCCCAGCACGGCATCGTCCTCGATCAGCAGAATTCTCAAATGCCCGTCTCTCCGCATCGCTGCGACGGTTTTCGCAGGCGCCTTTCGGCGCCGATCACCGTCCGAAGCGGGAGAATACACGGGACAGTTCCCGTTGCCAGCACCCATGCCGATCAGGAGAGCGCCCCCGACCGGCAAGGGGAAACCAGATCGAGCGCCGGATCACGCACTTTCGTCTCCACCCGCATCAGGCCGAGCACCGTGTGGAAGAGATTGTCGTGCGATTGCGGCTTCGTGGTCTCGGCATCGAGGCAGGCGGCCGAATAGGCGGCCTTGGCGGCCTTGCCCAGCCACAGCACGAAGGGCACATGGGTCTGCTGGCTCGGCGCGATCATATAGGGCGCGCCGTGCAGGTAGAGGCCGAATTCGCCGAGCGATTCGCCGTGGTCGGACATATAGAGCATGGAGACGTCGAGCCGGCCCTGCTCCTTCTCCAGCCGGTCGATCACGCCGGCAAGAATGTGGTCCGTATAGAGGATCGTGTTGTCATAGGCGTTGACGATTTCCTCGCGCGTGCAGTCGGAAAACTCGGCGGTGCGGCAATCGGGCGTGAAGCGGCGGAATTCCTGCGGATAGCGCTCGAAATAGGCCGGGCCGTGGCTGCCGATCTGGTGCAGAACCAGCACGGTGTCCTTCTGGACGGAGCCGATCCAGCCGTCGAGATTATCGAGCAGCACCTGGTCCCGGCACTCGCCGCCTGAACAATAATGCGGGTCGCCGCCTTCGATCAGCGAACGCTCCTTGACGCGTGCGGCGATCTTCTTGCTGCCGGTATTGTTGTCCCACCATTCGACGTCCACGCCCGCATGGGAGAGCACGTCGAGCAGGTTCTGCGTCGCCAGTCCCTTGTCATGCGAATAGGCGCTGCGGGTGTAGACGGAGAACATGCAGGGCAGCGAGACGGCCGTCGCCGTGCCGCAGCTCGTCGTGTCGGAAAAATAGCGGATGTCCTTCGCCTTCAGTTCCGGATTGGTCTCGCGACCGTAACCGCCAAGCGAAAAATTGTCGGCCCGAGCGGTCTCGCCGGCAACAACGATCATCAGCCGCGGCTTGCGCGTGCCAAGCGGCGCATCGCCGATCCGGGCGTCCTCGCCGATGGGCGAGGCGACCACATTGCGGTCTGCCGACTGGCGGACGGCGAAGCGGGCGGCGGTGACGAGCGGGATGACGGGGTTCAGCGTCTGGAACCAGTCGCGATGCGTGCGCGCGGTGGCGGCGTAGACCCGGGCATGGGAGAAGCCGGCCACCAGCGCGATGATGAGCGCCGGCACGACGACGACGAGATTGGCCCGCAGTTTCCAGAAGAACGTGTAATGCTGAACGTTCACCCAGACGAGAAGCGCCGAGGGCAGCACCCCGAAGACCAGCATGTGGAAGAGAAAGCCCGGCGTGATCAGGTGTCCGGCCTCTGCACTGTTCGTCTCGGCCGCGTTGCGCAGCATCTCCATGTCGATGATCGCGCCGTAGCTGTCCATGAACCAGGCGCCGGACGCGCTCGTCAGGATCAGCAGGATGAAGATCGGCTTCATCACATATTTCACCGAAACGGCGACGCAGAGCGCGATGTAGAGGCAGGCGATGCCGATGACGATGGAGGCGAAGGTCGTCGCCCGGCCATCGAGGTAGAGCCAGCCCTTTTCCCAGAAGCTCCGGTTGGTCAAGGCCAGCAGATAGATCGCCGTCAGGATGCTGACCGCAATGCTGCCGAGTTGCGGCCGCCAGAAAACGGCTCTGCCGGCCGGGCCGGTTCTTTCGCGCATCGGATGTCCTTTCACGTCTTGTGTCCGGCGCTTCCTGGCGGAGCAAACTGACAGCCGGCTGAACGCGACGTTCAGCGCGGCGTCAGGTTCGACGTGGATAGATCGGCCATTCGAGTATGAGGTGACGCGTGAAATCCAGACTGCTGCATCCGGGAATGCTGTTCGTGACGGCGCTGGTCGTCCTGGTCCTGGCTATCCCGGTCGCCCAGATGCAATTTTCCAGGCCGCATGGCGAGAGCCTGCGGCAGGTGCTGCTGCTGCGCGCCGGCTGACATCAAAATCCGGTTGCAATTTGCAATCAGATTTGCGACAACCGTTCCGCAGACGCGGAGGTTGCCATGAAACCCGTTCTCTACGCCCATCCCTTCTCGAGCTACTGCCAGAAGGCGCTGATCGCGCTTTATGAAAACGGCACCGATTTCGAATACCGCATGCTCGACCACAACGATCCCGACACGCTTGCGGATTTCGAGGCGCGCTGGCCGATCAAGCGCTTTCCGATCCTCGTCGATGGCGAGCGCACCGTCATGGAGGCGAGCGTGGTCATCGAATATCTCGGGCTCTATTATCCGGGACCGGTCAAGCTCATCCCCGACGATCCGAAGGTGGCACTCGACGTGCGTATGCTGGACCGCTTCTTCGACAACTACGTCTCGACGCCGCAGCAGCGCATCGTCTTCAACGCCATCCGACAGGAAAAGGACCGCGATCCCCTCGGCGATGCCGAGGCGCGAAAGATGCTGGAATGCGCCTATGCCTGGCTCGACCGGCACATGGAGGGCAGGCTCTGGGCCTGCGGCGATGCCTTCACGCTCGCCGACTGCGCCGCCGCACCCTTCCTGTTCTACGCGGACTGGACGCATGCCATCGACCCGGCCTTCGCCCGCGTGCACGCCTATCGCCGGCGCCTGCTCGCCCGCCCCTCCTTCGCCCGCGCCGTGGATGAAGGGCGTCCGTACCGCGCGTATTTCCCGCTCGGTGCACCCGACCGCGATTAACCGGCCCGGCAGTGCCGCCGCTCGGCGGCCGTGGAGTCGCGCGCGATGCCGGTGATGACGAGGACCGGCAGGCTCTGGCGCTTGCCGGCAATATCCTGCTCGCGGTCTTCCGTGTGCCCGCTCAGCACGAACCTGCCATAGTAGAGCGCATCCGTTTCACGGATACGTTGCTGATCGGCCTCCGCAAGTCCGCTGATATCGGGAGCCACGCCCCTGAATTCCTCGCCGGTTTCGAGATTGCGCATGGTGGAGGACGGGCACGGCGCCTTCACGCAGCGAAGGCCATTGTCGCAGACGACATAGAGGTTTTCCGCCCCGGCGACCGGCGAAACAAGCAGCGCAAAGATGAGAAAACCGAGACGCATGGCCCACATCCTCCCCGGCGATTGCGGCCAAATCGCGTTACTGCCGTCCGTCCCGTTCCCGGCGCATCTCGGCAAGCGCGCGGATGGCGTCCTGCCGGCCGGTCTCGCTGAGCGCCTCGAAGAGCCGTTGTGCATCGATGCGCATGCCGAGGTTCTTGTAGGCATAGGCGCGCAGCACCATCAGGTCCGTCGGCTCGGCGCGGAACTGCGCCCGCTGGTCGAGATAGACCAGGGTCTCGCGAAACCGTTTCGCCCTGAAACTGCTGACGGCGCGGTCGGAGAGGATGGCGGTCTGCAATTCGGCGCCGCGGCTCTGGTCGAGTGTCGCCTTGGTGGCCGCCACGGCGGCGTCGCTCGTCAGGCCGGCGCGCAGATAGGCGAGGCTCTGGCCATAGGCGGCGTCGCTGCGTGTACGGCCCTCGCCGGACAGCGCGGCCTCGAAGGCCTGCGCGGCTTCCAACGGCCGGTTAATCTCCATCAGGCACCAGCCGAGCGACAGCGCACTCGCGGGGGAAAGGCTGCGCGGATCGCGCGTGCTGCGGCAATCGACGGCCCCTTCCGCCCGCCGCCCCGTGCGCACCACGCGCTGCGGCTTCAGGGCGACCTCTTCGACCGCCGTCTCGCGGGCCGGCAGGCGCCGCTGGGTGCGCGCGACGAGCGCCTCGCGCCCACGCCGCACGGGGGCCGCGTCGTCGCTGGTGTCGCGCTCGCCGAGCAGCGCGATGCGTTCCGAGCGCTCGCCCCAGGCCTGCTTGACCGCGGCAAGGCCGGCAAGGTCCTCCAGCCGCAGCCGCGCCACGCCGAGGCCATAGGCGGCGGGTTCGTAATCCGCCTTCCACTTCAGCACCTGGGCAAACCATTCCTCAGCCGTTGCCGGCTGGTCCATGGCGAGCGCATACCAGCCGAACTGTTCGCCGGTCTCAGGGTGTTTTTCCTCAAGCGTCACCTGCGCAATGCGGTTCAGCACCTTGGCGTCGAGCTTCGGCGGCGGATCGAGCGCGAGCAGGTTGGCGGTCGCGGCGAGATAGGTCGCCATCGCCTGGTCGGAGGTGGTGCGCCAGGCATACATTACATCTTCCGCCTCTATCGGCATCTTGCGGGCAAGCAGGATGAGTGCGAGGCCCTGCGAAGCCGAGGCCGAATCCTCGACGGCGCGCGCCTTGCGGAAGAAGGGTTCGGCGGCAGCGTTCTGCTCGCGGCGCAGGTGATACCAGCCGAGCAGCAGCGCATCGGAGGCAAGCCCCTCGTCCGCAACCAGCTTTTCGACGATCTTCAGATAGGCGGGCGCCACAGTGATCGCGGCATCCTCGTCGCCCTCGCCGACGAAGCGGCGGGCAAGGTCGCCGCGGATCGTCTCGAATTCCTTGACACCGTCCGTGCCGGTGCGCTCGCGGGCGATGAGGTCCTGCATGTCGCTATATTTGAGCAGGGTCGAGGCCTTCTGCACGGTGGCGATGCGCACCGGCCCGTCCGTGCAATTGTCGAGCATATAGCCATAGGCATCCTTGCCGCGCTGCATGCGGTCGGTCTTCACGAAGGCCTCGGCGACGCGCCAGAGCACGTCGGCATCGCTGCAGGTCAACAGGCTCGGCGTCTCCGCCCCGAGGCGCACGACATCCTCGCTCTTGCCGGCATTGGAGGCGGCGACGAGGGCCGCGCGCTTCTCCGCCACGTCGAGACGGTCGACGAGGTCGGCGGGCGGCGTCCATTGCGGGTCTTCCTGCTGGCGCTTGGCGATCGCCGCGCGCACGTCGGCATAGCGCGACTGGCTGTAGAGCGCCCACATCTCCTCGAGCTGCTTGTCTTCGTTGACCGGCACGGCGAGCGGATTTTCCGGCGGGATCCAGGTGGGGTAGAGCGTGCGCAGCCGGGCGATCTCGGCGTTCAGCCGGGCGGTATCGCCGCGTGCCGCGAAGTAGCGCAGCGCACTTTCGTCGACGACCGGCTTGTTCGCGGTGACCGCCGTGACCGGCGTCTGCTCCGTGCCCGTCGCCTGCGCCGTCTGCTGGGCTTGCGCGATTTCCACGCGGTCCTGCTTGGCGAGCCGTGGAAGGCTTTCCTGCGTGCTGCTGGTGGCGAAATCGTCGGTTCCCGCGCCGAGGCGCGGCAAACCTTTCCGCAGCCCTTCAGGCACGCCGAACGACACGCCTGCGACGCTGGCCGCGCCGGCGGAGACGAGGACGAGCGCCACCAGGATCGACTTCATCCCGAATATCCTTCGGTACATCACTAACACCAAGCTCCGGCTTGAACCGCGACGACACCATGCGCCATGAACGTGGAACGCGTCGCCGCGTCCCCCAAGAAGAGCCAACCAATTGTGATAAAACCCTGTTACGGTTAACCGCCGGTAAACGGGCCGCTCAACCGCCCCGTCCGAAGCGGCGAAGGAGACCCGAAGTCGCGATGCCGAGCAGGATCGCCAGCGCGCAAAACAGCACGGCATAGGCGAGAATATTCGAGGACAGCCAGTTCGCAGCGACCAGCCGCATATTGGCAAAGGTCCAGGGCTGCGTGGAGACGAAGCGAGTGCGGCTCACCGCGCGCGTATCCAGCGCCTGCGTGCCCTTGCTGTCGAGGCTCACATAACCGTCGAGCTGCTGCCAGCGGTCGTCCTGCGCCATTGCCGCCATGCCGGCCCTGAGATCGACCCCGGTGGGGGCGGAAAGCACGGTCCAGGTCGCGGTCTCCTCGGGGCTGTTGCCCTGTGCGACCAGGAAGCGCGCGGTGTCGTCCGGCACGACGAGTTCCTCTTCGCCGGGCAATAGGCGCAGCGAAGAGAGCGAAATGTCGAACGTCTCCTGCAACCAGGTTTCAAGCGCCGAAATCTGCCCGCGCCACGAACCGCCGCGCACGCGCGACTGCCATTCGTCGAAGGCCTCCTGCGTCGCGCCGCGTTCCCCGCCGCCATCGGCCGGGCCGCCCCAGGAGGAGGCGCTTTCGGCGGCAATATGCGTCTGGCCGAGCACGAGCGGCGGAAGCTGCGAGATGGTGCCGACGAGAATGGCGTTGCGCTCGCCGATCGCCAGCGCCGAGGATTCCGGCCGCACCAGCAGCGCCCGCCCGCTCGAAACCGCCATCTTGCCGAGGAAGGTCGCGCTCGTCGAAAGCGTGTCCGCGTCGAGACGGTCGAGATAGAGTGCGGTCGGATCGACCTGGCCGTTATAGGGAAAACCCGTGCCGGACAGAGCGGACAGGTTCGGCAAGCGCGCCACGCGGGCAAAGCGCGGCATGCGGAATTCGGACGAATCGAACAGCGCGAACCGCGGCTCCTCGCTGGCGCTGGCGCCCGGCGCGCAGATCTTGTCCGCCTCCGTCATCAGCACGGTCTCGATGTCGACGCGGTTCGGCCCCGGCCGGAAATGCCGCATGGTCACGCGGATCGGCAGATGGCGGAAAATGCCGCCGTTGCGGCTGGTGATCGGCACGGTGGTGGCGATGTTGCCGTTGACATAGATGTCGATATGGCTGCCCGGCAGCACTTCCGGCGAATAGGCCGCATCGAGCAGCAGCCGCGCCTCGCCATAGGCATCCGCATAGAAATCCGACGGGATGCCGATGTCAAAGCCGGTGCGGTAGCGCCGCCCGGTGAACTCGCCGGTGCGCACGCCAAGCGAGGCGAAGGACAGCGACATCTCGCCGGAGACCAGCGGCATTTCGGTGGCATTGCGCTGGCGCACGCTGAGCGCCTCGCGCGTCACGCCGAGCGGCCGGTCGATGGGCGCCAGCATGCCCTCCACCGCCCCCTCGATCGAGGGCCAGTCCGGCCCGCTGACGACGAAGATCTTGCGGTTACCCGCCGGCGCATCGACGAAGGTGGCGACCGCGGAGGACCGCGCCGTTACCGGCAGGCTCGGCAGCATCGCCGCCAGGTCGTCGGCGGTGCCGACCAGCACCGTCATCTCGCCGGCACCCGCCGTCGCCGGCAACGCGTCAACGATATCGAACGTCTGGTTCGGCATCTTCGCCATCAGGGCGAGGCCCTGGCTCAGCCGCATCAGCGCATTGGTGGCGACCGGCTGGCCCATGTCCGGCGCCACCATGACGAATTTCGTCTGCCCGGTCGGCCCAAGCCCGATGGCGGCGATGTCGTCGGTGGTCAGAAGCCGGCCGCTGGTATCGGCCGGCACCGTCAGGAAGGTGCGCGACGGATCGACCGCGGTCCACAGGTCGTAGGTCGAGCGGACCGTACAGTCGGTGCGGTGGCGGTGCACGGCGTTGAAGGTGACACGGTTGAGACCCGGCCGGAGCAGGCCCTTGGGCAGGTCGAACCGCATGTCCTTGGTGCCTTCGGCCGATTGCACTGGCAGTTCGCCGACCGAAACGTCGTTGACGACGACGGTGAGCCGCGAGGATTCCGGCGCCACCACGACGGCATTGGAATAACCGAGGTTGATCGACGTCGCGCTCTCGGCCTGCTGCGGGGTCAGGAAGACCGGGAAGGACTGGCTTGCCGCCTCCCCTTCGAGAAGCAGCGAGGTCGCGGGAACGATATAGCGCCGGGTCAGCGGATCGGGCGTCGCAACCTTCTTTTCCGGCTCCTTGGTTTCGGTCGTCGTCACCGGCGTGCCGCCCTCGACGATCGGCTTCTGCTCCGTGCCCGGCGCGCGTTCGCCGGACATGTCGAAGGGCACGGTCGAATCCTGGCCGAACGCGACGGACGCGGTCAGTGCGAAAGCGAGGCCAAGCAGCGCGGCTTTTGCAGGGAGCAGCATCATGGTGCAGCCTCCCGCTTGCCGCCGCCGAAGCTGCGCGCGAAGTAAACGAGCCCGCGGCTCGTCTGGTAGAGGGCGACGCCCAGGAACCACAGCGAGCCGCGGAACAGGCCCGGATTGTAGCGCCGCGACACCTGGAAATCGCTCCACTGGTTAGAATTGGCGAAGATCAGGTCGGCGACGAGCGAATGATGCCGCGCCTCCTCCGGCAGGAAACGGCAACCGACGGCGACCACGCTGCCCTGGTTTTCCACATTGCGCACATCGACCGGCAGGGCTTCCTCGTGATCGGAGCCATAGGGCGTGAAACGCAGCTCGCCGCGGACACCCGTCGCAAGCTCCGCCTCCAGGCCGAAGACCTGCACGCGCGCGCCATGGGCCGAAACGTTCTCCAGCGTGGCCGGATGGTGCAGGCCGCCGGCGACGAAGGTGCAGCGCCGCTTGACGGTCACGCGCCGGCTCGCCGCCCGCTCGCTGCGCTCCGAAACGACGCCGAGTGCACAGCCGGCGATGAGGAGGTTCAAGAGGTTCCAGGCGCCGACGACGAGTGTCACGTCCGCCTTGTAGGGCTCGGAATAGAAGCGGTAGATGCTCATCAGGAAGGCGATGAACAGCACGGCGAAGATGACGAAGAACGGCCGGCTGATTTCCGACAGCCGCGCCACCGCGATCGATTCGTCCTTCGCCGTCACCTTGAAGGTCGGTTTGGTCGGGTTCAGCATCACCGAGACGACGGCCGGCAGCAGATGCACGCTCTGCACATATTCGTAGAGCTCGGAAATCCACGGCCAGCGGAACGAGCCGTAAAGGTAGTTCTGCATCATCAGGTTCACGAGCATGTAGGCGAGCGTATAGCCGAGGAACTCGCCGCCCGATGCCGTGAAGATTTCGAGGTCGAAGAACAGGTAGAACAGCGGCGCGAAGAGGAAGATCGTGCGCGGGAACGGAAACAACCAAAACAGCATCGACGACATGTAGCAAAGGCGCTGCGGCACGGTGAGCCCGCGCTTGAACAGCGGAAAGCGGAAGCGCAGGATCTGCATCATGCCCTGCGCCCAGCGGCTGCGTTGGCCGATGAAGCTGGCGAACGTGGCGGGCTGCAGGCCGGCGATCAGCGGCTTGTCGACATAGACGCTGTTCCAGCCGCGCGAATGCAGCGCAAGCGCCGTCTCGCAGTCCTCGGTGATCGAAAGGCCGGAAAAGCCGCCGGCCTCGTTGAGCGCCGTGCGCCGAAGCACCGCCGCCGAGCCGCAGAAGAACGAGGCGTTCCACTTGTCGAGGCCGCGCTGGATGATGCCGTAGAACATCTCGTTCTCGCTCGGCATTGTCTCGAAGGTGCGCAAGTTGCGCTCCAGCGGATCCGGGTTGAGGAAGAAGTGCGGCGTCTGGACGAGGAAGAGTTTCTGGTCGTCCGCGAAATAACCCACCGTCTCGCGCAAAAAATCGCGCGCCGGCGCATGGTCCGCATCGAAGATGGCGATGAGTTCGCCTGTCGAATGCTGCATGCCGTTGTTCATGTTGCCGGCCTTGGCATGTTCGTTGCGGGCGCGGGTCAGGTAGTTGACGTTAAGATCGCGGCAGAGCGCCTGGAGTTCGCGGTGGCGGGCTTCGGCCATCTGCGCCTCGATGACGGCGGCCGCATTGCGCTTCTGCTCCGTGCCGCCATCGTCGAGCAGCCAGACGGTCAGCTTTTCCGCCGGATAATCCATCGCCTTGGCGGCGGCGAGCGTGTTGGCGAGAAGGCCGATATCCTCGTTGTAGCTCGGCACGAACACGTCGACGGAGGGCAGTTTGCCCACCTCCGCGACGCGGCTCTTGCGCGGCGGCAGCGGCATGGCGACGACGAAAAGGCTGAGCGCCAGCATCATCACGCTGTACATTTCAGCGAGGTAGAGCAGGAAGCCGGGAATGAAGTTTTCCAGCTGGTTCAGCGGCGGCAGCGTGCTGGTCGAGCGCCAATAGACGTAGCGCAGCACGACGGCCGTACCGAAGGCGAGCGCGATCAGCCGCCAGATTCCCTCGGCGCGCAACACCTTGATCACCGCCATGAAGGTGACGACCGCGATGCTGGCAACAAGCTGGGTCTGGAGGTTGATGGGCAGCGTGATCACGAGGATCACCACGGCGGAAATCATCGCCCACAGGATGACCGTGCCAATATGTCTCATTCGCCGTCCTTCGCCGTCATAGCGCGTTTGGGCAAACCTTACGCACCATTATGTTAACGAAAAATGAGGTTGGCGGCCCCTAAATCAATTGCAGGTTGTCGATCCGGTGGTCGATGTAACACATACGGGCGACGGCACCACGACGGCCTCGCCTTCGGTTTCCGTGCTCGCCCCGCCCGAAGGCGACGGCACGATGACGGCGTCGCCCGTGTCGAGAAGCGTAGGCTTCTTCTCCGGCAGGCGGCGGGTTGCGGGCACGCGCGCCTCCGTCTCCACGCGAACGGTCGCCACCGGCACCTTGCGCTCCTCCACCGCAACGCGCAGCGGTTGACCGCCGCCGATCTGGCTGTCGACGGAGGCCGGCGTGCCGTATGGGTTCCAGGTCGTGCCGGAGAAGCCGCCGACGATGGTGTAGCCATACATCATCTCGACCAGCTCCTTTTCGCTGGCGCCCGTCTGGCAGACGCGCAGGCGGATCTGGAGCATGCCGAGGCTGTTCAGGTGGTTGCGATCGGCCTCGTCCGAGCGGATCTGCTGCCAGCCGTACAGGCAGCCGTCGTCGCCGGCACCCCGTCCATAGGCATAGCCGAAGGGGCCATAGTTGTTGCGCACGAAATTTGCCGAGATCGCGAGCGAGCGCCCCGGCAGGTAGGTGCGCATCTCGCTGCGGATCGCGCCGTGCTGCACAGGCTTGAAGGCGAGCGCGCCGGCCGGCAGCGCCACCGTTTCCGCCGGCCCGAAGGCCTGGATGCTGATGAAATTCTGGCCGGAAGTGGCGGCGGACGTGGAAAGGGCGATCTGCTGTTCGATCGCATTGGTATATTGCCGCTGGACCACGCTGATGATCGACAGGGAGCCCGGCGCGGGCAGAACCAGCGCGCTTGACGTCGGCACGGTGGTGGAAAGCGTCGCAATGCCGACGCCCGGCCGCGCTGCACAGCCGGCGACCATCGCTGCCGCCGCAAAGGTTGCGAGCAGGGAGACCGTCCGGAACGCCCTGCCGCAACGATCGGAAAATCGAATCGCTGCCGAATCATCCATGAATCACTCATATTTCGCCCGGCCGCGAATAGGAATCCCAGAAATGACGGTGGCGACCGTCGTCACCAGCTTGATGCAAGGCACACAAACGCGAAAAGCCCCGATGTCTGCACGACACCGGGGCTTTTTCTCAAGCAAATGAATTACTTCAGCTTGGCGCTGACCGCTTCGATGCCGGCGCGGGCGCATTCGTCGTCGATGTCGCCGCTCGGTGCACCGCCGACGCCGATGGCGCCGATCGTCTCTTCGCCGGCCTTCACCGGCACGCCGCCGGCAAGCACGAGCAGGTTTTCGATCGAGACGAGTTGGGCTGCGGCCGGGTTCTTGCCGACATTTTCAGCGATCTTCTGGGTCGGGGTGCGGAAGGAGGCGGCGGTGTAGGCCTTGCGGACGGCGCTATCGAGCGTGTGCGGGCCGGCGCGGTCGGCGCGCAGCACGACGCGGGTCACGCCGGCGCGGTCGACGACGGCCACCGTCACGTTGAACTTCTTGGCAGCGCAGGCCTTGACGGCGGCATCGGCAGCTTCGACGGCGATGTCGAGCGGCATATTGCGCTCGGTGAGGATTTCAGCCTGGGCGGCGCCGGCAAGCGTGAGGGCGGCAAAGGCGGCGGCTACGAACGTCTTCATGTGGATCTCCATCTGGGCCGCCCGGGTCTCGTTGGCGGCGACGGCCCTCTTTTCGGAGATTTCTGCTTGTGGCGGTATCGGTGGACGGACGGAGCGGGGTCCGTAGGACTACGGAGCCTGGCCGATCAAGGCGAGACGCGCGAACTCTGCGACCGAGGTCGTGCCGAGTTTCTGGGCGATGTTCGCCCGGTGCGTATCCACCGTGCGGGGCGAGAGTTGCAGGGCTTCCGCGATCTCGCGCGTCGACCAGCCGCGACCCACCATGTCCAGCACCTCGCGCTCGCGATCGGTCAGTTGCGCCACGAGCTTCGCCGCCTCCGCTCGCTCCGCATGCACGTCGAGTGCGCCGGATGCCTGTTGCAGAGCCTCGATCAGTACCTGCTCGTCGACGGGCTTCGTCAGGAAATCGACGACGCCGGCCTTGAAGGCGCGGCGGCAGGCATGCACGTCACCATGGCCAGTGCAGATGATGGTCGGCCAGTCGCAGCCGATGGCGGCGAGCTTTTCGTGCAGCTGCAAACCAGTGATCGCCGGCATGCGCAGGTCGAGCAGCAGCACGCCGGGTTTCAGCTTTGGCGCACGGGCCAGGAAGACGGTGGGGTCGCCAAACGTCTCGATGCGGATGCCATAGGTGCCGAGCAGCAGCGACAGGGCGCTGCGCACCCCCTCGTCGTCATCGACCAGATAGACCGGCGCCATCGTCATTCCGCTGCTTCCTCTTGTGTCTGCGTCTCGCGCGCGGCGGGCAGGCGCACGGTGAACACCGCCCCGTCCCCTGCCCCGTTTGCCGCCGAAATGCTGCCGTCGAAACGCTCGACGATGCTTTCGCACAGGCTGAGCCCAAGCCCCATGCCGTCCGGCTTGCTGGAGAAGAACGGTTCGAACAGGCGCGGCATGACATTGTCGGCAATGCCCGTGCCGTTGTCCGAAACCGTGATTTCGTAGCTCTGCCCCGCCGCCCGCAAGGAGATCACCACCCGCCCATCCGCCCGACCCGCCTGCTCCACCGCATCGGCGGCATTGCGGACGAGGTTGTGGATGACCTGCTCGATCTCCACCGGATCGACGCGCGCCGGCGCCGGTGCATCCGGCAGGTCGAGATCGAGCGCGATGCCGCGCCGGTCGAGGTCGATGCGCGACAGCGCCACGATATCGGCGACATGGCGGCAGAGGTCGTGCACGCCCGGCGCCTCCGCGCTCTTGCCGACATAGGCGCGCAGCCGCACCAGAATATCGGCGGCGCGCTTGGCCTGCAGCACGTTGGCGGCGAGCACGGTGTCGATCGGCGTGTCCTGCAAGCCATTAGCCGCCGCGATGCGCCGTCCGGCCTGACTCTGGCTGAGAAGCGCCGTCAGCGGCTGGGTCAGCTCATGGGCAATGCCGGATGCCATCTCGCCCATGCTGTTGATGCGCAGCGCATGGGCAAGCTTCGTCTCATGCTGCCGCAGCGCCTCGCGCCGCGATGCTGCCTCCGCAGCCGCCCGCGCCGTGGCCGCGTCCTGCCGGTGCCGCAGCAGCGAGCGCACGAGTACCAGCCCGGCCAGCGAGACCGCCGCGAAGAGCGCGAGGGGTAGCACGGGCAGAAGCTCCGCGAGCGTGACATGCCGTTGCAGCGAAAGCCGCAGCGGTTGCGTGGCGCTGGCGATCGGCGCGTCGAAGCGGATGGTGCGCGCGAGGAAGGAGGACGCGGCGGGCTGTTTCGCGCCGGTTTCGATGAGCGGCCCATCGGCGGTCGCAAGCGTCAGCGCGGCCCAGCGCGGCAGTTCCTCGCCCTCGATAAGCTTGGCGCCGTCGATGTCTAAGCTGACGGCCATGGTGTCGTTCATGCGCTTCATCAGACGGTAATGGCCGGGCCGGGCATCCGCGCCATAGACGGCCTTGCCGGAGGCGAGGCCCTCGACCACCCTTGCGACCTGCGCGGGATCGACCGTCGAACCATCCGTGGATTTCGCCGAGCTCACCACCTCGCCCGCCGGCAGGCGGATGAGGTCGATGGCGACGACGCGCGGATAGAAGCGCAGGATCGATCTGGCGACGAGGTCGAAATCCGCCGAGGGCTGCGCCTGCGCGAGGCCGAGCGCGCTGAGGCTCGTCAGATGCGCATCATGCTGGGCGACGCGCTGCGAGATGGCGCGCTGCAACGAGCGCCCGCTTTCCGACACGTCCTGCTCCAGCGCCTGCCGGTGGCTTGTCGCCGAATAGAGGCCGAAAGCGGTAAGCATTAGCAGCCAGCCGCCGGCAAGGGCGGCCGAGGTGCGGAGAAAGGTTAGGCGTCGGGGCATGGTGGGCGAAGCTGCGTCAGGGATCGGGAGAAACATCATAGGGCCTCCCCCGCGCCTTGGCGATCCGCAGCATCACGGATGCGACAGCACCGGCAACGAGAGCGGCGCCAGTTCGGAAGCGGAGCGCCCGCGCGGATCGTTCGCTTGCAAACGACGCACGGCAAAATCCTGCACCGCCTGCAATTCCTGAAGCGCACCGTCATAGTCGACCATCGTCGGCCGGTCGTTCTCCATGACGCAGGCGCCGTCGACATAGACCGCGGCCACCGCGCGCTCGGCGGCGCAATGCAGCAGGTTGCGCAATGGGTCATAGACCGGCTGCATGCCGGGGTGCTTGAGATCGATCAGCGAAAAATCCGCCTTGGCGCCCGGGGCGATGCGGCCGAGATCGCTGCGCCCAAGAGCCTTGGCGCCGGCAAGCGTCGCCGCTTCGAAGACATCGGCCGTCGAAACGTCGAACACCGAGCCGCCGGCGATGCGGGCACAGATCATCGCCATGCGCATCTCCTCCAGCATGTTGAACGGGTAGCTGTCCGTTCCAAGCGCCACGTTGACACCGTTTGTCCGGTAACGCCCGAGCGACTGCAAAACCATGCCGCTGCGCGAAAACGTGACCGGGCAATGGGCGACGCTCGTGCCGCTTTTCGCCAGCCGCTCCAGGTCGAGCGCCGTGCGCTGGCGCGTCCAGCTGTGGCTGTCGATGAAGATGCAATGGCCGAGGATGAGGTCCGGCCCGAGAATGCCGAGCTTTTCGAGATAGTGCACGGCGGTGAGGCCATGGCGACGCAGCAGTTCCTCGTGTTCGGCCATCGTCTGTGCGGCGTGGATGGTGATCGGCACACCGCGCGAGCGCGCCGCCTCGGCCGCCTCCTGCAACAGCTCCGGCGAGCAGGTCTCGACCTGCGCCGGCGCGACCACGCCGCCGAGCCGGCCGGAGGGATGAGCTTGAGCGGCATCGACCGTCTCCAGCGCCCGGGCAAAGGCCTCTCGGCCGCGCGCCTCGTTCCAGCGGAAATCCAGCCGGTGGCTGTCCTCCACATGCCAGGCGGCCTCGCGGAAACTGGGGGCGACATAGGCGCGCGCGCCGCTCTGCGCCAGCGTCGGCAGCCAGCAGTCATGCGGGCCGGCAATGTCGACGAAGGTGGTGACGCCGCTGCGCAGCAGGTCGCCGAGCATGACGGTGAGTGCCGCCTGCACCGCATCGTCGCCGATCTCGATGAGGGTGGAATATTCATACATCGCCTGGCCCCAGAGCGCCGCGGTGCCGGCATCCTCGAACAGGCTCTTGGAAATCGGCTCCTCGCCGGAATGGCAATGCACATTGATGAAACCCGGCAGGACCATGCGGTCGCGGCCCGAGATTTCGCGCTCGAACGGCCCGTCGTATCGGCCGCCGACCTGAACGAAACCCTTCGCGTCGAAGACGACGTCCGCATCGTGCATATAGGCATGCCCCCCGCGGGCGGCATCATAGGCGACGATCGTGTGGGCGTTGCGGATGACAGTTCTAGGCATGGGTCGTCCTGAAATGCTGTTCGAGGAAGCGGCTATAGGCTCCCATCAGGGCGCTGAAGGTGAAGTAGACGGCGGCGGCGACGAGGTAGCCTTCGAGCACCGCAATGCCCTGCCATTCCGGATCGCGGATGGCGGAACGCACCGTATCGAGGAAATCCACGAGGCCGACGATGGTGACGAGCGTCGTATCCTGGAAGAAGCCGATGAACAGGCCCACCATCGGCGGGATGACCTTCTTCAACGCCTGCGGCAGCACGATCTTGCGCATGACCTGCCAGTAATGCAGCCCGAGCGATTTTCCCGCCTCGAACTGGCCGACGGGCACGTCCTGAAGGCCGCCACGCACGATCTCGGCGATATAGGCTGACGCGAAGAGGATGATCGCCACCTGCGCGCGCACCAGCTTGTCGATGGTCACGCCATCCGGCATGAACAGCGGCAGCATCACCGTGGCCATGAAGAGGATGCTGATCAGCGGCACGCCACGCACGATCTCGATGAAACCGACGGCCAGCACGCGGATCGCCGGCAGGTTGGAGGCGCGCGCCAAGGCCAGCACGACGCCGAGCGGCATGGCGAGCGTCAGCCCGATGAAGGAGAGCAGGAAGGACAGCGGCAGGCCGCCCCAGCTCGTGGTCGGCACCGGCGTCAACCCGAAGAGACCGCCCGCCATCAGGACATAGAGCACCGGCAGGATGACGACGATCCAGGCGACGAGCAGGGCTCGGCTCCAGAAGCGTGGGACCATCGAGACGCCGCAGGCACCGAACAGCAGGAGAAGCGCCGTGAGCGGCCGCCATTGTTCCTCGTAAGGATAGAAGCCGAACAGCATGTAGCGCAGTTTTTGCGCGACGAACGGCCAGCAGGCGCCGCCCGATACCTTGCAGGTCTCGCCATTGCCGGAAAACACCGCATCGACGACCAGCCAGCCGAAGGCGAGCTTGATGACGAACAGGATGATGGCGATCGATGCCACGCTGATGATCGTATTGCCCGGCGTTCCGAAATAGGCGGAGAGCTTGCCGAGGCGTTGGGTGGTGGGTGCCGGCTGCGGCGGGGCCAGTGCGAGCATTTGAACATCGGCCATGTCAGCGCTCCTTCAGCGCGACATGCGCATTGTACCAGTTCATGATCAGCGAGATGGTGATCGACAGCGCAAGATAGACGCCCATGAAGATGGCGATGGTCTCGATCGCCTGGCCGGTCTGGTTCATCACGGTGTTGGAGACCATGACGAGGTCCGGATAGCCGATGGCAATCGCCAGCGAACTGTTCTTGAAGACGGTGAGATAGGTATTGGTGAGCGGCGGGATGATGATGCGCAGCGCCTGCGGCAGCACGACGAGCCGCATGGTTTTTCCCCGCGGAAGCCCGAGCGCGGCAGACGCCTCCCACTGCCCCTTGCCGACCGCCTGGATGCCGGCGCGCACGATTTCCGCGACATTGGCCGAGGCGCTGAGCGCCAGCCCGAAGAGCAGCGCCACGAATTCCGGCCGCACATGCAGCCCGCCCGTCAGGCGGAACTTTCCAGCCGTCGGGAAATCCCAATCGACGCTGAACCCGCCGGCAAGCCAGAGAAGAATGACCGGTGCGAGGAAAGCGGCGATCGCAATGAGGCCGCCCTTGTTCGGCTGGCCGGTCGCAATGCGCCTGCGCGTCGCCACCGTGCGGATGACGAACGCCGCCGCCGCGCCGCCGACGAGGCAGGCAAGAAGCGCCAGGCCACCGCTTTGCAGCAGGGCTGCCGGCACGACGAGGCCGCTGTTGGAGAGATAGACGCCGGGCAGAAGGTTCAGCGCCTGCTTGACCGGCGGCAGCACGAGGATGATCAGCGAATACCAGAGGAAGAGATAGAGCAGCAGCGGCACGTTACGCAGAAGCTCGACATAGGTCAGCGCAAGGCGCGCCAGCAGCGGATTGTGCGACATGCGCGCGATGCCGACGGCAAGGCCGAGCAGCGTACCGAAGATGGCGGCGAGAAGCGACACCTTCACCGTATTGGCGATGCCGACGACGACCGCCCGGCCGACCGTATCCGTCGCCTCGAAGGCGATGGCGGCCTCGGTGATGACGAAGCCCGCCGGCCGCGTCAGGAAGTCGAAGCCGGTCGCGATGTTCTGCTTGGCGAGGTTGTCGCTGGCCGTCGAAAACATCGTCCAGCCGGCGAGCACCACGAAGCCGATCGCGACGACCTGATAAAAATAGGCGCGAAAGCGCATGTCATGCAGGAAAGCCATGAAACCTCGCCGCCGGATATAGGGAAAGGGGACGCGCGCGAAAAAAGGCGCGCGTCCGGCTATGGAGCGATCAGCGGATCGGCGGCGAATAGATCAGGCCGCCGGCATTCCACAGCGCGTTCGGGCCGCGCGTCAGGCCGAGCTTGGTGCCTTCACCGAGGTTGCGCTCGAACACTTCGCCGTAATTGCCGACGCTCTTGATGACGTTGTAGCCCCACTTGTTATCGAGGCCGAGCATCTTGCCGAGTTCTTCGGTGGCGCCCAGCATGCGCTGCACGTCCGGGTCCTCGCTCTTCAGCTTCTCGTCGACATTCGCCTGGGTGATGCCCTTCTCTTCCGCCGCCATCAGCAGCCAGACAGACCAGGAAACGATGTCGCCCCAGTTGGAATCGTTCTGGCGGAAGGCCGGCGCCAGCGGCTCCTTGGAGATGGTCTCCGGCAGCACGATGTAATCGTCCGGGTTGTTGGCGACGGCGCGGATCGAGGCAAGGTCGGAGCGGTCCGAAGTGATCGCCTCACAGCGGCCGGAATAGAAGGCGGCGCGGTTCTCATCCGGGCTTTCGAAGACGACGAGTTCGAACTTGCCGTTGATGGCGCGGAAGAAGTCGGAAATGTTCTGCGCGGTCGTGGTGCCCGGCAGGGTGCAGATCGCGGCTTCCGTCAGTTCCTTGGCGCTGGAAACGCCGAGCGACTTGGCGACCATCAGGCCCTGGCCATCATAAAACACCGTCGGGCCGAAATCGAGGCCGAGCGAGGCGTCGCGCGAGAAGGTGTGGGTGGTCTGGCGCGACAGCACGTCGATCTCGCCGGACTGGAGCGCCTGGAAGCGCGTGTTGATGTTTGTCGGGACGAAATCGACCTTGTCGCCATCACCGAACACCGCAGCCGCAATCGAGCGGCAGATATCTGCATCGAAGCCCTGCATGCGGCCCTTGTCGTCGGGCGCCGCAAAGCCCGGCGTTGCCAGCGATACGCCGCAGACGAGCTTGCCGCGCGCCTTGACGGTTTCAAGCGTGCCCGCCGCCGATGCCGCCCCGGCAACCGAAAGCCCGAGCGCCGCCGCGCAGATCGTCAGAAGTGCCTGTTTCATGCTTCCCCTCCCAATCGGGTGTTGTTGGGTGCGGCCGGCGGCACCGCCCTCCAGCAGCCCCGCCCCACACCGCGACCATTTGGATCGCAATTATTGTGTACGATGCAAAAAGATTATCATCAACACTTTCAGACATGAAATGTCGACAATCCGCCTGGACTTCCCATGTACAATGATCATCAAGCCATGTACGACCGACATGAACGGGTTCGAAGCGCCGTATAAAAAGCGTTTCGCCATACGAAAAGGCTTGCCGGCGAGCTGAAACGACGACAAAATACAATCGACCGGGTCTCACGGTATGCAATTTACGTGTGACGAATTTGAGATGCGCGCGCCGGTAGCAGGCTCCTGAAAAGTTTCTCCCGGACGGCGGGGTCGGATCTGGAATGGTCCGGCCCCGTCTCTGTTTAGCCCGTTTGGCGCGGCAGTTTTCCCACCAAGCCTCGCATCTTGCAGCACGGCACAAGCGGGTCCGCGCTCCGCCCGAATTTTTCCCCGCACCCATCGGAACAATCGCCCGCCTTTCCGGTTGAAGGACCGTCGAAGACCATTAGGCGTGATCGCATATGCCGGACCAATCCAAGCTCTTTCCCGACCATCGAAGGCTCTCGGGAGAACGCTACACGGTGGAAACCTTTCGCGCGGCCTATGACCTGCCCGCGCAGGAGGCCAGGCGCCTGTTCGAGAAGTTCGGTCCCTCCAAGCGGGAACTGGACCTTCTCATGCGCGCCCGCCGCGACCCCGAGCAGTTCCTGAACTTTTGAGGAGACGCACCATGACGAACCCAAAAAATCCTTCTCCCGAAAAACGCAAGCCCGAGGACGGCGCTCCCGTCGAGGGCAGCGAGATGGAAACGGAAGACGAGAAGATCAAACGCGAGCAGGCCACCAAGCCCGCTTTGATGCCGATCGGCGATCCCGCCGGCGCGGCGTGACAACGACGATCGAACAAAACCCGCCGTCCTTCGACGGCGGTTTCTCGTGCGTCGCGATCAAGCTGCCGCAAGCGCTTCCCGCGCCTTCGGCACCGGCTTGAAGGTCATGGCGATCAGGAAGGCGCCGATGCCGATTCCCCAGGAGCCAACATAGAGCCAGGTGTAGCTGGCGAAGGTATCGTAGATCAGCCCGCCGGCGACCGGACCGAGCGCCATGCCGAGGCTACCGGCCATCGCCGTGCCCCCGATGACCGTGCCCATCATGCGCAGCGGAAAGTTTTCCCGCGCGATCACCGCATAGAGCGGCATCACACCCGCATAGATGAAGCCGAACAGGCCGGCGACGATGTAGAACGAGGCAAGCCCGCCGGTGAAAACGTAAGCCAGCGCGCCAAAAGCCTGCGCGAGCAGCCCGAGCACGAGGACGTGCTTGGCGCCGAACCGGTCACCCAGGATGCCGAAGGCCACACGGCCGCCGAGGCCGGCTAGCCCCTCGATGCTGTAGATCGAGACGGCGGCGATCATCGGGATGCCGCAGGTGATGGCATAGCTCACCGTGTGGAAGATCGGCCCCGAATGGGTGGCGCAGCAGAAGAAGTTCGTCAGGCAGAGGATGACGAATTGCGGCGATTTCAGCACGTCGCGCGTGCTCATGCCGCCCTGCGGCTCGTCGGCCTCCACCAGGTCGGCGCCGCCCGCCTCGAGCGCCGGCGCACGCCGCACCAGAAGCGAGATCGGGATCATCACCACCGCGACGACGACGGCGATGATCTGCATGGAGGTGCGCCAGTCGTAGCCGGAGACCAGCCATGCGGCGAAGGGCGACATGGTCATCGGCGCCATGCCCATGCCGGCCGAAACCAGCGAGACGGCAAGGCTGCGATGCGTGTCGAACCAGCCCGTCACGCAGGCCATCATCGGCGCGAAGACCGCTGCGGCGGCCACGCCCACCAGCAGGCCGAAGACGAACTGGAAGGCGACGAGCGACGTCGCGATGCTGGCAAGCCCCAGGCTTGCGGCGAGCAGCACGGAGCCGGTGAGCACCACCGGCCGCGGCCCCCAGCGGTCCGACAGGCCGCCCCAGACCATGCTGGCGAAGGCCATGGCGAGGAAGCCGATGGTCATGGCGGTGGAAACGCCCGTCACCGACCAGCCCGTGTCCTTGGATATGGGCAGCAGGAAGACCGGCAGCGAGAACATGGCGCCGATGGCGATGCAGCCGAGCAGGCCGCCCGCAGCGACGATCACCCAGCGATAATGCGTATGGATCATTGTCATCTCCTTCGCGGCCGGCCGGATTTTTGGCCGGTGCCGCCCCAAAATCAATACTCATCGTGCCGCTTCACCCATTCCATCGGATAGCGCAGGCCGCCTTCGTCGCGCCCCTTCGGCACGAGGTCGAGGTAGTGATAGGCACCGTTCAGCATCTCGACCCCGCGCGCGTAGCAGGAATAGGTGTGGTACACCTCGCCCGGCCCGCTCCTGTAAAAGACGCTGACGCCGACCATTTCCGACACCGTGACCGGACGAATCGCAAAATTGTAGGTGGCGCGGCCCGCCGCCAGTTCCTCGGGCGTCGCCGACGCCTGGTAATCGAAGTTGAAATCGCTGGCGCCCGACGACACCCACGGGAAATGCCAGCCCATGCGCTGCCGGTAGGCCTCGATCTGCGCCAGCGGCGCGCGCGAGATCGCCGTGAAGGTCACGTCGCGCTCAGCCAGATGGATCGGGATGCCGTCGAAATTGTCAGCCCAGAAGGAGCAGTGCTTGCAGCCCTCCTGCCAGTCCGGCCCGAGCATGAAGTGATAGACGAGGAGCTGCGCGCGACCGTCGAAAAGATCCTCCAGCGTCGCCACGCCCTTCGGCCCCTCGAAACGATAGGGTTTCTCCACGCGTTCCCAGGGCATGGCCATGCGGCGGCGCGTCAGCGCCTCGCGCTGGCGGGAAAATTCCTTCTCGGCGGCAAGCAATTCCAGGCGGGCCGCCAACCAGTCCTCGTGCGAAACGACTTGATTGCGCATCGGGAAACTCCATTCTCCTGTTTCGGTGCTCTGAGAATAGGCGGCCCACGCCGGAGCGCGGGAGTTACAAGTGTGACGGGAAAACCATGGACTCGATGATCACAGCCGCTGCCCGGGCCCTTGCCACCGGCGATCCGCTCGGCGCGCTGAACCGCGTGGCGCTGCGCGACGACGCGCCGGCGCTGGCGCTTCGCGGCATCGCCATGGCGCAGCTCGGCGATCTCGACCGCGCGAAAACCCTGCTGAAAAGTGCCGCCCGCGCCTTCGGCCCGCGCGAGGCCGTGGCGCGGGCGCGCTGCATCGTCGCCGAGGCGGAAATCGCCCTCGTCTCGCGCGATCTCACCTGGCCGGTAAAGGCGCTCGCCGCGGCCGGCGCAACGCTCGCAGCCCACGGCGACCGCCTCAACGCCGCCCATGCCAAAACGCTCGCAATCCGCCGCCTGCTGCTGATCGGCCGACTGGACGATGCCGCGGCCCTGCTCGCCGAGGTCGATCCGGCGACGCTTCCCCCGCCGCTGCGCGCCGCGCACGAGCTGTCGGCCGCCGGCATCGCGATCCGCCGGCTGCACACGACGATCGCCCGCGAGGCCTTCGCCCGCGCCGCAGACGCCGCCCGGCAGGCCCGCATCCCGGCCCTGATGGCGGAGGTGGAGGACGCCGCCGCCATCCTGCAAAAACCGGCCGCCCGCCTGATAACCCGCGGCGAGGAACACCCGCTGCTTCCCGAGGCCGTCGAAGCGCTGCTGGCAACGCCAACGCTCGTCGTCGACGCCTGCCGTCACGTCGTCCGCTGCGGGGAGCAGTCCATTTCGCTCGCCACCCGGCCAATCCTGTTTTCCCTGCTAAGGACGCTGGCCGAGGCCTGGCCCGGCGATGCCGGCCGGAAAACGCTGCTCTTCAACGCCTTCCGCGCCAGGCATGCCGACGAATCCCACCGCGCCCGACTGCGCGTGGAAATGGGCCGGCTGCGCGCGGAGTTGGAGCCGCTGGCGGACATCACCGCTACAAAGGATGGTTTCCTGCTGGCGCCACGCGAGGACCGGCCGGTCGCCGTGCTCGCCCCGCCGCTGGACGAACCGCATGCCGATGTGCTGGCGCTCTTCGCCGATGGCGAGGCCTGGTCGAGCTCCGCGCTTTCGATCGCGCTCGGCACCAGCGCGCGCACGGTGCAGCGCGCGCTCGAACAGCTTTCGGCCGCCGGAAAGGTGCAGGCGATCGGCGGCGGGCGCAGCCGGCGCTGGCTGACGCCGACCGTCGGCGCTTTCTCGACACTCTTGTTACTCCCAGGTCCGCTGCCGGGCGACTAGGATCACACCATTCAACGATCCAAAGGAGACAGACGATGACCACTTCCCAGGCAGATATCATCCGCGAATACGGCCCCTTCCCCGGCGTGGAGCAGGTCCACGGCGTCACCTATGACGGTAAAAACGTCTGGTTCGCCTCCGGCGACAAGGTCAATGCGGTCGACCCGGACGAGGGCACCGTGCTGCGCTCGATCGACGTCGCCGCCCATGCCGGCACCGCGTTCGACGGCCGCCACCTCTTCCAGATCGCCGAAGACCGCATCCGCAAGATCGATCCCGCCTCCGGCGCGGTCCTCGCCACCATCCCCGCCCCCGGCGAAGGCGGCGATTCCGGCCTCACCTGGGCGGAGGGCTCGCTCTGGGTCGGGCAATATCGCAGCAAGCAGATCCACCAGATCGATCCCGAGACCGGCGCCGTCATCCGCGTCATCCAGAGCAACCGCATGGTGACGGGCGTCACCTGGGTGGACGGCGAATTGTGGCACGGCACCTGGGAGGGCGAGGAAAGCGACCTGCGCCGCCTGGACCCGAAGACAGGCGCCGTGCTCGACACCATCGTCATGCCCGAGGGAACCGGCGTGTCCGGCCTGGAATCCGATGGCGCCGACCGCTTCTTCTGCGGCGGCGGCCGAAGCGGAAAGATCCGCGCCGTCCGCCGGCCGCGCTAACCCCTAGAGCCCGTGGGTGCCGTCGTAGCCGTTCACGGCCGGCGGCGCCCAGCCCTCAGGCAAGCCGGCGGGCTTGTAGATCTCGACAACCATTGGATAGCACTTCGCCGTGTCGGACGAATGCTGCGCCGAGCAATCCCCGCCCGGGCAGGCCGACATGCAGCCAAGCAGATCGATCTCGGCAAAGAACTCCAGGTAATCCCCCGGCCGCACCGGGCTCGCCTTCATGAAATACTGTCCCGTATCGCGCGTGAAGCCCGTGCACATGAAGACGTTCAGCACGTCATGCACATAGCTCTCCGCCTCGCGCAGCGCCATGCCCGTCTTCGCCGCGAAGGCGCGCGTCAGGTTCGAATGGCAGCAATGATGATACTGCCCGCCATGGCTGAGGAGATTGTGCGTATAGGGATCGCAGCGCGTGCCGATCACATCATGCACCGCCCCGCCGAATTCATCGAAACCGTACCAATCCAGCGTGTCATGCGTGATGGTGGCGATCGGCCGAAGATAGGGGAAATTGGAAAACAGCTGGTCGCCAAGCCCGACATGCGTGCCGTTCAGCGCCCGCGTCTTGCCCGTATAAAGCCGCTCCTTCAGATCCTTCGCATTGAACAGGTTGAGATCCCCCACCTGCGCCCCCTCGCTGCAAACGATCCGGCAAAAATACCCCGCCGGCACCGCCCAGGTCGCCGCCTCGCGCGGCGGCACGACAACGGTCTCGACCAGCGTCAGCCCATCCCTCAGCGCCCGATAGCTCGCAAGATCGGGCCGCGGCAACGTCTCGACAGGATAGCAGACCACCGGCGCGATTGCCTTGCGCGCCACGGCATCGGCGGGCTGCGCGGTTATCGGATTAGGCTTCATGAAACTCCCTCCCCTTCACGGCGGTACAACAATGCCGTTCGCGATCTTGTTGAATAACATTACTACGATTGTTCAACATAATGCAATATGAGCTTGCGCGCCATCTGGCTGCGCCGGAGAGCGGCAGCACCGTTATTGTCTGGCGCCGAAATCGGCTTTTAACGGCTGGATATCATTGGTGATTATCCGATTTTCTATTGACCCAAAATTGGCTGGATTCGCCCGAAGGTTTTCACCACCAACTGATTGCCAAAGCACCGGAAGAAACCGAAGACGGAGGTTCACGGACAAGAACGCCGCTAAAAGAGACCGCGCCTTGGCGGCAACGAAGGGAGACCGGCAATTGGCTAAGCATGAAATCGCGCAGGTGATCAGGGGTATGGTCGATACCAAGACACGCCGGTCCAACCTCTTCCATTACTCCACGACAGCATATTCCGCTAATGAAACGGGCTTTTACTTGCTTGTCGAAGAATATCGCAAAACGGGAAGCAAAGGACAGGCGAGCTTCCTTCGTGACACTTACCTCAAAGGCAAGGTCGTCAAAGGTCTGGAAAAGGTCACCGGACAGATAAATCTTGACCGCCGCGACAAGACAGATGACCTCATAAACAAGATATCGTCCCAAGTGGATGGCGTCGGCCTATCGATGATGGACAAGATCAGAGACAACGGCCTCTTCAAAGCAATAGAACTTAAGGTGGGAAATACTGCAATCGATACGACATTGTTCGACGACGCTCAGGAAGAGGCAGCGGCAAACATCTACAGAAGCCTTGAAAATTACAGCTTCCAACTGGACAAGAAATACCAGCCAAAACCGGACTGCCAGGCGCAAGTCGCGAAATTTCGCCAAAAACTCATCCTCCTGAAATTCGACATGTTCGCGCTGGGAATGTGGTAGTCGCCCGGCACCCGTAACCCGGCCCGGAAATTCCTGCCGTCAAGCAGGTCGATCGCCGTGAAACAGCGGGCGCAGCGCCTGGAATTCCTTTGCAAGAAAGTCAGATAGAACCCTGATGCGCCTCGTGTGGCGCAGTTCGCTATGCGTCAGGAACCAAAGATCACTCGATAGTTCGTCGATAGGTTCGCCCACCCGGGTGAGCCTCGGGTTGAGATCCGCCAGATAGCAGGGCAGGATGCCGGGGCCGATGCCGCTGGCGACGGCTTCGGTGAGCGTATAGAGGCTGTTGACCTGAAGTGCGGCGCCAGAATACCGGCCATTGTCCTTCAGCCATCGCGCCGAGGCCAGATGGGCGAGCTCGGCGTTGGGGACAACCCAGGCCTTGTCGTCGGCAATGCCATCACCGTCTCCTGTGCTGCGGTAAACCGAAACGGCGATCCGGCAGAGCTTGCGACCGACAAGGCTTTCGGGCGGTTCGCCGCCGGCGCGTAGCGCGGCATCGACTTCCCGCTGGCGCAGATCCGACATGCTGACGCTTGAGCGCAAATCAAGCAGGATGGCAGGATGTTCCGACCCGAAGCGCCGGATCAAGGGCATCAAGGGACCTGCCACAAGGGTATCCACGGTCGCTAACCGGACTGTCCCGGCCGCGTCGGAATTCTCGTTGCCGACACGCGCCTCGAGCGCACCGATATCCTCATCGATACGTTCGGCCAAGGCGGCAGCCTCTCTCCCGGCTGCGGTGAGAGACACACCGGTCGTGTCACGATGAAAGACCAGGGTTCCCAGCCGCTCCTCCACCGCCCTGGCGTGGCGAAACACCGTGGGCGTGCTCACCCCGAGCCGCACGGCGGCACCCGCGAATGAGCCCGACCGCGCCACAGCCAGGATCAGGCTCAGATCATTCCATTGAAGTCGCTGCTGCACGAAATCCGGCATTTCATTTTTGCCACTACCCGAATTCCACTTTTAGCGGCAAATCTCTTTTCAAGCAATGGAGACTGTCATGGCGACCAACAGCATCAAATGGACGGACGGTGCGACATCCTGGGACGGTGAATTTCAGGGCGGCGGCTTTGGATCCGGCGTGTCGATCATTTTCACCCGGCTCGACAGGCCGGGCGGAGGGCCGGCACTCCACCAACATCCCTATTCGGAGACTTTTCTCGTCCGGAAGGGAGTGGTGCGTTTTACGGTCGGCACTCAGAGCCTGGACGCCGTAGCGGGTGAGATCGTGGTGGTCGCCCCGGATACGCCTCACCGGTTCACAGGCGTCAGTGACGAGGTCGAGATGATCGACATCCACGCCAGTCGCCGGTTCATCACGCAGTGGCTGTAGCCACGGCCGACAAGCAATCCGCGCCGCCACTTTAGCGCGCACAAAAATTCAACCAAAGGAGAACAGGCAATGCCAAAGATGATTTTCGTCAACCTGCCGGTAAAGGATCTGGCTGCTGCAACCCGATTCTACGAGGCGATCGGTTGCCAGAAAAATGCCCAGTTCAGTGACGAACAGGCGTCCAGCATGGTCTGGTCAGATGACATCACGTTTCAGCTGTTGTCGCGCGACTATTTTTCGACTTTCACCGCAAAACCGGTCGCTGATGCGCATGCAAGCTGCCAAGTGCTGATCGCTCTCAGTCACGACAGCAGGGAGCATGTCGACGCGATCGCCGATGCGGGCGCAGCGTCGGGCGGCAAGGCCGATATTCGCGAGCCACTGGACATGGGCTTCCTCTACAACCGCGCCGTCGAAGATCCCGATGGCCACATCTTGGAACTCGCCTGGATGGATATGAGCCAAGCCGGCGAAATGGTGGGCGCATAACTTAATAAGCCCGCTCCCCAATCAGGCCGGATTTCACCGCTTGACCAAGCTGGGCGAAGGGGAGTGGTGGGCCCGGAGGGACTCGAACCCCCAACCAAGCGGTTATGAGCCGCCGGCTCTAACCATTGAGCTACAGGCCCTTCCCAGCGTTGACCGGGGACCGTCGGTCAATGGCGGCCGACGGCTAGAGATCGTCTAGACGAATTCGGCGGGCCTCACAAGCACCGCCGTATTCTCTACACAATCCCGGGCGAAGAACGGCGCGAGGGACACAACCATCAGGAGATAGTCTTCATGTTCTACGGAACACTGGGCCGCCGCACGGGTGCCGGCCTCTTCGCGCTTTCGCTCGCTCTCGCCGCTGCCGTTCCCATGGCCGCCCGCGCGCAGGACGCCGCAAAGCCGCGCGAGGCAACCATCGTCGTCACCGGCGAAGGCAGCGCGGAAATCGCGCCCGACATGGCGCTGATCGACCTCGGCGTCGTCAAGGATGCCAAGACCGCCCGCGAGGCGCTCGATGCCAACAACAAGGCGATGGCCGAGATCCTCGCTGCCTTGAAGGACGCCGGCATCGCGGAACGCGACCTGCAGACCTCCGGCTTCATGATCAACCCGCAATACCAGTATCCGCAGAGCTCGACGGGCGAAAATCCGCCGCCGATTCTGACCGGCTTCCAGGTCACCAACACGGTAACGCTGCGCGTGCGCGATCTTTCCAAGCTCGGCGAGATCCTCGACAAGGCCGTGACGCTCGGCGCCAACCAGGGCGGCGGCATCCGCTTCACCAACGACAAGCCGGACACGGCCGTTAGCGCTGCGCGCAAGAAGGCCGTCGAGAACGCCATCGCCAAGGCCAAGGAACTGACGGAAGCCGCCGGCGTCGGCCTCGGCCGCGTGCTGGAGATTTCCGAAACCAACTACCGCGCGGAACCCGTGCCGATGATGCGCGCCATGGCCAAGGACTATGCCGAAGGGGCCTCCGTGCCGCTCGCCACCGGCGAGAACAGCTATTCCGTCATCGTCAACGTGACCTTCGCGCTCGGCAACTGATCCGCACGACAGAAATGAACGAAAGGGCCGGGAGACCGGCCCTTTTTTCGTTTGCGGGTTCACGATGCCCGCACCGGAACGCAAAGAACCCTCCCGGCAAAAGCCGGGAGGGTAGCCGTTCACCGGCCGGGGGTGACGAGGCGAACGACGTCCGTTGGGCAGGCCTCTGCCTTAACGCCAGAGAACCGGGCAATGACGATCGTTGGCGAAGACCATGCGGCTGTAGCCCTGATAGCGGAACCCTTCGACGACGACCTTGCGCGGCGTCACATCGGCCACGCGGGCGCGGCGCAGGCCGAAATCGCGCGCCTTGGCGACGGCAAGCCCGATATCGCAGCGGCCGCGGCCACCGCCCCAGTTGCCATGGCGGCGGTCGTGGCGGCGATCCCAGCGGTCGCGGCCGCGGTCGTGATCGCGCACTTCGAGGAAGCCGTTGCGGTAGCCGACAGTCTCGACCGACAGCTCGATATTGGCGGCGGACGCGGCCGGGGCGAAAGCGGTCAGGGCACCGAGGCCGAGCACGGCGGCAAGAAGGGTGTTTTTCAGAAAGCTGGTCATCGGGATCTCCTGTTCGCTTGCACCGGACCGTCGTGTCCGGCGATTGAGGAGACCTTAGCGGGGGGAGGCTGAACGCAGGCCGAAGCCGCCGTTCAGCCTCCGTTCAACTTCATGAACCGGAAAAGAAGGCGATGCGGGTGATGGATCCCTCCTCGAGCTCGAGCAGCAGGATCTTCTCCTTCGAATAGGTGGCGCCGGCGGCGGATTTGCCATGCGCCGTCAGGCGGATCGCGACGTTGTGGCCGAGCGCATCGCTCATCACCAGCGCATCGCCATAGTTTTCATCAAACGCTTCGAAATGCCGGGCGAGACGGTCGCGCAGCGCGTCGCGGCCGTTGTCCATACCCTCACCGATGCCGGAGATCGAGACGTCCTCATGGACCTTTGCGGCAAGTGCGGCAAAATCCCGGGCATTCAGCGCCTCGATGACGGCGTGGTTGATGCTTTCCGTGTCTGACATGGATCTCTCCTCTCGTGAGCCACGCCAGGAACGTTCCTCCGTGTGAACGGGTTCCGTCAAGGGCCGAGATGCAGCACGATTTCGCGCCGGTGCGGCCGGTCGCGGTGCTCGAAGAGATAGAGGCCCTGCCAGGTGCCGAGCGCCAGACGCCCGGCGATGACAGGGATACCGATCGAGACCTGGTTGAGCGCCGCCTTGATATGGGCCGGCATGTCGTCCGGCCCTTCCATCGTGTGGACGATCCAGCGCATGGAGGGATCGTCGGAGGGCGGCACGAGGCGGCGGAAGAACTGGTCGAGATCGCGCCGGACATCCGGGTCGGCATTTTCCTGGATGAGCAGCGAGCAGGAGGTGTGGCGGACGAAGACCGTCAGCAGCCCCTCCTCCCCGCCGGCCTCCTGCACAAAGGCGGCGGCCTCGCGGGTGAACTCGTAGAGCCCCTGCCCGCGGGTCGCGACCGTCAGGATTTTTTGCGGCATGGCGCCCGCCTCAGCCGCCGATCGCCCAGAACAGGGTGCCGACGACCGCGATGAAGACGATGATCACGCCCATGAAGCGCGCGAGACCCATATTCGTATCCGTGGTGGTGCCGACGATTGCGTAATAGAGGTCCTTCATGGCGCATCCCTTTCATCGTGTTGGATGCGGTAATAGCGCACCCGCGCTCCGCTCACAACTCGACGAAGGCGCGGAAGCCGCCATAGATCATGCGCTTGCCGTCGAAGACGTTCTTCCACTCGTCGCCCTTCAGGCGCTCGTCCGCCATCACCTTGGCCATGATTTCGTCGCGCTTTTCGCGCGATTCATAGGTGATCCAGGAAAAGACGACGACCTCGTCCTCCTTCGCCTGCACGGCGCGCGGAAACGAGGTGAGCTCGCCATAGGGCACGTCGTCGCCGATGCATTCGACATAATCGATCGCGCCATATTCCTTCCACACCTCGCCCCCCAGGCGCGCCATATCCTTATAGGCCTCCAGATTGGCCTTCGGCACGGCCACCAGGAATCCATCGACATAGGTCATGATCGTCTCCTCCTTTGGGTTGGACATGCCAAGGACGTGTGTCACGGGACGGATCCGACAAGGGGGTGCGCTTTTTTGTGAAGTCCAGGCGAACCCACCACGAACGCTCTACCGTGATGGTGGATCCTCGGGTCAAGCCCGAGGATGACAGTGGGGAGGCGACGTGCTGCCCCTTGAATGGTCGCGGCATACGGGGCGACCGTTTTGCACGCCGCCCTCTCTTCTTTCGTCATCCTCGGGCTTGACCCGAGGATCCAGAGCGGCACACATTTCCCGCATGGCGGGATATGTTTACATCGTGACCAACCAGAGACATGGTACGCTCTACATTGGCGTCACCTCCGATCTTGAGCGACGCGTTCATGAACATCGCGAGGGCCTGACACCGGGCTTTACGCGGCAACACAGTTGCACAAGGCTGGTCTGGTACGAGGAGCACCTGAGTATCGGCACCGCCATTCAGCGTGAAAAATCGCTGAAGCGCTGGTATCGGCAATGGAAAATCGAACTGATCGAGGCATTCAACCCGCAATGGCGGGATTTGTATCCGGAACTCTGGTGAAGATCACGCTGTCGCTCTCGACCGGCCCTACCGCACCTACCACGACCCGCAGTCACGCAACTGGCGCGAATAGCTCGACGCCATGTTGGCGGCGCGCTTGGCGCCGGCCTTCGCCGTGCCGCTCCAGTTGCCGCGTTTGTAGCCGGCGTGGCCGTGGTAATAGGCGATGTAGAGGCGGTAGGTGTCGTTGAGCGCGATGCCGTTCTTGCGGTTGCTCTCGCTGTGATACCAACCGATGAAGCGGATCGCGTCGGAGAAGTCCGTGCGGTTTGCCGTCCAGCGGCCCGTCACGCGCTTGTAGCGCGCCCAGGTGCCGTCGAGCGCCTGGGAGAACCCCAGCGCCGTCGACTGGCGCTTCCACGGAATGAAGCCCAGGAGTTTGGTGCGCGGCGGGCGGGCATTATGGCGGAAGCCGGACTCCGTGTAGATCGTCGCCATCAGCACGGGCACGGGCACGCCATATTCCCGCTCGGCGCGGTAGGCGGCTCTCCGCCAGTTATCGAACATGCCGTCACGTTGCTCGAAGATGGCACAGGCGTTCTGCGTCTGTCGGGGGACGGACGCGCAGCCGGCAAGCAACAGGAGGACGACGACCAAGACGCAACGCATCGCAGTTCCTCAGAATTTCCGGATATTTATAAATCGTAAATCTTAACAATCCGTTTTGATTCAAATGCCGGGAAGTGCCCTTCCATTCACGGGGGTGATCCGCCCATCAAATATGCAAATGCATTATTTTGTTGCGCTTTTTGGCCTTCCGGCCTAATCAATCTGCAGCACGCCGGCCCTTCGCGCACGATTGTTCCGGACCGTGAAAGAACCCGCTCTGCCATCGGATCTGGACCTCGCCATCCGGGCGCGTGAGCGTTTGCGACCGGGCCTTCCCAAGGCCCCAGCCAGGAGAAAAATCATGAAGAAGCCAATTTTTGCCGGAGCCCTGCTCGCGGCTTCCGTCGCCTTTGCGCCGCTCGCCCATGCCGATATCGTCATCGGCCTCGTCGCACCGCTAACCGGCCCGGTCGCGGCCTATGGCGACCAGGTCAAGAACGGCGCGGAAGCGGCCGTTGCCGAGATCAACAAGAACGGCGGCATTCTGGGCGAACAGGTCGTGCTGAAGCTGGCGGACGACGCCGGCGAGCCCAAGCAGGGCGTGTCGGCCGCCAACCAGATCGTCGGCGAAGGCATCCGCTTCGTCGTCGGCCCGGTAACCTCCGGCGTCGCGATCCCGGCTTCGGACGTTTTCGCCGAAAACGGCGTGCTGATGGTGACCCCGACGGCAACCGCACCGGACCTCACGGCCCGCGGCCTTACCAACGTGCTGCGCACCTGCGGCCGTGACGACCAGCAGGCGGAAGTCGCCGCCGCCTATGTCGTCAACACGCTCAAGAACAAGAAGGTCGCCATCGTCCACGACAAGGGCGCCTACGGCAAGGGCCTGGCGGATGCCTTCAAGGCGGCGCTCAACAAGGGCGGCATCACCGAGGCGCTCTACGATTCGGTCACGCCCGGCGACAAGGATTTCAGCGCGCTGATCACCCGCCTCAAGGCTGACGGCGTCGAGGTCATCTATTTCGGCGGCTACCATCCGGAAGGCGGCCTTCTCGCCCGCCAGCTGAAGGATCTTTCGGTCAACGCCACGATCATCGGCGGCGAAGGCCTGTCGAACAGCGAATATTGGGCGATCGGCAACGAAGCCGCTGGCGGCACCCTGTTCACCAACGCCTCGGACGCGCTGAAGAGCGCCGATTCGCAGGCGGCCGTCGCCGTCCTCAAGGAAAAGGGCGTGCCGCCGGAGGCCTTCACGCTCAACGCCTATGCCGCCGTCGAAGTGCTGAAGGCCGGCATCGAGAAGGCCGGCAGCGCGGAAGACTCCGCCGCCGTCGCCGCGGCCCTGAAGTCCGGTGAAGCCATCCCCACCGCCATCGGCAAGCTCACCTACGGCGAAACGGGCGACCTCACCTCGCAGAGCTTCTCGCTCTTCAAGTGGGAAGACGGCAAGATCGTCGCTGCCGAGTAAGGTTTGCGATTTGGAATGAGAAACGCCGGGGTGAAAACCCCGGCGTTTTTGTTTGTGGATGGGAGCCGCCCCTCATCCGCCTGCCGGCACCTTTGTAACTTCCTTTCACCGGGATTGGCGGTGTATTGCCGGTTGCGGTGGCGGATGAGAGGCCGCAGCACCTTTGGGCCTTGAAGCC